>NZ_CP031310.1:0-1200000 GCF_004799665.1 Halapricum salinum
GTGCCGCCGATCCAGGCACACATCCTCGACGTCATCGCCGAACCCGACGAGGACTCCCAGAGTGTCGTCGCGGTTCTGCACGCCCTCGAAGACGCAGGTCACGACGAGTACGACGTCGATTCGGTTCGCTCTGCGCTTCACAGCCTCGTCGACAAGGGAATCGTCGAACGCGTTCGCAAGACCGTCCCGACGTTCCGGCTCACCGTCGCGCGAGAGGATCTGACCGTCGCGAAACTGGATTGAGACAGCGTCGTCGGACGCAGCTTGACCCCAAGGATTCGCCGGCGTAGTTGTTCGAAATTACACAAGACTTATTCGGTAGTCCCGGGGAGTGCTCGAACATGGCTTCTTCGCTCGTGTGGGGGATACTGATTCCTGTCGCTGCAGTCGTGTTCGCTGTCGGTGGGATCGTCGCGTTTGCCTATCGTTCGTCGCTCACGAGGTATCATGTTCCTGCGATCGCGCTGACACTGCTGGCAGTGACGTCCGGGTTAACGATCGCGTTTGGTATCGTCTCTGCAGAGGACGAGGCCGACCAGGTCAATTACACTGCCAGCCCGTGTGAGGACTCCCGGTACAGGGGAACGACAGCATCGGAACGTCTGAAGTACAGTTCGCTGTCGCCTGCCACACAGGACGTCTTTCGGTCGGCATTGGAGGCAGACGGCGAGTACACGACGACGACGCGGCCACCGGAGTTCGAGTACCAGGGTGACGTCGGAACAGTCCTCAACCGCATCTCTTACGAGTCTGAGTGTTATCTGCTCCACGCGGACTCAGGAGGGAGTCTCGGCCTTGGACTCTTCGTCGCGTTCCTTTTGTTCGTTGGCGGCCCGCTGACGTTGCTGGCGCTCTCCGTTGGGCTCGGTGGGCTCCGCTGGGGCCTGTTCACGCTTCCGATGTCGATGGTGACGGGAGTCGTCGTGGGCGTACTCGCGGTTGCGGTCGGACGCTGGCCAGGGGAAGTCCTCGCCTGGGCCGCCATCACGGCTGCGCTCACGTGGCTGGTGCTCAAAGTGGTCGACTCCCGTCGTTCCGAGACGTTCCGGGAACGAATGGAAACTTAGCCTGTCTCGTCGCCCGAATTCACGGCCGCGAGTCCGGGCCGTTTCCGTCGCCGCTGTCGATCCAGCAGTCGCTTGATTCCGGACCCTGGACCGCCCTCGATCGGCCAGCCCTCGGTGCGCCAGACGGGGGGCTCGGGCTCGAAATCCCCGCACGCACCTCGACAGACGCTCGCGGTCTGGTGGCACGACTTGGCGTCGCAGTAGGGCAGGAATCCCGACTCGACATCGACCAGTCGGAAGTGCCGACAGTCCGGCCGCATCGTGTCGGCGTAGGATCGCCACCCGCGCTCGTAGGCGCGCTCGGCGATTTCGAGGCGCTTGTCGTGCTTCCAGTCGGGATCGGCGTACGAGAAGCGGGCGGCGGAGGCGTCGTACTCGCTGCCGGAGGGGCGCTCGTCGATCAGCGTTCCGGGATCGGAGACGACGAGCGAGCGCGGCTGCCAGATCGGCTCCACGCCGCCGGCTTCGACCGCGAGAATCCCGGCCTCGACGGGAACGTCTTCCAGCAGCGCCCGGAGCCGGCGGTTCTCGCCACCCTCCGTGGCGATCCAGACCTCGTCGGCCAGCGCGAGCGCGACGTCCTGTTCGATCTGTGCGGCGAGCGCCCGGGCCGCGCTGGCGTCGAGATCCGGTTTGTTTTCGATCGCGACGATCCGCTCGACCCAGTCGGGATAGGCCCACTTGCGACGGATCTCCAGTCGTCTGCCGCGCTTGCGCGTCTCCAGAATCCCTCGATCCGCGGCCCGATGGATCGATTCGCGGACGTATCGCCAGGGATAGCCCGGGTCGGGGAGAGCGTCCTGATACCAGGCCCACTCGGCGGGTGCGAATCTGAGCACGTCGAGCAGATCCGAGTCCAGACGATCGCTGCCGAAGTTCGCCCGTTCGCGGAGGCCGTCGGGGTCGCACTCGATGATAATGGTGTCCCACCGTCGGTACTGGGTTCCGAGCTGGCGAGCGACGATGATAGGTCGGCGACGCTGGCGGCCGGGTGGCCACTCGCGTTCGGCCCACTGACAGACCCGTAGTTCGAAGACGAACTCGCTGTCGGCGTCCACACTGGCTCGGAGACGCTCGATTGGCAAAACCGTACCGCTGCGCTCAGTCGGCCGACTGGATGGCGCTTCCCTCGACGTCGCTTGCGTCTGCCTGCAAGAACGCGATGTCCTGTAGGCCCGAGAAGGCGATCAGGCCGAAACCGACCTTCGCGACGACGTCGATGTAGGTGACGACCAGCGAGGTCGTCTCGGTGTCCATCACGCCGAAGCCGGTTCCGCCGAGCAGCCAGATCACCGGGTAGACGAGCCACAGCACGATCACGAAGTTCCGCAGCGTCCGGTAGAGGGCGAGTCGCTGATCGTTCTGCTCTCGCGCTCGTGCTGCCACCTCGTCGAACAGCAGCCAGACGACGCCGACGAACAACAGCGCACCGACGCCGAACAACAGGAAGTTCAGCGGCGTCGCGACCAATCCGCCAGCGAATCCGAAGACGATGGTCGCTGCCTGTAGCGTCGCCAAGATGGTGATCGTCCGTCGGTCCGCACCGGCGAGCCAGCCGAGGTAGATCACGTGCAGCGGCGTCGTCAGCAGCCAGTCGACGTATCGCGGGACGTACAACGTCGCTCCCCTGGCGGTGACGATTGCTCCCACGTCCAGGGCCATCAGGCCGTACGCGACGGTCGCGATCCCCGTGACTGCGATCAGATCGACGAACGCAAAGCGGTGATCTTCGGCCAGTTGGGTGTAGCCCCAGGCGAGCAGGAGCGTCCCGAGTGCCATTCCAGCGGTCCCGAGCGCGAACCAGGTCGTGATTGTGAACAGTGCCATGATTAGTCGTCAGTTGCCGCGGTGTCGCCGGTCGGTGCTGCCGTCGCCGCGCTGTCGACGGTGAAACGGTCGAGTAGCTGTTCCAGTTCGGACGCGCGCTCACGAAGGTCGCCAGCCGACTCCGACACCTCGGCGATCGAGCGTTCCTGCTCGTCGGCCGCGGAGGCGACGGTGTCGGCTTCCTGGGCGGTCTGCTGGCTGATCGACGAGAGATCGTCGATCATTCGCATCACCTGCTGTGCGGTCTGGGCCTGCTCCGCGGTCGCGTCGTCGATCTCCTGAATGCCCGCGTCGGCCTCTTCGGTTCGTTCGACGATCTCCTCCAGCGCGTCGACGGTCTCTTTGACCGTCGCGACGCCGTCGGTGATCCGATCGCTAGTCGCCTCCATCGTCTCGACCGTCTCGCCGGCCTGTGACTGGATACGCTCGATCCGCTGTTCGATGTCGCCGGCGGCGTCTTTGGTCTCCTCGGCGAGGCTCTTGATCTCGTCGGCGACCACGGCGAACCCGTCGCCCTGGCCGTCGGCGTGTGCTGCCTCGATCGAGGCGTTCAGCGCCAGCATGTTCGTCTGCTCGACGATGTCGGTGATCACCTTGATGATGTCGTTGATCTCGTCGAGCTCGTCGTCGAGCGCGTTGATCTCTGCGACCATCGCTTCGGTTTCGGCTTCGATCGCGTTCATCTCCTCGATGGCTTCCTGGGCTGCCTCGCGGCCCGTCTCGCCCGCGGCCGCAGCCGCCTGGGACGTCTCTGCGACTTCCTGGGCAGACGACGCGACTTCCTCCGCAGTCGCCGAGAGATTCTCCATCTCTCCGGAGGCATCGTGCAGTCGGTCGCTCTGTTCGCGGGCTCCGTCGAGAATCTCGTCGATCGAGGTGGTCACCTGCCGACTCGCCCGATCTACCTCGGTCGCGTTCGCCTCGACCCTGTCACTCGCCTGTAGTACCTCCGCCGAGAACGATTCGACGTCGGCGACGATCGACTCCAACGAATCGAGCGTCGCGTTGATCCCCTCACCGACACGTTCCATGGCGTCGCTTTCGCTCTGTGGATCGACGCGTCCCGTGAGATCGCCTTCGGCTGCACGGTTGAGCACCATCTCGTATTCACCGGCTTTCGAGGTCAGGTGCGACGTCATCGCCTCCATCTCCGCCCGTTCGGTTTCGGCCTCTCGACGTGCCTGCTCGGCGCTCTCTCGTGCATCTTCTGCGTTCTCTCTCGCAGTCTCCGCCTCCGTGATCTTCTCTCGGAGCGAGTCTCGCATCGACTCGAACGACCGATAGAGCGAGCCGATCTCGTCTTCGCGGTTCGAACGGAGATCGGCGTCCAGGTCGCCGTCGGCCATCGTCTCCGCCCGATCGGTCAATCGACGCAACGAGGTGACGGTGTTGCTCCCGATCGTCACACCGATCAATCCCAGGTTGATCACTGCCAGCAGTATCAGCGCGATCAGGTCCGCGTTGATCTGATCAGCGAGGGCGTAGGCGTTCTCGGTCGTAGCGTGTGTCATCACCGTCCAGCCAGTGGCCTCCATCCGAGTCATGCCCATCAGCGTCTGCTCGACTTCCATAAATCGACTCTCGCCTGCCTCGAGCGAGTTCGCCACCTCGCCACCGCTGCCGTGCGTCGAGAGGAGTTTCGTCTCGTTAGGGTGAGCGACAAACCGACCCTGTTCGTCGACAACGACCGTCCAGGTGTCGCCGCTAGAACCGCTGATCCGCTCTGCGTGTTCGGAGATATCGATCATGTACACCAGTGCCCGGTCGTCGGCACCTTCGATCGGGGATATCACGGCGACAATCGGATGATCGACGATCGGCACTCGGAACGGATCAGTCACCATCACGTCACCCGGCCCGTCGAATTTCGGCTCCTGCTGTGCGAACGGCGCCCCCTGCTCTCGGGGATTGACACCGACCATCTCGTCGGCCGAACTCGTCAGAAACTCCATCGAATCCGTGTCCAGATAGTGGACCGCGACGACATCCTGTGGAACGTCGTCGTCATCGACCATCGAATCCAGTTCGACTTTCACTGCGTCGGTGTCCCCGCTTGCGAACACGGGGAGCCGAGACGTGGTTCGGACGTCACTCTCGACCGACCGAATCCACGTATCGAGTTGGCCTGCCTCTGTCTGAGACTGTACCGTCAGGTCTTCCTGAACGTCGTCCTGTAGCTGTGCGCTCGTCTGGGTGCTGATGACCCCGCCGAAGACGACGATCACCACCACCGCAAATGCCAGCGCAACCCCGAGCCTTGCCGCATACCGACGGCGGACGACGGACGGAAGAAGCGACCGCTTCGAAGAGTCCATCGACCGTACGTTCGGTTACTACGTCAAAAACGTACACGCCCGGTTTTCAGGCGTGATAACTCCCCGACGGGAGTTACCCGAACATCTGGCGCATCATGGGGTGCATCTCCATGAGTTGCTCTTCGGCGATTTCCTCGTAGAGCTTGTAGGTGATCGAGACCGTCAGCAGCAGTCCCGTTCCCGAGACACCACCGATGGTACCCATCATGTTCGCACCGACTGCGAGCAACCCGACGAGCGCACCGCCGATGACAGTCACCTGCGGGATGTAGCGTTCGAGCACTTTCTCCAGCACACCAGGGTTCTGGCGGAACCCGGGGATCTGCATCCCGGAATTTTGGATCTGTTGAGCCGTCGCTTCCGGGCCCATGTCGGTCGTCTCGACCCAGAAGATGGCGAAGATCGCCCCGCCGATAACCATGAACGTCAGGTCGACGGCGAGCCGCAAGATGACCTGCCACGGCTCCTGTGTCTGGGTATAGACGAAGAACATCCAATCTTGCGGTGCCTGCACCGGGTTCATGTAGTAGAACAGCCCGCTGATCGGCTGGCTGCTCCCTTCAGGATACACCCCAGCCCAGGACGGAAGTCCCGTCTGTGAGTTGAGAATCTGTCCCAGGAACTGGATGTTCTGCTGGAGTGCCCGCACGAGGATCATCGGCAGGACGCTCGCGTAGATGAGCTTCACGGGGAAGCGACCACGTGCGCCCTTGACCCGCGCGTGACTGAGCGGAATCTCGACGCGGACGGACTCGGCGTAGACGACGATCACGAAGATCAGTATGGTCGTGATGATCGCGATGATGCCGGTCGTACTCCCCTGGGGACCGCCGTACCCGAACAGGAGGTTGTCCGTCGTTACCGGGATAGAGCCGAGCGCCATCTGGATGTACGCTGGGATAATCCCGAGGGTGTTCCCTGGCAGGACGTCCGGAATCGAGACCAGGCCACCGATCAATCGCTGGCTCACACCAGCGATGATGAACAGCCCGACCCCACTGCCGACGCCCCACTTGCTGATGACCTCGTCCATGAACAGGATGAGGACACCGCCCATGAACACCTGCACGAAGATGATCCAGCTCAGCATCCCGGTACCGATACCGAGATTGCTTGCGATAGCCGGATCAGCCGGCAGGAAGTTTCCGGCGAACACCATCGGGAGGCCCGTCAGGACACACATGATCAACACCAGCAGCTTCTGGAGGCCCTGGTAGAGCACCTGATCTCGCGGGTTGTTCTGGGTATCCAGTCCCAGCAGATCGGCACCGCCGAGCAGTTGCAGGACGATGCTTCCCGTGACGATCGGGCCGATCCCGAGGTGCATGATCGTCCCCTGGCCGCCGGCCAGAATCGACCGGAAGCGACCGAACGCGTCAGTGCCTGCGCCGCGTTCCAGACCGAACAGGAACACGTTCGTCAGGAAGAAATACAGGACCAGCACTCCCGCGGTCCAGGCCAGCTTCCGCTTGAACGGCACGTGCCGGTCTGGCCGTGTCACGGAGGGCATCCGGGTGAGTACCGGTTCGGCGGTGTCCTTCCAGCTCATCGTTATTCGTTTTCGTCGTCGGTGTCGTCTTCACTCTGTCGTTCTTCGCCCAGTTCTGTCAGCTCGACGCTACCGCCGGCGGCCTCGACCTTCTCTTGAGCGCTCTCGGAGAAGCCGTCAGCGACCAGTTCGAGGTCGTTGCGAACCTGGCCCGAACCGAGCACCTTCACAGCGTCGACGTCCTCGCTCGGGTCGACGACCTCGCGGACGTCGATTCGGTAGGCACCGTCGTCCTCTTCGGCGAGGCCGTCCGCTGCGAGCAGCGGTGCGTCCTCGTCGAGTTCGCGAACGTCGATCGTCTCGACGGTCTCTTTGGCCTTCTCCGGTCGCGTGAAACCGGACTTGCCGAGTGGTTCGTGGTTGTGGAATTCGTGTTTGTCGCGGCCAGCGTTCCCGCGACCACCACGGTGGCCGGCCCCACGCCGATTCTTGTGGGTGCCGCCGCCGTGGGTTCGCGACCCGCGCTGGCGTTTCTTCTTGCTCGTCATTATCGCATCGCCTCCAGGAGCGTGTCGATGTCGTCAGTGCGCTGTTTGCCGAGCTGGCCACCCTCTTTCGTGGGGTGTTTGATACCGTCGTGGCCGCCACGCGGCGGGTGAAGCCGCAGCGTCGGCGAGAGACCCTGCTCACGCAGCGTCGTCTCTTCGTCGATGAGCGCCTCTGCGAGACCGTTCACGCTGTCGTAGTCGGTCTCCCAGGTCGCCCACCAGCTGTCCTCGTCGAAAGACTCGCCTTCGAGCGGTTCGGCGCGCTTTTTGAGGACTTCCGTGAGCACCTCGACACTGGGTTCGCCGTGAGCGACCCAGTCGTTGACCTTCGTGATCATGCCCCGGTAGGCGTCGGTGTCCGGGACGAGCGTCGCGTGATTGACGCGACCGAGGTTCAACATCTCGAGGGTGTCCTCGACGTCGCTGGACATGTTGACCTCACCGCGGATCTGGACGACCGCGATCATCACTCGATCACCTCACGCTTCTCGTACGTTCGCTCGGGCACACGTGCCTCGGCCGTGTTCCGCAGGGCGTTGAACGTTGCCTTCGCGAAGTTCACGGTCGTGCGCGTGTTCCCGCTCGAACGGGTCCAGATGTCTTCGATCCCGGCGAGTTCGAGGACGTGACGAACGGTCTCTCCGCCAGCCAGTCCGAGCCCGCGCGGTGCGGGCTGCAGCTCGACCTCGACGGAGCCGGCCTTGCCGGTCGTGCGTAGCGCGACCGTGTGGGGGCGGCCACAGCCACACTCCCAGGACCCGCAGCCCCGGGAGACGTCGATAAGGTTGAGCTTGCCGATGTCGATCGCTTTCTGGATCGCACCGCCAACCTGGTCGTCACGCCCCTCGGCGTAGCCGACGAGGCCGTCGCGGTTGCCCACGACGACCACGCAGCGGAACTTGACTCGGCGACCCGAGTCGGTCATCCGCTGGACCATGTTGATGTCAAGTACTTCGTCTTCCAGGTCGGGAACGAGCTGGTCGACGATCTCCGGTTCCTTCAATGGCAACCCGGCGTTGAGGGCCTCGCGCATCGTCTCGATCTCGCCCTCGGCTACCTGTTTACCGAGCCGCGTTCGTGGATTCCATCCGTCGCTCATAGGTCGATGTCACCCTCCAAGAGGGTCTCTCGTGTCTCGTCGAAATGCGCCGGCAGTTCCGTCGCATCGAAGTCCCCACTGTAGAGGCCCTCGTCCAGCGAGTCGGCGTACTCGGCGATGTGCTCGCCGCGTGTCCGCTCCCACGGTGCGAGGACGTCGTCGTTGTGGGGGATTTCCAGGCCGGCGTCGATTGCGCCTTCCTGCACTGCGAATACTTTACTACCAGGTGTCGGGGTGTTAAGGCCGATGTCCAGCACGGCCGACTCGACGTCGGCCTCGACGGCGCGAAGACCAGCCAGGAGACCCGTGAGGTACGCGGCAGGGAGATTGCCCGTCGGGGCTACCCAGCCGTACTCTGTGAGGTCTTCGGAGCTTGCACTCGCGACCGTCTGATCGCCGTTGGGGCCCGTGATAATCAGCTGCGCCCTGATGTGCTTGTTACTCTTTCGAGCAACCAGGCGAGGTTCGCCGGATTTCAGCAGGCGCAACCGCTGATGGTAATCAGTTCGGGCCTCGCGGCGGCGGCGCATCGGAACCTTGTATCGTGGTCCTGTCGCCATTATTGATCACCGAATTGGTTGTCGATGTACCGCTCGAGATCGGCGACGGAGTCGAACTCGCCACCGCTCGCGCGGTCGTACAGTGTGCGGTACTCCGAGGCAGACAGTTCGTCTTCCTCGTCTCGGAGTTCGCGGAGTCGGCGCCGCTGGGCGCGGATCCGCGACCGCCACTCGTCTTTGTCGTTCTGCCGGCCGCCGGACTTCCCTTTGCGGGTTCCGTGGCCTTTCTGGTGGCCGTAGGAACGCTTCTGCTGGCGTTCTTTGGCACGGCCACGAGAGTTTCCGCTCGGTTCGTCTGCCTGAATGAGGCCATCATCGACGAGGTCACGCACGTCGTCGCGCGTGATCGCGTCGGCGATCTCACCCTGTGCCTCGGGATCGAACCAGACGCGGTTCTTCCCGACGTCCAGCACGTCTGCGGCCAGTTTCTTCTGTGCACTCAGGTCAGTCATTCTGAGACCTCCACTTCGACGTAGGTGGGGTTGAGGACGCGAATGCCGGCGTCCTCGGCTTCCTCCTCGATCCGTTCGCGCTTGCGCGCGCCGACTTTCGAGGCGATGCGCACGGCCTGGGTGTCACCGTCGACGCCATCGAGGTCGTCCGTGTTGTGCACACGGACCTCCTCGAAGCCGCTCGGGTGCAGCCCGCGGACTGCTTCCGGCGTTCGGAAGCCGGCCTCGACCTTCGGGCCCTTGCCCTTGTGGCCTCGTCGCTGCTTCGAGAGGCCGCCTCGGGGCTTGCGCCAGGAGGTCGGGGTGCGCTTTTTCTTGTGGTAGTCCTGTCGGTTGAACTGCGGCTTGCCGACCCGCTTGCGCTGGGTCAGCAGGCGCTCGGTCTCCTCGTCGAGGTCGGGCGTCTTCTCGGTCAGCCCGCGAGCCTGCAGTTCCGTCTCGGCTTCTTCGTCGACTTCGTCTTCGGCTTCCTCGGGCTCTTCTTCCTCGACTTCGGCCTCGGCCTCTTCGGAGACTTCGAGGCCACCGACGTCGGCTTTGATACGCGCAGCGAGCGCGTTTCCGACGCCAGAGACCTCCGCCAGATCCGACTGAGAGGCGCGACGGACGTCGTCGACCGTCTCGTAGCCCGCCTCGCGCAGCGACTCGGCTTTCGCGTCGCCGACACCGCTGATGTCCGTCAGATCCTCGTACTCCTCCTCGATGTCTTCGTCGTCTGCCATCAGGCGTCACCTCGGGTTGGCTTCTCTGTGATGTAGACGCCGTCCTGAAAGACGCGGACGTCCTTGTCCGTGACGCGCGTCATCTGTTCGATGTCGGCAGCGGTCTGGCCGACGTCCTCGATCGAGGGCCCCGAGAGCGTGATCTCGGGATCGTCGATCTGGACCTCGGTGTCACCGTGAATCGGCGTCTTCCGTGGGGCCTTCTCCCCCAGGAAGTTCTCGATGACGACCTCTTCGCCCTGCGCGCTGACCTGCATCGGGAAGTGAGAGTAGAAAATCTCCATCTTGTACTCCCAGCCTTCGGTGACCCCGTAGAACATGTTGTCCACGTGGCTCTCGAAGGTCCCCACGGTCGCGCGCGTCTTCGCGTCGTCTTCGTCGGACTCGATGACGACTTCGTCGTCTTCGACATCCACGGAGACGTCCGGGTACCAGAGGCGTCGCGTGACGCTGCCGTTCGGTCCCTCGACGGTCAGTTCGAGATGGTCCATCTCGGCGCTGACCTCGTCCGGAATTTCGAGTGCTGTTCGTGTCATCGTTAGTATACGTAGGCGATCACCTGGCCACCGACGCCCTCCTCGCGGGCCTCGTAGTGGCTCATGATGCCGTGGCTTGTGGTCACGACGAGTGTCCCGTAGTCACGGGCCGGGAGGAATCGCTTCTCCCACTTCTCGAACTCGTCAGCGCCCGCGGAATAGCGGGGCTGAACCGAGCCACACTCGTTGATCGCACCCTTCAGTTCGACCTCGAACTTCCCGGCTTTGCCGTCGTCGACGAACTCGAAGCCGCCGATGTACCCGCGGTCGTAGAAGACCTCGAGTACGCTGCCGATCTCGTTCGAGGCGGGCTCGACTGTCTGGGTCAGCTTTCCGACACCCTCGGCGTTGTCGACGGCCGAGAGCGCGTTGCTGAGTGGATCGTTTCCTGTCATTGTTAGCTGTACTTCTTGAAGCCCATGTCGCGGGAGATCTCGCGGAAGCACTGCCGGCAGAGCCAGATATCGTACTTCCCGACCAGTCCCTGTTCGCGACCACAGCGCTGGCACTCACGAAGCTGTTCCGTTCGCTTCGCGGCCTGCTCGCCGGTGGCTTCCTCGGTCTCTGATTCGGATTCGCTCATTCGGTCACCTCCACGTCGAAGTTGGCTTCGAGGAACGCCGCTGCGTCCTCGGGGGTGAGTCGGTGGTTCGACGGGATCGGACGGTCCGCTTTGTCGCGCTTGGCGACGCGGTAGCCCGGGCGGACGAGGTTGACCGTCACGTCCAGCCCGTAGATCCCGATCGACGGGTCGTACTCCTGGCTCGGGAACTCGGTGTGTTCCTCGACACCGAAGCTGAAGTTGCCGGTGTCGTCGAACTGCCCCAGGTCGAGATCGACCAGTGGCAGTGCCGTCTCCAGGAACGCTTCGGCCTGTTCATCACGGAGCGTGACCTTCGCGCCGATCGGGTCACCCTCGCGGATGTTGAACGCGCCGATGGTCTCGCTCGCCTGCGTGCGAACGGGCGTCTGCCCGGCGACCTCTTCGAGGATCTCCTCGGCGTTAGCCAGTTCGCGACCACCTTCGCCGACGCCCATGTGGACGACGACCTTCTCGATTCGCGGCTGGCGCATGTCGTGGAAGTCGCCACCGGCAGTCTCGGAGCTCATTCGTCGTCACCTCCGTCGTCGGCCGACTCGTCGTCGGCTTCGTCGGGCGTCTCCGCACCGGCGTCAGCGTCGGGTGCGGCCTCCTCGTCCTCGTCGTCGCTCGTGAAGTTCTCGTCGATGACGACCACGTAGTCCGCGATCGTCTCGAAGCCGTCGCCGGTCTCCTGGGAGACGAGCACGTTGTTCGCCGAGGAGCTGGCGGTGACCTGGATCTCCTCGATCTCACCGATCTCGCCGGCGTGCTGGCCGTCGACGGCCGTGACGAGCGCGCCCTCTTCGTACTCGAAGTGGGCGACGATCTCGTCGTCCTCGTTGGCGATGACGATCGAGTCGCCCCCGCTGTACTCGCTGGCGTCCTCGACCAGCAGCGTGTGGCCGTCGTGCAACGTCAGCTGGACGTCGCCGCCGGGCACCTGCTGCTTGCCCACGATCTTTCCGAGTTTGGACTCCGCTGCGTCCTCGTCGATTGCCGTCAGCGCGAGCCGACCGCCCTCACCGGGGAACACGCGGTAGTACTCCTCACGCTCGACGAACGCCAGGATGTCGAACATCCCGACCGGGCGCGATTCGTCGCTTTCGGGCTTGCCGTTGATCAGGACCTGATCCTGATTCAGCGCGTAGCGTGCTTCCTTGCGGTTGTCGACGTACCCCAGCACGTCCCGAAGGACGATCAGCAGGGGCACACCCTTCTCACCGTGCGGGCCGGCGTCGGCCTTCACGGTGAACGTCTGGGTCTTGCGCTCGACGGGCCAGCTGTTCGGTACCGAGAGTCGCTTCTGATGTTTCGTCATGCACTATCCTCCTCTGATTCGAGGCGCTCCTCACGGCGGTCGTCCGAGAGGTCGAGGTCTGTCACGCGGAGGTTGCTCGCCTCCAGCGGCCGGGGCACTTCTTCGCCGTCGGCCGTCTCGAGCGTGACGTCCTCGACGTGGACGACGCTGTCCCGGAGGTCGACCGCGATGACTTCGCCTTCGTCGCCGGCGTAGTCGCCGCGCATGACCTCGACGGTGTCGCCCTCGTTGACGCGGACGTTGCGCTGGCCGTACTCCTCGCGGAGATCCTCGGCAAGCGTGGCCCGCACCTGTGTCTGCTTCTCGTGCAGGGGGGCGCGCCGTTGGTTCGTGCGCTCTTTGGATGGTTGCTTACTCATGGTTCTATACGATCATCGTCGCTGTGGACGCGATACTGCCGAACCGCTCTGCGACCTCCCGCGCGATGGGACCCTTGATCTCGGTCCCGCGCGGATCCTCGTTCTCGTCGACGATGACGGCCGCGTTGTCTTCGTATTTGACGCGCGTGCCGTCGGGACGACGGATGGGCTTGCGCTGTCGGACGATCACCGCTTCGAGCACCTGGCGACGCATTTCGGGCGTCCCCTTGGTGACCGAGACGGTGATCTTGTCACCGAGCCCCGCCTTCGGGTGGCGGTTCTTGGTGCCCTGGTAGTTCATGATGCTGATCACTTTGAGTTCGCGTGCGCCAGTGTTGTCGGCGCAGTTGATCAGCGAGCCCTTCTCGAGGCCCTGGGTCACGTCTGCTTTGAGCGCTTCCATCAGTCGTCACCTCCGTCGTCGGAAGCCACGCTAACGACTGCGTGAGATTTGGTCTTCGAGAGCGGTCGTGTCTCTGCTATCATGACCGTGTCGCCGACCTCGATATCGAGGCAGGGCGAGGCGTGCGCAGGGACCCGCGAACGCCGCTTCATGTAGCGGTCGTACTTGGGTACCTTGACGTCGTACTCGCGTTCGACGACGACGGTCTTCGCCATGTCGGTGGAGGCGACTGTGCCTTCGAGGGTCTGTCCGCGCACACTGAGTGTGCCGTGGAACGGACAGTTCTCGTCGTCACAGGTCGTCTCCGGTTCCGGTACGTTCAATCCTATCGCCATGTGGAATCACCTGTGTGTTCTGTGCGTCGGGCCGGTCGCGCGACGAGCCGTTCACCCTCGATCCGGACTCGCTGTCCATCCTCCAGGGTGAACGTGAACGTCGTGCCGGCCTTCGGCACCTGGGTCGCGCGGGCATTGCCCGCGCGACCGTCCCGCGGGACGTCGTCCCGCGCTGGCCACGCCCGGTCGGCTCGCTCGACGTGCAACGTGTTGGTCGTCTCCATGACGACCTCGCCGTCGACGTCCAGCAGGTCGGGGTTCGACGCCGCGACGACGCGGACGTCGAGCCCGATCAGTTCGTGCCGCGCGAGCGTCTCGGGCGTGCGTGTCATCTTACTGGTCCTCCGCTTCGTCGAGGTCGCCCTCTTCGTTCTGGATCGTCTTGATCCGAGCAATGGTCCGCCGAAGCTCCCCGATACGGCCGGGGTTGTCCGGTGCACCACCCGCGGCCTTGACGGCGCGAGCGTTCAGCAGCTCGGTCTCGAGATCCTCGAGTTCGTTCTGCCGTTCGGCAGGCGTCATGTCACGGATCTCTTCGACGTGCAGGATGCTCATTCGTCGTCACCCTCCTCGTCGGCTGCTTCGTCGTTCGTGTCCTCGGAGGCGTCCGCCTCGTCGTCCATTTCGTCGAGGAGCTCCTCGGCTTCGGCCTCGGTCTCCTCGTCGAGTTCCTCGTCGACGGCTTCGTCGAGTTCTTCGAGTTCGTCTTCGACGCCATCGTCGTCGGGGACGTCGACCTCGTCGAACTCTTCGGCGGCTTCTTCGACGACTTCCTCTTCGATGTCGGGCGCTTCTTCGGCTGCCTCGGACTCGGTGACTTCGGTGGTCTCCTCGCCTTCGGGTTCGCCCTCGAGGAGTTCCTCGACAGACTCGCCGTCGCTCTCGACGACGTAGTCCGAAACGTCGACGTCGTCGTAGATTTCGAAGTCGTCCGGCAGCACCGCATCCGGTGGGATGATCTTGACGTTGACGCCGATCGTCCCAAGCTTCATGACCGCGACGCCCTGGCCGTGGTCGACGATGTCCTCGGCGGGTTCACCGTTGTGCTTGATGTAGCCACGGTTGAACTTCTCCACGCGGGAGCGCGCGCCCGTGACTTTTCCGGAGAGGACGATCTCGGCGCCCTTCGCGCCGGCTTCCATGATCCGGTCGATCGTGGTGTGACCGGCCTTGCGGAAGTACCAGCCGCGCTCGAGAGCGTTGGCCAGTCGGTCCGCGACGATCTGGGCGTTCAGATCCGGCTCCTCGACTTCCTGAACGTCCACTTGCGGGTCGTCCAGGTCGAAGCGTTCTTCGAGCGTAGTCGTGAGCTTGCGGATGTTCTTCCCGCCCTTACCGATGACCATTCCGGGCTTCTCTGCCTTGAGGACTATCTGGGTCCCCATCGGAGTCTTGGCGACGTCCATGCCGCCGTAGCCCGCACGGCCCAGTTCGTCGGCGAAGAATTCGTCGATCTGAGTCCGTTGGAGGCCGTCTTCGATAAATTGTTGTTCGTCTGCCATTATTCTTCGACCTCCTCGAGGATGAGTTCGACGTCGACTTCCATGCTGTTGAACGGGGAGGCCCGCCCCATCGCGCGGGGCTGGCGGCCCTGGGTCTCGCCGACCTTGTGGGCGGCGACGTGCATGATTTCCATGCTCTCGCCGTCGAAGCCCTGGTGATCGGCGTTTCCGATGGCGTTCTCCAGCAGATCCAGGAAGGCCTTCGAAGCCTTGTTGGGGAAGCGACCGGCGTCCCAGCCGTCGATGTTCTTGCGGTGGCCGACGCCCGAGTTGTGCTGGCGGAAGGGGACCGGCTGGTCACCTTCGACGACAGCTTCGAGGTACGTGACTGCCTCACCGGCAGTTTTGCCCTTGATCTCGCGGGCGATGGCCTTGCTGTGCTTGTGGCTCATCTGACGCTCCCGAAGCATCGCTTTCGCCGTGGTGTCCGGGTCCGCGTCGACTGAGTAGCTGATTCCCATGATTACTTGAGCGGTACGAACTTCGAGGATCGGGTCGCCCCGATGCCGGCCTGTCCGTGTTCGACCGACGTTCGTGTGAGCTGGAACTCGCCCAGGTAGTGCCCGAGCATCTCCGGTTCGACCTTCACGCGCTCGAAGCTCTCGCCGTTGTGGACGGCGAAGGTCAGCCCGACGAACGCCGGCAGGATCGGCATATCCCGCAGGTGGGTTCGGATCGGGTCGTTGGCCGTCTCCTCTTCCTCGGCGTCGCGAGCGTCCTCGAGCAGCTGTTCTTTCTCGTAGGACAGGCCTCGTGTGATACTTCGCCGCACGCGTGCGGGGAGCAGTTCCGCGACTTCCTCGAGCTCCATGTCCTGCAGCTCGTCGAGCGTGTAGCCACGGTAGGTGAACTCACCTTCGTGGCCGATCTGGTATTCCGAACTCATTTGTCACCACCGCGGCCGGTACGCCGCGAGGAGATGTCCCCGACTTTCCGTCCCGGCGGGGCGTTCCGGGAGATCGATTTGGGCTTGCCGGGGTGCTGTCGGCCACCGCCACCGAAGGGGTGGTCGACGGCGTTCATCGCCACACCACGGACCCGCGGCCAGACGAGGCCGCGCGCTTTCGCCTTGTGGTGTTTCTTCCCGGCTTTGACCAGCGGTTTCTCCGTCCGGCCACCGCCAGCGACCACGCCGATCGTGGCCCGACACTGCGGGTCCAGACGCTTGAACTCCCCGCTGGGGAGCTTGACGATCGCGACGTTGCGATCGTGACTGATCAGCTGGCCGTTGACACCCGAGGCCCGGGCGAACTTGCCGCCGTCGCCCTGGTTGGCCTCGATGTTACAGACCGGAACGCCCTCGGGGATCTCCGCGAGTGGGAGCGTGTTCCCGGGCGCGATCTCGGCGCTGACGCCGACCTGGATCTCGTCGCCGACCCCGATACCCTCGGGGGCGAGCACGAGTCGCTGGTCGCCGTCGTCGAACTCGACGGCCGCGATCGGTGCCGACCGCGCCGGGTCGTGTTCGATGTCGACGACCGTGCCGGCGATGACGTCGCCGTCTTCGACCTTGCGATGCTGCAGATCGGCCTTGTAGCGGTGCGAGGGGGCACGGAACGTCGGTGTGCCGCGACCACGTCGCTGTCCGCGAATTCGTCGTCCCATCGTTAGAACACCCCGATTCGTGAGGCGACTTCCTGGGCGTCGTCAGACTCCGAGAGAGTCACCTCGGCCTTCTTGTTGCCGTCCATCGTGACCATCGCCGTCACGTTGACGATTTCGACGTCGAACTGCGTCTCGATCGCCTCGGCGATCTCGGGCTTGGTCGCGTCGATGTCGACGATGAACTGGAGCTTGTTCTGGAAGTCCATCTTGTCCATCGTCTTCTCGGTCACGTGCGGGTGCTTGATGACGTCGTGGAGGCTCATCGGTCGGCCACCTCCGCGACGGCGCTTTCGGTCCAGATCGTCAGTCGACCGGCGTCGCCACCCGGCGCGAGATCTTCTGCGTTGACCTCTGCGGCGGTCGCGACGTCGGCGCCGGCGAGATTCCGAGCCGCTTTCGAGGGCTCCTCGCTGGTGACGAACAGGATCGACTTCGGTCGGCGGTACTTCCGCCCACGAGCCGAGCCCTGGCCGGCCTTGATCTTGGTGTCGTCCGCGCGCTCGATGTCGGCGGCGACGCCGAGGTCGTCGAGCACGTCGACGACTTCCTGGGTCTTGACGAGGTCTTCGAAGTCGTCGCTCACGACGAGCGGGACGTCGACGTCCTCGTCGAAGTCGTGGCCACGCTCGGAGACGAGGTCGGCGTCCGCGGTGGCCGCGATGGCCGAGCGGATCGCCAGCTGTCGTTCCTTGTCGTTGAGGGCCAGACCCTGGTCTTTCTGTTCTTTCGGCGGGTGGGCCCGGCGGCCACTGACGGCCTGGGGGACCCGCTTTGCGGTACCATCCTGGCGCGGGACGTGTGCCTGACCGCGGCCGCTACCGAACGATTCGGCGGGCGTCCGCAGGCCGGCGTAGTCGTCGCTGCCGTAGTCCTGCTTCCGGTTTGCCTGTGCGGCGAGCACGGCGCGGGAGATCAGATCCGGCCGGTAGGCCGTCTCGAAGACCTCGGGGAGGTCTACCTCCTCGCCTGCGTCGCCGTCCAGGTTGTGTACTGTAGCCTGCATTCAGGTCACCCCTGATTGGATTCGGCGGAGACGTAGCGCAGCTCGGGATCGAGCCGCGGACTGTCGGCGGGTCGGACCGCCGGTCGGAAGCGCACAAGACGCTGCTGGGGACCGGGGACCGAACCTTTCACCAGCGTGTAGTTCCCGTCGACCTCGCCGTAGTTGACGAAGCCACCCTCGGGGGTGACGTCGTCGTCGCCGATGTCGAGCAGGCGCTTGTTCAGCTCCGTCCGCTGGTGGTAGCCGGTCTGGCCCTGCTGGGGCACGGTCGACCGGACGCGGGAGGGGTTCCACGGACCGAGGTTGCCGATCCGGCGCCGCCATCCCTGGCGGGCGTGTTTGCCCTTCCGCTTCTGGACGCCCCAGCGCTTGACGGGACCCTGTGTCCCTTTGCCCTTGGTGACGCCCGCGACGTCGGCGTACTCGCCCGCGCGGAAGATGTCGTTCATCGAGTGTTCCCCGCCGTCTTCGACGAGGTCCAGCCCGTGCTCGACGCGATCTGCGAGCGAGCCGCCGCCGACGCGTGTCTCCATCACGTCGGGTTCTTTCTTGGGGACGCTAGCGAGTTCGCTGGGGACGGTGTGCGTGATGAGACGCACGTCACCCAGGTCGCCGTTTTCGAGCGCGTCCTCGATCTGTTCCTCTGCACCGGACGAACTGCCCTCGGGCAGGTCCAGAGCGCGGTCGAGTTCCGGGTGGAACTCGTCGGCCCAGACCTCCGTCAGCGGTCGCAGTCCGTACGGCGTGTCTTCGTAAGCTCGAAGCGCGACAGCGCGCATCTGCGGCGTCTCGACGACGGTGACGGGAACGGTCGTCTCCATTCCCTCACGTGGCGAGTTGGGTTCGTCGTTGATGAGCACGACGTGTGTCATCCCGGCTTTGTAACCGGCGAAACCCTGTACGCCAGGCTGTCCGTCGTCGTCGGGCCAGCTGTTGAACCGCGGCGTCTCGCTGGCCGTCCGCTTACGCGGGCCGAAGCCCATCGAGCCTTTGCGTGGTCTGCTTGGTTGTGGCATCGGATTTTCACTCCGTGAGACTGAGACAGGCGAGCGTTGCGAACATCGCTTCTTCAGTTCGCACCACGTCGCTGCCTTGATCCGGGATCGTGTTCAGCCAGAGGTCGAATCGGGTGCCGCCCGATTCGGATCCGGTGACCGCTTCGATTTCAGTCGGCCCGACGTCATCGGGGTCGATCCCCATGATCGCGGGCAACCCACGCTCGGGTGAACCGAACGCGACGGTCAGATCGCCACGCGACTGTGTCGTCTCGATCAACTGGCCGAGACGGCCAGTCGTCGCTTCGACACCGTGTCGCGAGGAGGCGATCCGAACGCCAGCGTCGGCACGCGAGAGCGCTTCGTCCAGGTCCGCCCGATCGACGGCGTACCCCGGAAGGGGTTCGTCGACGAGCTTCGCGCGGACCGGTCTTCGCGAATAGATCCTGACGGCAACGCGCTCCCCCTCGGCGACCTCCATGGAAGGAGGCACACCGAGAGAGATCGGGTGTTGCATGCCGCAATTGACCCGAACGCGCCCATCAGATCCGACCTCGGTCACGAGTCCCTGTCTCAACGACCCCGAATCGTTCGATCCGGAGCCGGTCCGTGGTGTCACGTGGAGCGGCGGCAAGACGCCGACGGACTCTAGTTCGTCCCGCTTGCCCCACACCTCCTTTCGAAGGTACGGCGGCGTCGCGGCGTACCGTAAGACGGTTTCGACGAACCCGCCGTCCAACCTCCCTTCGCCGTCAGGGTCGGGGATGATCGTCAAGCGATCCGCCCGGAAGACCGTGGCCGCACGGGCCACGTAACCGAGTTTGCGAGTCGCCTCGCGTTTGTCCTCGGCTTCCCGGGTGAGGGACGACGGCACGAGCACGCTGGTCGTCATGCCGTGACGCTTCCACGCCACGCCACTAGACTGTAGCGATTAGTCTTCATCCCGTACCTAAAAGGGTAGCGGATCGTTCGTGGGCTGAGACGCGCTCACACGCCTGCGAGACGGTCCCACGGGTCGGATTCGGCATGAGACAGCATGTCGTGATACCATCGGTCCTTTCGATGTCGGAAACGTGTTCTGGGTCGAACGAGAACCCAGCGTCGAAGATGGACCGGAAGGAGACGATTCTGAGGGCCTTCCTCGGGATATTCGGCATCGGAATCGCAGTGTTCGGGGTCGGAGTCACCGCGTTCACGATCCAGAACTGGTCGACGCCACCCTACGGCCTCGCAGGCGGAATGGTCGCAATCGTGACCGGATTCGGTATTCTGCATGTCGCGTCCACCGAGATAGAGCTGTGACAGTGCCTGTTCGTCGATCAGGAGTCGAGCCGCTGCTGTGCCCTCGCTCGCTCAGCACCCCGACGTAACTGGAACCAGAGAATCACCAGGCCAACGAGTGCGAGAAACGTGAGTGAGAGGACTCCCAGCGGATCAGAGCCACTGGAGAGTGCAACCGCCGCACCGAAACAGACGATCGCTTCGATGCCGAGGATGTATCCGGACGGCCATTCCATACAGTTGCATCGACACGTGGTCTGGTCAGTGTTTCTCAGTGATAAGCCCACCTCGCGTGCACACGGAGATTAAATATTGATCCGGATTCGCCACCCGGCGACCGATTCGGAAGCCTTTTATTCTTCTCCCCGGTTTGATTCGAATGCGAAGTGACGCACCCTGCGCTGGTGGTGTAGTGGTATCACAGGACCCTGCCACGGTCCTAACCCGCGTTCAAATCGCGGCCAGCGCATTTTCAGTTACTCACGCTCCCGAGACAGTGCTCTTCTATTCGCCACTCCGTCGAAATCCAAGCCTGAGATTTAAGAAGGTTTGAGGGGCAGTCCCAACTGTGTCGTCGTGCGAAGAATACCACCGGCGAACCGCAGTCACTCGCTTAGCTGTCTCTGAGCCCGATGCGACAGTCTTGAGGCAGACTGTTTCAGAGTGGAAAGAAGGCTGTCAGATCGCGGTGGACATGGCGTGGGATCACTGCCAATCGAAGAGTGATTTACAACGGCTGGCGTACGATACGATCCGTGACCAGACAGAGCTCGGCAGTCAGCATGCTATCCTCGCTTGCCACCAGGCTGCGGATAATATTGCGTCGTGCATAGCACAACGAAACGCTGGTCAAGAAGTATCGAAGCCAAACTACACGAGCCCGACGGTGGCCTATGACAGTCGGACGATGACACTGTACCGAGACGCAGAGCAGGTTTCGCTGACAACATCTGGAGATCGTTCACGCGTACGTGCTGACCTCGTTTTGCCTCCGGATGAAGACGGCTATCAGGACCAATATCTCGACAGCGACGAGTGGGAGCTAGCCGAATCGACACTTCATCACAGGGGTGGCGAGTGGTACCTCCATATTGGATTCCGAAAGCTGAAACCCGAGAGACAGACGACCGAGAACGGAACGGTTCTCGGCGTCGATCTTGGCGTTTCACAGATTGCAGTCACGAGCACTGCCGGTTTCTATTCGGCGGGCAAGCTAAACCACGAGCGACGAGAGTTTGATCGTCTCCGTCGGTCACTACAGGCCCATGGTTCGAGAAACGCCCATCGTACTCTCGAATCTGTGGGTGAAAAAGAAGGCGAATACGTGAAACACACCCTCCATAGAGTTGCAAAGGAACTCGTTGAGGAGGCTTTGCGATACAACTGTAACGGAATCGTCTTCGAAGATCTTGAGGGCATTCGAGAACGGTTACCAGCGGCCGACTGGCACTCGGAGTGGGCGTTCGACCGATTGTTCAACTACGTCGAGTACAAGGCTTCGTTCGAAGGTCTGTTCGTGGACACAGTGAATCCAAAGAACACATCGATCCGATGTGCAGAATGTGGATACATTCACGAAAGTAGCCGTCAGTCGAGGAGCGAATTCGAATGCGGAAACTGCGGAAATCGGAACCACGCAGATTACAATGCGGCCAAGAATATCGCAGAGACGTATCTCTGGCGTGAGCAACAGTCCTCACGACGGAGGGGCGTCAGTCAATACGCCCTGAAGTCCGGGACAATGAGACTGAACCGGGGTTTCATCCCGTACTCGGAGCAGTCAGAAGTCGAGTCCATGGACAAGTCTCGCTCTAATAGCGAATCCACAAGGATGAGCGACCACGGGAGAGACAGTTGATATCTCGGCTAGCCACTACTCGAATACAAAATATGTGAGTTTCATAGTTCTGATACCGAACCACAGTCTCGGCACTTCGAGACGATCGAGCACTCGACGACAGTCGTACCGAGCGAAGCCTGCCCGCACTCGCTACAGACGGCCACGGAAGCCGATTCACAGTCGGGACGGACGAGGACCTCCGTCACTTCGCGTAGTTCGGGCTTCGTCTTTGGGTGGCTACAGTCCGGACAGGGGACGGGGACACGGAACTCAGTCGTCTCCCGGGGTGCACCGAGCGCGAGCACCGCGACTGTCTCGCCGTCGCCATTCCAGCCGGATTGGTACTCGCCTGGAGTGTCTTTCTCTGTTCAACTCTCTTCCCTCAAGGTACACTGTCACTCGTCGAGATACTGCTCTTCGATGCCAGCATCGCCCCCGACGAGACGGTTCAGTCGACGAGTGAGGAAATCGAAGGTGACGACCAGCGGATAGCAGACGCGCTCGACGAGGGCGATCGGTCTGGCGACGCGCAGTGACCACTGCCTGGCGTGACCGAGCCCGTAGGACTTCGGGACGATCTCCCCGAAGACGAGCACGACGAAGCTGGCGAGCACGGTCGACAGGGTGACCGCACTGCCTGCCGGGAACACCTCGACCAGCAGGGCGGTCGTGATGGAGGCGATTGCCATATTGACGACGTTGTTGCCCACGAGGATCGTGACCAGCAGTCGGTGTGGGTCGCTCTGCAACTCCTGAAGGGTAGCGGCCCGCCGATCGGCGGTCGAATCCTGCGTGGCGATCCATTCGTCGGGGAGGGTGAAGATTGCGCTCTCGCTGCTGGAGAAAAACGCGCTACAGCAGACGAGGACGACGATACTCGCAACACCGAGTCCCAGAACCGGAACCGTGACCATACGACCTCCTCCGTGCGGAGTGGCAAAGACGTGTCTGCTTGGGTGTAGTGTCGAAAGGGGGAAATCAGGTATGGGGGTGGGATCAGGCGGCGATTGGTGGGTGGGTGAGTGGGTGGGTGAGTCGCCGCCCCAGATGGCTCAGGCGTTGTTCATCCGTACAGCTGTTTGCTCGCCGCAAGCCAGACACGTACTGACGCGATAGGGCTCGCGCGAGAATGCTGCGTTGTCCGGGTTGTCACTCTCTGTGACCAACTGCAGGGAGACAGTATGGGTCGTCTCCCGCTCGCAGCGTGGACAGTGCTCGGATCGTTCCGCACCTGTGCCGTCTGTGGTCGCCATCCCGTCTGTTCGTACCGATGGGGAGGGTATAAAAACAATCGACAGTTCCACACTGTTTAGACGAAAATCAGCTGCCATCTGCTGGTTCTTCCGAAACGCGATGAGATCACTTTTTATCGTTCAAAGCAGTCGCTATGGGCTTCAACCTACTATCACAGATGAAACGGCCGATAGCATTAAATACGGTCGACGATCGTTGCGATGACCAACGCATTTGACTGGTGGTGACGCAGTAGGGGGCATGGAGCAGGTCTTCGCGCCGTGGCGCATCGAGTGGGTCGAACGGTCGGACGGATCGGAGTTCGATGGCTGTGTCTTCTGTGAACTCCCCGAGCAGGGAGCTGACCGGGAGTACAATCTTCTCGCGCGTGGCGAGCACGCGTACGTCCTGTTGAACAACTATCCCTACAATCCGGGACACGTGATGGTGATCCCCTACCAGCACACCGGCGACTACCGTGATCTGGACGAGGAGGTGTTGCTCGACCACGCGCGGCTCCAGCAACGGACCATCGACGCCATCGAGACGGCGTTCGAGCCTGACGGGCTGAACATCGGCATGAACATCGGTGGGAAGGCCGCCGGCGGATCGATCGACGGCCACCTCCATACCCACGTCGTCCCGCGTTGGGGTGGCGACACGGACTTCATGGCCGTGATCTCGGAGACGAACGTCATCGTCGAGGCGATCGAAGACTCATACGAGCGGCTGCACGAGGCGTTCGCGTCCCAGGATGGGGTTCTCGTCGACGGTGAGGACTCGGCTGTAGTCGTCGAGTGATCGCGAAGGCAACCCCTATGAGTTCCCCTGTCCAACCACGGGACGATGTCGGCGGATCGACGCAGGGTGTTGCGCCGGGTCGGGTTACTCGTCCTGGTCGTCAACTTCGGGCTCGTCGTCGCGAAAGGTGTGGTGTGGTACTACACCGGGAGCCTCGCAGTCGCCTCGGAAGCGATCAACAGCCTCGCTGATTCGATCTACAGCGTCGTCACCGTCGCCGGACTCTATCTGACGACCCAGCCTCCTGACTTCGAACATCCACACGGCCACGAACGGATCGAACCGTTCGTCTCGCTGTTCGTCGCGCTCGGAATCTTCGCGGCCGGGATCGGCGTGTTCTATCAGGCTTCCAGGGCGATCCTCGATGGGGACGTCACAGTCACGCGGAATCTCGCGGCCGTCGCGATCCTCGCAGTGACGATCGCGGTGAAGTACGGTCTCTACTGGTACGTCAGCGAGATCAGCGAGACGCACCGCTCTCCGGCGTTGCAGGCGACGGCTCTGGACAATCGCGCGGACGTACTCACCGCGAGTGCTGCGCTGGCCGGGGTCGTCGGCGCGGGTCTGGGCTATCCGATCCTCGACCCGATCGCCGCGGTGGTCGTCGCCTTCGGGATCCTCTACACCGGGTTCGAGATCGTCCGGGACAACGTCAACTATCTCGTCGGCCGCGCCCCGCCTGCGGACCTGCGGGCCCAGATCGTCAGGCGTGCACTCGCACACCCGGACGTCGAGGGCGTCCACGACGTGATCGCTCACTACGTCGGCCCGGAGATCGACGTCAGCCTCCACATCGAAGTCGAGGGCGACCGCACGCTCCGAGAGGCCCACGACATCGAGTCCGCGGTCGTCGAATCCATCGCCGCTCTGCCCGAGGTCGACGACGTGTTCGTCCACGTCGATCCGAAAGAACTCGGCGAGTGGAAACGCGACGAAGACGCCGAAAAGCTCGCTGGCTACGATAGCGACCATAGAACAGACGACAGCACAGCAAAGTAGGCGATCACGTCGGGGCGTTTCTGAGTGTCTCGTCCATCGTCGGATGACACCGTGCACAGAGCCATTCGACCGTCCGGTGAGTCATCGACTCGTCGTACTCGCGGTGTTTCCAGACGTGGACGACCTCCTCCTTGCAGTTGTCACAACATGCCATTTCCCTCACCTTGTTATGTGTTATACAACCTCAGTGTCGAGGCAGAGAATGAAATAGGTTCCGGGGGTCGCGAAGTTTGCCAGCGAAACGGCTTTGACGTACTCGTTCGAGCACGCACTCGTGACGGGTCAGACGCCGATCACTCGGAGCGAGTTGCTCGACCGTGCGGCAGCTTACGCCGAGACCGTCGACATCGACGTCGAGACGGCGGCGATCGAATGGGACATCTCCGAACGAGCCAAGCGCCGGGCCGGCTGCTGTCGCTACGATCGGCAGAACGAACGGGTGACGATCGTCCTCACCTGGGCGGCCTACCGGGAGATGGGGTGGGAGCGATTCACCAGGACGATCCGACACGAACTCGTTCACGCCTGGGAGTTTACCCACTTCGGGGAGTCGGGCCACGGCTCCCGGTTTCGCGAGAAAGCCGCCGAGATCGACGCACCCCGACACTGCGAGCCGTTCACCGAGGGACGGCTTCGTCTCGTCTGTACGAACGACGCCTGTGAGTGGGCGCCCGACCGCCACCGCGCCTCGAAACCGGTCAAGTATCCGGACGAGGGCTATCGCTGTGGGGAGTGTGGCAGCGAGTACGTCGTCGAACACCGCGACTCGGGGTTGACCTGGCGGACGAATCGAGAATATCAGCGCGCACGCGAGCGACTCGGTGACGAGTGGTAACCAACGAGTAGTGAAAACCGAGCAGGTCAGTTGCCGCGGCCGAGACCGTGTTGCTGGTCGACTTCGACCTCGACAGAGACGGAATCGGGGAGGTCGCGGCCGGCGATCGAGCGAGCGAACTCGTCGTGGCCGACGATCTCGACGGTCCGGGTGTAGACGGTGTAGTTCCAGGCGTCGAAGCGGTTGTGATCGTCGGTCAGCGTCTTCGACTGGGGGACGCGAAAGTCGTCCGGTGGCTGTGGATGTGGTCCCTTGTGTTCGACGCCCTTGCGCGCCGCACTCGCTTTGATCTCGTCGACGACGTCGTCGAGCACCTGTCGATCCCCGCTCTGGAAAGTGAGCTTCGTGACGAAGGGCATTCTTGGAGAGGACTGGGTGGCCGGAAGGTAAAAAGGCGTCAGTTGACGCTCGGTCCGCCAGATGGTGTTCGGGTCCTGTGAGTGAGCGGTGGTACTGCTCGACGGACCAGTCGAGACGTTCGAAGAGCGAGCGAAGGAGGCGGCCGACGCTCCTCAAGAGAGGCATATCCTTTTTCGACTGCGCCCAGAACCCCCTCGTATGACCGACGACAGGCCGTTCGACATCGTCAGTACCGACGCCATCAGGGAGGGGCGAGCGACCGACGCGTATTTCGAGCGTACCGTCGAGGCGCTCGACCACGCGGGGAAGAACCCGCACGTCGTCGCAGAGGTGACGGCCGATCAGTTTCCCACCGGGGAGTTCGAGGTTCTCGCGGGCGTCGAAGACCTCGCACATCTCCTCGAAGGATACGACGTCGACGTCGACGCACTCCCGGAGGGGCAACTGTTCGACGGCGGCCCAGTCGCCCGCGTCGAAGGCTCGTATATGGAGTTCTGTCGACTGGAAACCGCCCTGCTCGGATTTCTCTCCCACGCCAGCGGGATCGCGAGCCGCGCACTGGAAGCCCGGATGGCTGCGCCGGACTCGACGGTATTGAGTTTCGGCTCGCGACACGTCCACCCGAGTCTCGGTGCGGTCGTCGAACGCGCGGCGCTAGTCGGCGGCCTCGACGGCATCTCGAACGTCGCCGCCGGCGAGGTGATCGGCCGTGAAGCCGGCGGAACCATGCCGCACGCCCTCTTGCTGTGTTTCGGCCGGGGCAACCAAGAACAGGGCTGGCGGGCCTTCGACGAGGGCGTCGATCCCGAGGTTCCGCGAGTCGCGCTCTGTGACACCTTCGGCGACGAAGTCGAGGAGGTCATCCGGGCCGTCGAGACCATAGAGGACATCGACAGCGTCCGGCTGGACACGACCAGCTCTCGTCGGGGGGACTTCCGGCACATCGTCCGGGAAGTCCGCTGGGAACTCGACGCGCGCGGGCACGAGAACGTGGATGTCTTCGCCAGTGGCGGACTCGGTCCCGAGCAGCTCCGGCACCTCCGGGACGTCGCCGACGGCTTCGGTGTCGGCGGCTACGTCAGCAACGCCGACCCGATCGACTTCGCGCTGGACATCGTCGAAGTCGACGGCGAAGCCATCTCAAAGCGGGGCAAACTCTCGGGCGTCAAGGACGTCTACCGGACGCCCGACGGTCGCCACCACGTCGGCCTGGCCGACCAGCCTGGGCCCGTCGACGGCGAATCACTCCTCGAACCACTGCTTCGCAGCGGCGAGGTCGTTCGCGAGTTCGACATCGACGCCGCGGCGCGTCGCGCACGACAGGACGCCGACGTCGTCGGGTTCGCAAGCGAGTAGTCGGACCCAGTTGCCGAGGGTGTGTTCCGGAGAGGGCGTCCGCTCACGTCTCGTCCCACTCGTCGGGCCACACCCCGGCGGCACGCATGCTGGGCTCGGCGTCGGCGAGAGCGTCCTGCAGCATCGCGGGATCGACTCGGGAGACGTCTGCCGTGGCGAGTCGACGGCCGAGGAGTGTCGTCAGCATCGCGTGCTCTCTGATCGTCCGCACGTCGGCCTTGTCACGCGTATCGGCTCTGGTGTGGGTCCAGCCACGCTCCCAGTGACCGCCGTCGGCGTCGTCCGGGCGGCTGTGTAACTGCAGTGCGGGCACACCTTGTCGGAGGAACGGCCAGTGATCGCTGTAGGGATGGGGGAGGGCGTCGACAGAGAGCGGATGGTCGACCTGTTCGACCACCTCACGAGCGAGGTCACGCACGTCGTCGCTGCCGTGAGTCAACGCCTTCAGTGTGCGCTCGCGTCCGACTCCGTCGAGGTTGACCACGGCGTGGAGGTCCGCGGCGTCGACGCTGGCAGCGAGGGTCTCGCTGCCCTGGAGGCCGAGTTCCTCACAGCCGACCAGCGCGATCCTGACTTCGCGATCGAGGTCCATCTCGATCAGCGCCTCGACTGCAGCGACCAGGACGGCGACACCACAACCGTTGTCCAGTGCTCCCTCGGCGACGTCGTGGGCGTCGTAGTGTGCCAGCAAGAGCACGGCGTCGTCGGTCTCGGGACCGAATCGACCGCAGACGTTCTGACTCGTCCCCGGTTCGACGCTGGCGGTGACGTTGATCCGGACGGCCGCACCCTCGGCGGCGTAATCGCGCAGCCACTCGCCAGTCTCGTAGCTGACGCCCACAGCCGGGAGCGTATCGCCCACGCGGAGCGAGCCCGTCGGCGGGAGTTGCCCGGGCTGGTGGTTCGCGAGGACGAACCCGACCGCGCCGCGCGCTGCGGCATAGCCAATCTTCTCCATCCGGTGGAAGAACCGATCCGCTTTCGGTGGGGTGGCCGTGCTGGCGACGACAACGGCGTCCTCGACGTCGCGCGCGTCGAGTTCGGCGGGCGTTCCGTACCCGACGTCGACCAGCGGCGCCTCCACGGTCGACTCGGGACAGTACGGCAAGGCGCGGGCCTCGAACGTCCGCTCACGGTCGCGGCTGTGAACGTGCGCCAGGAGTGACGTCTCGCCACGGGTCCACTCGGGGATAGCGAAGCTCTCCTGGGTGACGTCCTCGACGCCGAGCGATTCGAGTTCGTCTTCCAGAAAATCCGCAGCGCGCTGTTCGCCTGGATGCCCCCCCATTCGATCCTCTAGCTCCGTGAGCGTCCGCAGAACGCGCCACGGGCGTTCTGACTGCCAGGCCCGACCGAGGAGGCACGCCACCCGTTCGTCCATGCACGGCCCGTCGGACGGAGAGACTAAAAACCCACGCCGCGCTGGGGCTTCGACACCTCCGACCGAGCGAAAACTTACCAACCCCCCGGTCTAAGACCGGGCTATGAGTTCGGTTCCCGAACGGAGCGACATCGAGACGTCCTACAAGTGGGATCTCGAGTCACTCTACGCGAGCGACGAGGACTGGGAAGACGCGTTCGAACACGCACAGGATCGCATCACGGAGCTGTCGGCTTTCGACGGCCGAGCGACCGAGGACGCCGAGACGCTGCTGGAGACACTGGAAACGTTCGAAGAAGTGATGCGGCTGGTCGAGAACGTCGTCGGCTATGCTCGGATGCGCCGCGACGAGGACACACGCGACAGCGACTACCAGGCACTGTTCGCCCGCGCACAATCACTCTACTCGGAGGCGAGCAGCGCAGCGAGTTTCCTCGACCCCGAGATCCAGGACTGTACCCGCGAGGAGATCGAGAACATGATCGACGACGAGCCCGCCCTCGAAGCGTACGAGCACTACTTCGACGACGTCCTCCGGATGAAAGACCACACCCGTTCGGCAGAAGTCGAAGAACTGCTCGCGGACCTGGGCGAGGTCATGGGTGCACCTTCGGAGGTCTACAACATGCTCACCAACGCCGACATGACCTTCCCGAGCGTCGAGGACCCGGACGGCGAGGCCGTCGAGATCACGCTCAACAACTTCACGACCCTCCAGAAACGACAGGATCGGGACTTCCGCCGGGAAGTCTACGAGGAGTTCTACGACGAGTGGGAGACGGTTCGCAACGCCGTCGGGGCCGCCCAGAAAAACAGCGTCAAGACCGACGTCAAGACCGCCCGAGCGCGAGACTACGACACCGCCCGCGAGGCCGCTCTGAACGGCCCGAACGTCCCTGTCGAGGTCTACGATACACTGGTCGAGACCGTCCACGACAACCTCGACGCGCTGCACCGACACGCCGATCTCAAGCGCCAGGTAATCGACGGCGAGGACCTCGAGATGTGGGACCTGTACGTCCCGCTGACCGAGACCGAGAGCCCCGAAATCGAGTACGAACAGGCATGTGACTACGTTATCGACGCCGTTGCGCCGCTGGGCGAGGAGTACCAGAAGCGACTCGCCGACGGGCTGGAATCGCGGTGGGTCGACGTCTACGAGACCCGTGGCAAGCAGTCGGGGGCGTATTCGGGCGGGACCTACGAGTCCCAGCCGTACATCCTGATGAACTACCAGGACGACGTCGAGTCGATGTACACGCTGGCCCACGAACTGGGCCACTCGCTACACAGCGAGTACACCAGCGACACTCAGCCGTACGTCTACGCAGACTACGAGATCTTCGTCGCGGAAGTTGCCTCGACGGTGAACGAGACCCTGCTCACGCACCACCTGCTCGACACCGTCGAAGACGCACGGCTGCGGCGACACATCCTCAACGAGTACCTCGAACGCTTCCGCTCGACGCTGTTCCGCCAGACCATGTTCGCGGAGTTCGAGCAGCAGACCCACGAACTCTCCGAAGCCGGCGAGGCACTGACCGCAGAGCGCCTCGACGAGATCTACGCGGACCTCAAAAGTCAGTACTACGAACCCGCCGAGCTCGACGACCGGATCGCCCGCGAGTGGATGCGCATTCCGCACTTCTATCGGGCGTTCTACGTCTATCAGTACGCCACCGGAATCTCGGCGGCAGTAGCGCTCGTCGAGCAAATCCTGGACGACGACGATCCCGAAGCGGCCGAGCGATACGTCGAGTTCCTCTCGCGTGGATCGCGCGCGTATCCGCTCGAACTCCTCCGCGATGCAGGGGTCGATATGGCCGAGCCGGACGCTGTGCAGGCGGCGACCGACGTCTACGGCGAGTACCTCGACGAGATCGAGTCGCTGCTGTAGGCACTCGCTCGGCGGCCGCTCTCGCGCCGTTTCCGTGGCGATGTTATAAGTTCACAAGGATACTACCTCGGGGCATGGACTTCTCGCTCGGGGCCGAACACCGGATGATGCGCGAGACGGTGCGAGACTTTTGCGAGGCCGAGATCGAGCCAATCGCCCAGGAGATCGAAGACGAACATCGATTCCCTGGCGAGATCTTCGACCAGCTGGCCGATCTCGACGTCCTGGGCGTGCCCGTCAGTGAGGAGTACGGCGGCCTCGGCGCGGACCAGCTCACCTACGCGCTCGTCACCGAAGAACTCGGCCGTGTCTCGGGCAGTATCGGTCTCTCGTATGCCGCCCACGTCAGTCTCGCGAGCAAGCCCATCGACGCCTTCGGGACGCCCGAACAGAAAGAGCGCTGGCTCCGTCCGCTCGCGGAGGGCGAGTACCTGGGCGGATGGGCGCTCACGGAACCGGGAAGCGGCTCGGACGCCTCGGACATGGACACGACGGCCGAGAAGAGCGAGGCGCCACGCGCCTCGAACCGGAGCGGCGTCGCCGCGGAGGACGACGGCGACGAGTACGTCCTGAACGGGACCAAGCAGTTCATCACCAACGCCTCCGTCGCGGGCTCGATCCTCGTGAAGGCCGTCACCGACCCGGAGGCCGGCTACGACGGCATCTCGACGTTCATCGTCGACCCGCGCAACGACGACGGCTTCGAAGTGACGACCGAGTGGGACAAACTCGGGCTGAACGCTTCGCCCACGTGCGAGATCCAGTTCGACGACTGCCGGATTCCCGAAGATCGACTCCTCGGTGAGGAGGGCGAGGGCTGGGAGCAGACCAAAGAGACCCTCCAGGGCGGGCGGATCTCGATCGCGGCACTCTCTGTGGGACTCGCCCAGGGAGCGTTCGAGGCAGCCCGGAACTACGCGACCGAGCGCGAGCAGTTCGGCCAGTCGATCAGCGAGTTCGACGCCGTCCGGGACATGCTGGTGAGGATGTACCGCAAGACACAGCGCGCTCGCCTGCTCACGCACGAGGCCGCCTGGCGCTACGACCAGGGCGAGGACGTCACGCTCCAGTCGTCGCTGGCGAAACTCGATGCCAGCGAGGCCTCCCGCGAAGTGGCCGAGGACGCGATCCAGGTGCTCGGCGGCTACGGCTACACCACCGACTTCGCGCCACAGCGGTTCTATCGCGACGCGAAGCTGATGGAGATCGGCGAGGGCACCAGCGAGATTCAGCGACTCGTCATCGGGCGGGAACTCGGGCTGTAGAGGACTTGCTTTCCGGTGTTTTCAGAAGTCCTCGGCCAGCAGCCCGTAGCGGTGGAGATCGACGTACTCCCCGCGGACGTAGGCGTGGTCCTCGAAGACGCCCTCTCTCTCGAAGCCGATCTTCTCTAAAACGCGCTGAGAGGCCGGATTCGTCCCGAAAGCGTTGGCCTTGATCTTGTGCAGCCGGCGGTCCTCGAAGGCGTATCTGACGAGGCGGCGGCCGGCGTCGGTCGCGTAGCCGTTGCCCCAGGCGTCGGGGTCGATCATGTAGCCCAGCTCCGCGAGGCCCCAGACCTCGTTGACTCGGTTGAGCCCCATCGTCCCGACCGGCTCGCCGTCGGCACAGATCAGCAGGTGGACGCCGTCGTTCTCGCCGACGCTTTCGATCCACTCGCGTTCTTCGGCCTCGGTCGTCGGTTCGTAGGTCGCCAGCGAAGGCCAGACGTCGGGATGGTTGAGGAGTTCCAGCAGGAACTCGACGTCGTCCTCGCCCTGGGGGTGTAGCGTCACGTCCTCGCCACGGAGGAAGGCAGGTCCGGGCATACGAGAGGAGTCGCGGGCGAGTGTCTTCAGCGTTGTCCAGCCCTGTGAGAAAATGACAGGGGTTTTCCTCTCCGCGGGCTATGACCGGCCATGCTCGACACTGGCGATCCGGCCCCGGATTTCTATCTGCCCGCGGCGACCGATCCGGACGCGGAGTACATGCTTTCGGCGGCCGCCAACGCCGGCCCCGTCGTACTCGCGTTCGTCCCGAGCGCCGAGCAGGAGGCAGCCTCGCTGCTGGAGGCCCTCACAGCTCTCGACTGGGCGTCGATGGCGACGCAGATCTCGGTGTTCGGAATCGGCGACGACCAGGAACTGCTCGGCCGACTGGCTCCAGACCTGCCGTTTCCCCTGCTGTACGATCCCGAGGCGTACGTCACTGATCTCTACGGGATCGCCGACCGCGACAGCGGGGTCGGGCCACGACGCGCGCTCGTGCTCGCAGATCAGGGGTGTACGATCCGGTTCGCCTGGATGGCGTCCGCCGTGAGCGAGACCCCACCGCTCGAGGACCTCGTCGACGCGATCCAGTCACTGTAGCCGTATTCACGAAACAGCGACCGTCACTCCCGGCCCCACACGAAGATGTTCGGGGCAACGCTTACTCACAATCTCCTGCTTGCTTCGACTGTGGAGTTTAGGAGGGCCTAAAATGATTCGAGAACACGTCAGTCACATCAGAGGCGCGGTAGACGAACAGAAGATCCCGATTCGGGTCGCGATCACTGCGGTCGCACTGGTCTCGTTGCCGTTGTTGGGCCAGGGCGTCCGCGCGCTTGGAAGCGCGCTCGGCCTGGGGCCGTGGACGCTACCACTGCTCACGGTCGCGCACGTTCCCGTCGTCGTGGCCCTGATCGCCATCTGGTCGATCGGCTGTGAGGTGTGCAGGTAGCGATGTCCGATCGAGAATCACTCCTCGAACTCACGGGTAGTGCGTTCGAGATCCGGGAGCTTCTCGACTACCAGTCGGGAGCGATCGTGAGCCAGACACTGGTCGACGACGAGAGCGTCACCGTCACCGTCTTCGCGTTCGACGAGGGCGAGCGACTCAGCGAGCACACGGCACCACACGACGCTATCCTCCAGGTCGTCGACGGGACCGCCGAGATCACGATCGACAGCGAGGAGTACGAGGTGCAAGCCGGCGAATCGATCGTCTTGCCGGCCGACGAGCCACACGCCGTCGACGCCGTCTCACAGTTCAAGATGTTCCTGACGATGATCCGATAGTCAGCCTCAAGCCAACGCCGTCCAAGCCCCACGCATGGGCACACCACTGGATTCGCGCGAGGCACAGGTCGAGGAAGTCATCGATCGCCTCCACAAAGAGTATCCCGACTCGACGATCTCACTGAATTTTGCGACGCGGCTCGAACTACTGGTCGCGGTCGTCCTCTCCGCACAGTGTACCGACGAACGCGTCAATCAGGTCACCGAGGATCTCTTCGAGAAATACGAGTCGGCCGAGGACTACGCCGCAGCCGACGAGGAGCAACTGGCCGAGGACATCTACGGGATCACGTTCCACAACAACAAGGCGGGCTACCTGAAAGGGATCGGTGAGATTCTCCTCGAAGAGCACGGCGGCGACGTTCCGGACACGATGACGGCGCTGACGGATCTGCCGGGCGTGGGCCGCAAGACTGCCAACGTCGTCCTCCAGCACGGCCACGACGTCGTCGAAGGGATCGTCGTCGACACGCACGTCCAGCGGATCACACGCCGACTTGGACTCACCGAGGAGGAGCGTCCAGAGGCCATCGAGGAAGACCTGATGCCTGTCGTCCCAGAAGACGAATGGCAGGCGTTCACCCACCTGCTCATCAGTCACGGACGCGCGGTCTGTACCGCGCGGAACCCCGACTGCACCGACTGTGAACTCGAAGACCTCTGTCCGTCCTCGAAACTCGATCACGACACCGATCTCGCCAGCGGCGAGGTGTGGTCCTGACCTGTGTTCGCACGATCGATCAGAGGAATCGAAGGGGATCGTACCTGATGAAGAACTTGGCCAGTCCGGTGAGATACGCACCGATCCAGAGGACGACGTAGCCGACGACGCCGATCCGCAGACGCGCGCGCCAGTGATCCATTCTCTCGCCGCCGATCTCGTCCAGCAGGACGTCCTCGTCGTAGTCGTGATAGAGGTCGTGACGCCACTTCGCCCGGAAGATCCGGACGATCCCGGTGAACCCGAACAGGAGGAACGCGTAGGCGTGTAGCCCGATCACGGCGTGGAAGACGCCGAATCCACCGAACTGCTGGAGGAGTCGCGGGAGCATCCAGAACAGCATCGGGATCGTCGTCAGCGCGAGGCCGACGAGGATGTACTTGAGATGCCAGACCAGGATGTCCCAGGTGATCGGGTCGTTGTCGATCATGATCCAGGCCCCGTACAGAAAGCAGGGGAAACTGATCGTCACCGCGAGCACGACCAGCGCCGAGATCGCCGTCTCCGAGAGCCCGAACATCGCCGGACGTTGGGACTGGGGGATTAAATGGACGCCGAAGACGTTTTTCCCGTCGCTCCTGTCGAACGACACGTGTAAGGCGGCGGAAACCGAAGGACGGGACAATGGGTAGCTCCGGTTCCTCGACTGGCGACGGGGACGAGCGGGTCCCGACCGACGAGCGTGATAGCGCAAGCGAGGCGGACGACCTCTCAACCGAACAGCTCCGCGAGCAGGTCGAACAGAAGTACGACTTCGAGAACTTCGGTCCGCGGGAGATGGACGAGATGAGCGCCGAGGAGTGGGAGGCGGCGTTCGATCCAGACAGCTGGATCACGGGTCCCGAACTGCTCGACCGCGTGGAAGCCGACCTCAAACAGCGTGTACTCGACCGGGACGTCTTCGCCCGGATCGAACGACACGAGGACTATCTGCTGGCCTACTCCGACACCGGGTTCGCCGTCGTCTATCCCGATGGCAGCGTCCAGGGCGAGGGGACCGTGCTGCGCGACGTCAAACCCACGATCGCGCTGTGCTCGATGGACGACTACGACGTGCCCGACGTTCCTGAAGGGGAGATTCTACCCAAACCCCAGGAGATTCCCGAGGGCGGGACGGAACTGGGCAACTGGATGCTCCAGATCGTCGCGTTCGCCCAGGTGGCGGCGGGGCTGGGACTGCTCGGCGCAGGGGTCTTCTTCAACAGGGGGATCATCGCCATCGTCGCCGGCGTGTTCTTCCTGGTCATCGCCGTCGGCTTGTTCTTCACCGTCGCGAACGCGCGACTCTCCGACCGCTTCCGTGCCGAGGAGTTCCGCGAGCGCTTGCGGGCGATGAACGTCGAGTCGGGCGAGCGACCGGACTTCCTGCCGGTCGACGAGGACGGACAGATCGTCGACGACCAGATCGACGACGAGGAGGCGGTCCTGCCGCCCCGCGAGGACCCAGACGGGGCGTGAACCGCTGTACCGTTCCCGTGCGCACATTCGGTGGGTTTATACAAACCTGGCCCTCAGGTTTTCGTGTATATGAACAGGCGGGACTTTCTCCGAACGGCAGGCGGTGCTGCCGGTGGGACGGCCGCACTCGCCGCTAGCGGTTCCGCGAGCGCCGCCGAGAGCGGCGGCGGAGGCGGTGGCGGCTCCACCCGTCCGCAGTGGCCGTCGTACGTCAGCGACGCCGACAACCAGGGCTATCAGGACCTCCGAGACCAAGACGAAGTGACGATCTCGGTCGACAGCAACTTCTTCGACCCGACGTTCATCTGGGTCTCCCCTGAGACGACGATCACCTGGAGTTTCGACGCCTCGGGCCACAACGTGAAGTTCAACAGCCAGCCAGAAGGAGCCGAGCTGGCTGGCACGGCCGGCGGCGAGTTCGACGTCATCGAAACAGGCCAGACGCATAGCGTCACGCCCACGACCGGTGGTATCTACACGTACTACTGTGGCCCACACGAGGGCCAGGGCATGAAAGGTGCGATCGCCGTCGGCGACGACGTCTCCACCCAGACCGTCGGCGGTGGCGGCGGTGGCGGCGAACCGAACCCCGAGCACATGGGGGTTCCGTTCCAGGCCCATTTCGTCGGCCTCGCGACGTTGTTGATGATCGGCGTCTCGTACGTCTTCACGTTCTTCTTCCTGAAGTACGGCGAATCGTCACACACCAAAGGAGGCAGTAACTGATGTCCTCATCAGGAAGCACCTACGGCGCGATCCACCGCTACGAACCGCCGCGTGAGAGCGCGGCCGCAGCGCTCGCGATCGTTCTGTTGACGATCGTCGAGGTCGTCTTCGTCGGGCTGTTCACGTGGGGTCTCGTCAGCGGCTGGGGGCTCTCCCCGACGGGGAACATGTTCCTCGGCGGCGTCCTCGCGATCATCTTCATGGATCTGGCGTTCATTCTCATGCTGTACCGCAAGGAGTTCCTCCCGGACGTGATGATCGTCAAGAAACGCCGTCGCAAGTGGGAGGATCTCTACGTCCGTGAGGAAGACGTCGACGGAACGACGCTGACCGACGGAGCGATGGACAACATCAAACGCGCACTCTACCCCTACTACAAGCGATAACAATGCCACTAGACGAAGACAAATACCCAAGCGAGTCAGGCCGTCGCCGCTTCGTGAAAGGCGTCGTCGGCAGCGCCGCACTCGGAACCGTCGCGACGGGAACAGCCGCGACCGTCGAGATGGCGACATCGGCCGCCGGGGCCGGTGGCGGTATCACACCGTTCATCGCGATCGAGAACACCGACGGACCCGCGCCGCGCGGGATGCCGATGGTCCCGATCGAGATCAAAAACGGTAACGAGATTCACGGCACCTGGCCCGAAGTCGAGACCGTCGAACGCCAGGGGCGTGAAATCCAGGTCGCACAGATGGACATGGGTGGAATCACGTACAGTTCCACCTGGTACCAGTACTGTGGCGTCCAGACCTACGAAGGGATCGTTCCCGACGCCGATCAGGACAACGCGTTTCGCTCCAGCAGTGGCACCTACGACTGGCAGGACGAGGTCGAAGACGGGAGCGTCCTGACGCTGGATATGTTCGACGACTACGAGGAGTGGGGCAACGGGATCGGCCGTGCAGGGCTGGGCAAGCCCGCAGTCGCCAACTGGCGCTCGGAAGGCGACGTCGAAACTATCCCGGTGCAGGTACTTCGCAGCCCGGAAGTCAGCAAGATGGTCAACGGCGAAGGCCGATACAGTTCGCTATCGGGGACCGTGCGAAGCTTCCTCGAAGAAGCCACCTCCGACGACGTGATGGCCTGGCTGAACAAGTGTACCCACTTCTGCTGTGTCCCGGGGTTCAAAGCCTACGATGGCAGTGCGAAGTTCGGCGGTTCGGACCGTGTCTACTGTCAGTGCCACCAGTCGATCTACAACCCGTTCAACCCGATCGAAACGACCTACACCGCCCTTCCGCGGCCGGACGAGTGATACAATGAGTCTCGAACGCAAAGACGACCACGACCACAAAGCCTGGATGGAGACCCGCGATCTCTCGCGGATCGAGGGTGTCTATCTGATGACGCTGATGTGGCTCGACAAGCGGCTTCGGATCGTCGACTACCTCGAACTGCTGGAGGATCTGTACTACAAGGTCAACCTCCAGATGCCAAAGAGCCACACCGAACAGTACGGCCTTGACAACAAGTTCTGGTACTGGTACCCCCTGTACGCGCTGGGGTCGTTCTCGACGCTCGCGTACATCGTCGCGGCAATCTCCGGAGCCCTCCTCGGGTTCTACTACACGCCCGGTGCGGGCGCAAGTGAGACGTCCTCGATGGCATACCAGCAGATCGAGTTCATCATGGTGGATCTGAACTTCGGCTTCTTCCTCCGGAGTCTCCACCGCTGGGCGGCCCAGGTCATGGTTGCGGCCGTGTTCCTGCACATGCTCCGTGTGTACTTCACGGGTGCGTACAAGGAGCCGCGTGAGCTCAACTGGCTAATCGGGATCGTGCTGATCAGTCTGACGATGGTCTTCGGGTACACGGGCTACCTGCTGCCGTGGGACCAGCTAGCCTTCTGGGCCGGCCAGATTGGCGTCGAGATGAGCCTCTCGATCCCGCTCATCGGAGAGTGGGTCGCTCAGTTGATGTTCGGCGGATTCACGCCCAACCCGGCCACGTTGCAACGGATGTATATCCTGCACGTGTTCTTCCTGCCGTTCATCGTGACGGCACTGATCGCCATCCACATCGGAATCGTCTGGATGCAGGGCATCGCGGAACCGCACTGATCGACAATGACTGAAGAAACAGACACCACGGACGCGGAGGAACGGACCGACGGCGGCGGGACCGGCATCGTCCCACCGGACGACGAGACACCGACCTGGAGCGAGCGCAAAGCACGCAAAGAGGGACTCCCGCGGCTGACCTACGAGTACTTCGAGCGCTCTCGGCGAGAAGATCAGGACCTGCGCCAGCAATCGAGTTACGTCGAGCGTGACGTGCTCGGATTCCCGGCCTGGCCCCACGAGATGATCCGGAATCTCGCGATTACGAGCTTCTTCATCGGTCTGATCATCATGCTGGCGGCGACGCTACCGCCGCACATCGGGCCGCCAGCCAACCCGAGCCAGACGCCGGAAGTCATCCTGCCGGACTGGTATCTGTACTGGTCCTTTGGTCTGCTCAAGCTCGGCTTCCTCAACCCCGATCTGGCGCTGCTCGGCGGGGAGCAGATCATGGCCGACCGGACGTACGGTGTCGTGGCGAACCTCGTGATCGTCGGTGCGATCGCGATCGTGCCGTTCCTGAACAAGGGGAGCGCGCGTCGGCCGGTCGAACAGCCGTTCTGGGGAGCCGTCGGTGTGGCAGGCGTCGTCTTCGCGGCGACCATCGCCGCGCTGTCGGTCAAGAACCTGCTGCCGATCGACGCCAAACTCACCCAGGACCTGACGTTCCTGTTGCCGTTCGTCTTCGGCTTCATCACCTACGCCGTGTTGAAGTCGATGCGCGAGGGGTACATGTTCAACCTCAACCGTCGATACTATCGGCTCAGACCGCCGAAGTAACCCTCGATGGCCGACTCAGACTCCGATCGGACCGGGCGACGTGAAGACGGGACGATCGTCGTCCCGATGCGGATGTACAAGGGAATTACTGTTTTCTCGACGTTAGTAGCGACGGTCCTGGTCGTACTCGGGTTCGTCAGTTTCGACGCCGCGACGCGCACGGACCACCTGTTTCGAACCACCCTTCGCTGGGTGTTCGAGGCGGTCGGAGTGACACTGTCAGTCGACGTTCTGAACGTGCTCTTTGGACTGCTCGGCGTCGGACTGATCGTCCTCGGCGCGGGGTCGTACATCCTCGGGACGCGGTTCAAAACCGAGGGGATGGTCGATAGGGACGAGGGAGAGTCTTCTGTGGAGGAAGAGCCCGGCAGCGACGAGGACTCCCGATCCGCCAGCGACCCGAAGCCAGAGCGGGACGAATAAAGGAAAACCTAAAAGCGATCCATCCATAGGAGACGACAATGGCAGACGAATTCGTGAAAGGACTAGGCATCCTGATGACCGCCGGCCTCGGGTGGATGATCGTCGCCGGCTGGTATCTGACGCCGAGTTTCGAGGGGACACAACTGCTCGGTGAGTGGCCCGAAAATCCCGATCTCTACGCACAGATCGCACTGGCGATCGGCGACGGCCTGTTCTGGTTTGCGATCCTCGGGACGCTCACATTCTGGATCGTCATTCCAGCCGGGCGCAAAGTGCGCGAAGAACTCGACCAGCGTAGCGCCTGATCTTCTACTCGACTTCGTAGGACACGTCGGCGTCCCGGAGCGCGTCAGTCACGCGGCCGACCGCGTCGGTCGTCGCGACCACCAAGACGTCCAGTCCACGGCCGGCGGCCTCGGCAGCGACTTCGCCGGCGGCGAAGTACGTCGCGGGTTCGTGGGCAGCTGCCCGGAGCACCGCGACGGCCTCGACACCGGTTGCGAGGACGAGGTCCGCGTCAGCGAGCGCATCCTCGATCGCCGAGACGTCAGAGAGCGTTCCCGAGCGCACCGGTGGGACCGACCGAACGTGAACCTGACCGGGTTCGAACTCGATCACACCTTCGAAACCCGTGACACCGACGACATCGCCAGCGTCGGCCGCGCCGGTCGCTCGCCCGGTCGCGCCACCGTGATCGCCAGGGCGAGCGTGAAGGAGCCCGTCGCTCATCGAGAGTGTGACACGTGCGCCGGACTCGATGGGTTCGTCGGCGATCGCCGCGTCTTCCTGGACGCCACCCAAGACGTCCTCGGTGACGTGGTCGGTGTAACGACGGACATCGCTGGCGGCCTGAAACAGCCAGTCGACGCCTTCTTTCGTGACGCGGTAGCGCGACCGCCCCTCCTTTTCGACGTAGCCGTCCTCGACGAGTTCGCGGATGTACTCGCTGACGGCCTGGCTAGTGACACCGACCGCGTCGGCGATCTCTCCCTGGCTGACCGCCGGCTGGCGATCCGCGATCTCGACGAGGATGCGAAAGCGCGTCGCCGCACGCTTGTTCGCGAGAACGTCAACCATGCACGGAGGGTAGGTCCACGGGGCAATAAAGCCACGCCGTCGTCGACTGTGTTTTTACTCCTGGGGCTCGGACGTTGGGGTGATGACACCGCGGTTCCGAGGTCGGGCCGTGTTGCTCGAGGAGACACTCGTCTGTGCGGACCTCCACCTCGGCCGCGCCGAAACGTCGGCCGTCGAGGTTCCCGTCGGCGACGGCCGAGACGTCCGTGATCGTCTCGAAGCGCTCTGTACCGCACACGATCCGGAGACGGTCGTGCTCGCTGGCGACGTACTCCACGCGTTCGAGACGATTCCGCGAGGAGTCGAACGACGAGTCGGAGAGATTCGACGGCGTGTCACCGCCAGTGGCGCGGAACTGGTCGTTCTCGGTGGGAATCACGACGCGCTGCTCGATCAGGTATGGGACGGGCCGGTGGCCGACCACTACCGACTCGACGCGGAGACGGTCGTCGTTCACGGGCACGAGGATCCAGGCGTCGATGCCGACCGGTACGTCCTCGGTCACGACCATCCCGTGATCGAAATCGAGGCGCAGCGCCACCCCTGTATGCTTCGAGGCCCGGGCGGTCCGAACGACGCAGCAGTGATCGTTCTCCCGGCGTTCAATCGGTTCACGGCAGGGGTCGTCATCAACCACCTCCATGCCCGGGAGTTCCAGTCACCGTTGGTGGTAGACACCGACGTGCTCCGACCGATTATCCGAGACGAAGATAGTGGCGAGACGCTTCGATTTCCGGAGTTAGGAGCCTTCCGCGATCGCCTCTCGGGCCGATGAGGCGAAAGGGCCCGACGATCGTCGGCGCGCAACAGCACCTATTTAGTGCTTGATGGACGGACAATTAGATATGGACGTTGCAATCATCATCACAGTATCGACAGTGCTGGTCCTCCTTGCGCTGACCGCCATCACGCGCTGGGTCGTCCCGAAGTCACTCGCCGAGGAGGATCACGACGAAGAGCATCACGAAGCCAAGCCGCAGGCATAGATCAGATGGTCGCAGTATCGATCTCGGTTCCGATCTGGACGGTCTGACGCCCACACGCGTCACAGCGCCACTTGATTTTCTGGCCGACGTTGAGGTGTGTCGTCGCCGCCCGCGTGAACGTCTGCTCGCTCTCACAGTTCGGACAGTACTGCTCGCGGGTCATTCCCATATCGTATCCCTGCACTCCCGGACACTTGAAGCTATATCTCGCGTAGCAGTCTTTTATACGCCTCGATCCGAAGGGCAACGTATGAAGATCTACACCGGCCGTGGCGACGACGGACTGACCGACTTGCGAGACATGTCCCAGGTGTCGAAAGCGAGTCCCCGGATCGAGGCCTATGGAACCGTCGACGAGGTCAACGCACTCGTCGGCGTCGTCAGACCGACCGACTACGACGACATCGACGACTGCCTCCGGGCGGTCCAGAACCACCTTCACGTCGTCCAGGCGGACTTCGCGACACCGGAGCCGGACGACGACGATCCGGTGGTGACCGACGAGCACGTCCAGCAGGCCGAAGCGTGGATCGACGAGTTCACCGAGGAACTCGAGCCGCTCAGCCAGTTCATCCTCCCGAGTGGCTCGGAGCCGGGGGCAAAACTGCATCACGCCCGAGCGGTCTGTCGACGTGGCGAACGGCGCGCCGTCGATCTCGCCAGCTCACAGCCGGAGGTAAACGAGGAGGCGATTATCTATCTCAATCGCCTCTCGGATCTACTGTTCACGCTGGCGCGTGTCGTCAACAAACGCGAAGGGAACCGCGAAGAGAACCCGACGTACTAACGGCGTTCGTAGACGACGAGCCCACCCCTCTCACGGGTGCGGACGCGATCGCGAGCTCGCAGGACATCGAGGTGGCCGACGGCCTCGCTCATCCCTGGGAAGGCCTCCGTCGCGGGGAGGTCACCGAACAGTTCGTGCATGACGTCGACGGGCGTCATCGGTTGCTCGAGCAGTTCGGCGACGCGTTCGGTACGCTGTTCGTGTGAGTCACGGATGGCCTCGATTCGAGCGCCAGGGTCCTCGACACGCCCGCGGTGGCCCGGCAGGAATCGGTCGTAGCCCTCGCCGCGGAGGCGATCGAGCGATCGATTGTACGCCGGCAAAACGTGGGGTCGGGGGCCCCCGGGCTCTCTGGGCGGGAGCAAGAGCGGGTTCGGTGTAATCTCGTCCAGAACGTTGTCGCCCACGACGGCGGTACGTTCACCACCGTGCTCGTATGCGAAGATGACCTCACCTTCGGCGTGACCGTCGACGGTGTCGACGGTGACCGTCGTATCAGCGACGACGAGGGTATCACCCGCGTCGACCTGCTCGTCGACGCCGACGCTGGGCGCATACTCGACATACGCTTCCGGAAGGTTCGTCACCGTCTTCGCGGTCGTCTGATCCATCCCGCATCGTTCGAAGAAGTCCCGGAAGAACGACTGCTCGTATTCGAGCCGCCCTGGGAAGTCCTCGATGATCGGCGTCGCCCGACGGCTCGCGACCACGCGCGCACCGTTCTCACGGAATCGATGTGCTGCGCCGAAGTGGTCGGGGTGGGGATGCGTTATCAGCACCTGCTCGATGTCACCCGGTCCAAGGTCGCGGGCGTCGAGGGCGTCCAGCAGGTCGGCCCAGGCTTCCTCGCTGTCGGGGCCCGGGTCGACGAGCGTGCGCCCGGCCAGGTAGGCGTTGACTGGGCCGACCTGAAACGGCGTCGGAAGCGAAACCCGCTCGAACATGCACGCACCTACCGCGCGCCGTGGCTTGGTTCTTGCGTCGCTCCCGCCAGAAACGATATATGTGTTCTCGACGTTAGGTCAGATATGAACAAGCACTTCGAAGATACGCGGTACTACCTGAAGCGAGCGGGCGAGACGGCAAAGCGCGGCGTCAGCGAGGAGCTGGAGCCGATCAGGGACCGCTTCCAGAGCGTGACCGGTGGCGAGGAAGAGCCCGAACCTTCGCGGCTAGACGAGATCAAGGCCGATCTGAAAGGTGTTCAGGAGAAAGCAGAGGGTGAAGCCAAAGAAGCGATCGGCGAGGCACGGGGGAAGATCCAGCAGTATCGGGAGTCCCGAGCGGCGGAGTAGTCGGGCGGGAAAGCAACTGTTAAGTCGGCGACTCCGGTAGCCAGTAGTGCGCGGGTTGGTGATCTAGGTCGGTTATGATACCTCCTTCACACGGAGGAAGTCGGCGGTTCAAATCCGCCCCAACCCATACGCTCACTTCATTCGCGTGAACCGCAAGACGTGAGTGGGATGTATATAACGGGAGTCGGATACAGGAACCGCGAACCCATCAAATCCCTTGCTTGGGGTCGTTGCCGTTGTGCGATTTAAGAGAAGTAGTGCGTGGTAATAAGATCTTCTGTGACTGGAATCCGTTTAGCAATCAGCACCAGTCCGCGGTGAAACAAGCACATTCGGAGTAATTGGAGAATTTCATTATGAAGGACAATTTTATACGGGATAGTGACGAATAGACGATAAATTGAAAGGAGAACACTTCCGCTATCTCATTGCGGTCGCGGCTGTGATAGTTGGCATTGTCTCTGCATTCATCGGGGCCTCAGTTATTATTTCGCTTGCTTCGTTGTCAATAGGTGCGTTCTCTGTAGCTTCAGGGAAGAAGGCCCGCGACAAGATCCAGCAGAAAGAGAGAATCATAGAAGCGCTGATCACTGAAAAGTCGGAATTAAGGACAAATCTGAAGCAGAAACGAGATCGTGTGGACACTCTTTCATCTAATTTGGAACAAGAAGCGCAACAAAAACAGAAAATACGTGCGGAAAAGCAGAAAGAGAACCAGCGACTCCAGAATTTGAAACGGGTTCTTCGCCGTGAGGGAATCGACACATCATATCTGGTTGATAAATATGACAACTCGCTATACGCACCCGTACTGGTTCTGACACACTTCAGTTCCCCAAATCACAATGACGAAGATGGTGAAGAAGTGATTAGCGAGAATCTTGAATCATTGAGCGCTAAGACTCTCCACGGCGCAACGAAAATCATCCCACCTCGGAATTTCGATCAAGATATATCTGGCCGCCAAGAGCTTCAAGAATGGTTTGACGAGGAGGTCCTTAGCGGAAATAGTGATCTTGCTCATAGATTAGAATTTCTGTCCGTAGTCGATATTAACCAAGTTTTTGACCGGGATAATGCCGAAGAAGACGAAGTTGGATACCCGGCTAACACTGTCAACGAACTCTTTGATACAGATACCGTCATTCCGACAGAGGACCTGTTAGATATTCTTGCACGTAGCGACAAAATCTCAATTGAGAGTGAGATCAGACAAAATATCGCACTTCTTGCCGTCCCGAATGCTTCAAAAGACCAGATGAATGATATTATCGAGAGTCAAAAAGAGATCCAAGATCAATTGGGGAATCTGACAGAAATTGCGAATACAAGTCCGGGTCGTATCAACTCGGTTCTCTCTGAATACGATGTAGACAACGCCGATCAGTTGGCGAGAGCAATTCAGAGAGAAGCCAATCGCCTCAAGGGTATTTTGGACTCGCAGGAGATGGCTAATTAAGTGTTGAGTCCGTCGTACTTCTCCAGTACCATCTCGAAATACCGATCATCCATTAGTCGCGGATCTCGCACCTGATGGAAGTCATCCAGTACGAACGCAGTCTGTTCGCGGTCAAGACCGTAGGCGTGGAACGCAGCAGCGTCAAGTTCGGCTTGGACTTTTCGTCGTTCATCCATCTCTATTGCGGGATCAATTCCACCGAGACGTTCACGCATTTCAGCGAAGTCATCACCGTAGCAATTCAGACGAGCGGCCCGCTCCCAGATGTAATCGAACCATTTGTCACCCTTAGTGAGTCGGGGAACCTGTGATTCAGTAAATTTGTACATCACAATGTGGGTATCGACTTTTGTTTTCATTAGGAAGTCGAACGGGATACTATTAATAAGTCCAAGCGCCGCAAACACTTCTCTATCGCTAAAAATGCGCTCGTAAGTGCTGTGAAGTGGATATTCTTCAAGATCATCACGGTCAGGTGTTATCTCAAAGGGTCGAAGAGTATGCAGAGTATTCGTACAGACGATACCGGAGGGAATTACTGACGCGAGGATTGTCCGTTCGTTCGTCGCGCTGGTCACGTCCCGGATGACAATTCGATACTCCGAGCAATCAAGGAGTACGTCTTCTTCGCTCAGTCGTTTCCCTCGATGTTCCTCCAGTAGTTCGTTCACAAAGCCGACTTGCGAACCCGTTCCGTCGAACTCGTCGTAAATCGCCCGCTTGAGCTTGGGCAAGTTCTTTTCTCGTACCCGGTACTTCGCGCTATTTTCGGGCGGATCTTCTACACTCCAGAACTCCGGTCCTTCAATGTCGAAGTAACTTGAGTCGTGGACGAACTGATAGATATTCTTCCCGCCGAGAACGGGATATTTTCCATCTCCCTCGGATTCGACAAAGCGATCGGCGTCATTCGTTCGGTCAAGTTCACGATAGGGATCTGCATACCATTCTTCTTCAGACTGTTCTCCGATAGAAGGATTCTGAATGATTGCTTGTAGAACCTCGCTTTCTTCCTCAGATTTCAGTAGCGGAAAGATTCGGGCTTCAGGAGAGTACTGTTCCAGAACTTCACGAGGAGTTTTGAACGCTTCTTCCTCAAGATTCTGAAGAACATCTGAGCTACCCTCTCGATAGAGGCTCCGAATCTCGTCAGTTTCACCTCTATTTTCGAATGTAAGAACAGTGAACTTATAGCGAGTATCTATATTATCGAAGATCCCGTGATTCATAAAGTGCGCCATCACGTCTACACTGGTTTCATTGAGTAGGTTCATCCGGAGGTCTTTTCCCGACGAGCCAGTGAAAATAGTCCCCGGAAGGATTTGAGCTACGTATCCGTCATTACGGGCGATATTGAAGACGCGCTCCAAGAACAATGCCGATAGATCATTTTCAGTCCCTTCCGTCCGTCCGGCGACTGTGGGACGCTGAAGCTCATAGGCCTCAGCGTTGTTGAAGTAATCTGCTTGAATTTTGATATTTTTCTTATAGGTTTCCCACGCTTCCTGAATCTCAGGATCTTCGAGTAGTTCCTCCTGCCGGGCATCCTTTGCCTCCGGCATAAGAGTCCTAAACTTCCGATCATAGCGGACAAAGAAGTCATCCCGGAGCGGTTTGATCCTGTCCCACGGCGGATTCCCGACAACCACGTCAAAGCCGCCATCAGCGTACACCTCCGCAAACTCCAGCACCCAGTTGAACGGCTCCATCTCTTCCACGGTCTCGGGGGTAATATCTTCAATACCGGCCTCAATGAAATCTCCGTGAATATCTTCGACCAACTCCTCCCGCGCCGTTCGCAGTTTCTTGAACGCTCGGCGTCGGTGTTCTTCTGCTTTATCGCTATCTATGGCTTCTTCGTGTTTCTCAATCTCCGTAATAATGTCTTGGTAGCGGTCTCGAACGCTGTCTTCACTAAAACTCCCGAGCGTATATTCTCCGCTGTCGGTCGTTTCGGGGAAGCCCGTATAGCCGATCAAACTATTTCCTTCTCGAAGATTGAAAACGATATTCGGGAGGGCAAGATCGTCGTCATCAAGATCATCCTTCACATCCTCGTCTAACTCAGAAATGATTGAAAGCCACAGACGAAGTTTTGCGATCTCGACCGCCGATCCCATCAAATCGACTCCGTAGATGTTGTTCAGTACGGTTGTCTTCTTCAGCCGGTACTCCTGTGGATAATTCTCATTCTGAGCATACAACGCCTTCCTAACATTGACGATCTCTTCGAGGACAGACGTGAGGAAGTGCCCGCTCCCACACGCGGGGTCAACCACTCGGAACTCGTCCACTTCGGCGAGAAGGGCGCTAATCAACCCCCAATCACCCGGTAGGTTTTCGATCAGCTCGTACACAGAACCGTATTTTTCGACCTCCGGCTCAGGCCAGTCTCGTTCTTTGACCAGCACCGTTTGGAAGCGATCAAGAAGCGCCGGCCGAACGGTTTCTTCAGCACTAAAACGGGTAATCTCGCTCGGCGTGTAGTAGGCCCCCAGCTCTTTGTTCGTGTCCTCGTTATCGCTGGTGATGTAGTTGACAGTTTTCTCAAAGACGTTCCCAAGGATACTGGGGTCGAGATCGGTAGGTGAACCTCCAGCAGAGAAACTGTACGCTTCCAGCAAGTCAATGATCGATTCCAGTACAGAATTGCGAACATCGAAGTCTTCTTCATCGAAATCTTCGCCCTCAATCGTAGGCCGAAATAGACCACCATTCAGATAGGGAATATCCGCGAACAAGTCGATATTCTTGACCTGTGATGGACGGTTCCCGGGCTTCTTGTTCATCACGTCGTAGAACAGTCGTTGGAGGAACTCGTCGTAGAACGTCCCGGCGTACATCCCGTCTTCGTAGGTCTCCTTGAGCGTTCGGAGCAGATCAGGTTGGACGAGCGATTTGTCTTCAAGAAACTTGATGAAAATGAGACGATTCATCAGTTCAACCGCGAACAGTCGTGCGTCGTCTTCTGTGGCTCCGTCCGGTTGTACAACGCCGTCCCCGACCAGTGACCGGGGTGTTTCCTCGTCCTCGTCAACGATCCCGAAGACGTAGCGGATATAGTCGTCGTAGAACTCGTCAGTAATTTCCTCCTGTTTCCGCTTGATGACTTGCCGTGCGTCCCCAGCGATAGAGACGAAATTCTCGAACTCAAAGGTTCGAATGAGACTGCTTACCTGCTCTCGATCAGTGTCGAAAACTACCTCCGCCGGTGGCTCTTGCTTGCCGACTTGATTCTCGTACAGTGCGAGGAACACGGGCTGTAAGTCCACTTCCTCAATGACGTTGTGCGTGTATGAGTCGGGATCATACCGGACGAACACCCAGCGGAGACCATCAGTCGCAAAGCCGAAGTCAGACTCAAACTCACGTTGACTCAACCAGTCTCGAACCTGTCCAATACCGTGTTCCCGGCTGTCGAGATCCTTGTTAATGGGTTCGGCCTCAACGAGTAGGCGTGTTGAGCCGATGTTGCCGTGGTCCCGAAGAGACACCGTATAATCAGCCACCATCGTCCGCCCCCCGGAGAGACCACCGGCCTCAGTCGCGTATTCGTATCCGAGTGCGTCCAATAGCGGCTCAATAACCGCCTGTTGGGTGAACGATTCCGGTTGAAGACCGTCTCGCGTCATTCCACTCTTGAGAACATAGGAACCAGCGCCAGCTCGCAGAAGGTTCTCCAACGTACCATCGTCAATCTGTTCCCGGAGATCCCTCACAGTGTCGTCAATGGCTTCAATCAGTTCATTTTCGGCAGTTTCTGGAACAGCAGTTTCGAACTCTTGCTCAACGAACTCGGTGGCAGTGGTAACAGACTCAGGTGGCATAGGTGAACGAAATCTCCGAAGCTTACCTCGTATCGAAACAGCAAGACCTGTTAAAAATAGGGGTCTGAATATTGCACGTCGTTAGGCTTCAACAGTGCGGGAACTGCAAAAACACCTGCACCGATCATACTGGCCGGTTGTCAGCTGTCCTGTGAGGGTCGAAGGTCTCTCCAGCGAAGATCAACAACTGGTCCATCGTCCACGTCCACTCTAAAGAGGTGGTTGTCCCGCTCATCACCAGTTTCGCGCCCGGCGTCGTCAGTGAGTACCTCAACAACAGTCCCGTGAGCGCCGTGATAGCGGTCGTGGTCTGGATCCGTCTCATCGGGAATATCAATCCGGACTCGGTCTCCTTCAGTGAATCGGCGCATCCGCGTTGTCTCCACATTACGCGGGGGAGTGGTTAGTCTTTCACTTCGGTCCACTCACACCCGCAGGACTCACACGAATAACACTCCTTAGTGATCGATCCCCCTGGTTTCTCGAATAGCCACACGTCGCTATCAGTACCACATCGGGGACAGGGTTCTTTGACCTTCCGAGCAATTTCCATACGTCGCACTCCTATTCTGGTAGCTCCCGCCGTCCCGATAGATAACACCCGAAGCAGGGGAAGCTATCGGCATCACACTCACAGCCACCATCAGCCCGCACGGGCGTCGGTGTTGGATCGAAGTCAACAGCGGCCTGTAGGACAGTCGGGCCACCAACGGCGGCGAGAGCGACCTTGTGCTTGCAGTCGTAGTCCTCACCGTATTGGTCAGCGGGACATTCGCACTCGGCGGGAAGTATGCCCGCTTCCACCTCAGCCACCAGCACTCGGTAGCTGTGGTCGTCTTTCAGGTAACCGTAACTCGCGTTCGTGACTTCAACCTCAAAGGGGCCGACAACAGTGAACTCCCACGATTCCCAAGAAACCCGTTTGGCCGTCTTCGCACCGAACTGTAGTTCCGCGACGATACTCTTTTGGCCGTCTCCGGCGTTGGTTTGCATTGCTTCTCATCTCTCTGGGAAGCGCGGGCGGTGTTCCAGCACCGTCCGGTTTACTCCGGCAGACCACGCTTCTCAGTTACCACTACGTTTGGTGAGACGATATAGTTTACTATTGTCGGCCGACAGTAGTAACCTTAACAATCTCTGGGATCGTAGGCATACGTAATGGCAGAGATACGCCTCACTGACACCGACAAAGCACTCTTGGACGCACTCCACGACGGCAGGAACGTTCCCTCAAACCTCGCCGAAGATCTCGATCTCACCCGCCAGCACATCCAGAAGCGACTCAAGCGGCTCGAAGAACACGGCTATATCCGAAATATCGGACGCGGCGTGTACGAGCTGGTCGAGGATCCACGAGAGTAAGGGGGTGGCCGGTTGGAACACCATCCGAATTTCTGATTCGCAAAGAGAGGTAAGTCGCCTCGACAAATGTTCCCGATTTTACCAGAGTCAATAGCGATTTCTGTTCCCTCTCAATTCCTACAGCAGATCGGATTCGGCAAGAAGCCTGCTCGCACTCAACTTCTAACCACTACCCTTCCCACACCAGCCGATCTCGCCCACAAGGACGGCCCCAACCGCACTCCGTGTGGGGCCGAGGGTGATACCACCTCCAGAAATGGAACGCCACCACGGGCCTCAGGAGACCACTGATCTCAAAGTCCGGACTCTGCGAGAAGTTGAACCACCTACTAACCGACCGTTTCGCCCCGCCCTGCAACTAATTCAGACCACTCTGGATAGTGGTCGTACTATGCTGGGCGGCCGCTTCTTCGCTGAAAGGCACTCTGATAAATCTGTGAGTGGTTTGACTCAGAATCCGGTGGCGAAATCTGCTTCAGGGTTACGTTGTGTTTGCGGGTGGTTCTCGCAGGTACCGGATCATCGTAGGTACTTCGCACCCGAATTGGGACCAGTCCCATACGGTATTACCCACACGAATATTTGGATTGAACAAGTCCTGCATATAGTATGATTATATGTCCGACTTGCGGAACATTGCTTCTTTATCACCCAGTTACTGGCGCGGCATCATTGAATCGGACGTATCCGTATGTACTTATTTCGGCAAGGTTCTTGTCTGACCACATCTCTCCGCGTCCAACTGTTCGCTTGCAGAGGTATCCGAGATCGTGGAGAGTATTGAGATTGGTATTAGTCTGTGTCCCCGAAAGATCGATTTGATCGGCAATATCGTTCGTTCGCCATTCATCTCCATCGAGTTTCCGGATTGTTTGGAGTATGTCAACCATCCCGTCTGACCAAGGCTGGATCTGAGATCTATCGACGATCTTAGACCGCTCAACCCACTGGGGAAGGGCCGCTGTGTGTACGTACACTATGGCACCACCGGAATCCCGTCCAAACCGGAGAACCGCTTGCAGCACTTCGTTCTCGCGCATCCCCCAGAGGATCTGATTGCCAAATGATCCAAAGTCCTGATTCATACCTTTTGTCCGGTTTCCCCGTTCATCAAGAGCGATTTCAACGGATTCGCCAGCGAGAGCGGCCCACTTCTGGATATAGCCGTCTCCATAATGAGGACACCCCGCGACGATCCCGACACGAGTCGTACTGAACTTGTTGCTCCCCTTGAGGTTGCTGTAATGTTCCGTTTCGTCAATAATATTCGAAAAGCCGCCCTGGTCGTAGTTTCGATACGCCTCTATGGCACGTGCCGAGGAAATCAGTGAGGGCCGGGTGTTCTCGCGGCGTCCAATTGCTTCAAATAGAACAAGATCCAGTTCCGGTGTAACGGAAATACCGGATCTACCCGAGTAGTGATTCGCTGCGGCAGTTGTTTGCAGTATCGAGATCCCAAGTGTGTCCCGCAAGTAGCTCCGTTTTTCACGTTCCGTCAATATTGGCTTGTGCAGAAGGTCGTCACCTAACATCAGTTCCCATTTGATAACAGTCGGGGTTCCATCGAGAGCAATAACACTCTCCGTATTCTCAATATTTGGCTGATTTAGCACTGTTAGCGAGCCGTTTTCTGGATTGGTAACCGCTGTACTTCCGTCCGGCAGTCTGGCATACTCCCATCGGTTATCGAGATCGTTTGCAATTAGAATCGCGTAGGTCATCGCTGCCGCTTCCGGATGAGGACTGTCGCTTCTATTTCCGATTACGTTCCCTATCTCCCTTTTGAGGGTCGGATTATGGTGATCAAACCACGCCAACCCCTCGTGTCGTCGTTCAGGATCTCGGCGGTACTCTTTGAGATCCTTCAGGTAGTGAAACGGTAGATCTGAATGAGTATCCAGAAAGGAACTGACAGCAGTCGTAATGCGGCTCGCGCTATACTCTGTCAGGAACTCTCCCTCGGGAAACTCGTCAAATGCAACGTATCTGTCTTTGACTCGATTGGGGACGTGCGCGTGCCGATAGTGACCTATGAGAACGTGGTATTCCTCTTGTTCGAAATCCCGCGCTGTGAGATACGAACACCCGCCTCCCCGCTGGCACGGTAACGGTTCATCGAACAATTCTTTGGCCTGATTGTGTAACTCCCCGGGAAACAACCCTTTCTGGCGATAGGCTGTTTTCACGCGATTGGCCCACTTCTCACCGTGTTCTCCATTTGCTGTTTCGCAGTCAATATGGAACGATGGGAGTACACGAGATTTAACGTCGAACTCTTCGCACCATTCGGTGTACTGATCAAAAAGGTCGTGACGAGCTGTAAACACTGTGAGCTTGTTGTTGGTCTCAGCAGCCCATTTGACGACTCCGTAACTCTTCCCAATCGAAGGGAGTGCTTCAATCAGTACTGGCTGGCTCTCGCGGAATCCCTGATCGATTTCATCAGCCAATCGTTCCCGGGCCGCTTCGACAGATAGTGAATCAGAGTTGTCCCTACGAGAAGTCATCCCTGTCTCTGAGACTGTCAGAGAACTTAAAGAGTGTGTTTAAGAATCAGAAATTGAGTAGCCTTTCCTGCAGCATCCGGGTGTGCTGTTCCGGCGGAAATCCGAGATACAATCGCTGCTTATTCAGGCGGATACCCTCAAGAGACTTTTCCTGCCCTTGTGGCAAGCTTTTGGTGAGTGAGAGTGGTTCGGGATTACAGTGTCCCTTGATCCCCATCATAGAAGTGGGCAGCACGAGTTTTCCGCTGACCTTCTGCTGTCGATTCGTCGTAATGGTTCTTTAGCACATCCACGGACACATCGAACCGGCCGGAAGCGGCCTCATATGTCCAGTTCTTCTTTTCAAGGTGGTACGTGATCGCCGTCCGTCGCATTGGGTGTGGTGAGAGTGACGATGGGCACTTGGACGCGGATTCGTAGTAGGTGGCTTCACAGTCGTCTCGATCGCGATTATGTGGGCAGTTGTTGGTGTAGTAACAGGGTCGCGTGATAGCGTAAATCATCGACTGGATATTTGAGGTAGAGTAGCGACCACTGGGACTTGGGAACAATGCCTTCCTGCCGTATTCGTCTTCCCTGTCAGGGTAGTGCATCTCAATGTAGTCCTCGATAATTTCAGCGTATTCGGGCCAGATCATCACTTCTCGCTCGCCCCCTTCTTTGTTCTTCAACGCGGTATCCGTGTCCGGCCTGTGTTGGAACTGGACGAGCGCATAGCGCCCGTGTTCCCGTTTCTTGACCGGCTTGTAGTCAGAGAGGTCCAGACTCCGAAGTGCCCCACAGCGGCAGCCAGTATGCCAGAAAACGGTAAACACAGCGTGTCGAAGGGTGGCGTATTCGAACTTGTTCAGATACTCCAGAAGTCGTTCAACGTCCGAGAAGTCCATCATATCGTCTCGGGACAGCTCGCCTTTGGAGAAGTCCGGCGTCTCTAATTTTGTTGCGAGGTTCTTGCCTGTCTCCGTCGCGTCAATCCGCTCGCAGAATCGGAAGAAGGTGCGGAGCGTACTGAAGTGATTCCGGATGGTGGTTTTCGCTCTGGATTGCCTGAGTTCGAATTTGTATTCCAGAAAGGTCTCTCCGTCGATTTCCTGAATGGAATCTATCTCTTGTTCAGCACACCATTCACAGAACTGCTTCAGGTGGCCCCGGTTGTTGTAGATCGTTGACGCTGTCTTCTCGCCGCTCCGGTCTTTGATGAACAGTTCCGCGAGTCGGTTCAGATCGGTCGTTGGCATTGTGTATCGGTCTCCGCACAACGGACGATCCCAGCAGGGGGTTGGTGACTGGATCCTCGTTATCGAGTCGTCCGCACACGGTCTCTGTCGGCAAATGCCGTGCGCAGGTGCGAAGCGCCGAGCGCGGTGGCGGCGTGTTCAGAATCCGCCCCAACCCATATTCTGCGGCGAGCAATACCGCGAGCCGCTGCTTCGGGTAGGCGGATTTGAAACAGACGAGACGAACGTAGTGAGTCTCGGCGAGGTTCAAATCCACTCCGAGAGGCTGACCGGATCCGAACCACGCTCGCGGCCAATATTTTTACAACAGTAGTTGAAATACAGTGGACACAGCGCTGTGCCGACAGATTGTGGGAGCGGTCCGGCCGTCGGCTCGGCGACACCGTCCGGATGGCGAGCCGGATGGTTTACGGCGGCACAACTGGATGAGACAATCGATGAACAAAAACGATCTCGCGGCGATCCTGGAAGATTCGGGATTGTCGCCGTATCAGGCCGACGCCTACGTGACGGTGCTGGAGTTGGGGTCGGATTCGGCGACATCTATCGCGGAGGCGAGTGACGTCCCGGACCCACGGATCTACGACGTGCTGCGGGATCTGGAAGGTCGTGGCTACGTCGAGACGTACGAGCAGGACAGTCTACACGCTCGCGCACAGGATCCCGCAACCGTGTTCGGTGATCTCCGTGAACGAGCCGACCGCTTCGAAGACGCAGCCGAGGAGATCGAGACACGATGGGAAGCGCCAGCGATGGACTCACACACAGTGAGTTTTCTCAAGCAGATCGACACGGTACTCGACAGAGCCGAGGCGAAGATTAGGGCGGCGACCGACCAGATCGGGATCGCAGCGAGTCTCGATCAGTTCGAACGACTCCAGCCTGCACTCCAGGCGGCACACGAGCGGGGGGCGTATGTCAGGCTCGTGTTACACGTCGAAGAGGATAGTGGCGAGAGCGTGCCACCGGAGTCACTGCTCGCTGAGACGGCGTCGGAAGTTCGCTATCGGACGATCCCGATGCCGTTTCTCACCCTGGTCGATCGGACCGCGACCTGTTTTGCCCCACACGCGCTCTCGACAAACCGCTACGGGATCATCGTCGAAGATCGGACACACGCGTACGTCTTCCACTGGTTTTTCATCGCCGGGCTCTGGGAGTCGACAGTCCCGCTCGTCGAACCCGACGAGACGCTGCCACGGACCTACGTCGATATCCGCGAGTGTATCCGAGATATCGGACCGCTGATCGAGACCGGCGCGATAGTGGCGGTCACGATCGATGGGATCGGCGTCGAGTCGGGCGCGAGCGTCCGTGTCGAGGGTACGGTCGTCGACGTCGAGTTCCCGTGTCTGGAGGCCGCGGAAGCGGACCGACCGGAGCGGTACCTCGGTGGACAGGCGACGGTCGTCGTCGATACCGGGGATCGTCAGGTCACGGTGGGCGGTTGGGGCGCGGTGATGGAGGCATACGAGGCGACGCGGATCGTCGTCGAGCACGTCGAGGAGTGAGCGACCGTCGGACTGACCGACAGGGCTTTCATGCCTTGGGGACCCTACGTGTAGCAGATGGGAACTACGAGCACGACGCCACGTGTCGGGATCGTCGGTCTCGGCGGTATCGGGACCCACCACGCGAACTGCTTGATCGACAACGAGGCCAATCTGGTCGCCGGGCTCGACATCGACGCGGCGGCACGCCGCCGTTTTGCCGAGGAGTACGATGTCGAAGCCTACGCCGACACCGAGGCGTTTTTCGACGCTATCGACGCCGTTATCGTCACCACGCCGAACGCCTTCCACGAGGAGTACACCGTGGGGGCGTTGCAAGCGGACTGTGCCGTGCTGGTCGAGAAGCCACTGGCACACACGCTCGACAGCGCCGAACGGATCGCCGCGGCCGCCCGCGACTCGCCCGAGATCTGTATGGTCGGCTTTCACAACCGCTACGACCCGCTGGCCGAAGCAGTCGCGAGCTACGCCAGGGATGGCTTTTTCGGCGAAATCCAGCACGTCGACGCGACCTACGTCCGTCGTCGGGGGATCCCCGGTCAGGGGACGTGGTTCACGGACGCCGACGTGGCGGGCGGCGGCGCGCTGATCGACCTGGGCGTGCACGCGATCGACCTCGTGCTGTCGATCATGGACTTCCCGGAGGTCGAAGAGATCAGCGGCGTGACCCGCTCGACGTTCGGCCCGCGCGAGGACTACGTCGACGTCCACGGATGGGGCGTCGAGGACGGCGAGTTCGACGTCGACGACTCGGTGAACGCCCAGTTTCGGACCGACGACGACGCGACCATCTCGCTGGACGTCGCCTGGGCGTCAAACCGCGAGAATGAGAAGTCGTTCCTGTTTCGGGGGACCGAGGGCGGCGCGAAACTCGACATGGATGGCGAGTTGACGCTGTACGACTCGTCGGCGTCGGGCGTCGATCACCACCGTACGACGACCATCGATACCGAAGATTACGACGCCCACGCCGCCGAGCAACGCGCATTTCTGGACGCCGTCGCGACCGGCGAACATCCCGGTCGGAACACCGTCGAACAAGGGCTGTTCGTCCAGCGACTGATCGAATCGATCTATCAGTCGAGTGCCGAGGGGAATGCCGTCGCGTTCTGAGTCCCCACAGCAGCGAGTGGTCTCGGAGAAAGATTTAGGCTCCGAACGGCACAGGTCTGCATGTGGGTCACATGCACGCCATCGTTGTCCGTCGGGGCGAGACCGAACCGGAACTGATCGAGACGCCGCGACCCGAGCCGGCCGACGGTGAAGCGCTCGTTCGGATCCTCCGCGTCGGCATCGACGGCACCGACCACGAGGTGATCGAGCACGGACCCGAGGTGTTCCCGCCCGGGGACGAGCATATGATCCTCGGTCACGAGGCCGTCGGCGTCGTCGAAGACACCAACGGGACCGATTATCAGATCGGAGATATCGTCGTCCCGACCGTCCGACGACGACCCGACGACGAGCCGAACGAGTATTTCGACCGCGACGAGCCGGACATGGCCCCGACAGGCTATCACGTCGAGTGCGGGATCTCCGGCGCGCACGGCTTCATGGCCGAGTACATCACCGCGCCCGAGGACCGCCTGGTCGAGATTCCGCGACGGCTGGCCGAGCTGGGCTGTTTCGTCGAGCCGATCAGCATCTCGGAGAAGGCCATCGAGCACGCCTACGCCTCCCGGTCGGCGTTCGACTGGTCGCCCGAGCAGGCGCTCGTGCTGGGCAACGGCTCGCTGGGGCTGGTGACGCTCGCGATGTTGCGCCAGGAGTTCGAGGAGATCTACTGTCTGGGCCGGCGCGACCGTCCGGATCCGACGATCGACGTCGTCGAGGAACTCGGTGGCACGTACGTCGACTCCCGGGAGACGCCCGTCGACGAGATTCCCGACGTCCACGGCGGCATGGACTTCATCTACGAGGCGACTGGCTACGCCAAACACCCGATCCAGTCGGTCCACGGGCTCGCACCGAACGGCGTCGCCGCGCTGGTCGGCATTTCCGGCCCCTGGGAGTTCGAGATCGACGGTGGCTCGTTGCACACCGAACTCGTCGTCCACAACAAGGCGCTCGTCGGCACGGTCAACTCCAACGAACGCCACTTCAAGCGGGCGATCCGTACGCTCAGAGCACTCCCGGAGTGGCTGTTCGAAGAACTGATCACGACCGTCGTCACGCCGGAGAACGTCGCGCCGGCGTTCGTCGACGACGACGAGCAGATCAAAGCCGTCGTCGAGTTCGACCGGCTGTGACAGTCCAATAGCAAAGGACTGATTTACTCGCTCGTAGAATAACGCTGTAATGTCGTCGGACGACCTCCTCTCGTCGCTGGAGCACATCGCAGAGCGGCTGGACTTCGGTGAGTACGAAGCGAAAGCCTATCTGACGATTCTCGAACACGGTGAACTGACGGCGGCGGAGATCGCCGAGTACACGGATATCCCCCAGCCACGGGTGTACGACACGGTTCGCAGCCTCAGCGACAGCGGGCTGGTCGAACTCCGCGAGTCCCGGCCGATGAAGGTACTCGCCATCGATCCCGAAGAGGCGTTCTCGGACTACCGCAACTCCCTCAGTTCGCTCGTCGACGGTCTCGGGGAGCGATATACCCAGCCGGCTCGTGAGGCGGAAGGCGTCTCGCTGGTGAAGTCACGGCCGACGATGCTTCGATACCTCGCGGACGTGATCGAGTCTGCCGAGTACGAACTCATGCTCTCGCTGACGCCGTCGCTGCTGGAGCGCTACGCGGACGCGCTGGCCGACGCCCACGAGAAGGGCGTCGCTGTGGAGATCCTGTTGTCGCCGGCCGAAGCCGTCCCGGACGTCGAGAGCTTCGACGCACTGGAGATCGCGACCACAGTCAGGACGCGCCGCGGTGTGACCACACCCATCATCGCCGTCGCCGACGGCGAGTACGCGATGTACGCCACTCGCGAGGGAATCCAGGGGGCTGAGGATCGATACGGCGTCATCTTCAACCGCTCGGAACTCGGCTTTTTGCTCTCTGGTTTTCTCAACACCGTGCTCTGGACGACCGCCGAGACGGTGATCGACCGGCCCGAGTCACGTGGTTTCCCGCGCCGGTACGGGACGATCCGTCGCTGTGTCGCCGACCTGACCCGGATGGAAGGCGAGTTCTACGCGCATATCGAAGGTCGGGACGTCGAGACTGGCGAGTACTGTCACGTCGAGGGGAAAGTCGTCGCGGTCGACTCGGCGACCGACTGGACGACGGCGTCGATGGTCGTCGAAACCGACGATGGCGAGGTCGAAGTCGGGGGACAGGTCGCTGCCTTCGAAGACGTCGAAGCCCACGAGATCACGGTCGAACGCCTCGCTAGAGCATAAGAGGAACCTACCCAGAACCGCCGATCGAGCGAAGAACGCTGCCCGACGTCGTGCCACCGGACGGATGTCGGGGATGGCGCGACCCAGCGAGGTCGTATAGCCACTCACCCCGCTCGGTCACGCCGGGGAACAGCAGGGGCACGGTGACAGCGTCGGCGACACCACCCGGGCAGCGATTGATTGTGTGACACCCACAAGTATAAATGGTGGAGTTTTTGTTCGTTCTGAATTTCAGAATTGATTAAACGAACATGAGAGACTCCTGGGAGTTTTTGCGATCGATGTCGGGACACTGTACTCTCCGATAGTGATTGGAACGACCACTGATAGTGATTACTGTAGCGATTTACCACTACGACCGCCCGACTCCGGGCGGTCGACGTGTAACAGACCTACAGTAATCACTATGAGTGTGACGACTACCAGAAGCGGTCGAACAGTCCACACGCCGCTCGTGAACGCCGCCGTCCGTCAGAAAGAGATTCGTCTCGGCGTTTCACTCAGGCGCTCGCGCTCGCGTTCGCAGTTCCGAAGCCGCCGCCACCCATTCCGCCGGTGAACACCGACGCGGCGTACGCCTCGACGTAGGTGTTGATCTTCGAAACGCTCTCTGCGTAGGTAATCGTCACCGTCGGCCCGCTTGTCGAGAACTCGATCTGATCGATGATCTCCTGTGCAGTCGGATCGTCGTAGCCACTGCTGAGGAAGTTCAGGGCCGCATCGAGATTCGTGGACAGCTCCGAAGCCGCCTCCGACCCTGTCGTGTGCAGGTTGAGGTCGACGCCGAGATTCGACCCCTGCGAGTAGAAACTCCCCGAGACGTAGCGGATCTGCTGGAATCCGACGTCCATCTGTCCCGAATCGTCGGGAATCTGATCCTCTGGGATCATCGACGTAAAGCGCATGTAGCCGCCGGAGGTCTGATCGAAGTAGTTCGCCAGATTCCCCGAGACGGCGTCACCGTTGCCGGTTGAGACGTCGATCGCGTCCCTGGCAGCGTTTTCGGTCCCGAGTGCGAACATCCCGTCGCCGAGATCGGCCGCCATGGTGGTCTCACCGGTGGCGTCTGTCGTCGTATAGGTCGTGACACCCTGGTAGGTCCCCTCGGTAACGTCCGCACCGAGTCCACCAGCGGCGTCGATCATCTCCTGAGCCGTCCAGTCGGTCTCGAACAGCATCCCGAGGTAGTTCTCGACGGCGTTCTGGCCCTCGACCTTCATGAACATCGTCATCGAATTGAATCCCTGCGGGCTGAGTTCGCTCTCCGATTCGGCCCGGCTGAGGACCTCTTCCATCGTCTGTGGGCCTGTATAACCACCCTGTGCGGCCGCCTCTTCGAGAAACGTGTTCACGACGCTCCGGATGTTGTCGTCGTTCAGCATTCCCTGGGCGTCGACCTGCACCATCGCCTGTGCGGCCGCCGGTATCTGACCGGAGCCCGGTGCGTTGCCGTTGCCGTTTCCGTTTCCGTTGCCACCGCCGTCGCTCCCACAACCCGCTAGCGAACCGAGTGTGACGAATCCAGCCGCGCCAGCACCGCGCTGGAGGAGGGTTCTGCGTGTGAGTCGTTTGTCAGCCATAGCTGTGAACGGATACATGGCTAGGGAGATAGAAATAACCACTGGATAGTATTCTTCACTTTTCTCCCCGGAATAAGCAATATTTTCCCGAATCGTGTGACACCCACACTAGGTTTTGGCAAACCTAAAAACTCAAGAGTGCGCAGGACGATCCATCCGATAATGAGTGAAATAGACGGACACTACGACTTTGGCGACGTCGCTGTCGTGATGGGGACGTACAACGAGGAGAAGGCGATCGGCACAGTGCTGGACGACATCGAGCGGGTGACTGACGGCGAGGCGTCGGTCGTCTGCGTCGACGGCTCCAGCGACCGGACGCCCGAAATCGCCCGGGAGAAAGGAGCACAGGTCATCGAGCAGGAGCCGCAGGGCTACGGCGTGGCCGTCGAGCGCGCGCTTCGGGCAGCCGATCGGCCCGTGGTTGTCACGACCGACTGCGACGACACCTACCCGATGGAGCGACTGCCGACGTTCCTCGCGGAGATCAACGACGGTGCCGACGTCGTCAGCGGCGACCGGCTCTCACGCGGCGCCGAGACGATGCCGCGATTCAACCGATTCGGTAATCACGCCTTCGCCGTCGTCGCAAGTCTGCTGGTCGGCGAGCGCGTCCACGACACCACGACCGGGATGCGCGCCTACCGCAAACCGATCATCGACTCGATCGAGTGGACCGAGAATACCGGGCTCTCCGCGGAGTTGCTCATCCGGCCACTGTGCCGGGGCTACGACGTTCGTGAGATCGAGATCGACTACGCCGAGCGCGCCGGCGAGACGAAGCTCGATCCGATCTCCGGCGGCGCAGAGATCGCCGGCTCGATCCTGCGCGTCAGTCTCGAAGAACGACTGGCCTGATCGCGCCGGATCGGCTCAGTCACGCTTCATTCTGGCGGCCCACGCTGGTAACTGCCCGTTCCGCCGGGATGGCCCTGGGGATTCTCTAGCCCGACCAGCGAGCCGCCGGTCGGCGAGGAGTAGAAGGCATAGAGCAGTTCGTTGACCAGATAGTAGCGGACGCGTTCGACCTCGTTGCCGTCGGGATCAGCTTCGGCGTCGGCCAGCCCGAACCCGTCGAAGACCTCCTGGCGTGTCCCTCTGTCGAGGTCGGCGAAGGGCGCGTCCTGCCAGTAGCGGGCGTGGTCGTCGAGCTGCCGAGCGGCGTCTTGCACGCCCTCGAAATACTCGGTCCGGTCCTGTACTCGGCCGACGACGTAGGTCTCGACGAACGTCTCGACTCCCTCGACGTCGCTCGGATAGAGCGCCTCGGCGGCGGCGACGAGCGTCTCGCGCTGATCGGCCGGCGATTTCCCGTCGCTCTCATCTTCGTCCAGCGTCTCCCACGCGAGCGCGCCCAGGCCTGTGGTCGCGACGCCCGCGGCACCGAGCGCGACGAGCGCGTCCCGACGTGAGAGTTCCGGCGTCATTCACCCACCTCCAGGGTCGTGTTCAGCGACTGTCCAGGACGGGTCTCCTCGGGCACGTACGTCGCTGCGCCCCCACAGCGGCGGGGATACTCACAGAGTTCCAGCCGCGGTGAGAGAACCGCGACGTCGTCCCCACGAGGCTCGACCGGAAGCGCGATCCCGTAGTTGAATCCCGCGCCCGTCCCGTAGTCCACGACCAGCCGCGTCCGAATCGTATCCCGACCGTCGATCGGGACCGTGATCGGCTCGTCGATCGTCGGCCCGTCGAGTGTCGCTCGGTCGTCTTCGACGTCGAGCGTGACGACCAACTCTCCGTCGAGGTCGGTCACAGTGGTCGAATTGTCGCCGGCGTCGGTCTCGACGCGGATCGACACCAGCTGTGCGTACTGAGGAATCCCGGCCGTCGTCTCAAGCCGGACTGTCGAGCCCTCGACAGCCTCGATCCGCTGGAGTCGCGGCGTGACGGGGTCGCCAGCGACGGGTGCCCACCCGCCACGGAAACTGTAGCGGTACAGCGCCCGATCTGGGAACGCCTCGATCACCTCGAACGGACGGTCTTCGAGCGCGTAGACGGCGTCGCCATCGTAGTTCGGATCGTTGCGCAGCGGCTGGAAGGGGTGGTTGAGCCACGACCCGTACGGATCCGGGAGGAACACCAGTGCGTTCTCGAAGCTCGTCTCCTCGAAGGGTCCGTAGGCCGCCTCGTAGTGGGTCGTGATTCCCTGGTTGACCTCGATCTGATCCTCCGCCGTCTGCACGGCGGCGACGCCACCAACGCCCGAGGTGACGGCCAGCACGGCAACCCCAACAGCCAGCGCGCGCCGCCGCGAGAGCCGCGTCGTGAGGAGCGACCGCAACTGCGCTGCTCCCGTTCGAAGCGCCAGCCCCGCGAAGATCGACGCCGGCACGAGCAGGTCGTAGTGGTAGTACGGACCGAGATAGGCGATCAGGCCGTCGCCGATCTCCTCGACGTCGCCGATCATGTTCAGCGTCCCCCAGAAGTACAGTTCTCCCAGGATCACGGTGACGACGACACCTGCCAGAGCGAGTCTCCTGGCGGTGTACCGTCGGACGGCAACCCCGAACCCGACGGCCGCCACGGCCGTCCCGAGGAGACCAGCGGCGAACCACCGGCCGGCGAAGGCGTCGAGGACGTACATGTTCGCGCGGGCCGCCAGTTGCGGGGTATAGTCGATCTCCCGGCCGAGCAGCGCGCGCGTCCCGAAGCCGATCCCGTCCCGCGGAGCGAACGCGTGATAGGGAAACTCCAGGGCCGAGCCCGTCACGACCACGTTGTACCCGAGCGTGATCGCGACGCCGACGAGCCCGAGTGCAGCGACGATCCCCTTCCCGAAGATTTGCTCGCGGTCGAGCGTCCGCAATCGCCACAGCGCGTGGACGACGAACGGCAGGCCGAACAGGAAGGCCGTGTAGGGGCGGGCGAAAAAGGCCAGCGCGATGGCGACGCCCGCGACGCCGGCCAGCCGACGGCTCCCCGTCCGGTCGCTCCGGAGATACGCCAGCGCGAAGACACAATTGAAGAACGTCGTCGGCGCGTACGGGAGGAAGACGGCCGTGTTGATCAGGTAGAGCGGCGAGGCGAGCAGGACGACCCCGGCCAGCAGGCCGGTCGACCGGTCGAATAGCTCCGCGCCGATCGCGACCACGAGCGCGACGATACCCGCCCCGAGTAGTGCCAGCGCCACCCTCGGAACGCCGAGTGCCAGAAACGGCGCGAACATCGCCGCCGGGACCGGATTGTACTTGGGGTACATCCCCTGGCTGCTCTCGACGAAGAACCACGGCCTGAAGGCTTCCGGGACAGGTGGCTGGAGGAACAGCTGTCCGTCTAGCAGCATCGCGGCCTGCTGGAGGTAGACGCCCTCGTCGTGATTCAGCGAGTGGTAGGGAAAGACCTGCGTGGCGACGGTCCAGATCGCGACTGCGCCGACGAGCGCCAGCGTCGCCACGGCGGCCAGCCAGTAGCGATCGGGGTCGTCCTCGACGGCCGCACGGCCCCTGCGGACGCCCGCCACCAGTCGGTCACGAACCGATCGCACGGACTGTTCGGCTCCCGACATCACTCCGCGGGATACCAGGCCAGCGAGTGGTCGGCTTCGAGTTCGATACAGACGCGCGTCCCGTGCTCGAAGTCAGTGGCGTGGTTGTGCTGGCAGTGGACGACGTCACCCGAATCCATCGCCACCCGGTAGACGAACGATGGGCCGGTGTACTGGCGATGGACGATCTCACCGTCGGTCCCGCCAGGCGGGCAGGGCTTCGCGCGGAGGTCGTCCGGCCGGACCAGTACGTCGACGTCAGCCCCGCGGTAGGCGTCGATCGAGCCGTCGAGCTGCTCGTCGTCGAGCAGCCCCAGCGCCGTATCGACGCCGCCGTCGACGACTTCCCCCGAGAGGAAACTGGCCTGCCCGAGGAAGCTCGCGACGAACCGCGATTCGGGGTGGCCGAAGACGTCCTCGGGTCGGCCGATCTGTTCGACCTGGCCGTCGTTCATGATCGCCACCCGGTCGGAGATCGACAGCGCCTCCTCCTGGTCGTGCGTGACCGAGATGGCGGTGACGCCGGCCTCCTTGAGGATGCGCCGGACCTCCTGGCGCATCTCGATGCGCAGGCGAACGTCCAGATTCGAGAAGGGTTCGTCCAGCAGGAGGACGTCGGGTTCGGGCGCGAGCGAGCGCGCAAGTGCGACACGCTGGCGCTCCCCGCCCGAGAGGCTCTCTGGATTGCGGTCCTCGTAGCCCTCCAGATCGACGAGTTCGAGCATCTCCTGAACGCGGCCGTACTCCTCGCCCCCGTCGGCGTCGGTCAGTCCGAACGCGACGTTCTCGCCGACGGTGAGGTGGGGGAACAGGGCGAACTCCTGGAAGACCAGCCCCACGTCGCGGTTCTCCGGCGAGACTGCCGTCGACGCGCCTGCGACCTTCTCGTCGGCGAGTCGAATCGTGCCGCCCGTGGGCTCGGCCAGCCCGGCGATCATCCGTAGGGTCGTCGTCTTTCCACAGCCGGAGGGTCCGAGCAGCGTGAGCAGTTCGCCCTCGTGAACGTCGATCGAGACGTTCTCGACGGCGGTGTCCTCGCCGAAGCGCTTGGTGATCTCGGCGAGTTCGAGGACGACCTCGCCGGTCGGAGCGGTGCGCGGTGGTACCTGTACGTACTGTCCGGTCGTCGTTGTGAGTTCATTCTTCGACATCGTATCCCCTCCAGAGAAGGACGAGCATCGACAATCCCGAGACGCCGATCAGGACCAGTGCCGGGAGCGCGGCGTCGCCGTAGTCGGCGGAGCTCCGCACGAGCCAGATGTAGGTCGCGAGCGTCTCGAAGCCGGGATAGCGCAACAGCAGCGTCGCAGCCATCTCCTTCATGCTGGTCAGAAAGACCAGCGCCGCGCCGGCGATGACGCCGGGCATCACCAGCGGCAGGACGACCTTCCGGAACGCCGACAGCGAGGAGTGCCCGAGCGTCCGGGCGGCCTCGACGAGCTTCTGGTCGGTCTGCAGCACCGACGACCGCAGCGTCCCCACGGCCTGGGGCATGAACCGGACGACGTACGCGAAGACGAGGATGTCGACGGTGTAGTAGAGGCTGTCCACGTAGTGCAGCGTGAAGTAGAGCAGCCCCAGCCCGAGGACGATTCCGGGAACGGCGTAGCCGACGTAACTCGACCGCTCGGGCAGCGACGCCCAGCGGCTCTCACCCCGGGCCGACAGATACGCCAGCGGCAGCGCCGCGAGGACGCTGACGCCCGCAGCGAGCGAGGAGACGTACACCGAGTTCCAGGCGTAGATCCACTGGAACTCGTAGCCGCCGCCGATCCCGCCGGTCGAGCGACCCAGCCAGTACAGCAAGATCGCCGGTGGGAGGACCAGTGCCAGCACCGCCACAGTCGAACAAAACGCCAGTGCTGGCCCCTTCCAGTAGCCGAGCGAGATGATTCCGGGACGGTCGGTCCCGCGATTGACGTAGGCGTCTGATTCGTCGGCGCGCTCGATCCGGGACTCCGCAGCGAGGATGACGATGGCCATCCCAACGAGCAACAGCGAGAAGATCGACGCGTAATCCAGCCGCCAGGCGTCGTACTCGACGTAGATCATCCGCGTGAACACGTCGTACTGCATGAGCGCCGGCGTCCCGAAGTCCGAGAGCGTGTACAGTGCGACCAGCAACGCCCCGGCTGCGATCCCAGGCACGAGCTGTGGAAGCGTCACACGCCTGAACGCCGACAGCCGGGAGTGATTGAGCGAGCGCGCAGCCTCGATAGCCCGGCCATCCAGCGAGAGCAGCGACGCCCGCGTCGTGAGATAGACGTACGGATAAGTAAACAGCGTCAGCACGATCACCGATCCGACGAGCCCGTCGATCTCGGGGATTTGCTCGATCCCGATCGGTGCGAGTATGTCGGTGAACGCCCCGCCCTGGCCGGTCGCAGAGATGAACGCGAACGCCCCGATGTAGCTCGGGATCACCAGCGGCATCGCGGCGAGGACCGTCCAGAACCGTCGGAATGGCAGGTCGGTCTGGACGGTCAACATCGCCAGCGGGACGCCGACGAGAACCGACCCGATCGTCACGGCGGTCACCAATACGACCGTGTTGAGGACGATGTCCAGGGTCTCCTGGCGCAGCAGAATTTCGAGGATCCGATCGAGCGGGACCTGACTGGCCTGGAGCACGACCCAGAGCATCGGGGTCAACAGCGTGAGTGCGATCGAGCCAGCCAGCAGCGTCAGGACGAGCGACTGCCGATCCCGCGTGCTCGACGGAAGGGATGGCACGCGTTCGAATCGGTCAGTCGCGGACATGGTAGGTTAGACGCTCAGGCCGGCCTCACGCATCACGTCGAGCGTACCGCCCCGATCGGACAGTTCCGTGAGGTCGATGTCCGGCGCGTCCAGTTCGTCGACCGTCGGAAGGTCGCCGACCGGCTGGACGCCGGGGATCATCGGGTAGGCGTAGGTCCGGGTCGCAAAGAACTCTTGCGCTTCGGCCGAGAGCAGGTGTCGGACGAAGTCCGTCGCCGCCGCCGTGTCGTCGGCACCGGTCAGCACCGCCGCACCCGAGACGTTGACCAGCGCGCCGGCGTCGCCCTCGGTGAAGGCCAGTTCGATCGGCGGGTCGTCGTTCCAGGCCTTGACCCGCAGGGCGTAGTAGTGGTTTGCGAACCCGGCGTTGAGGTTACCGTCGGCGACGGCCTGTGAGACCTGGAACTCGTCGGCGTAGGTCTCGACGCCCGCGTTCTGCATATCCTCGAGCCACTGGATCGCCGTCTCATCGTCGTGGATCAGCCGCATCGCCGTGATGAACGACTGGAAGGCTCCGTAGGACGGTGCCCAGCCCATCGATCCGCCCAGGGTATCGGGGAACTCCTGGACCGTCGAGGGAACGTCACTCGCCGACAGCTCGTTCGTGTTGTACGGGACTGCCCGGGCACGGCCCGCGACGCCGACCCAGTTGCGCTCGTCGTCTTTGAACGCCGACGGGACGGAACTGATGGCGTCCGCCGACAGCTGCTGGGTCGCGCCGGCCTCGGAGACGACACCCAGCGACCCCGCGTCGACCGACAGGAAGATGTCCTGCTGGACGTTGTCGGCGTCGGCCTCCTGTTTGATCGTGTTTGCCAGATCGGTGGAGGGCGCCGTCCGGTGCTCGATCGTCAGATCCGGATAGATCTCCTCGAGCTCCTCGAAGAGGTCGATGTAGAGTCCACCTTCACCGCCGCCGAGCGCGACGCCGAAGGTACCGGAGAGGTTCGGCAAGTCCCGGATCGACGTCCCGCTCGGCTCCGGCCGACTGCCGACGAACGGGCCCGATCCCTGGAACGAGCCCAGACTGAACTCGTTCATCTCCCCGTCACCCGAGGAGCCGTCACCGTTTCCGCCGGGCCCCCCGAGACAGCCAGCCACTGCGCCGACCGCAGTCACACCGCTCGCTGCCAGAAATCGCCGGCGAGAAGACGTCTCTCTGCCGCCCGATGCGCCACCGTCGAAGTCGCTGTCGTGGTCCGTCATTGTATGATTTAGGTTTGCCTAAAGTTGTTAAGTCTGGCGGTTCTGGTCAGTCGTCAGCCACCGAGGCCGCGGGTTCGCTCGCCTGCAGTTCCCCGGCGTCGAGCGCTTCGAGACAGTCCAGCCAGTCGTGCATGTACTCCCCGCAGTGCTGCAGGAACTCGCCGTTCTCGTACTCGGAGACGTCCGCGGCGAGCAGTTCGTCGGCCATCTTCGCGAAGGCGTCGGCGTAACTGTCGGCCTCACCGACGCGGTCTGCGTACTCCCAGACGTGCTCGTTGAGTTCCAGGCCTGCCACCTCGTTGGTGAGGTCGCCGAAGGTCGAACGCGGGGCCTTGTTGTGCTCACACAGCGGGTCCCCGTTGTAGATCTGCTTGCCCAGCAGGTCCGCCGCGCGCTTGAGGAAGACGCCGCTCCAGATGTCGTCGAACCGGCCGACGTCCCACGGGTTGTCGTCCATCGGGAGCTGGTAGAAGGCGGGGATGACCTCGCGCTCGAAGGCGAGGTTCATCGAGCAGACGGTGAGATACTGGCCGGGCGCGGCGACGAAATCAGAGCCGAAGTGCTCGGCGTCGAGGCGCGTCTGGGCCTGGCCCTGCAGGTCGCCGTCCATCAGGATCCGGACGGCGTCCAGGTCGGGAACGTTCGTCCACAGGCCCTGGGAGGCGACGACGTCCGAGACGGTCGTGGTCTCCGTGCGCACGTCTTCGTCCATCGCGCTGTAGGGGTAGCCCCGGGGGTAGAGATCGGTATCGGTGTCGTACAGCACGTTCACCCAGCGCTCGTCGGACTCGACGGCCTCGATCGCCCCGCGGTAGTCGAGGTTGTCCATGTGGGTACCGAAGAAGTCGACCTCGTCGTGCGGTAGCGTGTCGTCGTCGATGAAGACGCCGCGCTCGAAGTCGCCGTCCCACATGTAGAGCAACCCGAAGCTCGTCTGGGCGTGGCTGGCTTCGGGGATCAGGTGGGCGAACTCGCTGACGTCGTGGTCGTCGAACCACGCCTCGCGCGCGCTCCCGTCGAAGACCTCGCCCGAGACCTCAAGGTCGTCGAGCATCGCGGCCATCGCCTCGGTGTCACAGAAGTCCTCGGTGACGAGGACGACGTGCAGCCGGTCGGTGTCGAAGCCGTGTTCGCGGGCGTTCGCGACGTACTCACGCATACACTCGTACTCCCGTATCGTCGGCACGATGACGCAGATGTCCGCTGTCATGTCCTGGACGTGTATCTTTAGGCCACCCTAAAGAGTGTGTCGTTCCGGCACCATCCCGGTCTGGACGTCCCGGGCGTACAAGCCGCTGGAGCCCGCACGAGACGTATGGACCGACAGGCTGTCCGCCGCGAGTGGGACGCCATCGCCGAGACGTACGCCCGCCAGCGCGACCCCTCCGGGTCGGACGCGGCGCTGCTGGAGGACCTCGTGGACGCGCTGGGACCCGACCCGCTCGTCCTCGATGTCGGCTGTGGTGATGGGGCGCGCACGCTGGCGAACCTCCCGGACGGCGCGATCGGACTCGACGTCTCGCGGCGCGGGCTCGAACTCGCGACAGAGACGGTCCCCGAAGCGCGCCTCCTCCAGGGCGACATGCTCGCGATTCCCCTCCGGAAGGCGTCCGTCGACGCCATCACCGCCTATCACGCGGTGTTTCACGTCTCCCGGGATCGCCATTCCGACGTCTATCAGGAGTTCGCTCGCGTCCTGAAGCCGGGCGGGCGCCTCCTGATGACGCTTCCGGGGGGTTCGTTCGAGACCGTCCGCCGGGGCTGGATGGGCGGGCGGATGTTCTTCTCGGCACCCGGTCGCGACCGCACGCTCGCGCAGTTGCGCGAGGCCGGATTCGGCGACCTTCAGACGCGCGTCGTCGACGATCCACTCGGCAGCGACAGCGAGTTCGTCTTCGCGACCCGGGAATGAGGTCGAGCACTGGAGGTGGCTCTGTTGAAACCCGCAACAGTTGAGAGAACTGGCGTGCGACATATAGGGCGCATATCCCGTACACGCCACCTTCAGTAGTTAAGACCGCACTTCTCGATGCAGAGGGTCAAAACTCGGCTAAGAACTCACACGAAATCTTTCTGTTCCACCATCTCAATCACAAACCGTGCTCCGCCATCAGTTCCATCAGCTACAGACAGCTCCCATCCATGGGCTTTCACTATCCGTTTGACGATGGTCAACCCGAAACCAGTACCACCCTGTGCTGACGAATGGCCGGGCTCGAATACTTCATCACGCTTTTTTACTGGAATTCCTGTCCCATCGTCTTCGACGTAGATTCCCCGCTCATTGTGACGACCGACACGGACGGTCACGTCGGACCCACCGTGTTCAACAGCATTGCGGAACAAGTTCTCGAAAACGTGCCGTAGCCGGTCTGGATCACCTTGGAAAGTCATCTCATCGACAATGTTGATCTTTGCGTTTTTCGTGTCTACTGTCCCCCAGCACTTCCCGACGAGGTCAGTCAAGCTGATCGACTCGGTTTCGCTTATTGTGTCGCCCTGACGAGCAAGCGTCAACGTGTCCTCAACGATTGCCTCCATCCGGTCGAGCGCTCGAAGTAGTGGATCGAGATGATCGCTTTCAACCTGCTCGGCGAGGAGCGTTGCACGCCCCTGTGCGACATTAAGCGGATTGCGCAAATCGTGGGACACGACACTCGCAAACTCTTTGAGGCGCTCGTTCTGCTGGTGTAACTGTCTTTCCTGCTCGACGCGTTCGGTCACGTTCCGAGTAACCCCGACCAGACGCGTGATTTCACTCTCATTGACCACCGGGGCAAGCTTCGTCTGCCAGAAGCGTGCTCCTTCGCCGACCTGGAGTTCCTCCTGGTACGAGATTGGTTCGCCAGCGTTGACACAGCGGTGATAGTTCGCTTCTAACTCAGCACCCTGCTCCTCACCGAACACATCACGTGGTGTCTGGCCCTGCACCTCCTCTGTCGTAATTCCGGTCTGGCGCTCGTAGGAGGGGCTGAGTCGTTCGAATTCAAATCGAACACTATCCTCACTTTCTTCGACATTAATGAGAAAGATGGCATCCTCGACGTTGTTCAAGAGGGCTTCGTACTCTTCGGCGAGTTCCTGGGCTTCGGCCTCGTACTGCTTTCGCTCAGTGATATCCCGACTGCTAAGGAGAACCCCATCGATCAGATCATCGTCAAGTCGATTCCGCATTGTGGCTTCGATCCAGCGCCACGAACCGTCGGCGTGGCGAAATCGGACTTCGACAGTCTCGGATTCAGACGGGTTCGAGAGAACGGTTTCCAGCGCGTCGGCGTTTCGTTCCCGGTCTTCGGGGTGGACGAACTCGTATCCTTCGTTGTCAACCAATTCGTCGGGATCGTAGCCGAGAATCCGTGTGACAGCCGGACTGACGTAGGTTATCGTCCCGTCGGGATCAACGACTGTTGCGAGATCGTTTACCTCCTCAACGAGTGTCCGATACCAGTCAGACCCGTATTTGCCGTTCTCTCGGGGAGTCATATCGTCTGCCATTAGTCGTAATGTGTCCAGTACACATGTATCCATTTTGAACTTGTGTCCCCACCCCAATAGAAGCGACCCTCATTTCAGTACGTATACGTGTAGTTAGCAAAAATTACTGACTACACGCTCTATATCTTGCACGCTCTTACAGACAGGTACCCAGTAGTTCGTCGCAATCATGCTACATACAGCGCGCATATCGGTCATTTCCAGAAGTCACAGACGCGAATTAGTAATGCCCGATTTCGACAATATTATACAAGACTGGAATCTACCGTCGATATGATGCCCCTCCAAATGTTTGGAATCAACCCACTCGGTAGTTTAGTGCTGGCACTCGTGGTCCCGCTCGTCATCGTTGTCTTCGGAACGTACGTGGGAGTGCTCATGGCGCTTCAATCGTTCTTCGGTGAGTCGTCGTGGCAGGACGTCTCGACCGAGTGAAACGTTCGCCCGCCAACCCCCGATGCAATTGGGATGGTCAATTGACCCCGGTAGTGGGTGATAGATACACGCACTGTATTCAGCACGGCTGCTGAAACCTATCTTCTATCAAGGGTTTCGACGAGACTCTGGATATCGGAACTATCGGAAATCACCCGGTTCCGTTTATGGGGCTGGCGGCCGACGGTGCCAACGTGATCACGGACGCGCGAGTCCTCCAGACGGAATTCGTCCCCAGCGAGGTCGTCCACCGCCACGCGGAGGTCGACACGATCGCCGGGGCACTGGAGCCGCTGGTCGACGACGACCGGCCCGAAGACGCCCTGCTGTTCGGACCGACCGGCGTGGGCAAGACCTGCGTCGCTCGCTACACCGTCTCGCGTCTCCGCGAGCAACTGCTGGATCTCCGAACGTGCTACGTCAACTGCTGGTCCGACCGCACTCGCTTTCGCGTCCTCTATCGGCTGCTCGACGCCATCGACCGAACCGTCGATGTCCACCGGCGCTCGACGCCGAAAGACGAACTGCTCGATCGGCTTCGCGAGGCCGACGACCACCCCTACGTCGCGGTGTTAGACGAGGCCGACCAGCTCGAAGATCCCTCGCTGCTGTACGACCTCTCGCGGCTGCCCCACCTCACCCTGGTCGTCGTCGCCAACCGCGAGACGGACCTGTTCGCCTCGCTGAGCGAGCGGACGAGTTCGCGCCTGCAATCGAGCACCCGACTCAGCTTCGACCGCTACGGCACCGACGAACTCGTCGCCATCCTACAAGGCCGCGCCGAGCAGGGGCTCGAACCCGGTGCGATTTCCGATTCGCAACTGCGTCGGATCGCCGACGCCGCCGCCGGCGACGCCCGGATCGCGATCGGGACGCTCCGGTCTGCGGCCCGGACTGCAGAACGCGAAGACGCCGACGCCATCACCGACGCGATGCTCACCGACGCCATCCCCGACGCCCGCGAGACGGTCCGCCAGCGGGCGATCGACCAGCTGACCGACCACCAGCGCGTCTGCTACCGGATCGTCGCCGAAGCCGGCGAGATCGAACCCGGCGACCTCTACGAGCGCTACCGTGAGCGCGTCGACGAACCTCGGACCCGCCGCACGGTGCGAGACTACCTGTCGAAACTCGACCACTACAACCTCGTCCGCGCGAGCGGGGAGAAACGCGGCCGGACCTACCACGCGGTCGGCAGATCCGAGTAACGGAATATCGGAAATCACCCGGTCAGGCCTTTTGCCCCGTCGGGCCTCGCTCCGGCTATGCCAGACGCGATCGACCCGGACCCCGATCCGGGCCTGACGCTGCTCGAAACGCCCGCTGCACAGTCGACGGCCGTCCACGAGTTTGCCCTCGCCACGCTCGAAACCGCCGGCGAGGCCTACTGGATCGACGCGGCCAATACCGCCACGACGCGCGTGCTGTTCGACCTCGCCAGGGACGATCGGCACCTCCGGGGGCTCCGGATCGCCCGGGCGTTCACCGCCTACCAGCACCACCAGCTCGTCCGCCGCGTGGTCGAGCGAGTCGGGGCCCGCACCGCGCTGGTGGTCGTCCCGAACGTCGGAGCGCTCTACGGCGACGCCGATCTGGCCGACTGGGAGGCCGCCGACCTGCTGGAAGCGAGCCTCCGATATCTCTCGGAACTGGGCCACGCCGCCGACCTCCCCGTGATTGTGACGACCGCCGGCGACGGCGAACACGCCGATACCTGCCGGGAACACGCTGACAGCGTCGTCACGTGTCGCGAGACGCGGTTCGGCCACGCCTTCGAGGGCGGGGGCGTCGAGACGACCGCCTACCGCTGCGGCCGGTTCTGGCAGACGACGATCCCCTACTGGGTCGAGTTGTGTGGAACCGTCCCGGCCGTCGAATTTCCGATAGTCCCGGGTCTGGACCACGCGCCAGCCGTCGGCCAGCGGACCCTGGAGGTCTGAGATGGGCCGAACGAGCCCCACCTACCGGGACCTGCTCAGGGGGGTCGAATCGGATCTCGATCCCTTCCGGCGGGCGCTCCGGCGGGAGTCCCAGTGCGATTTCGACCGGCTGTTCGAGCGCGCCGACCGCCACGCCGACGCCGCGGCCTACCTGAACCCGACCGACCCCGAGCGCGCCGTGCTCTGGTCGATCCTGCTCTCCCAGGAGCGAGCGATCCGCCGCCTGCAGGCCGCCTACGAGGACGATCTCGACACGATCGAGGCCGGAGGGCAGCGATGCTGACCGCCGAGTTCGACGGCCAGACGGTCCGGCACTGGCACGTCGATCCGGGCGGCGGCGTCCACGTCGAGCGCGAGCAGTTCCATCCGACTGTGTACGTCGCGAGCGACCGCGATCTGGGTTCGCTTGCCGACGCGCTCACTGGCGATCCGAAGGTCCGCGAGACGGCGTTCGAGCGCTGGCGGACGAATCTCCACGATCGCGAGCCACAGCGCGTTCTGGGGGTCACGCTCGACCGCGCCGCTGACGTGCGGCCGTTCGCCCGCGAGGTCAAACACACCCACGAACGCGGAGACCACCCGCCAGGGACCTACCGACTGTACAACGTCGACCTCACTCCGGGCTTCCGATACTGTCTGGCGACCGGGAGGGAGCCGACACCCAGTCGAAGCCTCCGGACGACCCGCCTGTCGCTCCCCGAGCGATCGCTGGTCGACGAGACGCTGGAGGGGTTGCGGCTCGACGGCGAGCGTCTCGACGGGACCGACCAGCGAAAGCGCGAGTCCCTGCGCGAGCACCTCGCGTCTCACGATCCAGACGTGCTCGTGCTCTCTGCGGGTGAGCTCGTTCCGCACCTCGCCGGCGACGGGACCGCGAACGTCGGGGCCGCAGACGACACCACTGGCGCGAACGGCGTCGACCTCGGCCGCGGGCCCGGCTACGAGTGTCTCGCGGGCGCGAACGTCTATCACAGCTACGGCCAGGCAGGCTACTCGCCGGCCCGATACGACATCCCCGGGCGGGTGCTGATCGACCGCTCGAACAGCTTCCTGTGGGGCGAATCGAGCCTCGACGGCATGCTCGACCTCGTCGAGCTGTCCGGCCGGCCGCTGCAGGAACTGTCCTGGGCGTCGATCGGGACAGTCCTGACTGCCATCGAGATCCGCGAGGCCCTCGACCGGGGCGTGCTCGTCCCCTGGAACAAGTGGGAACCGGAGGCGTTCAAATCTCCGTCCCGACTGTACGATGCGGACAGGGGCGGCTTCATCTTCGCCCCCGAAGTTGGCCTCCACGAGGACGTCCACGAACTGGACTTCGCCTCGCTGTACCCCTCGATCATCCGCGAGTACAACGTCAGCCCCGAAACAGTGGACTGCGACTGCCACGACCGGGCAGACGTCCCCGAGGTCGGCTACAGCGTCTGTGACCGGTCGGGCTTTCTCCCCGACGTTCTGGACCCGCTGCTGGATCGACGAGCCGAACTCAAACGGCAGATCGACGCGGCCGACGATCCCGAACGCGTGGCGGCGCTGGAATCACGATCGGGGGCACTCAAGTGGATCCTCGTCGCCTCGTTCGGCTATCAGGGGTATCGCAACGCCAAGTTCGGCCGCATCGAGTGCCACGAGGCGATCAACGCCTACGCCCGCGAGATCGCCCTGCAGGCCAAGCAACGCCTGGAGGCCGGCGGCTGGCGCGTCCTCCACGGCATCGTCGACAGTCTGTGGGTGACGCCCGCCCGAAGCGATCCCGAACCACTGGAGCGAATCGTTGCAGACATTTCGGCCTCGGTAGGAATCGATCTCGAACGCGACGGCCGCTACGAGTGGGTGGCCTTCCCGCCGAAACGCGACGCGCCGGGCGGCGCGCTCACGCGCTACGTCGGCAAGCGCGCCGACGGCGAGTACAAGCTCAGAGGGATCGAGGCCCGCCAGCGCTCGACGCCGCCGTTCGTCGCCGAGCGCCAGCGCGAACTCGTCCAGCGGTTCGACGAAACCCGCGATCCGTCGGCAGTGTGTGACCACCTTCAGGGCACGCTCGCGACGCTCCGCCGCGGCGACGTCGATCCAGAAGAGCTGGTACTCACCACACGCCTCTCGAAGTCGCCGGCGGCCTACCAGCAGGCGACTCGAACCGAGGCGGCGCTGCGGCGGTGTCGCCAGCTCGACCGAACGCGCCACCCCGGCCAGTCGGTTCGGTACGTCGTGATCGACGATTCGGCCCGCCAGCCCGAGCGCGTGCGCCTGGCCGAGGAAGAACCCGACAGCTACGACACAGAGTTCTACGCCTCGCTGCTACTGCGGGCGGCCGCGAGCGTGCTCTCGGCGGTCGGGTGGGACCTCGATCGGATCGATCGCTATCTCCGAGAGACCGTCGACGCGTGCCTGGACGCCTTCGGTGGATAGTCGCCCCTACGTCCCGTGCTGCCAGGAGTCCATGTACTCGCGCTGCTCGTCGGATAGCTCGTCGATCTCGATGCCCTCGGCGTCGAGTTTGATCTCCGCGACTTCCCGGTCGAGTCGGTCGGGCACGTCGTGGACGCCGGCGTCGTACTCCGCACCGTTGAGAGCCATTTCGCGGGCGCAGACGGCCTGAATCCCGAAGCTCTGGTCCATGACCTCGACGGGGTGGCCCTCGGCTTTCGGGGCCGCGAGGTTGACCAGCCGACCGTCCGCGAGGACGTTGAGCTGGCGGCCGTCGGGCAGGACGTAGCCGGTGACACCGTCGCGGGCCTCGATGACCTCCTCGGCCATCTCCTCCAGTTGTTCGAGGTTGATCTCGACGTCGAAGTGACCGGCGTTGGCCAGCAGGACGCCGTCGCCCATGACCTCGAAGTCCTCCTCGGTGATGACGTCGCGATTGCCCGTCGTCGTGACGAAGATGTCGCCTTTGTTTGCAGCCTCCTTCATCGGGAGAACCTCGAAGCCTTCCATGTGTGCTTCCAGAGCCTGTCGCGGGTCGATCTCGGTGACGACCACGTCGGCGTTCAGTCCGGCGGCCTTCTTGGCGACGCCTTTGCCACACTGGCCGTAGCCGCCGACGACGACGGTCTTGCCCGCGATTGCGAGGTTCGTCGTGAGTTCTATCGCCGTGAGCGAGGCCTCGCCCGTGCCGTGGACGTTGTCGAACAGCCGCTTCATCGGCGTGTCGTTGACGGCGAACATCGGATAGTCGAGCGCGCCGTCGTCGTCCATCGCGCGCAGCCGGTGGACGCCCGTCGTCGTCTCCTCACAGCCGCCGACGATCGAGTCGATGAGTTCGGGATACTCCTCGTGAATCAGGAACACGAGGTCCGCGCCGTCGTCGATAGTGATCGTCGGATCGTGGTCGACTACGGCGTGCATCGCGTCGTAGTAGGCCTCGTCGTCGACGCCGCGTTTCGCGTAGGACGTGATGTTGTCGGTGGCGTTCAGCGCCGCGGAGACGTCGTCGTGGGTCGAGAGGGGATTACAGCCCGTGATGGCGACTTCGGCCCCGGCGGCCGCGAGCGCCTCGGTCAGGACGGCCGTCGTCGCCTCGACATGCATCGCCATGGCGATCGTTTCGCCTTCGAGTGGTTTCTCGGCCTCGAACTGTTCGCGGAGGTGCTCGACGATCGACATGTGCTGGCGTGCCCAGTCGATCTTCTTGCGGCCCTTCTGGACGGCCGTTTCGACGTCGTCGAGTCGCTCGGCAATCGGCTGCTCGGTCATATCTCCCCAAATGGTCAGGGGTGGCAAAACACTGCCGAAGCCGACCGAGGGCCGGTCGTCACGACGAGAGAGCTATCGCTGACAGAGCGGTGAAAACAGAAGAAAAACCGCGCGTTCTATCGACCTTTCGCGTGTGCCGGGGGACCGCGCTGCTGGCCGTCCTCGCCGTCGTCGGTTTCGTCGTCGCCACTCGGGCCGCGATCTTCGGGCGGGCCGGCGTCTTCAGGCGGGCCCTGGGTCTTGTTCTCTGACGGGCCGGCGTCTTCAGGCGGCCCCTGGGTCTTGTTCTCCGGTGGGCCGGCGTGGGCGGGCGGCCCCTGGGTCTTGTTCTCGGGCGGGCCAGCGTGTGCGGGCGCGTTTCCGGGGTTGAACGTCGTCACGAACGAGGAGACGAACTGCCCCATGGGCCCGGAGACGTTCTCGTTCTGGACCGTGTGGACAAACGAGCTGACGTACAGCCCGAACGGATTGCTGTCCTCGACCGTGACGTTGCTGTAGTCGACGGTCCCGTTGTCGAAGGTCACGTTGAGGTCGACGTCCGAGGTCACGTTCTCGGTCTCGTTCTCGACGACTGACTCTGCGAGCAGATCGGCGGTCGTCGACCCCGTAAGGTTGTCCGAGGACGCGTTGACCGCGACGGTCAGATTGTCCTCGGGCGCGGACAATTCGACGACACCCTCGTCGTCAGTCGTGTAGTTTCCAACCCCGTCGTAAGTCGTATTCGTCGCGTTCGTCGTGTTCACCGTCGCGACAGCGACCGACGCGTTCGAGACGGTCGTATTGTTCTGTGTCACAGAGACGGTGACGTCGTCCCCGTCCTGTGAGACCGAGACGGTCAATCCGTCTGCCGCTGCGGCCGGACCCACGATAGAGAGGGCCACGGTGACAGCGACGATCAGTGCGAGTGCCTTGCTGGTGCGCATCTCATCCGATAGAGCGTGTGTAATTCCCATAAACCCGAACTCTCGTTCACCGCTGTTCACGACACGATCTTCAGCGATAATACCGCCATAGGTTCCGCTTTACTGTTTAAAAACACATTCTAGCGTTTAATACACATACATTGTATAGATATGAAAGAGTACCCACGCATGTCGTCACGTTTTTCAATCTCGACAGTTCCTGACTAATTAGTCAGTATGTTGGTCGCGAGCGTTCGATGGTCGGTCGGTGATTCTCGTGTCGACTGACGAGTCTGGCCCGTCGGTGAATCTCACCGAGGGGCCGTTGCTAAAGCCGTTGATCGTGCTGTCGCTGCCGATCGTCGCCTCGCAGTTGATGCAAGTCACGTACAATCTTGCCGACACCTTCTGGGTCGGACGGCTCGGGGAGAACGCGGTGACGGCGCTGTCGCTGTCGCTGCCGTTCGTCTTTCTGATGGTCAGTCTCGGCGGAGGATTGACTGTCGCCGGGACAGTGTTAGTCTCGCAGAACACTGGCGCGGGCCGGACGGATCGCGTGAGTCACGTCGCCGGCCAGACCATCGCGTTCGTCTCGCTCGTCTCGGTCGTGCTCGCCGGACTCGGCTTCCTACTCGCACCCACACTGCTACCGTTGATCGGAGGCTCAGCAGACCCCGAAGCGATCCGGCTGGCAGTCGTCTACACGCGGATCATCTTCGTGGGCGTCGTGTTCATGTTCGGCTTCTTCATCTTCCAGGCACTCTTGCGCGGGTACGGCGACACCGTGACGCCGATGTACCTGATGGGCGCGAGCGTCGTCCTGAACGTCGTGCTCGACCCCTTCCTCATCTTCGGCTTCGAAAACAATCTCCTGTTCGAGTGGGCCGACGCGCTACCGGTCGGGATCGACTTCGTGGCGCTACAGGCGGATCTCTACGCCGCGACAGGATTTGCCGGCTTCGGCGTCGAAGGTGCGGCGATCGCGACGGTCGCCTCCCGCGGTGTAGCCGCGATGATCGGCCTCTGGTTGCTGTTTTCGGGCCGACTCGGACTGACGCTCTCGCTGTCGGATCTCTATCTCGAACGAGAGACGGTCAAGAAGATCGTCGACATCGGCGTGCCGACAGCGGCCGAGCAGGGCGCGAACTCCCTGGCCTACACGGCGATGACGGCGCTGGCGGCGCTGGTCAGCGGCCCCGCCGTCGCAGCCTACGGGATCGGCAACCGCATCAATACGTTCGTGTTCCTGCCCGCAGTCGGACTGGCGCGCGGGACCGAGACGGCCGTCGGGCAGAATCTCGGAGCCGAAAAGGCAGACCGAGCGAAGCGAGCCGTCCTGCTGTCGAGTGGGATCGTCGTGGCAGTCTTCGGGTTCGTGAGTGTCCTGGTGTTCGTTCTCGCACGGCCGCTCGTGACGATCTTCATTCCGGGCGAAGCCGACGTCATCCGTCTCGGGACGGACTACTTCAAGATCATCGGCCCGACCTACGTCTTCATGGGGATCTTCCAGGTCGTCAACGCCGGGTTCCGCGGTGCCGGCTCGACGCGGACGGCGATGCTGTTCTCGATGCTCTCCCAGTGGGGGCTACGTATCCCGCCGACGTACCTGCTGATCACCCTCGCGGGGATCGGTGCGACGGGCGTCTGGGCCGGGATCGCGTTCTCACACGTCGCCGCAGCCGTTGCGGTCGGGATCTGGTACGTCCGCGGCGACTGGGCGAGCAGTGTGATCGAAGACGACGACACACCGGATTCGACGGAAACTGAGCCGTCCGTGGACTGACGGTTCCTCACGGGGCGAAACACTTCATAGTGGTTGCTGTAACGATTTACCGGTGTGACCGCACGACTGCGTGCGGTCAACCCGGAACAGACTTACAGCAACCACTATCAGTCACCGGCGACAAAAGGACGACTATCAGACGATGGCGAGAGACGACACCCGCGGACAGTCAGAGATTCTCGGTTCGCTCTTGATGGTAGCGATCGTGGTCGTCCTCGGTGTCGTCCTCACGGTCGCGGCGTTCGCGTTCCTCGAAGGCGGCGAAGCGGCAGATCCGGTGTCGCTGACGACCGGCGTAGACGCCGAAAACGTCACGGTCGGCCACCAGGCTGGCCGGACGATCGACGTCACCCAGACGACGGTGATCCTCCGGCAAGGGTCGACCGAGCGGCGGATTCCACTCACCGATTTCCAGCGCGTCAGCGGCAGCGCCGACGGGACGATGGTCGCGGGCGACGTGCTCAAGTCAGGCCACGGCCTCGACTCTGGGTCAGTCGACGTCCTCGTCGTCGACGAGAACCACAATCAGGTCCTCTCCGAGGAGACGCTGACGATTCCAGCACCCGGGATAGACGTGCTCCAGTTCGACGAGGCGACGATCGAAAGCTTCGAGTCCAGCCAGGACGAGGACGGCACCTACACCGTTCTCGACGGCGGTGACACCCTGAAGCTGACGAACAACACCTGGAAGCGGATCGACTACGACTACGAGATCAACGACTCGACGGTTCTGACGTTCGAATTCAAGAGCACGAGCGAAGGCGAGATCCACGGAATCGGCCTGGAAAACGACAACGGCCAGACCTCGGACCGTATCTTCCACGTTTTCGGAACACAGAACTGGGGCGAGCGGGACTTCGACACCTACCAGCTGGGCGACGGCTGGGTGCGATACGAGATTCCAGTCGGTGACTACTACACTGGCTCGGCGACGTATCTCGTGTTCGTCAACGACGACGACAGCGACGCCAGCGGCAACTCCTACTTCCGAAATGTCCGTGTCTCCGAAGAAGAGACCTGACCTGTCGACGGCCGACACGACTGCGCGTTCATGCGCAGTCAGTCCAGCCGGGAGACCTGACCTGTCGACGGCCGGCTCGTGAGCAGTCTCGTCTGCGAACAGCCCAGCCGGGAGACCTGACCTGTCGACGGCCGGCCCGCGAGCGCTCTCGTGCGCGAGCAGTCCGGCCGGGAGACGACTGACTGCTGATCTCAGGCGATCCGGTCCAGTCGGGCTGTGTCTTCGACCGCCGCCGAGATCCACGTCGTCACGCCGTCCGCGTCGTCGAAAATCGTCACTTCGTCCGGGTCCTCCGGGTCATCGTATCGGAAGTCGAGCTCGTACGTCGGCAGCCCATCAGTCTCGGTGACGAGGATGTCGCCGGAACTCATCGGTCCTCGAAGGTAGAATCGCACAACTCACCCTGGCACTCCGGACACGCCGCCCGATAGGACGCCGGGACGACTCGTTTTCCACAATCCGCACACTCGAACCGCAATCGACTGGACATCTGTTTCGAACTCATTGCCAGAAGGTCCCGTATCGCCAGCAATAAATGTTTCTCGTTTATAATTATATTTCCTAATATCCCGTAATACTCGATCGAGTCGGCTGCCAGGTCACTGGGCGCGGTCGATCAATTCTCGGGCTCGCTCGCTAGCCCGTTTTCGGACCGCGTCCTCGTCGAAGACCTGAACCTCGCGGTCGCGCAACAGGACCTGACCGTCACAGATAGTGTGGCGGACGTCACTACCACGGGCGGCGTAGGCGAGGTGGCTCACGAGGTCGTGTTCGGGCGTGAGATGCGGCGCGTCCAGATCCACGACCGCGAGATCGGCGTTCGCGCCGGCTTCGATCCGCCCCGAGTCGAGACCGAGGAGATCCGCGCTCCCCTGTGTAGCCATCTCGACCACACTCGCGGCGTCGACGGCGCTGGCGTCCTCGGCGGCGAGCTTGCCGAGCATCGCGGCGTCGCGCATCTCGTCGAACATGTCCAGGTCGTTGTTCGAGGCCGCCCCGTCCGTACCGAGGCCGACGCGCACGCCGGCGTCCAGCATGTCCTGGACGGGGGCCATCCCGCTGGCGAGTTTCATGTTCGAGGCCGGGCAGTGGACGACGCCGGTCCCGGTCTCGGCGAGCAACTCGATCTCGCTCTCGTCGACGTGAACGCCGTGGGCGACAAAGGTATCCGGGCCGAGAAGATCGAGGCCGTCTGCGTATTCGAGCGGGCGCTCGTCGTGTTCCTCGACGAGCGGATCGACCTCGTCTTCGGTCTCGTTGGCGTGGAAGTGGATCGGCAGGCCTTCCTCGCGGGCTTTCGGGACGAACTCACGGAGGTACTCCTCACCGACGGTGGTCAGACTGTGGGGCTGGAAGGTCGTCGTGATCCGGCCGTCGGCCGCGCCGTCGAGTTCGAGCGCGACGTCAAGGCTCTCCTGCATGTCTGCCCGCGCGCCCCCATCGTCTTTCGCGACGGTGACCGCAGTGTGGCCGAGGACCGCACGGACACCCGCGTCTTCGACGGCAGCCGCGATCTCGGGGACGTGGAAGTACATGTCCGAGAACGCCGTCGTCCCCGACTTGATCATCTCGACGATCCCCAGTTCCGCGCCGGCCCGGACGTCCTCGGGAGTGAATTCGGCCTCGACCGGCCAGATGTCTTCCTGAAGCCATGCATCGAGCGGCTTGTCGTCGGCGTATCCCCGGAGGAGCGTCATCGCGACGTGCGTGTGTGCGTTGACCAGCCCCGGGATCACGAGGTCGCCACCGGCGTCGAGTTCGTCCGCTGGTGCGGCGCTACGGGCCTCGTCACCAACTGCTTGGATTGTGCCGCTGTCCTGATCGATCAGTACGTCCGCGCGCTCGATCGTCAGATCGGGTCGGAGGACGCGCCCACCCGAGACGAGGAGGTCACTCATGGCCCGGGATTCACACGCGGGCGGTTTGACCGTTCGGGTCTGGATCGATGTCGTCACCGTCTTTTCCATCCGCCCGATAGCACCGTCGATGGCCGTCGCGACCCGCATCCGTGAGGTGCTCGTAGCAGTGAACCAATCCCGGAGCCGTCTTCTGGGAACGGTCGCGGCCGGCTGGTTTCTCGTGCTCGGGATGCGCTTCGTGATCCCGGCGATCCTGCCGACCATCCGCACGGAGTACGCTATCTCGAACGCGACCGCGGGCGTGGCCGTGACGATCTTGTGGCTCGCCTACGCCGGGATGCAGTTTCCGACTGGTGTATTCATCGACCGCGTCGGCGAGCGGGTCCTGCTCGTCGGCTCGATGCTGCTCTCGGCGCTCGGTCTCCTGGCCTACAGTTTCGCCCCCGTCTTCTCGCTCTTTCTGGTCGCGACGGTCGTGTTTGGGCTCGGAACCGGTCTCTATGGGCCGACTCGCGGGACGGTGCTCTCACGGTGTTTCGCCGACCGGGAGGGCGTCGCCTTCGGGACGGTGCTGGCGGCCGGGAGCGCGGGCGCAGCGTTGCTCCCGTTTCTCGCGGCGCTGGCGATCGGCAGCGTCGGCTGGCGGATCGCACTGGCCGGGGCCGCACCGATCTTCCTGGTGGTCGCGATCGGTCTCTGGTGGATCGTGCCGGCGCGTCCGACCGCCCGAACCGATCGCTCGCTCCTCCCGGACCTCCGGGCGTCGGTCGCTGGATTTCGGGATCGGAGACTCCTGCTCGCCGTCGCCGGCGCGACGCTCATGCTCTTTGGCTTCCAGGGCGTGACGGCCTTTTTGACGACGTATCTCTTCGAGCAGAAAGGACTCTCCCAGGGGCTTGCCGGTGGTCTGTTGAGTCTGCTGTTCGTCGGCGGGGCGCTGGCCCAGACGACCACCGGCGCGCTCGCGGATCGCTACGGGACGCCGCGCGTGCTCGCCGGCGTCGCGTTCGTGAGCGTCGTTCCGCTGGTCGCACTCCCGCTGCTCTCCGGGCCCGTAGCGCTCGGCGTGGCCTCGTTCGTGATCGGCTTTCGGATGAGTTCCGGGCCGCTGTCGAACGCCTACATCGTCGACGTACTGCCCGACGACGTCGAGGGGACCGCCTGGGGCCTGCTGCGGACCTCGTTTTTCGTCGTCGGCTCGTTCGGCTCCGTGCTCGTGGGCCTCATGGCCGACTGGAACGTCTTCGACGGTGCGTTCTACCTGCTGGCGGGGCTGACCGCGCTCGCGGGGCTGATCTATCTGGTATTACCCGAACGCTGAGGGACGGGCCGACCTGGCCGGCCGCCAGCAGAGGGAAAAGCAATTCCCCGCCCGGAACTACCTTCGACTATGCGCATCGCCCTGCCCAACAAGGGCCGCCTCCACGAGCCGAGCGTCGACCTGCTGGAACGTGCGGGCTTGCACGTCGTCGACGGGGCCGACCGCAAGCTCTACGCCGAGACCGTCGATCCAGACGTCACCGTGCTGTTCGCCCGCGCCGCCGACATCCCCGAGTACGTCTCGGATGGAGCCGCCGACGTCGGCATCACGGGATTAGATCAGGTCGAGGAATCCGCGACCGGCGATCTGATCGACCTGCTCGACCTGGAGTTCGGCCGCTGTAAGCTCGTACTGGCTGCGCCCGAGGACGGCGACATCGAGTCGGTGGCAGATCTCGACGGCGGCACCGTCGCCACGGAGTTCCCGAACGTCACGCGCGACTTTTTCGCCGACTGGGACGTCGAGGTCGACATCGCGGAGGTGTCGGGCGCAACTGAGTTGACACCGCACGTCGACATCGCCGACGCCATCGTCGACATCACCTCGACCGGGACCACGCTGCGGATGAACCGCCTGGAGATCGTCGCGGACGTGCTCGAATCGTCCGTCCGGCTGTTCGCTCGCGAGGACGTCGTCGACGACGAGAAAGTCCAGCAGATCGAGACCGCCCTCGCGTCGGTGCTCGCGGCCGACGGGAAACGCTACCTGATGATGAACGTTCCCGAAGAGGCGCTGGACGATGTGAAAGACGTGTTGCCCGGGATGGGCGGGCCGACGGTGATGGATATCGCCGGGAAAGAGGACGTGGCGGTTCACGCCGTCGTCGACGATAGCGACGTCTTCGAGACGATCAACTCTCTCAAGGACGTGGGTGCGAGCGACGTGCTCGTGACCGAGATCGAGCGTCTCGTCGAGTGAACGGGCCATAGTGCCCTTCCGGGGAGATCACTCGATAATAAGTGAGACTGTGATTTTCTCTTCGTCCCCGTAGGAGTTCGTCGCCGTAATCGCCAGTATGTACTCACCACCGACGTATCTCTCTGGAGGTGTGACAGTAATCGATGGTGACGTCGATGTCTGGTTGCTGTCCCAGGCGAGTTCGTACGTTCCGTCTTCTCCGACCCGATTATCACTGACGTCGTTCCCAGCGTCACTCGTGACGTCCCAGTCTGTCCAGAGTTGGCGGATCGCAATCTGGTTGGTGTACGCGGCCGAGATCGTGAGTTCACCCTGGCCACCAACCCCGATCGTCTCTCCCGTTGCGCTCAGTGTCAGGTCACTACACCCGTCCCGCGTGAAGTCCCACCGCTGCTCGTCGTCTCGGACGACGACCGACCCTCGCATCCCCTCGTCGTGATGGGCGTAACACGCGTAGCGGTAGACTCCAATGTGGTCGAGCGTCTTCGACTCCGAGTACGGTGCTGCTCGGGGATCCGGGACGGTGCTGGGGTCGTCTTCGACCCGTTCCTGCCGGACGATGTAGTGTTCCCCGTCGCCGATCCACTCCCAGGTGACCGTCGTCCCCCGATCGACGATCACGGCCGGCGGATCGAGGGCGTGGCCATTGGGCCCCGCCCCGACATCGATGGTCACCTCGGTCTGGCCTCGTTTGTCTACGACGGTCCCGTCGTACCCGTTCGACTCGAAGACCCACGGATCGAGGGGAGGGGAACCGCGCTCGATCTGGTTGCCACAGAACGTCTGCTCGTCGAAGGAAACCGGGCCGACGTCGCCCCCGTTTCGCATCCGGTATGGACTCGCCGCGAACCCGTGGACGTAGTTCTCGATGATTTCGTTGTTCTGGCTCCAGGCACCGCCGTCGACATCATCCGAGGGTGCCCAGGCCCCAAAACTGATCGGGAGTGGCGAGTCGCCGATGTCGTTCCACCGGACGAGACAGTCATTGCCCTTCAGATCGAGGGCCGCGTTGACCTCGCCCTCCGTGTTGTGGCCAGCGTTGCGCGTCGTGCAGTGTTCGATCGTGACGTTCGAACTACCGAGCTTCACGTCGACGAGTTCGTTGTGGCGGTACCCGGCGCTGTTGTCGATGTGGTGGATTCGAACGTTCTGACTCCGGTCGAGCGTGTCGTACTTGTAGTACGGTTCGCCCCGATGCGTCTCGGGGCTCCCGACATAGACGATCTCCCGGACGTGACCGATCTCGTGGTTGTCAACCCGCCGGTCGAACTGCATCCCCGCCGGGCCGATGACCTCGAAGTTGCCGATGGAGCTATCACGGATCCGCTGGGTCTGGACCATCGCCCTCGCGCAGTTGCCCATCCGAGAGGGTTCGAGGACGACGTCGTAGAGGTACTCGGGTCCCTCACCCGTCTCCTGGTCGTATCGACTCACCGGCGTAATGAACACGCACCGGTCGACCCAGGCATCGTAGTCCTGATACTTTCGGTCGGGCTCAAGGAGCCCGTCGATAGTCATTCCACGGACGTGAACGTGACTGTGGGCGATCCGCAACGCGTGAGAAGCCCCCGCTGGCGGGCTGATGACTGCGTCTGTCGGGCCTGTGAGCGTGATCGGCTCGTCGGGGTTCCCGTCACTGGTTGTCCACACTTCCTCGCGATACTCGCCGGGTTCGAGTTCGATAGTGTCGCCGGGGTCGGCCTGTTCGAACGCAGTCTGGATCGTCGCCAGCGGATCCTGTTCATCCCCTGTGTTTGCGTCGTCACCGTTCGGGGAGACGTACAGTGTGACCACGCGCTAGCAATGGACAGTACCAACAAAAATATATCTCCTGTTGAACTTTCGGAGGGGATCGGATGTCCGGACCACTGTGATCGAAACGGACATTCGGCCGACAGAACGCGACTTACAACAGCCCGAACAGATTCGCGAGCGCGATTCCCATGGCAGTCGCGAAAGCGAAGTGCAACAGCGTCAACACGGCCGTCGGCTTGGGGGCGAGATCGTAGACGCGCGAGATCGCCAGCGCGTCCGCGAGCAGCGTCGCCAGAAGAACGATCAACACGCCGAGTTCCTCGGAGATGAACGCGACGCTCTCGCGGCCGTACTGCCCGAGCAGGATCGAGACGAGCGCCGGCGCGGGCGCGACCGTCGCGGCCTTCTGACTCGGGACCTCACCGATGAAGAACGTGGCCGCCAGGTGCAGCGTCACGGCGTAGAACACCCAGGCAACGACGAACGTGACGATGAGCGGGACGACGCCGCCGCCAGCGAGGCCACTCTGCAAGATCGGTGTCGAAACGCCCGAAGCGACGAGCGACGAAGACGCGAGAGCCCACATACCTGCGCTTCGGACGGGAGTGATTTGTACGCTGTTGTTCGAGCCAGCGAGCGAGGTGCTCAAAGTGATTACTGTAGGTCTGTTCCACATCGACCGCCCGGAGCCGGGCGGTCGTAGTGGTAAATCGCTACAGTAATCACTATCAGTCGAGCAGGCCGAGTTCTTCGAGCCGGGAGACGATCTTGTCGACCGCTTCCTCGGCGTCCTCGGGCTTCTTGCCGCCGGTGATGACGAGCTTGCCCGATCCAAAGAGCAGGGCAACGACGTCCGGGTCGTCGAGACGATAGACGAGACCGGGGAACTGCTCGGGCTCGTACTCGATGTTTTCGAGGCCGAGCCCGATCGCGATGGCGTTGAGGTTGAGATTCCGTCCCAGATCCGCAGAGGTGACGATGTTCTGGACGACGATCTCGGGATCCTCGTCGACCTGGATCTGCAGGTCGCGCAGCTTGTCGAAGACGATCCGCAGGCTCTCGTGGACGTCGTCCGTACTCTTTGCACCTGTACAGACGATCTTGCCGGATCGGAAGATCAGCGCCGCGGATTTGGGTTCCTGGGTCCGGTAGACCAGCCCCGGGAACTGCTCGGGATCGTAATCCGCCCCCTCCAGGTCCATGGCCACGCTCTGCAGATCGAGTTCCTGGCCGATGCCCGTCGAGGCGACGACGTTTTCGATGTTGATGGTTTCCTTGGGGTCAACCATGTCTCGGGCTAACAGTCGTATTTAAGTACTATAAAGGTTGGTATTTAAGATTTATAAAGACTGTCGATCTTACCCCGGCGAATCGATCGATATCGGCCGTATCGCGCCGTTTATGAACGTGCCGGGTCGTCCACCGAACGTGTACCTCCTCGAACTCGCCGGCCAGGATGATCGGTTCGCCATCGCCGAAGCGGCGACGGCCGCGAGTGACGTCACCCCGATCGCTGCGGGGCTGGCGACTGCCCGGGGACTCGGCGACGGTTTCGAGACGCTCGCGTTCGCCCACCGGGCGAGCGACCTCCTCGGGACCACGGGCGCGACGGTCGACAGCGCCGTCGCGCTGCTCGACGCGGCTACCCTGGATCGTGCAGGGTCCGTCGCCGTCCGTGCGCGTGACGTTCGCGGAACGACTGACGTCGACACGCAGGCCGCCGAGCGCGCCCTCGGTCAGGTCCTGGTCGACCGCGGATTCACCGTCGATCTCGACGACCCAGATCACGTCTTGCAGGCGCTCTTTTCGAACACCGACGACGCGAGCGCGGCCGACCCGGGCGAGAACGGCGTGGCCGCACTCGGTTGGCTCACCGTCGAGACCGACCGCGCGTTCGCCGACCGCCAGCCCACCGACCGGCCCTTCTTCCAGCCGGGCAGTATGTCTCCGCAACTGGCTCGCGCCCTGGTGAACCTCGCCGGTGCCGAGCCCAAAACGACGATCCTCGATCCGATGTGTGGCACCGGCGGGATCTTACTGGAGGCGGGTCGCGTCGGCGCGACGCCCATCGGCGGCGACGCCCAGACGAAGATGGTTCGGGGTACACGCCAGAACCTCCGGGAGTTGCTCGACGGCGACTGGCACGTCTACCGCGGTGACGCGAGTCACATCCCCATCGCCGACGACAGCGTCGATGGCGTCGTCTTCGACGCGCCCTACGGCCGCCAGTCGAAGATCGAAGGCGACCTCGAGGACCTCGTCGCCGACGCACTCGCGGAAGCACGACGGGTAGCTTCACAGGCTGTCGTGGTCGGTGACCGATCCTGGGCTGAGACGGCAGAAGAAAGCGGCTGGGTAGTCGACGCGACCTTCGAACGACGAGTCCACCGCTCGCTGACCAGGTATATCGCCGTGGTCCGGTAGAGTCCGTGAGGAACGCAGCTCATCCTTCGAGCGCATCGAGAACCGGCCGGTGAGACCCGTCCATCCGCTCGATGAGAGACCGCACCCGCTCGCGCGCGGCCTCGTCGGCAGTGACGAGGACCATCCCCTCGTCGGGCTGGCCGTAGACGACGCTCGCGCCCTCTACAACGGCCAGCACCGCCGGCAGCGCCGCCAGATCCTCCTCGCCCTCGACGACGATCAACGTCGTCGCGGCGGGTTCGCGCCCCAGTGCCGACTGTAGGGCCGTCAATAGCGCGTCGGTCAGCGTCCCCGGCGGATTCTCGACGGCGACGGTCTGCTCGAACGGCGATTCGTCGACGACCGCCTCGCGAACGTCGTCCTCGACGTCCGTGCGCTTGGTACGCTCGTCGACGAGCGCGACCGCCGGCGTGTGTCCGGCCGCGAGCAAATGGTAGGTCACGATATCGCCGACGGCGACGATTGGACGCGTGGCCGCCGCGAGAAGTGCTTCGGTGTCGGTGTAGATCGGGCCGAGCGGCTCTTTCAACTCGCTCCGCAGCGCCGCGGGCAGTTCGAGAACGACGTCGTCCCCGGGCACGTTAGCGGACTTTCAGCGCGTACTTGCCGGGTTCGGTGACCTCCATCTCGGCGGCGATCTCGGAGGTCTCGGGATGGGCGATGATGACGTAACCAGCCCAGTCCTCGGTGAGAGAGGTCGAACCACACGCTTCACAGGCGTCGTCCTCGGTGATAGCTGAATCCTGAACGCTGTGGCATTCCCGACAGACCAGCCGATCAGCCATCAGCTCTCACCTGCTTGGGCCTCGCGCTTCTTGCGTTCCTCTTCGAGCCAGCCGTGCTTGCCCAGGCCGACCTGCTTCGCGGTGAGACCGATCTTCGAATCTCGAGGGTTGCGTTCGTCGATGGACTTGGTGACGATCCGGGCCCGGACGGCGTCGCCGACGCCGAGGGTACGATTCGAATCCCGCGAGGCGAGCATCTGGCCTTCCTCGTCGTATGCCAGATACTCGTCGGAAATCTGGGAGACGTGCAACAGGCCGTCGACGGGACCGATACCCACGAAGGCACCGAAGTTGACCACTTCGACGACCTCGCCGTCGACGATCTCCTGCATCTGGGGATCGAAGGTGAGCGCGTCGAACTCGGCCTCGTAGTAGACGCCCGGTCTGTTCGGGAGGACCGCACCTTCACCGATGTCGTGGACTTCGATGACCGAGACGACCGAACCGACGTCTTCGTCCATGCGGCCTTCGAGTTTGTCTTGCAGCAGTTTCTTCACCAGGTCTGGGGACACGTCTGCGAGGAACGCCGGTGGCACCTCGACCGTGTCGCGAATCCGTACACGTTTGTACATTGTTATAGTTGAGTGATATCGAGTTTGTGTCGGCCCCGTAAACTAATTACGGGAACGCCGGCGTCGAGCAGGCGTTCTTTCAGGGGCGCGTCGTTCGTCACGGCGTACTCGACGCCGTCGCGCTGGGCGATCTCCAGCACCGCGTCGTCCGCGTACTCGGCAGCGGCCTCGACGACAGCACAGCGGTCGGCCAGATCCCGGCCGACGCTCGCGGCGGTCGCCTCCTCGCTCGCACCGCCGGCGAGCTTGTCCAGTTCGTCGAGGACGGCCTGCGGGACCACGCAGTCGGCGGCCCCGAGCAGGCGATCGAGTTCCTCGAAGACGCGGACGTCACATTCGACGGGCATCATCAGCGCGTTGGTGTCGAGCACGACTGTCATTACCGCAGCGTTCCGATTCCGATCAGCCGCCAGCGTGTGCCGACGCGACGATTGATCGCGATCTTCGACCCTTCTCGCGCGCAGACCGGTCGCTTGAGCGCGACTTCGGCCTCGCCGCCGCGAGCGCTCGTCACGGTGCCGACCGTCGTCGCCGTCCCGACCGTGAGCATCAGCGGCTCGTTGGTCGAGATGGACTCGACCTCCTCTGCCTCGTCGCCGACGATCCGTTCGAGCAGCTGGACGTCCATCGTGAACTGCTGGTGGACGGGCGGCAGCGACCCGGGCGGCCCGGCGATCTGTCCGGCCAGGCCGTCGCCTTTCGTCAACGACGGGTCGAGACCGGTACCCACGCCGAGCAATCCACCAGGGGTGGCTTCGTCGACGGACTGGCCGCCAGCCTGCAGCGAGCGGATCGTCGTCGTGACGGGTTCCCACTCGGTCTGGCCGCCTTCCTCGACCTCGCGGCCCGGGCGGAGTTCGATCTCGTCGTCGGGTTCGAGTTTGCCCTGCGAGAGACTGCCGCCGAGCACGCCACCCAAAAGCGACTCCCACGTGGTTCCGGGGCGATTGATGTCGAAGCTCCGGGCGACGAGCATCTCGGCCTCGGCGTCAGAGTCGCGCTCGGGCGTCGGAATCGTCTCCTCGACGGTCTCGATCAGGAGGTCGACGTTCGCGCCGGCCTGGGCACTGATCGGCACGATCGGCGCGTCTTCGGCGACCGTGCCCTCCACGAAGTCTTTGATCTGCTGGTAGTTCTCGCGCGCCTGCTCGGCGTCGACCAGATCGACCTTGTTCTGGGCGATGACGATGTTCTCGATCCCGATGATATCGAGGGCCATCAGGTGCTCTTCGGTCTGAGCCTGTGGCACGTCCTCGGTCGCAGAGATCACGAGCACTGCGCCGTCCATGATCGCCGCGCCAGAGAGCATCGTCGCCATCAGCGTCTCGTGGCCCGGCGCGTCGACAAAGGAAACCGTGCGCAGGTGCTCGGTCTCGACGCCGTGCTCCTCGCACTCTTCGGCGACTGTGTAAGCGGCCTGATCGTCGCATTCGGGGCACTTTCGGAACGTCGCGTCGGCGTAGCCCAGACGGATGGAGATTCCGCGTTTGAGCTCCTCGGAGTGCTGGTCCGTCCACTCTCCTGAGAGGGCCTCGACCAGGGTCGTCTTCCCGTGGTCGACGTGGCCGACGAGTCCGATGTTCACCTCCGGTTGATTGTTCGATGTCATCTCGAAAGTAATCTTGCTCGGACTTGGCCCCGTGCGAGTGATAAACCTACTGTTTACGAGTTCCCCGAAGGGGTCATCGTGTCGGTCACTCCCCCGGAGTCTCCTTCCACGTCCACTTCGATTCGACGGTGCGATTGGCGAGGACGACCAGGTCGCCATCGTCGAGTCTGAGGCGGCTCTTGCGCAGGCCGATCGATTCTACTGTGCCGGTGATCGAGTCAGTCGTCACGGTGTCGCCGGGGTTGAAGTCCGGATCACGCAGCAGGTAGACCCCGGCGACGGTGTCGGCGATCATGTTCGAGAGCGCGTAGGAGATACCCAGCGCGATGAAACCGGCGGCAGTCCCGAGGCTGGCGGCGATCTGCCCCATCCCGAGGATGCTCAAGAGAGTGAGTCCGGCTCCGAACCACAGGAAAATCGAGACGACCAGTACGAACAGATCCGCGACGAGTTGCTGGTCGCCGCTGTAGACGCGACCGAGCGCCGCCCGCAGAATCGTCGTGACGAGCTTGATACCCACGAAGGCGACGACAAGGAAGATCAGCCCCGAGATGAGCCTGGGTATCGCACTCTCGACGTCGGCGAGAAACGATTCGAGAATCGAGTCGACGGAGACCGTCGCCAGCGCTACGTCGAGCATAGTAGCCGGTCGGACAGCACCCACAAAGGTGTACTGCCATCGTGACAGATGGGTAATAAAAGCGGATTTCAGTGAACGCTTTTGATGGTGGGCAATCATGAACAGGTATGAGCGGGATCAGCGACCAGACTGGCGACGCCGCCGTCGAGCCGGCCGAGGCCTTCTCGGTCATCGCCAACGAGACCCGGCTGGACATCCTCGAAGCCCTCTGGGAGTTCGAGGAGAAGCCGGTTCGCTTCTCGGAGCTGTTCGAGCAGATCGAGATGGACGACAGCGCCCAGTTCAACTACCACCTCCAGCAACTCACCGACCAGTTCGTCGTCAAGACCGAGGAGGGATACGACCTGAGCCACACCGGCGGACAGGTGATTCGAGCCCTGCGAGCCGGGACGTACACTCGATCACCCGAGCTCGGTCCATTCACCGTCGACGGGGCCTGTACTCGATGCGGCGGTCCTCTGGCCGCCGAATACGCCGACGAACAGCTCTCGATCGCCTGCCAGGATTGCGGGAAGGCCCACGGCAAGTACGGCTTCCCGCCGGGTGGGATCGAGGACCGAACCGAAGACGAGATCGCCCGGGCCTTCGACGAGCGCGTCCGCCATCTCTACTGTCTGGCCGTCGACGGCGTCTGTCCCGAATGCTCGGGGCGAATCCACACCGAGATCACCCGCGAGGGCGCGTGCTGTCTCGACGTCGAAGTCCGGGCTGAGCACGTCTGCGAACGCTGTCGCCACGACCTCTGTTCGTCCGTGGGACTTGCACTCCTCGATAAAGCCCCGGTGACGGCTTTCTACGACGATCACGGGATCGACCTCACCGATCGGCCCTACTGGACGCTGCCGTGGTGTGTCGACGACCAGTACGTCGAGGTCGAGTCGAGCGACCCCTGGCGGATTCAGATCTCGATTCCCCTCGCCGAAGAGCAACTCACGGTCACGCTCGACGGCGACCTCCGGATCGTCGACACTCACCGTGTCGAGTGTGCTGGCTCGACCGGTTGCTGATTCTGTCGACTCTCCCTGTCGCTCGCGTCCGTGCTCGCTCAAACGCGTTTCAGCACTCGACTGCGATCCCCCGGCTTGCTTTAATATCATTCAGATTATACTTAATGTGGTAGGAACCGTCTATCCAGGTAGGTGAGATAGTATGCGAGAATCCGACTCCGCGATAGACGTCCCGGCCCCCGATCCCCAGGCGAGTGTCGACAGCGTGGCCGCCGTTTCGGCGGTGGTGGTGCTGGCTCTGATCGCCCCGTTCGCGGTCGCGACCTACCCCGTGTTGCTCGGCGCGGTCGCGCCGCTGCTGGGCGTCGCGCTCGTCCGGTAAAGTGAGAGACGTCTACTGATGTCTCGATGGGCGAGACGCTTTTGCCCGTTCTCCCCCTTGTTCATGTCGTGCGAGAGTACGGCTTCGAGCTGGCATTGTGCGACGTGCTGGAGACGCCGGACCGTGTCGTGAGTCGCCAGCTCGGAGCGCACGTCCACGGCCGGCGAATCGCCGACACGGTCGTCCTCGAACCCGGTCCGGACTTCGAATCTCGGGCAGCGATCACGAGCGAGACGATTCCCGACCGCGCCATCGCGGCCGACGTCGGCGTCGGCCGGGCGCGGGACGTCCGTGCGGTGTTCGACGGCATGCGCCCGGAACGGGCCCAGTCGCTGGTCGACCACTGCGTCGAGATCGGTTTCTTCGAGCGCGAGCGTCGCGGCGGCCGGAGCTACGTCCGCCAGACGGCGCGCTACCCCGAGGTGTGGTTCGATCGACTCCTTGGGATCGAGAACAAGCCCGACCTGGATCGGCCGGGTGATCTGTACTCGCAACTGCGTCGGGACGTCGCGCTGGGGCTGTTCGACGCGGTCGTGCTGGCGACGACCACCTACGTCACTGGCGCGCACCTGAACCGAATTCCAGACGCAGTCGGCGTCTGGCGCTTCGATCCCGACGCGGGCGAGCGGGAAGTCGTCCGCGAACCGACGTCGCTCGACGCTGGCGCGGGGAGTGCCGAGATCGTCGCCGAACACCCGGGCCGGACGGAGATCGAACTGGTGAGTGTGGCCGAAAAACGACAGGCGCGGCGGCGACTCGCCGAGCGCACCTACGGGAAGGGGTGGCGACCTGCGGAACTTCCCGGATGTGCCAACTGCGCGCCCGATGCGGATGGTCGGTCTGCGACGCTGCCGTACTGTGACTGGCACGAACACGTCGTCGAGCCAGTCGCCGAGTGTGGGCCTGACTGTGGGGGCTACGAGGCAGCCGAGTCTCCCGAGGTCGATCCAGCCGCCGAGCGGGACGCGTCGAGCGCGTGGGTTCGCGAACCGGGCGGCTTCAAACGCCGACAAGCGGGCCTCGATCGATTCGGTTAGGCCGCCGCGCGGGCCGAGAAGACGAACAGGCCGATCACTGCCGCGACACCGACGTTGAGTACCCACGCGATTGCTGCCCCGCGGGCGAGATCGAACGCCGTCATCACACCGATGGCGATGACGACCGCGCCGACGGCTGCGAGAATATCTCTGTTTTCGACATCGCTCTCGTCCATGCCCTGCGGTTTTTTCTGGGGTTACCTGTACCTACTGGTATCGACCTTCCGCACCCACTCACAACTCGAAGCGCTCGCCATCGACGGCCATATCCTCGGCGAAGGCCTGCTCGGCCGGAATGTAGTGTGAGAGGTGGACCAGCCGCGTCTCAGTGGCGTCGAGGCGCTCGCCCAGTTGTCGCGCCCCCTCGATCGTCATGTGCTTGTCGCCGAACGTCCGCGGAACACCGTCGTCGTCCTCGTGGCGGCCGCCAAGCGGGTGGTACTCGCAGTTCTCGGCGGGCACGATTCCATCTGCGAGCAACAGATCGGCGTCGGAGAGCACCTCCTGGGAGCGCCCGGGGATCGCGAAGCTCGTGTCGCCACTGAGCGCGAGTCGCCCGCCAGTCTCGGGATCTTCGACGAGCAGGCCGTAGCACACGAGCGGCGGGTGATCGACCGGAACGAGTGTGACTTCGAGGCCGCAGGTCTCGAACGTCTCGAAGGGTGACTGTGGACGGACCTCGACCGCGTCGAGGTAGTCGTACCGGCGGCGGACAGTCTGGGCGACGCTCTCGCCCGTCTCGGGATCGGTCTCGTCGGCGGCGTACAGTGGCATGTCGCGGGTGAGCCGATAGACGTTCCCGAGGCCGTCGAGATGGTCGAAGTGAACGTGGCTGATCAGCGCCGCGTCAGGCGGGTCGAAATCTTCGCGAAGGAACTGATAGCGAAAGTCCGGGCTGGCGTCGAGTAACAGTGTCTCGCCCGTGGTGGAGCGGACGTGAACCGAGAAGCGGCTGCGTTCGACGCCCAGTTCCCGGGCGCGCTCACAGGTGTCACAGTCACAGCCCACCGTTGGTGTGCCAGTGGTGTCCCCCGTTCCGAGCAGCGTTACCTCCATCGACTACACAGAAGTGGCGACAGGTCTTCAATGGTCGGAGATTACGACAGCAGCGGATTTCGTCTCTGTCCCCGCTGGTTTGCAGAATCGTCCGTGACTCGCTGGCTAGGAAACAGAGACTCTATCGCGAACAGCAACTCAGGAAAGCCCTCGACTCGCTCGGGGTCGCGTCGCTCCTTCGCTCGTTGTACTCGCGAAGACCTCGCACAATGTCGGCTCGACACGAGGTCGAGCCAGCGCGCGCCACCGCAGAGACCAGTATTCGATCAGTGTTCGTGCTCGTGGTCGTGTCCGTCGCCACCGGGCGTCCCGCCGGCCACGAGCGCGTCGTGATCGCCCTCGATCATATCGAGGTTCTTCAGATTGTCCCGTTCCTCGAAGTTGGCGATGGCGTCTTCGAGGTCCTGCTGCGTGAGAGTGGTGCGCTCCTCGGTGAGCGCGTCCAGCACGGCCTCCCGGAGGACGAGCCGGAGGTCGCTGCCGGTGAGTCCTTCGGTCATCTCCGCGAGCTTCTCGGGCTCGAAGTCGACGATCTCCATCTCGCGAGTGACCAGCCGGAGGATGTCCGCACGCATCCCGCTATCCGGCTTGGGGAAGTTGACGATCTCGTCGAAGCGCCGCCACGCCGCGGCGTCGAGCTGGTCGGGGTGGTTGGTCGCGCCGATCAGCAGCACCTCGTCTTCGATGAGGCTCACTTCGTCGATCGACTTCAGGAGCGTGTTCACGGCGCGCTTGATCGCGGCGTGCTCGTCGCTCGCGCGGGTCTTGGCGACGAAGTCGAACTCGTCCATGAACAGGATACAGGGCGAGAGTCGCTTTGCCACCTCGAAGACCTTCTCGACGTTTTTGGCCGTCTCACCCAGGTACTGGGAGGTGATCATCGAGAGCTTGACTTCGACGAACGGCAGGTCGAGATCGTGCGCGAGTGCGCGAGCGATAGAGGTCTTCCCGGTGCCCGGCGGCCCCACAAAGAGGAGCTTTCCGATCTCACGGAGGCCGATCTGGGCGAGGTAGTCCCGGTGCTCGATGGCCTTGACGAGCTTGTTGATCTCGTCTTCCTGGTCGTGAGTGAGGACGAGGTCAGCGAGAGTTATCTCGACTTCCTCGGGGGCCCGGACGTCGACGAGGTCGAGCATCTCCTCTTCTTCCTCGTCGGCGAAGTACTCCTCGAGCATCGAATCGATCCAGACACGATCGGCCCGGATCGGCCGGTTGTCCTCGCGGGCCTGTTCGTAGCTCAGGTCGTCGAATTCGTCCTCGTATGCAGCTGCGAGGACGGGGTTGTTCGCAAGGTCCTTGGCGTCGACGCGATCGAGGAACCACTCTTCGGCCATGTCGTCGTCGGTGAAGCTGAGCGCGCCGTCGAACTCGTCGTGGTCGGTGAACATCAGCCCGGAGATGGCGTCCCAGGGCCGCTCGACACCGGTGGCTTCCCGTGCAGTCTCGACGGTCGGTGTCAGCGGGCGCTCGATCGTCCCGTCGACCCAGAAGACCGCGCGATAGGCCGGCGGAAGGTCGTCCGGGTCGAGATCTCGATTGTCCGTGTAGGCCGACGCAGTTAACATAAACTCGATGACGTCGCGTGCCGCGTTGCTCATTCCCCAAATCCTTGTTCCGCGCCGATAATAAGTGGCCCGAAGTGTACCCGCCACGACCACGCATCGTGGAATCATCGCTGAACAACCCACTACCAGTTGGACAACCGTTAACAGGATCGCAACCGAGTGATCGATCATGACAGACCAGACACCGGTCGTCGTGCAGGCGGTTCGAACCCCGCAGGGCAAAGAGGACGGCGTCTACGCCGACACCCGAAGCGAGGACTTCTCGGTGCCGTTGATCAACGAGATGCTCGCCGAGACTGGCCTCGACAGCGAGGCCGTCGACGACCTGCTGTGGGGCTGTGCACAGCAACGCGACGAGCAGGGGAACAACGTGGCGCGGGTCATCGCGCTCATGTCCGACCTCGGTGAAGCGGTCCCGGCGACGACAATCAATCGCTGGTGTGCCTCCTCGGCCGAAGCCATCATGCGCGGCGCGGACGCGATCGCCGCCGGGCAACGGGACTGCGTCATCGCGGGCGGGATGGAGTCGATGAGTCGTGTGAAAATGGACGCAAACACCCACAACGTCCACCCGCGGCTGGCCCAGATGTACAACATCGGGGAACTCTCGATGGGGATGACAGCAGAGAAGGTCGCCGAAGAGCACGGTGTTTCCCGGGAGGCCCAGGACGAGTACGCGCTGCGGAGCCACGAGCGCGCGGCCGAGGCAACCGAGTCGGGCCGCTTCGAGGACGAGATCGTCCCGATCGACACGGGCGAACAGACAGTCGAGCGGGACGAGGGCATCCGCTACGACACCAGCCTGGAGAAGATGGCCTCCCTCCCCACGGTGTTCAAGTCGGATGGGTCGGTCACGCCCGGCAACGCCTCGCAGGTCAGCGACGGCGCGGCGGGGACGATGCTCACCTCGAAGTCGTTCGCGGAGGACAACGATCTGGACATCCTCGCGGAAGTCGGCAACCACATGGTCGCGGGCGTCGATCCCACGGTGATGGGTATCGGCCCGGTACCCGCAGTCCGCAAGCTCTGTGAGCGTACCGGCCGGGATACCGACGACTACGACCTCGTAGAGTTGAACGAAGCGTTCTCCTCCCAGTGTCTCTATTGCAAGGACGAACTGGGCTTCGACGACGAAATCTACAACGTCAACGGCGGCGCGATCGCAATCGGCCACCCGCTCGGGGCCTCAGGTGCGCGCTTGCCCGTGACGCTGATCCACGAGATGAACAAGCGCGACGCCGAGTTGGGCCTGGCGACGGAGTGCGTCGGGTTCGGTCAGGGTGCGGCGATCGAGTTCAAGTTGCCGCAGTAGCTTAGTTGTCTAACTCCTCGTATCGCCGCTCGACGTCGATCATCGGCCGCGGGTAGTCGAGACCGAGTTCGACGCCGTACTCGGCCTGTTGGCCCCCGTCCAGCCGCCAGGGGCGGTGGGCGTACTCTGGCGGTAGTTCGGCCAGTTCCGGCAGCCACGTCGTGACGTAGGTCGCCTCGCTGTCGTAATACTCGGCCTGTGAGAGCACGTCGAAGTGGTTGTCACGCGAGTCGTTGCCGACGCCGGCCTGGTAGGCCCAGTTACCCCAGTTCGAGGCGACGTCGTAGTCGACTAGCTGCTCCTCGAAGTAGGCCGCACCCCACTGCCAGTCGATTTCGAGCGCGTCGGCCAGAAACGAGGCGACGTTCTGGCGACCCCGGTTGGACATGTAGCCCGTCCGATTCAACTCGCGCATGTTGGCATCGACGAACGGGACGCCAGTCCGGCCGTTTGTCCACCGCTCGAACGCGTCTCGATCCCGTCGCCAATGTTTCTCGACGTCCCGAATGCCGGCCGGGCCGAAGAAGTCGGCTCCGTGCTTGCGAAACTGAAACTGGAAGAAATCACGCCACAACAACTCGAAGACCAGCCAGTAGGTGTCCTCGTTGGCGACACGCTCGCTCTCGTAGCGCTCGACTTCGCGATAGATCGTCCGCGGGGAGAGACAGCCAGCAGCCAGCCACGGCGAGAGCTTCGCGGAGTAATTCGCACCGAGCAACCCGTTTCGGGTCTGCTTGTACTCTCTGAGGTGGTCGCCCTCCCAGATGTACTTCTCCAGTCGCCGGCTGGCGGCGGTTTCGCCGCCCTCGAAATTCAGTACTGCGCGATCGTCACGCTCCGGTTCGTCGAACCCCAACTCGTCCTGCGTGGGTATCTCGCCGGGGTCGAGATCCGGCGTCCGAATCGAGTCAGATGCCTCGACGAGATCTCGCACCGTCACCGCGTCCTCGACGTCCTTTCGCCAGGGTGTGAACGTGTCCTCGATCTGCTCGGGCGGCGTCGGGAGGTCGTCGGGATGGTAGAGCGTGTGCGTCCACCGCGTCTCGAAGCCCGTCTCTTCGGGGAGTGCCGCCCGGACGGCACGCTCGACCTCGCGTTCCTCAGTGGCAGGCGTCGTCTGAGCGAAGACAGCGTCAGCGTCGGTAGTCGTTGCGAGCTCGGAGAGGACCCGTTCGGGCTGTCCCTCCCTGACGAACAGATCCCCATCGCGCTCTCGAAGCGAGGATCGAAGGTCACGAACGCTTTCGAGTCGGAACTGAGCGCGACGGGAGCCGATCTTCTGAGTTCCGTACCGAGTTTCGCCGCGCCGTCGCGGATCGAAGACGTAGACGGGGACGATGGCATCGAAGCCAGCGACGGCGTCAGCCAGCGTCGGGTTGTCGGTCACGCGGAGGTCGTCACGAAACCAGACGACGGCTGTGTCCATGGTAGCCACAGGGGCCAGAGTGACAAGAGCGCCAGGCCGCCGACAACGCGCGGGCCGTTGTCCCGCGTTCGCGGGAGCTTATGACTGCGGCCCTACTCCGCTCTCACAATGACTGTCGCCGACATCTTCAACGAGATTCCCTTCGCCAAGCACCTCGGGATCGAGATTACCGAAGCAGCCGACGGTCACGCCGAGGGCCGCCTCGAACTCGAAGCCGAGCACTCCTCGAACCCCGCACGGATGATCGGCCACGGTGGCGTCACCTACTCGCTGGCGGACACCGTCGGCGGAGCCGCTGTCGTCTCACTCACCGAAGACGTCGCGCCGACGATCGACATGCGGATGGACTACCTCGCGCCCGTCACCCAGGACATCCACGCCGTGGCCGACGTCGTCCGGGACGGCGGAAACATGGCCGTCGTCGAGGTCGAGGTCTACGACACCGACGAGACACACGTCGCGACCGCGCACGGCGTCTACAAGACCAGCGGGCAGGGCGGCGAGAACCCCTGGCGGGCCGAGGACGACCCACGCGAGGGCGCCGACTAGCCCTGTTCTACGTTCTGACAGAACGCCATCCCTTCTCGAACCGCCTCGGTCCGGCCGATCAACGTGACTTTGTCACCTTCGGAGATCGTGTAGTCGGCACTCGGGACGAAGGTGTCGCCGTCGGTGCTGACTAACACGATCAGGCACGTATCAGGCAACTGTGGACCCAGTTCGCGAACGGACTCGCCGACGATATCGGGATTGGTCACCTCGACCTCCTGAACGTCGCCGACCCGACTGTCGTCCGTCATCCAGTGTGCGAGTGCGGGCCGCTCGATCTGGTTGTCGATCGCCCAGGCGGTCGCCATCGACGAGGAGATCGTCCGGACGCCCAGGTCCTCGAAGGCCTCGACGTTGTCGGGGTTGTTCGCTCGCGCGATTACGTTCTCGACATCGAACTTCGTCGCCGACAGCTGTGCGACCAGCAGGTTCGCGTCGTCGTCACCGGTCGCGGCGACGACGACCTTGGCGTTGGCCGCGCCCGCCGAGCGTAACACGTCGGTGTCGGTTCCGTCGCCGACCTCGACGGTGTAGCCCGCCTTGCGGGCCTGTTCGACCGCGACGTCGTCCTCCTCGATTATCACGATATTCTCCCCGCGCTCTTCCAGCCGTGCAGCGAGCGAACGACCGACCCGCCCGCCGCCGACGATGATGACTCGCATTGGTATCACATCCAGGTATTCCGCGATGTACCGCGCCAGACCACCCTCGAAGACGGCCGTCACGAGGATGACCAGAAAGACCGTTCCCAGGAGGATGTTCGCCTCCTGGACAGACCCCTGGGCCTGTAACTGCACCGCAAAGAGCGTCGCCACCGACGCCGGGATGATCCCCCGCGGCCCGACGAAACTCACGAACACCTTCTCACCGGTCGTGAACCGATCGCCGTACATCGAGAGAAACACCAGCGCCGGCCGGATCACAAGCGCGACCGCCAGCACGACCAGGAAGCCAGGGATCCCGACCTCGGCGAGGGCCTCGATCTCCAGCAGCGCCGCGAGCGCGATGAACACGAACGACAGCACGAGCAGCGTGATATCCCCCTTGAAATCGATGATGTCCTCCTCGTATGGGATGTCGGCGTTCCCGAGCAGGAACCCGGAGGTGGCGGCCGCGGCGACGCCGGCTTCGCCGGCCAGGAAGTTCGCGCCGGCGTACGACACCAGCGCCCCGGCCAGAACGAGCACCCGGGCGTTCCGCGGCGCGTCGCCCGGCGAGAGGTCGATGTACTGCAGCACGTAGTAGACGACGGCGGCGACGACGATGCCGACGAGCAACCCCTGTCCGAACCGGGAGACAATCTCGCGGAACAACTCGCTCGTCGAATCGTGCCGGATGACGATCACCTTGAACACCGCGACGGCGATGATCGCCGCGGTCACGTCGTTGACGATCCCCTCCGTCTCGAGGGCGGCGGCCACGCGGTCCCGGACGGGAACGACGTGGAGGATCGGCGTGATGACCGTCGGCCCGGTCGCGACCAGCAGGGCCCCGATCAGAAACGACAGCCCCCAGCCGGCGGCCGGGAACGCGAAGTTGACGACGACAGCGGTCCCGACCAGAGCGATGGCCGCGCCGAGCGTGACCAGCCGGAAGGTCGCTGCCGGTGCCTCGCGGATGCGCTCGATCTGGAGGTGGAACGCCCCCTCGAAGACGATGATCGCGACGGCGAGGCCGACGATCGCCGACAGCGTCGTCGCGCCGCCGAACGTCGACAGCGAGAGGATCGGGTCCCCCAAGAGGAGTTCGGAGACCGGCCCGAGCGCCAGTCCGGCGGCGATGTAGAAGATGATACTCGGGAGCTGCAGCCGGGCGGCCAGGAGCTGTGCGAGGACCCCCAGCGCGAAGATCATCGCGACGAGTGCGATCAGCGTCGCCGTCCCGGCACTCATCGAGTCTCCTCCATGTGTCTCCCCGTTCGGCCGATTCATATATAAGAAGGGTGATCACCGTGCCGCGATCGCGTACCACACCCGACCGCAGGAGCAACTCGAAATCTATTTTCCCCGGGCGCGTGTCAGTTCACACGGAATGTTCGTTCTCGTCAACCTCAAGACCTACCCGTGTGACCCGATCGACGTCGCGGCCGCAGCCGCCGACGTCGCCGACGACAGCGGCGTCCGCGTCGGCGTCGCCCCGCAGGCCACCCACATCGAAGCCGTCGCCCAGACGGGCGTCGAGACCTGGGCCCAGCACGTCGACCCGATCGACTACGGCTCCAACACCGGCCACACGCTCGCCGAGACCGTCGCGGAGGCCGGCGCGGAGGGGACGCTCATCAACCACTCCGAGCACCGCCTGAAACTCGCGGACATCGACGCCTCCGTCCAGGCCGCCGAGCGTGCAGGACTGGAGACCTGCGTCTGTGCGAATAACCCCGCCCAGATCGGTGCCGCCGCCGCGCTCGGCCCGGACTCCGTGGCCGTCGAACCGCCGGAACTCATCGGCGGCGACGTCTCGGTCGCCAGCGCCGACCCCGACATCGTCACCGACGCCGTCGACGCCGCCGCGAACGTCGACGAGAGCGTCGATGTCTTCTGTGGCGCGGGCATCTCGACCGGCGACGACGTCGCGGCCGCCGAAGACCTGGGTGCGACAGGCGTGCTCCTGGCGAGCGGCGTCGCCAAGGCCGACGATCCGCGTGCGGTCCTCGAAGATCTCGTCGACCCGGTCGCCTGATCGGCCACGCCGCGGTTTTTCTCGCTGCGAAAAGACTGTCCCATGGTTAAGTGTATCAACCACATAGTTGGAGGTGGAACCTCGATCCGTGGGGTTCCCGACGGGAACGACCGTCGAGAACGTCCGGGACTCCAGTGGCTGCCGGGACGCAGTCACTGATTGGCATCGCCATCGAACCGCGCGGAATAGCCGGCGTGGGTGGCCACCACGCTGGCGCTTCTCGGTGCGGACACCCCAGGGGCACGTTGGGACGGCACCCTGCCTTCGTTTTCATAGTGGTTCCTGTAGCGATTTACCGGTCCGATCGCACCGCTCCGTGCGATCGATCCGGAACAGACCTACAGCAACCACTATCAGTCTCGAAGTGGCGACGTCGACAGAAACTGTAACGGGCCTGCTCGCCTAACCATCGACTATGCCGAGCCGTGGGCGACTGCCCGGGACCGACCGCCGCCCCGACCAGCTCGTCTGTCACCTCGATATGGACTGCTTTTACGCCGCCTGCGAGCGACTTCGAGAGCCCGAACTCGAAGGCGAACCCCTCGTCGTCGGGATGGGCTACGAAGACGGCGAGACGGTCGGCGCAGTCGCGACCGCGAGCTACGAGGCCCGCGAATACGGCGTCGAGAGCGCGATGGCCATCTCCGAGGCGCTGGAGTTGTTACCGCGACGGGCAACCGCCGACAGCCCCGAAGACACCGGCTACTACCGCCCCGTGGACATGGGCTACTACGAGTCGATCAGCGAGCAGGTCAAGGCGATCCTGCAAGACAGTGCCGACGTCGTCCGCGAGGTCAGCATCGACGAGGCCTACCTCGACGTCACCGAACAGGTCGACTGGGACGGCGTCGAGGACTTCGCGAGCGACCTCAAGGATCGGATCGAGCGCGAGGTCGGCGTCGTCGCCAGCGTCGGGGTCGCGCCGACGATGTCGGCCGCGAAGATCGCCAGCGACGCCGACAAGCCCGACGGCCTGGTCGTGATCGAACCCGGCGAAGTACAGGACTTTCTCGCGCCGATGGACGTCGAAGCCGTCCACAACGTCGGCCCAGTCACCGCCCGGGAACTCCGAGAGATGGACATCGAGACCGCGGGCGACCTCGCGAGTGACGACCCCGATCGGCTCGCGGATCGCTTCGGCGAGCGCGGCCTGGAGATCTATCGATTCGCCCGCGGCGAGGACGCCCGCGAGGTCACACCACGCGACGACCCCAAGAGTTTCTCGCGGGAGTCGGCGTTCTCGGAGACGGTCGAAGACCACGAGCGCGTCCGCGAGCGGGTTCGGACGCTCGCCGAGGCGGTCGCGAAACGGGCGACTCGGGAGAACGCGCTCTATCAGACGGTGGGAATCAAGATCGTGACGCCACCGTACGACGTGAACACGCGCGCCCGGTCGCTGTCGGGTCCCGTCGACGATCCCGACCTCGTCGAGGCCATCGCGATGGATCTGCTGGACGAGTTTACGGAGGCGAGAGTCCGCAAGGTCGGCGTCCGCGTCTCGAAGCTCTCGTTCACCGACCGCCAGCAGGTCAGCCTCGACGGCTTCGGCGGTGATGGTGACAGTAGCGACGCGCAAATCGACGACGGAGAGTCGGCAACCGACCGGCGGCGCGGGCAGACCTCGCTGACGGATTTCGAGTGAGCTGCGAATGGTCGGCGTCGAGAATCTACCGCTGCTCGACGGGCGTCCACGTCCGGCCACGCTCGCCGACGTACTTCGATTCGGGTCGGATGAGGCGGTTATCTTCGAGTTGTTCGAGACAGTGGGCCATCCACCCGCCGACGCGGGCGACGCCGAAAGTCGCCGTGAAGAGGTCACGCGGGACGCCGACGCCGTGCAGCAGTGCCGCGGTGTAGAACTCGACGTTGGTCTCCAGTCGCCGCCCGGGCTTGTGCTCGTCCAGCAGGTCGACCGCGACATCCTCGAACTCGACGACGGTCTCGAAGAAGTCGCTGTCGCCGCCGTCGGCGTAGAACTGCTCGGCCGCCGCCGAGAGGACGGCCGCCCGGGGGTCACGAACTCGATAGACGCGGTGGCCGAATCCCATCAGTCGCTCGCCGGCGTCGAGTTTCTCGCGGACGAATCCCTCGGGGTCGCCCGAGTCGTGGACGGCCTGCAGCATGTCCAGTACGGGACCGGGCGCGCCGCCGTGGAGCGGTCCTTTCAGGGTTCCGACGGCTGCGGTGGCCGCCGAGACGACGTCCGATTCGGTCGAGACGACGACCCTCGCGGTAAAGGTCGAGGCGTTGAGACCGTGGTCGACGACGGTGTTGAGGTAGGTTTCGAGGCCGCGGACAGCAGCCTCGGCCGGGCGCTCACCGGTCAGCATGTAGAGGTAGTTGGCGGCGTGGCCCAGATCCGGATCGGGCGCGACCGGCTCGTTGCCCTGGCGATATCGCCAGTAGGCCGCGACGATCGTGGGGAACGCGGCAATCACGCGCTTGGCGTCTTCGTCGGGCTCGCCATCTTCGTGGCCGAGGTTCGCCGCGGCCGCGCCCATCCGGAGGGCGTCCATGGCGGGCTTTTCCTCCTCGGCGGCCCGCTGAAGGACTGCGTGGACCGCCGGCCCGATCGATCGCTGCTCTGCGAGATCGGTCCGGAAGGCCGCTAGCTCTTCGCTATCGGGTACCTGGTCGTGAAAGAGCAGATAGAGCGTCTCCTCGTAGGTCGCGTTGGTCGCCAGCTCCGGCAGTTCGAACCCGCCGATGATCAGTTCGCCCGTCTCACCGTCGATCGAACTCAGTCGCGTCGCCGCCACGGGAACTCCTTCGAGGCCCCGGTTGATGTCATCGCCAGCCATGCTGGTCATTATAGCGGGGCTGGTTTATGTTTCCCGGGATCGCGTCACGATGTCACACGCCAGCCGGCTCGACACACCCGAGTCAATCCAGCCCGTTTTCGAGGTTCTCCAGCAGTTTCCCGACGAACAGGCCGGTTCGCGGCGAAATCGCGTCGGGATCGTCCGTCTCGATGTCGACGGGGTGGGCCGACAGCGTCTGGACGAAGCGCTCTGAGTGTGTCATCGTCTGGAGCATGTCCACGACGTCGACGGTCAGGCCCTCGTCGGAGGTGTCCATCTCCGGGTGGCGCTGTTTCTCGGCCTCCGTATAACGGATCGTCCAGGCCGGGCCGCCGACCGTTTCGACGATCTCCGCGACCGAGCCGATCGCGATTCGGTCGTCCTCGCGGCCGACGTAGACCCAGCCGTCCTCGACGATCGTTGGATAGCGCGTCATGTCCTCCCGTCCGTGTCAGGTGTTCGCACTCGGCGTATAAATCGCTTCACCCGTCGAGACGCGTTACCTGCCGAAGAGCCGCCGCCAGAGGCTCCGCCGCGTCGCGCGCTCGGCGATGACGACCGAAGACTCGACGTCGTCGAGAATGTCCATGTGCAGCGTGTTCCGGACCAGTCGCGCGAGCAGGCCGCGCTCGCTCGCCCCGAGAAAGACCATCGTGTGCGCCGCGGCTTCGCGCTCGATCGCCGCCTCGACGTCGCCGGAATCGTCGACGACGATCTCGGCGTCTTCGAGGCCGTGGTCGGCCGCCCAGTCGGACAGGAACTGCTCGCCGTCTTCGATCTCCGCCGGGTCGTCGACGACGTACAGCAGGGTCACCTCGGTTTCCTCGACCGACTGCAGTGCGGCGACGACCTCCGCACTCAGGTCCGAGTTTGGCCCGCCGACGGTCGGCAACAGGATTTGCGAGCTATCCATCCCCTCGTCGTCGACGACCAGGAAGTCACACGGCAGACTGTTGGTCAGCTCTTCGAGCGGCTGTTCGGCTCGGGCGGCGTCCCACAGCCGATCTTCGCCCCAGCCCATCACGACCAGATCGGCCTCGTCGCGGCCGGCGACGGTGAAGAGTTCCTCGAACGAGCGATGAGAGACGACCGTCGACGTCTCGACGTCGACCTCGTAGTCGTCGGTGACGCTGCAGACGTCTGCCATGAGTCGGTCGGACTCCTCGACGATCCGCCGCCGTCCGGCGGAGTCGTATCCCTGGTGAGGTGTCTGTACGATGTGGACCGCGTGGACGGTCGCGTCCTCGTGGGCGCTGGCGATGGCGCTGGCGAATTTCACGAGCGGCTGTTCTGTCCGTGGATTGGCGATCGGAACCAGGATTCGATAGCCAGTCGACTCCTCGCGCGTATGCTTGGCAGCGGTGTCGATCACCGGGACGTAGCGACGGCCACCGAAGAGGCCGCCGAACAGCCACTCTTTCGGCGAGAGGCGCCGGTACGCGCCCTCGAAACGAGCGGACTCCAGGCGGTATTCACTCGTCTGGAAGTAGTTGACTGCCGTCACCAGCACGACGCCGCCGACGGTATTGCCAGCCAGGACGGGGATGACGAACTCGGTCATCCCGATCCACAGCGTCACGCCCTCGGCCCCGACGAACACCAGATACAGCATCTCGGTGAACGAGACGACCACGTGGAAGAGGCCGCCGATCGGGATCGACAGGAACGCGAGATAAACCACGACGAGCCGTGAGATCGTGTCCTGTGAGGCGTAGTTGACCCAGACGACACCCGCGACGATCAGCCCCGCAAACGCCGCTTTCGTGAACAGCGCGACGGGATCCGCGTCGATCCCCTTCTGTGCGATCGACAGCGCTGCCGTCGACGCGTCAGCGGAGAGCACGTTCCCGTAGGCCAGCGCGGCCGCGCCGAGCGCGCCGCCCGTGAAGTTCCCAGCCAGCACGACGGCCCAGTTCCGGAGCAGAGCCGGAATACTGGCCAGTCGTTCGAGGGTGAGCGCCACCGGGGGCAGGGTGTTCTCGGTGTAGAGCTGATAGCCGCCGATGATGATGTAGATGAATCCCAGCGGGTACAGCATCGCGCTGAGGACCGGATCGGCGTCGGTCGAGGCCGTCAGCGAGACGTACAGCAGAAAGGTGATCGTGATCGCGAACCCGGCGGCGAGCCCGCTGAAATAGAGTTCGCGACTGCCCGAGGTGATCTCCTCGTCGGCCGCCGCGATGATCCGCTGGAACACCTCGTCGCTGGAGAATCGATCGCGAATGACTCGACCCGCCGCAGGTGCGCCGCTGCGGGATCGTTCGACCGCCTCGCGTACCTCCTCTTCACCGTTGGGATCCCTGTCGGCCATCTATCGACGTGCTCCGGGCGAAGCGACTAAGGCCTTTCCACCTCCGGCGGTCGAGTACCGTCTCGAACGACTGTCGAATCCTCGAAACGTGTCTGACTGAGAGTTATGAACGCCGGGGACAGTCACTCTAGCAACATGAGTGACGAGCGGACGATCACGGTCGCGGAAGTGAGCGACGGGCCCGGCGGGCAGGGCGAACCGGGGACCGACGTCTCGCTGCCAGTCGTCGAGTTGCTGACGGGCCGGGGGTTCGTCACCGGCAAGTCCGGGTCGGGGAAGTCCAACACCGCCTCGGTCATCGCCGAGAATCTACTGGACAGTGGCTACGGCCTCCTCGTGGTGGACATTGACGGCGAGTATTACGGTCTCAAAGAGGAGTACGAGATTCTCCACGTCGGCGCCGACGAGGAGTGTGACATCCAGGTCACGACCGAACACGCCGAGAAGATCGCCTCCCTGGCGCTAGAACAGAACGTCCCCATCATCCTCGACATCTCCTCGTTTCTGGACGACGAGGAAGCCGAGGCCCTCCTGACGGCAGTCTCCAAACAGCTGTTCGCGAAGGCCAAGAAGCTCAAACAGCCCTTCCTCATGCTGGTCGAGGAAGTCCACGAGTGGATCCCCGAGAACGGTTCCGTGGGCGAGGTCGGGAAGATGCTGATCAAGATCGGCAAGCGCGGCCGCAAGCACGGCCTGGGAATCGTCGGCATCTCCCAGCGCCCCGCGGACGTCAAGAAAGACTACATCACCCAGTGCGACTGGCTCGTCTGGCACCGACTGACCTGGAACAACGACACCAAGGTCGTTCGGCGGGTGCTCGACGGCGAGTACGCGAGCGCTGTCGAGGATCTGAACGACGGCGAGGCGTTCATGATGACCGACTGGTCCGAGAGCGTCAGGCGGGTCCAGTTCCACCGCAAGCAGACCTTCGACGCCGGCGCGACTCCCGGGCTGGACGACTTCGAGCGACCTGAACTCAAGTCGGTCAGCGACGACCTCGTCTCGGAGTTGCAGTCGATCAGCGAGGAGGAGGCCCAGCGCGAGAGCACCATCGAGGAACTCCGCGAGGAACTGGACAGGAAGAACTCTCGAATCGCCGAACTGGAGACGGAGTTGCAGGACGCACGGGACCTGAGCCGAATGGCAGACCAGTTCGTCGACGCGATGCTCGACCAGGTCGAGGGCGCAAGTCCGGGTCGTACCGAGACTGAACGGATGCGCGCTCGACGACAGCGCCGTGAGGGGCAGGCTCTCGAAGGGCCGACGCCAGAGGCCGAGACGTTGCCCCCGGCCGAGGAGAAGGCAGCGGCGGCCGACGGGCCCGGCGAAGACGGCGACTTCGGAGCGATGGACGAATCGGCGGACGAGAGCGACGGCTTCGCGGCGATGGACGGCGACGCGATGGCCGAGGCTGCCGACGCCTTCGCGGCCGCGATGGACGAAGACGACGAGCAGGACGAGAGTGCGGACGACAACGAGCAGGACGAGAGTGCGGACGCCGACGACGCCGGCGGATTCCCTTCCTTCGAGGAGCCCGAGGACATGCCCCGACTCGACGGAGCGCCCGAAGCCGAACTGGACTTTTCGGAGGCCGACCTCCCGGAGTTCGGGTTCAAGACGCCGGACGAAAGCCCTGAGGCCTCGTCGGACCGCCACGCGACGAACGGCCACGCGACGAACGACGCGGCCGGCGGAGCGACCGCGAGCGCAGTCTCGGCAGCGCCAGATGGGAGCGACGACGACGCCATCGCCGCGGCGGTCAGCGCCGTCGACGGCGAGGAGACGCCGACCGTCCAGCGGCCGACGCCAGCCGCAGTCGGCTCGATCCGAGCGGAGATTCGTGGACTCGACGAGAAGACCCGCCGAATGCTGGCCTACTACGACGAGCAAGGGCCGGCGACCCCGCTCGACGCGCACTTCGTCGCCGGCGGCACGGGTGATCGGACCAACGCCTACGCGCACAATCGAACGCTGCGGACGGCAGGATTGATCGAACACGTGGGTCGGGGTAACTACGACGTCTGCGTCCGCGAGCGACTCGACGAGGCGACCGACGGGCGACTCGACGAACAGGAACTCGACGCTTTCAGCGCACGACTGACCGCGGAGTTCGGCCGCGGCGAGTAGCCTCGGGGAGTCCGACGCTTAGCTTCCGGGGAGGATGTCCCCGAGCGCGGCCCCGACGGACATTGGGACGAACGCGACGACGACGTTTGCGAGTGCAAGCGCCGGATCGGCCCAGTCGACGCGGCCCCAGGCAGTCAGCATGACGGTCGCCATCAGCAACGAGAGAACGAGGACGCTGGCCAGTCGTCGCGGAACGATCCCGAAGAGCCGGTTTTTGACCCGAACGTCCTGGATCTCGGCGACGTAGAGCACGCCAGTGGTGAGTGCCACTGCGAAGACTGCCGTCCCTGCGAGCAGCAAGGGGCGGTCGACCAGAAATTCGCCGATCTCCTGGGTACCGCCCTCGACTGCCATCGGAACACCAAACAGGAATGCACCGAGCAACGCTTCTGCGGCGTCGGCCCGGTCGAACCCCCAGATGACACGGCCGAACGCGGCGTCCGAGCCCTGAGCCTCCGTGGCCACTCGCATCGCTTCCTCGACTTTCTCGCGCTCCTCGTCGGTATCGACCGTCTCTGCCAGCTCTTCGAGTTGATCGAAGATATCACCGATATCCGGCTCTTCGTCGTCGAGATCCGCAGGTGGAGCGGCGCTACTCATCAGTCAGATTCGTCGGCTGGTCGTCGTTCCATTCGTAGAATCCGTCGCCCGAGACCCGGCCGAGTCGGCCGTCTTCGACCCGTTCGACGAGGGTTGCAGGCGGCTCGAAGCGTGGCCCGAGATCACTCGCCAATCGTTCGAGTGCCGCCAGAACCGTGTCCAGCCCCTGTCGATCGGCCAGTTCGAGCGGGCCGATGTCCGCACCACCGGAGAGAGTCATCGTCCGGTCGATCGTCGCCGGATCGGCCACGCCCTGGTCGTAGGTCCGGATCGCCTCGACCTGCTGGGCGAGTCGGAGCCGGTCGGCGACGAATCCCGGGCCGTCGTGGACCCGGAGCGGTTGCCAGCCCAGTCGCTCGACGAAAGACTCGGCGGCCGCAACTCGCTGCTCGCTCGCCCCCTCGGGAACGACGACCTCGATCGGACCGTCCCAGCCGACCGGCACAGTCGAATGCAGCCCGACGAGTCGATCGGGTTCGCGCAACGCCACTGCCAGGCTGGTCACGGCCGTCGACTCGACGGTCACGAGAAGCTGTGTCTCGCCTGGGGCAGCGTCCTCGACGTCAGCGAGTCGTTCGCGCGTGGGCTCGACCGCGTCCGTCCGCGTCTCGACGACGACGTCCGCGTCCCCGACAGCGCCCGTGAGATCGGTCGTTCCGTCGGCGTCGGGGCTGGACAGCGAGTCGACGGCGTCCAGCACGGCGTTGGCGTCCTCGCCACAGAGGGTGACCGACGAGCCGCTGTCGGCACAGGCTCGGGCGAGTGCGCGGCCGACTGGTCCCACGCCCAGAATCACCACGTGCATGGACGACAGCGAGGGCGCGTGGCCGGATAAGCGTTCCCTCCCGACCGCCAGCGAGAATTTTCAGCGATACTGTCGAGGCAAACTTTATTACTGCCGTAAATCTCTAGGGAAAGACAATGGTACGTTCCAGTCGGCAGCGAGAGCGAGAGCGAGTGGGCACCGACGAGAACACTGAGGAAACCGAGCAGGACGAGAAGGAGGCCTGTCCGGAGTGTGAGTCGACGTCGCTGGTCGCGAGCGCAGACGGCGGTGAGCTGGTCTGCGACGACTGTGGGCTCGTCATCGAAGAGGGAACCATCGACCGCGGGCCCGAGTGGCGCGCGTTCGACCACAGCGAGCGCCAGCAGAAGTCCCGCGTGGGCGCACCCACCACGCAGACGATGCACGACAAGGGCCTCACCACGACGATCGACTGGAAGGACAAGGACGCCTACGGCCGCTCGATCTCCTCGAAAAAGCGCAGTCAGATGCACCGCCTGCGCCGCTGGCAGGAACGTATCCGAACCAAGGACGCGGGCGAGCGCAACCTCCAGTTCGCCCTCAGCGAGATCGATCGCATGGCCTCCGCACTGGGCGTCCCCCGCTCGGTCCGGGAGGTCGCGTCGGTCATCTACCGTCGCGCTCTGGACGACGACCTCATCCGTGGCCGCTCAATCGAAGGTGTCGCCACCGCCGCGCTCTACGCCGCCTGCCGACAGGAAGACATCCCCCGCAGTCTCGAAGAAGTCTCTGACGTCTCCCGCGTCGAACAGAAAGAGATCGGCCGTACGTACCGCTACATCTCCCAGGAACTCGGCCTCAAGATGGAGCCGGTCGACCCCAAGAAGTACGTCCCTCGCTTTTGCTCGTCGCTGGAACTCTCCGAAGAGGTGCAAACGAAGGCCAACGAGATTATCGACGTGACCGCCGAACAGGGCCTGCTCTCGGGCAAATCGCCGACGGGCTACGCTGCCGCCGCCATCTACGCCGCCTCGCTGCTCTGTAACGAGAAGAAGACCCAGCGGGAAGTCGCCGACGTGGCGCAGGTGACCGAGGTGACGATCCGGAATCGGTATCAGGAGCAGATCGAAGCGATGGGGATCTGACTGCGGCGACCGCAGGCCGCCCACCAGTACCGACTGCAACCCTCGCCTCACAGTTCTCGTTTTCATTCGTTGAAAATGGGACGGTACAGCTATTGCTCTGACTGCGACTACGTCGTGTATGAGACTATTCGAGCGGTACACCGACATTCTCTGGTGGACGATGGACCGGGTCGGTGTGACGGAGTCGGTCGAACGGAAGGTGCTCGCTGCGGTCGTGATCCAGTTCGGCATCTCCGTTCTGCTGGCGACAGTTCCGCTGTTCGTCGATGGGATAGCACAGCTTCTGGTTGCGGTAGGCCTGTTGACTGTCGCTCTGGTCGCGTTCGTCAACACGGTCATCATCACCCGCAGGGACATGATCGGACCGATCGAGACCCTCGAACGTCACGCCCGCGCTATCGCCGGGGGCGACTTCTCGACCGACGTTCAGCGAATCGATCAGGCCGACGAACTCGGCCAGCTGACCGACGAATTCGCCGACATGCAGGCGTATCTGGCTCTGGTCGCCAGACAGGCCGACGCCCTCGCCCGGAAGGACTTCGACGCGACCGTCCTCGACGAGGAGGTCCCAGGTGAGTTCGGTGACTCCCTCCGGACCATGAACGAGAGCCTCACCGAGTACACTCGTGAACTCCAGACGATGACCGAACGCCTGGAGCGTCGTTCGGAACGGCTGGACGAACTCGTCGCGGCTTTCGGAAACGCGGCCGAGCGTGCCCGAGCAGGCGATCTGACGGCGACGATCGAGGACGAGACCGTCGAACTCGACGACGACTCGTATCGAGCAGTCGCCGAGAACTACAACGCGCTGGTCACGACGCTCGCGGAGACGATCGCCGACGTCGCCGACTTCGCTGCAGATGTCGACGCTGCGAGTGACGACGTCGACGCGAGTATGCGCGAGGTCGCAGACGCGAGCGAAGAAGTGGCGACCTCGGTACAGGCGATCAGCGACGGCGCGGCCGACCAGACCCAGCAGCTCCGGACCGTCTCCGAAGCGATGAACGATCTCTCGGCGACGGTCGAAGAGATCGCCGCCGCTGCCGACGAGGTAGCCGAAACCGCCAGCACGGCGGCAGAACGCGGCCGATCGGGTCAGACAGCTGCGACCGGCGCGATCGACGAACTCCACGCGCTGGAGTCCCGGATCGACGAGACCGCACGGGCAGTCGACTCGCTCGTCGACCAGATCGGCGAGATCGACGAGATCGTCACGTTCATCGACGACATCGCCGCCGAGACGAACATGCTCGCACTGAACGCCTCGATCGAAGCCGCTCGGGCCGGCGAAGCCGGCGAGGGATTCGCCGTCGTCGCCGAGGAGATCAAGAGTCTGGCCGAGGAGACTGCCGACGCGGCGGGGGACGTCTCCGACCGTATCGAGACGGTTCAGGACGCTTCCGAATCGGCTGCCGGGGACGTCGAAGCGATGACCGCACAGGTCGACGAGACGGTCGTCTCAGTCGAGGGGGCGCTCGGCGATCTGAAAGAGATCGTAACGCTCGTCGAGGACTTCGATAGCGGCGTCCGCGAGATCAGCACCGCGACCGACGACCAGGCGGCGACCGCGACCGAAGTGGTCGACCTCGTCGACGACGTGGCGACGATCAGCGAGCGGACCGCCGGCGAGGCCGAGGACGTCGCCGCGGCCGCCGAAGAGCAGACGGCCGCGATCAGCACCGTCACCGACTCCGTCGAGCAACTGTCGGCTGACGCGACGGACCTGCACGACCGGCTCGATTCGTTCGTGCTCGATTCGGAGTCGCCCGCCGGAACGAGCTCGCTGTCGGCACCGGCGAGTACAGACGACTGACGCGGTTGGGGCGGCTACAGCTCTTTGCTCACGTACGGGCCGTCTTGCTCGTAACCCAACTTCTCGCGATAATATTCGCGCGCGCCGATCCCGCTGATGACACTGAGCTTCTCGAACCCGGCGTCGCGGGCGCGTCGTTCGGCCTCCCCGAGTAACTTCTTGCCGTACCCCTTGTGCTGCCAGTCGGGGACGTCACCCGTGGCTCCACGGTCGCCGACACCGACGGTGTTGCCGTAGACGTGCAGTTCCCGGACGAGTGCGGCGTCGTCCAGTTCTCCCCGCACAGGATCGTTCGGAAATCGGAGCCGGCAGAACCCTACCAGCAGGTCCTTCTGGCGGTCCTCGTAACTGATGAAGTGTTCCGTGCCGCCGCCGGCCTCGTAGGTGAGCGTGTCGAGCGTGATCTCCTCGGGATCCTCGTCGTTCATCCCCACTTCGCGACAGCGGATACAGTCACAGGTCCAGCCGTGTTCGGCCATCCGCTGGCGCGCGAGTTGCCGGAGATTGGACTTCTGGACGCCGGCCTCGATGAAGTCTGCCGGAATGTCGCGCTGGACGCGCTGGAGACGGGTGTACGGCGGGATCATGTCCTTGATCTCGGCGACCAGTTCGGCGGCCTCCTCGCTCGAAAGGGGGTCGTAGTCGTCGCGGTGCCACATGTCGTAGGTCGCCGTCCCCTCGACGATCAGCGTCGGATAGATCTTGAGGTAGTCCGGCCGCCAGTCGCTGTGCTCGAAGATGCGACGGAAGTCCTCGAGACACATCTCTGTCGACATGCCGGGCTGGCCGGGCATCATGTGATAGCCGACCTTGAACCCGGCGTCGCGGAGGCGGCGCGTCGCGTCGATGCTGGCCTGGATGCCGTGACCGCGGTGCATCTCGCGGTTGATCCGCTCGTAGGTGGTCTGGACGCCAACCTCGACTTTCGTGCCCCCCAGTCGTAACATCCGGTCGATCTGCTCGGGGTCACACCAGTCGGGCTTGGTCTCGAATGTCGTCCCGATATTTCTGATACTGTTGGTCTCGTTCTCGGCGATGACGTCCTCCAGATACGAAAATTCGTATTCCTCGGGATCCTGGGCGAACGAGACGCCTTCGGCTGGCTCCGGGTCGGCGTCGGGGTCGAAGTCGTTCATCGCTTCGAGCGCGCGCTTGACGAACCACTCCTGGTAGTCGTGGCTGCGGGCGGTCATCGTCCCGCCCATCAGGATCAACTCCACTTTGTCGACGGTGTGGCCGATCTCACGGAGCTGGTTCAATCGGAGCGTGACCTGTCCGTAGGGGTCGTAGTCGTTCTGCTTGCCCCGGGCTGCAGCGGGCTCGTTGCCGGTGTAGCTCTGGGCGCTCGAGAACTCCGAATCAGGGCCGCCCGGACAGTAGAGACACTTCCCGTGGGGGCAGCGCTCGGGCGAGGTCATGATCGCCACGGGCGCGACGCCCGAGGCCGTCCGGACGGGCTTGCGACGCAGCACCGATTCCAGTTCCTCCCGGCGGCCCTCTGGGGCGCGGTCGAGCAACTCGGAGTTCTTTGGAACCTTCGGTGCGGCGTGTTTCGAGCAGACCTCGCGTTTGGCCTGCTCGACATCGTCGCGCTCGATCTCGCCGTCGAGAATTCGCTCGATCAGCTCCTCGCAGACGCGTTCGAAGGTCTCGTCGGTCCCGGCAGTGTCAGTACTCATAGCCGCGTAACTGTCTCCTAGTGGTCGAGTAAGGCGAATAAGGGTGTCGCTCCGCGCTTAGACGTGGTCGGCGACGGTCTCGACGACCGAATCGAGCACTTCGGTCCGGCGGCCCGCGAGGAAGGTCAGCTGCTGGGAACGGGTGCTCCCTGCTTCGACGCCCGCGTCGGGGAGAGCCTCGGCGACGGCGTCGGCGACGGCGCGCACGTCCAGTTCGTGCTCACTGCGGAGGTGGAGTTCGTCCTCGGCGACACCGACGATGGCGTCGACGTCCGCACGCTGGCGGCGGAGCAGTTCGTCCAGCAGCAGCGTCGTCGGCGGGAAGTCGAAGCGGTGCGTGAACGCGTCCGTGTCGAGGACGGCGACGTCGGCGCCGTCGACCGTCTGGACGTCGAAGTTGGCTTCCGCGGTCTCGACGGCGATGTCGAGTTTCGTGCGGAACTGCTCGCTGACGTGAGCGGCGAGTCCGCGGGCGTCCTCGTCGTCGACGTCGCTCGCCCGGCCCTCGAACAGGAGGTCGGCGATCAGCTGGCGCTTGTCCTCGTAGGACTGGTAGTACGCCTCCAGCGCGACCGCGTCGCGAATGTCAGCGATCGTCTCGGCGTCGTAGCCCGCCTCGCTGGCTGCCTCGGCGTAGGCCTCGGGAGCGTCTTCCCAGAAGCTCACGGCGGGTAGATGGCGAATGTCCTCACGGACACCCTCGTCGACGTGGACCGCGACGTTCGCGGCGACCGTCGCCGCCGTCGGGCCGTCGAGCTGGCCGTCGACCGTCGTCAGCGCCGCGGGATCGGTGTTCGGGCTGACGACCGTCTCGACTTCCTCGGCGATCTCGGGTTCGGCGACTGTGTCGACGACCACGCGGTCTGCGTCATAGACGTTCAGGAATTCCAGCCCGTCGAGGGACTCGCGGGTCCCGCCGACGGCGGCGAAGACGTACAGGGGGAGCTGCTCGTCGTGGCGCTCGCGGTTGCCGAGCATCGTCGTGACGTCCTTGGTCGCGTCGTCCATCTCGTAGACGTCGCCCTCCAGCGGTCGGCGATCGAAGTAGTGATACTCGGCGTCGGATCGCGAATGCTGCTCACGAATGAGCGGCAGGGTCGCCCGCTCGATGGCCGCGCCGGCGACGTAGCCGTCGGCGGTCGCGCTGTGGCGGACGATCACCGGGCGATCCTCGAAGACGGCGCGTCGGATCGCACCCGCAGCGTCACGGAACGCCTCGGAGAGATCTGCCAGCGTCTCGTCGTCCGCCAGCAGATCGACCGCGTCGGGGCGAGCCTTCTCGGTGAGCGAGGCTTCCATCCGCTCGACGGTCTCCTCGCGCTCGTCACCTTCGAGTTCGACCAGTTCCTCGGTCTCGACTTGCAGTTCGCCACGGCGACGCCGGACCTCGCCGGTCAGTCGCACGACGTCGTCCTCGCCGATGTCGGGATAGGCGCGGACGCCGGCCTCTTCGAAGGCCGCACAGTCGACGGTCCCGGTGCCGTCGGCGAGTTCGAACACAGTCGGGCCGCTGGTCTGGCGCGCCGTCTCGATGACGCCTTCCAGGTCGACGACCTCACCGACGTGATCGTCGAGACTGTCGACCGTCACGAGTTCCGCCTCGACCTCCTCGGCGGGCTTCTGGACGGCCGTAGCACCGGCTCCACCTGACTCACTGACGGTCTCGGCCTGCGAGTCGGCCTGTCGGGACCGAACCGCACCGGCTTCCGGTTGGTCCGCTTCCGGCTCGGCGTCGGCCTGTGTCTGGTCGTCCCAGTCGTCGCTCTGTTGTGCCTCGTCCTGGGCCTCGGTCTCCTGCTGGTCGTCCCGATCGTCGGTCTCCTGTCGATCGTCTCGCTGCTCCTGTTCGGCTGACTGGTCGTCCGATTCCTCGTCCTCGACGTCTTCGGGCAGTTTCGGCCCGTCGAACTCGGGGTCGTCGATCAGTTTCCCGCGGAACTCGCGGTCGGACTGGCGGATCGACCAGCCGAGATCGATGTTGCCGTTGTCTCTGACGTTTTTCACCTGGACGTAGACCGTCTCGCCCGGCTCCCAGTCGAGGTTGTCGAGCCGTCGGTCGAGCTCGCTCTCGTGGAGCAGGCCGGTGACGCTGTCACCGATGTCGACGAAGACGCCGAACTCGGCGAAGCCGTCGACCGAACCCTTGTAGTATCGGCCGGGCGTGAGCTGGCCGGGACGTGTGCCCCGGAACTCGAACGCTACGTCTTCCTGGTGAATGTCGCAGATCTTGCCATCGACAGAGGTACCGCAAATGATGCACGAACCCATTGGTCTGTCCAAATACATCCGGATTAAAACGGTTGTCGAATCGGCCGCGCCCACCTCAGTCACTCGAAGACTGGGCTATCGTCGCGGAGTCGGTCGATTTCCTCGGTCAGCGTCGCGATTTGCTCGGGAAACATCGCTATCTCGATCTCGTTGCCCTCGTCGTCGGCCACGGAAAGTTTCACGCGCTTGTCGCCGTACTCGCGAACCCCCACGGATTCGGTGTCGTAGAGTTTGACCGTCGCCGATCGGGTCGACGGACCGACGTGCTTGATCGCGCCGTCTTGCAGCTCGAACATGAAGTCGTCGAGGTCGATCGTCAGCATGCCAGATCCGGCGGTGGCCAGCGGCTTAAATTGAGAGGACTCCGACGACGTCGCCGACGTTCTGGACGGTCCAGTCGACGAGCCGGCGGGCCGCCCCGAACCCGCGGAAGCCGTAGCCGAAGCCGATCGCCGCGGGGATGGCGATGGCAGGAACGACCCGTCGATACGGCGCGTCGTGGACCACGGCGATTCCGACAGCGAGCAGTATCGTCCCGTAAGCCGCGCAGGCGACACGGACCGCGGGGATCGGCAGGCCGGCGAACACACAGGGTGCCGTCGCGTAGGCCATCACCTGAACCGTCTCGCTGATCCCCGCCCGGTCTGGAACCAAGGCCATGAGCAGGACCGTCTGGAGCGCCACCAGCAAGTGTAGTGCCAGCGGCGCGATGAGAATCGCCGTCACCGCCAGCCACAACAGCGCCCCGGCCGGCCCGCCGCCGATCCACTCGATGGACGACGGGACGAGAGCGTAGCGACTCCCCTCTGCGATCACCACCACGGCGATCAGGAAGAACAACCCTGGGGCCTGATCCGCGGGCGCGACGGCCGCCCGGAAGAACCGTCGCGGCGCGATCAGGACCTCGACCCACGCACGAGCGACCGCCCGCGGCCCCCTGTCACGCCCGCCCTCGGGGTTCTCGATCCACTGTGTCACGGTCCCGTCTCGGGGCCGGGGTGATTTGTCCGTTTGGAAATCCGACGCGTCCAGCCCGGTGGGACAGAACACGAGTCCGGACTCTACGGACGGTACATTGAGGCGGGCCGGGATCCAGGCCGGGATATGAACCGACGTGCGTTACTCGGGTCCGCCGCTGTGGTGGTCGGTGGCGGACTCGCGGGCTGTGGTGGGACCGGATTTTCGGGGACAGTCGGGACCAACGAGACGCCGTTCTCAGTCGAGCACAGCCACGACTACGACGCCACGCCCTCGGGGACGCGCTACGTGATCTCGGTCACGGCGACGAACGACGGCAACGACCCAGTTCCGGAGGATAATCGCCGCCCCAAATTCGCGTGTGTCTTTCGGGACGAATCGGGTGATACGATCCACGAGACGTCCCGGGAACTCCTCGAATCGATCCCTCCCGGCGGATCGGTCGATCTGGAGTTTATCCTCGCGGTCGATGTCGACCAGGCGAAACGGTACGTCCTCTCGGTGGGGTGGGCACCGGACCAGGAATCAGGCGAGTAGTCAGCGCCTTCGACGCCGACGATCGAATTCTCGTGGCCCGAGGCCACTCGGTCAATCGTCGACACCTTCGACGCCAACTATCGAATTCTCGTGGCACGAGGCCACTCGGTCAATCGTCGGCGCCGACGTTCTCCAGGCTCTCCATGCACGCCGGATCGGGTTCGATATTCGCGTACCTGACGGCCTCCTCGCCGAGTGTCGCGACGCGCTCGTCGATGTCGCTATCGGTAATCTCGCCCTCCGCGACGACCGTCCGCGCACGCGGCAACGCCGCCTGGTGGGGGATCACCCAGCAGTCCAGCGCGCGACAGACCGACCGAAGGTGCTCCAGGGCCGTGATCGGGAAGGATCCGCCGGCGACTCCGAGCAGACCGACAGTCTTCTTCTCGAACTCGTCGAACCCACAGTAATCGAGGGCGTTCTTCAGCGCCGAGGAGTACGAGCCGTGATAGACGGGCGTCCCCAGGAGGATCGAGTCGGCCTCGTCGATTCGCTGCTGGAGTTGCGCTGCGTCGCCGACCTCGCGTGCGTCCGCATCGAACACTGGAAGGTCGAGGTTTCGAAGGTCGATCAGATCCGTACTCGCACCCGCCTCAGACGCGGCTTCGAGCGCACGCTCCAGTGCGACGCGTGTGTAGCTGGCGTCTCTGAGACTGCCGGCGACGGCGACGACGTGTGGTGCTGTCATGGCCCGGAATTCGACCGCGCTGATAAAATAGCCGTGGTGTTTCGGCTCTTCTCACGATAGCCCGGTTATCGCCTGAGTCGGGCGACGGTGTTCCCACCGTCGTCGACGAGTTCGACCAGCCCGTCGTCTTCGAGATCTTCGAGAAGCCCCAGCAGCCACTCGCGACTCCCTTCGCCGTCGCTGTCGGGGACGTAATCGACACGCACGCGTGGCCCGAGATCGTCGATTTCGAGTTCCGCGGCGTCTTTGAGGATCGAAATTACGCGTCCGCGCATCTGCCGGCGGCTCCCCTCGAATTCGGGCTGGGTAGGGACGTCCGGCGCGGTGAAGTCGCCCGTCTCGTAGGCGTGACACCACTGTCGCCAGGGACAGCCCGCCGCGTCACACGACGGTGTCTTCTCGCAGGCGACCCCGCCGAGTTCCATGATCGCGTTGTTCCACACCCGCGATTCCCCCTCGGGCATGAGGTCGCGGGCGACGCGCTCGAACGCCGAATCATCGTCAGGGACGTCGAACGCGCGGTAGAGCACGCGCTTGACGTTCGTGTCGACGACGGCGTCGCCGTTGTCGAACGCGAAGGAGGCGACGGCATTGGCGGTGTAGGGACCGACGCCCATCAGCTCCTGCAGCCCCTCGGGATCACGCGGGAACTCGCCGTCGTACTCCTCGACGACTTGCCGCGCGGCCTCGTGGAGGTACTTCGCGCGGTTGTTGTACCCGAGGCTGTGATCGGTCCAGAAGCCCACGACGTCCGCCCGATCGGCCGCCGCCAGATCCTCGGGTGTGGGCCAGGTATCCAGAAAGTCCTCCCAGGCCGAGACGACCCGATCGAGTTGGGTCTGCTGGCTCATCACCTCCGAGACGAGGATCTCGTAGGCGTCGTCGGTCCGCCGCCACGGGAAGTCGCGATGATCGTCCTCGTACCACTCGATCAGCGCCTGCTGAACCGCTCCGGAGTCTGCGGGGAGATACTCGGCCGACTCGCTCATCACCCGGAGGTTCGGCCCCGCGACCTTGAGTGTGCCGGACCCCGAAGGCCCCACGCGGAGGCGCAGGCCCCTAGTCGTCCTGTCTGGCGTGCTCCCAGGTGAACGCCGATTCCTCGAAGATGCGTTCTTCACTGGCGAACACGTCCGAGAAGACGAACCGTGCACCCATCCCGGAAGTACCGTCGACCCACAGCGACCAGCCGTGGGCTTCCGCGATGGTCTTGACGATAGACAGCCCCAGTCCGGTGCCGCTCTCGCTGGTCGTGTGGCCGTACTCGAAGATGTTGTCCATCTCCTCGTCGGGGATACCTGGCCCGTCGTCTTCGACGTAAAAGCCGTCCTCTGTCAGACCGACTGTCACTGTGACCTCCGGGCCGACGTGATCGATCGCGTTCCGAAAGAGGTTCTCGAACGCCCGCAGCAGGCGATTGCGCTCGCCCTCGATGACGATGCTGTCTTCGACACGGAGGGTCGCGTCCTTGTTGTCGATGTTGTTCCAGGCCTCCTCGGCGACCGACCCGAGGTCGAACCGTTCGGTCTCCTCGACGGATTCGCCCTTGCGGGTCAGCGTCAGGACGTCGTCGATGATCGAGTCGATACGGTCGTGCGCGCCGTCGATCTTCTCGACGTGTTCCCGGAGGTCGTCCTGTGTCTCGTCCAGTTTCGTCCGCAGGAGTTCGACGTGACCGCGCGCGACCGCGAGTGGATTTCGGAGGTCGTGGCTCAGCGTCGAGGCGAACTGATCGAGCCGGCGGTTCTGGCGTTCCATCTCCTGACGGGAACTCTCGGCTTCGTGTCTGGCTTGCTGGGCCTGCCGGACCTGGGAGGCGAGGGCGTCGCGCATACTGTCGAACGCCCGGTAGAGGCGGCCGATCTCGTCCTCCCGAGACGTCGAGAGGTCGACGTCGAGCGATCCGGACTCGATCTCGTTGGTCCGCTGGCGGAGGCGTGCCAGCGGAACGACCGTCGAGCGGCCGAGGACGAGTCCGACGACACACAGCGAGATCAATGCGGCGAGCACGAGGACGATCACGTTCCGGCCGACCGTCCCGCTGACGGCGTACAGCGTGCCCGTATCCGCAGTCGAGACCGCGACCCAGTCGGTCCCGTCGATCGCGGCGTAGGTTCGAACTTCGTTCCTTGATTCGACCGTGGCCATTCCATTCCTGGAGATGGCCCGCGAGAAGGCCCGGGCCGAGGAGAGCGTTGCGGCTCGGCTGTCGCCGATCCCGACGACACCCTCCCCCTGCTCGTTGAGGAGATACGTCTGGACGTCGCCGCCGACCGAGCTAGTGCCGGCGTGTTCGCCGAGGCGACTCACGACGACGAGTCGGCGGTCCGAAGAGACGCGACTCACGAACGCGACTGCCGGCTCTCCGTCGACGGTGTAGGAGTGGTCCGAGACTGCCACGCCGTCCGCAGTCGCGAAGTCGGAGCCCATCGGCCCGTCCCACGGCTGGTCGACCTCGGTCAGTGACTCGCCGGTGTACGACGAGTCCGTACTGGCGAGGACGGTCTCGCTCGCTACGTCGACGTAGTGGAGACTGTGGATCGTCTCCGAACCGTTCGCTCTCGCGCCCTGAAGGTACTCCCCAAGCACGGCGCTGTCACCCCCGTCCGGGAGGCGGACCGTGATCAGTCTGGTCTGTGAGCGCATTCCCTCGACCCACTCGCCGACCGACTGGGCGCGGAGGTCGGCCGTCGTCTCGAGTTTTGTCGTCGCGTCGTCCTGAATGGTCCCCTGGATCTGGACGTACGTCACCACGCCGATCACGCCGATCAGGACGACGACCAGCGACAGCGCGACCAGGAATTTCAGTGCCAGTCGCTGGCGGACGAATCGCGGAGTCAATCGTTCGTACACCCGGTGGCGGATCGAGTCGGACGGTTCCCCACCCCCAGCGTTTTGACTCCCCGTGGCGGACGAGCGGCTCGAATCTGTATCACGGCCGGGTGTCATAGTTTGGCGGGAACGTGTCGCTCCCGGACCCCTTCGATACGTGCATAGTCGGCCAACATCTCATAAAAGGATTGGGATACGCTCACGTGGGGCAGCGACCTGTCGAAAGGCGTTTTGGTCGGCGACGGCTATCGCAGCTATGAGCCTCGACGACCTAGACGCCGACGTGACTGGCGTCGCTGGTGACCTGGGCGACAGTCTCGCGGTCGACCTCGATCGAGAGACACGGACAGAACTCGCGATGCTGGTCGCCGCGATGGATCCGGACGACCCCGACGAACTGATCCGCCGGGCCGTCCACGCCTTCTTCCAGCAGCAAGTCGATACTGGGCGGCTGGACTTCCAGCTTCGGGCGGCCTACGACGTGACCTACGACGAGTATCTCTCCGGAATGACCTTCGACGAGATGACCGGCGGGATGGGGGGACTAGGTGGGGCTGGCGGCGGACCACAGGGTGATCCTGACGACCGTCGTTATCAGTTTTAAGCCGACGGCCACTCGACCCTACGGAGAGACGATTTCGACGCCGGTGATCTCGAAGCGAGCACCGCCATCACGACTCTCGGTCACGCTGATGTCCCAACCGTGAGCGAGGGCGACTTCCTTGACGATACTCAGCCCGAAGCCAGTGCCGTCTTCGGCGGTAGAATACCCGGCGTCGAACACGTCGTCCCGTTCGTCCACGGGGATCCCGGGACCGTCGTCGGAGACGTAAAAACCGTGGCCACCCCTATCGGAACCGCGAGTGGTCGTCGGCAGCGGTTCGATCAGCCCGACCGTCACAGTTGCGTCCGGGCCCGCATGGTCCGCAGCGTTCGCCAACAGGTTCTCGAACAACTGCCGGAGCCTGTTCGGATCGGCTTCGATTCGGAACGTCTCGACGGTTTCGACGGCCACAGTCGATCGATCGATGCTTTCGCTAGCGGCCCGGACGATCTCGTCGACCTCGACCGGCTCGGTCGCTCCGATCCCCAGCCCCTGTTTGGCCAGCGTCAGGACGTTTTCGATCAGTGTCTCGATCTGCTGGTGGGCCTGGCGTATCCGCTCGAACGCTTCTGGGTCGCCTGTTCGTTCTGCCTCGTCCAGAAGGCCACTGGCGAGCTGCAGCGGCGTTCGGATGTCGTGAGAGACGACGTGTGCAAACTCCTCGAAGCGCTCTTTCTGCTGTTCGAGTTTTCTCTCTCTCCGCTTCAGATCCGTGATATCGTGCATCGTCCCCAAGACACGGACGGTGTCCCCGTCTTCGACCTCGGGCTGGCCTCTCGTCCGCACCCAACGCAAATCGTCGTCAGCGGTTCGGAAACGCAGTTCCAGGTCGTACGATTCGCCGGACTCGATGGCTTGCTGAAAGGCCTCTCTGATGGTCTGTCTATCGTCGGGGTGGTAGTGTTCGATCGATCGTTCAGGCGTCATCACTTCGTCCGGGTCGAGGCCGTGGATACGACGGACGCCGTCTGTGATGAATGCTCGATCCGTCTCTACGCCGTACTCCCAGGCACCGATGTCGGCAATCCGTTGGGCCTTCTCGAAGATATTCGCCCGTTGTTTGTGTCGTTGACTGGCCCGGTGCTCTGAGAGCACCGTCTCGATGCGGGCCGCCAATCGTTCGACGGTCTCAGGATCGGCACTCCCAGGGCCACTGTCGCCGTCTCCGGTGAAGATTGCGCCACTGGCAACACCCTCGCCAGTATCGACCGTAGAGAGGACGAACGGCAAGTCTTCGGCCGCTTCCGAGACCGCACTGAGCAACCCCACACCAGTGCGGCCGTCCAACTCGCCCGGCGAGACGAGACAATCGAATGCTTCGTTCGTGAGGCGGTCGACGCCAGCAGTGACGCTACCTGCAACCTCGACAGTAAAGCGGCTGTCGGCGTCTTCGAGTTCTCGCGCTCTCCGATCCGCAGACTCGTGCCCGTCGAGATACAGTATGCGAATCGAGTCGCGCTCCCGCTTCATTGACACACCTGAAATAAAAACCCCGATCAAATAACATTCCGCCCCTCGTTATCAAATCTGTAATCCAGACGACTGGACGTGTCCCGTCCAAACGGCTAAGGCATCGGCGGGAGAGGTCGACATATGGTGCCTGCATCACGCGAGCAGTTCGACCATCCGGCCTGGCGAGCGCTCGCGGGTACGATCGTCGGCTACGCCGTCGTCCTCACGATCATCCTGCTCGGGCTGTTCGTCGTCCCGTACCTGTTGTACGGCGCATTCTGATCAATCGAGCACTTCGCCGATCCGCTGGGGTTCGCCCGAAAGACTCGGGCTCTCCTCGACGATCTTGAGTACTTCGTGATCGGTCACGTCGGGATAGGGCTTCTCAATTGCGTCTTCGATGAGCGACTTCTCCAGGCGGAACTCGTGACCCTCGTAGATCACGTCCACGCCCTGTTCGTCGAACGAGAGAACCGTCATATGCCGACTACTCGGTGTATCCTCAAAACGAACTCGGTCTGGAATGACAGCCCTTCGAAACGCGTCAGACGTACGGCTGACGAGTGGCAGACGCGGGCTATGGCTTTAATACGGTTCACGGAGGTAACACGAACGTGCTGTTCCGCTCGGACCCGCTGGACGAACTGACAATTCCAGACGGCACGACCGTCGAGGAACACGATCTCGTGACCGACGGGGACGTGCTGGTCGGCGGCCAGTCCACCGTCGAGTTCGGGGTCCGCGGGCGGAACGTGATCGCCGGCGAGCGCGTCCGCTTCGGCGGCCACATCGAGGCCGAGGGCGACTGCCGGCTGGACATGTGGTGTGACGTCGCCGACAACGTGCTCGTGGGTGAAGACGCCTACCTCGGCGAGCGCGTCCACGTCGGCGGCCAGTTGAAGGTCGCGGGCGACATCGACATCGGCGACGACGTCGATATCGAGGAAGGGTTCGAGGCAAACGGCTGGATCGTCATTCGGAATCCGATGCCGACGATCGTCTTCCTGTTCGTCTACCTCGGCCAGCTCCTTCGGATCGGCGAGGAAGAAGCCGCCGAGAACGCCCTCTCGACGTTGCTCGACGAAGACAGCGAGGACGAGCCTGTCGTCATCCCGCGCGGGGCGACCGTCAGCGACGACGCCTGGCGCGTCTCCACGCCGGCCCGGATGGGCGACGACTGCCGAATCCACGGCAACATCCGCGCCGAGGACGTGACCGTCGGCCGCGACAACGTGATCTTCGGCAGTCTCCGGGCAAAGGGCGACATCGTCGTCGGCCGCGGGAGCGACGTCAAAGGCAATGTCACGACCCGAAACGGCGACGTCGAGATCGGCCCCGGTGTCAAGATCTGGGGCGACGTCCGCGCCGAGAACGTCCGGCTCCACGAGAACGCGACCGTCGACGGGACGATCCGCGCCAGCGGCGAGATCCAACTCCACACCGACGACGTGCTCGACGACCCCGACGAGGACGCCGAGGCGATGGCCGAGATGGCCGCCGAGATGGAAGGCGAGAGCGCTGAGAGCGAGGGTTCCGAACACGACGAGGCTGGCGAGGCGAACGAGGACGAGACAACCGACACAGAGCCACCCGAGAGCGACGCCGTCGAGAAGGGCGACTCCGAAGAGCCAGACGAGAGCGACGAGCAGAGGGAGCGACCTGTGACGGCCGTCGAAGACGACGGCGAGCAGCCCGACCCGGCGTCCTGACAGACACCTGAGCGTGTGATCGAAAACGGCTTTGACCCCGATACCGCACAGTGACACATGCTCTCGATCGCACTTGCCGGCAAGCCAAACGCCGGTAAGTCCACCTTCTATCAGGCGGCGACGATGGCCGAGGTCGACGTGGGCAACTATCCCTTTACGACGATCGACGCCAATCGGGGGGTCACGCACGTCCGCACGGAGTGTCCGTGTCTCGACCGCGAGGAACGCTGTGGTGACGAACACTGCCACGACGGGAAACGGTACGTCCCCGTCGAACTGCTGGACGTCGCCGGACTCGTCCCCGGTGCCCACGAAGGCAAAGGGCTGGGTAATCAGTTTCTGGACGAACTGTCGAACGCCGACGTCGTCCTGCACGTCGTCGACGCGGCGGGCGCGACCAACGCGGAGGGCGAACCCGTCGAGATCGGCGAGCACGACCCCGTCGATGACCTGGACTTCATCGAGCGGGAGATGGACCTCTGGCTGGCGAGCATCGTCGAGCGCAACTGGGAGTCTGTCGAACGCGCGTCCCGCTCACCCGATTTCGACCTCGACGAGACGCTCGTCGACCTCCTGAGTGGCGTCGGCGCGAGCGAACTCGACGTCTCTCGCGCGCTTCGCGAGATCGACTATCCCGACGATCCGATTCAGTGGACCGACGAGGATCGCGAGGCGCTGGCGCGGGACATCCGTGAGCGAACCAAACCGATCGTCGTGGTGGCCAACAAGGCCGACATCGCGCCCGAAGAGAACCTCCGGCGGCTTCGCGAGGCCGCAGACACCGTGATCCCGGCCACCGCCGACGGCGAACTCGCCCTCCGGAAGGCCGCCGAGGCGGGCGTCATCGAGTACGATCCCGGCGACGCGGACTTCGAGATCGTCGGCGACCTCAGCGACCAGCAACAACAGGGGTTAGAGAAGATCCGCGACGTGATGGCCGAGTGGGGCGGCACCGGGATCCAGGACGCACTCGACTACGCGGTCTACGACCTGCTGGAGCACATCACCGTCTATCCCGTCCAGAACGAGACCCACTGGACCGACGGCCAGGGCAACGTCCTCCCAGACGCGTTTCTCCTCCCCGAGAGTTCGACGCCGACTGATCTGGCCTACGCCGTCCACTCCGACATCGGCGACGGCTATCTTCACGCCGTCGACGCCCGCAAGGAGATGCGGATCAGCGACGAGACCGAGTTAGAAGAGGGTGACGTGATCAAGATCGTCTCGACGGCGAACTGAGGGCAGAACGCGGTGCGCGCGGGTCACGTAGGCTCACGCGTACGCGTCGAACTCTTTTCCGAAAACGAGGAAGTAGCCCGTCCCGACGAGCCCGACGACGGCGGCGAGCGTGAACGCGGCTTCCGGGCTGACGAAGTCCCAGAGATACCCACCGAGGGCCGCACTCGGAATCACGACTGTGTTTCGCAAGAGGTAGTACGTCCCCGTGACGCGGCCGCCGGCGCCCTGTTCGGCCGGCCCGACGATCAGCGCCTTGTGCGAGGGCAAGCCCGCGAATCGGAGCCCCGAGAACGCGAAGATGACCACCATCGCCCACTGGAGCGGCACGACTGACGAGAGTGCGTCCGGGCCAGCGATGAGGACGACAGGGAAGATTCCGTAGACGGCGAACCCGAGCGCGACCACGGGCTTGAGGCCGACGCGCTCGGCGATTCGGGCTGCCGGGACCATCGTGAGCAGGGCGACCAGCATCTCGACGCCGAGCAGGTAGCCGAAGAAGGCCGCCGGCGAGAGCGAGACATCGTAGCCGAAACCGGCGAGTGATCCCGAGGCGTCGAAGCCGACCGCATAGAACTGGGTGACGACCAGGACGAAAAAGACGTAGACCATCCCGTTGGCGAACCGGACCAGCGTATCGGCGACGAGCAGCGGCCGCAACTCGGTCGGCATCTCCCGGAGGTCACGACGGATCTGGTCGATCCCATCGAAGGAGTCCCCGAACGAATCCTCGCTGGCGTCGTAGAGGACGTGCTGGACGACCGTTCCGAGCAGCCCCACCGCCAAGCCGACCGCGAGCACATACTGAAAACTCACCGTGAAATCGGAGTGCAAACCGATGAGGACAGCCGCCAGGACGGGACCGACAAGAAAGGCGATCCGACGGAAGGTCTCGGTACTTGCGAATCCCGAGGCGAGGCGAGACGGATCGGTGGCCTGTTTGACGACCGCGAACGTCGCGCCGAGGCCGAACGATTTCCACGCCTGGGCGAACACCAACCCGACGAATATCCAGAGCCACGGTTCGACGACGACGCCGCCGAGAGTGATCGTGCCGATGTTCGGCGCGACGAGCCAGATCGCGAACCCGAGCGTCGAGACGAGACCGAACACCGTCAGCGCGTATCGCGAGCCCAGTCGATCCGAGATCGCGCCGCCGGGGTAAGGGTAAAGCGCCGAGATGACGTTCCCGACGGTGCCGAACAGGCCGATCACGAATCCCGACGCCCCGAGCGCAGTCATGTACTCCGGGAGGTAACGGCCGGTCATCTGGAAGCCAAGACTGAACGCGAACATCGCTAGCGAGAGAACGAGTACGTCCCGTTCGAGCGCGAAGAACTGCCGAAACTGGTCGCGGACTGTCGGGGACTCGCTATCGGCACCCATCGGGCGGGGGTTCGGAGAGACGAGCCAAAGAGGTTGCCGTCTCTCCCGAACTTCTCGCAGCGTGTCCTCCCCTCTCACACCATAGACGCTTCGAAAGCGCTTTTAGGTACGGCAAGTTCAATACAGGATACAGCCTGCGCGGGGTTGATGATGCTCCTAGCCTCTAGGATTACAGTGGCGCCGGACTCGGCGTCGCCGGGGACCGGCTCCGAAACGGCGGGGGAGCGCGAGCCCACGTGCAGGAGGAGACCAATACCATGCCAGTATACGTCGATTTCGACGTCCCTGCCGATCTCGAAGACGACGCCCTCGAGGCGCTCGAGGTCGCGCGGGACACAGGATCCGTCAAGAAAGGTACCAACGAGACGACCAAAGCCGTCGAGCGCGGCTCCGCCCAGCTGATCTTCATCGCCGAGGACGTCCAGCCCGAGGAGATCGTCATGCACCTCCCCGAGCTGGCCGACGAGAAGGACGTTCCGTTCGTCTTCGTCGCCCAGCAGGACGACCTCGGTGAGGCAGCGGGCCTCGAAGTCGGCAGCGCTGCTGCCGCCATCGTCGATTCGGGCGACGCCAGCGACGACGTCGAGGACATCGCCGACAAGCTCGAGGAGCTTCGGTGAGGTGACCGCTGATGAGTGCTGAGGAATCCGAAGACAGCGGATCCACCGCCGCCGAGGTCATCGAGGTCGTCGGCCGGACGGGGATGCACGGCGAGGCCATGCAGGTCAAGTGCCGCATCCGCGAAGGCGGGAACCAGGGCCGCATCATCACGCGGAACGTCCTGGGCCCGGTCCGGGAAGGTGACGTGCTCCAGCTCCGCGAGACCGCCCGCGAAGCCGACGCAATCGGAGGCCAGTAAGATGCCACAGACACGCGAGTGTGACTACTGCGGAAGCGACATCGAAGCCGGCACGGGCACGATGCTCGTCCGAACCAACGGCTCGACGATCCACTACTGCTCGGCCAAGTGCGAGAAGAACGCCGAGCTGGGTCGTGAAGCCCGCGACCTCAACTGGACCGACGCCGGCCGCGAGAGCGACCGCCAGGAGACGGCCGCCGCCGAGCGCGAGGCCGAAGAAGCAGCCGCCGAAGCGGACGACGAAGAAGCCGAAGACGACTCCGAGGCCGCACCCGATCTCGAAGCTGCCGAATCCGAGGCTGCGGACGCCGACGACGAGGACGAACCCGTCGACGGCGACACGGAGGCCGACTCCGAGGCTGCCGACGAGGACGCAGCGGACGAGGCCGAATCCAGCGAGGACGCAGACGAAGACACCGAGGCCGAAGAGGCCGAGGCCTGAGCGACACCCCTACTTTCATCCATGAGTCACCACGACGAGCGCACGTTCGTAATGGCGAAACCGGACGCCGTCCAGCGCGGGCTGATCGGCGAAATTATCCAGCGGCTCGAAGAGCGCGGCCTGAAGCTGGTCGGCGCGAAGTTCATGCAGATCGACGAGGAACTCGCCCACGAGCACTACGGCGAGCACGAGGGCAAGCCCTTCTTCGAGGGCCTGGTCGAGTTCATCACTTCCGGCCCCGTGATGGCGATGGTCTGGGAAGGCGCAGACGCCACCCGCCAGGTCCGCCAGATGATGGGCGAGACCGACCCGGCCGACGCCCAGCCCGGCACCATCCGCGGTGACCTCGGACTGGATCTGGGCCACAACGTGATCCACGGGTCCGACCACGAGGACGAGGGCGCAAACGAGCGCGAGATCGACCTGTTCTTCGACGACGAGGAACTCGTCGACTACGAGCGCGCCGACGCCGTCTGGGTCTACGAAGACGAATAACCACTTTTTCCGCCTCGGGTTTCCTCGCGAGCGCCACGACGCTCGCTGCGGGAACCCTGCGGCGGAAAAACTTGGGGAAAAAGGCCGGAATCGCCTTATTGGGCGATTCCGGGGAAACGGCGACGGAGTCGCCGTATGCTAGTGATTCGGCCTGCCCTTCCCCGAGTCGGTTCGGCCGCGGCGATCGCCGCGGCACTCACTCCCGGCCACAGCGGTGCGGTCAGGAAGCCAGCGCGCGGGTTTCATCCCGCGTGCCGGGGAGGAAAGAGGGATAGTCGCGCGCACTCCGCGCGCGACTACAGAAAGCGCTGGCGTTGCCTCTATACCCCGTCGGCAATCGCCGACGGTGGTCGTCCGGGCCTGGTGGACATGAAAAGGGCGAGCAGCCGACGCCAGTCGGCTGCGAGGGCTTTCAGGGCTATCAGAGGACGCGCTTGCCGAGCGCGCTCGCGGCCATCTCGACGGCCAGTTCCGCGGTGCGGTTGTGCTCGTCCAGAATAGGATTGACCTCGACGAGTTCCATGCTGGTCAGCGGGACCTCCGGGGCGGCGACCCGTTCCATCGCGGCGTGAGCCTCGCGATAGGAGACGCCGCCGCGGACGGGTGTACCGACGCCGGGGGCCTCGGAGGGATCGAGCCAGTCCAGGTCGAGACTGACGTGGAGGTGGTCGACGCCGTCGGTCGCGACCGCGATGGCGGATTCGACGACGTCGGTGATCCCGCGGTGGTCGATGTCAGTCATGGTGAACGTGGTCACGTCGCTGTCGACGATGGCGGGCCGTTCGGTGGGATCGACGTCACGCAGACCGACGAGGACGACGTTCTCTTCGGGGACAGTCGGTGCGGTCGCCCACTCGCTGGCGGCGAACGGGCCCGTGCCGAGGATCGCGGCCAGTGGCATCCCGTGAACGTTGCCGCTCGGGGAAGTCTCGGGCGTGTTGAAGTCGCCGTGGGCGTCGAACCAGATCAGCCCCGTCTCGCGGGTTCGAGCGACACCGCCGACGGTCCCGATCGCGATGGAGTGGTCGCCGCCGAGCACCAGCGGGAACGATCCCCGTCCCAGAACGTCGCCGACGCGTGTCGCCAGGCGCGTGCAGACGTCGCGTGTCTCCCCGAGGTACTTCGCCCGACCGCCGGCCGGTTCCTCGGCGTCGGGGTCACGTTCTTCGGGACGGGGGACCCGCAGGTCGCCGCCGTCGACACAGTCGAATCCGAGGCTCTCGAGTTCGTCGGCCAATCCGGCATAGCGGATCGCCGAGGGGCCCATGTCGACACCGCGGCGGTCGGCTCCGAGGTCCATCGGCACGCCGAGGACGGTGATCGGTCGGTCCATATGCGGCGTTGCACGGGTCGGGATAAATAGGCTGTCACGATCGGCGGTGGTCGAGACGCCAACAGTTAATGGGATCGGCCGTGAGTTGCAACACGATTCATGTCGGGGGGCGACGACCGAACGCTACTGCTCGTCGCGGACACTGACGAGCGCGCACGTCGACTCGGAACGACGCTCGAAGATGCGCGAACATCATTCACCGTCGAGCGGTATGGAGACACCGTCGAAGCCAGCGATCGACTGGCCTGGCCCGACATCGACTGTCTGATCGTCGTACTCGACGGCGACTCCGCGGCGTTCGTCGAGAACGTCCGGGAGTCCCATCCCGTTCTGCCGATCGTCTACTACGGGTCCGACGAACCAGAGATGAGCGAGAGGTGGACCGCCGTTACGGGATCCGGCACGAAGGATATCGCTGCGCTGGCCGAGCACGTCGAGGGACGGCTGATCGAACGCGACCGCCGCCGCGACGCTTTCGACTTCGACGAGAGCGATAGCGCGATTCAGTATCCCAACGTCACCGAACAGCGCCTGGACGATCTCCTCGACGGCAGTGTCGATCGCAACCAACTCCGGGAACTCTACCACAAGAGCCAGTTGTTCGACGAGATTCTCGACGCGCTGCCGGCACACCTCTACGTCAAAGACCGCAACGGTCGCCACCGGTACATCAGTACGGCGTACTTCGGCGATGAGATGGACGAATTTCTCGACAAAGCCGACACGGAGATCGGACTCGTCGCGTCGGATCACGCATGGCGCGCGTTCGAGGAGGACATGTGGGTCATCGACGAGGACGAAGCCATCGTCGACAAAGAGGAGTACCTGGCACGACTGGACCAGTGGAACCTCACCTCCAAAGTCCCCTGGCACGACGCGGACGGTGACATCGTCGGCTTAATCGGCGTGACCCGGGACATCACCCGCTGGAAACGACGTGAACAGGAACTCCGGCGACAGAACGAACGTCTGGAGGCGTTTTCGGAGTTAGTGAGTCACGACCTCCGCAATCCCCTGCAGGTCGCTCGATCTGCACTCACGCTCGCCCAGGAAGTCTGTGACTGCGACCATCTCGACCGCGTCGAGAACGCACACGCCCGGATGGACGAGATGATCGACGACGTGCTCACGCTCGCAAAATACGGCCAGACGGTCGCCGAAGCCGAGACGGTATCGCTGTCGAAGGTCGTCACCCAGGCCTGGGGGACCGTCGGTGACGAGCGGGGAACGCTCGACGTCGACGACGACCTGGGGACGATCACCTGCGATCCAAACCAGCTCCAGCGACTCCTGGAGAACCTCTTTCGAAACGCACTCGAACACGCGAGCGACGACGGGCCCGTAACGATTCGAGTCGAGCCGATCAGTCGCCCCTGGCCCCAACATCCAGAGGAAGATCCCAGACGTGGCTTCGCAGTCACGGACGACGGTCCGGGGATCCCGGAGGAAGAACGCGACCGTGTCCTCGACGCGGGATACACGAGAGCTGCAGATGGGACCGGCTTCGGGCTCGCGATCGTCAACGAGATCGTCGACGCTCACGGCTGGACGCTCGACGTCGGAGAGAGTGCCGACGGTGGCGCTCGCTTCGATATTCTCGACGTGGGCCGGAGTGACGTCGGCGAGGACGGACAGATCGTTACGGCTGGAGCGATCGATCCGGACGACGTAGATTAGTACTGTGCACAGACGCGTTCGATCCCCGCCTCGAAGTCGATCTCGGGTTCCCAGCCGGTCGCCTCGGTGAGCTTCGAGGCGTCGGCACAGGTGTCGTGGACGTACACCGACTCGGGGATGGGGTTCTCGACGTACTCTGGGGCGACGTCTGTCCCGAGTTCGTCGTTGAGCATCTCGACGACCGTATTGAAGGAGTAGCGCTCGCCAGTACCGACGTTGTAGATACCGTCGAGTTCGTGTTCGGCCGCCAGGACCGTCCCGCGGACGATGTCGTCGACGTGGGTGAAGTCACGGGTCTGCGCGCCGTCGCCGTACAGTTTCGGCGAGTCGCCGTTGGCGATGTCGTCGGCGAACTGCGCGATCACGTTGGCGTAGTTGCCCTTGTGCTCCTCTGCACCGCCGTATCCCTGATAGACCGAGAAGTACCGCAGGCCGGCCACCGACATGTCGTAGTGGTTCGAGAAGTACTCCGCGTAGCGCTCGCGTGCGAGCTTCGAGGCCTCGTAGCCGGTGTTGACCGCGACGGGCATGTCCTCGGGAGAGGGTTCGGTCCGGCTGCCGTAGATCGACGAGGTCGTGGCGTAGACGACCGTGTCACAGCCGTCCTCGCGGGCCTGTTCGACGGTGTTGACGAACCCCTCGACGTTGACCCGTGCGCCCTGCTGGGGGTCGTCCTCGTGCATGGCGTAGGATGAGAGCGCCGCGAGGTGAAAGACGACGTCCACGTCGGTCGGCAGGTCCGTCCCGACGACCGTCTGTTCTCGAAAGTCGACCTCGTCGACGAGATTCTCGGGCGTGCCGAGATAGCAGTTGTCGACGACGATCACGTCGTTGTCCGCCGCGAGGTGGTTCGCGAGGTTCGACCCGATGAATCCCGCGCCACCCGTGACGAGTACGCGCTTGCCGTGCATATCAGCACTCCCACGGCCGATCCGGTTAGTCATTTCGTCTTCGGCCGCCGACTCACATTCCCCACGAAGGAAGGCTCTTCCTGTCAATTTAATATCTTGCCACCGGGAGCTTTATGGAACATTATCACGAAAAACCACTAATGTCATCGATCGAACTGACGCCGAGTCAGCAAAACATCCTGCAGGAATTGGTCAATCTCTACCGCGAGAGCGAGAGTGCAGTCAAAGGCGAAGATATCGCCGATAAAGTCGACCGCAATCCGGGGACGATTCGCAACCAGATGCAGAGTCTGAAGGCGCTCCAGCTCGTCGAGGGCGTACCGGGACCGAAAGGTGGGTACAAGCCGACCGCCAACGCCTACGACGCCCTCCAGATCCAGGAGATGGAGCACGCCGCCGAGGTACCACTGTTTCACAACGGCGAGCGCGTCGAAGAGGCCAACGTCGAGGAGATCGACCTCACGAGCGTCCATCACCCCGAAAACTGCCGTGCGGAGATCAAACTCCAGGGCTCGATCTCGGGATTCAAAGAGGGCGATACGATCACTGTCGGGCCGACGCCGCTGTCGAAACTCCAGATTGTCGGCACGCTCAGCGGCAAAGACGACACTGCCAACAGCCTCATTCTGACCATCGACGACATGGTCGCGCCTGCCGAAGAGCCCGAACACTAGCGGTTCGACTCTTCTTCTCGCCGTCACGCCTGCGCATACAGTCCTCGATTTCGCGATCGGTCGGCAGACCTATCAGCAATATTTAGCACTATTTATTATTCAGTACGGCAATTATTCACACATGTTGGCGACGTACGTCTGGCAGTTCGTTCTCGCGGTCGCGGCAGTCAGCGCCCTCAGACACGTCGAAAACAGATTCAGCGGTCGCCCCGAGAGCCAGTCACTCCCGGGAGACGGACGCACCGAGTCCGACTAGGACGTCGAAGAAATCCGGGAACGAGACGTCGACGTGTTCGATCCCCTCGACGGTAGTCGCTCCCTCGGCGACCAGCCCCGCAACGGATAGTGACATGACGATCCGGTGGTCTGCACGGCCATCGACAGTCGCCCCCGAGAGCGTGCTCTCGCCACCGTGAATCGTGAGCGTGTCGTGTTCTTCCTCGACGCTCGCACCCATGGCAGTGAGTTCCTCGGCCATCGCGCTGACCCGATCGGTCTCCTTGTAGCGGACGTGTTCGGCGTCGGTGATCGTCGTCGTCCCGTCGGCGACCGCCCCGAGGACGGTGATCGTCGGCAACAGGTCAGGCGTGTCGGCCACGCTAACCTCGATCCCCGTGAGGCCCGATCTGGAGACGTGAATCTCGCCGGCGTCGCGATCCCACGTGAGGTCCGCGCCCATCTCTTGCAGGACGTCGACGATAGCCGAGTCGCCCTGCGCGCTGGGGTACGCGCCCGTGACGGTCAGTCCATCAGGTGCGGCCAGCGCACCCATCGCCAGCAGGTAGGAGATCGACGAGAAGTCTCCGGGGACGGTGTACTCGCCGCCCTCGGGATCGTAGGACTGGCCGCCCGCGACCGAAAAGCCCGACTCCGTCGTGTGGGCGTCGACGCCGAACGCCTCCAGTACCTCGATCGTGATGTCCACATAGGGCGCGGATTTGAGTTCGGTTTCGAGATCGATCTCGATCCCGTCGTCGGTGATTGCGCCTGCCATCAGTAGTGCGGTGATGTACTGCGAGGAGACGTCGCCGGGGATCGAGACGCTGCCGCCGTCGATTGGGCCACCGACGACCAGCGGGGCCTGGCCGTTGGCGCGGGTGCTCTCGGCACGGCCGTCGAGCTGCGAAAGTGCGTCCAGCAGTGGCCCCTGTGGTCGGGAGCGAAGGGAGTTGTCGCCAGTGAGAACGGTGAGTCCGTCACCGAGGCCAGCGGTCGCAGTGACGAGTCGCATCGTCGTCCCGCTGTTGGCACAGTCGATGACGTCCTCGGGGATGTCGGGTCGTCCGTCGAATCCCTCGACGTCGAGAGAGTCCTCGTGTCGCTCGACCGCGCCGCCGTAGGCCGCGACGGCGCGCATCGTCGCTTTCGTGTCGGCGCTCACGAGCGGGTCGGTGACGGTCGCACCGTCCGCGTAGCCGGCGGCGAGGATCGCACGATGCGTGTAGCTCTTCGACGGCGGAGCCTGGACCGACCCGCCGACCGTCGACTGAGAGACGTCTGCGTCCATGTGCGATCCCTCGGGGGCCGGGGTCAAACCACTTGCTACCTCGTCGTTCGGCATCCAGTTTGAAAATCAGCAGTGCGAAATCGGAGCCTTACAGTTCGCCCAGTTTCCGGAGGAGCTGGCCCTGGTACTCCTCGTCGCTCTCGACGCCTTTCCGTTCGAGGACGTTCCGCTGGAGCTTATCGAGTGCGACGTTGAACGCCGTCTCCGCGCCGTAGCCTTCGCCGGACCCGGCCATCTGGCCCTTGTTGGTGCGCAGGCGGATCTGACACTGGATCAGGGGCGTCCCGCGAAGCTTCTCTTTGTGCTCGTGGAAGCGGACGTGGGCGTGCTGGACCTGCATCTCACGGTACTTGTCGGCGACCTCCTCGATGTCGATCCGGATGTCCTGCCGGGAGATCGTATCCAGCAGGTTGATGTTCGTGATCTGGACGTCCATGTGCTCCTCTTCCGTGAAGGTAAGCGCACGCAAGACGTCCGTCTTGGTGATGATTCCGGCGACCAGCGAGTCGTCTTCGGAGGGCGTGACGACCAGCCCGGCGTAGTCGTGTTCGAGCATCGTCCGGACGGCGTCTTCGACGGAGGCCGAGAACGTGGTGGTCTCGACCGGGCTGTTCATGATGTCGTAGATCGGCAGATCGAGGATCCGGTCGATGTCACCCGCGCGTTCGCCGCGAGTGGACTTGTCCATGTCCCGGACGACCACGTCGACGATGTCGTGACGAGTGACCATCCCCGAGAGATGCCCGTCCTCGTCGATCACGGGGAGACGGGAGATGCCGTTCTCCCGGAGTTTGTTGATCGCCTGGCCCACCTGGGCATCCTGGGCGATCGAGATGACGTCCTCGGTGTAGATTTGCTCCACAGTGAGGGCGTCGAGGTTGTCCAGCACTGCTTCGAGGATGTCGTCGTCGGTGATGACACCCCAGAGGTCGCCGGCCTCGAAGACGGGCGCCACCTTGATTCCACTCTCGACGAGGACGCGGGCGGTCTCACGGACGTCCGCGGTTCGTTCGATCCTGGGCGCGTTCTGAGCCATTCCGCCGACCTTGGTCTTGTCTTCGACGTGCGACTGTACCAGCTGTTTCTGGGTGACGACCCCAGTGTACTCGCCGTCTTCGGTGACGATGATCCCCTTCGGATTCTCCCGCTCGAAGATCGATCGAACTTTCCCGAGACGTTCGTCGACGTCGACTTCGACGTACTCGCTGGTAGCAATATCGGCAATATCCATCGTATCACCGAAAGTTCGTCGCCTGGGATAATCAAACTTCGTCCTATTTCCCGTTCGTTCGTGGGAGAACCCACCACCGTTTATTGTGCCATCGGCCTAACTGCGGTCGTGCTCCCCGACATCACCGTCTTCGGCCAGTACACGTACCTCGTCACGGAACTGCTCTGGGGGACGGTCGCGCTCGCGCTGATCGCCTACGCAGGCGTCTACCGCGAGGCCGCCCGGACGATCCTCGTGCTCTACCCCTTCGCGCTCGTCTGGGACTGGTACACCCTCGAAGTCGGCGTCTTCGAGATTCCTCTCCGAACGGGCGTCGAGCTGCTCGGGGTTCCGATCGAGGAACACATCTTCATGATCGTCGTCCCCGCGATGGTCGTCGGGACCTACGAAACGCTCGCGATTCTGTTGGACGAGTAAGTCGACTCAGTTGGAAGAAGTCTCGAGAACTACGTTCCACGGGGGAGACGTCCATCCTATAGAGTCTGACAACTGACCCGAACTTACATGTCACTGGACCGTGCGCCTTCCGACAAGCTGGCTCTCGGGGCCAGCGGTGAAACTCATGGCAAACCAACCACCGAACCAACCACAAGGATCGTCCCAACAGACACAGGGACAAGGCCAGCAACAGCCGCCACAGCAACCCCCACAACAACCACCCCAACAGCAACCGCCACAACAGCAGCCACCGCAGGGGCCGCCCGGCGGAGGGCCGAGAGGTGGACGCCGACCGTCACGCGGTGGCGGGAGCGACGCGTTGGTAAACGCCGGGAAAGTGGCCGTCGCTATCGCGGTCGTCGGCGTCGCGATCGGACTGGTACCGCTGTTGTTCGGCTTCGTCGGTGACACCCACGCACTCTACGGGAGCGAGGAGGCGATCGACCGGTACGACAATCGATTCGAGGACGTCCCGTCTGAGCAGCGCGATCAGGCCGAGCAACGAGAGGCTGCACAGCAACAGCAGAGCCTCGTACGGTTCGTCGTAGGAGGGGCGGGCGCCACATTCTCGTCGTCGTACTGGCCGGGCTATCTGCAACTACTCGCAATCGTAGTGTCTGGACTCGTGGGCGCTCTCGTCGCCGTCCGCGTCTCCGGTGAGACGAGTGAGGTGCTCCTCACAGCTGGCGGCGGTGCCCTGGTCGGTGCGTTCCTGTTCGTCTTCCTGTCGGCGTTCCTGGCGATACAGGGCTGGGAGACCGTCCCGGAAGCAGCCAGGCAAAGCGAAACGGTGAGCGAGGCGTCGCTACGGTACGGCGCACTCCTGATCAACTCGATCGTGATCGGCGTCCTCGGCGCGGTCGCGAGTGTCGGGAGTGCCTTCTTCACCCACCAGCTCGGCGAGTAACTCACTCGCCCTGGAAATCCGGCTCGCCCTTCTCGAAAAAGGCCGTCACGCCGCGCGTGAAGTCATCGGTCTCGACCGCGCGGGCCATCGCCTCCTCTTCTGCCGAGAGCTGCTCGGGCAAGCTGTTGTGAAAACTCTGCAGCAACAGTCGTCGCGTGTCGGCGAACGCGGCGGTTGGCCCCGAAGCGAGTCTGTGAGCCATCTCGTCGAGTCGCGTCTCCAGGTCGTCGGCAGGGACGACCTCACTGGCGAGGCCGAGGTCGACGGCTTCCTCGGGACCGATCGGCTCGTCGAGCAGGACGATCTCCATTGCCTTCCGGAGGCCGACCAGCCGCGGGAGTATCCACGTGGTCCCGCCGTCGGCCGCGAGACCGAGTCGTTGATAGGCGAATTCGAGGCGGGCGTCCTCGGAGACGAGGACGATGTCCCCGTGGATCGCGATCCCGAAGCCGGCCCCGGCGGCGACGGCGTTGACACCAGTGACGATCGGCACGCCGGCCGCGTGGAGTTCGCGGATCGCCTCGTGGAGAACGCCCGCAACGCGGCGGAGTTGTGTCGGGTCGTCGCCCTGGAACGTTCGGACGTCCGCGCCGGCACAGAAGCCGTTCTCCGATCCGGTGAGCGCGATCGCGCGGACGGGCCACTCGTCGTTACAGCGGATCGCCACCTCCAGTAACTCCTCGACCATCTTCGGCGTGAACGCGTTGAACGGGGCGTCGGTGTCCATCTGGACGTGACAGACCGCGTCCGTAACGGTCACATCGAGTTCCTCGTACTCGGGTGTCGGCATGGCACAGACATCGACAGGAGCGGTGAAAGACGTTTGGCCTATCGTGACAATTGAAACGATTCCACACCGATCGCGCTGTTGTCGTGCGATCGTGTGTGCAGTGATTTTTAATGGCTACTATCGCCCTCGTGGATCGATTCACCCTCGAACAGTCGGCGGGCGATCGAGAACGTCTGTTCGCGCTCGCGCCGGGTCGGGAAGTGCGCGGCCATGTAGCGTGCGGTCGCCAGCAACGGGAGTCGCTGTTCTTCCCGTGCGTCGGCCCGCTCGGCGCGCTCGATGGCGACTTCCAGACTCTGGAGCGTGTGAAAGCCCGCGTCTTCCCGGAGCAGTCCCTCGCCGAGCGTCTGGATCAGCGCGTCGACGTCCCCGCCCGAAGCGAAGTGGTCGGCGACGAGCGACCCGGCCTCGTTCACGCGACCCTGTTGGTCGAACGTCTCCAGGAGCGCCTCACGGACGGCTTCGGGGTCGCTGTCTGGACCACCATCGGGAATCGGTGCGGCTGGCTGGTTCAGGAAACGATCGAGATAGACCGACACCGCGCCGTCGAACGCGGGTCGGTAGGCCTCGACGGCGTCGGTCCGCAGCGCGAACTTTTGGGCTGCGTTGGCGTACGTGTAGGTGTGGTGGACGGTGTTCCAGTCGCCGAACTCGTTGCTGGTCGCGAACTGTGCGACTCGCCGGGTCGCGGCGTCGGCAACCGCGTCGGTGAGTTGGGGAGCGGTCGCGCCCGCTTTGATCGCGTCAGTCAACGCGTCGACGATCGCGTGCGGGTCGTCCCCGAGGAGGACGTCGACAAAGTCGTCCGGCCGCGTCCACTCGGTGCCCTCGCCAGCCGCGACGAGGCCGTCCAGTCGCTCGTGGGCGTCGAAGACCAGCTGAGCGACGTCGATCGGCTGTCTCCAGGAGGAGGTCTCCTCGGCGCGTGAGCCATCGGTGAGTTGCGGGACGACCGACGCGAGGACGTCGGGCGCTTCCGACCAGCCGACGTGTTCCAGCGTCTCGAAGGCCTTGTTCCAGAAATCCAGGGTATGGCTCGAATTCATGTAGAGGTGGTCGGTCGCGGCGGCGACGACGATCTCGGCGACCGCTTCGGGAGGGAGCGTCGCAGCGGCCGTCCGGAGACAGCGCTCGGCACCATCTTCGTCCCGGACCTCGCAGGTCTCGCGGAACCACGACTTGAGGCGGTCTTTCGAGAGGTCCTGGTTGCCGAGCGCGTACTGATCGAACCGCGGCGGTTCACCGGAACAGTTGTCGGCGACTTCGCCGATTCCGACGTACATCGCGCGCTGGCGGTCGACGCGGTCGAGGTGGTCGTAGAGGTTCGCCATCGCGCCCAGCGTCGTGAGCCCGCGGCCCCACCCCGCGTCGCGGTAGGTCGTCCCGAACGAGACGGCCGTGTCGAGCGGCGTCTGGAATCCCTCACCGAGGTCGTCGAGGTGGATGACAGCCTTGGCGGTCACCAGCGAGAGGTTCTCCTGCATGCCGTCGACCAGTCGGTTGCGCCAGTGTGTCTCCGGGGGGACGTCGGGTTCGGGATCGGGGTCGACGTACACCTGGCCGTCCTCGATGGCAGTCGGAAAGGTCTGGACGTCGTCGGCCCAGATGTCGAAGGTGTCCCCGCAGGCCAGTTCGAACCGCGCGTGGTGCCAGTGACACGTGAGAATGCCGTCTTCGACTGTGCCCTCCGTGAGTGGAAAGCCCATGTGCGGACAGCGGTTGTCGACGGCGTAGACCTCGTCCCCGTGGTGAAACAGCGCAACGTGGCGATTCTGGGGGCTGGCGAGCAGTCGGCCCTCCTCGCGGAGGTCGGCCAGATCGGCGACTGGGACGTAGCTATCGTCGACGGACATGTATGTGGAGTGGTGCCACGCCACTAAATGCGTTCCCTGAAGCGCGTTTTTGTGATTCGACTGACAACCGAAAACAGATGGATTTATCAACCAGCTTCGAAAACGAACGCGACGAGTACGAATGGGAATGGATCGACGTGACGCGCTCCGCGTCGTGGGTGGAGTATCGATTGCAGGACTGGCCGGGTGTTCGATGCTCGGCGGCGGTTCGGACGACGGGTCCAGTGGTGGGGCGTTGTTCAGCGAGTCCTTCGAGGCCAACGGGGTGCCCGGGACAATGAACGACGACAGTCAGCAGAACGCGAGCGTCTCGATCACCTCCGACCTCGCCAGCGACGGTTCGCAGTCGCTCGGGATGGCGTCGACACCTGGAACGAGTACCAGCGCAAAAGTCACGACCACGGAGTCGTTCGCTGGGGCGGGGAAGCACGCTGTCGACCTCTACAAGGTCGCCGACGACGTCGACGAGGGCGGCTGTCGACTCCGCCTGCTCGACGCGAACACCGACGCCGAAGTCAGCCTGTTCGACATCGACTACTACGGCGGCGTCAGTTTCGAGGAGAAAGACGAGAACGGCGATCGGATCGCTCAGTCGTCGTTCGGCGCTCGACTGTCGAACGAGGAGTGGCACGAACTCTCGATCACCGTCAGTGAAGAGGGCCTCACCTTCGCAGTCGACGAGCAGAAAACGAGCTATCAACCGAGCCTGTCGTGGGCCGACCGCGATGTCGTCGTCCAGCTCAACGCCAACGTCTGGGGTGGCGCGTGGGGGTCGAAACTCGACGTCCGCTTCGACAATCTGCGCATCTCCGACCTGTAGTGCCAGCGGCGCGGTTCGAAGTCGGACCCGGGCTTTTCAAGTGTCTCAATCGAGTACCGCCCAATAACCAATGAGCGAGGACTTCTACGACATTCTGGGGGTCTCCCGTGACGCCGACGCCGACGAGATCCAGGAGGCCTACCGGGAGAAGGCCAGAGAGTATCACCCAGACGTCAGTGACGATCCGAACGCCGAGGAGAAATTCAAGAAAGCAAAGAAGGCAAAGGAGGTCCTGACGGACGAGGAGAAACGCCAGGCCTACGACCAGATGGGGCACGAGCGCTTCGAGCAGGCCGAGAAACACGGCGGCTTCGACGGCCAGGGCGGCGCTGGCGGTCGCGGCGGTATGGGCGGCGACCCCTTCGGCGGTGGCGGCGGGTTCAACATGCAAGACATCTTCGACCAGTTCTTCGGCGGGGGCGGCCGCGGCGGCCGCGACGGTAATCGCCCACAACAGGGTCAGGACCTGAAAACCCGTCTGGAGGTCGATCTCGAAGACGCCTACGAGGGCGTCGAGAAGCAGCTGACCATCAGGCGGCCCGAACGCTGTGGGGACTGCGACGGCAGCGGTCACCCGCCGGGCTCGGACAGCCAGACGTGCCCGGAGTGTGACGGGCGCGGGCAGGTCACACAGGTCCAGCAAACCCCCATGGGGCGCGTCCAGCAGACGACGACCTGCCGCCGCTGTGGCGGTGAGGGGACCCTCTACGAGGAGACGTGTTCGACCTGCCGCGGCGAGGGAATCGTCCGTAACGAGGCGACGCTGACCGTGGAAGTACCTGCGGGGATCCGAGACGGACAGACCCTCCGAATGGACGGCGAGGGCGCGCCTGGTGAGAACGGCGGTCCCAACGGCGACCTGCTGGTGGATATCGCGATCCGCGAGCACGACACCTTCGAGCGCGAGGGCGACGATCTTCGCCTGCGTGAGGCGGTCTCGTTCCCCCAGGCGGTCTTCGGCGACACGATCGAAGTGGAGACGCTGGACGGCGACGTCGAGTTCGAGGTCCCGGCCGGAACCCAGAGCGGCGAGACCTTCCGGCTGGAGGGCAAGGGCATGCCCCGACTCCGTCGGCGCGGCCACGGCGACCTCTTCGTGACGGTCCAGATCTACACGCCCGATAGCCTCAACAGCGAACAGCGCGAGGCGCTGGAGGCGTTCGCGGAGGCCGGCGGCGAGGAGATCGACGTCGAACAGGGCTTCTTCGAGAAGCTGAAGAACAGTTTCTGAGAGTAATCACTATGAGTTCGGGCTAGGTGGCTCGCGCTCTCGCGACGAACTGCCGGGCGACGTTCTGCTGGTCGGCTTCATCAGCCCCGACAGTCAGATCCACGGAGACAGTGACCGGCGCGCTGTGGCGCTGGATCGTCACCGAGACGGTGTAGTTGCTGTCGTCGAGAGTGACCGGGAACGAGCGGTTGTAGTTCCCGTTCGTGACGTTCAGCGTCGTCGCGTTGACGGGACCCGACGTGTTAGTGACCGACACCGCCATCCTGTTGGTCTGGGGGAGGCTGAAGTTCTCGGCGTCGTTGGTCAGGTTGAGGCGTAACTCGCCTGCCGACTCGTCGTACGTCGGCCCGTAGCTGACGTTCAACGAGACGTTTCGCTTGACGAACGGCTTCTCCTCCGAGTAGTGCTTGCCGTTGGCCTCGATCGTAACGTTGGCGGTGTAGGTTCCGTTGTCTTCGTCGAAGGCGATCGAGCGGTTGTAGGCTCCATCGGTGACGTTCACCACCGTGGAGTCACCGGTGGGGAAGTCGTCCTCTAACCACTCGACCACCATCGTCGTCTCCTCGGGGAGGTCGAACCCGGCGGCTGCGTTCGTCATGTTGAACGCCACTTCACCGCTCGTCGCGTTGTACTCGGGACCCTCGCTGAATTTCAGCGAGACATTTCGATAGACGAACGACTGTTCCACCGAATAGCCTTGGCCGTCGCCATCGATCACCACAGACAGGTTATACGTCCCTTTTTCGAGGTCGACCTCGTCGATCGAGGCGGTGTAATTGCCATCGGTGACCGGGATGTCCTCAGACACTTTCTGACTGTCATCGTCGCTGACTAGGACATTCATCGTCGTCTCCTCGGGGAGATCGAACCCGTCGGCAGCGTTCGTCATGTTGAACGTCACCTGCTTGGCCGTCGCGTTGTAGTCGGGCCCATCGGCGAACGCCAGGTCGGTCTTCCGGTTGACGAACGAGCCGTTGACGGTGTATGTCTGGTCGCCGTGGATGAGCGTTACCATGAGGTCGTAGTGGCCATCGGTGATCTCGGGATCAATCCGTTTCGGGTACTTCCCGTTCGTGACGTCGGAGGAATCGCGGAACACCTCCACCCCGGATTCGTTCAGGACCGAGACGTTCATCGTGGCTTCTTCAGGTAGCGGCTTCCTGTTGTGCATCTCGTTTGTCAGACCGAACGTCACCTTGCCGGTCGTCTCGTTGTGCGAAGGTTCGTCGCTAAACCCGAGGTAGACGTCCGAGACGTTGAACGGGACTGTCGTCTCGTTCTCGGCGTCGAACGTCGGATCTTCGACCAGCACTTCGAGACCGTATTGACCGGCTTCGAGAATACCGGGATCGAGTTGCTGTGATTCACCCTCGATCGCGCCGAACGAATAGGTCCGGCTAACTCTCACCGAATCTCCCTCCATAACATCCACCGTGACGTTCGCGTCGGCCGGAACCGACCCGCCGATCGACTGGAGAGTGAAACTGACGTTTCTGGTCGGCGGGTCATACGTCGGTGGCGACGGGGATTCGACCGAGAGCGGTCTGGTAGTCACGGCGAACGTCTCGTTGATCGACTCTTCTGTCGCAGACGCCAACGTCACGTCGAGCGTGTAGTTCCCCGGATCGAGGCCGTCCCCGATGGTGACGTTCATCGCCGATCCGATACGGCTCGAATCGTGATTCGTCAGTGGGACGTCAGTGATATTCGACGTCAGCGTCGCGTTCTCTGGGATCGTACTCTCGTTTCCCAGAGTGAACGTCACCTGCCGCGTCGCCGGGTCGTAGGACGGCGCCTGTCGGAACTGAAGCCCGACCGAGAGGGCCGCTTCGGGGACATTGAAGGACTTGGTTATCGTTCGACTCTCCCCGTCGTGTGTGAGGGCGACCCGCAGCGTGTGCTCCCCCGCTTCTGAGATCGTGTCGGGGAAGGACTCCGTCACGTTACCCCCGATCGAGACATCTGACCGCACATCTACCGAACTCCCAGACGGTGTGGTCCGCGTGACGTTCATGCTCGTGTTTCCGGCGAGCGAAGCGTCCACGTTTCGAAGATCGAAGGTGATGTCGTTGTTGTCGGAGTCGTAGCCAGCGTTTTCGATGGTCACCTGATCGAGCGACGAGGGTGTGGGCGTGGACGTGGACTGGTTTCCGGGAGTCACCGCCGTCTCAGTCGACAGCGTTCGGTTGTCGTAGGAGACGTTCACGCTGAGTCTGTACGTGGAGTTGGCGTCGAGCGTCGCGTTGTCGAACGTGAGTGTGTAGCTACCGTCTGTGACGGTCCACTCATTGCTCCAGTGTCTGGTCTGGTTGGAAAGTCTCGCCCCGACGATTGCTCGCTGGGGTAGCGAATCGTTCGCCGAAAGACTGAAGCTGAGTCGATTGTTCTGATACAACGAATTATCGACCTGAAGCTCGACTTCAGGGGCCGAAGCGTCGTCACCGCCGTCGTCACCACCGCCCATGAGTGGCAACCCATCGACGATCGGCATCCCGGCCAGCGCAGAGCCGTACAGGGCGAGCACTGTGAGCGCCAGTATGCCGAATACGCCGGCGATACCGTACACCTTCGTTCCGTGTCGGTCCAGCAACCCGGGATCCGACGCGACTGCCCCCGCGGGCTGGCGACGTTGCCGCCGGCGCTCCCGGAGGTTCTGGACTGCTTGCTCGGTCTCTCCGAGCAGCGTGACGCCGTTGTACGGCCCCTCCTCGATCACGATGGTGAAGTCCGAGAGCCGCGAACTGTCGGCGTTCTCGGCGATCACGACCGACCCGGCGTCGGCGGTCACTTCGAGTAACACGCCGAATGCGAGCCGATACGATCCAACGCCGACCTTCAGCGGTTGGGGCGCTTGCACGCCCGTCGTGGTCGCTTCGTCTTTGATCCCGAGCGTGCTCTCAGATGAGCCCCCAAGGGAACTCGACTGACTGTCCCGGAGGAGAGTCTTCAGGTCGTCGAGGTCGCGGGTGTTCGTCGGCGTTCGGCCCTGTTCGTTCTCGACCAGCAACTGAAAGATCGTCGTGTCGTCGGTCGAAGTCACCAGCTCCATCCCGTATTTCCCTTCGACCAGGTCGACCAGGTCGGCGTGGAACCCGCGTCCGATATCCCGGATCGAGTTCGCCCGGTAGACGGCGTAATACTGTTCCGAGCGGCTGGCTTCCGATTCTCGCGCCCGGAAGAAGACCGTGGCCTCGACCTCCGTGCCGCGGTCCTGGATCGCCAGTCGGACGCCGTCGAAGAAGAAGTCCTTGATGCGCTGATCGGGCGAGTCCGTCTCGCTGTCGAGGGGCTGACCCTGGGAGCCGTAGATTCTGATGTCCGACATCGTCACCCTCTCCCGAACTTGTTGAGGAGTTCGGTGAACCCGACTGTCGTGACCGAACCCGTCTCGTCGCGCATCGGGACCCGGTTCCCGTTCTCGTCGATCGTCGTCTGATAGTAGACCGGATGGACCTCTGCGCCGGCCGTCTCGGTGATGAGACTGTTGACGTTCTCGCTCTCTCTGAGTCTGTTGTTGACGTACTGCTTGAAGTCCTCGAAGTATCGGTGGGGTTCGAGGCCGCGCTCGGTCCGGAAGTCCTCGGCGAGGTAGTCCGCCTTCGTCGCGACGATCATGACGTCCTTGTTCTTGGCCGACTGGAGGATCGAGAAGTACGACGAGATCTCCATCTGCTCGTTGTTGACGAACCGTTCGATGTCGATCACCAGCAGGAGCGTGTCGGCCCCGCGGACGCCCTCGGCGAGTCGTCGAAGGGTCATGTCCATGTCCTCCTCGGCGATCATCCCCGTGAGCGCGTCCGGGAGTCGCTGGAGGTACTCACCGGCGTAGTCGATCCCGGACAGTTTGACGTTCTTGGGGAAGACCGAGCCGTGGACGTACTGGAAGCGCAGGTCCTTGACCTCGCCGCGACCGGTCGCTTCGACGATCCACTTCGTCTCCTGTCTGTCCAGCGCCTCGACCATCGACATCAGATCCTGACTCGGGTTCAGCGGCGTGTTACTCTTGACCGAATCGGTCCGGTCGAGCGCTTCGAGGTACGCGCCGATCAGGAAGAGACTCTTGCCCGAGGCACGCGGCCCGAGGATGAAAAAGTCCGTCTCGGCGTCGTACTTGACGAACTGTTTCATGGTCACGACGAACAGCACCGTCGCGGCCGCGTGCAGCTCGATGTTCGAGGCGTTGATCTCGGTCGCCGAGAGACTGACCGACTGCATCGCGACCGAGTTGTCGGCAACGTCGATGAGAGCCGGATAGTTGATGTGCAGTTCCAGAAAGCCGACCACACAGAACGAGGCAACCATGTAGAAGATGAGCTTCGAGGCCCGCCTGAACTCCAGTGCCTGGGCGGTCTGCATCCGGAACAGTTTGCGTCCGCCACCGACGACCACGCCGGAGACGAGACCGAAGAGTAACCAGCCGGCACTGCCGACCAGGTCGACGTTCGGCAGGAACAGGTCCATCGTCTGGAGGCCGACGAGCCCCAGCAGGAGGCCGAACCAGAGGAGAAACGCTTGCCATCGTTTCTTCGGGTCGATCGTCATCAACGCCAACAACCCGAGGAAGAACCCGAAGATCGTGACGCTACTGGCCTCCAGTGAGACGCCGTACATGATCAACACGTCGAAGAGCGATCGAACGATGTTCGACGCCTCCCACGCCGAACCGAGCATCTGTGCGATCGGCCACGCCAGCGCCAGGATGACGGCGAAGTAGCCGATCAGCTTGAGCTTCTCCAGATTTTCCTGGAGATACGTGATCACGTTCGACATTGGTCAGTCGTCGTCTGCCGCTGCGGTCTGTTTGTGCTCAACGCGTTCGTAGTAGCCCGAGAGGAGGTCGTCGACGATCTCGTCCTCGTCTCGGAGATAGAACTCGACGTCGTCGTCGTACTCCATGTTGAGGTGGCCGGTCCGGCGCACGTAGTAGCCGTCTTCGAGACCGTAGCTGTGATGGACGAGGATGTCGTCGCCGAGCTCCGAGAGTCGGTTCTCGTACCCGTTGTGGTAGCCGTCGGCCTGGACGAACTTCCGGAGGTTGTCGAGGAACACCCCGTTGATGAAGACGCCGAGCCCGATGTCCCACGGCCCCCCGACCTCGGAGGCCCAGCTCGTGTAGGGATTTTTCGACCGTTTCCCGCTGCCACCGAGATCGAACGCGCCGTTGAACATGTTCTCGAAGTCGATCGACTCCGAATCCATCTGTGAGATTGCCGGACTCATCACCGACAGCCGGATGCGGAGGTTGTCGTAGCGTTTGCGGTCTTTCGAGAGTTGCCTGCGTCGCAAGCCCGTGTACTCCTGATTGCGAGCGTTTCGCGACAGTTCTTCGAGGTTCTCCCGGACGCGCTGGTGCTCTTCGCGGCTGCTGAAGAAGTCACTCTGTGCGATGTTGTCGTTGCCGGTCGCTCTGAACACGTCGTCCGGCCGGATGTTCTTGATGTAGACGTAGTCCTCTTCTTCGGTCGCGACCCGCTGTCGGGAGTCGTCGTCGTACTCGCTCCAGTTCGTACGGAACGACGAACTGTGCTCGGACCAGCTGTCACGGCGGTTGTTCAGATCTTCGAACAGTTCGATGGTCGGCTGATAGAGGTCGAGCTGCTCCTGGACGTCGTCCAGTTCGCTCTCGATCTCGCGAACGCGTTCCTCGACGTCTCCCATCTCGACGACGTCGTCTTCGATCGCTTTCTTCGCGATGCGCTCGACTTCGTCGACGTCGACCGGATCGGCACTGAGCGCCGATTCCAGCGACCGGACGCGTTCGCCGTCCAGTCCGTCGAGCTGGTCCCGCAGGCTGTCGATCATCTGCTGGACCAGTTGCTGTCGGTTCTGGTGAGCCGTCTCGATGATCGTCTGGGGGTCGAACTGGACCGACGCGCTGAACTGCCCGCCGGGCGGCCCGATCGCGAAGATGCCGTTGTCGCTCAGCTTGTTCTTTTGCATCTGGTAGTCCTTGTTGGCCTCCTGGCGATCCTGCTCGGTCGAACTCTCCCACGGCGTGAGCTTTTCGAGCGTCCCCTCCGGTTGCATCAAATTCATGAACGCGATCCGGGCGTTCTTGAGCTGGGTGAGCGACGCCTCGATGGCTTGCCTGTCGCGCTGGAAGTTGTAGTTCGTCCCCTCGAAAGCGCTCTGGACACGATCGAGCGACTGCGTGACCCCTGCCCGGTTGACCTGTTCGACCTCCCCGGGCGATGCCGCGTTCGTGACGGCGTTGAGAAAGCGGTTGAGCTGACCGGACAGTTCCGAGAGTGCGTCCTCGATCGCGCTCTCGTCGTGTTGCTGGAGCGCCTGGAGGTCGTCGTTGGTCGCGCGCTGCCACTCCGTCAGCCGTTGCTGGACTTCCTCGGATTGCTCGTCCCGGAGTGCTTCCAGTTCGGCGTTGGCGTCCTCGAGGTCGGACTGGAGGCGACTCCGTTTTTCGTCTTTGTCCTCGACTTCTGCTTCGAGTCGCTGCAGTTTGACGCCCGGCGCTGAGTTGGTGTTCCCCGACCGGATCAGGTACTCGATGGCGTTTCGAATCCGGCTGTCGTCGATTATCTTTCGCCGTTCGAGGATCTCTTTTCGCTGGCCGAGAGCCCGCAGATCCTGTTCGAGAATCTCCGCGAGGTGCTCGTCGATGTTGTCGACGAAGCTGCCCGCGTCCTGATTGGTCGCGTCGACAGCGCGCAGCGACGCCGCGATGTACTCGATCTGTTCGACGACGTCGTCACTTTCGGCCTTGGCGTCCTCGATGATCCCTCTGAAGATCGACAGCGATTGGTAATCCAATTCGTTGAAGAGATCGAATTCGAGCAGCGACTCGACGTTCTCCAGTCGCTCGGAGAGGTCGGCGACGTCGAGGTCACGAAGGCCGGATTCGACGTTCTGATCGTCGTAGTGTCTCGCGAGGAATCTGTCGATCTGAGCGTAGATCTCCTCTTCCAGTCGGAGCGCCTGCTCCTTGTCGTCGAGAATCTCGCGAATCGCTTCCCTCGCGTCGTTGATAGCCTCGACGTTGTACCGTAGTACCTGTGGAATCCCGATAGTGAACGGCGCGTAACTCGGTGTGTCGGCGAACGGGTCTTCGAGACCTTCGGTGTTGTAGTAGGCAGCGAGCAGGTAGATCGCCGCCTCGTCGAACTCGTTGAGGTACTTGTCCGTCTGGATGCGGTTGCCGGTCTTCCCGTCGAAGTCAGTCGGATCGATGGGCAGCAGGACCACGTCCTTGAAGATCTCCTCGCGCTGGAGGTGGAGATACTCCAGTTCGGTCAGCGCGGCGAAGGCGTTGGCGTTCTCCTTGGGGCCTTCCGTGTGGTTCGGAAGGACGCCGAACAGCGTGATCTCGGCGGTACGGTGTTGCTGCTGGAGGTGCCTGGCCAGATCGACGAGGATGCCCGATCCGGTCCCACCACCGAGTCCACAGAGCACCGCGACCTTCCCCTTGGTCGGGAGATCGATGTACGTCGAGATGCTGTCGTCCTCGGCGTAGGCCTTGTAGTAGATCGCCTTCCCGAGCCCGCGCTTGCGGACGACGCCCTTGGCGAAATCCAGGTTCTCGTTGATGTGGGGCTCTTCGATCCACCACTTGTCCTCGTCCATACCGTTGCCCGCAGCGATACGGGGTACGGCGTCGTCCCCCAGTAGGTCGATTGTCCCGCTCAGCTGGATGCTCTCGGTGATCAGCTTGTACTCGAGTTCCAGATTCCCCGTCCGTCCCTGATCCGGATCTCTGAGTTCGTTCTCTAGTTCGGTCACCCGTTCACGGATATCCCTGATTCGCTGTCGATCCGTGTTCTGCTCTCCTTCCGCCGTGTCGATGATGGTCACGCTCACCGACTGTGGACTCGGCCGTGGCTCCAGAATATCCCGCAACACCCAATCCGACTCCAGCAGCGTGAACGCGAGCTCTTTTCCTGCGCCGCCGATCGAAAAGATCTGTGAGGGGAAGTTCATTTATTGACAGTCGGACTGACTGACCGGCCATACTTATTAATTTTGTATAGTTTTCACATCTGATATTCACACTCGTTTTTATATGACGGTTAATATTTTGTGCCCCTTAGGCAATTCATGATCTCAGATGAACGTAAAATGAGAATACTATATCGACCTGAAAATTTCGGTATAGGGCGTGCGGTGGGTAGCTGTCGCAGATCGTGCAGGATAAGTCCGTTTCACTGTGTGGGCCTGCAGAATCGGAATCCGAGTAGACACCTTTTAAGGGGACCGCAAGCGTCGAGACGACGTGATGGAACGTCGCACGGTGCTCCGGTCGGCTGGGGTGGCGGCCTGTCTGGTCGCCGGATGTGCTGGGTCGCCAGCGACCCGGCTAGCACACCACGTGAGCGTCCGAAACTGGACAGAGTCGAGTCGGGCGCTCGGGGTCATCGTCGAGGGCGAGTCGGAGACACTGTTCAATCACCGGTACGACCTCGAATCCGGGACCCACAGGGGCGGCTACGGGTTCTACGGCGAAGCGAACACGATCGCGGTGATCGTCGACGGATATGCCGTCCAGGAGTTCGAGTTCGACGACGCCAGTTGTACCGGGCGGGACCTCGTCGGCCTGGTCTTGACGCTCACCGAGTCCGGCACGGTCGACCTCGCGTACGAATGTGCAATCGCGGAAGATCCGACACCGACAAACGGCAACGCATCGCGACCGTGAGGAGCAAGGCCACAGCGCGCGGTCGGTGATCGTCACGCGCCGCGCGTCCACCAGACCGTCACGTCCTTTGGCTGTGGCCACCGAGCAGGCGTATGGACCACGCGGCCGCACTTCGCGCCGAGGCCCAGCTGTGCGACGAGCGCCGTGTCCTCGTCCTCTCCGGCGAACCTGCGGCGACCCGTGAGCGAGTCGGTGACGCCCTCCACGCGACCTCGATCTCCGGGGAATCGACCACGCTGATCGGTCCCGAGCCGATTCTCGACTGTGAGCGTCTCGATCCGGCCCACGCGAGCGACCTCCTCGGACAGACGCGCGAAGCGGTCGTCTACGACGCCCACGAGTCACTCCGCCCGAACGCACTGGGACAGGTCGTCGGTGCGGTCGACGGCGGCGGGCTGTTCGTGCTTCTCGCGCCACCGCTGAATCGCTGGCCGGACCGACGCGACGCGTTCGACGAGACGCTCGCGGTCCCACCGTTCACTCGCGAGGACGTGACCGGCCACTTTCGAACGCGGCTAGTCGAGACGCTGCGCGCCCATCGAGGCGTTTCGATCGTCGACGCCGAGACGGGGGCAGTCGAGTCCTCGGGACTGACCGACCCGCCGCCGCGTCGCCCCAGACCCGAGCCGACGGCGCCAGACGATCACGTCTTCCCAGCCGCCGCATACGCGGCCTGTCTGACCCAGAACCAGGTCGATACCCTCCACGCGCTCGAAGCGCTCGCCGACCCCGGCGGGAGGGTCGTCGTCGAGGCCGACCGGGGTCGGGGGAAGTCCAGTGCCGCCGGGCTGGCCGCGGGGAGTCTCGCTGCGGCCGGGGCGGACGTCCTCGTGACCGCGCCGCAGTACCGACGAGCCAGCGAAGTGTTCGCTCGTGGGCGCGAACTTCTCGCAGAACTCGACGCGCTCGCTGGCGACGACACGGACCGCGGCACGCTCGCCGACGATCCGGACGCGTCCCGGCCGATCGAATCTGACGAGGGACGCGTCAGATTCGCACCGCCAGCCGAAGCCGCGGCGTTGCCGGACGATCCGGACGTCGTACTCGTCGACGAGGCGGCGGCACTCCCGGTCAGACTGCTCGAGCGCTTTCTGGACGCACCGAGCGTCGCGTTCACGACGACCATCCACGGCTACGAGGGCGCAGGGCGGGGCTTTTCGGTTCGCTTCCGGGACCGACTCGCCGACGCCGAGCGCGAGATTCGGGAGGTGACGATGACCGAGCCGATCCGCTACGCGGCCGGCGATCCCGTCGAGGTGTGGGCGACGCGAGCGCTGTTGCTCGACGCGCGGCCGCCCGTCGACCCGCTCGTCGCAGACGCCCGGCCCGGGAGTAGCTCGTATGAGCGTCTCGGGGCCGACCGGCTGCTGACAGACGAACAGCTGCTCAGAGAGGCGTTCGGCCTGCTGGTACTGGCACACTACCGGACCGAGCCGGACGATCTGGCGCGCCTGCTGGACGCACCGAACGTCTCTGTTCACGCACTGCTGGCAGACGGACACGTCGTGTCGGTCGCGTTGCTGGCACGCGAGGGCGGGCTGTCAGCCGAGCGCCGAGCGGAGATGTACGCGGGGTGTCGGATCCGGGGGAACATGCTTCCGGACGTTCTCACCACGCAGCTTCGCGACGAGGACGCAGCGATCCCGGTCGGCTGGCGAGTCATGCGGATCGCGACCCACCACGCCGCCCGCGGACGGGGACTGGGCTCACACCTGCTCGATCGGATCGCCGCCGACGCCGAGGACGAGTACGACTACCTGGGTGTCGGCTACGGCGCGACCCCCGAATTGCTCGATTTCTGGGCTTCGAACGGCTTTTCGACCGTGCACCTGTCGACGACGCGCAACGAGCGCAGCGGCGAACACTCGGCAATCATGCTGCGGCCCCTCTCCGGTCTCGGGGAATCGCTTCAGGAGCGACACACCGACTGGTTCCTCGGCCGGGTTTCGGGAATGCTCTCGGACTCGCTCGCGAACCTCGATCCCGACGTGGTGCGCGCGGCGCTGGCGTCGGTCGAGGGGACGCCCGGGCTGGACCTGTCGGCATGGGAGTGGCGGCTGCTCGCAGGATCGCCGTTCGGGGCCGGGATGTTCGACACCGCGCCCGACCCCTTCCGAGCGCTCGCACTGGCGGCACTGACTGATCCCGAGGGTCCCGACCTGGACGACCGTGAGGCCCGATTGCTCGTTCGGAAGGTGTTCCAGACCCACGCCTGGGAGCGAGTCACCGACGACCTCGACTTCGTCTCACGTCGAGAGTGTATGCGTACGCTCGGGACCGTGACCGAGCGGCTGGTCGAGGCGTATGGAACCGAAAACGCTCACGCGGAACTGGAGCGATTCCGATGAGCGTGCGCGCGACGGTTCCGACTGTCGTCGACCCGCCGTCAGTCCTGACGATCGTTCACCCGCTGTCAGTCCTCGATTCAGTGCTGGCCGAGCCGCTCGTGCTGGTAGCGTTCGCGTTGCTGGCGCTGGGCGTCGTCTTCAGTGTCGTCCCAGTGCTTCCCGGACCCCCGTTGTCGGTCGTGGGCTCCCTCACCTACTGGTGGGCCACTGGCGAGCCGGGGTTGTTCGTGCTCGTGGCGCTGCTGACGGTTGGGGTGGTCGCCGTCCTCGTGGACTGGCTCGGCGGGGCCGTCGCCGCCAGGGCCAGCGGCGTTTCGACGGGTGTGAGCCTGCTCGCAGCACTGGTCGGACTCGCTGGCACGGTCGTTCTGGGCCCGGTCGGCCTGCTCGCCGGGGTCGCGGGAACGGTGTTTCTCGCGAGGTATCGGACCGAACGGGATGCGAGCGCGAGTCTGCGGGCGGCAGCCTACGCGACGGTCGGTGTCCTCGCTTCGGCCGTCGTCCAGACCCTGTTGACGGCGTCGATGCTACTCGTCGTGGTTCTGACGCACTTCTGGTGGTGAGCGACGCTCACGCCTTCCGAACCCTGACAAAATTTTTTTGCTGGTATCGGGTCGTTCTTGGTCTATGTTCGTTCGACTATCGCCAGTCCGCCCTCGCGCCGGGATCCAGCATCGCGCTGACTGGGCCAGGCAGGCGGGAGGAGACCGACCGTGAGTGACTACGTGCTGTCGCCCTCTTCTCGACGCCGTACCTGTTCGAGAACGTGCACTCGCTGATCGCTCAACCCGGGCGGCAGTTCGGCGTGGACGTGTTCGAACAGCGTCTCGGGATCGGGGTCCGGCGTCGACTCGGCAGTCTCGACCGCGTCAGCGAGTTCGTCTTCGACCTCGGCTGCGATGGTCGCTGCGAGCGCGTCGTCCAGCACTCCCTGCTCGCGAAGGTAGTCCTCGTAGCGTTCGATCGGATCGGCCGTGCGCCACTCGGGAAACTCGGCCTCGCTGTCTCGATATCGCGAAGGGTCGTCGCTCGTCGTGTGAGCGCCCTGGCGATAGGTGAGACTCTCGACCAGCACGGGGTCGCCGTCGCGGGCGCCTGAGAGGGCGTCGGTCATCGTCTCGGCGACGGCCAGTGGGTCGTTGCCGTCGACCCGGACACCGTCGAAGCCGTAGGCGTCGGCTTTCGCCGCGATGGTCTCGCTCGCGGTCTGGCGTTCTCGGGGCATCGAGATGGCCCAGCCGTTGTTCTCACAGAAGAAGACGACCGGCGCGTCGGAGACGCCGGCGAAGTTCAGCCCCTCGTGGAAGTCGCCCTCCGACGTTGCGCCGTCGCCGAAGTAGCAGACGACGGCGTGGTCCGCTCCACGATAATCGGCGGCCATGCCGATCCCGGCGGCGTGGGGAATCTGGGAAGCGATCGAGATGGCCTGTGGGAAGACCGGTCTGTCGTGCCCAGAGTGGTACTCGCCCATCCCGCGGCGAAAGAGCAGGATGTCGCTGGCTGGCACACCCAGCGTCAGTTGCATGGCGTTTGAGCGGTAGGTCGGGACCAGCCAGTCGTCCTCGGCCATGGCGTGGGCCGCCCCGACCTGAGAGGCTTCCTGGCCTTTGAACGGCGGATAACTGCTCATCCAGCCGCGGCGCTGGAGCGCAAGCGCGCGCTCGTCGAACCGCCGCGCCCGGACCATCCCGCGGTAGATCTCGATGGCTTCCTCGACTGTGAGTTCCGTCTCCGCGAGGTCGCGCTCGCCGATCACCCGGTGCATAGTCGTGTCTCGGCCGCGAGCATGAAAAACGTCACCGGCACTGTCGGTCGCGAGCGGCACAGCCCGCTCGGCAGGCGTCTCACTCGAATTGGAGATGATCTTCGTAGCACGCCCGACAGACGTAGTGGTCGATCACGCCCGCGTCGCTTTTGGTGTGAACGAGGACGTGGACCGTGTTCGCGAACGGGACCTGCTCCTCACAGATTCCGCACGTCTCCATACGTGATAGTTCGACAACCAGTGACAAAGTAGTTCGCGTCAGTCGGCGGCCGACCCCGAGTCGATCACAGCGGCTTTGGGCGGCCCACCCCAAATCGAATACAATGAGTACCGAGGTCACCCGACGGAAAGCCTGGCTGATGGCCGCGCGGCCACAGACGCTGCCGGCGGGCGCGTCGCCGGTCATCGTGGGCGTCGGACTGGCCGTCCACGCCGGCGTCGCCGCACCGCTCCCGGCGCTCGCGGCACTGATCGGCGCGCTGTTGCTCCAGGTCGGGACCAACTTCGCCAACGACTACTACGACGCCGTCAAGGGCGCTGACACCGACGAACGCGAGGGATTTACCCGTGTCACGGCTGGCGGGCTGATCGAACCCGCGCGAGTCAAGCGAGCGATGCTCGTCACCTACGGCCTCGCGGTCGTCGTCGGACTCTACCTCGTCGCGATCGGCGGCCTACCGATCCTCGTGGTCGGGCTCTCTTCGATCGTCGCCGGGATCCTCTACACGGGCGGGCCATACCCCTACGGCTATCGCGGGCTTGGCGATCTGTTCGTGTTCGTCTACTTCGGTGTCGTCGCCGTGACAGGGACCTACTACGTGCAGGCGGTCGCGACGATGGACGTCGGGCTCTTGCCGGTCGGGATTCCAGCGGGCAGCGTCCCGGTCGACGCTGTCGTGGCGAGTCTGCCCGCGGCCGGACTCTCGACGTGCATCCTCGTCGTGAACAACATCCGGGACATCGAAACCGACCGGACCGCCGGCAAGCGGACGCTCGCGGTGGTGCTGGGGTACACTGGCGCGCGGATCGAGTTCCTCCTGCTGGCGGGCATGGCCTACGTCGTGCCCGTCGCATTCGCGCTCGACCCCGACTACGGGCTGGCCGCACTGGCCCCGCTGCTGACGCTCCCGCTGGCCGCGATGGTCGCGAAGACGGTGCTCACGGAGCGTGATGGCGAGGCGCTCAATCCCGCCCTCGAACGCACCGGACAGACGATGTTCACGCACGCGCTGCTGTTCGCAGCGGGGCTGACACTATGAGGATCGACTCCTTCTCGCTGCGGCTGTCCGACCCGCTCGCGACGTCTGCGGGGACGATCGAGGCCCGTGACGGATTCACCGTCAGCTATCGCCACCGCGGCCACTCGGGCGTCGGCGAAGCGACGCCGCTGGCCGGCTGGACGGAGTCGCTGGAGGAGTGTCGCGGGGCACTCGACCGCGCGGCCGCGGCGGCCGACGAAGACGCCAGCGCAGAATCCGGGACCGGCCACGGCGCGGCACTGCTGGAACTCGACGCCGCCGAGACGCCCGCGGCCCGTCACGGCTTCGCGAGCGCGCTTCTCGACGCCGACGCTCGGGCAGACGGGGTCCCCCTCTACGAGTGGTTCGCGCCCGACGCCGACACCGTGCGGTCTGTGCCGGTCAACGCGACACTCGGGGACGCGCCCGTCGACGAGACGGTCGCAGCCGCCGAGGACGCCGTCGAATCTGGCTTCGGCTGTCTGAAGATCAAGGTCGGGGCGCGCCCGGTCGAAGAGGATATCGAGCGGGTCCGGGGGGTCCGGGAGTCGGTCGGTGAGGGCGTCGAGCTCAGGGTCGACGCCAACGCCGCCTACGATCGGGAGACGGCCCGCGCGGCCATCGACGGCTTCGCGAACGCGGCCGTCGCATACGTCGAACAGCCACTTCCGGCCGAGGACCTCGAGGGGCACCGCGACCTCCGGGGGAACGGAGTCGGGATTGCGCTCGACGAGAGTCTCACTGACTGCATCGCCCAGGAGATCATCGACGCCGACGCGGCGGACGTGCTCGTGCTCAAGCCGATGGTCGTCGGCGGCCCGGGCAACGCCCACACCCTCGCGATGCGAGCGCGGGATCACGGAATCGAACCAGTCGTCTCGACGACCATCGACGGCGTCCTCGCCCGGACTACTGCGGTCCACGTCGCAGCCGCGATCGACGACATTCGGCCCTGCGGGCTGGCGACCGCCGACCGACTGGCCGAGGACCTCGGCCCCGACCCGTGCGCTGTCGAGGATGGCCGAATCGCCGTCCCACAGGAACCCGGCCTCGGGGCGGAGGTGGCCGATGTCTGAGGGAGGGAGCCGATGACCGACCGCTGGCCACGCTACGACGTGCTCACCCACCGTGCGCGAACCACCCCCGAGCGCACCGCGCTGATCGACGCCGACTCGGGCGAGCGCTGGCGCTATCGTGCCCTCGACGGCGCCGTGGATTCGCTCGCGGCGAGTCTGGACGACCTCGGCGTCTCGTTGGGCACGCGAGTCGGCATCCTGCTCTCGACCGGGCCGACGTACGTCCGGTTGCTGCACGCGATCTGGCGACTCGGTGGGGTGGCCGTCCCGCTGAACGTCCAGAAAACCGACGCGCAACTGGCCGCACAGGCCCAGCGCGCAGCTGTGGACCTGCTGGTCTGTAGCGGTGAGACGGCGGCAAGCGCGACCGAACTCGGCGTCGATCCGGCCGTCTCGATCGACGACGCTGCCGATGTCGAAACCGCGACCGGCGTCGCCCCGCTCCCGGACGCCGCTGCCGAAACCCTCGTCCCGATCGCTCGTGATGTCGATAGTCTCGCACTGCTCCTGTTCACTTCGGGGACGACCGGCCAGCCAAAGGGTGTGCGACTGACCCGTGAGAACCTGCTCGCGAGCGCCGAGGCGTCGGCCTACAGACTGGGCGTCAAGCCGGGCGATCGCTGGCTGTGCTGTCTCCCGATGTATCACATGGGCGGGCTGGCTCCGGCCGTCCGCACGGCGCTCTACGGCACGACGCTGGTCGTCCAGCGAGAGTTCGACGCCAGCGAGACGGCTGCCGTGATCGACGAATACGAGATCTCGGGCGTCTCCCTCGTCCCGACGATGGTGAAACGAATGCTCGATGCTGGCTGGACGCCCCCGAAGAATCTCGACACGGTGCTGCTCGGTGGCGCGCCGGCCAGCGAGTCGCTGCTCGAACGCGCGCTCGACCGCGAGGTTCCCGTCTATGCGACCTACGGCACGACCGAGACGGCCTCTCAGATCGCGACCGCGAGCCCGCAGCAGACCGCCGACTGTCCCGGCACGGTCGGCCAGCCACTCGTCACCACCACGATCAGAATTCTCGACGGCGACGAGCCGGCCGACGTGGGTGAGACGGGTGAGATTGTCGTCTCCGGACCGACGGTGACGCCGGGCTACCTCGACGAGGATCGGACGACCGAGGCGGTCGACGACTACGGATTCCACACCGGCGACGTGGGCTATCGCGACGCGGACGGCCGGCTGTGGATCGTCGGCCGACTCGACGACCGGATCGTCTCCGGTGGCGAGAACGTCGATCCCGAAGTGGTCGCCGGGGCGATCCGCGAGCACCCAGCAGTCGACGAGGTCGCCGTCGTCGGCCTCCCGGACGAGGAGTGGGGCGAGCGCGTCGCGGCGCTGGTCGTCGGCGCAGTGGATACGGACGAAATCCGCGAGCACTGCCGCGAGCGACTGGCGGAGTTCGAGGTTCCCAAGACGGTAGTCGTCACCGACCGGATTCCGAGAACACCCTCGGGGACGGTCGACCGCGAGGCCGTCCGGGAGCGACTTCGCGGTGCGGACTGACGGAGGGAAGCGGCCAACACATAAGGCCCGTCTCTCCCACTCTCGGGCATGGACTGGATCTCCGAAACCTTCAGGAGTGACGTGGGCTGGTCACACCTCGAATCGCTGGTCGACGTCGGCAGCCGAATGGCCGGCAGCGACGGCGAGCGGCGTGGCCTCGAACTGACACGTGACGCGCTCGAGTCGGCGGGCGCTCGCGAGGCTCGAATCGAAGAGTTCGACATCCAGGGGTGGGCGCGCGGGACGAGCCAGATCGTCGCCGGCGACACGATCCGGGACTGTATCGCGCTCCCGCGGAGCCCCAGTGGGACTGCCCGAGGCCGATTCGTCGATGTCGGCCACGGACTCCCCGAGGATTTCGAGGACGCCGATCTGGAGGGATCGGTCGTCATGGCCGACAGCACCGTCCCAGGATGGTACGACCGCTCTCTCCACCGCCGGGAGAAGTACTACCACGCCGTCGAGCGCGGAGCGGCGGCGTTCGTCTTCCGCAATCACGTCGAGGGGTGTCTCCCACCGACGGGCAGCGTCGGCCGCGACGACGCACCGATCGGCGAGATTCCTGCCGTCGGCGTCAGCAAGGAAGTGGGGAGTCGACTCGCCCGGCGGTTCGACGGCGAGGAGGTCACCGTCGAAGTCGAGGCCGACGTCCACGACGCGACCAGCGGAATCGTCCGGGCCAGCGTCGGTCCGGAGACCGACGAGCGCTTGCTGCTGACGAGTCACGTCGACGCCCACGACATCAGCGAGGGCGCGATGGACAACGGGGCCGGCACCGCGACAGTCGTCGAGATCGTGAACGCGCTCACCGCCCGCGAGGCCGAGCTCGACACGCGGGTCGCGATCGCCTGTTTCGGCGCCGAAGAGGTCGGCCTGAAAGGCTCCGAACACCTCGCGGAGACGACCGACCGGGAGTCGATCCGCGCGGTCGTCAACCTCGATGGAGTCTGTCGCTCCCGAACGCTGTCGGTGACGACTCACCACGTCGACGCGCTCGCGGCGGCGACCAGGCGGGTGCGCGACCGGTTCGACCATCCGATATCCATCGATCCGACGATGGTCCCCCACAGCGACCACTGGCCGTTCGTCGCCCGCGGCGTGCCGGGGCTGATGGTCGCCAGCGAGAGCGGTGCCGACCGCGGGTGGGGCCACACCGCCGCGGACACGCTGGAGAAACTCGAAAAGCGTGACCTCCGCGAGAGCGCCATCCTCCTGACCGAACTCGTCGTCGAACTCGCCGATTCTGACGAGTCGATCCCGCATATCGATGGTGAGGACGTCGCGGAGTATCTTCGTGCGGAGGGTTACGCCGAGGGGATGCGCCGGACCGGCGACTGGCCGTTCTAGGTCGACGGCGTCGGTGCGGAGGGTTTTTGCCTGCCCTCACCGACCCCCGAAGTATGAGTAACGGGCGGACGGACGGCCGGAAGATCTGGGTCGTCGGCGACGACGCACTCACACTGCCGTCCGGCGTCGAGCGCGCCGCCGGGATCGACGAGGCCGACGTCGCTGTCGCCGTCGGTGAGTCGGCACTCCTGAATCTCGCCCGTGAAGGGTGTTCGACACCGATCTTGCCCGTCGATGCAGGTGCTGGTGTTCGCGCAATCGACGCTGCCGCCGTCGGGTCGGCTCTCGACAGCGTCCGCGCAGGAGAGGCAACCCAGACCGATATTCCGATCCTCGCGGTCGACGTCGATGGCGAGCGCCGCGGCAGAGCGCTCATGGACGTGATGCTCGTCACGACCGAGGCCGCCCACATCTCGGAATTCGCGGTCGAGACACCCAGAGAAGAGGTGGCCGAGTTCCGCGCCGACGGCGTCGTCGTCGCGACCGCAGCGGGGACGAGCGGCTACGCCAGTCGCCTCGGTGCGCCGGTGTTCGCACCGGAGGTCGAGGCCGCCGCAGTCGTCCCAGTGGCCGCGTTCGCGACGTCACTGGACCACTGGGCCGTCCCGTTGTACGATGGCGATTCACTGGCCCGGATACAGGTGACCCGGGAAGAAGCAGGCGTCTCGCTGCTACTGGACGACCAGATCGATGGGACCATCCCGCCGTTCACGGACGTGACGGTCACCGTCGACGGGTCGCTATCGATTCTCGGCGTCCCGGAGAGTCCGTCCTGTTTCCAGTGCGAGGATCGACCGCCGCGCGGCGACGACGAGGCGTGAGGACGGTAGCTAATTTGGAGAAAACTACCACAGGCACGCACCCGGCGCGCCCTTGTGCGCGCCGGGACGGGCGAGAGACGAGCGCTCGAACGAAGTGAGAGCGTGAGTCGGTTGGAGAGCGAGCGGCGCGAGGGAACGAAGCGCCGCTGTTCGGACGAGCGGGGAGGTACGACCCGCGAGGAGGGTGTGGCGCTGTGCTACGGTGCGGTCCTGCTGCGCTGATCCGCCTAGCGCGAGCAGTGCAAGTCGTTCGCACCATCCCACTCGTGCTTTTTCGGCCCCTTCCCAACCATCCCACTCGTGCTTCTCCTGGTCTTTCCTGACCACCCAACACTCACACCCACCTCTCGAAAGCACGGAAACCGGAAGTGGAAACATCTTAATGGACCTGGCTCACAGATAGCGATATGGCAGGTCCAGCGTACCAACTCCCCGGGCCACTCGGGATCCTCGACTCGGTCATCGGCGCGACAGCGGTGATCGAGTACATCCTGCTCGGGTTGTTGCTCCTGAACATCGTCACGCGGATCGTCGCACACCGCCGCCACCTCGCGGAAGCCGACGAGGGCGTCGAATCGCTGTCGAGACACCCACTGCACGTCGCCTCGAACGTTCTGCTGTTGCTGGCGTCGTTCTACTACACGACGCTGCACCAGCACGCCGGCATCGTCGCGACCTCGCTCGTCGTCGGGATCTTCATCACCGACTTCTTCGAGTTCGAAGCTCGCAACGTCGAACTCCGTCGTGAGGTCCCACTCGACCGCCCCAAAGGCGCGATCGCCGCCTCGCTACTGGCGTTCCTCTACATCGGCTATCTCAGCGCTTTCCAGTACGTCGCCCCGATCTGGAACGCGGTCGTATAGCACCACTTTTTCCTGCACGGGGTTTCCTCGGTCGCCTCCGGCGACCTGCGGGAACAGCGTGGCGGCTTCGCCGCCACGTCATACGGTTGCGGGCCGCTGGCCCGCAACCCGCGCAAAAACGTGGGGAAAAACACGCTTCACGCTCGACGCTCCGCGTCTCGCGTGAAGTGAAACGGCGCTCGCTTCACTCGCGCCGTATGCTACACTGGCCCGCAACGAGAGAGACAAACTACGGTACACCCTGGGTTCCAAAGGTGAGATAGGTGATCCACCCAGCCAGGAGCGCAATGAAGGTCACGAACACACCAAACAACAAAGGAATATATCTGAGACCGGCGAGTGGACCGCCGCCCGCGTCGGCCGTGAGTTTGTACCACGCCGAGTCGTAGCGAACGAACGCGTAGCCCGGCCCGCCAACGTCAGTGGGACTCTCGTCCTGAAACTCGGCGGGACTGGTTCGGGTCGTATATGCCCCGGCGCTCTCCAACGTCGAGAGAAACACCCTCTGTGCGTCGGGAGACAACTCGTCGAACTCGTAAGGACCACCCATCTCTGTTCCGGGGATCGACGTCGTCAGTCGCTCGGGTGTGTCAGGCGGCGTTTCCTGATCGGCAGACGACCGCTCCGACGGCGGTTGTTCGGCCTGAGCGGTGTATTCGACTCCGTTGAGCTCACGGTCAGCCAGTTCGTACCCGACAACGGTCCCGAATCCTGCGGTCAGCCCGAGGCCCAACAGGATGATGGCGGGGACATGAGATGTAGTCAATTCCTGCTCTCGGAATCGCCGGATGATAAACACGGCCAGCCCACCGAGCCAGATCAGCCCGACGATCGTGATGAGAGACAAACCAAAGAGGATCATCAATTCGTACCAGCAACACCTACTCCTGTAGAAAAATATTTTGTGGAGATATCGCCTGCACTGAAAGCGCTTGACATCCGAGTGTAGAAGAGGATTCCTCCGCGGGTCGCATCCGTTCCCCGCTCCGGTACGAGGTTCTTCGCTTCGCTCAGAACCTCGCTACTCCACGTAGGTGTACTTCCGCTCGCCCATCCGCCCCCAGCCGTCGAAGACGAACTCGCCTTCCGGCGTCGTGCAGGCGTCGATATCTGTGGATTCGTCGTGGTTGTGCACGTCGTGGATCTGCTGCGACCACTTTTTCCTTCGTCGGGTTTCCTCGCGAGCCTTCGGCTCGCTGCGGGAACCTCTCCTCGGAAAAACATGGGGAAAAACGACCTGCTGGCTCCCGATAGTCGCCAGCAGTGAAACGCCTCGCAACGCTCGGCGTACGCCAGCTACTCCACGTACGTGTACTTCCGCTCGCCCATTCGGCCCCAGCCGTCGAAGACGAACTCGCCTTCCGGCGTCGTGTAGGCGTCGATATCTGTGGATTCGTCGTGGTTGTGCACGTCGTGGATCTGTTCGTACTGCTCCCAGGAGATGTCGTAGCGCTCGACCAGCTGGTCGTCGATGTTCAGCGCCGCGATCTCATCTTCCCAGCCGGGCTGGACGGTCTCGGCGTGGATCTCCGCCTGAGCACCCGACCCGTACGAACACACGAGGAGCTGCTCGTTATCGAGGTCGATCCCGTTCTCCCGAGCGTGTTTCAGCCCGCCGATCCGGGCGACGTGGACCGAGCCGGTGTACCAGTTGCCCACCTGCGCGGAGACCTCGAGAGTCGGCTCGATCGTCCGCGAGTACCACTCACTGTAAAGGTCGGTTTCGGTCAGCTTGTCCGTGTACTCCTTCAGGGCGTCACGATACGCCTCCTCGTCGTCGAACGCCTCGGGGCGGGGCTGGCGGCCGATCTCCTCGGCCAGTTCCTCCTCGACGTCGGTGTCGCGAGCGACGTGGCGATACCCCAGGGCGGCGGCCTTCCGAACCATCCCCGGGAACGGCGTGTGGAACGGGACGAGTGCGAAGTCGTCCGGGTGGGTCGGCGTCTGCATCTCGAAGTCCTCCAACGCTTCGCGCATCCGCATGAGATAGACCTGCATCGAGCGCTTGCCGTCGACGCTCGGGAACTGCTGATTGGGTTTGAGGAAATCCGTCTCGTCGGCGCTGCCGAAGCCCTGCTCCGGCTCGATCACGGTCAGGTCGGGATCTTCGTCGATGAGCATGGCGACTGCACCCGCGCCCTGCGTGGCCTCGCCGGGGTCGCCACGCTCGTAGAGTGCGGTGTCGGTCGCGATCACCAGCGCCGCGCGGCCGCGATTCTTGCCCGCGGCGATCCAGTTGACGGCGTCGTCGATGCTCTGGGTGCCCGCGATACAGGCGAACTTCCGCTCGCCCTTGTTCGCGTGGTGGAAGTCGCCGTCGTAGACCTGCTCCAGACAGCCGGCGACGTACGTCGAGACCGGCTTGGAGTGGTCGAACGCGCTCTCGGTGGCCACGTCGATCCGGCCGATGTCCTCCGGCGCGAGGCCCTTGCGGTCCATCAGGCGCTTGGCCGCGTTGGCGGCCATCGTCACGATGTCCTCGTAGGCGTCCGGGAACGAGGAAGCGTGCAGTCCGAGCCCCTTCGTGTACTTGGCGGGGTCGTCGTCTTTCTCGTCGGCGAACGTCTCCGCGAGATCGAGCTTGAGTTTGCCGCTCCGGAACTCGGCTGCGTCGATGCCTACGTCTGTCATGTTCACCTCATTCTCCGCGGAACTGGGTTAAGTGTTTGTCGACTACTGTTACGACGATCGTCGAAATTCAGTGGGGTTTTTGTCCGACGGGCGTCCCACACCAGTATGGCACAGCGAGTGATTCACGTCGGCTGCGGCGGCTGGGGCGCGATGTGGGTCGGTGAGTTCCTCCCGGCGAACGTCGAAGACGACACGATCGAGGTCGTCGCGGCCGTCGATCAGGACCCCGAGGCGCTCGAAAACGCGAACCGCGATCTCGATCTTCCCGACGAGCGCTGTTACACCGACGCCGAGACAGCCTTCGAGAGCCACGACGCCGAGTTCGCGACGCTCGTCGTCCCGCCTGAGGTGCGCAAACCGCTGGTCGAGGCCGCGCTGGCGCACGATCTCGATCTCCTGACGGAGAAACCGATCGCGCCGACGCTCGCCGAGGCTGTCGAGATTGCGGACATTGTCGAGCAAGCGGGTGCGAGGATGGCGGTCACGATGAGCCACCGCTTCGACCGGGACAAGACGACGCTGCGGCGACGCATCCAGCGTGGTGAGTACGGCCCGCTGGACTACCTCGTCTTCCGGTTCACCCAGCGCTATCGCCAGCGCGACGAGTGGGTCGCGGGCCGACCGTACGAGATGGACCACCCACTCCTGGTCGAGGGCGGCGTCCACCATCTCGATCTGCTGGCATCGCTGGCGGGCGCGAAGTGCGAACGCCTCTACGCGCGCACCTGGAATCCCGAATGGAGTGACTTTTCGGGCGATTCCCAGGCGCTCGTGACGATGGAGTTCGAAAACGGCGTTCACGCGACCTACGAAGGCGCGACGACGAACGCCGTCTCGATGAACGGCTGGAACAACGAGTACGTCCGCGCGGAGTGCCGTGACGCCACGTTGGAACTCGACGCCCGGGAGTTGACGGCCTATCCCTACGATCCCGACGCCGAACCACGGCATACCGCCTCCGGGCCGCCCGAGGGCGAGACGATTCCACTGGACGACCGCGAGAAGTGGATGAATTCGTGGTTGATCGAGCAATTTTGCCAGTGGCGAGCGGGTGGCGAACCGATGCCGACGCGGGTCTCGGAGAACCTGCAATCCGTCGCGTTGATCGAGGCCGCGATGCGCTCGAGCGAGCGCGACGAACCCGTGGCGGTTCAGGAGTTACTCGAACACGTCCGGCGGGAGTGAGGACAGTAGATTTATCGGGACGTGTCCAATTGGGTTTCGTGTGCCTTCCGAACACCCCCCACATATCGACCGCCGCGACTTTCTCGGCGGGCTGTCGCTGACGGCAGCAGCCGCGTTCTCGCTGACTGTTCCGGCCCAGGTCGCAGCGCGCGTGACCGACGGCCAGGACGACCCCGTCCAGACTATCTCCTCACCGGACGGATCGATCGAGGTCACGGTCGACGTCGGCGACGGTTCGCTCACCTACAGCGTCACCCACGACGGGACGACCGTCGTCGGCGACTCGGCGCTCGGGTTCGCGTTCCAGAACCAGCCGGCGTTCGGCGACGGCCTGGCCGTCACCGGGAGCGAACGCGCGACGACTGACCAGACCTGGACGCCGGTCTGGGACCAGTACGACGAGATTCGAAATCACCACGAGGAACTGCGGATCGGTCTCGAAGAGTCGAGCGATCCGGGTCGGTCGCTGACCCTCGCGGTCAGGGCCTTCGACGACGGCGCCGCCTTCCGGTACGTCTTCCCCGAAGACAGTGGGTTCGGCGACTTCGTCATCACGGGCGAACGGACGCAGTTCGCCTTCGAGGGCGACCACACGAGCTGGTGGATCCAGAACGACTACAACAGCTACGAGTACTCCTATCGAGAGACGCCGCTGAGCGAACTCGGCTCGGGAACGTCCTACGAGGGCGCGCACACGCCGCTGACGATGCGGACCGAAAACGACCGCTACGTCAGCGTCCACGAGGCCGACCTGCTGGACTACGCGGCGATGGGACTCGAACCGACCGAGACGGCGACCACTCTTGAGTCGGATCTCGCGCCGCTGCCCGACGGGACGAAAGTGACCGCCAGCGCCCCCCACCGCACGCCCTGGCGGACGATTCAGATCGCCGACCGACCGGGCGCGCTGATCGAGTCGAATCTGATCGTCAACTGTAACGAGCCGCTCGATCCCGAGCACTTCCCGCAGGGGACCGACTGGATCGAACCGGCGAAGTTCATCGGTATCTGGTGGCTGATGATCACCGGGCGCGCGAGCTGGCAGTACCGGGGGCCGACCCAGGGCAACCACGCCGCCCAGACCGAACGGATGAAACAGTACATGGACTTCGCCAGCGAGCACGGGATCCGATCGGTGCTGGTCGAGGGCTGGAACCAGGGGTGGGACTCCTACCCCGGCAGCGGCGACACGATGGACTTCGACCAGTCCTACGAGGACTTCGACCTGGAGGGAGTCACGGACTACGGTCAGTCGCTGGATCCGCCGGTCGAGATGACCGCCCACAACGAGACGTCGGGCAACATCTCGCGATACGAGTCGCAACTGGCCGAAGACCCCAACCACTTCGCCGACTACGACGACCTGGGAATCCACTCGATCAAGACCGGCTACGTCGCCGACAACGGGGTCCGAATCGACGGCGAGATTCACAGCCACCACTGCCAGCCCCTGGTCAACCACCACCACCTCGTCTACCGCGAGGCCGCGAAAAACCGACAGATGCTCGAAGTTCACGAGCCGGTCAAGCCGACTGGCGAGCGCCGGCGCTTCCCGAACGTCATGACCAAAGAGGGCGTTCTCGGCCAGGAGTACGACTCCTTCGGGACGAACAGCCCGAGCCACCACGTGACCTTCCCGTTTACCCGGATGCTCGCCGGACCCGTCGAGTACACGCCCGGCATATTCGACATGGACTCGGGCTCGGGCGGCATCGAGACGACGCGAGCCAAACAGCTCGCGATGTACCCGACGTACCTCAGCGGCCTGCACATGGTCGCGGACCTCCCGAGTTCGTACCTCGCCGACCAGCCCGCGACGCTGTCGGTCGGCGGCGTCAGCCAGGCCGAGTTCGCTGAACTCGGTCCCTTCAGTGCCGAGGCCGCCTGGGGTCACGCACAGGGCGAACGCTACGTCCCCGTCGATCGCTCTAGCGGCTCGACCGGCTCGCGACTCACCTGGACGGTCGAGGACGTGCCCGAAGCCGGCGAGTACGACGTTCACGTCCGGTACGCCAACGGGACCGGCAGCGAGGGGACGCTCTCGGTCGTCGCGGGCGACAGCGAGACCCAGGTGACGTTCCCCAAGACCGACCACTGGGACGTCTGGAACAGCGTCTCGACGACGATGGCGCTCGATGCGGGAGACAACACCGTCGGGCTGAAACTCGCTGCCGGCGATTCGGGACGGATCAACGTCGACGCGATCGCAATCAGTCAGCCGGGCGAGTCGATGCCCGAACCGGAGACGGCCCCGATACGGGGCCCGACCGTCGAGGAGTTCCAGTTCGTCGAAGACGTACCGGCGGCGGGCTGGGACGACACACGCGTCCTCGATTCGGTAATCGGGGAGTACACCGTCACTGCCCGCCGGAAGGACGAGGAGTGGTTCGTCGGCGTCATGACCGGCGACGACGCCCGCGTGCTCGACGTCCCCCTGGAGTTCCTCGACGACGCCCAGTACGTCGCTGAACTCTACGGCGACGGCCCCGACGCGGCCTTCGACACGAACCTCGACGACGTCAGCGTCGAGGCGGCCCTCGTCGACAGGCAAACGACGCTGCTGGCCTCGCTGGTCGGCAGCGGTGGCATGGCCGTCAGACTCCGGCCGGCAGACGCGGACGACCAGGAGACGCTGTCGAGTTACGAGCGACCGACCCAGAACGTGAGCGCGTCGATCGACAGCGAGACGCTCACTAGCCAGCCGTTCGCGACGGTGACCGTCGCAAACGAGGGGACACACGTCGGCGGAACGGAGATCGAACTCCTCGTCGATGGGGAGGTCGTCGAAGCGCTGAACGCACGGGCTGGGCCCGACGAGTCCCGGACGATCTCGCTCGGCCATCGATTCACCGAAGGCGGAACCTACGAGGTCGAGATTCGGACGGGAGAGACGACGATCGCCACCGAGTCCGTGACCGCGATCCGACCCCAGTCGGTCGCCGCGTTCCTCGACGGCTTCGGCGACGACGGCGGCCCCGGCGAGTTCACCTATCCCAGCGGGTCGGCCTACAGGAGCGGAGCGTTCGACCTGCAGTCGTTCGTCGTCACGTCCACGCCCGACCGGGCACGGTTCGCATTCGAGGTCGCGACCCTCTACGACGCCCGCGAGGCATCTCGTGGCTTCTCGCCACACATGTTCGTGCTGTGGGTCCACGACCCGAGTGCCGACGGCGGGCGGACCAGCGCTCGCGACGACCTCGGCGCGAACGTCGACTTCCAGCGGTCGTGGCACTACCGGGTCGCCGTCAGCGGCTCGACGGCGAGCGTGATCCGGGCGGACGGTTCGACGCTCGTCGAAACTGCCGAGATCGATACGCTCGTCGATATAGAGGGGAACACGGTGACCGTCGCTGTCCCGCGATCGGCCTTCGATGGCGAGGTGTCGACGTTCTCGGTCGCAGCGGGCGTCCACGCTGGGGCCGACGGCACGCTCATGGCGGTCGCCGCCGAGGCCAGCGAGTCGGCGTTCGGCGGGGCCGACCCGGTGGAGAACGCACCTCGTCTCAGCGACATCGTCACTCCCTCCGATGTCGAGCAATCCGAGGCACTGAGTTACGGTTCCGACGACCGCGCGTCGCTGCCGTTCGTCCCGCTCGGCGAGGGGGCCGACGACGGCGGTGAGACGACACCGTCCGGGTCGGGCGACGGGCCCGGATTCGGCGTCGTCTCGGGCGCGCTCGGGACGGCCGGCGGACTCGCCTACGGGATCCGGTCGCTGACGAACCAGGATGGCGGACCCGAGGACAGGTCAGACCACTAGGCCCCGGGAAGATCTGACTGTCGCACATCGCGAATCGGGATCGAATTTTGATTCACGGCTTTTGCTGTCGAATCTGTCGGGAAAACCGTGACCTTTTTAAAATCCAACTGTGTGGGCTGTAACCATGAAACGGCGACAGTACCTTGGTAGTATGGCTGGACTCAGTGCGGCTTCGGCACTCGGAATCCAGTCAGTGACGGCAGATTCGTCCTCGACAACGGCCAATCACGTCGGGACGATCCACGACGCGACAGGCGACGACGTCGGTCCGGGTACGTACACCTATCCGAACAACCTCTCGAAGGGTCAGCTCGACGTCGAGCAACTCGACATCGAGGACACCGAAGACAGCTGGGAGTTCACGGCTCACATGGGTCTGGTGAACAACCAGTTCGACAACGAGGCTGGATTCAGCACCCAGGTCATCCAGCTGTACTTCCAGGATCCGAACGCGCCCGAGGACGCCCCCTCCTCGTCGACACCGCGGCCGGGCGTCGTCTCGTCGTTCCAGGAAGGCTATCACTACCGCGCACACATCATGTCCGGCGGCTCGGTTCTGGAGACCCCCAACCAGGACCCGACCGCCGAGGAATACTCGCCGCTTGCGGAGCTGTCGGCGTCGGGAAGCGCCGAGAACGACACGATCAGCTTCTCCATTCCCAAAGAGCACTTCGACTCGGACCTGCGCGAGATGAAGGGCGCGATCATGACGTTCAGCCAGGACGGCTTCGGGACAGCCGGCATCCGTCAGGGATTCGCCCAGGAAGCGGCTGACTGGAGCTTCGGTGGTGCGAAGGCCGACTCGACGGATACCGCCCCCCGAATCCTCGATCTGGTCGGTCCGGACACGGTCGTCAACCAGTCGGGCGCGCTGGAGTACAGCGCCGACGAGGCGGCGAGCATCCCGTTGTACGAGTACGACGATCTGATCGACGGTGGGACGATCGCCGACCCCGAGGGTGACGACACTGGCCCCGGAACGTACACCTACCCGAACAACCTCTCGAAGGGGCAACTCGACGTCACCGGCGTCGACATCAACACGACGGCCGACGCCTGGGAGTTCACGGCTCACATGGGCCTAGTGAACAACCAGTTCGACAACGAGGCTGGATTCAGCGCCCAGGTCATCCAGCTCTACCTGCAGGATCCGAACGCGCCTGACGACGCGCCGACCTCGGCGACGCCGCGGCCGGGCGTGGTCTCGACGCTGCAGGAAGGCTATCACTACCGCGTGCACATCATGGCCGGCGGCTCCGTCCTGGAAACCCCCGATCAGGACCCGACCGCCGACGAGTACTCGCCCGTTGCGGAACTGTCGGCGTCCGGCGATACCGAGAACGACACGATCAGCTTCACGCTGCCAAAAGAACACATCGCGTCGGACTCGCTCAGCGAGCTGAAAGGCGTCATGATGACGTTCAGCCAGGACGGCTTCGGGACAGCCGGCATTCGCCAGGGCTTCGCCCAGGAAGCGGCCGACTGGAGCTTCGGCGGAGCAAAGGCCGACTCCACCGAGACCGCACCGCGGATCCTCGACCTCGTCGGTCCCGAGGACATCGTCGCACAGTCCGAGTCGCTGTCCTACAGCGCCGACGAGCCAGCGAGCATCCCGCTGTTCCCGATCACGTCGCTCGTGACCGGCGAGCAGTCGGTCTCGCTGACGGCGCTCGCGCCCCCGGCCGGTGAAGTGTGGGCCGGCCTGGAAGGTCAACTCGACGCGTCGAACTCCTCAGACCCGGACGGACAGACGTTGAGTTTCAGCTGGACACAGACCGGTGGTCCGGACGCGCCACTCTCGGATGCTGACACGGCCCAGCCGACGTTCACCGCACCGGAAGTCGACGAGCGGACGACGCTCACCTTCGAGGTCACAGTCACAGATCCGGACGGCAACAGCGCGACGGCGACGACGACGGCGACGGCCGTCCCCCAGTCCGAAAACGACGCGCCGGTCGCCGAAGTGGTGAACGGCAATCGCACAGTCTCACCCGGCGACATCGTCCTGCTGGACGGCACGCCGTCGAGCGACCCCAACGGCGGCACGCTGACGTTCCAGTGGGAACAGACCGGTGGCAGCCCGTCGGTCGAACTCTCCAACGCTGAGACGTCCGGTGCAGGGTTCACTGCGCCCGACGTCGACAGCGAAACGGAGCTGACGTTCACGCTCACCGTCAGCGACGGCCAGGGCAAGAGCGCCTCCACCGAGGTCACGATTACGGTCAGTGGCAGCGGCGGTGGCACGACCGATAGCGGCGACGGCGACGGCGACGGCGACACCGGTTCCGGGTTCGGCCCCGGCTTCGGTGCCATCGGGAGCCTCGTCGGCATCGCAGGCGGTGCGGCCTACGCCGGCAAGCGCCGACTGACCGGCGAGAGCGACGACGAGTAACGCACTCCGACCCCGTCCGACTTCGACGACGATTTTTTGTGGCGACTCGATAGCGAGCCCCAGCCGTGTGTACCGTCGCCCAGTGTCAACCCGCACCGTTTTTAACGGCTGGCGTGTAAGTGGTTCATAACCGAGCAGACGGCCGCCCGGCGTTCGGCGGCCGAGGGATGCGTCGACTTCGACGGTACGCGACGATCCGGTTCGACGGCGACGGCCGCGGTGGCCCGCCTATCCGAACCACGCCGGTCACCAGCGCCCGCGAACATCCGGAAGTCCGGACTGTTGGCGTCGCTGGAACCGGCACAGTCCCCCGGTCGCCGAGCCGCGTCGGCTGTTCTCGGAGGTAAACTATGGAAATCGAAATCGCTACGATCGGCGGCTACGAGGAAGTCGGCCGCCAGATGACCGCAGTTCGCGCCGGTGACGACGTCGTCGTCTTCGACATGGGGCTGAACCTCTCGAAGGTTCTCATCCACGACAACGTCGAGACCGAGCGCATGCACAGCCTCGACCTGATCGACATGGGCGCTATCCCGGACGACCGCGTGATGAGCGACCTCGAAGGTGACGTGAAGGCCATCGTGCCGACCCACGGCCACCTCGACCACATCGGTGCCATCTCGAAACTGGCCCACCGCTACGACGCGCCGGTCGTCGGCACACCATTCACGATCGAGCTGGTCAAACAGCAGATCAAGGGCGAGGAGAAGTTCGGCGTCCAGAACGACCTCGTGAAGATGAGCGCGGGCGAGACGATGGCCATCGGCGACGAGAACGAACTCGAGTTCGTCAACGTCACCCACTCCATCATCGACGCGATCAACCCGGTCTTGCACACGCCCGAAGGCGCGATCGTCTACGGCCTGGACAAGCGCATGGACCACACGCCCGTCCTTGGCGACCCGATCGACATGGACCGCTTCCGCGAGATCGGTCGCGAGGGCGTGCTGTGTTACATCGAGGACTGTACCAACGCCGGCAAGAAGGGCCGCACGCCCTCCGAGTCGGTCGCGCGACGCCACCTCAAGGACGTCATGTACAGTCTGGAGGACTACGACGGCGGTATCGTCGCCACGACCTTCTCCAGCCACATTGCCCGCGTGAAATCGCTGGTCGAGTTCGCCGACGACATCGGCCGCCAGCCCGTGCTGCTGGGCCGCTCGATGGAGAAGTATTCGGGCACCGCAGAGCGCCTGGACTTCGTGGACTTCCCGGACGACCTGGGGATGTACGGCCACCGCAAGTCCGTCGACCGCACGTTCAAGCGGATCATGAACGAGGGCAAGGAGAACTTCCTGCCGATCGTCACGGGCCACCAGGGCGAGCCGCGCGCGATGCTCACCAGGATGGGGCGCGGCGAGACGCCCTACGAGCTAGACGACGGCGACAAGGTCATCTTCTCGGCACGGGTCATCCCGGAGCCGACCAACGAGGGTCAGCGCTACCAGAGCGAGAAGCTGCTGGGCATGCAGGGTGCTCGTATTTACGACGACATCCACGTCTCGGGCCACCTCAACCGCGAGGGCCACTACGAGATGCTCGACGCCCTCCAGCCGGAGAACGTCATCCCGGCCCACCAGGATATGAAAGGCTTCGCCCCGTACGTCGACCTGGCCGAGAGCATGGGGTACTCGATGGGTGACGATCTGCACGTCACTCGCAACGGCAACCTGATTCAGCTGGTCGAGTGAGACCATGACCGAAGGTGCCGACGTCGACGCCGTGACGCGCGCGATCGCCGAGCGCCGTCAGCTCGTCAACGAAGCGATTCCCCAGCAGTTACCGATCAAACGGCCCGAGCGTCTCTACGAGGCCTCGCGATACCTGCTGGACGCTGGCGGGAAGCGACTGCGCCCGACGGTGTTGCTGTTGACTTCGGAAGCGCTGATGGACGTGCCGCCGCTGGAGGAGGACTACCGCGAATTCCCCGCCCCCAACGGGACGATCGACATGATGGTCGCCGCCGTCAGCGTCGAGATCATCCAGTCGTTCACGTTGATCCACGACGACATCATGGACGACGATGACATGCGTCGCGGCGTCCCGGCCGTCCACAACGAGTTCGATCTCTCGACGGCGATTCTCGCGGGCGACACCCTCTACGCGAAGGCCTTCGAGAACATGCTCGAAACGGGCGCGACCGCCGAGCGCTCCGTTCGGGCGCTCTCGGAACTGTCGACCACCTGTACGAAGATCTGTGAGGGCCAGAGTTTCGACATCGACTTCGAGACGCGCGAGGAGGTCACGACCGACGAGTATCTGGAGATGGTCGAACTCAAGACCGCAGTCCTGTACGCGGCAGCGGCCTCAATTCCAGCGATCTTGCTGGGGAAAGACGACGCGGTCGACGCGCTCTATCAGTACGGCCTGAACGTCGGCCGAGCCTTCCAGATCCAGGACGACCTGCTCGATCTGACGACGCCCTCGGAGAAACTGGGCAAGCAGCGCGGGTCGGATCTGGTCGAGAACAAGCAGACGATCATCACACTCCACGCGCGCCAGCAGGGCGTCGACGTCGACAGTCTCGTCCCCGAAGACGACGTCGAGGCCGTCGAGGAGGAGACGATCGAGCAGGCAGTCGCGACCCTCGAAGAAGCCGGGAGCATCGACTTCGCTCGCGACCTCGCCCACGACCTGATCGAAGAGGGCAAAGAGCACCTCCAGGTCCTCCCGGACAACGGGGCTCGTGATCGACTGGCCGACATCGCGGACTTCCTGGTCGAACGCGAGTACTGAGCTGCCGGCCGAAAGCGCCTCTAGCGGGTTTCTCGGAGGGTGGTGGGTTTCTCACTCCCTCGATACGACCCGAAGGTCTAGTCCGCCGGCCGGCCGGAGCGTGATCGCTGGGGAGAGATCGAGCGCCGTCTCCGGGACTGTCTCGAAGCGGGCCGACTGGAGCAAGCGAGCGAGGACGAGTCGTGCTTCGAGCAGGGCAAACCGATCGCCGACACAGCGACGCGGGCCGCCACCGAACGGGAAATACGCGAAGGGGCGACGGTCGTCCCGGCCGGTGCGCGCCCAGCGTTCAGGATCGAACGCCAGCGGATTGTCGTAGAACCTGGGATCGCGGTGGATCACCCACTGTGACATCGTGACCGTCGTACCCTCGGGAACGCGATAGCCACCGATCTCGTCGTCTGTGGTCGGCTCTCTGACGATTCCGGGGACCGGCGGGTACAGCCGCATGCTCTCGCGGACGACCCGCTCCAGATACGGCAGGTCGGCGAGATCTGTGACCGTAGGGGGCTGGCCCGCGAGGACGTCTTCGAGTTCGGCCTGGACGCGTCGCTCGACCTCGGGGTGGGTGGCGAGCAGGTAGCTCGTGAACGTCAGCGACTGGGCGGTGGTCTCGTGGCCGGCCAGCAGTAGTGTCAGGACCTGGTCGCGGATCGTCTCGGCGTCCATCTCGGTCCTGAGAAGCATCGAGACGACGTCGCCGGCGTCCTCACCGTCCCGGCGTTCGGCGATGATATCCGCGACGACCCGATCGAGGGTCTCGCGGGCGCTGCGGTACTGTCTGTTGTCGCTGATGGGAAGCCACTCGGGGATGTCGACGGGGCGGCCGGTCTGCCGACGGAAGTGCTCCATGACGGTTCCGAGCGCGTCACCGACGTCGGTTTCGGCGTCGCGGATGTCGACCCCGAACAGCGCGTCGGCGACGATCTCCAGGGTGAGCGCCATCATGTCTTCGTGGACGTTCCGTACTTCGGGGGTGTCCCAGCGGTCGAGCAGGCGGTCGCTGAAATCGACCATCGTCTCGCCGTAACCGGCGATCCGATCGGGGTGGAAGGCTGGCTCGATCTGGTGGCGCTGCTCGCGCCAGGTCTCGCCCTCGGCTTTCAGGAGTCCCGTCCCGAGCAGCTCCAGTCGATTCTGGAAGAACTCGCCTTTGACGTACTGTTCGTTGTTTTCGACGAGGACGTGCCGCACGTGATCCGGATGGAAGAGCGCGTAGAAGTCCTGGCCGCGTGCGAAATCGATCTTCACGACGTCGCCGTACTCCCTCGCGGACTCGGTCATGAACGAGAGTCGGTTGCTCGCGAGTTGGCGGGTGTTGCCGATCAACGGGAGACCCGACGGCCCCGGGGGGACCTGCTCGGACACTGGAGGGTCGTCGTTCATAGTGCTGGATCGATGGCTCACTCCTTGAACGTTGGCCCCCCGATTGGAGGGCGCTGCTCGATCACTACTTCACCCGGCAGGGGTCGTTCGAACGGGGAGCGTCTGCTCTCGAAGCGCCGCGTTTCTCGACGGCGAGACTCCCGTCGAGCGTGGTGGGATCGACGCCGGTGTCCAGGTCGATCTCGCCGCTGGTCGCCAAGCTGGCTGGAGCGCACGAGGTCCGTCTTCGCGCTCTTCCGGGACGGTGGCCCGCAGTGGCCGTCAGCTACAACACGTTCGCGACCGTCCTCGGAGCACGATGACTGTCCGTAGGGTCGCCCGCGTCCGAGCGGCCCTGAGCGACTGGCTCCCGACCAGGCGGAGCGACTGGCGACTCATGGGCCGGACGATCCGGCTCGTGCTCTCGCGTGTGAGTTATGCGCTCTTCGCAGTCGTGGCCGCTACAGTCGCGCTGATGGTGTTCTCGCTCACGCAGAATTTCTGGTTTCTCGTGGACGTGCTGGGATTCGAGTTTCTCTCTCTGGAAGACAAGCTCTACATCGTCCTCGATCAGTACCCGCTCGTGGGGACGCAGTTCGATCTGTTCCAGAGTCTCCTGTTGTACACCGTAGCGATCCTGACGGGCGCGAACCTGACGCTGGCGGTGTATCACGTCCGCGAGCACGGCCTGAATCTGAAGACTGGCGGCGCGGGGACGCTCGGAACGATCTTCGCGATTCTCGGGGTCGGGTGTGCGGCCTGTGGCTCGGCGGTGCTCGTCGGCCTGCTGTCGCTCTTTGGAGCCTCCTCGACGCTGTTGTTGTTGCCCATGGAGGGCCTGGAGTTGCTGGTGGTCGCGCTGGTGTTGCTCGTGCTCTCGATCTACTGGCTCGCCGAGGGGATGCGCGGCGACCAGATTCACGGCTGCCCCGTCTAGCAATTCGTGGGTGTGTTGTCGCTCTTTGCTCGGCAGAACTCACTGCCACAGGATTCGACGACCCAAGAACGCTCGCATCACGCTCGCTAGGAAACGACAGAACCGCTGTGGTCAACAACTCAGGAAAGCCCTCACCACGTCTTCGCGCGGCCGGCGGCCGCGCGAATGGTCCGAGAGAGCTTCCTCTCTCGCTACTCGCGGTCGCTGAGCAAGATATCTTCGCTCACTTCGTTCGCTCAGATAGAGCTTGCTCAGGCGACTCACTTTCAGCGCGACCGCGGGTTCGCCCTTTCAGTCCTCCAGGGCCGCGACCGCAACCGCAGTATCGTAGCCCCACTCCTCCCCGGCCGCGCGCAGTCCTGCGCGCGGCACGCTTCCTGACCGCTCCGCGGTGGCCGGGAGCGAGTGCCACGACAATAGTCGTGGTCGAAGCGACCCGGGGAAGGGCAGGCCTGCTGTGCGGTACCTGGTGGATCGAAAGGGCGAGTCGAGGGCGTTCCCTGCCTGTTGTTTGCGGTGCAGCCACTATTTCCTGGCCAGCGAGTCGATGGCAGTCCTGCGTCGAGCGCAGCACCAATATCAGAATCACAATCGCCTAGCCCCCAGAGCCAAGAGCGTCCCGCCAGAAGTCACGAGTAATGCCAACGCCGTCAGACACGTTCATCGAGAACAGAGACCGCATTCAGCCCAACCAGACCAACAACTACGACACGGCTCACGGGGGGATCGTGATGAAGTTCATGGACGAGGTCGGCGCGATGTCGGCGATGCGCTTCTCGGGCGAGCAGTGCGTCACCGCGGCCGTCGACGCGCTGGATTTCAAGCGGCCGATCCCCCGCGGTGACATCGCAGTCGTCACAGCCTGGGTGTTCGACGAGGGCGAGACGAGCGTCAAAGTGCGGCTGACGGCCGAACGCGAGAACCCACTGACCGGCGAGTGCGAGCGCACCAGCGAGTCGGTGTTCACTTTCGTCGCGATCGACGAGGACGGCCGCCCGGTCACGGTTCCCGATCTCGAAATCGAGAGCGAGCGAGACGAACAACTCCGCGACCGCGGACTGGACGCTCAGAACTAATTCAGCCGCCAGGACATGTCACGCCGGGGGCGTCGTAGGTCGTCTCGGTGGCCGTGCTGGTGTCTTCGATCACGACGGTATCGCCGAGGAGGACACTGTTGTCGTAGGACGCTTGCACGTCGACGAGTTTGAGCGTGCTCTGGTCACAGCCCGGTGAGAACACGAGATAGATGTCGTTGGTCGGCTCGCTCCCGCCGGCGGTGGGGACGACCTGATCCCCCTGGATCTCGTAGGCATCCGCGCCAGCGTCCGGCGGGGCCTCGGCGTCGTAGTCGGCGTTGTCCGCGAGGACGATCACCCACGTCGGGCCATCGAGCCCTTCCAGCGAGCGGTCGTAGCGCTGGACGTAGTGCCAGCCGTTCGTCACCGAGATCGGGCCCTCGCCGTCGGCCGTGCCCTCGCCCTGCGGGTCGATGTACAGCGAGAACTCGTAGCTCGGGTCGAACAGCGACACTTCGCGGTCTTCGACGATCACCGAGGCGAACGGGACGCTCGCCCCCGGCAGCGAGCAGGCCGTGGCCGTCTCGACCTCGTGGCTGGCGATCAGATACGACCGGCCGCTCTGCTCACGCGAGCGGATCGTGAGTTCGTTGCCGGGGAACAGACATCGGAGCCGGCGCTGTTCGGACAGTCCATCGCCGCGCCAGGAGTAGACGCGCTGGCCATCGACCAGCAGATCGAATCGGGTGTCGTCTTCCATGTACGTCGGTGTCACCGCGAGCACACCGCTGGCGCTCCGGTCGAACTGGAACGATGCCTCCGGACGCGGTGTCGGCTCCTCGTCGGGGAGGAAGGTCAACGCGCCGACAGTGAGAACCGTCGCGATCACGACGACCACGGCCACCATGAGGATCGTTCCGATGACTGGCGTCGCTGCGTTGTCGTCCATCCCGTCGAGGGGACCAACCCACATACAGCCGGATGTTAGGGGTACGACAGTATATAGCCCCGGAAGCGGTTTCAGCGTCAGAACGAACCGCTCGCTGTCCGCCGCGGCCTCACGCGAGCGCCGTGAGTCGTGATACCGTGATCCTCAGATCACTTATCCGTCTTCGACTCTTCCATAGCTGCATGAGCAACGATTCACAGCGGAAGAATCTTCGGATGCCGTCGAGTGACGAAGTGTTTGCAGTCGTGACACAACACAACGGCGGCAACCACGTGCGACTCCAGTGCCAGGACGGGGAGACCCGGATGGGCCGGATCCCGGGCCGGATGAAGTACCGCACCTGGATCAACGAGGGCGACGTCGTGCTCGCCGAACCGTGGGACTGGCAGGACGAGAAGGCCAACGTCGAGTGGCGCTACTCCGAGCAGGACGCCGAGCAGCTCCGCCGCGAAGGCCACATCGAATAATCGACCCCTCTTTTTGGCGAGCAGTCTTTTGCTGCCCACCCCTGATCAGTCGTGGCCGAAGACCGCGACCGGCTGGTAGGGGGCTTCGAGGTACTCGACGTCCGAGGACGAGAGGTCGACCTCCAGGGCCTCGACGGCCGCTTCGAGGTGTTCGATACTGGAGGTGCCCACGATCGGCGCGTCGACGTTGTCGTTCTGGAAGTGCCAGGCCAGCGCGATCTGGGCCATCGTCACACCCTTCTCGTCGGCGAGTTCCCCGACGCGGGTGTTGATCTCCTCGCTGGCAGGTCCCTCGTGATAGGGCGTCCCGAGATCGGTCTCGTGCTCGCCGCGGGCCGTCTCGGTGAACTGCTCGTGGGGCCGCGTGAGATAGCCGGCTCCCAGCGGCGACCACGGCAGCACGCCGATGTCTTCCCGGTTGCAGATCGGGTACATCTCCCGTTCCTCTTCGCGGTAGGCCAGGTGATAGAGGTTCTGCATCGTCTCGAAGCGCGCCATCCCGGGACGCTCGCCGAGATGGAGTGCGCGCTGGAACTGGTGGGCCCACATCGAGGAGGCCCCGACGTGGCGAACCTTGCCACGGCGGACCACGTCGTCGAGCGCCCGCAGCGTCGTCTCGATGGGCGTGTCGTCGTCCCAGCGGTGGATCTGGTAGAGGTCGACGGTGTCCATCCCCAGCCGGTCCAGGGAGTTATCCAGCTCCTGTTCGATCGTCTTCCGGGAGAGGCCGGTAGCGTTGGGATGGTCGCTCGCAGCCTCGAACCGGACCTTGGTCGCGACCACCTGTTCGTCCCGGTCGTAGTCGGCGAGGACGTCACCGAGGATCGCCTCGCTCTCGCCGGCCGAATAGGCGTTTGCGGTGTCGAAGAAGTTGATCCCGAGGTCGATCGCGCGCTCGACGAGTTCGCGACCCTCATCGGCGTCGAGCATCCAGTCGTCCTGGCTGCCGAAGCTCATACAGCCCAGGCAGATTTTCGAGACCTTCATCCCGGTCGAACCGAGTGTCGTGTACTCCATGATGGTCTCTCACTCTCACGGCTCGGGGATACGTCTGGCGGCTGCCCCGCCCACGACACTCACAGGCGATACGCCAGCTTCTCTCCGGTTTCCAGCCCGTTTCGTAGCGCCGCGTGAACCCGGCCTTCGCCGGGGATCCAGTCGCCCACACAGTACAGACCGAACTCCTCGGCGGCCGACTCGACCGGCCCCTTCTGCACAGCACCGTCAGGGATGGCGTAGCGCCAGCCCTGGTGGTCGGTCCAGTCGGGCTCTCGCAGCCGGTCGTCGTCCAGCAACTCGGCCGTCAGATCGATCAGTTCCGCGACGTTGTCCTCGGCGTCGCGTTCGTAGTACTCCTCGGACCAGTCCTGGCCGGCCTGCACTATCAGGAGAGACTCGCCGTCGGGGACGTGGCCGGGCTTGCACTCCTCGCGAGAGAGCCAGCCGATCTCGTGGTCCTTGTCGGTGTTTATGACTGCGTAGTAGGGCCGATCCAGTTCGAACGGATAGTGCAGAACGGCGGTCCAGACACTCCGGTAGGGGACCGCGTCGACGGCCGCCACCAGATCCTCCCGCAGGTCGGCGTCCCACTCGGCGTCCCGGAGCAACTGTGCGGTCTGCGGTGCCGGCGGATTCAACAGGAGCACGTCGAAGGGACCCCAGGTCTCGCCGTCGGTGTCTGTCAGTCGCCACTGCTCGCCCTCCCGGTGGACCGTCTCGACGCGCGTCCGCCGGTGGACGGTCGCGTCGGTCTCGCCCAGCAGCCGTTTGGCTATTTGCGTGAGGCCCGCCTCGTAACTCCACTTGTGGTCGTCACTGTCTCGGCCCTCGTGGATCTCGCCGTCGGCCTCGTAGGCGTAGATCGGTCCCGCAGTGTCGACGAGTCCGTCGCTATCGAGGGTTTCGGTCAGCAACTCGGTGACTCGTGGATCGTCGTCCTTGACGTAGTTCGCGCCGTAGTCGTAGGTCACGGGCCCGCGTCGGCGCGTGGCCGCGCGGCCGCACAGCCCGCCCGACTTCTCGAGCACCGTCACCTCGGCGTCACCGACTGTCTGCTCGATCACGAACGTCGCGGCCGCCGCGGCCGCACCCGCACCGACGACTCCGATCGATGGCATACTCGACTTTCGACCTTCGCCTACAAAATCGCCCGCTTTCGTCACCCCCGTAGTCGCCCACCTCGAGACCGCCGGTAGGGTTATCGGGACCGGAGCCATCAGTATCAGATATGCACGCTAGCAATTCACAATCCAGGAGGGGACGATGCCACCGACAGTCCTGATGCTCGGCTGGGGCTACCCACCGAACGTGACCGGCGGGCTCGACACGGCTATCTACGAATTGATCGAGGCGTTCAAACTGCGAGACGACTTCGAGATCGAACTCGTCCTGCCCGCGGAGTTCGCCCCCGAGGACGAGCCGAACATCTACGGCGTCGAGACCGACGACGGTGACTTCATCACGCGGGTCAACGCGATGGTCGACACCTTCCGCGAGCGCGCTGGCGACGCCGACATCGTCCACACGAACGACTGGTTCGGGTACAAACCCGGCTCGGAAGCCAAAGAGGCCCACGACGTCCCGTGGGTGACGTGTTTCCACTCGCTGTCCGCCGAGCGCAACCGCGACCCGCCACCGGTCGAACTCGAAGCCGAGCGCAACATCGTCGAGGAGGCCGACCACCTGCTGACGGTCAGCGAGATTACGCGCGATCGAATCCGCGAGCAGTTCGGCGGCGACCCCCAGGTCATCTACAACGGCTTCCCGACGCTGGAGCCGACCGGGCGCGACCTGAAGGTCGAACTCGGGATCGACGACACCATGGTGTTGTTCGTCGGCCGCCACACCCACCAGAAGGGGATCGACCACTTGCTCGCGGCCATCGAGCGGCTGAGCCGGGAGGACCTGACGCTCGTCGTCGGTGGCTCGGGCCATCTCACCGATCAGCTCGAACGCTTCGCCGAGTTACTCGATATCGAGGAACAGGTCCGATTCGTCGGCTACGTCCCCGAGGAGGAACTGGCCGACTACTACGCCAGCGCCGATCTGTTCGTCTCGCCCGCGGTCGCCGAACCGTTCGGGCTGGCCGTCGTCGAAGCACTCTCAGTCGATACGCGGGTCGTCACGACCGAGTGCGGTGCCGCCGAGATCCTGCCCGACAACTGCCTGGTAGCGGTCGACCCCGCGTCGCGATCTATCGCCCGTGGAATCAACCGGGCGCTGGCGATGGACGACCCCATTGAGTACGAGATGCGCGGCTGGGATCAGGTCGCTGCCGAACACGCCGCCTTCTACAGCGAGATCCTCGACTAGCGAAGCAGGCGGACGTCGGTCGCTGGCTCGTGGTGGACGATCCGGCTGCCCGACAGCCGACCCGACCGCCCCATCCCGAGACCGCCCGAGCGATCGTACGGCGTCTCTGTCCGCCCGGACGTACTGTCGACTTCCTCGTCGTCGCTGTCCTGACCCGACAGCCCTGGTTGGTACGGACCGTTGGAGAGGTCGCTTTTGTCCTGACCGACGACGTCCTCCGGAGGGAGATAGATCCGCTCGCCACTCCGTGACTGGACGATTACCGCGACGTTGCGCTCGCCGGTGATCGTCAGGATCGTCCGGCCGTTCCTGATCCGTGCCTCGAATCCGGCCTCGGTTTCGGTCGACATACCACACACTGGGGCGAGCAGCCTCTTAACGGTACGTGCGAAAAATCGGATGCAGTTGGGATACCGCGTCGCCGGTGTTACAGCGCGTCGACGACGTTCAGGTAGCCACTCCCGTAGTAGGCCTTCTCGTAGCCTGACGGGACGTCGGCGGCCCGTTTCAGCGCCGACTCGACCTGGTTGGCGTTGTATCTCGGGTTTGCGCTCTTGACGAGTGCGGCCGCGCCGGCGACGTTGGGCGCTGCCATCGAAGTCCCGGCCTTCCAGCCGTAGCCGGGGACCTGCGTGTCCGGTTCGCCGTCGCCGTCGGTATCGACGTAGTCGAAGACGGCGTTGAACACGAGGTCGTTGAACCACGGGACGCCCGTTCCGATCGCGTCGGTATCGGCGTCACCACCGGGCGCACCCAGCGTGATCGCGTTGGTTCCGTAGTTGGTGTAGAACGCTGGACTCTCCGGTGGCGCTGCCAGATCGGAGAGTTCGCCGTCACCGTCCGCGTCCCAGCCGTAGCCGATCGGACCGGTGGCCGCGACCGACAGCGCCTGTGCGCCCTCGTTCGGGAGGCTGATTACGTTGCCGTCGTGCTGGAGGTCGGCGCTATCGTTTCCGGCCGCGATGACCAGCAACGTCCCCTCCTTGTTCGCGTAGGTCATCGTGCTGTTGAGCACCTTGCCGTAGAACTGCCCGAACTGGCCGTCGTTTCTGGGCACCGGATAGGCGCCCAGCGAGAGGTTGGCCACGTCGGCCCCGACGTTCGCGCTGTAGACGACCGCCGCGAGGATGTCGGCAAACGAGGCTCCGCCTTCAGCAGAGAACACCCGACAGTCCACGAGGTCGGTCTTCGGTGCGGTCCCGTTGACGCCGATTCCTCCGCCGTTGTCAGCGGCGATGATTCCCGCGACGTGCGTCCCGTGATCGTCTCCCCCGACGGGGTTGTGGTCGCCGCCGTCGCCGGTGAAGTTCCGCGAGAGGTCGAGGTTCAGCGGTCCCGCGAGGTCGGGATGGCTCTCCAGCACGCCCGAATCGATGACGGAGACTCGTGTCCCTTCGCCTTCAGTTACTTCGTGGGCTTGGGGGACGTCCAGGTCGGCCTTGTCCCACTGCAGGAAGTCGCCGGGCTGCCCCTCGTAGTCTGCCGCGTCGAGCGTCGGCGTCTCGGTGTTCACCTCGGGCTCGTTCAACTGAATCTCGAGGTCGGGCGCGAATCTCTTGACCGCTTTCGACTTTCGGACTGCCCTCTCGGACCCCTCGACGACGGTGAACCTGACACCGGGCATCTCGTGGACCACGTCGAGTCCGCGCGGCGTCCGCTTGCCACGCGTCTGGACGATGAATCGATCGGAGCGTGTCGCGGCTGTCACTGTCGTTCCCGCTGCGATTCCACCCAGTACCCCACCGCTGAGGGTGAGGAATTGTCGCCGTGAATACCCCGGCATAGTATGTCATGCGTACCCATGGGTAATAAAATCCACCCACGCCAGCGTAAAGACAATATCCCATACATAGGATTAGACATACCTCTGTATGAATAACATTTGACGTCGTTTCTGGCTCGAAACCATCAAGCGGCCGTCGGCCCAATCACCGATAATGGAACTGGAAGGGACGATTCTCCGCGGCCGCGAGTTCGAGCCAGTCGAGGGGCGCGTCGTCGTCGAGGACGGCCGGATCGACGCGATAGAAGAAACCGAAACAGACAGCGACGCCATCGTCGTGCCGGCGTTCGTCAACGCCCACACGCACATCGGCGACTCCATCGCCAAGGAGGCCGGGGCAGGCCTCAGCCTGGACGAACTGGTCGCCCCGCCCGACGGGCTGAAACACAGACTGTTGCGCCAGGCGTCTCGCGAGGAGAAAGTCCAGGCGATGCGCCGATCTCTCCGGTTCATGGAACAGAGCGGGACGGGCGCGTTCGTCGAGTTCCGCGAGGGCGGCGTCGAGGGCGTCGAGTTACTCGAAGACGCCCTGGAGGGGCTGGCCATCGAGGGCGTCACGCTCGGTCGGGAGACGACCGACGCCATGGAAGCCAGTGACGGCTTCGGGGCCAGCGGCGCGCGCGACGGCGACTTCGAGAGTGAGCGCAACGCGACCCGCAGTGCCGGCAAGCTGTTCGGGATCCACACTGGCGAGCGCGACAGCGCCGACATCAACCCCGCGATGGATCTCAGTCCCGACTTCCTCGTGCACATGGTCCACCCCGAACCGCTCCACCTCGAACGCCTGGACGACGAGGCCACGCCAGTGGTGGTCTGCCCGCGCTCGAACCTCGTGACCGGCGTGGGCGTCCCGCCGATTCGGGAACTCCTGAATCGGACGACCGTCGCGCTCGGAACCGACAACGTCTTTCTCAACAGTCCCTCGATGTTCCGCGAGATGGAGTTCGCCAACAAACTCGCCGACGTCAGCGCTCGCGAAGTGCTGGGGATGGCGACCTGGGCCGGCGCGGATATCGCCGGTCTGGACTGTGGCGTCCTCGAAGAGGGCAAGCGGGCACGACTGCTCGCGCTCGACGGCGACACCGACAACCTCGCGGGCGCACAGGACGTCGTCCGGGCTGTCGTCCGACGTGCTGGCGTCGACGACGTGCGCGAGGTCGTGCTTCCGGAGTGAGATCGGCCGTCGCCACAGGCCGCACCTATTTGTGAATCCTCCGAGAACGGCTGGCAATGGCGACGGTGACGACCGGCATGCTGCTGGTGTTCGGATTGATCGGGGTAGCGCTGGTGCTGTTCGTCACCGAGTGGCTGCCCCCGGACATCACGGCGATCGGCGTCCTGGTTTCGCTGGTCGTCTTCGAACCCTATACGAGCGTCCCGCCAGCGGACGCCATCGCCGGGTTCGCCAGTTCGGCGACGGTCACGATCATCGCGATGTATATCCTCAGCGCGGGGATTCAGGAGACCGGAATCGTCGACCGACTCGGCGTCCATCTCGCTCGACTCACGAAAGGCAGCGAGCGCAAGCTACTGGGAGCCACAGTCGGAACGACCGGCGTCGCAGCGGGGATCATCAACAACACGCCTGTCGTGGCCGTGTTCATTCCGATGATCACCGGTATCGCCGATCGGACGCACGTCTCGCCGTCGAAACTCCTGTTGCCGCTTTCGTACGCGGCGATGCTCGGCGGCACGCTGACGCTGATCGGAACCTCGACGAACATTCTCGCCAGCGACCTCGCTGCAGAACTGGCCGCACAGAGCCCCCAGCAGTACCCCAGTCTGCACGCCTTTTCGATGTTCGAGTTCACGCCCGTCGGGGTCGTCGTCCTGCTGGTCGGCTCCGCGTATCTGCTGACGATCGGGCGCAGACTGACACCCGCCCGGATCGAGCCGACCGCCGACCTCACCGCGGAGTTCGACCTGGACGACCATCTCTCGCGAGTCAGCGTCCGCGAGGAATCGCCGCTGATCGGACACGTCATCGACGAGGCCGACGAGATGATCGAGACCGAACTCGACATCGAGTTCGACCTCCTGCAGGTCGAACGCGACGCCGAGACGTACTTCGCCGACAGCGATCACCGACTCGAAGCCGGGGACGTGCTCGTCGCCCGCTCGACGCTCCAGGACCTCAACCGCGTCACCGAGGCGTTCGACCTCCGCCAGCGCCCCCGTGATTCGGTCGAGGCCGTCGACCTCGCTGGGGCGGACGAACCGGGGACGCTGGTCGAGGCGATCACCCTGCCGGAGTCACGACTGGTCGGGCGCACCGTCGCGGAAGCGAAACTCGAAGAGCGATTCGATACCACTGTGCTCGCGATCAGACGCGGCGAGACGCTCCTGCAGTCGGACCTGGGAGACGTGGCGATCCAGGCCGGCGACACCCTGCTGTTGCGGTCGACTCCCGAGGCGATCGAGTATCTCGACGAGAGCGGCGCTGTCGTCGTCACCCAGCGGGCCAGGTCGGATCGCCCACATCCCGACACCCCTCCGGAGAACGTCGCACCGCTCAGCGCGAAGACGCCACTCGCCCTCGGGATCATGGCCGCCGTGATCGGGGCGGCAGCGCTCGATCTCTTGCCGATCGTGATCGCCGCGCTAGGTGGCGTCTTCGCGATGGTCGCCACTGGTTGTCTTCGGGCCAACGAAGCCTACGACGCCGTCAGCTGGAACGTCATCTTCCTGCTGGCGGGCGTCCTCCCGCTCGGCGTCGCGATGCAGCGAACGGGCGGGGCCGAACTGATCGCCGATCTGCTGGTTCAGAGTGCGGCCGTCCTCCCCGTGTTCGGCGTGCTCGTCCTCTTCTACGTGCTGACGGGCCTGCTCGCGAACGTCATCACGCCCGTCGCCAGCGTCGTGTTGCTGGTGCCCATCGCCGCCGAGACCGCCAGTTCGATCGGCGCGACGGCGTTCACGTTCGTCATGGTCGTGATGTTCGCGGCCAGTTCGGCGTTCATGACTCCCATCGGCTACCAGACGAATCTCATGGTCTACGGCCCCGGTGGGTACAGATTCACCGACTACGTCCGGGTCGGCGCGCCGTTGCAGGCGCTGCTGTCGGTCGTCGCGACGGCGACGATCGTCCTCTACTTCGGTGTGTGACGGTCGCGATGGCAAGCTGTCCGGCCCCCATCGCCACTGGATTTATCCGGGAGTGGTGAGTTGCTCCCGTCGATGACTGACGGATCGGACGAGAGCGTCCCGATCGGGATCGACGACATCGAGGACGCCCTCGAACGGCTGTTTCGTGACGGCCGGACGAACGCCATCGTCGCGTGGGTCATGGTGGGCGTGCTGGCGCTGGTCTTCGGCGAGAGCGTCTTCGAGATCGACTACCAGTGGATCGCGCTCGTGGCCGTCGTCGGCGTCGTCGTACTCATCCCGCCGGCGGCCTACCGCGACTGGCGCGTGATGTTGCCCTGGGAACTGCTGGTGATCGCGCTCTTTCCGATCCTCGTCCGTGGACTGTTCGGCGGCACAGTCGGGACGTTCGCGACCTACTTCGCGCTCGCGGGCCTGGCGCTGCTCGTCATCGTCGAGTTGCACATGTTCACGTCGCTCAGCGTCACTCACTGGTTCGCGGTCGTGCTGGTCGTCCTGACGACGCTGGCCGCCGTCGCAGCCTGGACAGTGTTTCGCTGGAACGCGGATCGCTACCTCGGGACCGCGTTTCTGAGTGACAACGAGTCGCTCATGATCGAGTGGCTGTGGGTGACGCTCGCGGGCTTCTCCGCGGGGATCCTCTTCGACGGCTACTTCAGACGGCGCGATCGTCGGCTCTGGCGTGCGATCAGGCGGGTGATCCGGCGATGAGGCTGTTACCGCGGCCCACTCCGACGAACCAGCAGCGGCTCACGCGACTGATGCAACTGTCGCTGGTGGCGATGGTCGCCTACGGACTCGTGGCCGACCAGCCCAAGGCGATCACCAACGGGGTCATCGCGCTGTTCGTGACCTTCCTACCGGCGGTGCTCGAACGCAACTACGAACTGCCGATCGACCCCTGGCTCGGCCTCTGGATCACGGCCGCAGTGTTCCTCCACACTCTCGGTTCGTCGGGGCTGTACACCCAGATCGGCTGGTGGGATCACGTCACTCACGCCGTCTCAGCCTCGCTGGTCGCGGGCGTCGGCTACACGGCCGCTCGGGCGATCGACCTTCACGACGACCGGATCGCGATTCCGACCCGGTTCGCGTTCGTCTACATCTTCGTCATCGTGCTGGCCTTTGGGGTGATCTGGGAGCTGTTCGAGTTCGCGCTGGACGTCATCGCCGACGCCACCGGCGCGACGATGCCGCTGGCCCAGCGCGGGCTGGACGATACGGTTCGGGACCTGATGTTCAACTCGCTGGGCGCGCTGCTGGTCGCGCTGTTCGGACAGGCCCACCTCACCGGCTTCGCCGACGTCGTCAGAGAACAGTTGCTCGAAGGTGAGTGAGCGTCGGACAACGTGCCGTCGAATCCGTCTCGGCAGTCTCAGGAATCGATCTCGACTTCGACGGGACTCTCGGTCTCCTCGAATCCGTCGTCACCCGCACCGAACAGTCGCCGGACGATCACCGTCACAGCGACCGAGACAAACAGGCTCGCGAAGACGAGCTTCGCGACGCTGGGGCCGTCGGACTGGGTGTCGGCCACTGTGTCCTCGCTTTCCTCGACGGTCTCGTTGGTTCCGAAACGGGCGTCGTCCAGGTGGATCTCGAACAGCGTGATCTTGCGGACCATACCGTATATACACTCGTCTCGGTGAAGACAGTTCCGTCGTCCGCACGCCTGCGGGCTTCGGTGCAGAACGTGCAGGTGGCCCATCGTGCTCGACGTGCAGCAGTGTACACGGATAGAAATCCACTTACAAGAGGGAGCGCAACACCGTTTTCAATGAGTGAACTGGAGGGAGCCTCGTGCGCGTCGTGATCGTCGGGGCTGGCGAAGTCGGTTCGAACGTCGCCGCCAGCCTGGCCGACAGCCACGAGGTCGTGGTGATCGACCTCGACAGCGACCGCGTCGAGGCACTGACCTACTCACTGGACGTGCTCCCGGTCGAAGGCGACGGCTCCGCGCTGGCGACCCTGCAGGAAGCAGGCGTCGAGGACGCCGACATGGTGATCGCCTGCACGGACGACGACGAGACGAACATCGTCACCTGTGGGACGGTCCAGACGATCTCGGACGCGTTCACGATCGCGCGCGTCCGGACGACAAAGTTCCTCGACACCTGGGAGCAGTCCGAAGGTGCACTCGGCGTCGACCTCATGGTCGGCACGAACCTGCTGGCCGCCCAGAGTATCGTCCGCGTGATCGGCCTGCCGGCCGCCGAAGACGTCGACCGCTTCGCCGACGGCCTCGTCCAGATGGCCGAGTTCCCGATCGACGACGAGAGTCCCGTCACTGGCAAATCGGTCGCCGAAGCGGACACCTTCGACTCACTGACGTTCGCTGCCATCATCCGCGACGACGAGGTCGTCATCCCCGACGGGGAGACCTGCCTCCTCGACGGAGACGATCTCGTCGTGATCGGCTCGCCCGAGAGCGTCAGCGGCTTCGCGACGACGATCGCACCGGGAGTCGACGGCGTCTCGGACGTCATGGTCTTCGGCGGCAGCGACATCGGCTACGAGACCGCACAGCTGTTGGGCCAGAAGGGGCTGCACTCCCGTATCGTCGAACCCGATCCCGAACACGCCCGATTCCTTGCCGAGAAGCTCCCGGACGTGACGGTCCTGCAGAACGATCCGACCGACAGGGAGTTCCTCCAGCGCGAGCACATCGCCGACGTCGACGTCGCGATCGCGAGCCTAGACAGCGACGAACAGAACCTCCTGACGGCGTTGCTCGCCAAGCGACTCGGAGCGGACCGCGCCATCGCAATCGTCGAAGACGGTGACTACGCCGACCTGTTCGAGGCCGTCGGTGTCGACGTGGCGGTCAATCCCCGAGAAGCGATCGCCGAGGAGATCACCAGATTCACCCGCGAAAAGCACGCCGAGAACGTCGCGCTGATCGAGGACGACCGCGCCGAGGTGCTGGAAGTCGAGGTCGATGCAGAGAGCGTCCTCGTGGGCCGACCGATCCGAGAATCGATCACCGACCTCCCCGACGGCGTCGTGATCGGTGCGATCACGCGCGACGGAGCGTTCGTCGTCCCGCGGGGGGATACCATCATCCGTGAAGACGATCACATCGTGGTCTTCGCGAGCACGGCGATCGTCGAAGAAGCCATGCAACTGATCTAACATGGCCGGACTCGCTCTCGATATCGATCCGCGCTTGCGCGTGAACTGGCGAGCGTCGCTCAGTCTCGTCGGCACCGTGATAAAGTACCTGAGCGTGCCGCTGTTACTGCCGCTGTTGACTGGCGTGTACTACGGTGAGGGTATCGTTCCGTTCGTCGCCACCATCGCAGCGGTTCTGGTCGTCGGCTTCGGGCTGGAACGGCTCGATCCCGACCCAGACCTGGGTGCGCGAGAAGGACTCCTGATGGTCGCGCTCACGTGGCTGGCGGTCGGCATGGCCGGAACGCTCCCGTATCTGATCGCGGGGACGGGGACCGTCGCCTCGCCGGTCAACGCGCTGTTCGAGTCGATGTCCGGGTTTACGACGACCGGCGCGACCGTTCTCGCGGACATCGGAACCGAGCACCACGACCACTCGATCCTGCTGTGGCGACAGCTCACCCAGTGGCTCGGCGGCATGGGGATCGTCGTCCTCGCGGTGGCGATCCTGCCCGAGCTTTCGGTCGGTGGCGCACAACTGATGGACGCCGAGGCCCCGGGACCGGGAATAGAGAAACTCACGCCGCGGATCAGGACCACGGCACGAGTCCTGTGGCTAGCGTACCTCGGGTTCACGGTACTGGAGTTTGTGTTGCTGTACGGCCTCTATCACGCCGGTTTCGCCGACAATATGCACTTCTACAACGCGATCAGCCACGCGCTCACGACACTGCCGACCGGCGGATTCTCGCCGGAAGCGCGCTCGATCGAGGCGTTCTCCGCGGCCGCACAGTGGGTCATCATTCCGTTCATGGTCGTCGCGGGGACGAACTTTGCGCTGTTCTGGAAGGCGCTGCGCGGCGACTGGACGGTGTTCGGCCGTGATTCGGAGTTCCGATTCTACGCCGGTGTCCTCGCCGTGTTGACGGCACTCGTCGCCGGATTGCTGTACTCGGGGCAGGGGATCGCACAGACGCCGGGTATCGCGCCGATCGTCGGTGAAGTCGAAGATTCGGTCCGGCAAGCGCTGTTCCAGGTCGTCGCGATCGTCACCACCACCGGCTACGCGAGCATGGATTTCAACACCTGGAGTGTCCCCGCGAAATACGCCCTGTTGTTCGCGATGTTCATCGGCGGGTCGGCAGGGTCGACCGGTGGGGGGATCAAGATCATCCGCTGGCTCGTGATCATCAAGTCGATCAAGCGGGAGTTGTTCTCGACAGTCCACCCGGAAGCTGTCAAACCAGTTCGCCTGGGCGGACGTGCACTGGACGAGGATGCGCTTCGGGGGATCCACGCGTTCACGCTACTGTACATCTTCCTGTTCTTCTTCGGGACACTTCTGGTGTTGACGACGTCCTGGCTGGGCGGCTACGAGATCGCACTGCTCGACGGACTCAGTGCGACGGCGTCCTCGATCGGGAACGTCGGGCCCGGATTCGGCGCGGTCGGCCCGATGGGGAACTATCTCGACTTCCCGGTGATCCCGAAACTGTTGCTGATCTTTCTGATGTGGGTCGGCCGGCTGGAGATCCTGCCGGTGTTCGTCTTGTTGACGAGCGCGTATTGGAGATCGTAGCGGCATTTCAGCCGCGTACGTACTGGCGGTCCTGACCGAGCAGGGCGAGGGGGACCTCGGGAGGCCTCCCGGCGGTCCCGGCATGAGCTGTCGTAGTTCACTGGGAACACTCCAAGAGACTATTTACGACCGGCCGTAAGGGGCGGCTATGACAACCGGCGTAGTGCTGTTGAACTTCGGTGAACCGTCGACGGCCGATCGGGACGTCGTCGAGGACTACCTCCAGCGAATCTTCTACTCGAACATGGACATCGAGGAGGACCCCGACCTGACGCCGGGGGCGGCCCAAAAACGCGCGAAGAAACTGGCCGAACGGCGCGCACCGGGGCTGATCGAGGAGTACGAAGAGATCGGCGGGGGCTCCCCCCTCAACGAGCAGGCCGCGGCCCAGGCCGACGCGCTTGAGGCCGAACTTCGAAATCGCGGCTACGACGTCCGAACGTATTCAGGAATGCTCTACACCGAACCGTTCACGCACGAGGCCGCCGAGGCCGCCGTCGCGGACGGCGTCGACGAAGTCCTGGGCCTGCCGATCTATCCCCTGTGTGGCCCCTCGACGACGAACCTCTCGCTCGATAAACTCGCGGATGGACTCGACGAGGCTGGCTTCGACGGCGACCTCCACGAGGTCAGCGGCTGGCATCGCCATCCCACCTACAACCGCCTGCGCGCCGACAACATCCGGACGTACGCCGACGCCGAGGGTGTCGATTTGCACGACGAGGACACTGAGCTGTTCTTCTCCGCGCACGGGACCCCGAAATACTACCTGAACGAGGGGAGTCGGTACGACCGCTACGTCGAGGAGTGGTGTGCCGGCGTGGCGGGCATGCTCGGGCTCGACAGCTACACGCTCGGCTTCCAGAACCACGACAACCGCAGCGAGGTCGCCTGGACCGAACCCGACGTCGAGGAGGCCATCGAGGACGTCGACGCCGAGCGGGTCGTCGTCGAGCCCGTCTCGTTCATGCACGAACAGAGCGAGACGCTCTCGGAACTCGACATCGAACTCCGCGAAGAGGCCGAAGCGGAGGGGCTGGACTTCTACCGCGTCCCCATCCCCCACGACGACGACCGCTTCCCGTCGGTGCTTGCCGACCTCTCCGAACCAGTCCTCGCGGACTTCGATCCGGAATACTTCCAGTTCCGTCAGTGCCAGTGTCGGGACAAGCCGGGGACGATGTGTCTGAACGCGCCGGCTCCGGACTGGGACTGACTCGAAAATAGCGTCTCCGAGGTCGCACTCTCGTGAACTGACAACTGCAGCCTGCGGCCCCTCACTCTCGAATTCTTTACGATCGACACATTTCAATTCTTTTTGAAACCGTCAGCTATATCTCGGCCAGCGTTTTAGATATATTTGAAATGGTGGTCGCACAGTGACTCCGGTCGACGTTCTCGTACCGGTCGTTCGAGCAGGTATCGACGAGACGCTGTCGTACCTGACGCTGCACGTCATCACGTGTCTGGTGCCGGCGTTTTTCATCGCGGGCGGGATCTCCGCGGTGTTGTCCGACCGTTTCGTCGCCAAATACCTCAGCGCCGACGCACCGAAACTCCAGGCGTACTCGCTGGCCTCGGTGTCGGGAGTCGCACTGGCGGTCTGTAGCTGCACTATCCTGCCGATGTTCGCGGGTCTGTACAAGAAGGGCGCGGGAATCGGTCCCGCGACGGCCTTTCTGTTCTCGGGCCCGGCGATCAACGTCCTGGCGATCGTCTTCACCGCCCGCGTGCTCGGACTCCCGCTCGGGGGCGCACGGGCGTTCTTCGCGGTGGCGATGGCCGCCGGGATCGGCCTGACGATGGCACTCGTGTTCGGCAGCAGCGACGACAGCGAGTCTCCCGAGGGCCAGACTGTAGCTACTGATGGAGGGCAGGTCGTCGCCGAGCGCGACCGTCCTCTCTGGGTGACTGGCGGCTTCTTCGGCAGTCAGGTCGCAATCTTGCTGATCGCCGCGACCGGCCTGCTCACTTGGGCGGTCAAGGCGCCGCTGCTCGCACCGTGGTTCGCGCTGCTGGGCTACCTGCTCTACACGCAGTTCGACCGCGACGTGATCGAGGAGTGGCTCCAGGAGACGTGGTTCTTCACGAAGACTATCTTCCCGCTGCTCGTCGTCGGGACGTTCGTCATCGGGATCATCGGCGCGATCGCCGCGCTCGCCCAGGGGATGGGACCGCTGGAGACAGTCACGACCGACGCCGGCGAAACGTTCGCCGCCCACCAGGTCGCGCCCGGGCTGTTGACCCAGGGGATCTTCGGTGAGACGACGGTGCTGTCGGCCGGCCTGGCGTCAGTCATCGGCGCGGTGCTGTACATGCCGACGCTGCTGGAAGTGCCCATCATCGGCTCGCTGTTCGGCTACACCAACGGCCTGATGGCCGACGGGCCCGCGCTGGCGCTGCTGCTGGCCGGCCCGTCGCTGTCGCTGCCGAACATGCTCGTCATCTGGAAGACGATCGGCGCCAAGCGGACGGCCCTCTACGTCGGTCTCGTGGCGGTCTCCGCGACCGTCGCGGGCCTGATCTGGGGCCTGCTAGTGCTGTGAGGAAGCAACTCGAAACTACCAACAACTACCACAAATCATGAAAATCGAAGTTATCGGTCCTGGCTGTGCCAGGTGCAAAACGACGGAGAAGCGCGTCCAGAAAGCACTCGAAACCCTCGGGGACAGCGTCGACGCAGAGGTCGAGAAAATCGAAAAGCAGATGGAGATCATCGACCGCGGTGTGATGCACACGCCCGCGGTGGCTGTCGACGGCGATATCGTGACCGAAGGTGACATTCCCGACGTCGAATCCCTCGTCGAACAGTTCGAGACGGCGTAGCTCCAGATTCACGTTTTTCGATCGGTCGGATGCACACACTGATTTGTGTGTACACCCAATCTATACCCACCAACGTATGTCGTCACAATCGAACGACTACCGGGTTTCGCCCGACACGATGACCGATCTCGAGCGGATGGTCTCGACCTGTGAGGTGGAGACTGCCCACAGTATCTTTCAAGCGCTCGCCGACGACCGGCGGATCCTCATCATGCGCTTGCTCGGTGAATCAGAGCTCTGTGTCTGTGATCTCGTCGCGTTGTTCGACATCGAGTACTCGAAACTGTCCTATCATCTCAAGAAGCTCAAAGAGGCCGGCCTCGTGACGGCTGATCGAGACGGGAACTACGTGACCTACAGCCCCACCGAGCGCGGCGAGGACGTGATCGAAATCGTCCGTAGCATCTGCTGACCTGCGAGCGGACTGGAGCGCCCAGCTGCCGTCTCTTCGATTCGCACGAGTTGCTATCGATCTACAAGTGGTCGATCACGGCCGCGGTGAACTCCTCGGTACTGGCGTCGCCGCCCAGATCTGCGGTATGGGGCCCCTCCGCGAGCACTGTCTCGACGGCTTCCGTGACCCGCGTCGCTTCCCCGTCGTAGTCGAGATGGTCGAGCAGCATGGCCGCCGAGAGGATCATCGCGCTCGGGTTGGCGACGCCCTGACCGGCGATGTCCGGCGCGGAGCCGTGGACCGGCTCGAACAGCGCGTTGTCGTCGCCGACGTTCGCGCTCGGCAGCAGTCCGAGGCCGCCGACCAGCCCCGCAGCGAGGTCCGAGAGCACGTCGCCCGCGAGATTGGGACAGATGATCACGTCGTAGTCCTCAGGGTTCATCACGAGCTTCATCGCCAGCGCGTCCATCAGTTCGGTCTCGTAGTCGACGCCGCGTTCCTGGGCGACCTGCTCGGCCGTCTCGAGGAAGAGGCCGTCGGTCTTGCGCATGACGTTGGCCTTGTGGGCGATCGTGACGTTCTCGTAACCGTGCTCTTCGGCGTAGTCGAACCCGTACTCGGCGATCTTCCGGGAGGCGTCTCGCGTGACGACGCGGGTCAGCGTCGCGACGCCGTCGGCGATCTCTTCTTCGATGCCCGAGTAGACGCCCTGGGTGTTCTCGCGGATGAACACGATGTCTGTCTCGGGTTTGACGGCTTCGAGGCCGGGATAGGCCTTCGCGGGGCGGACGTTGGCGTAGGAGCCGACGATCTCACGGAGCGGGAGGATGACGTCGGCGGCCGTCTCGCCGGCCGCGCCGAACAGCGTGGCGTCGGACTCTCGGGCGAGGTCGGCCGTCTCCTCGGGGAGGGGTGTGCCGGCCTCTTCGAGCACGTAGTCGCCGGCCTCGCCCTCGACGAACTCGAAGCCGAGGTCGAGTTCCTTCAGGACGTCGACCGCTGCAGGCGTCACTTCCTGTCCGATCCCGTCGCCGGGGATGACCGCAATCTGCGCTGTCATGCCTGACCGTCTCGCGGGCGTCGAAAAGAGGGTGTCGATATGATGGATCGAACGAGAAGAGTGCGAACTACAACGTCTGTTTGATCTTCTGGACGTAGCTATTGTCTGACCAGCTACGGTGAGGTTCGATCGTTTCGATCAGCTTGCGTGCCTCTGTAGTGGTCAGTGGGCCCTCGCTGGCGTATTCACGGAGCAGTCGTGGGGTTGGAACGACTGTTACGTCGTCGACGACTGCATGGATACGAGCCAGGCTGTTAAACTCGTCAGTCAGAAGGCCATCGCTATCGAGTGCGTTCGCGAGTACGATCGCCGCTGTTTCTCCTTCGTCGAGCCCGTACGCCGGCAACGAATCTGGCGTGTCATCGAGCGTCAGCGGTTCACTCACTGCGAAATGTTTGCTTGCCGCGAGAACGTTCGTCGCTGCCGCTGCGTGAATATCGTCGTAGCCAGCCATCTCTTGAAGTTCATTTTTGACCTGAATCGGGACGGTCACCTCACAATCCGTCAGTAAGAACTGCAGGGGATCTGGATTGCTGGTGGTGTCGTACGTCGCGTCCGCTTTCGGAATCGCGAGACTCACCAGTGCGCACGTGTCCGCGACGACTGTCTCCATCGATCAGTCCTCGGGCTCGACGGTCGCTGTCTCTTCGTCGTAGATATCCACGTCTTCGTCTGGCTCCCCGATCCCCAGCGGTTCGTCTTCGAGATCCTGCTTGAGCAATGCGAACGTCCGTGCTTGCTCTGTCCCGACCAACGCTTCTACGAGATCGAGGTCGATCCGATCGTCGTAGTACGCCTCCGCTATCCGCTGGCGGAAGCGTTCGCTATCGGTTTCCTCTTCGATATACTTCTGTAGAGCCTCGATGATGACGTCAGTCCGATCCTTGCCTTCGATGTCCGCCAGCGCGTCAGCCTGCTCGACCAACTCCTCGGGCGAGAGGAAGTGGACGCGCTTGCGCTCGGAATCTGCAGCCATATGTGCATGCTATGTGCGTTGGGAAGGTAAATGTGTGCATAGCGTGTGTGTATCTCCCCTCAGAAGTTCCACTCAGCCAACTAATCCAGCACTTTCCAACTTATCTATTGAGTATGCCAAGCCCTGTGACGTTCAGATACCGATTGTAGTCGAGGGTTTCAGACGGACCCTCGTGGGGTTGAAGCGAGCGAGAGGTCGCGTTTGACGCTGGCTCCGTCGGTCTCAGACGGATCTTCCTGAGACAACGACCGTGGACTAAGCCCCTGCAGACCCACCGGAGCCGCAGGTCGTCTCTGTCGACTGATTGTCCACGAGAATCGCAGTCTGGAGGCTACAGCGGTAGCCGGGCCCGTCCCGTGGAATCGTGATCCCGACGTCAGTGTCGGGGATCTCGAACTCCAACTGGGGTTTGATGACGAAGTCGGTCTGCTCGTCGTTTCGGACGTGACTGACGAACCACTCGTCGATGTTCTCGTTGTCCATCGAGACGGTGTAATTGACCGTCTCGGTCTCGCCCGGCGCCAGCGTGGCGTCTCGGGGGACGTTCTGCGGCGTCAGCGCGTCACCGCTGGCTGTGAACAGCGGGACGCCGTTGCCGGTCGCGTTGAGCCGGAAGCCGTCCGGGACGAGCGGGACCGGCACGTCGCCGGGATTGTGGATCTCGAAGGTCAGGGTCATGTTCGAGGTGGGTTCGGTGACCTCACCCCACTCGGCGCTGGCGTCGCGGATCTCGTAGCCCGCCGAGACCAGCCCGGCGTCGGCAGTGTAGGCCCCTTCCATGTCCGAGACGGCCGCGTCGAACGAATCGACGACAGGGCGCTGGTCTTCGAGAAGCGTCTGCTCGAACGCGGGGAAGGAGATGGTCTTGCTGAGGACGGCGCTCACGTCGGCGCTGCCGGTCGCGCGCATCTCGATCGTCTCGTCGTTCCGGACGAACGCGACCCACCAGGAGTCGAGTTTGTCGTTGTCCAGTGCCGATCTGAGCTGGATCGTACTCTTTCCTTTCGGGATCGAAATGGCGTCGCGGCTTCCCGTGACCAGCTCGACGTCGTTCATCGCGACCTGATACTCCGCAGAGAAGCCGCTGGAGAGGGTAACGCCGATCGGATTCGGATTGTCGACGTTCAATGTCGTGACGATTCCGGTGCTGTTCTCCGTCGTGTTCCCCCAGTCACCGGGGTCGTCGACAGTGACGCTGGGGAGACCGATGATCCCGGTGAGATACGCGATCACGAGGATGGCGATCAAGCCGACGATCAGGCCGACTGCGCCGACAGCGAGTCGTTTAATAGAGAGATCCATGGTACCCGGTTTTTCGGACACCAATAAAGGCCTGATGGCTAAGCATGCGCATTGTCAGCACACATGGCCCTTTCGAGCGAAAACCCGCGGCTAGAGAATGTGAAGAAACGAGAATGTGTGTGCTCGCGTCCGCAGTCAGAGCCTACTCTTCGAGTCGGGTGACGTTGGTCGCGCGCGGGCCCTTGGGGGCCTGTTCGATGTCGAATTCGAGTTCCTGTCCTTCCTCAAGGTCCGGGCCGCCAACGTCTTCCATGTGGAAGAAAACGTCCTCGTCCGCGTCCTCAGTCTCGATAAAGCCGTAACCGCCGGTGTCGTTGAAAAAATCAACCTTACCTTTCGCCATTGCATCTACAGAATGACGGCGAGGACGCTTAAACGTTGCGTGTAGGTTCGTCTCCAACAGAGAACACCTAAACGTCACGCCAGCGAATCTCGCCCAGAACCATGGCAGGCACATCGCAGGACGGCCACGTCGCATACGTCAGTATGGAGTATGGGTTGGAAAACGGGATGAACACCTACAACGGGGGACTGGGGATCCTCGCGGGCGACGTCGTCCGCGGATTCGCCGATTTGGACGTCGACGCCGTCGGCGTCACCCTGCTCAACGAGTACGGCCTCGGCGAGCAACAGCTCGACGAGGACGGAACCCAGCACGTCGAGCCCGCTCCCTGGCCGGTCGAAGAGTACTGTGAACCCCTCGACGCGACCGTCTCGATGACGATTGGCGGGCACGACGTGACCATCGGCGCCTGGCGCTACGACGTCGAGTCCGAGCACGGCGGCACAGTTCCAGTCATCATGCTCGACACCGACCGAGAGGACAACGACAACTGGATCCGGGAGCTGACCCAGCGTGTCTACGCCCCCGGGAAGGACGAGGGCTTCAAACTCGCAGTGTACCTCGTCTTGGGTATCGGTGGCGTCCGAATGCTCGACGAACTGGGCTACGACGTCTCGACGTACCACATGAACGAGGGCCATGCCAGCTTCCTCACGCTCGAACTCCTCCGACGGAACGATCTCGACGCCGAGGCCGTCCGCGAGCAGTGTGTCTTCACGACTCACACGCCCGTGGCGGCCGCCCACGACGAGTATCACTACGACCTGCTGGCTGATCTGATGGGCGACCTCGTCCCCATCGAGACGGTCAAAGAGCACAGCCCACAGGGGATGGTCCACACCACGCGGCTCGCGCTGAACCTCTCGCGGTACGTCAACGGCGTCGCCAAGCGCCACCAGGAGGTCAGCCAGGAGATGTTCCCCGAACACGCCGAACACATCGACGCGATCACCAACGGCGCACACGTCCCGACCTGGGTCGGTGACGACATCGCTGATCTGCTCGACGAGAACATCCGTGACTGGCGGGTCTACCCGACCAAACTGCAGCACGCGACGCTCATCGAGGACGAACCGCTGTGGGAGGCCCACCAGGCACAGAAGCGCGACCTGATCGAGTACGTCCGCGAGCGCACGGGCGTCGAACTCGATGAAGACGTCCTGACGCTCGGGTTCGCTCGTCGGGCGGTCCCCTACAAGCGCGCACCGCTGCTCTTTCAGGACAAAGAGCGCCTGCGTGAGGTCGTCGCCCGCGCCGGTGACGTCCAGATCGTCTACGCCGGCAAGGCCTTCCCCGGCGACGAACAGGGCAAAGACATCATCCGGGAGATCTACAGCCACGCCGAGGATCTGGCCGGCGAGATCACGATCACCTACCTCGAAGACTACGACATGGAGATGGGGCTGAAGCTCACCTCCGGCGTCGACGTCTGGCTCAACAACCCCCGACGGCCCCGCGAGGCCTCGGGAACGTCGGGGATGAAAGCCGCGTTCAACGGCGTCCCGCAGTTCTCGACCATCGACGGCTGGTGGGTCGAAGGCCACATCGAGGGCGAGACCGGCTGGTCGATCGGCCCCGAGCCACACAGCCCGCGTGAACAGCGGATGAACGACGCCCAGGAGGACCTCGTGGACGCCACCGCGCTGTACGACACGCTCGAACAGGAGGTCCTGCCGACGTACTACGACGACCGCGAGGAATGGATCGGCATCATGCGCAACGCCATCGCGTTCAACGGCTCGCGATACCACGCGCGCCGGATGATGGAAGAGTACCTCGCCACGGCCTACGCACCCGAGAACTGACCGCGCGCCGCGATGTCGTGACCGCGGATCGACTGGAGACCCTTTTTTGTTGGGCACAAGTCGTTTATCAACGGCCCGTCGAACAGAGAGTATGAACCAGGAGGCCGTCTACGAGACCGGGCCGCTGCTCGTAGCCGTCGTCGGTCTGGGGCTGTTCGCGGTCGCCGCGAGCCACCACCTGACCGAGGTCGGGCGGGTCGAGCAGGTTCGCGGGCCGCTGGTCGCGTTCGCACTCGACGGTCTCCCAGCGCTGGCGCTCGTGGGGGGTGGGCTGCACCTCCGAAATCAGGCGTTCGACCCGGTGAATCGATGGCGCGTGCTGCTGGCGTCAGTCGCGGGCGGGGCGATCGTCACGGGTGTCATCGGACTCGGAATACTGGTCCGTGCCCAGGAGGGGCGGCCGATCTCCGAGCCGACGTTCCAGTTGCTCATCGGTGCGACTGCGGGCTCGATTGCCGGGTTCGTCGCCGGCTACTTCTACGCCGCCTCGCTGGAACGAACCACCAGAGCGACCAAGGCGATGAGCACGCTCTCGTTCACCAACAGCGTCCTCAGACACGACATCAAAAACGACATGACTGTCATTCGGGGCCGGGCGCGAGTCATTACCGACGCACAGCCGGACGACGAGATCGTCGCGGAGTCGGCACAGACGATCGACACCCAGGTCGGGGAGGTGCTGGACGTCATCGACACCACGAGTGCGATCGCGGAGACGCTATCGGACGATCCGGAGTACGAGCCCGTCGACATCGCCGAGATGGCACGGACAGTCGCCCGGAGCAAGGGGGAAGCGTTCGCCGCGACGATCACCGTCGACGCACCCGACCGGGCCGAGGTTCGCGCCAACGACGCCGTTCGAACGGTCCTCTCGAACCTCGTCGAAAACAGCGTCGAACACAACGACGCGTCCGACCCGTGCGCTCACGTCGAGGTCACGATCCATCCGGGTCACGTCTGCGTGCGCGTCCTCGACAACGGCCCCGGTGTTCCCGACGAGATGAAACCCAGATTGTTCGATCCCCGCCCCGATGACACGGGGGGCGGCGGCCTGCACGTCGTCGCCACGCTCGTGGAGAACTTCGGTGGGGAGATTCGCGTCGAGGACAACGAGCCTCGTGGCTCGGTGTTCGTCGTCGAGTTGCCCCGCGTTTGAGCGGACACGAACGCGTTTGTAAGCGGACTGGGCCGTTGGCGAACAGATGTCGGTCACGGTCGAATCGTATCGCGACGGCGCGAGCCCCAACGTCGCTATCGTCTCCGAACCGTTCGGCGGCCGCGAGGCGCTCGTCGAGGACGTCACCGACGCCAGGAGTGCACGTTCGAGTCATAGTGATTCCTGTAGCGATTTACCGCTACAGGAATCACTATCAGCCCTCGAATTCGCGGTGGACCGCCAGCCCCTCGGATTCGAGCACGTCGCCGACCACGGGAATCTGGACTCCGAAACTGTCGAAGATAGCTTCGCAGGGCAGGCCCGTCTCGCCACCGACGGTGGCCTCGACGGCCGCTCCCGAGACGCTGTAGACGACTCCACCCAGGTCGGCGTAGACGATCCCGCTCGCGCACATCGGACACGGCTCGGTGCTGGTGTACATCACTGTCCGGGCACGCTCGGCCGCAGTCATCTCGCGTGCGGCCTCTCGCGCGAGCGTCAACTCCGGGTGGAGCGCGAGGTCGTCGTCGGTGTGTTCACGATTCTGGGCCTCGGCCACGATTTCGCCGTCTCGGACCAGGATCGTGCCGTAGGGTCCGTCACCACGTGCGCCAGCCTCGCGGGCCAGTTCGATGGCACGCTCGACAAACGGTTCGTGATCGAAAGTAGCGAGATCCATATCGGTTCGTGGGTCCCACAGCCCAAATATCTCGTGACAGGAGAACTTAAGATAGTGGCGCCATCGAGCACACGTATGGACACACTCGACGATTGCTCGTTGCCTCAGCGGGTCGTCCTGCTGGGGCTTGCGACACTGGAACAGGACGACGAATCGCCGGCTCAGGTCAACGTGATCACACGCCGGGCCCAGACCGAATCCGAATCCGTCGACGACATCGGACGGCTGACCGAAGCGGAGGTCGATCGTGCGCTGAACGTTCTGGAAGCCGAAAGTATCGTCACTGTGCCCTCGATAGACGACAGTTCGCCGGTCGGGAAGGGCCGCCCCGCCTACGAACTCGACACCGACGTCGACGTGTTACTGGACGAACTGGACGACGACGACCGACTCACAGCCGCAGTCGACCAGGCGCGCCGATCCTGAGCGGTGGCCTGGGCGAATAGTGAGTGTCTGCGAGAGTCTCAAGAGGCCAGAAGCGCAAGGGAGAGTATGCCGCCGGAACACGTGCTGGTCCCGCTGGACGGGTCGCCGCTGGCCGAGGACGCACTCGAAGAAGCGCTCACGGCCTTCGAGTCGCGGATCACAGTTCTGAACGTCATCACGCCGCTCGACAGTCACATGAGCGAGGGCGGCGTCGTCGAACCGGGCGAAGACCGGCTGGAAAGTGCACGCGAGCGAGCGGAGCGCCTGGCCGACCACGCCACCGATCAGGCAGCAGCGATGGATCGAACGGTCGAGACGGTCGTGGAGACGGGCGATCCGGCGGAGACGATTCTCGATTACGTCGACGCTCACGACGTCGACCATGTCGTGATGGGGAGTCACGGCCAGGATCGCCGCGCCGTCGTCCGCCGCCTACTGGGAACGGTCGCGACGAAAGTCGTCGGCGAGGCGCCGGTGACAGTGACAGTCGTGCGGTAGCGACGACACCCCCGACGGAGGGGGCGCAGGTCCTCAACGCTGGAGTGCAGCCCCGCAGTTGTTACAGTAGTTCGCCAGGCGGTCGTTGGTCGCGCCACACTGTGGACAGCCGACGTTCTGCTCCCACGACTCGGTTTGATTTCTGTTCCCCTGTGGCTGATCGGTGTTCCAGCTACCGCCCGTCTGTCCGCCACCGCCAGCAGTCCCACGACTTCCGGCCTGGCCGTGCGCTCCGCCCCCAGCCTGGCCACGGGTTCCGCCGCCAGCCTGTCCGTACGTCCCGCCACGCGCTCCGCCCGAGTCAGCCAGGATGAAATACAGCAAGATCCCGACCAACCCACCGACTAGGACGACCGCAGCCCAGAGGCCGGCGTCACGGCCGCGATTCTTCGCGTGGACGTAGACAAGATACGCGGGGGCGAGCCAGAATAGCAGGGCGAAGATCAGGAACGTGGCGAAGACACTCATACAGCCTCGGCTTCACGACACCCCGGTAACAAATTTGTGGTCGAGATCAGCGTTCATCTCACGCCCAGTACCGTCGAGAACGCGGCGTAGACGCTGTATCCAATGAGAACCGAGGTGGCGAGCGTCAGCAGCCAGAACGTTACCGTGATACCGATCTTCCGTCTGGAGACGCCGGCCGACCCCGCCGCGAGTCCGCCGCCGATCACCCCCGAGATGATGATGTTGTTGAACGAGATGGGGATCCCCAGCGCGATGGCCGCCTGCGCGATGATGAACCCGGGAACGAGCGCGGCGATGGATCGGCGGACGCCGAGTTGTGCGTACTCCCGAGAGGTCGCCTGCAGGAGCCTGGGCGCGCCCATCCACGCGCCGGCGAGGATCCCGAGCGCCCCGATCGACAGCAACAACAGAACGTCGAGCTGGAGCTCCTCGACGAAGAGGTTCTGCAGCGGTCCCGTGGCGAGCCCGACCTGACTCCCACCACTGGAGAAGGCGACGATCGCGCCCAGCACCACGAGGAACGTCCGAATCCCTTTGTCGACGGAGGCCTGAGTCCGCCGACGGATCGCGACGAACCCCCCGAGCGCGAAGGCGAGGGTTACGACGATGCGGACGAGGTCGATCCCCACGACTGCAGGGAGATCGACGAGCATCGAGACGAACCCTGCCGCGGAGTTCTGCGCGACTCCTGGGGGTGCGGGAATGATACCCAACTGGATGTTGGCGACGATTCCGGCGACGACGGCCGCGAGCACCGGCACGCCGACGGTCTCGGGGATGTCGTCCCGCCGGAGGAGTGTCGCCGTCCCGTAGGCCAGACCACCGGAGACCGGCGGGACGAGGATCCAGAACGTCCCGAGGCGGCGGTAGGTGTCCATCGCGGGATCGCCACCGAGCGAGAGGCCAACCCCGACCATCGCGCCGGTCGTCGCAAAGGCCGCCGGGACGGGATAGCCCGAGTAGACCCCGAAGCCCATGAACGCCGCGGCGGTGAGCAGTCCAGCCGTGGCCGCCAGCGGCGTGATCGAGACGCCGTTGATCAGGTCCGCGCCGACCGTCTCGGAGATGGCGCCGCCCTGCGTGACAGCACCGAGAGCGGCGAGGATGCCGATGACGAACGCCGCCCGCATGGTCGAGATGGCGTTTGCCCCGATCGCGGGGGCGAAGGGTGGTGAATTGCTGTTGGCGCCGAGCGCCCAGGCCATCCCCAGACACGTGACAGTCGCGAGAACGACCAGCGCCCAGAAGGTCGCGGCCACGTCAGGGCCACCTCTGCGGGCTGGACCACGGCCGGACCGGACGAACCTGCATACCCGCCACTACCGCGGCCGACAGGAAAAGCGTGCGGGGCGACCCCGACGGTTTTGAGGCTCGCCCTCCACCCCCCGACTATGCTCCGCCGTCTCCGTGAGACTGGCCCCGTCGGTCTCGTGCCGCTGGCGTGGACGTTCGCGATCGCCGCGCACAACGAGGTACTCGGTCTCCAGCCAGTCCGTATCGGTCACGTCGTGATGAGCGTGCTCCTGCTCCTGTTCGCCATCCTCTCCTGGCAGGACATGACCGACGGTGCACTCTTGACGTGGCGACGGGTCATCGTGGTCGGATTCCTCATCACCGCGACCGGGACCGCGGCGCTGTTCGTCGAGCCGCCAGTCGAACCCGTCCTCGCCGGCGTCGTCTGCGGCTGGCTCGTCCTCCCGGGCCTGGGGTTGCTCGACACGGGACGACGCGTCGCGGCCTACCCGCGTGTCTACTTCGCTGGTGGGACACTCAGCCTGCTCGGAGCGCTGGTATACGCAGGGGGCGTCGTCGTGGGCGAGCCGGCCGTCGTGACTGCCGGCCTGGGTGTCGGCGGCGTGGGACAGACCGCCGGCATCGTCGCCGCAGCCGTGGGATCCTGATCGCTGGCCGCCCCGGCACGCGGCGCCTGTCGCCACAAGGCACATGACGCTGGCTCCAGAATCGCCCCGTGCATGCTCGACGCAGAACTCGAAGTCTGTCCCGACTGTGGAACCCTGCACATGGAAGGCGGTCCCGGTCCCCGGGACGTCGAGGAGTGCGCCAACTGCGGCGGCCACCTCTCCGAGGTCGAACTCGACGACCTGATCGGGCTCTAGGCCCCGTAGCGACGCCGTCTCGAACACTCGAATGGAGTGTTCGGCTCGGACCTGACACGTTTATATCTCCCCAGCCAGGAATCGAGGGTAATGAGCGATCTCGCTGCCTACCTTGGGTTTCTGGCGATCGCGCTGGCGACTCACGCGCTGATCGGCTACACGCTCGGGCAGTTCCTGTTCGACCGGCCCTGGGCAGGTCTCGTCGGTGGGCTGGCTGCCGATATCGATCTGCTCTTTCTGGGCATGTTCGAGTGGCCGTTCATCCATCGCGGGATCACGCACACGCTGTTGATCGGTGGGCTGGCGACGGCCGTGGTTCTCGCCCGTGAGCGACGACTTGGGCTGGCCTTCGGCGTCGGCTACGCTTCGCAGTTACTGATCGACACGACGACTCCCAAGGGCGTCCCGCACCTCTATCCGCTCGTGGAGACGTCGTTCTACGTCGACCTCGGGACGACCGGCCACTCGCCCGGCCCGACCGTCGCGTTCTGGGTGCTCTGTCTGGGACTGCTGTGGTACTACGATCATCTCTCGATTCCTGATCGGCTCTCCCGGTCGGTGTGAGCACAGCACGGAGCCTATTCGTCACGTGCGGCCGTGCTTTGTGGTCGATTTGTGTACCACAGCGCCCACGCGACGAGGACGGCCTGCAATGGCAGGCGCGCCCACAGCGCTGCGTCGGAGACGTTCCCGACGGGGCCAGGAAGGTCGAGCTCGTCGCTCGTCGCCATGTAGACGTTGGCCGGAAAGACCGCCACCAGCAGCGCGACGATCCCCCACGCCGAGACGTTCCGCGTCCGCTCGAAGAGGACGCCGACGCCGAGGACGATCTCCGCTATCCCGGAGAGATAGACGAGCGCCCGTGGTCGCGGGAGTTGTGGCGGGACGATCCGTGCGAACATCGACGGGGAGAGAAAGTGCGCCACGCCCGCGAGGACGTACGCGAACCCCATCACGTACCGAAGCGGCCGTTTCGATCGGGAAACGAGGCTGGATGACACGGTCGAAAGGTTGGGATGGGAGTGGGGTAAGCATTCGCCTCGTTAGAAGCGTCACAGACAGCCTCCCCGATCTGAGCCTCGCCGAGACATTCCGGGTGCTCGCTTCGCTGCGCTCCCGGGCTGTGACTCGTCTGCTCAAATCGGCTCGGATGGATTTCTGCTGCTCGCGGATTGCTCGCAGCAGAAATGCCGCCTCCCGGATATATACCAAGAGTTCAAATGCCTACCCGTTCTAAATTAGAGTATGCCAAGGTTGCCACCCGCGATCGAAACACTCCACACGCGGATTGAGAATTCGGAGACCCTCGCACCAGAAGATAAGGATGTCCTCCTGAAGTTCTCTTCAGAGCTCGGGGTGCATAACTACTCTGTGGGGCGATGGTCAAAGCTCCTCCAGCACTGCACGATGATGGCTGGGGATTCGTCCAAATACTCCCCAGATGAACTACCCAAGCCAGATTTAGCAGAAATCATCGGAGAGTCAAAGAAAGAGAAAGATGCCGCGAAGAAATACGTCAGGTGGATCAACGCGAACTATGATAACGAAGAGTCGAAACGTGACCATCGAGTCGCGCTACGAATGCTTGGTGGGCACCTAACAGAAGGTGATTACGAGGAAGAGAAACCATCAAGTGTTGAGTGGATCTCGGCTGATCTCCCGAAGGACTATGATCCAAAGCCCGACCCGACGAAGATGTGGTGGTGGGACGATCACATTGTTCCTGTCCTGAATAACGCTAAATACGCACGCAACAAGGCAGCGGTCGCTGTAGACTGGGATGCTGGTCCACGCTCCGGGGAGTTTCGTGAACTCACTGTTGGTGACGTTAGTGACCACAAGTACGGGATGGAGATCACCGTTGATGGGAAGAAAGGTCGCCGCTCAATGGTGCTCATCTCATCAGTCCCATACCTCAAACGCTGGTTAGAGGTTCACCCTCGGGGTAACGAGCCTGATGCACCGCTTTGGTCGGACTTAGACACCGGGCGGGATGTGAGCTACAACATGAAGTTGAAGATGCTTCGAGCACCCGTCAAGCGAGCGGTTGATAACGGCGATCTCAGAAAGCCATCGAAGATGGAATTCACGCGGATGCGGAAGTCTTCCGCGAGTTACCTCGCGCGAAAGAACGTGTCACAGAATCATATAGAGAACCATCATGGCTGGGTGAAAAACAGCGATGAAGCTCGACGATATATCGATGTGTTCCGGGAGGATACTGCTCGTGAAGTGGCCCGTGCCCATGGAGTAGACGTTTCGGAGGATGAGATCGAGGATATCGGGCCGGTGCAGTGTCCACGTTGTCAACGCGATACGCCCAGGGGAGAAGCCCAATGTATGTGGTGTGGGCAGGCTCTGGGTCCGAAGGGTGTCGAGCGGCTCGAAGAACGGGAAGAACGACTCTTCGACTCCGCGTTGGAAGCTGATGGCGACATGAAAGAGCGAGTCAAGAGCATCCAAAGCGAGATCGAGGAACTCCGCTCATTGGGGCTTGAAATATAGAACATACACTTCCGGTAAAGCCCCAAGATAGAGTTAGATTCGGTCTTGTTGTCTCATCTCATTTTTCAGTTATAACTAGCCCCCTGTTCGTTTTCGATTTGTATCCTCTCACTGATCGAACGGAATCAATGGTGTTCCCTTTCCTCCCATCGATCCTGAGTACTATTGGCGTAGTATTCCAGAGACTGAATGGTCTCTTCATCGTCGGTGGGCCATCTCCCGGTGTTGCGGACACCAAACCCTGCTCTCTGAGAAATTCGAGGAGGGTTTGTCCGTACAATTCTTTGGACCTGTTGTTCAGTCCTTCCGCAGAGTACCGGGTATTCGCGGTGATGTATTCCCAGGATGGTTCGTGGTCGCGCGGCAGTCCATCCAGTTGAAATTGCTCGTGGAGAATCGCTGGTAACTGTTCTTCGAGTGTTTTCTGGTCGGCACGTCACCTCACTCTGAGTCGTCACCTCGTGTTCGATCTAATTCTTCTAAGATGCGTTCGGCGTCGTAGGCGAACGGGAGATCGCTCGCTGCGATTGCCTCCAAATCATCTCGTAGGTCCTCTGCCGTGTCGATAGCCGACTGGTATGAGTCAGAAGCTTCAGAACTCATGTTGACTCTGTTCACCTCTGTTCGGTCGATTGTTGCTCAAATACATAGTAATTCTAATTTTGAGTAAGTAGTGGTTTGATTCACTGTAAGTTAAAACCTTGGAGCCCGAAGAGGAGGATAACAACATGCCGAACGACACCTCAAACACCTCTGATGACGAAACAGAGACTGTCGGGAATTTAGAGAAAACCAGCAACTCGGGCTCTGAATACCCTGATAAGAACAGTAAATCCGTAGACGCTACTGAAGATACAAAACCGGATGATGAACCGGAAACCGAGATTGATCATCAGAAGGTCAGAGACTTCTTCCAGAAGAAAGGCGCAGTAGAAATCCTCGCTCAGCTCGCTGATGGGCCCAAGCGATTCAGCGAAATCGATGATGCACTCGCGGTGAGCCACGGCACGGTTGCAAGTCGGCTCACCGAAGGTGCCAAAACTGGACTCTGGAAAGAGTATTTCCAATATCCAGATGATGGCGGGAAAATCAAGCTATACCAACTCAACCCTGAAGCTGAAGACCTCGCTGAGATCGCTCAACACAACAATATCGCTGAGACAACGGAACGCAAACGACAGGCCACCGAACAACACGCCGATGCTGTCTCGAACTTCCAAGACGAGATCAAAACAGACGACTCTGAAACGTGAGCACCACAATCAACACTCAAGTGGCTGTATATTTTGCTCTTGATGGATTCTGTATACTTTAGAGATGATTCCGACGTGGAGGACACTACGTTCGGTTGTTTTTACCCAATATTGAAAAATAAGACACATTATAATTTGTCGCCGACGTGAATTCTTCTCGGTCTGTGGGGGATATCGACAGACAGCGACACTCATTCTATGGGGCCATATTATAGAACCCAAGAGGCGACTTATTTTGCTCTTAGCAACTGTTGCGGCATCTGAATACGGGGGCAATCACTTATCACGCACCACAAGTTATGATAATCTATATTTGGTGTACGACGGCCCTCCAATCAAGCATACTGATGACTCAGCTCCTGTGCAGGCACCAGACGATGGCACCTACACAGCGCCGACTGCCTATGCACCGTTTCCAGAGAAGGATGGCGTTGATTCGGATAGACGGAAGTATGGACCGATAGAACGCCGTGGGATTGACATCCAAGTCTCTTCGCCCGTTGATGACGTTGAGACGTTATTCCGTCGGACACACCTCACTGCGCAGTTTCATGCCGAGAATCGTGATTTCTGGAAGGATATATCAGAGTATGAGAACGATGGTGGGAAGCTCTATGATGAGGTTGTTCTGAATCTCTGTGACGAGAAACTGGCACTTGAGGGGATTAATACGGCGGAACTTGATATCCCCGAGCGCCGGCTGAAAGCGCTCTTTCTGCGATTGGCGCGCGGGCAAAATGGGACGGAACTGCATGCGTACTTATCTGGTCCCGATCCTGTCGATTCTGTCGTTCATACACTGCTCGGGTACGAAGGGCCGGATGATATCCCCTCGTACAACGTCTTACAGCGTGAGTTCCGCGAGCTTAGCGAAGGCAACGATATAGATCTGGATGCCTTCAAAGATGCGGTTACCAGGACTGTGTATGCTGTCTTTCGAGCGGGAGTCGTTCCACCGGACGCAATCAAGGAATCGTACAGTTTTGATGCTGTTGCGCCGCCACTAAATGAGAAGTCAGTCTCACGTGAGACGAAAAAAGAAGAACTACGAAATTGGGTGCGTCTCTTGCTGGATCACACCACCGACCCGCTAACGTTCGGCCGCACTACCGAGAAGGTTAATCACGATATGCGGGCGTTTATCGGTGCCCTCGCTACATCGGCACTATTTGACTGTGGCTTAGAAGAAATGAAAGATGTCTGTGATTGGGACTATCCCCGAGAGAATATCCCATCGGGCGGCTGGCTACACAACTACGTCCCTGAACGAGTACCGGCCGAGTATGACTTACGCGACTTTACTCCTGACGCAGATCCCGCTTCGATACCATCCATCGATGCACAATTCGATGCGGTACATACCCGGACGCTGGCCCTAGCGAAGGAGTTTGGATTTTGGTCACGGTCAGATCCGCTCAATATTGGCGCTGATATGTTCCGCATCGATTGGACAGGAGACTCTCTTGAAGCCACAATCGGTCGTCCACCGAAAGCTGACAACGACGCCGTTACTGAGCAGTGGACCTTTCTCGTCGCCGGTGGCATTGACACAGAGAGCCGATTTGTCCTCGGCGGTCGTTTGGTGGCGACACTATATGACTATCCGACGGCTCTTGCTGAGATTCTATCGAATACCTTCGACACCGTCGATATCGACTCTATTTTCATCGACAGCGAAATCATCGGGGGCGAACTGATCGAGACAGTCCGACGCTTCGCGGGCGACGATTGGGTCATCAGTGCGCCGGACCACACGATTATCAAAGGTTTGAGACGGTTGACGCCAAGCAACTGCATCGGATTCGCTCAGGACGTGAAGTGGAACGTAGAGCCCAAGCCAAATGTGGTCACATATCCATACAACAGTGATGATCCGGACCTCGTCGAGATCGACCCTGAGAAGGTATTAACAGAAGAGATACAACATGAAGAAGACGGCGAAAAGGTTCGCGTTCCACTTGCGACCGGAGATGAGGGGGATACCAGGGTTCAGGGTCCACTAGTTCCTGACGATGCAATACCGATGCTTACTGAAGCGTTTTCGGACCTAGCTGCACAGGACGGGGTTGGCATCAATAAACACGCCACGCATGCGACGTATCTTACGGACCGCTCCCTACGGTATCGCTCAGGGGCTGGCGTTCGAGATGAGTATATCCAGCGGTGGGCCATCGAACCGACTATCGGCCAGATTGTCCATAATTTTATGCCACACATCAAGGGCAAAGATCCCAAACAGCGTCTGTACGGCATGCACATCGCTATTCTGTTTTACAATTGGCACACGATGATCAATCGGTGCCTCTCACCACGCGGGCTTCGGCTTGATGTCACCGATACCCAACTCCTTCAAGCAATTCGGGACGTAGCGTTTGATCCAGTGGACTACGATGCCTTCTGGTCAGAATAGGATGCGACAAGCCGAGAGTGGCGTACCAGAATAAGCCACTAACCTCATCTTACACGTCGAATCAACCATGAGACTCCGATACTACGCTGATTCCGACATTCGTGAACACCACGAGCACGTTCTCCAACTGTTACGGACGCTCCACGACAACCACGGTATCGTGGTGGAGATTGACCGTATCGACGAACAGCATGGGCCGATCACGGAGTTCCCCGGTGAGATGCGGGCTTCGACGCCAGAAGACATCTACGAACGCGATCTCAAACGGAACCGTGCCCTAAACCAGTCCATCGAACCGACCCCCTCGGAAGGGTTCAAACGGTACGGCAAGTTCGATATTGCCGGCAACATCGCACTCGTTGATGACGAAGGGACTGTCCAGTGGGCTTCGACGCTGCCGGGCTATGCTGACGGCTACGGACCAGGTGTCGAGGACCGAACAGCCATGGACTTCCTCGAAGATATCGCCACGCCGCCAAGCAACCGTGTCTGTGTCGAGTGTCTCCACCTGCTGGACGGCGACGAACGCTTCTGTCCGAACTGTGGCGCAGAACTCCGGTAACGAACAGTAGTAGTCCCGCGATTCCACAGCTTCCATTGTTCCTGCGCAACTAAGGGCCTGCTTGTACGCGCCGACTGATGGGCAGCACACGCTTTGGAAACAGAATCGAAGATGTCGATCACTATTCTCTCGACATCGGTCGATCCCACAGTTCTCGACGCACCTACTGCGACGCGCTCGGGTCAACGATTTGCTCAAGATCGAACAACTGCAGGTCGTCACGATCGGCTGCCGAATCATGAACAGACTGCGTGAATCCGTTCCGGGCGAACAACGCATACTCGTGCTCAACGCCTGTACCATCGGGCGACCATCGAATTTCCTCCGTGTGGGATTCAAGTGAGGCGAGCGCGCTGTAATCGAACGGTGCAGACGTGAACTTGCACTCACCCGTCACCATCGTCCCGTTTGCGGTGAGCCCGACGACATCCACTTCGTGTTCGTTGTACCACCAGCGTCCGATGTCGGTGAACATCGTATCGGGATAGAGGTCAGGCAAGATATCCTGACACCGAGTTTCGAATGCCGGGCTCACGAAATCCGCTAGTTCCGGTTCGATAACCGTCTCGTACGCATCGGCCCCCAATCGCTCGTACCGGTCTTCGTTCCCGTAGACGAACCGGAACCAAAACCGGAACAACGGGTCGAGAATCCGGTACCGCCCGCGCCGTGACTTCGCCTTATCTTCCGTCACCGGCACCTCCCGTTCGACTAGCCGTAGCCGCTCCAGTTTCTGCGTATACGTCGAAATCTGCTTACTCTCGATCCCGACCGTTTGCGCGATTTCATTCGACGTCGTGTTCCCGGCCGCGATCGCCTTCAGAATAGCAAAGTACCGGTTCGGTTCAGTCAACTCAGTCCGAAGGACGTACTCCGGTTCGTCATGCAGGAATCCCTGCCGTGACAGCAGCGACTGCTGGATGACTGTTCCGAGGTCACCATCTAGGTCGATGCCGTCCAAATAGTACGGTGTCCCGCCAAACACGCCCCACGCGAACAGCAACTGTTCGGGGGTATAGCTCTCGGGAAAGAACGTCCGCACGGCAGCAAAGTCGAGCTGGCGGAGATCGATTTTCTCAGTGAATCGACCATACAGAGGACTGTTCCCGAGGAGTGTCGCCTCCTCCATCATACTAATCGAGGATCCCACGAGCACGAGCGTCACGCCCGTGTCACGCAACTCCTGATCCCAGAGTCGCTGGATAACCGACGGAAGACTCTCGTCGGCGTCAATCAGGTACGGAAACTCGTCCAGCACGATGACTGCATCCTGGTCAGCGAGATACCCAAGCAGCGATTCCCACTCGTTCTCGATTCGGTCGATACCCGGAAACGACTCAGCCGCTACGTCCACGAACGCGTCCAGTTGGATTTGCCGGGTTGTTTCAGTCGCTTGGTACAGAACGGCGTCATCGCGGTTTGTTAGTGACTCTCGGACGAGTTCGGTTTTCCCGAGACGGCGACGTCCGAAAATCACGACCATATCAGCGTCGTCCGACTCATAGCAGTCTCGAAGCCGACTGAGTTCATCCTCCCGATCCACGAATCGCTCCATATCCTTTGACTGCCGCCCAGTCAGATAAAACTCTCGAATAGACTAACGCAGAATAGGCTAACTGAGAATTGGCTAACTGGTGATTGTCTCCATATATAATTCAGTGACAGCAGAAACAGCCCTCTATTGCCGAGGCGACTTCGAGGACGGCTGATGTCTCGAATCCAACTGGCCGCTACCGTGTGTCGCTTATCCGTCGTCTCGCTCGATAGTCCAGTACTTCGCTGGCATACCCGGCATCATCTCGATCACTCTCTGCAACGGTTTCGAACGCCTGGCGCGAAATTTGCTTTGTCAGTAACTCACTGTCCTCAATCTTCCAGGCAAACGGCTCAGTAGGATCTATCCCCCGCTCTTGCAACATCTCCTCGTCCACGCGTAAAGACATCACAAGCTCGTCGCCATAGGCACGTGCCTGATTACGGCTCAACACCAAGTTATCCAGATACCCGTCACCACCTGGCGTAGGTGTCGCCCACTCGACTGTCCAGTCAGACCCGACGTGATCTGAATGCATGCCTCATCGTAGGTCGTGGGAGAAGAAAACCTTCGATGACGTGGTTCTCGATTGATCGCCAACTGTGCTTTTGCCACTCGAAATAGAACGTGTCGCCATGTCCACAGACGAGACGTATTGTGTGCGGGAGAATACGGGAAACTCGGCCCATCCCTCCGTCGATGACGTCATTGAGCTCGCCTTAGAACGAGCGGCCGATCACCGACCGGAACAGGACCCAGACGCCCACTTCGACCGATACGTCAGCACCGCTCTCGAAGCGCATAGCAAATCTGCAGTTACCGAGTGTATCCGTCTCGTCCTCATTGAGGGATTCACCCAACGCTCAGCTGGCGTCAAAGCCTTTGGCGAAGACGACTACGTTCGCGGGATTGAGGTCGGCGTTGCCAGTCGTTCCTATCTCCGGGAACTCCTTGATGAGCAAGCGACCGAGTCGTGAGTAGCAAGGAGGGAAACAGTCGAGAAGGTCGGTCTCTCAACTTTGGAGTCTCTTTGTAGACTCCAAAGTTAAGGGCGTCCAGGCCAATAGCAGTATATAAAGAGGGTATCCCGAAATGAGCAGTCCTGCAAACTCCAAAGTTCGCGCGAAGGTATGGATGACACCGGACCAAGTCGAAGCACTCCGATCAGCATGCTACACCACCGGTGTAGAATACCTCCAACAGCGCAACGAAGCGATCATCGTGTTCACGTACGATACTGGACTCCGCGTTGGAGAGCTCGTCCAGATTGACAAGACGTTGCTCCGAAACGGAAACTCGGAACTCTATCTCCCGACAGACATCCAGAAGGATTACCCGAACGAGAATTCCCCACCGCCCGTGACCCTCACACTATCGAAGGACACGGCGCGATTGCTCTCAGCATATCTTAACTCCCGCTGGAAAGACCCGCAAGCACTCTTCCCGTCTCGATCCTCTGATCGGATTTCTGAACAAGGCGTTCGGAATATGCTTCACAAGATCGCTGAGGAAGCAGGGGTTCATCCATACAAGATTGATGGCACCCAGGGTAACGCCAGTGACGTGACACCGCACACACTCCGACATAGCGTCGCCTACAGAATGATGAACGAAGAAGACGAAAATACGCTCTACGATGTCCGGAATCGATTACGACATCGCAGTATCCAGACCACTGAACGAATCTACGATCATATGCTGAAGGTCTAATCCCGCTTGAGGACAACAATCGGCTTTCCGACGCGACTTCGAAGCGAATCTGTCTAACGAGAGGGCCACGAAGGACATCGCGGCACAGAATTCTCTCCAGCGTCCCGGATTAATCGACGTACCCACGATCACGGAGAAATGCATAACGGTTCTTGTGATTGCCGAGAATCCCTTCGTGAGGAGACTCTTCAGCATACCGGCGTAGGATTTCGGGATCATCAATGGCGACGCCGTAGTAGTGATCAAACGCTGCTGTCGTCGTATCAACGAGATGCTCCCCATCAAGCAGACACCAAGCGTGCTCTATCCCGCCAACGTCGGAATCAGTCATGACTGCGAACCCTTCGACGTAGCTAAATCTCTCGTTGAACTCCCACATCCCGAGCGAATTATTGAAACACGACTTTTCGGCCGGGTCAGTCACTCGAATCCCGTCCGCAATGAGATCCTGGTCGTCACTATTCACGTCGTTCGAAAGGGTTACCGACCGACCAGCAACCGTCGCATGTTCGAGTTCGCTTTGCGACACGCCTTGCCCATGATCTGAAACATATTCGTGCAATGGCGACACGTTCTCCGACGCCTCCACGTATTTTGTAGCAGCGTTCATCTTCCCGCACCAACGACTACAGTCGCACCACTGGGTTGACCCTGTCCTTGTTTCTGAACTTGCTCTCTTTCGAATAGCATGGTGAACAGGCGAAACCAGCATGCAGGGATAAACCCTCGTGCTCTCAGCAACACGGTCGAGAAGTCGTCCACACACTCCGTCTCCCGCTGGATTTCGACTCGCCCATTCGACGCAACACTTCCAATACTTTGCCGCAACATGCAACGAATTCTTCGTAATCCAGAGACGGTCCCATCCGCCGCGCAAACCCGACTGCTTACAAGCCGTTGCGGGCGCACTCGCAGCAACACTCAACGCGTCCAACGACGCGGATGGGTTGCAGCTAAGGGACGCCCATCGATCCCAACCGAAACGCAGGGAGGACCGAAAAAGACACGCCAATTGAGAGCAGTTGGGAGCGACTCACAGTGCGAACATATCGCCGGGGTCGTGCCAACGGCTAAAAGTCTTCGTAGACCACTGTGCCCGAAAATGGGGTGAAGAAACGGACGGGACGTCCCATTGCAATTGAAATTTCTTGCCTGTGAAATCGTGATTTCTGAATCCACGATATCGTCTTGGCGCGCCTAGAGCGTCGAATACTGAATAGAGTGGTCTGTTTTTCACGCTGGTGGGTGACTGTGGAATATCGCTTTTCCCCCGAGGTATAACTTGCTCCCAGAATTCGATTGGAGCATATGCGCCTCATGGACTGCCGGGAGTTCCTCTCCCGGTACGCAGCTGGCGAGAGTTACAAACCATATGGCGGCCCTCTCCAAGACGGCACCAGCCCTCCATCGGCATTCAATGACCATCAGACAACCATCGGCTGGCCAGCGGACGGCCACGTTATCCCACGAGACAAGTATGAACATCGCCTTCGGGATACCACCCCCAATAACGACGAGGTGCGTGCTACGGAGATCTTACATTTCCTTGAAGCAGAGTGGGATACCGCAGTCGGCGCATACGGGCTCGATGGTGTTACCGAATACATCCCGTTTCATACCGATGAGCAATCATACGGTATTTACGTTCCACAGCGCTGTATCCGCAGTCTAGGACATTTACTATACGGTTGGGCACGAAAACTGACCGCGGAACCGGACACCGCGCCTGAAGCAATCCATCTCGACGCCACTGCGAATGCTCACTCCCAGTCACCGTTCGAGTCTCTAACCCAAGCATTCGACCTCGCAGCGGAATTGCTCGTCCGGTACCGCTGGGCTGACCACCAACTAGAGTTACTCGCTACACATCTAGCTGACTTCACTGGTATTGACGCGTACGACATCTACTACGACCAGAATCGGCGGCTTGACGCAGACGAAATCGCTACGCGGTACCGGTTACTCAGACAACTCGACCGTAGCACCGCGTGTCGCCGTCTCGCTCCCTCAGGCCTGTATGGCTCGTTGCTCCGCCGGATGACTGCAGCTTTCACGAACAACAACAGGAACGCTCTCTCACAGTTCAGCAGTGAGTCGCCACAGACGCTTCACAGGCAACAGGTTAGCGTGCTCTCGTCAGCGTTCGATATCAACACCACAAGTTCCGAAGGCTTCCTTGCTGATGAACTTCCCAGCCGCCGCCTCGACCGGAGTGTTCCCACCCGAATCCAGGTGTACATCACGCGACGAGAACCTGATTCGGACTATGGCACGATCACGAATCGACCAGGAACTCGCTCGCTTGAGCTAGAACCACGCCCAATCTCTCGGACGGACGAATTTGAGCGGAGCTACCAGAAGGCCGATGGGACGCTGCAACGCGATGTTGACGATCTTGTCGAAGATATCAGAAACCGGTTCGGGCATCTGACTTGGAAGGGAATGAGCTTCGGTCCAAAAGACAAACGATACATCGATGTCACAGGGAGCAAGCGGCTTGTTGTACAAATCGACGACCAGACTAAGGAAGTAACGCTGCTAGATTTCGGGTCTCACGATTTGCCGCGCCAATACGGATTCAACAAAGTCTAACACTTGACTCATTCCCCGTCATTCGCACTTCCCCGGTTTGACAATCCATGCTGATCAGCACACAAAGTAACACACGCAGCCGGGTAGCTAGATGAATTCCCAGTCCTGAAACAGCCACCTGAGCCGACGTCTGAGAGACTCACCAAACGCTACAAGACCGACTCTGAACTGTCCAACTGCGCCTGAAAACCCGCGTGCCGCTAGCTGCAGACTCTCTTCTTCAAACTGTTCCACACCGGAGAGGGGAGCGGTTTCTATCGAGACACTGCCTACTCCGCAGCGTCTCGCCGTCGAACGGGTCCGAGTCGCGTGACCTGCTCGTCTTCGACAAGGCGTTCAAGCCCGTCTTCCGTGGGAAATCCGAACGTTGCCGTGTCGAACGCTTGCCCAGGTGCAACGGCGCGGAAGTACTTCCCCTGCGGGTAGTCGGTGAAAATCCGGCGTTGACACCCAGCTAAGTCAAACATGCCAAGGTCATACGAATATTCTTGCCGGGCGATATGTGCCGCACCGTGCCGATACCCGAGCAGCGACCGCGGCTCGAACTCCCGCATTGACTCCACCGGAAACTCATAATTCTTGAACGTTACCGGATCACCTACCGTTAACAGACCGTTTAACGGGTCGTACTCACCGAACCGGATCGGCCCCTCCAATTCAGGTTCGAGTGCCTCCCGAACGTCGTGCATCTGCTCACGATGATCGGTGTGGAACACCCAGTGTACCACGAACCCCAGCCGTAACGCTTCCCGCGTCTTCGCTCGATACGGCTGATCAGACCCAGCAACGAACTCAATCCACCGATTCAGCCCCTCACCGCGTACGAAACAATCCGGCACCCGGTCAGCAACCTTCTTTTCAAACCGGTATTCACCTTCGAACCACGGCTTCCGTTTATCTTTTCGTCGCCGGTCTAACTCTACTTTGCCCCACAGGTGCTCGTCCGACTCCTCACCTGCAGACCGGTACCGGTCAACATCTCCCCAGATCTCGAATCCACTCATACGTGTCTCACCTGCTGGACGGTAGTCATCCACACACCCCTCCGTTTCCACTCCAGGTTCTTCGAAAACGTAGTGCCACCACGCACACGGTGACAACCACTACACTCACGACACCACTGTACCCCCACACACCCCGTTTCAAGTGTTCTCCACAATCGCCACTCAGCACCGGATCGAACGCGCACCCGCCGCAGCGGCCACGCAGATTCACTCGCCCCGACGCACTGAGCGGTCGGGGAACGACGTCGAGACACCACCACGCATCCCGACGGCTGTCTCCGCCCATCAAACCCATGGTCACTCTCACTACTACTCGCAGCGCCAGGCCCACCACAGCCTGCCACACGAGCAGCCACAGCCCGACGTGACCGGTGCTCCACCACGAGCACCGCCGCTCTGCCACGACGGCTACGCCCCCCACCACGGCACCCCCAGCCAACCGGCATCACCTCCCACCCCCGAAACCGCCACCACTCTCCTCATCCGACGCACCCGCATCACCGTCATCACCCGCAGCATCGAGATCGGATGGGATTTGCGCCGTCCGAACCGCCGACGACACTGGAGCTAATTCATCCAACCCCGGGCCATCACCACCCGACCCCTTCGACTCCGCCTGGCCATCTCCAGCCTCCACTACTCGATCCGCCCCACCCTCCTGCTCTTGAGCCGTCCGCAGCGACGACGTCACCGGGTGAAGCTCATCAAGATCCTCATGCGCATCCACATCGTCATCGACACCACCATGGCGACCACCATCAGCCGCGTGTTGGGCAGTCCTTTCAGTCACGTCATCACTCGTCGAACCAGCGTCCGACTCGGACGCACCATCATGGGTCGAACCGTCCGCCCGCACCACCGGCCGCTGCCACGGCTTACGCGCCGATTCACGATCCGCAGCGGCGAATACGTCGCTCCGCGCAATCGGACAGCGGAACCACGCCGCACCCGGTAACGGCTGTACCGTCGTCACATCCGCCGGACTCACCGCACGCGGCTGCGGGGCCAGAAAGACAGGCCACCACGACTGCGTCACAGGATCAGTACACGTCCCGATCCGGCCATCCAACACGAGCTCGCGCACACCGAGCGTAAAGAACTCCGTCGGCTCGTGCCGACACTCCGTGCATTTCACGTGCCCGATCTCGAAAGCCGGTTGCTCAACCGGCCGGAAGGCAAACACAACGACCGGTGCGCCTTCCCGCAGTTTTTCGCCGCAGACTTCACAAACCGCGGCCCCTTCCCCGAGCGCAATTTTATTCAGTTGTTTTATATCTTCAATTAATACCCGGTCGATAGCTTCTTGAGCAGGTAGCTTTGATTCTCTCATGGGTTCGCTCACGTCTGTGGGGAACCCGGCCCGGGTGTCTCAGCACCCAGGCATTCCTGATGATCTTAATGCCCCGAGGGGCCGGTGTCCACATCCATTATGAGTTATCCTATTGGTAAATACCTTTCGGAGATCTCATAATGGTCTCTGATTAGACCGTTAGGACTAATCAGAATGGAACTGAACGATTGAGTAATGCCCGACCGTGACGAAGATTCTGGCCGGTATACCGGCGAGTACTCTACTGAAGATTTTCTTAATGCCATCAGTGACAAAGAAGAGATGGCAGGGACGGGCGATATTGCCGATCATGTAGGTTGTGCCCACGACACAGCGTATAAGCGACTCCAGCAGATGGAAAAAGATGGATTAGTTTTGTCACGAAAAGTAGGGAACACTCTCCTGTGGACACGTCCCGAAGATAATTGATCGCTTATCTTTTTCAAAATATGTCCTCTATCTATTCGATAATGCCTCCATCATCGCATCGTATACTCGAAGGGGTCATGCGACTCATTCACCGTTCCCAGCCCTCATTTCTGTAAAGTCCACACTTTATTATTTAAAGTACAGGCTTTGCTGTGTTCTATGGCTCCCTGAACACGATAGTTACACTTTGTCTGCTAATTCGAGAACAGGGATCGTTTTCTTATTCTCATCCCCATACGTCACCTCGTTATTGCTGAAATCGAAGCGGATGGGTTTGCCGAGATAGGAGGACCGCTCGATCTTGGTCAAAGCGTCCAAGTCGCCGAGCTTCCAGCATATGAACCGGTCGATATGAGTCAGTGGAGTCTCATTTTCGAAGAAATCACTAAGCTTGACCTGTAGTGCTGCGTTCTTGTATCCCTCATCGGTGTCAACGATAGCATTAACCTCTTCGTCCAATCGGAAGTCCGCTATCTCAAGGGTCTCTGGTGATCCATTAGCGCTGTACCGTTCTAATGCTGCGATGACCTCTGCCGGATTCGACGGGGAGAGTCCACCTTGGTCTTTGGTATGCTGGAGGCGTTCTTCGAGTGAGCTTCCCTGCGACTGGATGCTGCGTTGCTTGTTCTCCAGCTTGCGACGTTCGATATAGTTCCTGTACCAAGAATCTTGACACACTTTTGTCATATACCGATTCAGTTCATCAGTGATGGACTGGTAGACGTCGCCAGACTTGTTCCGAATCTTCTCCCGGTTAGCAGAGAGTTCGAGGTCTTGGCAGTTTGCGATGAAGAAGAAGTGGAAGAACTCGTTGTCTGCTCCGATCGCATCGTTGTAGCGTTCGACCTTGATGTGATCTTTCGCCAGCCAGATACCGAACTGTGCTGAGTGCTTACCATAGGTCGGCAGCTTATTCCGTGCTTCCTTTCCACCGACCATCCCCACGACTTCGATCGTTAATTCGCGGCTATCGTCAAGGGTGACGGTCAGCTCACGGGGCGGGTAATGCTTGCACATTTCTTCCGCAACGAACTCGCCCTCTGGATCCCGGTTTTCGGGCGGGAACTGTAGGCGGTTGTCGGTCTCAATCTGATCCTGGGTATCGTCGATTGTCGGCGACAACTCAACGTTGATGTCCATCTCGTGGAAGTCGTCGCCGAAGTGCCACGCGGTGGAGCCGCCGATCGTCTTCCATTTGATGTAGTGCTCAATCTTGTTGTAGGTAAGCTTTCGTGGGTCGAAACCCTGACCAGCACGGAACCCATGTACTTCGATTCGGGTTCGGGACGGTTCGTCGCTCTCCGTCTCTTCGATGGAGTACGTGGGTAGTTCACGGTCGTTCAGTTTCGCCCACGGCTGGTCCATCACCGACTCAATCCGCGTCCCATCTGTGACTGTCTCAACCCGAATCTTGTCGCTTTTGTAGTAGATCTTGGTACCGTGGCCCTTGTATCCGATTGCGTCGTCCTTGTTGGAGTTCCCGAGATCGAAGAACGACGACAGGTCGTCTTCATCCATTCCATGGCCATCATCCTTGATGATGAGAGTGTTCCGTCCCTCGGCATCCTGCTCGATCTTGATATCGACCTGCGTCGCGCCTGCGTCGTAGGAATTGGATAGTGCTTCTCTGATAACTTCCAACGGGTCCTCGAAGTCGCTCGCTATCTCGATGAACTCGTTGACTTCGTTGACTTGTGGTGTCTTATGCATAGGTTGTATCTGTTTCCTCGAAGTATGGATTAATCCGTTCGTTGATCAGCTGGTAGGCGAACTTGCGGAAGCCTTTCTGGTCCTTCACGGCCTCCTCTAAATACTCAGCTACCCGTTCTTTGTCTGCCTCAGCGATCAGTTGACGGAACTTGCGAAGTTCCCTTTGCTGAACCGCGAGATTGTGGGCTGCCACCGAGCCGAGGATGTCCTTCTGATACAGGTCGTCCATCTCGTTCCGCATCCGTGCTCGGTGGAAGTCGTCGTTACAGATCCGGCATTCACAGTCGTCGAAGTTCGCTTCATCTATCGGAACTGTCTCGAACAGGTTGACGCAATACTTCCCGTTGATCGCTTGGTGTAGGTAGGAGGCAGAATCAAAGGTATCAGCCCCGACAGCAACGAGTAGCGGCATTGCGTTCCCCGAAATTCCTAATACGTGTAGAGGGAGGTCGTCATACCCTCGCTGTTGCATCTCCCGCTTACAGTCGGATACTGCTTCGACGAGAACCTCAACGTTGTCTTTTCGCGGTACGAGGCTACCTAACGCAATCCCATCGAACGCTTCAGGGATTGGTTCTGCAAGTTCGTCTTCAATGAGGTCGAAGGATCGTTCGAGCATCGCTTCATAATAGCCATGCACTGTGAGGTAACAGGCCCCGTTAACCTCGTCACGACGCTCTGCGAACCGGGCAGCGTTGGCGGCTGTTTGCTCCATCTTTTCGATCCGCTCCTCGAACTCGTCATCTGGATGGATGGGGTGGTCCAAATTGACCACGATGTCTGGTCCTAAGTCTAGCTGTATGTCTAGCGCCTTATCCTGGTCAATATCCTTCTCGAAGTCCTCACCTTCTAGGCCACCCTGCTTTAGGATTTTGTAGCCGCCGGAGTCTGCGAAGATCATCCCGTCATAGTCGCTGAAACAGTCCCACTCGCGGATCTCGTTGTCGAGATACCATTCCAGCTTCTTCTCCCGAATCCCGTAGTCGGCCAGGGAGGAAATCGAAGTCATCACACCGTTGAAAAGGTCACTGTAGTCTTCACCACCGGTGACTTCGTTGTCGTGAGCAAGGAACTCCTTGATCGTACGGTGGACCCCGCCACCAAATAGCGCGCCCTCGTTACCGCCGCCGTAGAAGTTGATCACCGGGAACAGGTGTGGGGTTTCCAGGGTACGGTCATTAATCTGGAGCTGGCCACGTCGTGCCTCGCCTGCCTCCGCAACGACATCGAATGAGGCCATACTATCAGTCACCGTGCACTGGAATGGAACGGCCGCTGGAAACCAAGTGCTTCAGCCGCTTTCCCTTCATTCCGATACCGGTGCCTTCGATATAGTCAACGGGTACATCAACGGCAGATTCAACCCCATCGACAGCTGGAAGATAGTCCTTTCCCAGATTGATCCATACGTTGTCATACCCGTTAGTAGTGACTTTGCTGGCAATAGCGCTGACGACTTGGTCGTTCAGTTCGTCAGCACGTTCTGTGTCCATCCGACGGTCATAATATCCAATTTCCTGATCAGGTTCCACTACTCCGTGCTCCGCGGATATAATCATAATGTCAATTCCAGACTGAAATCGACCCGTGCGCAATGCCTTCTTTATAATCCTGAAGAAGTATCCATCGTACAAATCGAGAGCAGGAACCGGTGTATCCACCTGTTCCTTCGTTGCAGAACACGATTGGACTAATAACGACGCCATATACTCTGCTGATCGTATGAGGAGACCTTAGTTCTTGGGGATAACCACTAGATGTCTGGAGGCTGGTTGGTTACGCGTTACCGTCAACTGGTAAACCGACCAACGAGCTCGTCGATATTTTCACTGCGGAAATGCTCGGTCAACTGAAGAGCTCGCGGATCAGATGGGTATATTTCACCGCGGCCATACCGGTTGAACGCCGTATCGATAGCACGTCGGTAGGCTTTGTTCGTGGTGTAGGCTATAATTTGGTCAAATTTCTCACCGTACCGGGTCAGGTAACGAGCAAGTCGGTTCGCAACAAGTTCAACTTGGTCGTCATCGGCAGTCGTCAATACATACTCGTAGCTCATCACCGGGTCAGCCTCTTCGAAGTCCTCAGGTACCGGCCCGTATAGCCCTGAGATGGACACCTTATGATATCGCTCACGGTAGTCCTCAAGCCGGGAGAGGACAGCCTGATGTGTCCGTGACTTCGAATACGGCTTCTCCTGACTACAGGGTAGAATCAGTAGTACATCTGCCTCGCTCGGCGGCTGATACTCGTCGTGCTGGAGGATATCGAAGTCATTTGGCCCGTGTTTCAGCGAGATGGTCCGTTTCTTCCGTGTCGTGTCCTCGACTCCTTCGAGGAAGCTAGATAGCTTGGTCTGGAACGTCTCGTCATCCGGTCCGGCAACTAACCCTTCGTAACCGATGTCTGCAAGTTGTTCGCGGAGCTCTGGGTTGTGTAGCTGAGCCCGCTTCAACGCTTTCTCAACGATATTCTTTCCCTGTGCGAAGTTAGCAACACGTTCGAGCAAACTCCCATCATCAATGGCGTCACGAACTTGTTGCATCTGGCGGCTGTACAGCTCAAAGTTATGATGAGCTATCTGTGCGTAGTATTCACTCTTGAAGTGAGTCCCGTGTTCACCCTCAATAGGCTTGTTACTGATATCGGATTCCAGAAGGGCGTGCCGCATATCACCGAAGTGGATGTTCTGGCAGGCTTGACAGTTACAGGGCCATTCCTCCCAATCATCAATTTGGTCCAAACTGACTCGTTGCCAGCTATCGGGGTGGATGAATTTCTTATTGCGGGCCGCATACTGATAGCTTCTCGAATCAAACGTATCGACGCCGAGGAGAGACAGTAGAGGACAGAGCCTTCCGCTTATGCCGAAGACGTGGAATGCGATTTCGTCGTAACGGTCCTCGGGTATCGCGTCTCTTGCCCCTTGAACGATATCGACCAAGGTATCTGGAGAGCTGCTGAGGGGAACAAGTGAACCCAGGGCGAACCCCTCGAAGGCCTCAGCAAGTTCATCGGCGCGGTCCAGAAATTGACTGACATACCAGTTGACATCCTCGTAGTTGTGGCCGTGTATGGCCACATACATAGACGGCGTCTCCTCCAGCTCGCGCTCGTCGAGCAACTGGAGAGTTTCAACCGCGTTATCGATACTCTTCTCCATCCGTTCAGTGGTTTCTTGCTTATTCAGGTTCTGTGGAATCGGAAAGTCCAAGGTGGCAATGATATCCGCGCCGTAGTCAATCTGCAAGTCCAAGATGCTCTCTGGATTCGTGTAGATATCCCAGTCGTTCGCACTACCGCCTTCGTCAGGCGTCTGTCCGAACTTCGTCGAGTTCATCAACTTAAATCCGCCCGAGTCGATGAATAGCGGTTGATCAAACCCGGGCTCAACGTCACTCTCCTCGAAATGCTGTTTGAGCGGCTTCTCTCGCCACTCTTCCAGATTGTCAGGGGTGAGATTGTAGTCGAGAAACGACATCGCTTGGAACATAATCCCCTGGACGCTGTCGCTCTCAAAGAGGTGCCGACGGGTATACCGCCAGATACCACCGGATTCTGTTGTCGTCCCTCCAATCAAATTTACAACAGGTAGAAGCTCGGGCGTCTGGATACAGCCGGCGGGCGTGTCTATTTCTCCTCGGCGGCCGTATGAAGCCTTTTCAAGAGTCTTGAATGCCGACATCAAATGACCTGTGTAGTAACTCTATCGTTGCCCTCAATTAACTTCTCGTTCTCTAAATTGTCATATCTCCAATCCATCTCCGGAGTCACTATAACTTTCAGCGAGTGGTTCAAAGTTAAGTATGCCACAGATAATACCACAGTATGGCTCAAAACCTATCTGGAGAACACTCCCTCACATCAGAGGATATCTCCGAGGCTGAGCGAACCTTACACGTCGGACGTGACCGGCCGATTCGTCTAAGTACAGGTCACCGGATTCTACACCATGACGGCAAGTGCAGCCGTCCCCATGGGCATAACTACAAAATCAGCGTCTCGATAACTGGCACCCTAACCAGCGAAGGGTGGGTCATCGATAAGGGAGACGTCACTTCTGTATTATCCGAGTGGGATCACCGATTTCTCGTGGAGAAGGGCGATCCACTGATCGAGGCTTTTGAGGACAGCGGCGAAGGCGATGCCCTAATCGTGCTCGACCAGCCCCCGACAGCCGAGGTGATGGGGATCGTTCTTGAACGACGGCTGGAGGAAACATTACCGGAGACGGTCAGTAATGTCGCAGTTGAGGTTCGAGAAACCGGTGAGCTCGCTGCCGGAGGAGCTCTATAGAGCAATGCCGGTGAATTCGGATGTTCCAACGGTTGAGGAGGGTTCTACTGGTACAGAAACGAAGGACGGGCTGCCAGTGAATGAATTGTTCTACTCGTTACAAGGCGAGGGGAAAATCGCCGGGATGCCGAGCGTGTTCGTTCGGACGAGTGGTTGCAATCTCCGGTGCTGGTTCTGTGACTCGTTCCATACCAGCTGGGATCCGACCCACGCCTGGCTCGATGTCGATGCTGTCATCAATCGTGTCACCGATTATAAGAAAGCAAACCACGTCGTCGTGACCGGCGGTGAACCATTGCTACACGACGAGACGACCAATCTGTTAGACCGCCTCAGCGATGCTGGCTACCATACTACCGTCGAAACCAACGGTACGATCTATCACGATACTTCCATCGATCTAGTGAGTATCAGTCCCAAACTGGCGAGCAGCACCCCGACTGCGGCAAAGGACCCACAGGGCGATGGGGAATGGGCAGATCGGCACGCTGATCGACGGATCGACATAGACACTCTCTGCCAGCTGGTGGAGGCCTATGATTTCCAGCTGAAATTTGTAGTTACAGATAGAGATGATATGGCCGAGATCAACCGGTTAGTTGATCGGCTTCGGGACGCTGCAGATGCGGTGATTCGGGATTCAGACGTTTTGTTGATGCCGGAGGGTTCGACCCGTGAACGATTATCGGAAACCCGTGAACTGACTGCGGAGGTAGCGATGGAGTACGGATATCAATACACGCCTCGACTTCACGTTGAGCTCTGGAACGACGCACCCGAAACATAGTGTCAAATTATACAGCCATGACGACTACTCAAGGAGATAGCACGGATAGCGCGGTTGTCCTTGTATCGGGCGGGATGGATAGTGCGACTGCAGCTTTTGAGGCGAAGCACAGGGGATATGACTTGTACTTCCTCCACACAACCTACGGCCAACAAACAGCGGACAAAGAGTCAGAGTGTGCCCGAGAATTGGCCGACTATATGGATGTCACGGACTTCCTTCACATCGAAACAGACCACTTAGCTCGGATCGGTGCTTCCAGCCTTACTGACGAGAACATCGATGTGGAAGAAGTCGATCTCGATAGCGATGAGATACCGTCAAGCTACGTTCCGTTCCGGAACTCGAACCTGCTATCAATGGCCACGTCGTACGCTGAAGCAAACGACTGTGGGGCCATCTTTATTGGTGCACACAGCGAGGATTACTCCGGTTACCCGGATTGCCGCCCGGAATTCTTTGATGCGTTCCAGCAGATTATAGATATCGGGACGAAACCAGAGACGTCAATCGATTTGGTGGCACCGTTCGTGGATTGGACGAAAACAGAGATTGCGGAGCGTGGTCTAAATCTCGGTGTTCCGTACGAGCTTACGTGGAGCTGTTACCGCAATGAGGAACCAGCCTGTGGTACTTGCGATGCATGTGCCTACCGACTCAAAGCATTCCAAGACGTAGGAATGAAGGATCCGATTAGATATCGAGAGCGCCCTAGCTACAGTGACTGATAAGACGTGAAGCTGTTTAAGAGGCAAACAATTCTTATTGGTGCGTCTTAGTGCTCATATCATGGGCGAATTTGCGGACGAGGTCGTTAAGCGGTTGAAAGATCATTTAGCACAGTTCTGCACATCTTATAAGTGGGACACTGAATACCTTATTGCAGAAACACCAGTTGACATCGCAGGAATCGATGGTGATCGGTACGTGTTAATCGAACTCGAATGGCGTCGGGCGGACCCAGCTGACAATGCCGCGAAGATTTTTCGCCATCTCAGTACGAGGGAGATTCCTGCTGACCAAGTTATAATTTTGCAGTTATTTACCAACCATTACAATCTCATTTCGGACGGCGTCTCGTCCAAGCGAAAGAACGCGGAATTCGTGGGCAAAACTGCCGCTGGTACTATTGACTATCTCACCTACCAACCCCTTGATTTTGACATCGATCCACCAAGATCGGGTGAGGAACGCCCCAACAAGTGGGAAGAGATAACTGATGATGTATCTGCAACAATCTCGTCAATAGTTAGTTGCTCCTGACGATGTATTGATTAACTCCTGTGTGAGTCTCCCTGAGGAACAGTGCTATACTGGTCAATCGGATTGATCACCAGTAAATTGGGCTTCGTTCTTAACTCTCCCAATTGCACCGTTCAGTCCATAAATAAGTGTAGCTGCGACATCGAAAGCTTCCCTCCGCTGGAGCTTTGAGATGGGCCTTGTTACAAACTCTTCCCCGTCGGTATTGATACCGGTGATAGGAATCACTGAATAATCGTCGTCACCCATCGTTCCATCGAGCCGAACTAAGATCGTATCATCTTCGTCATAAACCCATTCGATATAATAGTCGTCATGGATGTGCTCAGTCCATCCTGAAGGGTAATAATCGATATGCTCGGTTTCACTTTCAGGCATCTTAGTATGTAAAACAGTGATTCCAAAGTATGTAAAACCGGTCGTCTGTCCTTCTGGTGTCGGGCTTCCAAGGATCAAATGTTAGAGTGAGAAATTTATTGACGACGAACCGGGCAACATATCTACTGAAGATCACTCATATACTTCCTTCAAAGCCCTAATTCGACGTCTAAATACGTAGCTACGCTTCCGTACTCATTCTCCATAATTTCACAGAGCTCACGGTTGACCGTCAGACCGCTGTGAGTGATATTTGCAGATCCTACGTACACCAATTCGGGGCCCACGACGGCTTTCGCATGTAGATCATCTACGGTAGTCATCGAGGTGTTTCCCATACGGGAGACAAGTGAGCGCATGTAGTCGTTGTGTTGTTCGCCAGTGCGAACGTAGAAATCGACATCCGTGTTCAATTCTCTAATCGCCGCGGACAGGGAAAGTCGGCGGCTCGACAATTTATCGGTGAGTGGAAAGCGCAGTTCCACATCGCTGAGCCAGGGCGAACAGATCGCCATACGTTGGGCGTGAACGAGAGAGTACCCGATAAAGTACGATAGCCCACTAGAGGGTAAAGAAAATGCTCGTACCATCGATCTCACCTCCTGGAAGCATCTCTCGCTCGATCATTTGAGACGCGGCATCTTCGGAGGGAACTCTTTCGATCAGCATCTCTCGGAGACTTTCAAGCAAGACGTAGCTCAAGCTTTCCGACTGGTCGTGTGCCGATATGCACTCCGCTAAGTGTAGATTCTCGACACAACCGTCGATATCCGGAGAGAAAAACAGGGATTTCACCCGATCAAGGTCTCCAACATCGTGTGGCATTTTTCTGACCGCATCAGCAGGGAATTCATTGTTGCCCGCTACCTGCTCTTTTGAGACGGTCTGTTTGATTCGGTATGCCGTTTCGGTTGAGATGCCTTCCTCACTCGAAAGCTGCCTAGCTCGATCAATCGAGGAGAGCACTTCATCCACGATCAGATCGGCGACATCGGGGAAGATCGGAGTTTCATCCATATCACGGACGACTTCTCGAACGGTGTGTTCGTCTGGGTCTTCCGGTATTCGTTCCACGAAACCCTCCGACGCCCAGAGTCTCTCGTTGATGACCTGTGGATTATAGCAGATATGGGTCAGCGCGTTTAGTGCCGTACCCGGATCGGTCTGGAGGTCTTCGTAAACCAGATCAACGATGCCTTGGCCACCCTGAGACCGCTCAAACACATACACCTCGTCGGCTTCGTGATCAATCCCGTAGAAGAGCATACTTGGATTGACTCCGCCAATATCGGCGACCAACTGGGTGAAACAGTGCGCCGCTGTATGCCGAGCCACTTCATTGAGTGATAACTCATTCAGCGACTTGTAGCGACGTACTCGTTTCTTAGTCTCTTCGTCAATGTCGGACACGAAGTCGCTCAGGTCGAAAATCAACCCTCGGGTATCGAGCGAGAAACCCAAGGGCCGATTCCCGGTCGTGATTTCCTGAGAAATCCGATCCTCGCCGGTGAATATGAACTCATTTTCATCACCAACGGGTCGTGCCGGTGTGATTTCAAGGGATACTCCCGTGAGAGTTACTTTCCCAGTAATGTCAGCGAGGGTTGCTCTCCCCCGTGTCGCTTCCTCTTGACGCCCTTCAAGTCTAGTCTCTACTTCCGGGTTAGAATGGATTTTTCCGAACGCTCTATCGTTATGACGTAAGCACCGATCCTCTTTAAGAATCTGGAAACACTCGGGACAGTACCTGACGATATTCAGAGCGCGACCGCCGCTGAGATCTTCTATATCGTCAAGAGTGATAGAGTCCGGAGTAATCATGCCGTCGCGCCGGTCACCGGGGACGTCCTCAAAGGAGAATCTGACCCCGTCATCATCAGCAATGGTTTCGGGTAGGTAGGCTTGCAAATGACCTGCTTCTTGTTGATACTCGCTACGGTACGGAGCATAGGTCTGAACGAGTTTGTCGATAGACTGTTCGTCGCCACTCTCATCGTCCTCCCCATAGAACACCGTGAAGTACTTCCCAGCGTCTTGGAAGTAGTTCGGGGGAACGTACCAGACGGTGCCTTCAAGCGAACGGTGGTCAACTTTCAGGAACCGGTCATAATAATACGCCCCTCGAAGGAGATGCTTGACGTAGTACAGGCTCTTATCGTTCTGTTCAATAGAGTTGTATTCGCCGAGCTGAGTCAGCGTCTGTCTGAGATAGTAGATCTGTTTACGCTTCGTTGCCGTCTTATCGAGCTCCTCGCTTTCAATCGCGCGGCTGGCTGTATCAACGCGGTCAACCACCTGATCAACGGACGTCGGCAGTTCTGGAAGGTTAACAGACACGTATTCTCGGTCAACGACACGCCGGAGTCTCTCGACGTCACTCGTTATCCCGTAGAGATCAGGGATCAGATCGTCTAATGCTTCGACTTGTTCAGTAGGCGGAGTTTCAGCGAGGTTTGTGACGGAGGTTCGAAGCTCTTCTAGAGTTGATTCCAAGGCATCGAGCTGTGATTTGACCTTCTCTTCGGTACTGACATCGGAATCTTCGATTTCGTCGATTAGCACTTGTCGCTGGCTACAGAATTCCAAGAAATCAGTTCTTATCTCTGAGACTAGAGACCGAGCCAAGTCTTCTCTTTGCATAGACTGCCCAACCTGATCCTCGATGAGATCTGAAATCTCAGGCTGTGTCACGTCCTCCCTAAGCTCGGACAGAACCTGATCTACAGTCTCAACCGGCTCCTCTCCATGTAATGCAGGGAGCTGACTCTCACTCACGTCAATTCCGAACTCTCGGCGCAATACAGCTGCAGGTTCCGTGATGAACTCGTAGTACTGTTTGTAGCCCAGTTCTGAACAAAGGAACTGTTCGAGGAACTCTTCCTTCCGGTCAATTGACCCAGAGAACCACTCTTTCGAGACAGCTGTTGATGTTTCGTAGAACTTCTCGAACTGGTCGTGGATCCAGGCAATCACGTGATTATCCGTCTTCAATGGCGTTCGGATTTCAGACCCGAGGAAACGGTCGGCACGATAGAACATATTCGCGTCCTGAGTGAGATCCGAGAGGAATACGACAATGTGTGAGTCGGTGTCTTCCTTCCGCGCTGCTCGTCCCGCACGCTGAATGAATGACGACAGATCCCACGGCGTCCGATACTGCGTGACGATAGTGATCTCACCGACGTCAATCCCGACCTCAAGGAAGCTCGTCGAGAGCAGCAGGTCGCTCTCGGCTGTTGCAGCAGCGTCGAACCCAGCGTCTGAGTAGACAGATTCGAAGCGAAGTGAAGATTCAATGAAGTCGCAGTCCATCTCCTTAGCTACCCGATCCCAGTTAGAGTAATCGCTTCCAGTTCTGTGATACCGCCAGAGTTCGTTTGCTCGATCAGCGTCCTCCAGTTGCGCCCTCTTTTGGTTCACTTGGCTTATACTGTCGATGAATGAGAGGATTTTCCCGCGCTCACCGGTCTCGCTGTTCAAGAGGCTATGTCCAAGCAACATCAACTGCTGGATGGCCATCGATGAGACCCCAGGACCTTCCTCCGACGTTTTGAGGAAGTAGTAGTGCTCCTTGTCCTCGTGGTCCGTTCGGAAATCGGAGTCAGGCGGCGCGACTGATTCAACTCGTCCACTTGGAACGGGAAAGAGATCAGTAGCAAATCGCTGTGGATCATCGACCGTCGCGCTTGAGCCTAGCCAGAGCAGCGAATGGTCCGTTATCGCCTCGATATTTTGTGCTATATTTGCAGTATGTGCTCCTCTGAGCCCGGTGTACAGGTGGACTTCGTCGAATACAATCGTATCGGCCCGGTCAATGATGTTGTAGTTCGGTTTGAGTGAGAATAGCTCCAGAGATTCTAACGTCGTCAGAAGAATGTCCGGTCCAGGCTGATTTTTGATATCAGTCCGATTAAGCAGGACCTCCCGATCAGAGAAGGAGTGTGCATCATTGTTCTCGCAAACCAGGCGGTAAGTCGAACTTCCTCCTTGGTAGGTGAATGAGTGAGTTTCGTCGTCTCCACACCAGCAATCGGCGAGCTTGAATCGACGCGTGCCATGCTGATTAGCAAAAAATGCGTCTTTCCTTTCAACCTCTGATGACGTATACGGTGTGTTGCTGGTCCATACCCCAACAGAAAGGCTAGTGTCGTGCTCTGTTCTAAGGTTGTACAAGTGTTCTAGAATCCGTCCGAGTTGGTCCTGTAGGAGAGCCCGACTCGGATAGACGACGATTGCCAAGTCCTGTTGATCTTCTGCTAACAGCTGATAGAGTGGGCCGAGAAACGCTTCTGTCTTTCCAAAGCCTGTGGGTGCCGAGAAAATCGCGCCACGCGAGTTGTTGGATGACCGTCGATCCGCATCGAGGTCGCGGATCAGTTGCCAGCTTTCGACCTGAAAGTCGAGTGGCTTGAAATCGAAGAGTTCGATGATGTCAGCAACGAACTGATCGTCACCAGTGTATTTACTCGTGGCTCGTCGATCCTGTGGCCTCTGTGTGTACTTGACACCATCCGTGATGTAAGGAGGATTGTCTTGGTCAGCATCGAATATCTGGGTGTTTGAGAGAAAACCGCGAATCAGCGGTCGGATATCATCAGGGATTCGTGAGGCATTCGAGTTCCGATCAAAGTACTTCATGCAGTCGATTTGTTGGAGATGGACACGATGCCGCAATCAATCTTTCCACGAGAGACGATCATGAGAGGGTCACTTCGAGATAGTCTGCGAGATCGGACTCATGGAGGCGATTGAGTTCCTCTTCTGAGAGCGCTGCCAACGTTAGCCGTTCGTCGTCTAATAACCGATCAACGAGCTCATCAAGCGGTGTATCCCGGTATGGGCCAAACAGAGCGTCCTTTGCCTCCTCTAGTGATTGACGCATAAAGTGACCGTACTCTCTGGCCTCCTCTTTCCGCTGGTCGATTTGATCCGCTTCAATCTGTGCCTCCCAGTTCCAGTTATCGAGGAGGGTATCGAGCGCATCTAACTTGTCTTGATCTACCCGCTCAACTCGCTGGTTCAACCGAATCATGCCTCGGACAGTGTTGTGGATGTCGATTCTCGCTTGGTGAACGAAGTTGTTAACCTCCCTCCGTTGAGCTTCGACAGCTTCGCGGGTTTCGGGAAGTCGTTCTGCGAGAGCATTGTAATCGTCCTGCTCTAACAGAGATCTAGCCTCTTCGACCGCGTGTTTCGCCTCAGAGTCTATCTCAACTTCAGTCCGGAAGAAGGCTTCAGCAAGAACTCGTTCGAGAATCGTTTCCTCCATCGTTTTTGCGAGCTCGTCTAGTTCTGATTCCAGGCCTTGTCGCCGGTGCTGTTCGTAAATCGTCTCTAGCTGTTCCTGAAACGTACTGGAATTAGCTGACATAGTGATCGCTCACCTCCTTGAACCGCTCACCGAGACCTCCCCTGTGTCCACCGTTACTGCTCGCACCATCGATTGGAACAGAACGGAACCGTTTCACGACTGGTGTGGCTGCCAACTTCAGAGAGATCAGTGCTGCCTGAATCTGATCTTGGGTGTTTTCCATACGGAGAGTATCGGCAGTATCAGCGGCCTCAACAGCCTTATCGACATCTGCTTGAGAGAAGTCAACGAACTTCGTTAGCTCCTGTTGGAGATCTGGATTCACGTTATCATAGGTTCTGAGATTAGACACGAGTTCGGAAACTCGGGTCATATTGAGCGTGGAGAATTCCGAGTTGATCTCCTCTATCAGTTCACGGTCGTAGCCGTGGTCCGCTACCTCTTCGAGAGCTTGGCGTACGTCGTACATCGTATCCGCAATCGACCGGACATAAGCCTCCTGTCCGAATCGAACGCGGCTATCTATCTCTGCGATGTATTGCCGACCGAGCATGTCGAGAACCTCGTACGGCGGGTTCCGACCCAGCCGTCTCCGGATCTTCGGAACGTCTAGACTGCCCCCGGAGACGCCCAGTAGTTTTCCCACCATAGCTTCGATGTGATCGGCGGAGTCCATCGCTGTCTTGATGTGGTCGTACTCTTCCTGCGAGAGGATCTCAGTAATCTGTTCTTCGAGATGCGGATCAACCGAGAAAGCGTCGTCCTCACTGAAGCGTTCATTAATCGCGGTCGCATCGATGTTGCGCCACGGAGAGTCAAGCATCACCAGATGAACGTATGTAGCTAAGACGAAGTCCGTGAAGTCATAATCTGCACTCCCTTTGTAGAACACCTTCTCCCCGTTAAGATATTCCTCAATCAGCATTTGACGCCACTGTAGGGCGTAGTACATCAACTGAGTCCCACACTCTGTGAGAAGCGAATCAACGTCAGCACTCCGCGGTTCCTCTACCCGGCGGATTCCGTATTTGAGTATCTTCCGGAGGTCAGATCTTCTGAAGTCACGTCTGTCAAGCAGAATCTGATCTATTTCCGGTGAGTCATCACTCTCAACGTAGACGAATGGATCCTTCTGACTGCTAAGCCGATATTCAAGTTTGGTTCCTTCGTAAAGTTTGAACCCGTCCGTGAGATGTTCGATAGCATCCCTGAGCCCCTGTCGGATGAAGCGGTTTGTCTTAGCGTATTCTTCTGGATTTTCGAGCCAAGAATCCACTAAGCCGTTGTGTTTCTCGATTAGCTTCTCGACACGACTCTTCTCCGGTGTCGTTGTTTGGTCGGTACTCGACGACTCCTCGTCGTCTTCTTCCGTCTGTTCGCTCTGTATTTCCGGCTCAGAGGGGGAAACCCCCGCACTGGGAATGATGATACCGTCATCGGTTACATCGACAACGGCAGGGGCCCCGTCTTCTAGAAGGTGGAACGCTTCCGCAAAGCGCCGATCAACCGTGATTTGATCATCTTCAACGCGACCATACCATTTCGCTAAGTCCGCAAACTCTTCGGCCTCTTCGTACACTTCGTCTGCCGCGGATACGGTATTCCGAAGCCGTCGGAGGGAGCTTGCGCTTGAGGGTGCTTTGGCATGACCTTCATACCACTCTTCCAGAACTTCGAAGATCTCCATAATATACTCTCGCGGTGACTGCTGACTTTCGTCTAAGCCCGTGTAGATTCGGCGAAGGAAGGCTTGGTTAAACGGGAACAGGTCACGGAACGCTTCGTCGCAGAAGCCACACTCTGCACAGAGTGATCCGTCCGGTGCGGGCAGCAGTTCGAAGTCGCCATTCTCTCTATCGTATCGAACGCTATCGTCGTGGGCTTTGATATAGCCGAGATATGGACGGGCGAAGTCAACAGCAGACGGCTCGTCGAGGAATAGAACGTTCTTCGAGTGCCGTTTGTTCGTTTGGAAGAACTCGAATCGATCCTCGGCCGTCCGCGTATGGAGCACTTCCGTGGAGTCTCGCGTTCCCGCGACGATGAAATCCCAGTTGTCATCCGGTTTATCTCGCTCCATGTAGTTACGGAGCCGCTCGGCCTCCATCGAGGCTATTGCGAAGTCCTCGAAAACGATGACTGGCCGGGTGTCCTCGAACTGACTGCCGACGTATTCGAGCACGTCGTCTAACGACGCGGTGTCGTACCTGTCGCGGATTTCGCGCCACAACTCCTTATTAAAGGATTCGACCGCCTCATCAGCAGAGACCTGATCGGGGAAGACGCGGAGTTCTTCTTGTTGTTTGTACTCGCCCTCTGTGATGAATTTGATCTCACGAGCGTACTCCCCGCGTTCAACGAGGAGCTGTAGCTTTTCCTGGATGAAATCCCGAATGGCTTCCTCGTCTTCTCTTGTGTGGGTAGTCTCGTAGCCCTGTCTACCCAGGTTCAGTAGTGCACCTGAAGTAGCGTTGTTAGCGACAGTCTGGGGGTTGTTCGTGATATCGTCCCTGAGCTGTTTGAATTCAGACGCTCCTGGGAGACGCTCCTCAAAGTGCTCCTGATAGAACTCCGGAATACGTTCCGAGAGAATAGACATGAGGTCGTCATCTTTGTCGATATGGAGGATGGGACGACCGTCGTCGTTCAGTTGATGGGAGAGATACGCGCATAGTTCGGATTTACCCGTCCCTACTTCACCTTCGATGACAACAACGAAGTTCCCGAGTTCATCCTCGGAAAAGAGCTGATAGACCCTCTCTTCACCCCACTTTTCAGTGTCTTCTGTGCTCGTCCCACGGAAAACTTCGATTCTACGGTGAGTGAAATCGAAGAGCTCTCGATTTTCGGATCGTACTGCTGCGACCTTACTGAAGAGTTGTCTCAGGGTTCGTTCATCGATCTTCTGGAAATGTGGACACCAGAGCGGCCCTCCCGGTATCTCTTCAGAAGAACTCATGCTATCACCTCGATTGAATTCGCGTCTTTCTCCATACCGGACCGTCGTGGGGAGCGATCTAAACGGACTACGCCAGCATCACCATATTCGACCAGCTTGATTTTCTCCTCCCGGATCAAGTTGTAGAGTGTACGAGCGAAGGGTGCGGGGACATCCCGCTCACCAGTAAGATTGATCAGTAGAAGATTCTCCTGAAGCCAGTTTATGTACTCTTGGATGGCGATCCGTTTTTCGTCACCAGTGGCGATTCGGAGGGATTCTAAGATCATCTCAGGGTCGGGATATACGACGTATTCGCGGCCGGTGGCTTTCTCGATTAATCCGAGGAAACTAGCTAGTCGGGTCCAGTTGACGAACTTGGGCTCGTTGAGTGTGATTGGGCCCTGTTGGGACCGAGGTCGGTATTCGCGCTGTTCGTGTTCCCATTTGTCTATAGCCTCATACAGAACTTGGTCACTCGCATGGAGGTGTTGGATGTCCTCCTGTAAGAGGTACTGATAGTTGAGCAGAACGACCGATTGCTTCCCCCACTCACCCGGTGTCGCTTCTATCGCCAAGTTGTGGAGTGCACTCATTCGGAAGTCAAGATCTCGATTACCCGTTTCCCAGGCAAACCCAGCCGTATAATAGTCGGGTTCCTGCCTCCCGATCATACCTAACTCCTGAAGACCCCGCATTCCCTGGCTGCGCAGGTCCTCTGGAAGATCAGTGTCGTCAGCGATCTCTTCTTCAGTCGTATTACCCCGGTCTATTGAGTCATAGACTGTCCGTAAGGGGCCTGGGGTCTGAACCGTGTTGAGAATGTATCCTTCTGTCATAGTGCCTCCGTCATGAGAAAGTCCTGGTATCTGGCGTCGATAGGATTGTCTTGGGGGTCGAGTTTGCTCGTGCTATCTCTCGCGTTCTGCATCGCAGGGCTCCGCCGGGCATATGATGGGTCAAACACACTGCCGTCCCGTGAGACGGCCCGGTTCAACTCACGAGCGATTGAGGTACCCGTCTGCCGATCCCACTCGATACGCCGCCGAAGCCATCGTCCCAATCCAGGAACCTCGTCTTCCGTATTCAGTGGTACGCTTCCGTATTCATCCGGCCGTGCAAAGATGTCGCTGAAAACACTATATAAGGGCAGGTAAGGAGCATCGGGAAGGACGTCAAACAACTGTTCTGCGCGGCTAAGAGACTCTCCTGCCACAAGCTCGTAGAGGTTTGCGTTGTCCTGAATGAACACGTTCTTGGTATCTATCAGAGGCATGTCCCAATCATACCTCCGATACTGTTGTTTGAATGCCTCGTAGAACGATTCGACGCTACCAATTCGTTCCGTAAACTGCTCCTGGTACAGTGGACGTTGTCCGCCGATGGGCGTGAATTGTGGAGAATCTGCGATCACTACGAGTGTGCCCTCTCTTGAGGTGAACCTATTGACTAAATGTTCGATGGAGTACGATGTCTCAGTTTCGTAGTGTTCGTTTGTGATGACACAGAGGTCTGCGCCGTCCGGCAATTCCATGTTACCGGTGACGTGGTATTCGTAATCGAGGTAGTCGTACTGCGACCCTCCCTGTGCGAGCTGACGCCACGATGTGGGGAATGTGAAGTGATCGATCCCGAGATACTGTAATGCAGGGAGAGTTCGGAGCATCCACCAGCGTGAGTTGCTGACGGGCTCGTGAGCGAACGCGACCTGATTACGAGTCAATTTGTCCAAGAGCGATTCCGGTTTCATATGCTCTCCACCTCTGCTTCGTCTTTCCCGACGGTGGCTGCGAGCATCCGGCGATCCAAGAGATCTTTTTCGAGGTAGTACGCAGGAGTGCGAGCCAGTAGGAGACACTCATCGCAGTAATCCACGCAACGGTCACAATCGGCGACCTCAACGACCCTGGCTTCCAAATCAGACAGGCTCTGAAGAACCTGCCACGTGACCCCGTTTCCTCCTTGGCGGCTGTCCACGATATGGACGTCAACCGTGTTCGCCGTGCGCATTGCCTTGACCCGGAAGTCCGAGCGGTCACACTCTGCGACTATCGCAATCGCTTTTTCCAGTGCTTGTTGAAGACTGACGAGCGCCTGTGGCCAAGATTTCGTTTCGTGGGTCGTCCGTTCGTAGCGCTCTTCGAACGCGTCCCGCTCAAAGCTGACCGTTACACCCTGTGTGTGATATTGCTGACCAACGGGTCGATAGACTTCCTCTTCGACGTCTTCCAGCATCTCTTCCCAGCTCTGGTCCTCCGTAGAAGAACTCGACTCACGTTCGATTAGAGCCTCAGAGCGAAGGATCGTTTTGTCAGGACTGTTCGTGTGGCGGCGCTCGAAGGCATATACGAAGTCCGTGACCTCCTGCTGACCATAGTTAACTTCTGCTGGCAGGCCGAATAGTTCGACGTCCTCAGTCTTCTGAGAAGCGTCGGTCTCCGAGACGTATGTTGACATAAGAGCACGAGTGCTATAGCCTCGCTGCCCGCCCATTGCCGTTTTGCACTCTACACTACTGATTCCGTGGACCTTCGTTTCCTCAAGTTCGGTTCCGCAGTGAGGGCATTCAGTCTCGCCCGGTGGAAAACTCTGGAAGGGACGGTCACATTCCTCGTTGTTGCATACCGATATCTCGGTGAGGGGTGTCGAAGATCCACGAACGTCGTTGACGAGATATTTCGTTCCATGGAGTGTGGTCACTGCACCGTGATCGTTCTCCTCACCCGGGAACAGATCGTATAACCTTCCGGATGCCTCGAACTCGATACTCTCACGCCGGCCAGTGAATTTGACGGGGAAGTCTTGACCGAAGTTCCGGTAGTTCGCTAGATAGCCCAATCGATCCAGCCAGCGATCAAGCCGTCCGTTCTGTTCCGTGATGTTCTTGTTCGTATCTGACGACCCTGACGCAGCAGTTAGCCGCGAGAACGTTTGTTCCGTCCGACGATCCATTGAGAGCGGTCCATCGGAATTAAACACCTCATCGAGAATCTCGACGCCCCGTTGTCCGAAGATTTCTCGGATATAGGAACTCAACGTATCCCACATCTCGTCACGGATGAATCTCTGGAGAATGTCGAGGTTCTTTTCGACAGCACTGACGAAGCTTCCCATATTCTCGTGTTTCGGCTCCGAGAGCGCGTACATCCGCTCGAAGACACCGGACTCGTGCGGATTCCTGGCTAAATAGGCAAAGACCTCAGTCACGACATGCCCGGCAAGTAGTTCGTCGAAGTCCTCCGGATCAGGCACCCGTACGGGTTCGAAATCGTTGAGGAAGCTATCGAGGTTTGCGTAGTAGTGGCCATCAACGGGATGATTCCCCCGGATAACGGTCATAACAAGTGAGGAGCTACCCCGCGATCTCCCTGTCCGTCCGCTTCGTTGCACGTAGTTCGTCAAAGTTGGAGGGACTCCGACCTGGGCGACAGTGTCGAGCGTCCCGATATCGACCCCTAGCTCCATTGTGGGCGTCGCACTCACGATGTTGACATCCGGATCGTCTTTACGGAACCCTTCCTCGATAGCGCCGCGGAGGGTGTGGGGGATGTTACTTTTGTGAATCCCGACAGTGATGAACTCCGGTTCGCCTCCGTTCGTAAGCGGGCGCGTCACGTCGTGGGCCCAGTGGTCAATAGCGTAGTCCCAGCCAGACTCGACCTGTGCGTAGCCGGGATCGGCAGTTAGTTCACCATCGGAACCTCGGGTGAACCGTCTATAGGTTTCCAGGCTCGCACCGCAGTTGTGACATATCTCGACGCCTCTCCCATCACTCGTGGCTGGATACGCACTATAGCAGTCAGCACAGAACGCTGCAGTCTCGACAAGTTCCAGCGAAGAACTGTCTATACGCGGGATGCGGGTGAACACACCGCTTTCTGGCGGTTCAGACATAATACCCGCCGATTCGATTTGCTCACGCGCGCTTTCGATGTACTCCTTTACCTGTTTGCGCGGACCGTCATCGAGGTTCGCGTTCCGGACAGCGGTTTTCACTTCATCAAGTGGCTGCTCGGTTATGATATCGTCTTCCAAGAAGCTGCTTAGTAGACGATTCAACCGTTCGTCGATCCAGTCCTCGGTGAATCGGGTCCGAGATTCCAGCCTGTCGATTAGCTTCTCTCGTGTCAGGCCATCGATTGAGACCTTCTTGTAGGTGAAGCTGGCTCCTTGGCCGAGTGTGAATAGCTTGTATATCTCGTGTGCGAGAACTAACTCCTCCGGATCGTCGAGGTCAGCGACGACATCGGCTGTGACCAGACCCCCATCCAACAAGCTCTCACAGTTGTACAGCATCGCGTGGGACTCGATGTCGTCGAGCAACGAGCGGAGGAAGTTATACGCCGTTCCGTCCTCGTCGATCTCGTTCTGAATGAGGGGCTCCCAGTATTCCTCTCGAAGCCGAGTCGAGACAGTCTTGAAGAGCTCGTAATTGTCTTTCTTCCCACCGGCTTCGATTAACTCCTGCAAATACAGCGTTTCAGCCATCAATCCGTACTCCGTATCGATTATCCGATCACCGACACTCTCAGCAGAGCTATGTGAGTCGGAGAACACGAGAGTCTTTTTTGATGGCGTGTGCCGGCAGACCTCCGTTAGCATATATGAAAGCAGAGATGATGTCGGAACACCCGCATCTGTAAGATTCACCCATTTTTCGCAGCCAGGACAAGAATCAACAGGAGATCCTACACTAATGGGTGCGAACTCCTCGTCACCGTTTCCGGGATCAATCTCAACATATGGTTCATGACAACGACGGCAAAACTGCACTTCAGGGAGACGGCGGTTACATTCGGGGCAACGGCTGTCGCGGAACACTTTCTCGCACTCTCGGCACCAGTACACCTTGTAAGGAGGTTTAAGGAAGACGTGATATTTCTCGGTCACGACGCCCGCGAGACGCCCGAATGCCATAACCGTCTCAATGACCCCTTCAGGGTCTTCGACGCCTTGGTTCCGAGCGCGAGTCAGCAACTGGTCGTAGGATTTGAAGCCAACGACGCCAGTGGTGTCCGTCTCGAACCACGTAGCAAACGCAGCGACTTCAGGGACGTTTGTCAGTACATATTCGTACCAGCCACTGTTGGTTCCGCTCTCGTCGATAACGGCCTCGACGAGTTCGTTCCGGCCCTTGACGGAGTTGAGTACTGACTCGACGTCATCAAACTCTGTTCTAGCCAGTGACAGGAGTCTCGTTTCGATAGCGTCAGTTGCCCACTCCCCGAGACTGGTCTCGATTTCAATTTTCTCGTCTGCTACAAGGCCGACTTCACGCGCCGTTGAGAGCGCATCTTCGAGGTCGTATTCTCTAAGATGGCTCGTCGGATCATCGATGTCCCCGACTGCGAGTGCCAGTACGTGAACAAGATCAGCGATGCCACAGGGAGAAAACCGTCCAAAATCAGGTTCGCCAAGAGTCGGAAAGTCTCTTCCAGTGAACCCGATTGTGTTAATTTCGTCTTCGTCCGTCCCAGTCAACGAACTCGCCAACTCTCGCGGGTTATCCACCGTGGCGGAGACCATCGATATCTGGGGGCCCCGGTCGTCGTAGAAGTGCTTGAGACGCCGGGAGAGAAGGGAAACTGCCGCACCTTGGATCCCGCTCCAAACGTGGGCCTCGTCGAAGACGATGTGCTCAACGGGATGTTCACCGGGCGTATTTCCGAGTACATCTCGGGTTTCATCATTGTCACTGATGAACATATAGTCGAGTGCCTCCGGGACGGTCAGCAGAATATCAACCCCGCGCCGGATGCTATCGCGGGTAACCCGTATCCAGGGGTACTGGTTATCGTCCGTCCCCACGTTCGTTTCGCCCAGCACACGGAGTTTGTCATCCGGGTTCCGTGGATCCTCAAGCCCACGGATGTAGGACCCCGGTTCGACTTCGTGGTCTCGTGTACCGACGCGGGTAGGCGTGTCGCCGTCCCAGATCCCGATTGTGATCCGTTCGTCGGAGTTTCGATAGCGATTGATTTGGTCGAGATAGGCGATGAATCGATTTAACTGATCCACGCCCAGGGTCTTCATCGGATAGAGAATGATCGACTTCAGCCCGTCCTCCTGGGTCGAGAGGCAGTGATTTAGAATAGGAAAAAAGAAGGCTTCTGTTTTCCCGGTAGCCGTCGGTACGGCGAGGACGTTGTCGCGGTCCGTCGTCTCGATCTGCTCGATCATTTCGGCCTGATGCTGATACAGTGACCCCTCTTTGCCACCGAAGAGTTCCTCGTTGACAGCATCGATTATCTCGTCACGGTAGCCGAGGGCCTTAAGAAACTCCGAGGCCGGCTGATCGTGGAACTCCGGAGCATCGACGAACTCGACGTATGGGCCCTTCTGTTCGATCAGGTCGTTCTCGACGAACGACTGGGCATTCGTGATTCCGTTCACCTGGTTTAATTTCGTCATCCGGCGGTTCCACCAGGTAATTTCTGCGGCCCGATCTTTCGCACTTGTAAGCGTATCTTGAGGTGTTTGCATTTGTGAGGCGTAGGTTGGTTGTCTGGTTGGTTTATGCGCGGGACATAAAACTGCTATCCGGTGACGGACGCAGTCGAATCTTTAGTCGCTGAAGCCCGTGTACACCTCCAGATTCACCTCTCGTCCGTTCGCCAGTTCCGGCACCTCGGACTGCGTGAGCGTGGCCTCGCCGTCCGGTTGACGGTCAGCCACACCCAGAAGTTGATACAGTTTCTTCCAGGCCTTCTGACGCTCGTAGTCCTTGACGTCGGGACTGATTGCGCGGAATATCGACTTCGAGGCGATGATGAACACTTTCCGCTTCATCCGTGAGATGCCGACGTTGAATCGGTTCTCGTCGAGCAGGAAATCGGCGCGGGAGTTGACGTAGCCCTGGTTACCTGCCGTCATTGATAGCACCATCACGTCCTTCTCGTCACCCTGGAAGCGCTCTACCGTGTCTGCCGTAACCCCCTGAGGGATACTGTCCTGCATCCTCCGGCGCTGAAGTCGGAAGGGTACGACAACTCCAGCAGTCACATCATTTGATCCGGTGCTCTGGCCCGAGGCGATGGGAAGTGCTTCTAATAGCGTGTTCGTTATCGCTTCTTCGACGGGGCTGTCTTTGGTGAACTGGTCGTCGTCGTGGAGGAGCAGCGTCACCCGCGGTTCGGGATCAAGTGCAGCCCGGGCCCAGTTGGGGAGACCTGAAGTACCGGTCACATCCGGAATCAAGGGCCTATCGACCCCAGACGAGAGTGACAGGCTGTCCTTATGATAGAACAGTTCTGTCTCCAGATCAGCCATCGGGGTCGTGAACCGATACGTCGTGTCGAACTGCACGAGAGGAAGGACGCTATCGGGGTTCGACCACTGAGGGGGCTCACGCTCTAAGTACTCCAGCGTCTCGTCGTCGTCGGTCTGCCCTCGGAGGAAACGCATCAGGTTCAGCACTGAGAGCGATGGCGTGTGTTCCTCTATCGTCTTTCGGTCTTCCGACTCCCAGTCGTGGCTCTGAATGGGACGCATCTGCCGATGATCGCCGATCAACATCAACTGACGACTCTCTCGCAGGAATGCACCGAGCAAGAACAGTAGCGGCAAATCCATCATACTCGCCTCATCGATCAGCGCATAGTCGAACACCCGGGCATCGCCGGATCGAATTAGTGCGTCAACGTTGTCCTCGTTGTCGAGCGTGATGTCGTCCACGTCCTCGTCAATGATCGAAGCAACTGCATCAGTCAGATTTCGGAGCGTCACAGGCGTCGTGAAAAATATGACCTGTTCGGCCTCGTCACTTGCCATCGTCTCTTCCCAGAGTTCCCGCAGCCTCGACCGGTCTTCGTAGTACTGTAAGTCCTCGAAATTAGGATTCGAGTGACTGAGCCGCTCACCGGCTGAACGGACGCGAATCAACCGGAGACCGGTCAGCATACCCTTCTGATCCATTAGCCGTTCGTGGGCATCAGCGACCGCCTCAGCGGCTTCATCGACAGCTGTGTTCGAGTGCGCCGAAACTACGCCTCCGAACGACTCCTCATTCTGTTCGAACGTGTAGGCTCGACCGAGGGCCGCCGGTGCTTGGCCGTATGATGTCTTACCAGTCCCAGGAGGCCCCTGTGCCACGACCACAGAGTGATTCACGTGCTTCACGAACTTTTTCTGCTTCTTGTTCGTTGACTCGTCCATGACGTCGTCGAACTCGGTCAGGAACGCCTGCAGGGCAGTCTGAGAACAGAACGGCGTCGAGTACTGTAGCGCAGTCTGTTGGTTGTGGTCATAGAGATCTAGGAGGCGGTTGTGAATGTCGTTCTGACGCGCGTATCGGATGGCTTGACGAGCGCGAGAGCCGGAGAAGTCATCCACGGCCGGATCGAGTACCCACGCCGTACCGTCCTGAACGAGTTCGACATTGTCTTCCAACTCGTCAGAATCGTTCGTCCATCCCTTGTGCCACACCATACAGGGTTCACCACGTCGGCGATACCGCCACGGTGCACTGATGCTGACTGTTCCCGCAGTGGTGTTCACGTGATTAACGAACCCGAGTACGGAATTTGCATACTTCTTAGGCTTCTCGACCGTTTCCTCGTAGGATCCATCAGACTGCTCTCGAAGCGGGGTCATCACGACCATATCACCCGCTTCGATTGCGAGCGGTGTCTCCGCCTGTAGCCCGCTATCAGGCCCGTCACCGATATCTCGGATAATCTGGCCGTTGATCTGACGGTCGTCGTCTTCAGGCGTCCGAGTGCATTCGAAGGGAATAGCACGACCGGCAGCGACACGTTCCGCTAGGGATTTCCGGTAGTGGTTTTCCCGGTCTCGCTGCCGGGTCCCGAATTCGAGATTCTGGTACTCAACGACGGTGGATTGGAGACTGCTGTTACCCAGCGAGAGATTGGCGAGATTCCCGATGTCGATTGCCTCCTTGGGAGTGAACGCGTCTTTACCGCCGATAGACCGCTCAATGTGCTGGTATGCACCACAGACGGCTTCGACCATCTCCTCTATGTCGTCGAGAGTGATCCGCTTCGACTGCTCGTCAGTGTGGTGACGGAACCGGATGATCCGGTCGCGGGTCTCCTGGTCGTCTGCCCAGTCGGGCTTCATCCGGTCTAATTCGTCGCAACCCCAGATGTACTCCAACGGAAGCCCGTCTTGATGGCGGCCTAGTATCGGATAATGATTTTTGAAGTAATCCTTGCCGTTCGCGTCCGGAACCTGATACCCTTGGTCGAATCGCGGGACGATACGGTCTCCTTGCTTCTCGAAAGGAACGCCGACTTCAAAGAACCCCTCAGCGAAGGTAGTCTTCAGAGGAGTTCCGCCACTACGCGTGTCCTCCCACGAGAAGTCGGTCCCGCCGAAGAACTGAGTCGCCGTCTGGACGATCCCGAGGCCCGGATAACGTAGCGCGTGGCGCTGGCGGAAGTCATCCTGAAGGATGCTAACGGCCTCCTGATCGATGTCCGCACGGAATCCGAGCATCGTCTGGATGGCCTCGGAGCCGTACAGCTTGTCGTGCCGTTTGACCGCATCCATCAGCGCGTCACGCTGGCTGTTGGAATACGGGTAAAGGTGGATGTAGCCGTCATTAGAGCCGTGGCCCGTATTACCTCCAAGATCAGGTGCTACCTGATCTACGGCGTTGGCCAGCTTCTTGAAGAAGTCTTCGAGGAGACGCTTTTCTTCGTCAGCGGCGTCGTCATGGTCGTCAGGAAGGCCCGACGGACGAGCGATGACGAACACGCCGTCGTCTCCCGTTTTTTCTTCATACCGAGTGGATGTTACCTTGGCTGCGAGGAGAACAACCCTGTCACGAACATGGTCTACCTGGACATAGGGGTATATCCGGATCAGCGACTTCCGGGGATACTCGTCCCAGCCCTTCATATTCGGGTCGTCATCGGGAAGGTTGCTTCCGGTTCCTATCAGATATTCGCTCCAGGGACCTACGCCCCCCGCTGTTCGCTCCCATTGTGAGTTGAACTCGGGATCGATCTCGCGGAGGAACCGATGGGCGACCTGTGCCAGGTCTGCGAGGTTTGAGATTTCCGTCTCTCGCTGGATGTCACGAACCTTATCGGGGTCTTTCGGTTCGATGTGGTCGTACCGATACGGTTTTCGTTCCCGTCCGTCTGTAGGGAGCTCGTAGAGATCGACGATGTCGTCGATTTCCGTGATTCCGAACTCACGGAGGGATTCCTGAACACCCTCGGAAAGACCGAATGTACCTAGAAGTTCCAGTCCGTGGTTCGTTACGCCCCGAGCGAAACACTTCGCCTGCTTCGAACAACCCTCACATCGCGCGTCGATCCGGTTATTCGGGGGGTCGTTCGGGTCCGCATTGTATAGGAGCTCGTCGAAGGTTCCGTTCTCTTCGAGCAGCAGACCGATGTCGTTTTTCCGGGTGTCCAGTTCGAACGTCCCTAGACGGTCGAGTCGGAGACCGGACGGAGTCACGACTGCTGAGAGTGGAGAGTCCTGTGCGACGATACTCGCAGCTATCTCTACCTCGATGTCCAACAGGTTCTCGAACTGCAGAACGTACACCGCGGCCTGCATTTGATGATGCGTCTTGGCAGTCGTCGCGGATTTGACCTCGATGACGCGGATACCTACCCCTGATTCAGTCGGATAGAGGATGACGACATCGACTTCGCTCCGGACAGGCCAAACACCGACGTCCACCTTTAGAGGAGTCTGATAGAGAACGACCGGTCGGTTGACCGTCCCGTCTTCGACGTGCTCTACCAGCTCTTGGATCCGCTGCATATCCCTTTTCGCGTCCCCGTGCCAGGTTTCGTCGAAATTCAGCGAACCAGATGATTGGTCTGTCCCTACACTATAGACGTCTTTTTCCAGCAGCGCCTCTAACTGCGACTGCTCGAACTGCATCCCAGTCTCCGCGTACAGCGGACTGAGAGGCACATCGTCAACGTCGGCGTTGTCGAAGAACCCGTCCACATACTCGTGGAACAGGTACATCGAACACTGCCCTAATTTGCAGAACTGGGCGATACGCGACGGATGAAGTGTCTGGCGTTTCGAGCGCGTCTTACTCATCGAAAACCACCTCCAGAGCGGCGCTCCACGACGCGCGGTTATCCCGACACCACTGACACTCCCTGTCGTCCGGTAGCCGGTCGTAACGGTAGCCACACCGGTCACATACGCAGAGGTGGTCGTCGTTGAGCCGTTCGTCGCCCGTATAGACGACGGTAACGATAACTCCATCACGGGCGATAAGAACGGTCCCGCTCGGCTCGTGTAGGCGTCCCTTGGTTCCTACGTAATCCGGAACGCCGACACTCGGTGATCGATACCACGCCTCTCGGATATCGAACTCCGTCACGCCTGCACGTTGGAACCACCGCATACGTGCATGGTTAGACGGGTGCGGGACGTTGCCCCGAGAGTCACTTGTTGCTCGTTTCCCCACTTGAGACTGAGCCTCGGTACTCATTCTGTGCGCACCCCCTTGGTGCGTGTACGCCCACGCGTGTGAGCTAGTCCGCTAAGTGCGACCACACGAACCCCGGTCGCAAACTGCTGATCAGTCGTCTGTACGTCCATCGTGTTGTTGAATTTTCTAATGATCAAAGTGTTGAGGTAACGTCAGCATTGCTCACGGCCTGCAGCCGAGTCGAAGTGCTGACAGCCTTCGAGTAATTGGAAAACGATACTCTGGCGAGTGGCCAAACTCGCCGTCCCAGACGGATTACCACCATGAATGGAGGGTCCACCGGCTGGGGCCCGGCCAACAGCTTTGTCTTTGTGCGGCCGTCCTTACGGTCAGTACCAAAACGAGGCTTGTTCACCCCGCGGACGGGACAGACCACGATTTTGTGGCTGCTGCGGGTCGCCACCAAGCAATAGTAGGTCACCAGAAGTTCCCTACCAGAACTGATGGCGGTTCGTGACGGTGAATCTCGCTGAGCTACTGGACTCGCAGAGGTACCCCTCTTCGATTGCGCAGAGGTGTCCCTCTCGATCCCGAGCCTGCCGAGCAGATGTCAGCTGCTCGTAGCGAGCTATCGCCACGGGAAGGGGCGTACCAGAGTCCTGTGGGTTGGGACAAGCGAGCGTGTTCATTCACGCGGCACACGGTTCGAGCGAGAACCGATTCAACACGCGATGCGGTGCGAACGCAGGCCCCCTAACACAGGACCGAAATTTTTGGTCATGCCACCGCAGTCACATTTATTCCAAGAAGCAGCGGATGGCGAAGGCTATTTACCAGTAGAACGCCTTGCGTAAACCACAGCAAGGCACTACGGTGGTGCCATCGTGCTGTCTTGTCAGCCCGTCCATCCTTCCTGCCAGGGCCGGTATGGGCGGGCGGGTCATAACTTTCCGAGTAGTGTCACCTCCGTTGTACCTCAACCGTAGAGGCGAGGGCATAAAAAAGTTCGCCCCGCAATTATTGCTTTAGAAGCTATGAGGTGCCCGATTTCAGGGGAATTAGTCTGTAGTGGTACGTATATAATCGAGTGGTTTTGTCGGAGTGATTATCCGATAATGACAAAATTAAATTATATATTGTATTCTGCCAATAGTTGCTGAGCCTACCGCATCTGAACTTTGGAAATGACACTTATACTACCATTTGAAAATTGTCGGTAGTTAGTACGGGCTAAAAAGATACGAAATTATATCTGGTCCCTGGCTAATAGTGGTGCCAATATCAATTACTATTTCAAATCAGATTTGATCTGAGTGTGAATTTAGAGTTAGTAGAGAGTCCACGAGGCATTTTTGCGGTTGGTTCGATTAGGGGGGAACCTTAGAAACTCGCTGGGAAATTTTTCTCTCCATTCGTCCTCGGTAGCACATAGCAAGGCTACTGCCAATTATGGCAGATATTATATGTTTATCCTGAGCTGTCAACCCCATCTATCCAATATAACTATGAGAAAACAGGTATTACTCTGTTATCTTGTCCAGTGGTGGATGGTTCTCTATAAAAAGGCAGCTGTATTTACCCTCTCAACCGATGAACTCGAAACACACGATTACCAGCCGCTGGTTCACGTGCCTGGATCGCATCAAGGTGTCTTGGATCGGTGCGAGACCCATCAGATCACGATTGGTGGGCGGTATCCGGATGTGCTCGGGTTCACGCATGCTGATCGCGTGTTTGCCGTCGAGGTGAAGGGGTCGAGCGGCCTCCTCCGCGGGATCGGGCAGGCGCTTACGTACCAGCAGGGCGCGCACGTCTCGTACCTCGCGGCGGCTGCTGATACTGTCGGGCAACATACTGATTTGCTCCGGTCGAAGGGTGTTGGTGTGATTGGTGCGACGGATGATGGCGTGACGCGGTGGTCGGGCCCGCCGACGTCGGAGTCGCACGAGCAGGTCGTTGATATCGAGGGGCAGTTGTCGGTTCGACTGCGTCGCAGTGACATTTCCGGTGATATTGCGAGTCTCTCGCTTGCCCAACCACTGAATTATCTCGCACCGGTCGTCGCGGTTGATCAGCACGGCACGCTGGCTGGCGATGAGTTGGTGGATGTGATCGAAGCCGAGTACGGGTTCGGCGCGGGCACCCAGGCCCGGCGGAGTGCGCTGTCGCTCGGACTGTTGGAGGGTACTGGTCGATTCACGCTGACTGACCAGGGAGAACTCGCGGCGACGGTGCTCCGCGGGTCCGGGATTTCGACGCTCGAAGAGCTTGATGCGATCAAGAGTGATGTCGGCCGATCAACGGTCGTCGCGGAACATCAGCCGCTCGCCATTCTGCTGCGGAACTGCTACGAGCGACACCCCGAATTCCGGCTGTTACTTGATGCGCTGCGGAAAGAAGGCCCGCGGATTCACTTTCCCGACTTGATTCGCCGGTTGGTTCACGAGTATCCGAACGTCTTCCTGAACACGTTCTGCACGCGAGCGGGGCGTACACGGGCGCGGGAACTGATCGAGGCTGGCCAGGTATCTCGAATCTACGAGGAGGAAGCCGTCTGGAAGGACATCATCCGCACCAACGTGTTATTCAATTTCGTGCAGCAGCTCAAGCATATCGGTGTGCTTGCCGCGGAGACACGCAGTCACAGCGGGAAGATCAGCGAGTACGATCCGAATGCGAAGCCGTGGGTGTTGCGAGACGACCGGTGAGGTAGTGAGGGAACTTAGAAATAGTCCGCACTTCGCTCCACGCGTGTCCTGCTGAGTGAGAAGTCGTGACCGCTGCGGGACGAGGGTTTATACCTGACAGGTTCATTTGAGCAGTTAAGCGACGCCCGAGAATCCCCCCGCATCTACAAGCTGACGATGCATAGACCCTCTCTGGTACACTAATTCGATACCGCAATCCCTGGTATCATAGACCCTTGCCGACGCGAGGCCAGCGCGTCGTCGGACGTCGCGTGTTAGCAGTACGATCAGCGGACAGCACGCGACACCAATGACACGAAAAACCGCATCTGAAGTCGGTGAAAGCACAGATCAGGGCAACGAGAAGAACGTGGCCCTTGAAACGGTAGAAGACAAAGCCAGGGAAGCTCTCAAACACGATCACCCAGGGAAGGCCTGTGACGTCACCGTTCGCGCTCATAACCGTGACCACGACTCCACTCACAGCGTGACTGACCACCTTATCAGAACCGGCGAGGAGTGGATCGGGGTTCAAACGTGGGCGGAGGCCGGCGGCGGAAGCGGCGTTGCAGTCAAAGATCACGGCGAAACTCTCCAAGTTGAAGCGCTGGAACTTGACCACGACCTCATCGCTGATCGTATCCGCAGCGAAGCGCTTGACGCAATCGACACTCACGAAGAGGTTGGGCGGCCGGTCAAACCGTTCACCGCTCTCGTCCGAAACGTCACGGAGGTCGCGGACGACCTCGTAACCAGATGGCAGACTGGGTCGGAACAGGTCGTCAAGGAGAGGCTCTACGAAGGGCTCGCTGGATGGACCGGGCGCACTGCGTGGACCGCGCACGAAGATGAAGCCATCTACATTGAAGCAGACAGGGCGGCAACGTGGTTCATTGACGAGCACGTCACCGGTGATGTGAGTGACGACGTCGAAGCGACCATTCAGGACATCTACGTGGAGGCGTTATACGACGCTGTCGGCGATCACCGCAGCCGACAAACACCGCATCTGGAATACGGAGTGGAGGTGACGCTCGTAGACTGAGATCCCTCAAGCAATCCTGGTACATGGTATCAGTCGGCGGCCGATTCTTCCGCAGAGGATCGTTTGTAGTGGTATCGGAGGCTTCCTGCAACTGCCATACCGAATAGGATGCCGACACCGTGCGCCACAATATTTGTCAATCCGCCGCCGGACGTAATATCTGACGGGAGCGAGGCAGTGAATCCGAGGACGCTCACGAGGATCGAAACTAAGAGTACCAAGCTCAGCCGACCGTTTTTATTCCCCCATTCAGATAGTTCGGCGGCCGATGCCACGTATGTGGTTCGCGTACCGGCAAACATACCAAAGAGGATGAGTACGCCCACACTGATGACCACGCTCCGATTAGTCAGTATACCGAACCCCAGCATCAGATACCCGAAGTAGAGTCCCATCGATAGCACGGCAACCGTTTCCTCCTGTTTCTGAGCGAACGTGTGAAGGATAGACATGAGCAGGAATCCGGCTAGAGCACCGACAACTCCGGAGAATCCTCGGTCGTTCTGGATCTCAAAGCTTAGGATTTCATAGAACGCAAGGTAGCTGCTGGCGCTGATGATGAATGGACCGATCGCTAGGATAATACCCAATCCGGCCCAGAATCGACGTTCCTGCTCACAGTAAATCTGAAGGACCCAACAAGGGAAGACCAAGAGTAAGTAGCCACCGAGGTTGCCGATTAGGTGGCCGTCACCTGGTCGATGCTCGTGGACGAGTGCGTTCGTCCAGAAGTTGTAGAGACGGGGATTAGTATGATCAAGAGATAGGGTCTGTTGGAACCGGAGGGAGGTGCCGTAGTAGATGACTGCCAGCATGGTGGGGATTGCCAGGAGAACGGCCATTTTGAGGACGTCCTGATAGGTGACCTGAGGTGTCTCTGGCAGTTCCATTATCCGTCAACAGGATGTCTGTTCGCATAATAGTTGTTGGAAGGTTACAGGTTAGTACCAGGGAGCGCTTGCGCACAATAGTCTAAATTATATTCACAGATGCAAGTTCCAGCAGATCCGTCTATTCTAACCGCGGTTGGTTCTCTTGCAGGTACGATTCGAGTTCATCAAGTGAGTCCGCCACCCCCTGGAAGGTATACCGATAGAGTTCTAGGATATCCGTATTTTCTTCTACATCCAGTTCGTCTAGAGCCTCTGTCCAGCCCGATTGGACTCTATCATGGCTTTCTTCGTTCCGGAAGTAATGGACTGCGTTGATCGGTGCCATCAGTTCTGCAGCACGGTCGGTATCTGCGAGAAACTCATACAAATCAAATATAGCGTTTTTCGTCCCACCAGCATTCTGTCCTGTAATGGCTTCGATCGCACTCTGATTTACCCGTTCAACCAGGACATTATCCAGATCTTGCATGATCTGCAGTAATTCGTTCCGGTCGTTCCGTACCGGGGTAAGCAGGTCCTCGGCGTGATGATCTGACGGAATATCCCGAAAGAGTGGGTCACCGCGGAGCGACTGGAATATGGAATCAGCCTCTCGCATCCCGTTGAGAACGGCTTGAGCGGGAGCGAAGGTATCTACCGGTTCTGCGTACACATAATTCTGCACCATCTCCTCCGGCACCTCTCCTCCAGGAGTCACATTATGTTGATGCCAGTACGAGAGTTCCGTATCTCCGATACTAGTAAGATCATCGACCAGCAACACAAGTTGTTCATTGTCACTACGATAGAGCCGCACCATCCACCGATCTAACCAATCTACTGTCAACCCTTGCTCCGACCACTCCTCCACACTTCCTCTCGGGTCGTTGCGGTATCGTTCCAGTACTGCCGGGTCGAAGTGTATGTAGTCGTGGTCCTCAGGACCGGCGGGCGGACGGCTAATCCCCGTCTCTCGAAAGGCAGACCCATCATCGACGGCTTGTTTTGTGACGGCGTGACCGTTCTGTGTCCGAAAAGAGAGGTGATCCCGGTGTTCGGCCATTTCGGACTCTCTTGACTGAGGAATATCGTCCGGAAGGATTGGGCACGTCCAATAGAACCAGCATGAATGACCTAACCCAGGCATTCGTTCGGGGTGGAATTCGCGTTTAGAGGTGCCATTTGAGACCGGCACTGACACCGACTCATCGATAGAAACGGCGTCGCTCGGCTCAACTGTCCGGCGCTGCATATACGAGAGTACGATCGCCTTCCCGCGTTCTTCCAGATACTCTTTCAAGAATGATGCGCGGACACGTTGTTCCCGGACTGAATGACCGGTCGATTCAGCTGTCAATCCATATTTTGCTCGCCAGATATCCGCGTTAAAACGGACCGCAACATCGTCGGACTCCAACTCCTTGAATTGGCGTTTGTCGGTTTCGACCAAGTTGTGGTACTCAATAAAACCGGTATCGATGAGTGGTGCCTCATATTCGAAATTCATAATGAATCTTGACACTGGAATTCCGTTGATCTCACGCGTCAGGTCTTCTTCCCAGTAGGGCTCCATTGGATCATCTAACGACTCTCGTCGTCGGCCATACCGCATTGGGCGGAATTCGATATCACCCATATCCGTGTCTGGATCGGCATCAAGGATAGGATCTAATTCGTCAACATTGACGAGAAACGCCTGTGTGTCGAAGGCCTGTGTCAATTCACACTCCTGAATCTGTATAGAGGCCCGTCCCCGCTGATAAGGGTGGATCCAGCCGGCGTCAACGGGTGTTTGGTCGAGGTCTCCGAAGGCCAACCACGTCGTTGGATCTGTTCGCGGAGGGTCTTCTGAGATGATCTGGTACATGTTGTGAAAGTAAACTAAAGCAGACTAGTTGATAGTTCCGCTAGCCGCCCATCATATGTCTTAGCCAGAGGAACCCGTCACCAGACTACCCTCGTATGCGGTCTGTACAACGATTCCGTAATTTCCATTGTTGGCCACGCTGCTCTTTGGAGCTTCCCACGCAAATACGGGTGCTGTAACCCTAGTTCAAAAATATCCCTGTATCAGGCGCTATAACGAGCGTATTCGATATTTCACGTATCGTCTCTTCTATCGTTGGGACTGGTTGGCCCCCTCTGTTCGCGTTCTATATAGGGTCTGGATCGGCTATGAGCCAGAGTTTTAAAAGTGGGTAGATTCTCAACCTGTTCGGGTCGAACCAATGCAAGAAACAAACGCAAGCGTCCGAGTACAGAAACTCGACGAAGCAAAAGACATCATCGTAGAGTTAGAAGAACAGAAAGGAATGGAATTAGGCGGACCGCGAGGTGCGTTGTTCCGTGCTGGTAGCACTGTGGATTCCGGGCAGGCCTACATAGGGCATATGGAGAAGGCGATGGGACAAACAGCGGGGCTGGCTATCGAAGGCGGGTACGACTATGTCGCGTCAGAAGCTGCTCAGATCATCCGAGATCTCCAAGCAAGCCAGGCGAACGACGACTAAGCGGTCGGTTCATTTACAGGCGATTGGCTGGGGTCGAATAAATCTTCGACACGCGTGATAATCCATCACATCGATTACAGGCACAAGGAAAACTCGGACTGCGAGGTTTAGACGGCTCGCAGAAACCGAACGTTAGGTAGGAACTTCCACGGTAAGCGCCTCGTCGGTGGGCGACCAGGTATGCTTGTTCTGCTCAGCGAGACCAACGTTTTGGAGGCGACTCAGAATCGAACCTACCTCGTTTCGCTCTGTACCGTTCGAATTTGGTTCTTTGAACGGTGAATCGGGAAGTTCGCACACATCCCCGTGGATGACACGACGAACCGCGCCGCCGGTGTTCTGTCGGAGTGCCTTGAGGACGAACTGTTCCTCCGCCGTCAGCTGGTCAATGGCGTCTGCAGGCTCTTCAACGCCGCCAAGACGTGTCTCAGGGGTCTCCCATTCTTCGAGAACGAACTCGATTATCGCCTCCTCACGGTCCTCGATATTTTCGACGGACCACTCGTCGTAGTTGTCCTGGATGTCCCACTGAACCCAGAGCTTCGACTTTACGTACCCTTCGTCGCGCTTTGTCTCGAACGCAGCGTTCCCCCATTTCGAGTTCCACGATCTGCTTGCCAACGTGAGGTTCCCGAGGCGGTGAATATATGCGTCGTACCGAGCTTCGGGACTTGGATAGTCGTCGGCATCCTGGATCGGGAGTTCGTCAGGGCTCTGTGGCCAGATGTGTTCGACTGTGTATTCGTTGCTCATTGCTTCCGAGAGCGTTGGTCCCCCACGTTCACCCTTCTCGTCAGCTCGGTGTGCGTTGTAGAAGTAGAAGAGGTACCGGAGATCCTGTGAGCTTGCTTTCGAGTAGAGGTCTGCAGCGGACAAGGACCGTCGGAACTGGGAGTCGTCCTCGTATCGATTCATCAGGGAGACGACTTTGCTTACCCAGACATCGGCAGGGCTGTCCTTGCTGAGGTTCCGAGTGCGGACGTAGAGGCTGGATTCACCAGTGTGGCTTCGATGGTTGCCAATGGAGTAGACGCGGAAGATGTACGTCTCAATGGCGTTCAGGAGCTCCTGTCTTCCGTCCTCATCGAGGGTCGGCCAGGCTTTGAGGAGCAATGGGTAGAACTTCGTCGCATGACGCAGGCGATGTATCCGCTGGACAAGCGTCGAGATGTCGTCGTCGCCAGTACGGTCGAGTACTTTCGCTAACGCGTTGAACCCGCGCTCCAAGCTGTTGGTGTAGTCGCGGATGTATTCCAAGCACGCTTGAGGGTCTTCCCTTCGAAGCGTGCGGACGTGTTCTTTCAGTTCGGTGAGGAATGCGGGATCGCTGTACTCGTCGGAGTTCGACCAGTCGAAGTATGAGATGAAGTGGTACCGCTGGACCGCATCGTCGCTGATGTCGGTGACGTACGGTGACTCCAGCATTGTCTGGTGATCGTTGTACATCTCTCCGAAGGACTGCCGGATGCGGCGAATGGTGGCTTGGGCCTCACCTTCGTTGTCAGCAGCGAGGTAGGCCATCCGCATCAGGAAGGACTTCGTCTTGTCGAACGTTGAGAGTGACCGGCCGCGGTCGTTGACGCTGTCGAAGATGAGTGTCGCCTTCTCCGGGTTGGCTGCGTCAACGACGTACACCATCAGTTCGAGTTCGAGGATGGTCTCCCAGAGCTGTTTGAGTTCGGTGGCGACGTCTACTGGATTAACATCAGGGGACGCAGTGAGAGCATCGAGTTGCTCGTCGAAGTATTCCTTCGCCTCGATCATCTTCCGCTGGGACGGGCGCTCCGGTTCGTGAACGTCGTGCCCGGTAAGCAGCCATTCGAGATACTTGTTGTCCTCCTCGTCAAGTAATTGGAGCTGGTAGATGTTGTCCTCAATGAGAAGCGTCTCGCGCATCTCTTCGACGTCACCGAGTATCTCGGCCTCGTGATCCGTCTCCGGTGCGATCTCTTCTAGACACTCCGTCATTGAGCGCACCAGCAGTGCAAGTGAGGTGAGGCGCTGTTGGCCATCGATAAGGAGGTTGATCGGTTTCTCTCTGGACGAGCCGTATCCACCAGTACTCCCGCCGCTTTCCGTTTCGTCCGTCTTCTGGATGATGATCGTCCCGAAGTAGTGCTGTTTGTCCGGCGGTAGCGTGTAGAGGTCAGTCCACAGGTCGTCCCACTCCGGCTCGGTCCACGAGTAGTACCGCTGATATTCCGGAACGTGGAACACCCCTGCTGTCGTCAGTTCTTCTAACGATTTCTTTCCCGATTCCATACACCTGATTGCTCAGAGAAGGCAGAAAGTTCCTGTGGGAATCACGCTACTGGAGTTGAAACATCCTCAACAGAGTTTTCGGCAGTGCATATGACGGATACATATGGCTCAGGTCGAATGGACGTTCTCGGACGAGGAGATAGGCAACGTTCTTGAGATAATCGCCAACCAAGAAGACGATCCATTTGTGCAGAAACGACGGGAACAGAACGTGTCCAAAGCCGATATCGAAATCACTCCGGATCAGTTCTGGGATGCGCATCTCGCAGCACTACTCACCTCCCAGCAGCGCTCGGGACCGGACAGTCACGTCTCCAAATTTCTGAAGAACAAAATTCAGACGGTGAGTCTCGATCAGTGTCGGGATGTCGATGACGTCAGCGGATTCGTTTCTGAGACGCTCGAAGAACACGGAGGGATTCGGTACTACAACAACATCGGTGACGCCTGTGAGACGAATCTCGAACGTCTGGACTCTGGCGGGTGGGACGAACTGTGGAGTGAACTGGAGCTGTTACGGGAGGCACGAACGCGAGAGCCGAAAGCCGGTGATCCGGGGACGGAGCGTGAAGCAGCGACTTACCTGTCCGAACGACTCGCTGGTGATGGACTCCACAGAGTGGGATCGAAGCAAGCGCGGAACGTCCTCCAGATTCTCGGTCTAACGAGGTTCGAGATTCCACTCGACTCTCGTATCACGAAATGGCTGAACAAGAACTTCGATCTTCCCTACCACATTTCCGGGTCAGGACTCAGCACGCCGGAGTATTACCACTTCATCATGGACATCGTTCAAGACGGCTGTGCAACAGCCGATGTGCTCCCCTGTGTCTTCGACGCCGCAGTGTTCTCAAGCTACGATACGAACTGGACAGAGAGTGATGCCGATGCGATCTTCTAAGAGGCATTATACGACACCGTTGCCGATCACCGCGGCTGCAGAACTCCGCACCTAGATTACGCAGCGGAGGTGACGCTCACAGACGAACAAGCCGGACGACATGCTGTGGTGGGATTTTGCTCACAGACTGGATCGACAATAGCACGAAGTATTACGGCTGACGAGACAACCTATGCTTCTCTCTCAGTTCTGGCTACAGTATTCATGAATATGTTCCATAATATCGACAATCTTGGATGGGTGTTCCACGTCATCTAATCTCCCCATCTTAAGCCCTATGTTCGGTTTAGTCACACTGGGACAGTCTTGGAGATTCCGCGCGCAACCAGTTTGAATGGTGTCAACGATTTTTCCACTCGGTTTTTCCGCCTCGTCTACTGACTGGAAATGGACTTCATCCCAGTCATTGCCATCCGCACGTGGCCAATGTTCTTCAGCGAGTCGGGCTAAGTCGTCCTTCTCCCACGTGTCTTCAAGTTCCTTGTCACCGATCCAGACGAGTTCTGGCTCCGAACCTCCGACTTCATACATATCTTCAAGATGGTCTTCAAGAGTATCCTCAGAATAGGTCCGCTCTTTCGCGTCGGAATCCAGGATAACGAACGTTCGTGCTCGCCCACTGTCCTGAAGGCGCTCAAGGGTTTTTACGATATGGCCACACCCCTGACTATCCCAGACTTGAACGCCATCCTCTACGAGGGTGCTACCGGTGACTTGGTGGTATAATTCTTCGATATATTTGTGTTCAGTTGCTCCCTCTACGACAATCATCGCCCGTTCAAGATAGACCCAGCTAGCAGAAAGACCCAGGCCTGCCATGATGTTGCCCATGAAATCCTCAGCCTCTGCTTCGTCCTTTGAAACTAGCGGCGCTCGCTCGTCGTTGGTATCCACTTCTTCAGGGAGATATACTACTTCGTGTAAGGGAGTCCCATCGACCATAATCAAACTATGAGTCGAGACGATACACTGGGAGAGATAACTATCTTCATCTGAGATGTCGCTCCGGAGAAGATTGATCAGCCTCCGTTGGACGTCAAAATGGAGGCGATGGTCCGGTTCGTCCATCGTCCGGATGACGGATTCTTTTCCTTCGTTGGCCTCTGCGCTCCATTCAAGCATCGAGAGGGCCGAACGGGCATTAGTTCCGCCACCCAGTTCTTGAAGCGGAATCTGTTCACCATCTCGGCGAAGCACGATATTGGAGAGATCTGCCCCGTTGACAAAACTCCAATCAGGATCTACTGTGATCTGGTCCAGACCGGGGAGGTATCGCTCCATCCTGTCGGAAAGGCTTTCGAGTCGTTCGTTAAGCGCATCCGTCGCCTGTTCTTCAATTTCGACAAGCTCGTCAACTCCCGTTTTTTCACCATCCTCATCCTCGGCATAGAGGAACGATTTGGTTTCTTGACGGAGTAGTTTTGAGAGTAACTTGATTGGACTGTCTACATCCTCGGTATCGATTTGCTCACTGGCTGGAGCTAAACGACCGAATTCTCTGGTTCCGCAAGAGATCCAATCAAGACAGGTGTCTTCGGGATTTTCGAGGATCTCAGCCTTCAATTCTTCAAACTGTTCTTCCCGCTCATCAGCGTTGCTTCCTGGCTCAATATCGTAATCCTCCAAAATCTCCTTTTCGCCATCCGCATAATAATCCCATTCGTGGAGCCGTTCATCTTCCGGAACCCGCTCTCGGAGATAGTGGTCTGGAGACTCCAGATAAACATCCTCTTCTGAATCCCCAGTCACTTCCCATTCGATCTTCAGCCCTGCAGCATCGCCCTCCTCAAGATTGGCACGATCTGCCAGATCGTCCGGCGGGTTTTCAATGATCGCCTCGATTGAGGCGTCGGGTGCTCTTCCGGTGTCTCGTGTCACATCACGCCGGATCTGCTTAATGTCTAGACTCGAATGATCGCATACAGTCTGTAATGCCTCCAAGAGAGTGGTTTTTCCGGCGTCGTTAGGGCCCACTAAGAGTGTGAACGGGGTTAGCTGGAGTGTTAAGTCCTCAAATTTCCCGATGTTCTCAACCGAGAGTCGTGAAACGTGAGTCCGTCCATCACTCACAGCTCCGCCCTCTCGATTCGAAAATCTTGGCTACGGACTAAATTGACACGCATTATTTGACCTGATCGTATCGGTATTTATCTTCGATATTCCGATGGAAGTATTTCCCGTGCGAACCGGCGTTCATGAGTTCCTGGTGAATGCGCTGGGGGACATCAAAATACTGGTAGACTCTTCCACCGTGGAACTCAATCTCTAGAACCTGATTCGACTCGTCGTACCCTACACTGCTGAGGTTACTTGAGGAGACGGGGACCCGATTCATACTGCATTATGTGGCAGAATAGTCATTTAGTTCTATCCATTAAATGACGATTCGTCTAGCCTCAGTTGCTGTGTTGGGTGAGGCAGTAGGGGAGTCCTTTGACTTCGACGGCTTCGACGTCTGGGGCTTTGATGACGGCTTGGCCTTTGCCGTATTTTTGGAGGTCTTGTTCGTAGCCGCGGGGGATAGAGGGGACTTTGGTGATGACTTCTTCGCGGAGACCGAGGAAGATGTTGGTGTTGGTTTGTTTGAGGATGTCACCGTCGATGTCTTCGGGGTTTTGGGTGATCATGAAGAGGCCGAGTTTGTCTTTGCGGCCTTGTTTGACGGCGTCACGAGCGCGGTTGACGATGTATTGTTCCCGGAGAGTGTTGGGGTCGGAGACGTAGTTGTGGGCTTCGTCAACGGCGACGAGGAGTGGAGTGTCTTTGACGTTGGGATCGACGTTGTAGTCGTCGATTTTGTTGTCGATGATGTAGGAAAGGATGGAGAGGACGGTGAGTTCTTCTTTTGCCCCGTGGAGGTGACTGGTTGGGATGACAGTGACTTGGCCTTCGCGGAACACGGCGTTTGACACGTCGGGGAGGGGGTTTGTGCCGTGGTCGAAGACGTCGCGGTAGGCGGCGTCGGTGACGCGACGCATGATTGCGCTCCACGTACCGTCCTCGATATTGTACCGCTGACGAAGAGGACTCTCTGAATCCTCGTTAGTGCGGAGGTACTGGAGGAAGTTGTCGTACGTCGGCGCATCAGTATCGTCAAAGTAGGCTTGGATACAGTTTTCGAGGGCTCCGCGTGTGACTTCCGTCGGTGTGTACGGCATGAGGAGTTGCGGGCGGTGTTCAACGAGGGAGAACGGGATCGTCAGGTTCCGGCTTTCTCCGGTTGTCGGTGCGTTGGTGTTCCCGATGTCCGGGATGAATGTCTCGAAGTTATCGATACCGCCAACCTCGATACCTTGCCGTTCGAGTCGCTGAACGAGTTCGTCCTCGTCACGAAGTTCGGGGTTGCCGTTCCGCATTTCGGAGTACTCGTTTTCGGGATCGAGGATGACGAGGTTGAGGCGGCTGTGTTCGGTGTCGCCGGTCTGGTGGTTCTCTATCGGGTACCGCTTGTCCGTGGCGAACTGTCGGAGTAGGTTCTTCGTGAAGTGTGTCTTGCCCTTCCCGGTGGAGCCGGCAACGAGAGTGTGCCGGAAGATCGCGGGTTCGCCAGATTCTATTTCCTCAGTAACGGGGTCGATGCCGGGGTTGTTGATGAAGTAGGGGAGCGGGTCGCCGTCAACGGTCATGCGGTCACCGCCAACGGAGAGGTAGCCGGCGAACACACCGTCTTGTGGGATGTTGAGGCCGGTGCGGAGATACTCCTCGTCAAGGGAGAACGCGACAGGCGTGTTGGGTTTCGGGATTTTGTTGACGATGCTGCGTTCGAGTCCGTCATCGGTTGAGGAGATGATGGCGATGGGTTCGAGTTCGGCGACGAGGACGAACTCTGTCTCGTCGAGGGCGTGGACTGACGCGATCCGGTTGTGGGTGTCCGATTTGTCGTCGAGTTCCGTGTAGGGTTCGTATCGGAGCCCATCGACGACGGCGAACAGTTCGTCAGCTTGCTCGGTTGGGTCTGACCCAGGGTATGGGATTTGGACGTAATCGCCGACGCGGACGTCATCACGGCAGTCGGTTTTCACGAACGCGTTGACGGTATACTCGCTACGCGTGACGTGGATTTCTTCACTGGCAACGACGTGTCCGAGTTCGTCCTCGTCGGCGTCAGTCAGCGAGTTCGGAACCGTCGTTTCTGGGACGGTGGTCTGATCGTCCGTCTCCCTGTCTGTAGTGTCCGTCTCGTTATCGGTGGGTTCGTCGGTGCCGGTGTCGGCACTCGTTGATTCGTCGTTACTGACGGGATCGCGGTCGAGGATGTCGTCTGTGTTGTCGCTCATTATTGGAGTTGGGTGTCGGGTGCTTGTTCGATGTCGTTCCAGCGGCCGTCCCAGTTGTAGTCGTGGGCGTAGTCGGCGGTCGTGAGGAAGTCCCGGATTGTGTCCCGGTTGTCACGGCTGATCCGGGCGATCCGGTCGGCGCGCCCGACGGCCTGTGGGACGTCCTGGGTCTGCGCAATCTCTTTCAGGACTTTGTACTGGATCTGGTTGCGGGTCTGTTCGTCGTTGATCATGAGCCGCGGTGTTTCCACGCGGAGTACGTCACCGGTTTTCGGGAGTCGGACGTAGAAGAACGCTCGTCGGTAGTCTTCGGGGTCTCCGTGTGATAGGTTGTCGCTGTACGGTTCTAGGAGTTCGAACGATTGGCCGTCAACAGGGGCTTGCTTGTGGACAAACCATGACGTGTACGTGAGGTGTTCGAGGCTGTCGTCGCGTAACACTTCGGCGACGAACTGATGGTCGCGTGTCCACGGGACATCGAGCTGCCCACCGTGGTCGTTCGTCACGTGATTCGCGGCGAGTTTCGCGTCCAGGGCATCGAGGAGTTGACTGATCGTGGAGGTCTTCACGACGCCGATGACTGGATACCCGTGTTCGTACTGGGTGTCGATGACGTCGATATAGTTCCGAATGATCTCGTCGGGCTTGTTCCATGCGCCGGCGGGTGTAGTGCGGCCGACTTGGTCAAGAAGAACCCAGTAGAGGATGCCAAGCGGGTAGACTGCACCGTCGATGAACAGTAAGCCATCAAGATCGTCAACGTGAGTCGCGGCGTGAGTACTCTCTGCAAGGCCTTGCGCGGCGCTGGCAACTGACTTTGAGAGAGTCGCAGAGCGATCTGTCGGTGGGAACTGCACGACTTCGCCGGTGACGCGATCGGCTTCGAACTGTTCGGCGTGGAGCGTGCTTTCGCTGTCTGCGAGGTACACGACCGTTTCGACAGTGCCGGTCTCCTCGATTCGCTTATCGGTGTCAGCGCCGGCGACGCCGAGCTTGGCGTACGCGGTGTCCACGATGAGTCCGTTGTTGAACTCCAACGGGCGAGTGGTGCTGGCATCGAGCCCATAGGTCGGTGTCCCCCACGGGTCGCCGGTCCACGTGCCGAGTTCGTCGATCCGCGTCTTCTGGTAGGTCGGGTCACCGAGTGTGGTGACGCGTCCACCGTCCTGTGAGAGGTGCTCGAAGAGCCGGCGGGCGTAGTTGGCTTGTGGGGTGACATCGCGCGGAATGTTCGTGTCGATGTGGTCGAAGATGTCTTCGACGATGCTGAGTGCGTTCGTGTCCATCAATCAGCCCCCGCGGTACGCATCGTGATCTGACTCGTGTTGTCCGACTCGTCGATGGTCACGTGGCATTCGTGATCGGCCCCGTGGATGAGGGCTTCATCGTGGGAGACAACGATGATCTGCGGGACATCCCACTCCTTGATGGTCGTCAGCATTTGTTCGAGTTGCCCGACGTGTCCTTCGTCCAGAAACGTCGTCGGCTCGTCAAGAATGAACGGTGGGAGTTGCCCGCGGTTCCCACCGTGCAGTTCGGCGATGAGTTTGTAGATCCCGGCGCGTAGCGCGAGGTTCACGATTGCGCGCTCGCCGCCGCTCGCGTTGCTCGGGTCTTCGGTTGTCCCGTCGTCACGGAGCAGCCGAATGTCGTACTCGTAGCTGTCTCGCCGGTCGTCGTACGTCTCCTCGATGATGACCTGCTGGTAGCTACTGTTCTTGTATATCTCTTTGAAGATGTCGTTCGTGTACTCGTTGATGTAGGCGAGGTACTGCTCGCGGAGATCGGATTTCGTGCTTTCGTAGACCGAGATGACCGCATCAAGTTCGTCGTAAACCTCCTTTGCCCACTGCTCTTTGTCCTCATACAGTTCGATCTGCGCCTTCGTCTCACGCAATGATTCAAGCTCCGCTTCGAGCCGTGTGCGCTCGTCACGTGTCTCCTGTAGGTCCTGTTGGTACTCGTCACGCGTCTCCTGGCGCTGCTCAATCCGAGTGTTGACGCGCTCCAGGTCCTCACGCAGGTCTTCGACGTCTTCGTCGCCGAGTTGCTCCTCGATGTCTTCCTTTTCGTCTTGGAGGCGAGCGATCTGACCGTTCAGGTCGTCAATCCGATCACGAGCGTGCTGGATGGCTTGCTGTTCTTGCTCAATCGTCGTCCGTAACTCCCTGATCGTATCGTACTTCCCAACCGCGTCTTCAACGGTTTCCTGAACAGCTTCGACGTCTTCGACGCGCTCCTCGGCAGCTTCAAGCGCGGCCTCACAGTCGCCAACGACAGTCTCCTGTTCTTCAATATCGTCTTCCAGTCCCTCGATTTCCTCTTCAACGTCCGCGAGATCGTCGTTGATGTCCTCGATGTCTCTCTCGATATCGCTAATCTCGTCTTCGAGATTGGCCACCGTTTCTTGCTGGTCAGCCACCTGCTCGAACGCGTCTAAGACATCTTCCCCAGTCTCGATGGCGTCGTTGACCTCAGAGAGTTCCGCATCGAGCCTTCCTTCCTGCTCTTCGAGGTCATCGATGTTTGCCTCTAAGTCTGCGATAGTGGATTCGTGGTCCTGGATAGTGTCCTCCAACTCCTCAATACGGGACTGCAGCTCGTCCGCGTCGTCACGAAGGGATTCCACCTCGTCTCGTACCGTTGCCAGCGTCTCGTCACGATAGGTGATCGTGTCCAGCAAGCCCTCACGGAACGCCTGCAACTCATCTTTCCGTGACTGCAGGCCCGCCTCAGTCTTTTGGGAGTCTTCCACAGCCTCCTGTACAGCGGCAATCGAAGCTTCCAACTCCTCAACCTCACTCTCGATGTGTGCGTCCTCAACAGTCTTCCCACACTTCGGGCACTTATCCTGCTCACCGAGTTCCTTGATCTCCGCGAGGTCCTCTTCGTAACGCTGCTTGTCGTTTCGATGTTCAGCGATGGCGTTCCCGATGTCGTTCAGGTCCGCATTGGTGTCCTCAATGAGTTCCGGGACCACCGTGTCACGAAGCTCGTCTAAGTTCTCAGCTGTGACCTCCACATCGAACTCGGAGGCTTGGTCCGCGAGCGTCTCGACACGTCCTTCGAACTCCGCTTCGGCAGCCGTAAGATCATCTTCAGCAGTTGCCAGTTCGGACTGCACCGTTCCGAGGTCGGACTCTGCTTCCTCGAAGTCATCAGTTGCCGTCTCCAGTTCCGCACGCGCTGTTTCGAGGTCCTCTTCGGCACGGTTGCGCTTCGTCGTGACTTCCCGCTTGGTCGCGGTTACGTCTTCTCGCTCGTCGCGGAGCTCTGCAAGCCGCGCCTCGACCGCCTCCTCGTGGTCATCTGTGACCTCGTCCCCATCAGCAACCGCGGGGAGGAACGCAGCCACGCTCTCGTTCCGCTCAGCCGTGAGCGATTCGCGTTCTGCTTCCGCGTCGGTGAGACGGTCAGTAGCGTCGTCGAAATCCGACTGCAGGTCGTCACGCTTCTCTATGAGATCCTCACGCTCGGTCTTGGCCTCAGAGAGGTCGTCTTCGAGGCGGTCCAGTTCTTGCTGGGCGTTCTGAAGGTCGTTCTCGCAATCGTTGCGTTCCGTTGTCGCCTCTAAGAAGGATTCCTGCACGGCCTCGTTCGCGTCCGCTGCGCTCTCTTCAGAATTCAGGTCGTACTCGACCTCTGTATCGAGGGCTTCGATGTCACTTTCGAGCGTGCCGATCTCGTCCTGTGCCTCCTCGATGGTGGTCTCACTCTTGTCGATGTTGGACTGTTGATCAGCCCGCTTCGATCTTGTCTCCTTGATCCGTTCTTGCTTCTCGTCCTTGCGTTCCCGCAGGTCTTCGTGGTCCTCGATGTCGCTCTTGATGCTGGTTCGGTGGTTTTTCAGCTCGTCAATGAACTCCTCGATTTCCTCGATGTCTGCTTCCAGGTTGGCGATGTCGTCGGTGAGCGAGTGGATCTCGTCTTCGTACTCAGATTCCGTTTTTCCGATGTTATCGAGGTCCTCTTGGTAGTTCTCCCGACTCGTTTTGTTCTGGTCTTGGACGCGACCGGCACCGCGGCGTGCCGCCTTCATCCGTTCGATGTGCTCGTCAAGTTCATCTAATCCGAGGAGGCTGTCGATCATCTCCGCGCGATCACCTGCTTCGATGAGACGGTCGATTTCGCCTTGCTTGACGTAGACAGAGCTGGAGAAGTCGTCTTCATCCATCCCAAGTAACCCAATCACCTCTTCCCGGACGTCTTCGATACCGGTTACTGGATCCGAGAACGACTCGGAGTCCAACGTCGCACTGTTCTGGGTACTCGTCGTGTACAACTCCCAGGTCACCGTGAACTCTGTCCCGTCAATCTCGAAGACCAGTTCTACGACACCCTTGTCTTCACCGCGCCGGACTAAATCATCGAGATTGAAATCGTTCGTTCCGACGTTCCGAATCTTCGAGAGGAACAGCCCGCCGAAGATCCCCATCAAGAGGGAGGTTTTCCCGGCACCGTTGTCGCCTCGAATGAGGATAGTTCCATCGGGGAATTCGACTGTTTGATCCTCGTAACTCCGGATATTCTGCAGCGTAAGTGCCTTGATCTTCATTCTTCGCTCACCTCCGTGTCCGCCTCATCGAGATCGGGCTTAGTGTCACGCTCGTCGAAGGCGTCCGCTTGGGCGTCCTTGATCAGTGCTTCCATGGTGTCGTCGATAGCTGTCTGTGCGAGATCGTCGTCTGTCCGAACTCGTGCTTCGACATCAGTAGCGATGTCACTCAGATTCTGGTCGGCAAGCTTCTCCTCGATGAGTTTATCGGCGCTCTGGATGTCTCCTTGCGGCCCACCATCCAGATCGAGTTGTCTGCGGCCGCGACTGTCATCCACCTTGCAGACCGCCGCACCCTTGTCTATCGCTATGTCGTACACGTCGCTTGATGTGACGGGTGTCCGCTCACCAGTGAGCGTCACAATGGCGACTTTGCCATCAAGCTGATGCCGGTCAAGTTCATCGCGGGCGTACCCGTGACTATCATTGTCATCGAATTCGATACGGATCGACTCGAACTCCCGGGTGTCGATTTCGAGTTCCCGTCGTTCAAGATCTCCGTCTTCAATTTCGAGGAGGGAGACGGTTCGGGGTTCGATTTCGTCTGTCGCACAGCGCTCGGTTGACCCGGCATACCACGCTGGAACGTCATCGACGATGCGGCTCTCAGTCTTGTGGTAGTCCCCGAGCGCGAGCGCGTCAATGTCGATACCCACCCGTTCAAGAACCTCGGTCAGGTCGTGGTCTGCGTAGAACTCGGGCACAAGTGGCTCGAAGAGTTGGTGCATGCCCAGCAATCGGAATGCGTCAGGGTTCGGTGGCTCTTCGAGTGTGAAGTCTGCTGCGTGCCAGGCGGGTTTGGTGACGGCGTCGATCCCGTAGAGGGCGACGTCATCGTTCACCATCGTCGGTGTCTGGTCAAGACGCTGTGCAGTTCCTGTCTCGCGGATGAGATCGAGCCACTGTTGATCCATTTTCCGGTCGTGGTTCCCGACAATCCCGTAGAACGGGATATCCTCATCAGCGAGTTCTCTGAGGATCTCGATACAGTCTGTGACGATAGGGAGTGACGGCGTTCGGCGATGGAACAGATCGCCTGTATGAATGACTGCATCGACGTTCTCTTCGAGTGCTTGGTCAATGGCGGCCTCGAAAGCGCGTGTGAAGTCGTCCCTGCGAGTGTCGCTTCCGTATTGTCGATTTCCGAGATGCGTATCACTTAGATGGAGGATCTTGGTCATTGGTATCCGAATTACTGTAACCTGACAGCGGAGGGTACAATAACGTATGGCAACCAAGGTGAAAGTAAAGAGTTGCTGAATCTGACATAGAACGGACGGTACCGGTGCCGCTTCTCTTTCTGATCTGAGGGACGAGAATTGTTCCAGTACGTCTTTGTCCGGGGGTTGAAACAGAATCGAATATGTATGTCACGACGTATTTTGAAGAGGGAGAGCACCACCACAATCGGAAACCGCATCTGGTATTCGTACTCGCTAATGCAGAATCGCATGGACTCAGACGTATTGAGCCTGAGCCGTATACGTGCGAGTGTGGCGCGGAATTGACCCCAGAGGCGCTTGATGCCGGTGACGAGGGGAAAGCTTCGTGGCCGAACTGTAAATCGTGGCGCAACGGTGGACAGAAGCGTTGTCCAGAGTGCGGTGAATACCCGTCTATCGGTCGGGAACAACATATTCGAGCGCGTGGGTATTGTCCCACACCCAAGGATGAAATCAAGCAGGTGACGGCCAAACAGCGTGAGGATGCGATGGAGAAGACGGAAGGTCGATGCTTGACCTGCGGTGAGGAGGCGTCGTATGTTGTCCGAATGGTTTCACCTCGATACGGTGGCTCCAGAGAGCTGGAGAATCTCGCGCCGCTATGTGATCATCACTATGAGGACTACGGACACATGTTCGCCGACATCCTCGTCCCGCCAGAATGGAACAAAATCCACGGTGCGGAGTGGCGAACGCTCGCCACGGAGCTCAGAGATCAGTTCGATGAGATGGATGTGGACGGGATGGTAGAAACGCTGAACCAAGTACTGGCCGCAGACCAGGAGGAAGAATGGGACGACCCGTTCCTATACCTTGACCATCAGTGATCCAGTATTACGGAACTTCATTTACGACATCGCGTAGGTCATCTGGACTTGACCAGGCGAAGCACTGGTCGTGAAGTTCGAAAAGACGGAACTCGTTGAGGTGAACCCAGCTGTATGAGACAGGTGCCAGTTCGCTGTCCTCTCGATTCTCTAATCGGTCAATGACATCGGGCGTTGTGAGGCTAATATCGTTCTTGTTCGCTGTGGCGATGAGCGAGTCCAGCTCTTCTTTGGTAGCCGCTTCGTCAAGATCGTCGCTGAAGTAGATCGTCGCGGCAGCCGCGATGACATCTGCTTCCGTGTCGAGGTTCTGTTCGGTCATCCACGCGTAGTCCCGCGGCAGCACGTATGATTTATCGAAGTATGGTGTCGTACTGATTTTCCCGAGTTCGGTGACTTCGCCCCCAGCATCCTGTTCATACACAGCGACGATGGTATCAGCATGCGCGGCGAGGAGAGTGAATCGGATACGGAAGATGGGGAGCCGGTCGATATCCAACTCGGAAAGATCGGCCATCAGGAACGGGTACGTACCAAGGCGCTTGTCCAGTTCGTTCTGGACGATGCGGAGCCGTCGAAGATATGGGTCGCGGTAGCTGCCGAGGATAAAATACGAGTCTTCAGGAGTGTGGAGGTGCGGAAGTTCTCGGTTGGCGAACCCCAGTATGTCCGATGTTTCGTGCGGTTCTAATTCGAGACCCTGGAGCGCATCGTTCACGCTCTCCATGATCTCCGCTGCATCCGGAGGCGGGCCGGGGTCAGCCATGCTGTGTGCTCCTTGGGGAGTGAATAAATAGGTTGCTAACTAGTATGGCTAATACGCTGATTAACCACATCAGTTGACCCAAAGTATTATTCGCGTCGCCGAGGTACTCTCAGGTGAGACTATGAGTGATGCGCCTGCCGCGGAGGGTGGCGGCCCGTTTGAAGAACAGCGGCAAATCTACGACCTTCTCTCCCAGGAGACGCGACACTTGATTCTGCAGTTCATCCTTGGCCACCCAGAGCATCTCCCCTCACTCGATGAGTTGGCGTACATGATGCCGAAGAACAAGGCCGCAATCCGGGATCAGTTGGAAGTTCTCAGTGACGACGATATCATCGACTGTTATCGGTACCCGCCGAATGAGGACGCGCGCGATCTCCCCAGTCAGTTCTACGGCCTGACTGAATACGGTGTGGAGATTCTCTACGAGTACAATTATCTCCGTGGGCTCCCCGTCGCGCGTGCGCTCTACGATAACACCCGCCTGTCGGAGAAAGCCCAGCGGCACCGTGATGCGCCGCGTCCAGAACTTCCAGACACAGTCAGAGGTGCGCTCACGATTGACGAGGAAGACGACGCTGATTTCGACCGTTTGGAGCAGTATATCCGGGAACGAAAGGGGAACACGCACAGCGTCGCCGATCAGGTAACCGTCGCAAAAGCGTTCTACAACGCGGGGATCGGTCCCGAAAAAGGTGGGATCAAGCGAACGGAACTGCTTGACTCGCTTGATATCGATATTGAGTACCAGCCGCGAACAGTGCTGAATCACCTTGTCGATGCTGGAGTGCTTGCCCAGACCGCACCCCCTGGACCGGATGTCTTTGCGATTAGCGAGCGGCTTGATGATATCGTGAACGGGCAGGTGACTGAGGAAGCGGAAGCGAATCTGGACGCGCTGGTCGCGCATATTGACGACGAACTCCAGGTTACGGCGCTTTCTGAAGACGCTGCAGAGCGGGACGGCCCGCAGGCCCGGGTGTCAGCACCGTCTGTCGCCGTCGCTGACGGTGCTGGGCGGACAATCCGAAGTATCCTCGCAGCGGAGTTCGGTATCGAACCCGAGCAAGTCATCAACTTTCTCCGGTCCGGTGACCCATTGGACCGACTCAATACGGCTGTCGAAGCGATTGAGTCCTCTGAAGAGGTCACGAAATCGGAAGACTACGGGCAGATCGTGTTTGTCAACCCAGCGTATCGCTATCGCTTGACCGAGCAGGCGATAGAGTTCGTGTAGTCTCCGACGAAAGCCGGGCAGATAATTGAGGGAGCTAGTCCCCGAACAACCGGGATAGGAATCCTCCGGAGTCGTCCGTATCCGACTCGTTTTCCGTGGTGGCTGACTGCTCGGTGTCCGTGCCGGTTTCGGCTGCCCCGTTCAACAGGTCGGGGACAGAGTATCCGATCCACTCTGCGAATTCTTCAGGTGCGCCGATGTAGACGCTCGTGGAGGATTTCTCGGACATGAATCGTTTGGGGAGACGTTTCTCGTAGTCGTACACCTCGTATTCTTCGCGGTCGAAGTCAGCTGTGATGGCATTCGGCTCCGATTCGAACGTGACACGGCCGCCCTGAATGTCGCGCTGCCACTTCAACCGCCCTGTGTCGTACGTCTTCTCGGCTGGCTCATCGGCGGGGAAGTACTCGGGCTGCTCTCGACCGGCTTCGTTGTAGAATTCGCGGACAATCCGGCGGACGTCTTCGATCGTGCCGTTCCCGTCTGTCCACGGTTGTTCGGTGAGCATGCGGCGGGCCACGTAACTGAAGATCGGGTTTTGCCGTTCCAGCACGCCCGACAGGTCTTCTTGTGCTATGCGGAACCCTGGATCTTCCGGGTTGGAGGGGAAGGAGACGTCCATGCTCAGGATTTTCATTCGGTTTCGGAACTCGGATTTTGGGAGTGCGTCGTTGGTCGTGAAGATAAGGCACGGCTGATCGACGCTGGTGGGCGTCCAGTCCCCCCAGTAGTTTCGGATCGGGCTCCATCGCTGGATCTTCTCTTTCTCCGCGTCGATGATGGCGTAGGGGAAGCACGTGTCCCACTCGCGGACGCCGCGGACTTCCTTGACGCCGACGTCGTCTGCGTCTACCCCGGAGATGACCGTGTTGTCGGAGACGAGTCGCAGGATGTACTCGGTGAGTTTGTCCTTCCCCGCGTCGCTCTTCCCTTCGATATAGAGGTGCTGCAGGACGTTGTCCAGCGTCCGTGACGGTGACGACAGTGCCTCGGCGTACTGGTTGGCGAACGGGGCCCAGAACCCGTAGAGGAACGCCTCGTACATCTGCGCCATCACTGCGGTCTCGGATTGCGTGTGACCGTGGTTCTGGACGGTCTCGATGTAGTCTTCGATGGTTTTGAGGCAATGATCCAGGACTTCGGGGGTCGGCTCGTCGGTGGCGACGAGAATCATCTCGTCGTCCTCACCGATCACGACTTGCTCTGCCTCTGGGAGGACGGACATCGTCGGGATGGACGTCGATTCCTTGACCTGGTTGTTGTACGCGCTCAGCGGCGCGGTGATGCTGTGGTCCTCAACGGTCGCGCCACGGTCGCGGAGCCCGGCCCCGAACTCGTCGGCAGTGTCTTTGTCCACCTTGCTGGTTCCCATCCGTATCTTCTCGTCGGGCGCACGAACCCGCGGCCGGTCGAGTCCATCCGTCAACCCCGTCTCGTGATCTGACTCAACGAGTCCGACATCCGGAGACTCGTCCTCGTCCGGAGCATTGGGTGAGTCGTCCTCGTCCGAGGAGTCCTCTGGTTCGATGACGTTGCGGTCGGCGTTCTCAGGGTCTTCGACAAACGCGACTGTCTCCTCGGCCTCCTCAGGGTCGTCAACGACGGCGGTAACCTGATCAGCGACGTCTTTCAGGTCCTCGACGGCGTCCTGATTCAGGGCAGCATTGTCGCTCACGTCAAGGTCACCCGCACCAACCCAGTACTCGATACGGTTCTCCCGCTCTTCCGCTGAATCGGCCTCCTCCAGTGCTTCAACAAGCCCTTCGAGGAGTGTCTGGTCGCTGTACCCGTCACGGTACTCGTCGATGAACCGCTCGAACTCCTCGTCCAGTTCGGTCCCGACATCGGTCGTAATGACGGAGATCTGGTTCGTGTGGTACTCCCAAGAGTTCCGTGAGAGGTTCGCTGACCCTTGGACGAGCTTCACCGTGTCGTCCGGCATCACGATTCGGTAAATCTTCGAGTGGACTGTCTTCCGGTTCTTCAATCGAATCGTGAGTCGGTCGTCCTGTCGCAGTCGCACGAGCGACCTCGCTGTCGATACTTCGCTCACCTGGTCAGCGTAGTCTTCGGCGTTCCCGATGAGTACGTCCAGTGAACCAATGTCGTACTCGGTCAGCATCTTCACCATCAGATCGGGCGTTTCCGCGTACGTCACGGCATCCACGTGACGAGCGCCTGCGAACAGATCAAGAAAGTCAGCGCGCTCTTTCACCATCGCCAGACGGTATTCTGCAGCACCGGAGCCGTAGAATTCCGGCATATCTGCGAATCGGTCGAACGAGATATTCGCTGTCAGTTCGTCCATACACACGGCAGCAGTCTGAAACGAATAAAACCGTGCCGCAGGGCGGTAGTAGAATATACGTAGCCGACACTTGGTGACACTTCGACAGCGATGAACGAGACGGACATATTCCCCCGTCCGGAGACGAGGAAATCCCACGGCACTACACCGCTGGATTGGATTGTTAATACGTAGGTTGGTTCTGGTCGCGTTCCGTCCATGATCGCTATCAGTACCTCGATATCGGATCTCCGCTGGGAGTACTAACGTTCGGCAGAATGTACGTACACACGTACTTGTGGACGTACACATGGATGTACACAAGTACGTACCCAGAGACGTACTGCCGAACGCTTGCCATCCTCATCCCAGTGCCGTCGTTGAGGGATTCGAAAGCACCGAGTTAGTTGGACGAGGGGTGAACAGTATCCCCTTCTCGGTCAAGAATTTCCTTTTCGACGAGACGATCGATCCCAGCAGACACCGCCTCCTCGTCGCCAACGGAGAGCTCTCGGACGTTCGAAAGAACACGTTCGCTGATCGCGCGTGGACTCCGGAGCCCCTCATCGACCGCTTCCAAGATACCATACTCGACCTCGAATTCGGTTGCGAACTCCGACACGCGATCCGTAAACGAGGATGGCAGCCCGGAAAGCGACTGTACAGCCACCTCGATAGTAAACAACGGGTGAGATTGATTACGGATATGCGTCGCTTCAATTGACCCCGTATTGAACGGGCGCTGTTCCTCAATCTCGTTGAGGATCACTTCGTAGGCAAGTCCACGCTGCGCGTACGTCCGCATATCCTCAATGTCGCGCCGTCTGCCAGCCCCTAAGTCACCGCCGGACACTGCCTTCAACAAGAACAAATCCTCATCAGCGAGCACGTACGCCGTTGCATACTCCCCTGTCCAGAACTCGTCCGCCCGGTCGTGCATGCTCTCTGTGATCCAGACTTTCCCGACAACCTGTTGTTCGAACAAGTCAACCCGAAACCCGCGGTCGGGATGGTGGAGCTCAACCGTTTTTCCAACCCCTTCGAATGAAGCGGTCGGCTCACCCGTCACCTGAAACCCTTGTTCTCGAAGGGCGTGGTAGACGTGTTCGAATTCGGTTGGCACGCCGAGGGCCAAGTCGATATCTTCGGTTTGGTCTTTCAGCCCGCGAACTGTCATTGCAGACCCGCCAAGGAGGTACACGTCCACCGATTCTGAGAGCCACTCGTCAAATTCGGCAAGAAACGTCTTGATGGCCTCTTCGCCACTAAAGACGGTCATTTATGCGACTCCATACTGGTCTTTCAGCGCCGCGTATTCTTGAGCCCCCGGCAAGGGACTTCCCGCCTCCATCTCATCGGCGGCGTCGGTGCCTTCGTCTATAAGACGATACATCCGGGGTATCATTGAGTCCAGACCGTACCAGGTCGCAGTCTCGGTGAGTGTTTCCTGTTCGATTCGTTCCTGTTCGATGAGCAGCATCGCGTAGCTCACGCGTCGGGAGTCAGTGTTGAGGACGAGCGTATGGCAAACGATGTCTGCAAGAGTGAGATCGTCGTCTGGCGCGTACCAGAAAGCGGGTTCCCCTGCAAGGAAGAACTGCAGGCCGTACGCCTGGAATTCCGCTAACCCAGTCACATCCCAGTCGTCGGCGTTCTGGAGTTTCTCCGTGTCTTCGGAGGTTTGTACTTGGACGAGCGCGCGTTTCGGGTCATACCACGCAATTGTGGCACTGGGCGCGAGTCGCCGAACACGGTTGCGGTGGCCATGCCTGACGACGGTGTTGGCGAATTCGAGTAAGGGGTGAAGGTCGTCGGCGAGTGCGTACTCTGGGCCGGCGGGAGCGAGCATCGCTCGGTTCTTCAACGGGGATAACGCCTTGTGGACAGCCTGTCGCGTAATTCCTAATCGGTCAGCGATCGTGGTGATGCGGCGTGGTTCATCAAGGTACCAGCAGACCTGTATCGTGGCCGGTGAGAGGAGGTCCGCCCAGTCCACGTGCCCGAGGTTCGATGTCAGGTCCCGGTACGCTTCGACAATCGGATCATCAGAGGCGCGCAGGACACGCTGATTGTGCTGCGCTCTGGACTCGTCCAGTACCCCTTTGTCGAGTAAGTCGTCAACGACGCGGTAGACCTGCTTGCGACTATACCCGGTTTCTGCGGCCAGCTCTTGTGCGGTTGCGTCCGCCCCGGAACTTAGCACGTCTAGAATAGCGAGCCCGGCCTTCGTAAGCATCCTTGTAAACTATATTGTCTTAACAGTTAAAAGAGTTTCCGCATTTTAGTTTACAACCAGCCTCTATACCGTCGGAATCCCCCGGGTGAAGGATTGTGACTTCCATCCTCTTCTCAGTTGGAACACAGACGAGAATCCGCGCGGGACGCGAAGAGTACCGAGTCGAGTTTAACGAATTGGTCGTGAGGAAATCTGAGGGGGTCGCCCACGCACCGCTCCGTGGGCATTTGAACCGTGAGTATGATGCCGCCTCCCCGATTTGAACGGGGGACAGCTCGATCTTCAGTCGAGTGCTCTCCCAGTCTGAGCTAAGGCGGCGCGCACTCCAACGTGAGGGGGACCCAGAAAAAAGGATTTCGAATGACGGCCGCCGATTTTCACAGTGGATGGAAATTCATTTATATCGTTATCCGAGAAGCAACGCAGGCAGATGCGGACACACACGACGCGACTCACAGGAGTCGTCGCTGCATTGGTCGTCCTCTCCGCATTCGCGGGCTGCTCCGCTCTGGGTGGGGGCAGTGGGTCCGGCTGTGGACCTGGGGACTCGAAAATAGAGAATCTCGAACCGGGAACCACCGGCGTCTCGGTCGAAGGTGAAGTCGTCGAAACGAGCCAAGTGTCGTTCGCGATCGACGACGGGACTGGCAAGGCATTCATCATGCCAGCGTCAGGCTCACACGCTGTCGAAGAGGGTGACTGCGTCACTATCGACGGCCGAGCCCAATCGGGTGGCATGGGCGGACCCGCCGATATCAGTATCATCGGTCAGAACGTCACGAGCGCCTAACTGGGCGCATCCCGATACCGGTTTTTCACTGCAGTTCGACGCCGTCCTCCAGCGCGACGCCCGTCAGCAGATACTCCGCCGACTTTCTGGTCGTCGCCATCGGCGTGTCGTGGACGTCACAGATCCGCAACAACGCCGAGATGTCCGGCTCGTGTGGCTGTGCCGTGAGGGGATCTCGCAGGAAGATGATCCCATCGAGTTTATCGTCGGCGACTTCCGCCCCGATCTGGAGGTCCCCACCCAGCGGGCCGGACTGCTTGCGGTCGACGTCGATCCCCACCTCGTCCTCGATTCGCTTGCCGGTGGTCCCGGTCGTCACGATCTCGATGTCCTGCAGGTAGGACTGGTGCTCGCTCGCGAAGTCGATCATCTCTGGTTTCTCGTCGTCGTGGGCGATCAACGCGATCCGAGTCATACTCCGTACCTCTCGCCCCAACGAAAAAGCGTTTTCGCGGCTCAGGGCGAGACAGTCACGGATCCGTCGGCAGAAACTGTCACCTCGATTTCTTCGACAGTAAACGTGAGCGTGTCCGCCTCGGAATCGCCAGCGAGGAGTTCGTGCAATCGCTCGAAATCGACGTGCTCGCCCAGCGGTTCGACGTCCTCACGCGAGAGATCGGTCGAATCGAGAACCTCGGCGACAATCACTTCGTCCGCTGGCTCGGGCGCAAGCCACCCCTCTGTCTCGCTTTCGGCCGCGTCCTCGCGTATCAGATAGAAAGAACGCTCCCGTGGATTTCGACGTCTGGGCTTTCCCGAGGGTAAATTTCCTTTCGAGATGGAAACAACGCAACTGCCGGCCCATCGGTTGAGACGGATGTGACTCGTGTCACTATTCGACCCCGGAAGGTGCACTACTGACGAGATGATCGTCACTGTACGTGTAGAGTCCTCAAGAACGGGGTATGGAATCCCCGAATCCACATCGGTGTTGAGGGTGGCCGGTGAGAGTCATGTCAGAGGCACGTCATCCGGTTTCTCCCAACACCATTTCAACTGTACTCAAGATGTCCATAAAGTGATGTGACCTGTATATTCAAGCGTTTATATGTGGGCAAGGCGACCGAATGGATCGACGGACGGCAAATGTCTTCAGACTCGATTCACTCCGGTTCTCGATGGATGTTCTCGCCCTGATACGAACCAGTGTACGTACTATCGTGGCTCGCACGCGCGAGCACCAGTTGCGCGATTCGAGCCCCTCTTTCGATTTCGATGTCGTGATGCACTTCGAGCAATCCCTCACCGCGGCCCTCGTAGCCGGCGTCCCAGACGGCCGTATCGAGCATGCACGAATTTCGCAGCAACGACGACCGAGGATACAGGAACCCCACGTGATCTTCGGGAATCCTGATCTGGTCAGCGTAGCGGACGACGTATCCACCCGGTTCGAGCGCGAAGACGTCGTTCGCTGCGTCGACTTCCTTCCGGTCACCGATGGTCTTCCCGTCGGTACTGATTCGCCCCGGCGAGACTTGCTCGAACACTGCATCGAGCGTCAGGTCGACGCCGTTGGGCTGGACTTGCGCTGGCTGGACGTCTTCGAGGTGCTCGGCCACGAATCGGCCACTCCGGAACATGCTCCTACAGGGCACAGGCGACGACAAAACCCTGCTGATCGCAGAGCCAACGTTCATCGTCAATACCTATCAACTAACAAAACCGCAAGACGTGGGCGGGGCATTATTCGTGGCAACACGCGGGATTTATATCCGTCGGCGGACGATTACAGCACGTTATGGGACAGACACTCACGGAAAAGATCCTCTCCGATCATCTCGTCGAAGGTGAACTCGAACCCGGCGAGGAGATCGGGATCGAGATCGATCAGGTCCTCACGCAGGACACGACAGGAACTCTCGTATGGCTGCAGTTCGAGGCGCTCGGCCTCGAAGAGGTCCAGACGGAACTCGCAGCGCAGTACTGTGACCACCAGACCTATCAGTTCGACTTCAAGAACACGGACGACCACCGCTTCCTCCGCTCTGCGGCGGGCACGTTCGGCGCGCACTTCTCGCGACCCGGCAACGGTATCTGTCACAACGTCCACAAGGAGAACTTCGCCGCCCCCGGCAAGACGATGCTCGGCAGCGACTCGCACACACCGACTCCCGGTGGTCTGGGCGAACTCGCCATCGGTTCGGGCGGACTGGACGTCGCCGTCGCGATGGGTGGCGGCGCGTACTACATCGATATGCCCGAGGTCGTCAACGTCCGACTCGAAGGCGAACTCCCCGAGTGGGCGACCGCCAAGGACGTCATCCTCGAGATGCTGCGCCGCCTCTCCGTGAAGGGGGGCGTCGGCAAGGTGCTCGAATACACCGGCCCCGGCGTCGAGACCCTCTCGGTGCCCGAGCGAACGACGATCACCAACATGGGGACCGAACTCGGCGCGACCTCCTCGATCTTCCCGACCGACGAGAAGACCAAGGACTACCTCGCCCGACAGGGTCGCGAGGATGCCTTCGAAGAGGTCGGCCCCGACGAAGATGCAGAATACCACGACGAGATCGTCGTCGACCTCTCGGAGCTCGAGCCGCTCATCGCCGAGCCGTCGATGCCCGACAACGTCGTCCCCGTCCGCGAGGCCGCGGGCCAGGACGTCGAGCAGGTCATGATCGGCTCCTGTACCAACGGTGGCTACGAGGACATCCTCCCGGCCGCGAAGATGCTCGAAGGCCGCGAGATCGACAAGAAGACCGAGATGATCGTCGCGCCCGGCTCCAAGCAGGCGAGCGAGATGCTCGCACGTGACGGCTGGGCCGCCGAACTGATGGCCGCCGGGGTCAACTTCTCCGAATCCACCTGCGGTGCCTGTATCGGGATCGGCCACGTGCCCGCAAGCGACTCGGTGTCACTGCGGACCTTCAACCGCAACTTCGAGGGCCGCTCGGGTCTGGAAGACGACAACGTCTACCTCTGCTCGCCCGAGGTCGCAGCCGCCGCGGCGCTCGCCGGCGAGATCGTCGACCCGCGCGACCTGGCCGACGAACTCGGCGACCTCGACGCACCCGGCTTCGAACTGCCCGACGCCTACGACGGCTCGAAGGCCGACCTCATCGCGCCCGACGAGGCCGTCGACGACGGGCTCGTCAAGGGGCCGAACATCGGTGACGTGCCGCTGAAGGACCCGCTCGACTCCAAGCTCGAAGGGCCGACCCTCCTGAAGATGGAGGACAACATCACGACCGACCACATCATCCCGGCGACACAGGACATCCTGATGTACCGGTCGAACATCCCGAAACTCTCGGAGTTTACCCTCTCGCGGGTCGACGAGAGCTTCGCCGACCGCGCACTGGAGAGCGACGGCGGCTTCCTCGTCGCCGGTGAGAACTACGGCCAGGGCTCCTCGCGTGAACACGCGGCCCTCTGTCCGATGTTCCTCGGTGTCGAAGGCGTGCTCGCCCAGAGCTTCGCCCGGATCCACAAGGCGAACCTGTTCAACTTCGGCCTCCTGCCCCTGGAGATCGACGAGGACACCTACGCGAAGATCGAGCAGGGCGACGACATCGAAATCGTCGACGACGTCGCCGAGGCCGTCCGCTCCGGTCAGGAAGAGTTCACCATCCGCGTCAACGACGACTGGGAAGCGACCGGCCACCTCGACGCCTCCGCTCGCGAGCGCGAAATCCTCGCAGACGGTGGCAAACTGTCGCACACGAAAAAGCAGTACGAGCAGGAAGACGGCGCGACGCCCGCTGACGACTGACCTGTCGTCAGCCGGCAGCGCCCTCCGACGACTGAATTGTCGTCAGCCGGCAGCGCCCTCCGACGACTGATCTGAGACGAAAGGTACTGACCTCGCAGGTCCTGTAATTAGATACCGACGCCGTTTTTTCACAGACGAGAACACGTTAGCCGCTGCCGATTTTCGTGTCGTGACTCACGTGCTGGACGTGGCAGTGGCTGGACGATCAGTACACAGAAAACGGGTAGAGAGGGGGTGGGGGGTGTTGGGGTGGCACCCAAAACTGGGTGCAACTCAGTCTTGGCCGCCGATATTTAAGAACTTTGCGGCCAACGTGGCGGAGTCCGTGACTTTCAGGGACAATAGCCATATATTTCGAGAGGTTCAACTCCCTCCTGTGACGACGACCGCACCGGGAGCCGAGTCGCCGAGCCCGACCATCCGCCAGGCGGTGCGTGCCGACCTCCTGGCAGTGTTCCAGATCGAGCAGGCGTCGTTTCCCCAGCCGTGGCCGTTCTCGGCGTTCGAGCAGTTCCTGGAGACGCCAGGATTTCTCGTGGCCGAAACGGGCGCATCCGACAGCGGTCACGACCACGTCGACCGCTCGGGGATCGTCGGCTACGTCGTGGCCGACGCCATCCCGAACCACGGGACGCCGCTCGGGCACGTCAAGGACCTGGCGGTGCACCCGGAGTTCCGTAGTGAGGGGATCGGCAAACGGCTGCTGAGTGAGGCGTTGACGATCCTCGATTCCCAGGGCGTCGACTCGGTGAAACTCGAAGTGCGAGCGACCAACGACCGGGCACGCAGTCTGTATCGCTCCTTTGGATTCGAGCACTGCCGGACGATCCCGAACTACTACGACAACGGCGAGGACGCGCTCGTTCTGTTGCGGTGATCGGCTGCGGGCCGTCGACCGGTGCCGAAAGTTCGATCGTCGCGGGACCGTTCGTTAGTCTTTAGCCCACCGCTCACGAACCGAGGATAATGACTGCCCAAGCCGCCGAATCCCGCGAACTGGCGGTCGTCATCGGCCTGGAGGTCCACGTTCAGGTCGAGACGGCGACGAAGATCTTCTGTAGCTGCTCGACCGACGTCGGCGACGACGAGCCCAACACCCACACCTGTCCGGTGTGTCTGGGCCTTCCGGGATCACTCCCGGTGCTCAACGAGGGAGCCGTCGAGGCTGCCGTCAAGATCGGGAAGGCCATCGACGCCGACATCCCCGAGGAGACCACCTTCCACCGCAAGAACTACTACTATCCCGACCTGCCGAAGAACTTTCAGATCACGCAGTACGACGCCCCGATCTGTCAGGACGGCGAACTGGAGTTCAGCCACGAGGGCAGCCGCCGTTCCGTGGGGATCCGGCGAGCACACCTCGAAGAAGATCCCGGCTCGATCAAACACGTCCGCGAGGGGACCGAGAGCCTGGAAGCCCGGACGTGCTCGATCGATCGGGCGGACTACACGCTGATCGACTACAACCGTGCGGGCACGCCGCTGATGGAGATCGTGACTCGGCCGGACTTCCGCGACCCCGCCGAAGTGCGGGCCTTCCTCGAAAAGCTCGAAGAGGTCCTCGAATACCTGGGCGTGTTCGACCCCACCCGCGACGGCTCACTGCGGATCGACGCCAACCTCTCGGTCGTCGACGCCGCAGAGGTCGGGGAGGATGGCGAAATTAGCGAGGACGTACTGGAGGAAGCCAACCGCACGGAGGTCAAGAACATCTCCAGTCACAAGGGTGCCGAGCAAGCGCTCTCGTTCGAAGCCTCCCGCCAGAAGAAACTCATCGAGTCGGGCCGGGCGGTCGAACAGGAGACGCGGCACTTCAACGAGACCCACGGCAACACCGTCGGGATGCGCTCGAAAGAAGAGGAGAAGGACTACCGGTACTTCCGGGAAGCCGACCTCCCGCCGTTGCAGGTCAGCGACTGGAAGGAGACGATTCCGATTCCGGAACTCCCGGACGCCCGACGCAAGCGCTTCCAGAGCGAGTACGGCCTGAGCGAAGAAGCGGCCTCGAAACTCACCTCGACGAAACAGGTCGCGGATTTCTACGAGGAACTCGCCAGCGAGTACGACGCCGACCTGGTGGCGACGTGGGTCGCGGACAACCTCCTCGGAGAGCTGAACTACCGCGACATGGCGATCACGGACATCGAAGATCGACTGAACGAGGTCGCAACGCTCGTCGAACTCGTGGCGGACGAGGAGATTACCGCCAAGAACGCCCGTGAGATCGTCCTCCGGGATATGCTCGACGAGGGCGACGACCCCGAGACGGTCGTCGAGCGCGAGGGTCTAGGCAAGTCCTCGGGAGACGAAGTCCAGCAAGCCGTCGAGGAAGCCATCGAAGAGAACCCCGACGCCGTCGAGGACTATCACAGCGGCGAGGGCGGCGCGATCAACTTCCTGGTCGGCCAGGTCATGCAAAAGACGGGAGGGAGTGCGGATCCGAGTGACGTAAACGGCCGCCTCCGCGAGGAACTCGACGAATGAACCGGGCGTTCGAAACGTTCGAGGTGATCCCGGCAGTCGACATGCAGGACGGGCAAGTGGTCCAGCTGGTCGGCGGCGAGCGCGGCACGGGAAAGACCTACGGCGACCCCGTCGAAGCCGCCCGGCGATGGGTCGACGCCGGCGCGGAGACGCTCCATCTGGTCGATCTCGACGGCGCGTTCGAAGGCGAACGGGAGAACGCCCCCGCGATCGAGGCGATCCTCGACGCAGTCGACGTCGACGTCCAGCTGGGTGGTGGAATCCGCACTGCCGAGGGCGCGATCGACCTCCTGGATTCTGGCGTCGATCGCGTGATTCTCGGGACGGCCGCCGTCGAGAACCCCGAGATCGTCGCCGAGATCAGCGAGGAACATCCCGAAAGTGTGCTCGTCAGCCTCGACGCCAAAGACGGCGAGGTCGTCGTTTCGGGCTGGACCGAAGGCACAGGGTTAGATCCCGCCGACGCGGCCGGCCGCTACGAGGAGCTGGGCGCTGGCGGGATCCTCTTCACTGACGTCGACGTCGAGGGGCAACTGGAAGGCGTCCGCACGGAACCAGTCCGGCGCGTCGTCGATGCCGTCGGCATCCCCGTAATCGCCAGCGGCGGGGTCGCAACGATCGAGGACGTCCGGGCCCTGCAAGACGCGGGCGCGGCCGCAGTCGTGGTCGGTAGTGCGCTCTACGAGGGTGCATTCACGCTCGAAGACGCGATGGCCGCCGTCGCTGAGTGATTCCCAATCGGTTCGAAGGCAACGAAGAGCGGACGAACAGACTTTTCTCACCCACGGGGTGAATCTGAGTATGGACGAGTCGAGTACCGACGAGCGGGCGGTTCGATCCCGGCGATTGTGGACGGCTGCGATCGTCCTGTTCGTGGCGCTCGAAGGACTCGGCCTGCAGATGCGCGGTCCGCTGCTCCCGATTCTCGAAACCGAGTGGGGAATTTCCAAGAGCTTGCAGGGACTGGTCAGCCCCGCCGGGACGCTCGGCTTTGCACTGACAGTCTTGGGCATCGGAGCCGTCGCCGGGCGAGTCGACACCCGTCGGTACTTCTTCGCGGGCGTCGCACTGACGATGGTGGGAGTCGTCGGGATGGCGCTGGCCCCGATTTTCGTCGCGTATCTCGGCTTTCTCGTCGTCCGCGGCCTCGGAACCGGCGTCTCGCGAGGGCTCGATAGGCCGTTGCTGGGCCACCTCTATCCGAATGCTCGAGGGCGCGTGTTCAATCTCTACGATATGGCCTGGGCGGTCGGCGCGGCCGCCGGACCGGCGGTGTTGAGCCTGGCAGTCGCACAGGGGGACTGGCGCTACGCATACGGTGGGCTGGCGGTGGCGTTCGGCCTCGTCGCACTCCTGGTCTGGCGGCTGCGGCCGCCGGAGGTCGATGCGGAGGCTCAGCTCGACATCGGGGCAGCGAAAGCCCTCCTGCAGATGCCCGCGGTCGCAGCGACGACCATCGCGCTGGTCTTTCACACAGGTCTGGAAGGCGCGATGTTCATCTGGTTGTCGACCTTCGGCAGAGAGATTGCGGGGTTCAGCCAGGAGACAGCGAGCCTCCTCTTGAGTGTGTTCCTCGTCGCGTACGTCCCGGGTCGGTTGGTCTATACGATCATCGCCGAACGGGTCGGCTACGGCCCGCTGGTCGTCATCCTGGAAGTGCTGATCGTCCCGACGTTCCTCTGGACCTTTTTCGTCGCCGACGGGCTAGCGACGTTCGCCGGGGTCGCGGTCCTCGGCGCACTCGTCTCGGGGATCTTCCCGACGCTGCTGGCGTTCGGGACCCAGGTCGCGCCCGAGTACAGCGGGCCGATCAACGGTCTCACGACCGCCACGGCGTCGGTGAGCATCGCGATCGTTCCGGTCGCGATGGGCGTGCTGGCCGACGCCAGTTCCATCAGATCCGCGATGTGGATCCCGCTCGCGCTCACCCTTCTCGTCGCGCCCACAGTCGTGATCGCCCGACGGATCGATCCCAATATCTGACGTGGGTGGGAGTGACGAAGACCAGTCACATTCTTCACTGGGGCCGGCGTGAATCGAGATATGACCGACCGAACCGCAGCCGTCACGCGCGAGACTGCCGAGACCGACATCGAGGTCGTCCTCGACGTCGACGGCGACGGTGACTCGACCGTCGAGACGGGGATCGGCTTCTTCGATCACATGCTGGATTCGTTTGCCACGCACGGCCTGTTCGACCTCACGGTCCAGTGTGACGGCGACCTGGAGATCGACGACCACCACACCGTCGAGGACGTCGCGATCACGCTCGGCGACGCCTTCGCGGAGGCGCTGGGCGAGAAGCGAGGTATCGTCCGCTACGCCGACCGGAAGGTCCCGCTGGACGAAGCGGTCGCAGGGATCGTCCTCGACATCTCGGGCCGGCCGTACTTCGAATTCGACGGCGAGTTCTCCCAGGACTCCGTGGGAGACTTTACGAGCCACATGGCCGAGCACTTCGCGATGTCACTGGCGATGAACGCCGGACTCACCCTCCACGCCCAAATCGAGGGCGACAACGCCCACCACGAAATCGAGGCGCTGTTCAAGTGTCTCGCCCGCAGTCTCGACGACGCGACCCGGATCGACGAGCGCCGCAGCGACGTGGCCTCGACGAAGGGCGAACTCTGAGAGTACCTAACTATTTGCCCACGATAGTTATTCAAGAATATACTAGAATTGTTTGGCATGGCAGATTCCGGCATCGACTCAGATATCGACCAAGAGGTCGACGAACTGGAAGAGAACATCGACCGAGACGCGGGCTACGACCACGAGGCGGCCAGCGAGATCCAGACGTCGATCGCCAAACTGGAGAACTCCTCGGTCGAGATCGCCGAGCGAGCCGACTACATCAAAGACCTGACCGCCGAACAGTACACGGGGATGGACAAGGTCGCGAACGAGGTCTCGAACCTCAGTGCGGCCATCGAGGAGGTTGCCTCCTCGACCGAGGAGGTTTCGGCGTCGAGCCAGGAAGCCGAACGACTGGCCGAGCGTGGGCAGGCGGCCGCCGACGAGACGATCGACGTGATGGAGTCGATCAATGACGCCTCCGACAGCGTCAGCCAGGACGTCAGGACGATCCAGCGCAGCGTCGAAGAGATCGACGAGGTCGTCGAGATCATCAACGACATCGCCGACCAGACGAACATGCTCGCGCTCAACGCCTCGATCGAGGCCGCCCGTGCCGGGGAAGCCGGCGAGGGCTTCGCCGTCGTCGCAGATGAAGTCAAGTCCCTGGCCGAGCAGGCCCAGCAAGAGGCATCGCGGATCGAAGGGATGGTCGCCGACATCCAGGACGACACTGACAACGCCGTGCGCAGTTTGGAAAAAAGCAACGAGCAGATCGACCGCGGGATCGACACGGTTGGAGAAGCCATGGAGATCCTCGAATCGCTCGGCGAGGCCGTCCAAGAGATCAACGCCGGAATCCAGGAAGTCGCGAGCGCCACCGACCAGCAGGCCGCTTCCGCTGAGGAAGTGGCGAGTATGGTCGACCAATCGACGATGAACGCCGAGGAGATAGCGGACGAAGTCGAGGACGTCGTCGAGGAGATCGACGATCAAACCGGACAGATCGTCGACGTCAACCAGGCTGTCGACGAACTGGTCGACGATCTGCAACGCAATGCAGTAACTGCTGACGACTGAGTTGTCGACGGCCGGCTCGCGAGCAGTCTCGTCTGCGAGCAGTCCAGCCGGGAGACCTGAATTATCGACGGCCGACACGACTGCGCGTTCATGCGCAGTCAGTCCAGCCGGGAGAAGCATTGTCGACGGCCGGCTCACGAGCGCTCCCGTGCGCGAGTAGTCCAGCGGAGAGCAGCAGTGTCGACGGCCGACTCGTGAGCCGATTCTCTCAAGTGACTCTCACGCCCGTAGAGCTATATCGACTGCTGGGAGTCGGTCTGGTATCGATGTCTCGAACGATACATACTCCATGTCGCCGCGGTGAGCGCCGATGACGAACCTCGCGATCGCCGGCTTTTTCGCCGTGTTCGCGGCCCTGACAGGCTACGGGTTCGTCAGCCAGCGGCGTCGCACCCGTCGGATGGCCGAGACCGAGACCACTCGCTCCGATCAGGTGCTGGAGGGACTGGTCGAACTGAAAGGCACGGTTCGGGCCCGCGAGACCGTCCGTGATCCGCTCTCGAACGACGAGGCGGTGCTGGTCGACTGGGAACTCACGAAGCAGGAGCTGGACGCCGACGGCGATATCCAGGACCGGACGATCGCGAGTGGTCGCCGCGAGGCCGTCTTCGACCTCGAAGACGAGGGCGGCACGATCCGCGTCGATCCCGAGGGCGCGACGCTCAAGATGTCTGGGTCGAACCGGCACAAAGAGACGCTACGAGGCCACGACGATCGGCTGACGAGCCTCAGAGAGGGAACCGAGAGCGATCAGGGCGGCACCGAGCGGGCCGGCGTCTCGATCCGGGCCGACGGCGTCAGCACCCTGATCGACTTCGACACGGACGACCGGCGGACCTATCGCGCGGAGACGCTCACACCCGGCGACGGCGTCTACGTCCTCGGGACGGCGACGCGAGACGGGGAGGAGACAATCGTCGGCAGGGGCGACACCCGCGGCAAGTACTTCCTCTCGGATATGAGCGAGGCGGAGCTGTCGGACACCTTCGCGAGCAACCAGTTGCTGCTCGGCGTGATCGCGCTCGGCTCTGCCGCCGCGATGGTCTGGTTCCTGCTGCCGTAGCTTCGAGCGCGCCTCGACAGCTATCCACAGTGACCACAAGAACAAGGCACTCCCCGGTCGACACCCCGGTATGGACGTCGCTATCGTCGCCGCGTCGATGACAGATTTCGGCGAGCACGACAGCTGGATACGGGATCTACTGGCCGAGGCTGGCCAGTCGTGCCTCGACGCCGCGCCACTCGATCGGGAGGCGGTCGAACACTGCTACGTCTCGAACATGGCCAGCGGCGAGTTCGAGGGGCAGACCGGCGTGATGAACGCGCTGGCACACGATCTCGGACTCATCGGGACCTACACCCAGCGCGTCGACCAGACGAGTGCTTCGGGCGGCGCGGGGGTCTACGCGGCCTGGCAGTCGATCGCCAGCGGCGCGAGCGACTGCACCCTCCTCGTCGGCGGCGAGAAGATGACCCACCGCTCGACCGGCGAGGCCACGGACGTCATCGCCTCGCTCACCCATCCTGTCGAGTACAAACACGGCGTGACGCTGCCGAGCTTTGCGGGACTGACCGCCCGCCGGTACATGGACCGCTTCGACGCACCGCGGGAGAGTCTCGCCGAAGTAGCGGTGAAGAACCACGCCCACGGCGCGATGAACCCCCACGCCCAGTTCCAGAGAGAGATCGACGTCCAGACGGTACTCGAGAGTCCGATCGTCGCCGACCCCCTGCGGCTGTACGACTTCTGCCCCATCACCGACGGCGCGGCGGGGTTGCTCTTCTGCCCAGTCGAGGTGGCCGCAGAACACACGGACGACTACGTCGTCGTCTCGGGAATCGCAGGGGCGACCGACACCCACGTCGTCCACGAGCGCGCCGAGCCGACGTGGATGGCAGGCGTCGCCGAAAGCGGTGACGAGGCACTGGCGATGGCCGACCGCGAAATCGACGCGGTCGACGTCGCGGAACTGCACGACATGTTCACCATCCTCGAAGTGCTACAACTGGAAGCCCTGGGGATCGCCGAGCGGGGGGAGGGCTGGCAACTGGCTCGGGAGGGTGTGACGACGCTCGACGGCGACCTGCCGGTCAATCCCTCGGGCGGACTCAAGTCCAAGGGCCATCCCCTCGGAGCAAGTGGCGTCGCACAGGTGGTCGAATTGTACGAGCAGCTGCTCGGCGGCGCGGGCGAGCGGCAGGTCGACGCCGACGTCGCCCTGGCGTGTAACGTCGGGGGGTTCGGAAACTGCGTGACGACGACGGTGCTGGAGGGGGCACGATGAGCGACAATGCGGCGAGTGGGGACGAGAACGACCGGCCCGGCCTACTCGCTCACCGCTGTCCGAACGGCCACCTCACGTATCCCGGCCACCCGTGCTGTCCGGAGTGTGGCGAGACCCAGACCGAGACGGTCGATCTGTCCGATCGAGTTGGTGAGGTCGTCACCTGGACCGAGAGTACGGCCACGCCGCCCGGCGTTCGCGAGCCGAACACGCTCGCGATTGTCGTCTTCGAGGTCGACGACCAACAGGTGCGTGCGATCGGTCAAGTAGCGGGGACAGTCGAGATCGGTGACACGGTCGAAGCGGTCTACGTCGAACAGTTGCGCGACCCCGAGGCGGGGATCCGCGAGCCGGACAGTCAACGCTGGGACGGCTATCGGTTCCGCCGCGTCGATTAGGGCGTCAGTTCTGACCGGGTACGTTCACGGCCGGTCATGGCAGTCTCGTCGGCCCGGATCCGGTCGATCGCGTCGGCGATCGTCCGCACGCCGTCGTCGTCACGGTGGGGATAGACCACTTCGAGATCGTCGTCTCGGGTGATCGCCAGACACGCGACCGGCAAGACGAGGGCGTCACAGGGGTCGCCACTCGTCCAGCTATAACAGCGCCGCGTTTCGAAACACGGGTCGAGCGAAACGTCGACCTGTCTCGCCCAGGCCGAAAACGCCGAATAGACGTGCTCGACGACCGAGTCGGTCGCTTCGTCGTCGGTCAGTTCGACCTTGGCCGGCCAGCGGGTCACGCCGACGGTCCAGCCGCGGGCGTCTACCAGAGCCTCCAGTTCCGACTGGAGGGCGTCGAGTCTGGCGCGAGTGGGGTCGGGGAGGTGTGTTCGGACGTACAGTTCGAGGTGGACATCGGTGGATGGTGTCATGCGTGCTGGTGGTGTGGGACGTTCGAAACGCGCGAGTTGAGTGCGGTCAGTCGGCCGTTCCCGACTCCGGGGTCGAGGGAAGCGAGTCGTGAACGGGCCCCGAGAGTGCAGCGAGACCGTCCGCGACCGTCCGTGGTTCGGCCCCGACGTGCGGGTAGACTGCCTCGATCTCGTCGCCGTCGTAGACGGCCAGGCAGACGACTGGGACCACCAGCGATTGCTCGCACTCGCCAGTCACCATCGAGTAACACGCCCGGCTGTCGAATCCGGGCGAAAGTTGGACGCCAGCGTCTCGGGCCCACTCACGAAACGAGACATAGCGCGACTCCGCGGCGTCGAACGACTGGTGTTTCGACCAGCGATAGCGTGCGTAGGAGTCGATCTCCGAGGCCGCTACCAGCTGGTCGAGTCGTGCCGAGAGCCGCTCCAGACGGCTCTCGACCGGTTCCGGGAGGTCGTCTCTGACGACCAGTTCGACACGCCGCTGCCCGCCGCGAGTGGTCTCGGGCATGGGTACGTCTAGCCAGCACGTCTACAATAATAAATCATTATTGTCTATATTTGACTATTCGTCGTCGCTGTCGACCTGGTCCTTGATCGACCGGAGTTCGGCTTCGACGTCGACACTGGGGCCAGTTTCGAGGGTGTCGAGTTCCTCGTCAGTGAGTCGATCCTGGATCTCCTGCTGGAGAGTACGGGCGTCGTCGAGGAGTTCGCGCGCTTCGCTGTCCGGCGGCTCGGCCGCGAGCGCCGACTGTGCCTCGGCGAGCGCGTCGTCCAATCGTGCGAGCGCAGCCGCGCCGAGTTCGCTCGCGCGGTCGGCCGCCGCAGTACCCCGCGACTCGCTCGCCTCGGCCGTTCGCAGCGTCCGCTGGAGGAGTCTGAGTGCGCGGACGTTCGTCTCCAGCAGCAAGATGATCCCCGGAATCGCCACGTCGGTGGTGAACTGCCGCAGTTCGTCGGCCCGGGGCGGCCGCGGGACCAGTGGCGGTCGCCGCGACCGCTCCAGTTCACGCTGGAGTCGGTCGAGACGGTCGGTGAGTGCAGCCAGTTGCTGGTCGACTGATGGCGGGGACTCCTCGTCGCTCATACTGGATCGTTCGGGAGACGACCGCTAAAATACCGGTGGTCGATCCGTCCTGCGAGCCCCGCAGCGACACTAGCTGATGAATTCGTTGTCGCGCCAGTCGACGCCGTTCTTGCCCTGATCCTCTTTCGGGTCTTCGGTGACGGTGATCGTCGCCGGACGCTCTTCACCGTCGACGATCCGAACGGCTTCGAGTTCGTCGTCTTCGTTGGCGACGATAGCCGTCAGCGTCCCCTTCTCGGCGATCCGGGCGATCTGACAGAGAACGGTGAACATCGGGTACTGGACGGCCGTGTTCTGGAGGACAGTCTCGCGGTCGCCTTTGAAGCAGGCGTACTCGACGAGTTCGGATTCGATCTCCTCTTCTTCCTCTTCGAGCGCACCCCACTGCGGGCCGCCGCCCATCGAGGACCCCGGTCCTTCCATCTCTTCGGGGTCTTCCTCGTAGACGCGGTTCTCGGTGACGCTGGCCTTGAGCTGAGCCGTCGGGGTGTACTTGCTCATCTCCTGGTCGGCGGCGACGGCACTCAGGATGAGCGTGTTGTTCCGACGGGTGATGTCGACGTCTGTGATCTCTTCGGGGAGGTCTGGATCCTCGAAGTGATCGTAGACATCTTCGAGTGGCAGTTCGAGTGTCGAATGGAGTCGGTATACGCGGCTGGACATAGTTGGTGATGGGGGATGTGCGGTCACGCCGGGCCGCTGGCGCTGGTAGTCGTCTCTGTATAGGATACCATCGCTTATATGGCCTGCTCTTTTTGATGTGGCGTGCCAACACGGAACAGATATCGATCCGACGCGGGGCAGTATGACCCACGTCACCGGGTGAGCGACGGCTTACCTGATAATTATGTGTGCCCGCCGGATAGGATAGGCCGATGAGCGAGCACTATCAGGTCACGGTCGTCGGCGGCGGTCCCGCCGGCCTGACGACCGCGCTGTACACGACCCGCCTCGGACACGACACGGCCATGATCAACCGCGGTGGCGGTCGCGCGGCGATGATGAAAGACACCCACAACGTCATCGGCGTTACCGAGGACGTCTCGGGCAACGAGTTCCTCCAGACTGCGATCGAGCAGATTCAAGAATACGGTGCGGACTACTACCGCGATTTCGTCCAGTCCGCAGAGCGCCTCGACGACGGCCGCTTCCGGCTGGAGGCCGGTGACGTCACCGTCGAGACCGACGCGGTCGTCCTGGCGACGGGCTTCAGCGACAAACGCCCCGATCCACCTCTTCCGCGCACTGGCGCAGGGCTGCACTACTGTCTGCACTGCGACGCTTACATGTTTGTCGACGAACCGGTCTACGTGATGGGCCACAGCGACTCGGTCGCCTACGTCGCGATGATCATGCTCAACTTCACCGACGAGGTCGACATCCTCCTGCGCGGCGACGAGCCGACGTGGTCGGCCGAGACCCAGGCGATGGTCGAGGCCCACCCGATCGACGTCATCGACACCGAGATCGAAAGTGTCGAGAACGGCGCGGACGGCTGGCTCGAAGCCATCGAGTTCGAAGATGGGACCCGGCGAGAGTACCGCGGCGGCTTCGCGATGTACGGCTCGGAGTTCAATACCGAACTGGCCGAACAGCTCGGCTGTGATCTCACCGACAGCGGCGAGATCGAGGTCGGCGACCACGGGAAGACCAGCGTCGAGAACGTCTGGGCCGTCGGCGACGTCACCCCGGGACACAACCAGATCCCGGTCGCGATGGGCCAGGGCGCGAAAGCCGGAATCGACATCCACTACGATCTCCGAACCTTCCCGATGTCAGTCGAGGAGATCGAGGCGCGCGGTGGACTCTCGAAAGACGACGTGCCGGCGATTTCGGATCGGCTCCGCGAGCGCGCGGCGGCCCACGAGGGCGGGCCCGGCGAAGAAGAGCAGGCCGCAGCCGACGACTGACGTCACGTCTCCTCGGCGTCGCTTTCACTGTCGTCATCTGCGCCCGCAGCGTCGGCATCGCTGTCGTCTTCGCCTGCCCGGCCGACGTCTTTTTCGTGACTGTGCGTCTCGTCAACATCGCTTTGGCCGCTGTTCGACTCGACAGTCTCGTTGTCGTTCGCGGATTCGTCACTCGTTGACGCACCGTCACTACCGAGGTCGGCGCGGTGGCGGAGCCGCTCGAAGACTGACTGGGCGTCGCCGTCAGCGTCGGCTTCCTGCGTGGCCTCGTCGTCTCGCGCCTGTTCGGACGCCCGTTCTGCGTCCGTCTCCGAGTCGGTCAGGCTGGCGACTGCGTCGCTCGGCTCGAGCAGGTCGTCGGCCGCCGACAGCGTCGGTGCGTCGTAGTAGTAGACGACGTCGCCGTCCAGCACGAGATAGGACTCGTCGTCTGCCACCTCGATCACGCGGCGGTCGGTGTCGATCGCGAGATCGACCAGCCCGGAGAGACTCGTCGTCTCGATACTGGTATCGGCGTCCTCGACACGACCAGCCGGGAATCGAGCTTCAGAGATCCACTCGTCGAACTCCGCGCGATCGGCGCGATAGTCGAGGTACGCGTGTTCGCGTTCGGTGACCAGTAGCAGTCCGCTGTAGCGGCCGTATCCCAGGCCGATCAGCCCGACCACCCCGACGAATAGCGCCAGCGGTCCGCCGTATCGCCACAGGGGACCCGGCGGGACCATAACCTCCTCTCGGTCCCGGACAGTTCGCTCACCCCGTTCCACGACCGGACCGCTGTCGTTCACGCGATAGAGGTCGTTCTCTATCGTCAGTGGCAACCGATAGGTCCGGTTGGTCTCGACTGGCTGTCCGCTGCGAGTGCCGTCGAGTTGGACTCTCGTGACGAACGTCGTCTCGATGGTGCCGGCCGATGTCCCGAGTTCGGTCTGGATCTGCTCGATCTCTCTCTCGAGCCGGGAGACGTTCTGCGCGAACGACTGCCGGAGCGTCTCGCCCGGCGCGAGCGTCGCCGTAGTCTTCTCGAGTGGGCGCTCGATCCGCCAGTAGTCTCGCTGTGTCACCTGGCCCCCGTCCGCGACTGACCGGACCACCAGCGTCGTCGATGCCTCTGCAGTGAGTTCGCCGCTGTCGGAAGTGTAGTTGTAGACGAACGATCCGTTCAGTCTGGGCGCGATCTTCCGGAAGTACGCCGAGCGGTTCTCCAGCGTCTCCCCGACGTCGAAGACTCGCGTGTCGTTGATGACGGTCGCCTGGTGGGCGAACTGCCCGGTCGACGTCCAGGTCACCTCCGTGTCGACCGTCGTCTCCGTCCGTTCGTTCGTCTGCCCGTACGCCCCGTACGTCATAAAAACGCCCAGTCCGACCAGCGCGACGAGTACGACGACCACGACTGCGACGTTCTCATCAGCGACTGCACGGACGCGAAGTCCCCCGTCGTCCATCGTGTCACTCGTTCTTGTCATCCCCACTAATCGATTCCGTATTCTTTCTCGAATCTACCTGTGAGGAGAACTATTCGCATCTATCTGAATCGTGCGAGCAAGCGGTCGGTCGCAGTGGGTCCGTCTCTGGATCGCCTGCGGACGCGTCCAGTCCCGACCAGCGTGACGCCGACGACGTAGAAGGGGACGCCGATTAGCGCGTCGATGACGACGATAGGTACCCACGGATGGATAGCGTACAACGATTCGACGTGTGACTGCGGGAGCAAGGCCAGATATCGATGTTCGGTGAGAAACAGCCGGTAGGAGCCTGTCTCGGGCGGTGCAGTGAGCGTGAGAGTCCCGTTTCGGTAGTCGGTGCCGCCGACCCGGAACCGCTCTGGTTCGATGTCGACGTTCTCGCTTCCCTCCTCGAAGAACACGTAGACGGGGACCTGTCCCCCGTTGCCGACAGTGAACTGCAGTGTTTCGCTGGTCCCCTGCTGGATGATGTCAGAGCGCTCGGACGCGAACTCCGAACTGATGACCTGATAGGACTGCGGGCCGGCGGGCGCGACCATCGTCGCCGTCGCCGCCAGGACGAGCGCTGCGGCCATCACTCCGATCAGTAGACGGGCACTGAGCCCGCTGTCACGTTCGCGGCCCCTGTCGCGACGCCTGTCGTTGCTGAGGTAGACGTCGAGGGCGTACAGGACGACAGTCAGCCCGAAGATGAGATAGGCGATGCCCTGCGTACCGAGCAACGCCCGAGAGCCGAACAGCTGTGCGAGCCGGAGCTGCAGCGTCTCCAGAACCCCCTGGACGCCCTCGACGACGGTGCCCAGATACGGGATGACAATCGGGTCAGATCCGGGTTGCCAGGCGACTGCGACTATCTGCTCGCGCTTGACCGGCGGCTCCCCGCTGTCCTGGTCGGTAAAGGGGTTGTTGTCCCCGCGCGTGATGAACCCCTGGTCGGTCTCACCGACGATCCGGTGGGTCGTCAGCCCGCCGCCCTCGATCTGCTCGGCGTCGAAGACGACCACGTCACCCTCTTCGACTGGTCCGGCGACTGCGGCGGGGACGGCGACGAACCCGTCGCCGGTCTGGATGGTCGGCGCCATGCTCTCGCTGGTGACGTAGCTCAACAGCACTGGCTGGCCGAGTACCTGCCCTACCAGTAACCCGAGAACGACGACCACGAGTATCGCTCCCACGCTCTTCTTGAGCACACCCCGCCAGTCCATCGTGCAGTCGTTATGTCCCAGTTGATAAATAATTGAGGGGATTCGCGTCGGTGAGCCGTTTACAGCGTGTGATAGACGTACGTCGAGATGAACCCGAGTGCGTACCCGACGAAGTGGACGTAGAGGTTGAACACCCGCTGTCCGGCGATCGGGTCGACCGGGAACGTCACGAACGGCATCGCGACGAGTACCAGCAGAGCGACGATGGTCAGATCAGCTCGGCTGCCGCGCTCGAACGCCCGTCTGGCGCTAGCTCTGAGTCGCTCATACGAGCCGGAACCCGACAGCGAGTAGAACACGATGACGAGCAGCAACAGCACGACTACTTCCGCTAGCGTCGCGACGAGGACCCACGTGACGGAGGCAGGAGCACCGTCGACGGCGACAGTGACGGGATTCGCGACGACGGCCCTGAGCAACTGAACTGTCGCAAGCAGAAGTCCGAGAAAGAACAGCAGGGGTGCGGCAGTGCGCGTATCTCCGAGTTGCAGCCGAGTCGTAGCGTGTTTTGCCACGACCAGTGGCAGGTAGCCGTAGTAGGCCATCAGGACACCCGAGAATCCGAAGGTGACGCCGCTGCGGAGGATTGTGAGATTGAGATACGACAGCAAAATGGGGCTGCTCGCCAGCAGGGCGACGAATACGACGCGAAACTCCCAGTCGTCGCCGGCGTCGAGACTCAGCGCGTACAGGATCGGAACGACCAGCGTGTATCCGACGAGATTGAACAGTAGATGGCCGCTATCGAAGTGGACGAACGGGGCGGTAAACGCCGTTGGAATCGACGGGGTCGTGTACTGGAACACGAGCGTCCCTCGAGTCGCCGGGGAAAGTGCAAAGACGCCGAGTATCGCGACCGGAACGCTCGCGAGCAGCAGGACGTCGACCGGATGGAATCCGCGCCGCAACGCCTGCCACAGCGATTCGTCGGTCTCGAGCGTGTCCTCAGCCATCCGATTCAGGTTGGCCATCGGCCCCCGCTCCTGTATCCTTGGCGGTCGCGTCGCCACCGATTCGAGCAGCCCGGCACGCGTCCGTCACCGGGCCCGATACCGGCGATAGGCTGTCAGTGACGCCAGAGCGACCAACAGCAATATGAGCAGTCCCACGGCCCGCGTCGCATCGAGACTGCCGATCTCTGCGGGGAACCCACCGGAGTCGTCGTCGGTCGTCTGTGACTCGACCGGGTCCGTCGTGGAGTCGGTCGGCCCGACCGTGGTCGTCACGCTACTCGGCGGCCCCGTGGGTCCGTTTCCGGCCGTGGTGGTGACAGTCGGCTCTGGCGTCGGTTCCGGGGTCGGTTCCGGCGTCGGCTCTGGTGTTGGTTCCAGCGTCGGTTCCGGCGTGGGCGTGGGCGTCGGCTCTGGTGTTGGTTCCGGCGTCGGCTCTGGTGTTGGTTCCAGCGTCGGAGTCGGCGTTTCCTGTTCGACGTGAACAGTGAACCCGGAAACGCTCTCGACGTCGTGTTCGCCACGGGTGTCGACGAGGAGGCCGACGGCCACAGACTCCGCCGGCGACAACTCGATCATGTTCGTCGGCCCTTCGAGACTGTCGGCCGGATCGTCGTCGTGATAGAATCGGACGTCTTCCGCGTCGTCGGAGATCCAGATCCGCGCCGTCCCGGTTCCAGTATTCGTGATCGTGAACACGCGATGGAGCGGCGTCCGCGAGCCGTCGGCGATACCGCCGCCGTCGAGATCCGGATTCGCACTGGAGAGCATGAGCTCGATCTCGCCCGCGTCGTTGATCACCGCATACCTGCCGTTTTGTCCGTCGGCCGGCGACATCTCGATGTCGACCTGATCGACGTCGTCGGTCCCCATCGACAGCGGGACCGCTCCCGTCGAGACGAGCATGGCTGTCGAGGCGACGAGCGCGGCGACGAGGAGGACAGTTCGGGTCACGGATATCCAACGCTCCGGCAGGGAAGCTCTGTTCCGTACGAGGGGGCCGACGACCCTTGTATTGATGTGCTTGAACGCTTCTGACTACCGTAGACATCCGCGGTATGGCAGTGACTGAGTGCATGTGATGGCCATCCAACAGCGTTCACGCACACCAATACAAGGTAGGATCCGTCCGAGTCTTCGGACGGGAGGATGTCACTGCAAGAACCAACCGAGCGGGTGAATCTGTCGTCGCTTCAGGAACACCTCACCGAAGCACTCGAACAGACGGACAACGAGCCAGCGAGGTATCACCTCAGAGAAGCGTATCAGAAAGTCATTATCATAGACGAAGAACGATCGTGAAGATCACGAACAGTAGATTTTGTGAAAGAAAGTCGACAGGATTCTGATCGCTAAATACTACTGCTCGACCACGGATCGAAGCGGAACGAGCCGCCTTCGACCTGCACTGAGACCGCACTACCTGCGCCGTTCGCGACCGCACCTGTGCTCGCATCTTCGACGGGATTGCCGACTAGCGTCCCGGGACCCGTGTCGTCTCCCCACCAGTTCTGCGTGACGTCGAGCGTATGGTCCGGGTCCTTGGTTACGGCACCGATGGGGACCTGGACGAAGTTGTTGTTCGTGACCGACACCAGATCGGCGTCTGCGTTCCCGTCGACGCCGAACGCGCTCCCTGGATAGGGCGCACTCGTCGGGTCAGTCGTGGGACTGAACTGCGATCCAGCCGTGTTCAGCCGGCGGATCGAATTGCCCTCTACAGCGACACTCTTTGGTGACACGCTACCGTAGCCGTCAGTAGTGGTGTGGGTCGATACGATCCCCCAGGTCCATCCAGCAGAGTAGACGTCCTCGACAGTGTTTCCGAAGATATCGACACCGTCGACGGTTCCTTGCACCTTGATCGCCGATGCGCCACCGTAGTGTGGCCATTCTTTCGAGACGTCACCGTCGTTGACGATGTCACGGACGGTGTTATCCTGGACGACGACGCCACCGACGGGAGACTCACTGGCGTCGAACACGTGGATCGCGTTGATCGTGGCCGGAGTGTCTATCCCGTCCGGAACTGTCGTGTTGTCCGCCCGGATCCCCTCAAGGAGGTTCGCCTCGACTGTGACGTCGTCTCCGGTGACCAGCAGCACGCTCGGATCGATGCCACCGGGCTGGAACACAGTTGAGGGCGCAAACCGGACCTTCCGAACAGTCGCGCCGTCAGCCTGGACCGACACTGTCCCGTCTACAGTAGCTGGATCACCGTCAGTCGGATCGGTCACTCCTTCGAGCGTCACGCGTTCGTCGACAGTGAGCGTCTCTTCGTAGGACCCGGGCGCGACGAGGACCGTATCATCGGTCGCTGCCCGGTCGAGCTGTTCACTGATTTGCGTGCCGATCTCTCTGGTCGGATAGGTGACGGTCTCTGCCGATTCGTCACCATCGTAGTCGTACTCGAACTCGGAGGTGGTTGCACGAGCGTCACTGCCAGTCCACGCGAGCACGCCACCGTTTTCGAAGCTATTCGCCTCGATCCACGTCGCCCAGGGCCACGGTGCGTCGTGAAGTGTTCCGATCCCCCACACGGGAGGAGTGTCGTCTGCAGTGAACTCGTTGTCTTCGAGCGTGGCTCCTCCGGCTGCCTTGTTCAACCACTCGATGTGATCGATCGCGCCCTGGAACCCGACCTCCGAAAGGGTATTGTTCTGCAGGACACGGTTGGAGGCGGACGAGTCGTTACCGGCCCCGTTGTTGACGGTCACACCACCCTCGATCAGATTGTTCTCTAAGGAGAACGACTGGACTCCCGAGTCGTTGAAGTAGACGCCACCGCCGCCATCGTTCGGGACGACCACAGAGTGTCTGAGGGTGAAGTTGTCCCCCGAGACCTCGACGTTCTTGTTCGGAGATGCTTCGGGATTCGCCCGGAGCTCTACGCCGTGGATCGTCACACCGTCTGCCGCGACGAAGGGGCCGTTCGTCCCGAACGGCGAGCTGGTCTGTGAGACGATCGTTGCCTGCACGTCGTCGGAGTCGGTAATCGGATCACCGCTCTCGTCGACACCGAGGATGGTGAGTCCATCGACATCGACGAAGAGACCGAACGAATAGGGGCTGTTGGTCGTCCCATAGGCGTCTCTGTTCTCTGCGATCTCTTCGTAGGTTCCCGGTTCGACGTGGATCGTACTCCCGGAGACATTGTCGATCGCCGACTGGAGTGAGCCGTATTCGTTGCTTTCAGTCGGGTTCGTCGTCACGATCGCGAAGTCCCCACCGACGGGATCGACCGCGCCAGACGATTCCGGTTTGTCAACAGTCGCGTTGATAGTCACCGATAGCGTCCCGCCGTCGGTCACCGCTGTCGAGTCGACGTAGACCCCGATACTCGCGGCCTGACCGACACCGAGGCCGAGAACCTCGTCGGTATCGTTGCGCAGTTTCTTGTCCTCGTTCCCGTCCGGGTAGAAGTAGACATCTCCGGGCTCGAATCCAACATCCGAAAAGTCCACCGACGCCCAGACGTAGATGGTCTGCGTTCCGTTATTGGTGATTTGAAAGACGTCGTCGAACTGGTAGACTGAATCCGATCCAACGCCTGAAGCGTCGAACTCAGAGTTCGAAAAGTCGATTCCGAGTGTTCCACCCTCGAGGGAGGCGTACGCGCCGTTTGGCCCACTCGACGGTTGCATCCCCAGCAACGCACTCGAGTCGCCAGCGACTTCCACAGAAATCGATCGGTTCGCGCTCACACTCGTGAACGCACCACTACCCATTGCGGCTGCCCCACCGGCAGCGAGCGATCCCACACCGAGCAAGAACTTCCGTCTGTGTGTCACAGTTCGGTCACCAGTCGCAAACCCACCGGCGGAGTCGAACCGCCGTCCGTGCGTCCCGGATGGGGCGCACAGTGTCCGAGTGGGCGAACAGTTCGATGGCGATGCGTCTCGTGAGTCACGGCGTTTCGGCTGTGATCGTCAGTTGTCCCGAGAGATCGTCGCTGGTCGACCCACCGTGGGTGTCGATCTCGATCGAGCTGAAGATCCGCTTGCCCAGGACGAACGAATCGCCACTCTGGCCCGTCGGGACGGTGACCGACCCGCCACCGGTCAGGCTACCGTAGTACGTCGGATTGCCGGGACCGAACGCCGGAGACGCGCCGTCGTAGACGTGAAAGCGAATCTCGGAGTTCCCTGGATCGCCGGCGTACGCGTACTCGAAGGTGAGTTCGTACTCCTGAGTGCCACGGTTCTCGATACCGAAGGCCGCACGCGGCGTGTACGTGTGGTTCGAGACCCAGTCGATGTTGTCGTCTCCGACCGGAACCCAGCCGCTCTCCTGATCCCAGTTCGGCGTGCCGATCCACGTCGTCGCATCGACGTTGACGCCGCTGGCACCACCCTGTGACACGTCGACGTCCAGCGTCCCGTCGCCGTTCTGGTGGACGAGCGCCGGATCCGACCCCTCGATCTTGTGGACGACGGGCGTCATCCTGAGGAGTGCCGTGTTGTCGCCGGCCACTTCGACCGAGACCTGGCGGTTGGCGCTCACGCTCGTGAACGCCCCTGACCCTATCGTGAGGGCTCCGCCGGCACTCAGTGAGCCCAGCGCAGCCAGTACGTTGCGTCGTTTCATGTGTAACCCCACCTACGGGGAAAACCCACCGGCGGAATCGAACCGCCGTACGCCAGCGTGGGAGGCCGTGTGCACAACGCCCGACTGTTCGTGTTGGGCGCTCGACTCTCGCGATCAGTCGTGATTGCCACCGACTCGCTCGGCGACGACCGTCAGCGTCTCGTCATATTTGCCCGTGTCTGTTCCGTGCGTGTCGATGTACAGGCCGACGTTGATGTTCTCTCCGACTTCGAGCGTCGGCGGACTCTCGGAGAGGCGGCCCGCATCGGTGACGAGTGCCAGCTCCTTGAAGTCACCACCGTCGTACGCACTCCAGACGGTGATCGGCTGCGTTCCGTGGTTGCTGATCTTAAGAAGATCGTGAAATTCATAGACGGAGTTCGGAGCAACGCCGTCTGCATCCGGGTTTTCACCATCGTCGTCACCTGGGATATCGAACTTCACGACCCTCCCGCCTGTGGAGGACCGTCCAGTCCGAACATCGCTGATTCCCTCGTCGACGTTGGGTTCGAGACGAAGAAATGCACGGTAATCTCTCGCGACGGCAACGGAAACGCTTCGCTCGGCGCTGACGCTGGTGAACGCACCGGTGCCAAAGGTGAATGTGCCGGCCCCGGCTAGCGCACCCACGCCCGCGAGGAGACTACGCCGTTTCATCGGTCTGGGTCGTTAGTCCTGGTTCCCGCCGGTCTTTTCGGCGACGAACGTGAGGGTCCCTCCGCTGACCTGATCGAAGTCGACACCCTTCGGGATGTAGATCCCGATATTCGAGGCTGACTCGCCCGGAGTGAGCGTCGTGGTCTGGCTCGTATCGGCACTGGACAGTCCTGTGTTGTCGCTGCTGTCTCCCTGGGAGTTCTCCGCGTAGATTCCGAGGTACCCACCCTGGGACGCGATCAGGTCTGAGTCGACCGAGAGGACGACGTCCTGGGTCCCGTTGTTGGTGATATCGAGCAGGTTGTCGAATATCGTCTTCGCGTTTCGGTTGATACCGGACGCCGAGGAGCCCGCGGTATCATCGGCCTGCGTGAAGTCGAGACTGACAACCCCGTTTTCGTCAACGTCGACGTATTCTTGCGCGTTCGGGTACACGTTCCCGGCGTCGTCTTCGGCTTTACTGATACTGAGGAACGCACTCGCGTCACCAGCGACGTCGATCGAGAGCTCTCGGTCAGCTTCGACACTCGTGAACGCGCCACTACCCATTGCAGCTGCCCCACCGGCAGCGAGCGATCCCATTCCGAGCAGGAACTTGCGTCGTTTTGTCATAGTTAGTCTACCTCTGTTTGTCCGCACGCCCCCGAACCCCACCTACCGGGTCGCTCCCATTCGGGGTCGTCTCCGGGACGTGCTTGTCTACTAACTATTCTGCTACCCACCTTGTATTGAGGTACCTGAGCGAGTGAGTGTCACCGTTTGAAATCAGGGATAGCACTCTTTGAAACCGGTCGTGCGGGTGCAAAGGCACCCTGAAATCAATGCGTACGACGCTGGAATTAGTCACTCGGACTTTCTTTCGTACGAGTTGAGAAATATCAACAGCAATAATAGATAAACGCCCGCATGCACCGGGTTTAGGAAGAACCTACTCTCGAAATACATCACTATCCAACAGCTTTTTGTAGCATAGGTCACACTTGTCAGACACCAAGGTGGGACTCGATGGCAAGCTCGACTGGGGGTCTCCAGACCTCCGCAGGAGGAGTGGGAATCGAATCGGATCAATCGGCGGACGAGGGGCAAGAGGAAGTCGACGATCCGCTCACGCGTGACGATACGTTCGAGATCCTGAGCAACCACCGGCGACGGTTCGCGCTGCATCACCTCCAGCAGAACGGCGACCGAGCGGATCTCGGCGATCTCTCAGAGCACGTCGCCGCCTGGGAGAACGACATTGGCGTGGCGGAAGTCTCTTCGAGCGAGCGCAAGCGCGTCTACACCTCTCTTCAGCAGTTCCATCTCCCGAAAATGGACGAGAAGGGCGTCGTGGAGTTCGACGATCGCGAGGGCGTCGTCGAGCTCACGGCCGCCGCAGGGGACGTCGACATCTATCTGGAGGTCGTCGACGGCAACGACGTCCCGTGGAGCCAGTACTATCTCGGTCTGGCCGCAGTAAACCTGGGCATCCTCGGGGCCGCGCTGGCGGGGCTCTACCCGTTCACACTCGTCCCATCTGCCGGTCTCGCGCTGCTCGTCGTCACGACGTTCCTCGTCTCCGCGCTCGTCCACACGTACTTCAACCGCACAGAGATGCGACTGGGCGACAGCGACACGCCACCGGAAGTGGAGGGGTGAGATGACACGACGATGGGTGTACGGCGGACTGGTCGTACTCGCCATCTCACTACTCGTGAGTACCGGGAGCTTCAGTACAGCGTCAGCCGATCGAGACCTCGACGTCACCGTGGCCGACGATGCCTCCGCGTTCGTTGGATACGACGCCACCTGTACGAACGGAACGCTCTCGGTCACGATCGCGAACCGGTTCGACAGTCCGATATCGGGATCGGTCACGGTCGACGACTCGACGTCTGCCTTCGATTTGGTCTCACCCGGTGACGAAACAGTCGTCACTGTCAATTCGACGGCGGAAGAACCAGTCACAGTCACCGTCGACGGTCCCGAGACGAGTGTCGAACTCGACCGCACAGCGCCTGCAACGTGTTGAGGAGCTGCACTGGAGAACGGATTCGGATTCCACGAATTCGCGGGAGTGTGGGACCGCCGAACACAGTCTGCTTCTCGAACCGAGTCGTCCCTCTGGTCGGTCAGTTGGTAGCGGCGGCCGACCAGTCACTGTCGATCAGTCGTCGGCGGCCGCACCGTCGTCGGCCTGTTCGCGACGGACGACGTCACTCTCGATACTCGGCGGGTACTTCCCGCGATCCAGCTTGAGGTCCGACTGCGGGCGCGCCATACACGTGAGCGCGTACTGCTCACGTTCCTCGTCAGTGAGCCCGCGCGCGGCCGGCTGAGTCACCTCGCCGTCGACGATCTCCGCAGAGCAAGCCAGACACATCCCGACCCGGCAGGAGTACTCCTGGGCGATCCCTTCGTCGATACACCGGCTCAGGATGGTCTCCTTGTCGGAGACGGTGATCTCCTCGTCCGTGCCCACGAACTCGACGGTGTACTCTGTCATGCACTGTCTTTCGAGGAACCACTACTAAACGCTTTATTCCGACCTCGGTCGAGCGTGCCGGGAATAAAGAGTTTTGCTCGTGGGGTGTTCAACACAGTGCATGACCACGCACGAGTACGACGTCGTCGTCGCCGGGGCCGGGACCGCGGGCTGTTACGCCGCGGCGACGATCGCCAACGAGGGACTGGACGTCGTCATCGTCGAGCGCAAAGACGAGGAGGAAGCCGGACACATCGCCTGCGGCGACGCGCTGAAGGGGGCCAGCGAATTCCCCGAAGCGATCCCCAAATCCCAGATCGAGCCGGCGTTTACGAACACGGATGTCGATCACGGCCGCTTCGAGATCCCCTCCGAAGACGCCGTGCTGGACATCCCCGTCCCGGGTGAACTCGCCGTCATCGACCGCTGGGAGTACGGCCGCCGGATTATCGACGGGGCCGACCGCGCGGGCGCCGACTTTCACTACGACACCGTGATCCAGAACGTCCGCCAGGACGCGTCGGGTCGCGTGACGGGCCTGGACGCCAAGCGCAAGGGCAGCGACGTCACCTACGAAGCCGAGGTCGTGATCGACGGTGCAGGCGCGCTCTCGCTACTCCAAGACAAGGCCGACTTCTCGGCGGCGACCTTCGACACGAACGTCAACTACTCGCAGTTCTGTTCGGCCTACCGGGAGATCGTCCACGTCGACGAACCCGTCGAGTGGGACGACGCGCTGGTGTTCAAGCCGACCGAGCGCTCGGCCGGCTACCTCTGGTACTTCCCGCGGACGCCCACCGAAATCAACGTCGGGCTCGGGTTCCAGATGAACGAGGAACCGATGGAACTGGTCGAAGCGCTCAAACGGGATCTACGCGAGCGACCGGAGTTCGAGAACGCGACCGTCGAGGACAAACTCGGCGCGGCACTGCCGACACGTCGGCCCTACGACTCGGCAGTCGCACCCGGCTACGTCGCGATCGGTGACGCCGCTGGTCACGTCAATCCCACCACTGGGGGCGGAATCGCTGGTGCAGCCTACGCCGGGAAATACGCCGGCGAACAAGCGATCAAAGCCATCGGCGAGGACGACCTCTCCGAGGCGGCGCTGTGGGAGTACAACGAGCGCGTGATGGATCACTTCGGCGCGCGCTACGCCGCACTGGATGTCTACAACATCTTCACGACGGCCTACGACCTCGACGACCTGATGGCGCTGCTGGCGACGCTCCCCGTCGAGAACCTCTCGGAAGCGATCTACTCCGGTTCGACCAATATCGGGCTGTGGCTCAAACTCAAGACGGCGATCAAGAGCTTCGGCCACTGGGGAACGATCCGGGACCTCTACCAGACCAAGCGGTTGGCAGACGACGTTCTCGACCACTACGAGGCCTATCCATCGAGTCCCGGAGCGTTCGACGACTGGCAAACACAGCGCGACACGCTGCTGGATCGCGTCTACGAGGCGACCGGCGCGGAACCGAAGTACTGAGCGGTCTTCGATATTGTTCCGGTCGAAGGTGGTCGTCAACTTTTAAGTAGTTGATACGCAACGTTCTAGACGAGCACGCACCAGGTGGGGCCTCGCGATCGCCGCCGTCGGGCTGTGGGGAGTCCGGCGGCGGACGATCGACGAGCATCCGGGTTCGTGCACAGGGGGAAACCAATGCACACGCTACAAGACGACGACCAGGCAGTCTCACCGGTCATCGGTGTCATCCTGATGGTCGCGATCACAGTATTGCTCGCAGCAACAGCCGCGGTGTTCTTCTTCAATTTGGGAGAAACCCAGGACGAGATGGCTCCGACCGTAGCCTTCGATGTCGACTACGAACCGGGGAGTTCGGACGTCCTGACGATCACGCACAACACCGGAGACGACCTGACCGTCGGCGATCTGACAGTCGTCGTCTCCGGTGCCGATCCGAGTGGCGTCAACGAAAGACACGCCGTCGAGTCGATCTCGGCGTACGACGCAGAAAGCACGCTGAACGCCGGTGATTCGATCACGATCTCCGAAGGGTCGCTGACCGGGAGCGACCTCGACCTCAGTGATGCGACAGTCAAGATTGTCTGGAATGGCCAGGGAACCTCCCAGAGCCGAACGCTCCGGGAGTGGCCGAGCGGCTAACGTTTCCGGGCAGTCACTGTACACCCAGTATCGCTCTCTGGCGGTCGCTATTCGACCGGCGGGAGCCGTAGGATCGCCCGCGAGAGTACGTCGACACCGATCGACAGCGACGGTTCGTCGACGTCGAACGTGGCAGTGTGGTGACCGCCAGGGTGGTCGGTCCCGATTCCGACGTAGGTAGCCAAGCCGCCGCGTTCCTGGACACGCTGCATGAGGAAGGTCGCGTCCTCGCTGCCGCCCAGCGGCGCACGTTCGAGCAGTGACGTTACCGATTCGACATCGTCGGCGGCCTCGGCGACGATATCGACGAGCGCCTCGTCACTCTCGGCGCTCGGGGCCTCCGCATGGGTAGCGATCGAGACCTCGCAGTCGTGCATCGCGGCGGCGTGTTCGAGCACGCGATCAGCCTTCTCGGACATGTACTCCATGAGAGCGTCGGTCTCGCCGCGGACTTCCCCCTCGATGTAGGCGTCTTCGGGGACGATGTTGGTCGCCGACCCGCCACCGACGTCACCGGCGTTGATCCGGGTCGCCCCGTCTTCGTGGCGCGGGATTGCATAGAGGTTCTGGACGGCGGTCGCCATGGCCTGGACGGCGTTGCGGCCGGCCTGCGGGTTCGCGCCGGCGTGGGCCGACTCGCCCCTGAAGTCCGCACGGAAGTGCCGGACGGCCAGGAAGTCACCGATCCCGGCGACCACCTCGCCGGTGGGATGATCGAGTCCGATATGCAGGGCAAAGAGGTAGTCGACGTCGTCGAGGTGACCGCTCTTGGCGATCGCTCTCCCGCCGCCGACGACCTCCTCCGCGGGCTGGAAGACGACTTTGAACGTGCCCCGAAAGTCACTGTTGGCGATCGCTTCGAGGACACCCAGGCCGATCGTCGCGTGGGCGTCGTGGCCGCAGGCGTGCATCGCGGGCGTCTCAGCGCGGAACCCCTCGGCCGCGGGCAAGTGCTCGTCGTCGGTCGACTCCTCGCGAGGGAGGGCGTCGATGTCGACTCTGAGTGCGACGGTCGGTCCTTCGCCCCGTTCGAGGACGGCCATCGCGCCCGTCTGGCCATCCCGAAGTCGGTCGAGCAACGCGAGGTCGACGTCTCGCTGGCGCGCCCGTTCGAGCCACGCCTCCAGGTCGGCGTCGTCGGGCACGGCGGTTCGGCTCTCGGTGACCAGCAGGTCGGGACCGACGACGAGTCGGTCGACCCCGATTCGACGACACTCCTCGACGATGCGCACAGTCGTATAGAACTCCCGCCAGGCAGGTTCAGGGTGGCGGTGGAACTCACGTCGGAGCCCGACGAGTCGGTCGTGGTCGATCGTCTCGGACATGCGTGGACAGAGACGGGGCTGGTGTTTATATGATCCGGCGATCCGGGTTCGAGGGAGGGCGATTGGGAGTCCAATGTCGGTGGCGTTAAACCGCTGAGAAGAGTACGGATCTGTGAAATGGTCCGTGACCCGTTCGCGGACGAGGACGCTCCTGAGTTGCAGGACGTACTCGATGCACTCGACGACCCGGAATGTCGGTCGATCGTCTCGGTGCTGGACGAACCGATGACCGCCAGCGAGATCTCCGAGGCGAGCGACGTTCCGCTGTCGACGACCTACCGAAAGCTCGAACTACTGACCGAGGCGTCCCTGCTCAGCGAGGGCGTCGACATCAGACCTGACGGCCAGCACGCGAGCACCTACGAGATCGACTTCGAGGAGGTCGTCATCGCGGTGACCGACGACCGGGAGTTCGACGTCTCGATCGCTCGCCGTGCCCGGACGGCCGACGAACGCCTGGAGAACCTCTGGTCGGAGGTGCGCAAAGAAACATGAGCCCGCATTTCGACATCGGCCTCCCGAGCGCCGTCGTCGCGTTCAAGACGATGACGCTGTTGCTCGGTGGCCTCATCACGTACTTCTCGTATCGAGCGTACAAGCGAACCGGCTCCCCGGCACTCCGGGCGCTGGCGATCGGCTTCGGCTTCGTGACGATCGGCGCCTTACTGGCGGGCGTGACCGACGTCTTCGTCGATGTCCCCATCAACCTCACCCTGGCGATCGAGAGTGGACTGACCACGCTCGGATTCGCCGTCATCGTCTACTCGCTGTACGCCCAGGAGTGAGACGGTCCCTCGTCTCTCGGCTGGACTACTCGCACATAAACGTGCTCGCGAGTCGGCCGTCGACAACTCACGTCTCCCGGCTGGACTGTTCGCGCATAAAAGCGCTCACGAGCCGGCCGTCGACAACTCACGTCTCCCGGCTGGACTGACTGCGCATCAACGCGCAGTCGTGCCGGCCGTCGACAGGTCAGGTCTCTCGGCTGGACTGTTCGCGCATAAAAGCGCTCACGTGCCGGCCGTCGACAACTCACTCCTCGTCGCCCATCCGTTCGGTCGTCTCGACCAGCGGATGGCGGGCGTAGTCGACGATCGTGATGTCGTCGATCGACTCCAGTTGTTCGTCCTCGGAGGTCTTCGCCATCTCCAGGTCGACCGGCGTGTCGACAGCGATGACGTACGCCTCCATCTCCTCGATTCCGAGCTGGTTCGCGGCGGTCGTCCGGTGGTGGCCGTCGACCAGCAGGAGTTCCCCAGCGTTGTCGACGACGACCAGTGGCTCGGCGAGCCCGCGTTCGAGTTCGTAGCTGCGACCTTCGAGTTCGTCGGCGTACACCCGGGTCTGTGTCGGACGGAGGTCCGCGAGTTCGACCTGCCGGCGCTCCTGGGTCGTCTCGACTCCGTGCACGTCTTCGATAGTCTCCTGGAGCTCCTCGACTTTGTCGGGCGTCGCGCGCTCGATCTGACTGCGGATCACGTCGGTGTTGGAGATGATCCCCACGAGATCACCGTCGCCGTCGACGACGGGCAACCGCTGGATGCCCGATCGGAGGATCACCCGCGCAGCGTCGTCAAGATCCATCTCGGGGTGGGCGACCAGCAGGTCGGCACTCATCACGTCACGAATCGGGGTGTCGTCCTCGGCCAGCAAGAGATCGCTCGCGCTGACGAACCCCTCGACGTGGCCGTCGTCTGTGACGGGGAGGCCGCTGTGGTCGTCGCTGTCGGCGATGCGTGCGGCGACTTCACCCACCGTCGTCGTCGGCGCGACCGTCGAGACCTCCCGAGTCATGTACTCCTCGACTGTCGGCGACCCATCGGAACTGGCCATCATACCGACTGACGGAGCGCCGACTGAAAAACCCACCGTCAGACGCTATCGTCGGTCAGGCTTTCGAGCGACTCGCCTTCTGGCGGGGAGACGACGACGCTCGTGTCGACGTCCTCGCTCTCGACGAGGTACTGCTCGCCCGTGGTCACGCCGAGCGGTCGGTTCCAGCGCGCTTCGAGCACGTCGAGGAACCGATCGGTGACGATACCCTCGGCGACCTCCTCGATCGGTGTCTCCTCGTCTTCCATGACGCCGAGTTCGATCTGTGCACCGGCCATGTCGGCGTGGCCGCCGGCGCTGCCGATCTGGCCGAACGCGTCGCGCAGCGCTTCGCCGAGGTCCAGATCCGCGCCCCTGGTGCGCGCGGAAACGTAGATCGTCCGGTCGTCGAGGCCGTAGACCAACGTCGTCGTCACGCCCTCGATGTTCAACAGGCGATCAGCCGCCTGGGCCAGGGCGTCGCGGTTGCGGAGCTGTCCGACACCGCTCAGTACGGCCGGGCCGTGTCGGGTTCGATTGGTGATCGCCCTGGCCAGCGTCTCCAGGGTCTCCGGCGCAATGGACGGGCTCTCGATCCGCTGGAGTGTTCCCAGATCCGCAGCGTCGAGCAAGGTCGCCGCCGCCTCGAAGTCGGGGGGGCTGACCTCCCGTCGGAACTCGTTGGTGTCGATCCGAATCCCGAACAGCAACGCCGTCGCGACGGTCTCGTCGATCCCGATGGTCGACTGCTGGAGGTACTCGACCAGCAGCGTACTCGTCGCGCCGACGTCGTGACGGAGATCGGCGTAGGTGGCGTCGACCGGCCCCCGTGGTGGGTGGTGGTCGATCACGATGTCGATCGGCGTGTCGTCGGGCAGCTGGTCGTTGACCCCCGGTCGGGAATGGTCGACCAGTGCGAACCCGTCGTACGCCTCGAGCGAGGCGTCGGGGTCGAGTTGTCGGAGATCGATGTCCAGAACGTTGACGAACGCCCGGTTCTCCTGGTGGCTGATCGTCCCGAAGTAACAGGCTTCGGCCGGGCAGCCGACGTGTTCGGCCAGCCGCGTGAGCGCGACTGCGCTGGCGATGGCGTCTGGGTCGGGATTGTCGTGCATGACGACCGCTAACTGCCCGTCGACGGCGTCGAGCGCTCGGCGCAGGTGTCGCATCCGGGCGCTCGCCTCCGTCACGCGCTCGGCAATCGAAGTCCCGAGCGCGGCCGTGGCATCGACGACACGGTCGGCGAGCCGTTCGATCGCGTCTAGCTCGACGCCGTTGGCCTGCGCTGGAACGTATCCCAGCGTGAACGCCTCCGGGAACGTGGCGGCTGCCGTCTCCAGGGCCGAGACTGTCACTGCCGGATCGTCGTCGAGTGCGAGGACGCTTCCGATCTCGGTCTCGATACCCGACAGCGTCGCTGGATCGGACGGCTCACCGTAGACGATCGTCCCCTGGAAGTCGTCGGCCTCCAGGTCGTCGAGAAATCGTCGATCGGTGTTGCAGACGACCAGCGGCTGGTGGTCGTTTCGAAGCCGACCGACGAACGTCCGTGCGAGTGAGCTACTGCCCACCACCAGCCGCGCACACATACTCCGAGAGTGGGACCCACAGCGCAAAAAGACCGTCGCTACTTCAGTCGTTCCTGCAAGAAGGAGGGATGGGCGGCCGTGACTCCCTCGATCGAGAGGATCGACTCCTCGATGATGTCACCGAGCTCTTCGCCATCTCGGCCCCGGACCTCGGCCATCAGCATGTGATCGCCACTGGAGGTATAGAGGGCCTCGATCTCTTCGACCTCGCGAAGCGCCCGCGTCGCCTCGACGTAGCGTTCGCTCTCGACGTCGACCCCGACCATCGCGATGGACTGACTGGCGAGTTTCTTCGGGTCGACATCCGCCGAATACCCGACGATGACGCCCTCGTCTTCGAGTTTATTGATGTACTTCCTGACAGTAGGCTTGGAGACCTCTGCCCGGTCGGCGATCTCTGCGTAGGACGCCTGGGCGTCTTCTTCCAAGACGGCGAGGATACGATCCGCCGTCGACTCCGCGCTCATAGACGTTTCTTTTCGGTCGACGAAAAAATACCTTGCGAACGTGAAAGCACCCTTCGGCGTCGATCGTGACCCCGAAAAAGGCGTCCGAACTGGGACGCTTACTTGTGTTTGTCGATGAGTTCGTAGGATCGCTCCCACTCGGCGTCAGCGTCGAAGTACCGCTCTGCGAGCGGCTCATCGGGCATCTCGCCGATCATCCGTTTCTCCTCGCCGTAGGACGGCCGGTCGTCCTCGACGTAGTACCGGCCGGTCAGCACTTCGCCCTCGTAGAGCTTGTCCTCGGTCTGGTACATCATCTCCGCGGCCTCGCGACGGTCGGTGACGTCGTGTTCGTACTCGTCGGACTGCTGGATGTCTGTGTAGGGAACGTACTGCTTTGCGTCCTTGTTCCAGGTCGGGCACTGCGTCAGGAAGTCGATGTGCGCGAAGCCGTCGTGTTCGATGGCTTCGGCGATGATCTCCTTGGCCTGGTTGGGGTTGACCGCGGCAGTCCGTGCGACGTAGGATGCCCCTGCGGTCAACGCCAGCGAGAGTGGCCGCAGCGGCATCTTCGCGGAGCCGCTGGGCTGGGTCTTGGACTTGTGCCCCTTCGGCGACGTGGGCGAGGTCTGGCCCTTGGTGAGGCCGAAGATCTCGTTGTTGAACACGATGTAGGTCATGTCGTGGTTCTCACGGGCGGTGTGGAGGAAGTGGTTCCCACCGATCCCGTAGCCGTCACCGTCTCCGCCGGCGGCGACGACCTCGACGCCGGGGTTTGCGAGCTTCGCCGCACGAGCGACGGGCAGCGAGCGCCCGTGGATCGTGTGGAAGCCGTAGGATTCGAAGTAGCTGTTGAGCTTGCCCGAACAGCCGATCCCCGTGAAGAGGGCGACCTCGTCGGGGTTGCGCCCGACTTCGGTCATCGCGCCCTTCAGGGCTTTCAGGACACCGAAGTCACCACAGCCAGGACACCACGTCGGCTGGGGCTCGATGCCGGGTGTGAACTCGTTCTGGTCGATCTCGCGTTCCTCTCCGATTGCTGAGAATGCACTCATGGTTAGTCACCTGCCGCGGGTACGTACTTCATTCGGGTGTGTGGCAGTTCCCCGCCGTCGACGCTGGTCTCGAAGCCCTCGACGATTTCTCGGGGTTCGAAGGGGTTGCCGTTGTACTTGAGGAGACTGGACATCTTCTCGCCGTAGCGGCCCAGTTCCTTCTGGATGAGTCCACGGAGCTGACCCGTGGCGTTCATCTCGACGACGACAGCTTCCTCGACCGATTCGAGGAAGTCGACGAGTTCGTTCTCGGCCAGCGGCATCAGGTCGGAGACGCCGATGGCTTTCACGGACTGGCCGTTGTCGTTCATCCGGGTGACGGCCTCGAAGACCGTGTCCTGGTGGCTGCCCCACGCGATGATTCCGTAGTCAGCATCCTCGGGACCGTGGTAGGTCTGGTGGGACGTCTCGGCGTCGTCCAGTTCCGCACGGATGTCGTCGAGCTTGTTGACGCGGCGGTCCATCTGGATGACCCGGTTCTCCGGGTCCTCGCTGATGTGACCGACCTCGTTGTGCTCGTTGCCGGTCGCGAGGAAGCGTCCGTCCTTCTGGCCGGGTACCGAGCGCGGGCTCACGTTCGAGCCGTCCTCGGGGTCGTGCTGGAAGCGCTTGAACTTCCCGGAAGCGTGGTGGGCAGCCTCGGCGATCTCGTCTTCGGTCAGCACCGAGCCGGGGTCGCTGTTGGGTTCCTCGTCGAAGAAGCTCTCGGGGACGTTCCGGAGTTCGCCCTGGAGCTTCTGGTCGTAGGCGACGATCGCCGGAATCTGGTAGTTGTAGGCGATCTCGAAGGCCTTGCGGGTCTGGGTGTAACACTCCTCGACGTTGGCCGGAGCGAAGACGACGCGCGCGGAGTCGCCCTGGCTGGTGTAGAGGATGTGTTCGAGGTCGCCCTGTTCGGGCTTGGTCGGCAGGCCGGTCGAGGGGCCGGCGCGCATCGCTTCGACCAGAACCACGGGAGTCTCGGTCATCTCGGCGAGGCCGAGCGGTTCGGACATCAGCGCGAAGCCACCGCCCGAGGAGCCGGACATGGCTTTGACGCCCATGTGGCTGGCACCGAGCGCCAGCGCCGCCGCGGCGATCTCGTCCTCGACCTGCTCGCTGATTCCGCCGAACTTCGGCAGGTTCTGGCTCATGATCGTGAACACGTCGGTCCACGGGGTCATGGGGTAGCCCGAGATGAACCGACAGCCCTCGTCGAGCGCGCCGTAGGAGATGGCGTCCGAACCCGACAGGAGGACCTGCTCCTCGTCGTGGCCGTCGCCGACCGGAGCCGACCAGTCGTGCGTGTGGTCGATCTCCTCCTGGGCGAGTTCGTAGGCGTCGGAGAGAACGTCGAGGTTGGCCTCCTTCATGTCGGCCTTCATGTTCTCGCTGATCAGCTCCTCGAAGTACGAGACGTCGATGTCCATCAGCGCCGCCGTCACGCCGACACCGGCGGTGTTGCGCATGACGTCCCGACCGTGCTCGCGGGCGATACCGCGAAGGTCGACTGGGTAGACGTGCCAGTCGTTCTCCTCGGCGCGCGCTTCGAGTTCGATCTCCTCGATGTCCTCCTGATCGAGCAGGCCTTCGTCGTAGACGAGGACGCCGCCCTCGTTCAGCTCGTCGAGGTTCTCTGTCAGTGGTTTCGTCTCCTCGTTGCCGTAGAAGGCGTCCTCGCCCGGGTTCCGGGCGAACGAATCGCCGAGTGTGAGGAGGAAGTTGTACCCGTCTCCGCGGGAGTTTGTGGGTCCGTTGCCGGCACGTACTTCCACGTACGTGTGGCCACCGCGGATCCGCGACGGGTAGTGGCGATGCGTGAAAACGTTAAGTCCCGATCGCATCAGGGCCTTCGCGAAGTTCTGGCTCGTCGAGTCGATTCCGTCTCCGGAACCGCCTGCGATTCGCCAGATCAGGTCTTTCTCTGGCATGGGTAAATCATCGGCCCCCTGCGGGTGCCGTAGTCTGAACCACGACTGGACCAGACAAAAGCGTTTTCACTGGCTGAGTCTCCAATAATGATTATAATTCCTTTGAAGGTCGAAGTCGAAATCAGCCCCGATCAGTCACCGGAATAAACAATTCTTGTTTGACATGAGAGTATATGACCCTGAGGCTCATAGATTCTGCTAGGGGATAACACACATGGTCGAGACGATCCTGTTAGCGACGGACGGAAGCGAACACGCCAAGCGAGCGACGGGGCACGCGATCGCGCTAGCGAAGCGTGAGGACGCGACGTTGCAGGCGGTATTTGTCGTCGACACGCGTGAGATGGGCGAGCCGGCGTTGAGCAGCGTCGAGATACTCATCAGCGAGTACGAAGACCGGGGGCGAGACGTACTGGCAGAGACCGAGGCGGTCGCGGCCGAACACGGCGTCGAGGTCGAGACGCGGTGCTGTCACGGGACCCCAGTCGAGGAGATCCAGGCGATGGCCGACGCAGTAGGTGCCGACATCATCGTCGTCGGCGAGCGCGGTGATATCCACGAGATCAGAGACGGCGAGGTCACCAGAGCGTTGCGTGAGCGCGACCACCGCGTCGTCGTCGCCGACGGCGGGGAGCAGCCCGAATTCGAGTGAGAACACCGACCAGACGTCGCTACCGCGGCTGCTGGCGGTAGATAAGGTTGCGCTGGATGTCGTTGGCACCCTCGTAGATGACGGGGATCCGGACGTCCCGATAGACCCGCGCGATTCGACGATCCGTGAGCACCGAGCGCCCACCGTGGAGTTTCATGCCCTGTTCGGCACACGACGTCGCTACCTCGGTCGACTTGGTTTTGGCCATCGCCGCCCAGAAGCCGGCGTCGTCCTGATTCTGGACTTTCTCGGCTGCCCGCCAGTTCAGTGCGCGAGCCGACTCGAACTCCAGACGCATGTCCGCGAGCGTGTGCTGGACGGCCTGGAAGTCGTTGACGGTCTTGCCGAAGGCCTCGCGGTCGTGGACGAAGTCGTTCGCTTCCTCGATTGCAGCGGCGGCCAGCCCCAGGCCGTGCCCGCCGACGATGATCCGGCCGTGGTTGAAGAACTCCGCGAGCATGAAGAAGCCAGCGCCTTCTGCGCCGACGAGATTCTCCTCGGGGATTCGACAGTCGTCCAGTTCGATGTGGGCCTGCTTGCTCGCACGGAAACCCATCTTCTCGGGGATGTGCTCGGCGTCGTAGCCCTCGGTATCGGTCGGGACGATAAAGAGTGAGTAGTTGCCGTACCGGTTGTTCGGGTCGTCGCCGGTTTTGGCGTAGAGTGTCACCCAGTCGGCCTCGACGCCGTTGCCGATCCAGTACTTCTCGCCGTTGATGACGTACTCGTCACCGTCTTTCTCGGCCGTCGTGGACATCCCCGCCAGGTCGCTTCCAGTTTCGGGTTCCGAAACCGCGAGACCGGTGATCTGCTCGTTGTTCGCGACGGGGCGGATGTACTCGTCGATCTGCTCGTCGCTGCCGTGATGGTAGACGATCTCCGCACCGAAACTCGCCAGCTGGAGCGTGAGGGCGATCCCGGCGTCCGCGCGGTAGAACTCCTCGGCGATCGCGAGGACCTGCTGGAGGTCCAGTCCACGGCCGCCGTACTCCTCGGGGATGTCCTGGGCGACCAGTCCGGCGTCCATCCCGGCCTCGAGGATCTCCCAGGGATACTCGCCGCGACGGTAGTACTCCTCGGCGTTCGGTTCGATGTGCTCTGCGGCGAATTCGCGAGCTTCTCGCTTGATCTCGCGTGCGTGTTCCGGGACGATAGTGTCCTCGAGTAAGTCCATGATAGTCCCTGTTAGAACGGGGGCGGGAAATACGCAGTGGAACCAGGTACAACAGACAATTAGTTTTTTATTTAATCCTTCCGACCGGATGAACTCGGTAAACGGGATGATCGCTCCTCAGTATATACTCGGCCACTGCTTACCGTGACAGTCGCTTCCTGGGTGAAATGATCGTCATCGAGGTCTGCGAGGCGGTCGCGAACTGCCGACTCGAACGCCCCCTTGTCGTCGCCAAACCGCTCGATCGACCCGAACGACAGCGAGAACACGTACCCGACGATGCGTTCAGCATCCCACTCACGGTGGTGTTCGAACTCCGCCACCTCGACGTCTGAGAAGCCACACGCTCCGATCAATTCGTTCCAGGGGGTTTCGTATTCGATCGTCGCAGGATCGGTGCGGTCGGGGAGGTCGTCGAGGAACTCCTCGGCAACGTCGTACACCGTTTTTGCCACGGCTGTTGCCCCTGGGTGAGCCACTCTGGATCGTCGATGATCGCCACGCCGCCGTTGTCCTCGGTCAGCCCGTGGAGACGTTCGAGCGTTTCTTTCTGATCCATCCAGTGAAACGACCGCCCCATCGTCGTCAATCGAAGCGGTTCGAGTTCGGTATCGAGGTCAGCGTCCGACCCGACGACCTACTCGATATTCGTCACGCCGGCGTCTTCGCCACATTGGCGACCCGCTTCGATCATTGACTCGTTTGGGTCCATCGCGATGACGGACCCGGCATATTCCGATAGAGGGATCGCAATTTGGCCTGTCACACAGCCGAGATCCAGTAAACGAGCGTCGTCGGCGTGGTCGAACCGATCGACGACGTACGTGATCGTCTCCTCGCCGTATCCAGGACGACTCCCGGCGTAATACTCCGCTGTACGCTTGAATGGGTCTGCATCGGATGCGTGGGACATAGGAGACAAGAATCGAGTTTTGAGGATCAGATGATAAGTGTTCTTCACTTACCGAAATGGAGCGGAACATCACGACGAGCATACGGCGAGCGAAGCGAGCCGTTTCACTTCTCGCGAGACGCGTAGCGTCGAGCGAGAAGAGTGTTTTTCCCCAAGTTTTTACGACGAGAGGTGCCCACAGCGAGCGCCGGCGGCGCTCGCGAGGACACCCGAGGAAGTAAAAAGTGGTTCTTAATTCACATCGATCTCCTGCATGAGGCCGACGAGTTCGTCGAGTTGGGGAAAGGTGTAGACGGTGACGTCGATATCGGAGTCAAGTGCGTGGATTCGGGAGTCGAACATCAGGGCCATGTTGGAGTCGCGGTCGCCGACGAGCTGGTCGACCATACCGCTGCCGGGGCCGTAGGTGAAGGTCGGTGTCCCCATGTCGATGGTCGTTTCGAGAACGTTGGCCCAGCCGTCGATGAACCCGGACGTCATGATGTTACCGATCTCCTGGATGGCCGAGCGTTCCATGTCGGTAAATCCGTCCGAATCGGGGTCGGCCCCGCCCATGTCACCGAGCATGCCCTGTGCGAGGGTCTTGGCGTTGGCGTAGTTCAGCAGGAAGAGGATGTGGCCGTGCGGTGGTTCCTGTAGCTGGATGGAGATCCCGATCAGTTTCTCGTCGCCGACGTGCGTCTTGATGTCGGGGATGTCGATGAAGTTGATCTTCGTGATCTCCATCTGGGTGTCCATCCCTGTCATCTGGCTGAGGTGGTCCGCGACCGTGTTACCGCCCTCTTTGGCCATCTTGTTGAACAACGCTAGTTTCCGGATATCTATCATCAAACTCATAGGTGCGACTGGGGCTTATCGCTCCCTTTCCGCGCCTCCCTCTTAAGTTATGAAGCCCTGATTTTCGTTGGCGAGAATCGGTTCGGACCGATCCAGCCTACGAGGGTCTGCCGACGACGTCTTGATCAGTCGGTCCCTGCCCGTCGAACTCGTCGACGAACGCGTCGAGCTGTGCCGGGTCGTCGCGTCCGGGCAACGGGCGGTCGGCAGTCTCACACGTGGCGCCGACGTCGAGGCGATCACAGACCAGGTCGGCCGTCGACTCGGCCATCTGCCGGTAGGTCGTCAGTTTCCCGCCGACGACGCTGACCATGTTTTCGACGCCATCGTCGGCGTGGTCCAGGCGGAAGAAGCCCCGTGAGATGCCGCGGCCGCCGCGTTCGTCCTCGTCGGGCGCGTAGAGCGGGCGGACACCCCACCAGGTTCGAACGACTGGCGCGTCCGCGACCGGTGGCAACATCTCCGCGCACTCCTCGACGGAGCGTTCGACTTCCCACTCCTCTTTCGGGTAGTCGTCCGGGTCTTCGACGGCGACGCTGGTCGTCCCGAGGACGGCTTCGGACTCGTGAGGCACGACGATGTCGCCGTCGTCGGGGTCCCGACAGCGGTTGAGCACCGGTCCGAGGCCGTCGTACTCGACCGAGACCATCACGCCCCGGGTCGGTCGCATCGAGACGTCGAGACCCGCCATGGCAGCGAGTTCCCCGGCCCAGGCACCGGCCGCGTTGACGACGTACTCGGCGTCGATTCGGTCGTCGACCGTCCCGCCGACCTCAACCCCGGTGACGCGGCCGTCCGAGACGACGACGTCTTCGACGGGTGCGTGCGGATGGATCGACGCGCCGTGGTCGCGAGCGTCGGCCGCGTTGGCCGCCACCAGCCGCGAGGGGTAGATGACGGCGTCGGGCACCTCGAACGCTCGCTCGACGGCCGCCGAAATCTCGTCGACGCGCTCGCGAACTGCGTCCGCGTCGAGAGAGGTCGTCGGGATGCCGATCTCCTCGCAGGCCGATCGCTTGGCCTCGAAGTAGTCGGGGTCGTCACCCTCGAGCTGGACGAACAGCCCGCCCGTATCGCGGATACATGCACCCGCGATCTCACGGAGAATCTCGTTCTCCCGGATACACTCTTCGGCACCGACGGCGTCGGCTTCAGCGTACCGTGCGCCACTGTGCAGGAGGCCGTGTGACCGGCCGGACGTGCCGCTCGCGAGACCGTCGCGTTCCACGAGCGTGACGTCGATACCCCGGAGGGATAGATCGCGTGCGACGCCGACGCCGGTCGCACCGCCGCCGACGACGAGAACTGTCGTTTCCATACGTGTCATTCGACTGCAGAGCTAAATGCGCTCCGACGGATTCGACTGCCGAGCGGTCCCGAATCCGACCCTCACTCGGTTCGGAAACTGACAGCGACGCCCTCGCCCACGGGGAGCAGAGTGGTCTGGAAGTCCGGAGCAGCACGCACAGCCTCCAGATAGTCGGCGATACCCGCGCTCATCTCGTCGGTGTCGACGGCCTCGCCTTCGAGCAGCGCCTGCACGTCCTCGGAGTCGATCGTCCCCCCGGCGACAGCGTTGTCCGCCAGCACGACGCCGCCGGGCGCGACCTTCTCACGGACCGTCTCGAATGCCTCTCGATACCGCGTCTTTTCGTTGTCGATCAACACCACGTCGAAGGGGCCGTCGTACCCCTCGACTGTGTCGATTGCGTCACCCAGTTCGAAGTGTGCGGTCGAGTCGAAGTCACCGCGAGCGAGATACTCCTCGGCGAGGTCGAGTTCGTCTTCGTCGACCTCGGTCAGGACGATCTCCCCGTCCCCATCGAGCGCACGGGAGAACCAGTACGCGGAGTAGCCGTAGCCGGAGCCGAATTCGAAGATCCGCTCGGCATCGACCATCCGCGCGAGCAGTTCGAGCCAGCCACCGACCGCGGGACCCACGGTCGGAAAGCCCTCGCGCTCGGCGTAGTCGTCCATCTCCGCGATGATCTCGTCGCCGTCGGGACCGACGACTTCGGCGAACGATTCGACGGTGTCGGGGATCGGGTTGGCCATGGCCAGGCGAACGGTCGGCAGCGGGAAAACGTTGGCTTCCACCTCCCGGCGAGCCACAAAATACTTTCCAGAAACCCCTGAACGAATGTCCATGGATACGGGAGACGGTGGGCTCTCTCGGCGGTCGGTACTGGGTGGTGTCGCCGCGACCCTCACCGCTGGCGCAGGGTGTCTGGGTAGTGGACTGTCGCCCGCGTCGAAGCCGGGCGATTGGCCACAGCGCGGCTACGACGCCGGCCACACGAACTACAAGACGGCGGGTTCGCCACCGCTGGACGACGCCAGCCTCGCCTGGCAGGTCGGGGAGACCGCCGCGACTGTCGACACGCGGAACATCTCGGAAGACATCTGGCACGCAGGCCTCGTCGTCGGGGACGGGACTGTGCTCACCCAGCGAGGAACGACGATCGCGCTCGACGACGGCCGAGTGAAGCGTCGGACGGAGTGTCTGGACGAAGGAGGTCGGCCAGCACTCGTCGGCGTCGCACGAACAGAATCGTACGCCGACGGTGTCCTCCTGTCGACGGCCCTGGATCGCGGGCCGGCAGCCGATCACGACGGACCAGAGTTGTACGGTCTCCGGCCGTCGATCCCCCAGAGTCCGGGCGGTCGCTGTGCGGCGAGTCGCCGGTGGACCGCGGGGTCGCCGCGCGACGTTCGGGTCACGCGGGCCGGCGCGATCACCGACGGAACGGTACTGGCGGCCAGCGAGGGACTCGCTGCGATCGACGCCGACGACGGGAGCGTCTCCTGGCGAGCAGCAGGACGAGAGGTCGAGGCGTTCTGTGCGACCGGCGAGCACGTGTTCGTCCAGCGCCAGCCACTCGACGCTGCGGACGCGCTTTCGATCCTCGACCGCGACGGCGGAGAGAGACAGACGACACTCGGGACCGCCGTCGACGATCGACTCGTCGCAGCCCGGGACGGGATGGCGTATCTCCGCACGGCCACCGCCGCGATCGCGCGCGACCTCGACCGGGATCGTGAGCCGACGGCGCGGCTGGTCGCCGTCGACGGCGCGGCCGGCGAGATCGAGTGGCGGACCGACTTGACCGAGGCCAGCGGCTTCGGGGCAGCGATCCGTGAGATCGGTGGCGTCGCAGTCGGCCCCGACTCGATATTCCTCACGGTCCAGGGCGACGGCGGCACGACGGTCTGTCTCGCACTCGACGTTCGGGATGGGAGCGTCCAGTGGTCCCGACGGACATCGGCCAGCCCGTGGGTCGTCGCCACGGACGAGGCCGTCTATCTGAGCGGCGGAGACGTGGCCTGTCTCGACAGGTCGACTGGCGAGGTCCGGTGGCGTTGGTCACCGGCGTCCGCGAACGCTCGCGGCCCTCTCGTGATCGCCGACAGACGGTTGCTCGTCCCTGGAGAGTACACGCTCTACGCACTGGAGGAAGCATGACTGTCGACGAAGCCGCGACGACGAATCGACAGAGCGACGACGCGACCAGTGGCCTGTGGCTGCTGCGGCGAGGGTGGTTCGTGCTCGCTGGCCTCCTCGCGACAGCCGCGCTCGTCGGAGTTCGCTCCCTCTCGATTCCCCTGGCGGAGACGACCTATCAGCTGGAATTTCCCTACCTCTCGTTTGCGGTCTCACTGGTCCCCGCCTGGGTCGCACCCGTCACGCTCCGGCCGGAGGCGCTCTGGGGGCTGAAGCCCGCGTATCTCGCAGTGACGGTCGGACTCTGGACTCTGGCCGTGCTCGCGGTCGTGATAGCGGCCGGCCTGTTCTGGTGGGGGCTCGATCGCGACTCCGGCGTGCTCGCGCCGCTGTCCCGGCTGGGCTGGCTCGTCGCCTACGGCCTCGCGGCGGTCGTGCTGACCGTCTTCGGCAGCGACCTGCTCGTCGGCTCGCTTCCGGCCGACTGGGCGGGCCTCGAATGGGGCTGGACGCTCCTGCTGGCGCTGGTCGCAGGACGCTTGTTCGTGGCCCCCGTCGCGATCGTCCGGGACGGTCGGCGACCACTGGACGCGGTCCGCTGGAGCATTCGATCGCTCGCAGGAGTTCGGTGGACGGTCAGATGTACGGGCCTCGTACTCCTGCTGGCGTTCGCGAGCCGGGTCGTGACCGCTCCCTTCGGCGCGCTCGGTGGCGGACTGGTCGGACTCGCGCTCACCGTCGCCGTCGGGACTGCGCTCGTCGGCTCGGCTCACGCCTACGCGATGGCGTTCGTCTACGATCTGGTAGCGGGCAACCAGACCGAGGGGCGAGAGTCTTGATGTCCACCCAGCGTTCACAGTGTGCGAAGAGACGTCCCCGACAGAGATCGTTCCACAGATCTCTCTCGTTAGTTGTGACGATCGAGTGAAAAGATAGAAGTGCCGCGGCCGAAACGAATGCGTCATGGATTCGGTTGGGATCTCGCGCCGCTCGGTTCTGGGCGGCGTCGCAGCCGCGATGGCAGGGAGTGGCTGTCTCGCGACTGGGAAAACAACGCAACCGCGGGCGAGCGACTGGCCGCAACGAGGCTACGACGCTGGCGGGACCTTCTACAAGGACGCTGGATCACCACCTGTCGAAGACGCCGAGGTCGCCTGGGCTGCAGTGGTGGACAACAGCCTGTACGAAGCCATCGATCACCGATGGCACGACGACTGGCGATGGAACCACTATCGTGATCTCACGTACCAGCGCCACATCGGGAGCCTCGCGTACAAGTACGACCGGACGCCTCTGGTCACCGTCGGCGAGCGAGCACACCTCAGCGGGTTAGAAGATTCGATCGTCGATCTGACCGACGGCACGAAAACCGAGCGCGACGACTGCGAGGATCGCGCACTGGTCGGTGCTGCCCGGACAGACACGTACCGGGACGGAATGCTCGTCGGAACGGGAGTCAGCGACGGTGCTGACTGCCGCGGTCGCTGTCACGTCCTCCAGGGGTTTCGACCCCCAACTGAAGATCGGGCGTGGTGTGAAGGGTCCAAGCGCTGGACGGCCGGTGCACCCCAGGACCTCCCGGCGACCGCGGTGGCGGGCCGAATCGAGGACGGGACGGTCGTGACGGTCGTTCCCGAATCCGAACCCCCCTACCGGGTCGTCGGGATCGACGCCGATGACGGGCGTATCGAGTGGGAGAACACGGTCTCCCACGGCGTCCACCGACTTCGCGTCGAGGACGGAGTGGCCTACGCGTCCGTCGTCGGCGAGGACAGTGGGGAGATGACGATATTGGATGACTCTTCGATCCGCCAGCGCGTCGAGATCGAACCGACGGACCTCCTCGAAGCAGTCCGGGACGGCGTGGCCTATCTCCGGGATTTCAGAACCGACGAGGCGCCTCCGTCGATCAAAGCGGTCGACGCCGCGTCCGGCGAGACGAGACGACTCCTGGATGGATCGACGGTTTCGCAACGAATCGGCGGCACGCCGACCGGCGTCGGCGACCTCGTCGTGGGACCGGATCGGCTGTTCGCCAGCGTGAACACCGAAAACGGAGACGAGGGGGCAGTGCTCGCACTGGACCATTCGGACGGAGCGATCGAGTGGGTGCGCCAGTTCCCGGGGTGGCTTCGACTCTGCGGGACTGACGACGCCCTGTACGTAGCAGGGTATCCACACACGTACGCGCTGGATCCGGCGTCGGGCGGTCGCCTGTGGTCGGTCAGATTGCCCCCCAGTCCCAGTTTCGGCCCCGGCGTGTATCGTCCGGTCGTGGCAGATTCGAAGGTTCTCGTTCCACTCGAAAGGCGTCTCGTCGCCCTGGAGGAACCATGACGGTCGCCGAACGCGCGAACCGAGACCGTCGGACGTGGCGACAGCGTGCCCGCGCAATAGCGATGTATGTCGCGATATTCTCCGTCGCCGGAACAGTCGCGTTCGCGGCGATACTGCTCTATCGGCAGCTATCGATCCCGCTGGCCGACCAGATCACGACCCATCCAGTCTTCTCGAGCAGACCGACCGCGGTCCCGGTCTGGGTCGACCCGGTCGGCCTTGAGGTAGAGGCGCTGTTCGGCCTGCGGCTGGTCCCGCTGGTGGCGGCCGTCGGCCTGTGGGCGGGCTCGATCGGCGCCGTTGCGCTCGCCGCCGGACTCGCCTGGTGGTGGTGGTCCGACAAGAGTACGTCCGCCCGCCTGCCCCCGCTCTCTCGGCTGGGATACCTCGTTGTCTACGCCCTCGTCACCACCGGGCCCTTGTACGTGCTCGTGCCCTGGCTCCGCGACCTCGGGTCTGCGATCTCCGAACCGGAACTCGGACTGCTGATCGGTCTCGCTATCGTCGCGACCGCGCTGTGGGCCGGTGCGATCCTGGTTGTCACCGCACTCGATTCGACCCTGTTCGGACGTAGCACGTCGCTCTGGTCGATGCCGCCCTCCCGCCTCCAACACGTCGTGATCTACGCCGGGGCTGTCGTCGCCGCCCTGCTCGTCTTCGCGCTCGGATTCCTGTCGACACCACGATTCGACCAGATCTCCTGGGTCGGACTCGCCGGCGCGCTCGGGATCGTCGCGATCGTCGTGGTTTCCGGGCAACTGTTCGTCGCACCCGTAACGATCGTCAGGGACGGACGCGGGCCGATCGAGGCGATTCGCTGGAGCAACGCGTCGATCGCTGACAGCGGGGCGATGGGTGAAGCAATCCTAAGCGTCTTTTCGCTGAGCGTCTTCGTCCGTGGGGCAGCCCATCTGACGACCGTGCCGGCCGATCCGATCGTCGGACTGGCACTCGCGACGATCGCGGGAACGGCAGTCGTCGGTTCGATCCACGCGCTGCAGATGGCCTCGGTCTACCGGACGATCACCGAGGATTCGAACGCCGCAGAATCGATCACCGATTCCGCCCGACCGGGAACTGCACCTGCTCGGGATGCTCGTTGAAGTCGGCGAGCACGCGCTCGTAAAGGGCGTTTTTCGTCCGCTGACCCCGGCGCGGATGGACGAGATAGCGCAGCCGCAGGGTGACCCAGGACTGTTCCTGAACGACGTTCACGGTCGGGCGATCCTGCACGTCGAGTTCCACGGGCGTCTCCGCAAGCTGACTGCGATAGCGTTCGACCCGGCGAGCCATCTCGTCGCCGAGGAAGTCGTCGGCCACCTCGGCCATCGTCTGTCGGGCGAACTCCAGGTCAGTCTCGTAGGCGACCTGGATCTCGATCTCGTTCCAGATGAACGGGACGATCGCGAACACACCGACGTGTCTGGCCACACTCGGGGCTGAGGGCCTGAAAACCGTTTGGCTCGCTCTCTTTCCTCAGCAGTCTACGACCGCCTCGACTTCGACCTCGACACACAGGTCGGGATCGATCAACGACGCAACTTCGACCATCGTCGCAGCCGGCCGCACGTCGTCGAAGAATTCGCTGTGGGCGCGGCCGATCTCGGGCCAGTCGTCGGCATCGGTGACGTACATGCGCGTCCGGACCACGTCCTCGATAGTCGCTCCGGCCTCCGCGAGCGCGTCCGCGACGGTTTCGAGCGCGACCCGGGTCTGTTCGGAGGGCGTCCCGGACAGCGGTTGGCCATCCTCGTCGGTCGCCGTCGTGCCCGAAACACAGACGCGGTCGCCGGCCGGGACTGCTCGCGAGTAGCCGACGTTCTCTTCCCACTCGGTGCCGCTTGAAACACGTTGTCGTTCCATGTCGGGTGCGTCCAGAGCTGCGAGGAAAAAGACGCCGCTAGACGTTCCAGTAGTCCGGTTCGTTCCCCGCTTTCCACTTGATCGAACAGCCACGCGAGGGCTTGTCCTCGGCCTCGACCGACTCGCCGGCGAGCACCGTCTCGACGTACTCGCGCATCTCGTACTCGCTCGGGTCGTCGTCGGGGTTGAGCGCGTCGTCGATCCGCCCGTGATAGGCCAGCCGGAAGGTCCCCGCGTCGTTGGCGAAGAGGAACGGGTCGGGCGTACAGACCGCGCCGTAGGCCGCCGCCACGTCCTGGGACTCGTCGTAGAGGTAGGCGTCGTAGTCGATCGTCCCCTCCTCGACCAGTTCCTGCATGCGCTCGAAGGAGTCGTCCGGGTACTCCTCGGCGTCGTTGGAGCTGATCCCGACGACTGCGAGGTCGTCGTGCTCGCCCGCGAGGTAGTTCAGTTCCGCGAACTTCGCTTTGGCGTACGGGCAGTGGTTGCAGGTGAATACCACGAGCAGCGCGTCGTAGTCGTCGAAGTCCTCCAGCGTGTAGGTCGTGCCGTCCGTCCCGGGGAGTTCGAAGTCCGGTGCGGCGTCGCCACGCGAGAGTCGGTGATCGGCAGTGTCGAGCGAAACCATGTCGGGCGACCCTTCGGGCGGGACGCTCAAAGACCTTCGTCCTCGCGTCGATCAGCCGTCCGTCGCATCGCTTGCGTGTGCCACGGACGCGTCACCGATAGCGAGCACGACGAACGTGAACGCGAAGGCGACGACGCCGATGGCGGCCATCGCCCAGAACACCGTCCGGATCGACGTCGCTTCCGAGAGCGCGCCGAAGACGGGTGGCGCGACCGCGCCGCCGCCGGAGATGCCGATAGTGAGCAGGCCGAAGTTCTTCCCGAGGTCGTCCCGCGTCGAGAGGGCGTCACCGAGCGTCGACAGCGCCGGGCGGGCGGCCTTGATCGTCGCGGCAAACACGAGCGTCACCGCCAGCGCGAGGACGATCGGCAGGACCGCGCTCGCCAGCACCACGGCGACGACGGTCACGCCCGCGAGTCCACCCAGAACCGTGTTTCGCGGGCCGTAGCGGTCGGTCAGCCACCCGCCACCGAGGATCGCCACCGCGCCGACGACGAGCATCGCCGAGACGAGCAGGTTCGCCGTCGACGCGTCGACGCCGTAGCCGTCGGTCAGCAAGGGTGCGGTATAGGCCTGGATCCCCCAGACGACCATCGAGACCAGAAACCACAGGAGCGTGAGGAGGACGATCGCCGTCGCCGAGAGCGTCGACCGAACACCGGCGAGTGCCCTGCGCGGGAGCGTCCGAAGCGGCCGTCGTTTCTCGCGAGGTGCACCTGATCGACTCCCCGGTGCGTGCGTGACCGACCGCGGGAGGCGCGTGACGACCAGCCACAGACAGCCGATGGCGTAGAGGCCACCGAGTACCGCGAGCAGCGCGATGGCGGCGCGCCAGTCGCCGGGGACCGCCGCCGAGGAGACGACGCCGACGACCGCCGGGGGCGCGGCGAATCCGAGCGCACCAGTAAATCCATGAATCGAGTAGGCGCGACCGCGCGCACTCGGCTCGGTCGCCGCAGAGAGCATCGGATAGTGGGCGGGATGGTGGCCAGCGATTCCCACGCCAGTCACGGTCGCCGCGGCCAGCAGCCAGGGATAACTCTGGGCCGTCGCCGTCAGCGCCGCGCCGACGGCACCGACGGTCAGCGAGATTGCGAGAACGGCCCGCCGACTGTAGGCGTCCGAGAGATAGCCGAAGGGCAACTGTAGCGCGACGACGACGAATCCGACCAGCCCGAGCGCCAGCCCCGACTGAGCCGTCGAGATCCCCAGTTCGGACTGGAGTGGGCCGAAGACCGGCGGCAACAACATGAAGTAGGCGTGATTGACGAAGTGCGAGCCGCCGATCAGCGAGACGACGAGCGTGCTCGTCGGGTTCGTCGATGACACTGACGGGCGTTCGGTCGGGTCGCGTTTAGACCTCTCGACTCACGGGTCGCTGGAGCGTCACTCCCGACGACCGACCCCGATCACGCGCTCTGCCTCTCCGGGTCCACCTGTTCACGGACGGCGTCCTCGAACGCCGCCGCCCGCTCGTAGACTGTCGAGTCGCCGACGATCTCGTAGGTCGCCTCCTCGGCATCCTGGACCGATTCGAGCAGCCCGATCGCAGCGAGTTCGTCCAGCGCGTCCGAAAGATACAGGTCCTTCAGCGGGACGCCAGCCGCGTCGGCCAACTCCGAGCGCGTGTAGGAGTGGTCCGGATCCAGTTCGAGGACTGCACCGATGAGTGCGGCCGCACCGTCGTTGTCCGCGACGAGCGCCCACCCGCCTGTCGCTGTCTGATCCATCGCCAGCCACTACGGATATGAGTCTGTTAAACGTTCCTTACTCCACGGAAATATCGACGTATCATACCGCAGGAATCGCCCCAAAAGAACACGAAAAATATTAACGATTGACGTAAAGCTTTTTCCTCAGTACCGACGAATGGAGTATTAATGGCAATCGATGACACAGACGGGGGGGAGAGTGAGGAGACTCGCTCTAGCAGTGACCGGCTCTTACAGAACGTCAACGAAGAGGCCGGTGCCGGGTACAGCTGGTCGGACTTCCGGCGTGAGCACCACGACGGTGGTCGGTTCGACCGCAGCAAGTATCTGGGTTTCGACCCACAGCGAACCGACGACTACCTCGAAGACGGTGCCAGTGCCGGGAAGACCCTCGATCAATACTGGCAATCGTTTCTGGATCTGGAGACGACGCCGGTGGTAAAGGGCAGCTACCGGCTCGAACACTTCAAGCGAGAGTACTACTACGAAGAGGGCGACCGGGCACCGCGTGACGGCGACGGGAACAAGATCCCGTTCGAACTGGAAGAGTACCTCGGCTTCGGCGAGGACGAAGTCGAAGGGGAACTCAGTCTCGCCGAGGACCGCGCGAGCACGCTCAAACATCTCGTCGACGAGCGGACCGTCGACGTCAACGAGGAATTAGACGAGGACGCCTTCTTCTCGACGGTCGAGGGGCACACGACCGTCGTCAATCGCTACGACCTGGAGAAGACCGTCCCCCTGGAGAAGAAAAAGCACTTCTACGAGGTCGAACGCTACTGGGTGAACAAGCCATACGCGTGTGTCATCATCTTCCACTCGCGCAAGGAGAACGAACGCAAGTACTACGTCGTCGAGCCGTATCTCAACGAGATAGAGGTCAATCTACAGGACTTTCTGGCGCGCAAGCTTCGAACGGCGATCAAGTACTCCGACGACGACATCGTCGTCGACGGCTCCGAGGCCGATCGCGCTGACGTCATCCAGCGCGAGACCGAACAACTCCTCCAGCGCTACGACCTCTACAGCGAGCCAGTCAAAAACGGCAGCGGCACCGTCGGGACGATCAAGGGACTGCTCGGGATGGGCAGCGACGTCGAGGAGGTATCGGGTGAACTCGAAGGAATTCTGACTCGGCCCGAGCCGGCGGTTTTGGCCGAAGACTCCAAGACGCTCACCGAGTACCAGGTCGAGAAACTGCTGTACAAACTCAAGCGAAACTTCATCGGCTATCAGAAGATCGACCCGATCAAACACGACATCAACGTGGAGGACGTCTCCTGTGACGGGTACAACTCCCGGGTGTTCGTCTATCACACCGAGTACGAGAACATCATCTCGAACGTCGAACACGGCAAGTCCACGCTGGACGACTTCGTTGTCAAACTCGCCCAGCGCTCGGGCAAAGGGATCTCCAAACGGCAACCGCAGGTGGACGCGACCTTACCGGACGGGTCGCGCGCCCAGCTTACCCTGGGTGACGAAGTCTCGGACCACGGGACCAACTACACGATCCGTCAGTTCAAGGACGTCCCGTTCACGCCGATCGACCTCATCAACTGGAACACGTTCAGCCTGGACCAGATGGCGTTCCTCTGGCTCTGTATCGAGAACCACAAGAGCCTGATCTTCGCCGGCGGGACGGCCTCGGGGAAGACCACCAGCCTGAACGCGGTCTCGCTGTTCATTCCCTCGAATTCGAAGATTGTCTCCATCGAGGACACCCGCGAGGTCGAACTACCCCAGCGAAACTGGGTCGCCAGCGTCACCCGTCCCTCCTTCGGTGAGGACGACAAGGGTGACGTCGACGAGTTCGATCTGCTGGAGGCCGCACTGCGACAACGCCCCGACTACATCGTGATGGGTGAGATTCGTGGTGAAGAGGGTCGAACCCTGTTCCAGGTCATGTCGACGGGTCACACCACGTACACGACGTTCCACGCCGACTCCGTGGGCGAGGTCATCAAGCGGTTCACGACCGACCCGATCAACGTCTCGAAGACGCTGTTCACGGCGCTGGACCTGGTGAGCATTCAGACACAGACCCGGACCGACGGCAAGAAGGTCCGCCGGAGCAAGTCACTGACCGAGATCAACGAGTACACGCCCGAGAACGACGAGATCAACGTCCGGGACGTCTACCAGTGGCAAGCCGACACCGACCAGTTCATCCAGATGGGCAATTCCAACACCCTCGAAGAGATCAAGTTCGACCGCGGGTGGGGTCAGGACCGCCTGGACGAGGAGTTGTTCAAACGCAAGGTCGTCCTCGCGTATCTCATCGAGAACGGACTCAACACCTACACCCAGGTCGCCGCGACGATCCAGGCGTTCATCAACGATCCCGATACGATCATGACGCTGATCGCCAACGACCAGCTCGAACGCAGTCTCGAGGACCTCCGGGAGATGGAGTCCGTCGAAATCGAAGTCGACCAGGAGAAAGAGGAACTCGTCCCGCGGCCCGATCCGGGCGAGGACATGCGCGAGGAGGCCCAGGAGATCCTGGACAACGCCGACCCGCTGTTCAGGCAGTTGCGGGCGTCCGAGACGTCGGACATCGTCAGTGCCCTCACAGGTATCGAGTCCGAGGAAGACATCACACCCGTGCCCGCAGACGAAGAGGAAGACAGCCAGGAAGAGACCGTCGAGTTCGGTCAGTTCGTGCCGAAAGCCGGTGCGGAGGCGACTGACGACGGATGAGCCTCGACACACGGTCGCCGGAGGCCAGCCTCGGTGGCACTGGCACGCTCGGGGACACGTTCTATCCACTCTTCCAGTGGCTGTTCGACGACGAGGGCGACTTCGTCAGTAGCGTCGAGACGAAACTCGCCGAAGCGCGGATGGCCGACAACGTCGAGATGTTCCTCTCGCGTGCGCTCGCGGTCGGGACCATCGCAGGCGTCGCGCTGTGGCTGGTCGGGACGCTGGTCGGGTACATGCTCGTCACCGTGTTCCTCCCCGACGATTTCCTCATCCTCGGGATCGATTTCGGCCAGTACAACGCGCTGGTCAACGCCATCAAACTCCCGGTGATGATACTGGTCTCGGGGCTGTTCTTCGGCTCGATCGGCTTCGCGATCGGGTTCGGCTCGCTCGTGTCGATCCCGTACTTTCGATCGTCGGCACGCAAGCGCGAGATCAACGTCCTGCTGTCGGACTCGATCTCCTTTATGTACGCGCTGTCGGTCGGAGGTCTGAATCAGCTGGAGATCCTCCACGCGATGGGCAAAGCCGAGGACACCTACGGCGAGGTCGCAAAGGAGTTCCAGTCGATCGTCCTCGAAACGGAATACTTCGACACGGACTACCGGACTGCGGTCCGCAACCAGGCGTTGCAGACCCCCAGCGACGAGCTGAGCCAGTTCCTGACGGACATGCTGTCGATCATCAACTCCGGCGGGGACATGACGAGTTTCCTCGAAGACCAGAAGAACAAGCACATGCGGACGGCCAAACAGGAACAGCAGAAACTGCTGGAGACCCTGGAGCTGTTCGGCGAGATGTACATGACGCTGTCGCTGTTCCCACTCCTGCTCATCATCATCCTCGTGATCATGAACATGATGGGCAACGCCAGTTCGACGCTGATGTACGGGACGGTCTACGGGCTGATCCCACTGGTCAGCGTCGGCTTCCTGGTGCTGGTCTCGACGGTCACGCAGGACACGATCGGTGACGGTTACCTCCAGCCCGATCGGGACGAAGACGACCGCGTCGAGAGCAGCGGCGGCATCTTCCAGCTTGGGCTGATCGAGAGTTTCACCGGCGAGTACAGCGTCTTCGATCGGATCAAGAACAAGGAGGGGTCCTATCAGGTGATGGAGATCGTCCGTGAGCCACACATCTTCTTCCGCGACAACCCGACGTACGTACTCGCGGTGACCGTCCCGCTCTCGTTGCTGGCGCTGGGGATCTCGCTGTTCGCAGGCTGGGCGCCGATGCCGTTGCCGTTCGATAGCTTCATCTGGGGAGAGAAAGGCTTCGCGAAAAACCCCGTCCAGGCGACGTTCTTCTGGGTGTACGTCCCGATGTACATCAACTTCATTCCGCTGGCGATCTTCTACGAGTGGAACCAGCGCTACCGCAAGTCCGTCATCGGCAACCTCTCTGAGAACCTTCGGAAGTTGGCCAGCGCCAACGACACCGGGATGACGCTGCTGGAGTCGATCCAGGTCGTCGCCGACACTTCCTCGGGCCGACTCGCAGAGGAGCTGGAGACGATCCACGCCAAGACCAACTACGGGACGAGTCTCAAACACAGCTTGCGGGAGTTCAACAACAAGTTCCACGTCCCGCGGATGGCCCGGACTGTGAAGCTCATCAGTGAGGCCCAGGAAGCCTCCAGTCAGATCCAGGACGTGCTCTCGACGGCCGCCCAGTCGAGCGAGAACCAGGACGACATCGATCGGGAGCGCAAGTCCCGCACGCGGATGCAGGTCGTGATCATCATCATGACCTACCTGACGCTACTGGGGGTCATCGCATTGCTGAAATTGCAGTTCCTCGATACGATGCAGGGACTCGGAGAAGCGACCCAGGGCGCCTCCGGTGATGCACCGTCTGGAGCGAGCTTCAGCGGCGATCTGGGGCCGCTGTCGATGCTGTTCTTCCACGCGGTGACCCTGCAGGCGATCCTGTCGTCGTTCATCGCCGGATACATCCGGGACGTCAATCTCATCTCGGGCGTGAAGTTCGCAGTGATCCTCTCGACAATCGCGCTCGTGGTCTGGATCGCCGTCGGTGGCGGAAACACCGGCGGCGGCGGCAACGAAACCGAGGCAGCGCTGCTGTTGCTGCTGGTCGGCCCAACCGCCGGAACGCGAGCGCGGATCAGAGAACGTCTGGTCCAGTGGAGGAATCGGGTCTAGCTATGCGATGGGTGGGTGATACCCGGGGACAGACACTGCAGGATTTCGCCGTCGGGGTCGGGATCTTCCTGATCGCGTTCATCTTCGTGCTGTCGCTGTTCCCGGGGCTGTTGACGCCGTTTCAATCCTCGGCCAGCGGGGCAGAACGGGCCCAGGCCGAGCAGGTGTCGACGCAGATGTTGAACACGCTCTCGGATGGGTCGGCACCGAACCACCTCAATACGGCAGAATTGACGACCGTGCTCGGCGGATCGGAGGCCGACTTGCTGGATCGCTACGGCTTACCGATCGCGGCCAACATCAACGTCACCGTCGAGACGCTCGACGGGACCAGAAACATCTATACCACGAACAACGAGGTCGGCGACCGTGAAGTAGCGACGTCTGCTCGCATCGTGACGCTGGACGGCGACAACCCAGATTGTGAGCCGGCGTGCCGACTCGTGGTACGGGTGTGGTAACATGCGCGGCCAATTACACTCCGAAGACCGTGGGCAAGCGTTCACGCTGGAGGGGATCATCAGCGCAGTCATCGTGCTGACGGCGCTTTTGTACGCCCTCCAGGCGGTCGTCATCACGCCGACGACTGGGGGCACTGTCGATCAGGGCGTCCGGACGGAACTCCAGCAGCAGGCCGACGACATCCTCGCCATCGCGGGCGGGGACGACGACGGGCAGTTGTCGGAGCTGACCCGCAACTGGTCACAGAGCCGACGGACGTTCTACGGCGCTGTCAACCCGAACATCGGATTCGGCAATCAGCGCCTTCCCGGGGAGTTGGGAACGCTCCTGAACGAGACGTTCGACTCTCGGGATCGCCAGTACAACGTCGAGATGCGCTACCTCCCGAAAGATCCCACCGATGGGATTCAACGGACGGTCATCGCCTCACGCGGAACGCCGTCGGATAGCTCTGTGATGGCCTCCTACCGGATCACGCTGTACGACAACATGACGCTGACCTCGCCGACAGCTGGATCGGCCGAGTTGTGGCAGTACGACACGTCTCCGACGACGAACCCGATCGACGGGAAGAGCGGCTACTATCCCGTCCCGAACGCCGTCTCGGGACCGGTGTATAACGTCGTCGAAATCAGGGTGATCGTCTGGTGATCGAACGACTCGAACCCGATGACGGAGCGGCGCTATCCGACCGGCGGGGACAGTTGTTGCTCGTCGGGGCCGTCGCACTGGCGATCATCATCCTCGGGCTGTCCATCGTCGTCAACACCGTCCTGTTCACCGAGAACGTCGGGACCGGTGAGGCCCGGGTCGAAGCACCCGCGATCGAGGAGTTCTCCTTCGAGGCCCAAAAGAGCGCTCGCTCGCTGATGCTTCGGGTGAACGGTGCCGATCGAACGGATGCGATTGCGGACGTGAACGCGAGTATCGGCGCGCAACTCGCCAATTATAGCGACGCTGTTGCGCGATCGTATGCCGCCAGCGGGACTGTCTTCGTCGACGTCTCGTACAACGACACGCTCAGAAACGGGACGCGGATCGTCCAGGGGAGTGACCGAAAGTTCACCTACCCGGCCGCACACGACAGCGGCCTGAGTTCGAACCGCAGTGACTGGTCGCCTGTGGCAGATCCAACGGAGGTCGGCTGGATGGTCTTCAACGTCGACCTGCGGAACACGAGTGGCCAGCAGACGACCGTCGAACTGACCAACGACACCGGCGCGACGCTCACGTATCGGTTCAACCGATCGAACGGTGGAAACGGAGCAGACCTTCGGATCGAAGCCACGAACTCGGCCACGGGTGGGACCGAATCGGCCTCCTGTGAGTCGACGGGTGGTCGCGTCCTCCTCGACATGCGCCGCGGGGAGGCGTTCCTGAGCGAGTGTACCTTCCCCGAGATCGGATGGATCGAACCGCCATATTCAGTCACGATTACCAAGGGTCACCGTCTGGCCGGTCAGTACGACATCATCGTCAACGAGAGCTGGCACACCGCGGAATCCAGCACGATCGACGCCGAAGACGGCGGGACTGACCGTCCGTATCCACACTGTCCCGACGGCGTCGAAGAGCCCTGTCTCTCACCGGTCGTCTGGCAGGGGCAGGTCGATCTGACCTACCGATCTGCAGACGTGAATTTCGCCACCGTGCGGAACATCACCGTCTACGACCCCTGAAACAGCCTAACGAGGGGATCTCGAGGAGCGATCGATGACCGTGGAGACAGGGCGACGCCGGCCAACTCGAGCGAATCGCTGTTTTCACGCTCGCTAGTCACTCCACTATCTCTATATGGGAGGATCGTTTACGTTAACGAACAACCGGGGAGTACCGGCGGTCGAACGGGTCCGACGGACGCCCCGATCCGGATGACGGTGGAAAGTATGGGTTCCCCCGTCATCGACGGCAACAGAGGGAAATCAGGATGATCGAGGGAGACGTAGAACAGCGTGGGGATCGAACAGCATTCGGGGACGACGAGCGGGCGCTCTCGACGCCGGTGACGCACGCGTTGACGATCGCGATCACCGGCCTGTTGATGATCACGCTCGTCAGCACGGCGAGTGGCTTTCTGACCGACCAACAGGAGTTCGCCGCCCGTGACGAAGTCGAGACGATCGGCAATCGACTGGCCGACGACGTCCAGGAAGTCATCGGGCTGAGCAACGAGAGCGGCTCGGCGACCGTCTACGTCAACCAACCCGATTCCATCATCGGGAGCCAGTACCACGTCACCTACGAGGAAGACGACGACTGTGACACGAGAGCACACACGTCGGATCAGTGTCTCGTCGTCTCGGTCGTCGACATGGACGTCTCACAGACGGTCCCGGTCACCGTCCCGGGCGACGTCGAGGTGGACGTCAGCCGGGCGAACCCGTCGACGTTCAAGTTGACCGCCGAAAACAGCGGTGCAGGGAGCGGAAACGACGCCGTCGTTCCGATGTCCCGAACGATGCGGGTCGGTGTCGGGCGGAACGTCGACAGCAACGCCTACAGCGAAGTCGTCGATCCGAATCCCCAACCGCCGGCCATCAACAATATCGAATACGCACCCGGGTATCCCGTGGTCGACACCCCGATCACGTTCACCGCAGATGCCGAAGATCCCGACGGGACCATCATCGACTACGAGTGGTCGATCAACGACTCGGTCGTCGATTCGGGAAGCGATCTATCCTCGTACACGACGACACTCCCACCCGGCCGCCACAGCGTGACGGTGCGCGTCGAAGACGACGAAGGGCTGACAGCGAATCAAACCACGACCTTCAGAGTCTCCGGCGTCTCGTACAACAACGACCTCGAGAAAGTAGCGGGTGGCTCGGAAGGTCGCTGTTCCGGTGTCAACGCAGAGTTGAGCCTGACGAACCAGCTGAGCGAGGAAGTCAAGCTGACGGACATCTACGTCGATCCACCGGAGAGCGTCAACTTCCTCGAATACGGTGACGAAGACGACCACGAAGTCGCGTTCGACCTCGACGACGACGGGTCTTACGACGAATTCTACGAGTTCGGGCGGATCGACCTCAGGGACAAACCCGACGGGACGTTCCTCAGCCTCCCCGGAGACTCGCCGCTGGAGATCGACCCGGGACAGGACGTGGGCGTCAGTATCTGTCGGTTCAAAGGCGGTGGCAACGTCGAAGAAACGAACTTCAGCTTCCGGTACTGGCACGACGGCGTGACGAATCGGACGAGCATCACGCCGAGTAACCAACTGATATCCGACTACTCGGTCGACGCCGCCAGTGGCGACGTGGTCGTCACCATCGACTCGAACCGACAGCTCGGATCGCTCGACGCCGAAATATCGAACGCCTCGAAGAGCGCTGACCTCTCGCTCTCGGACTTCACCGAAACCAGTTCCGGTGGCACCTACCAGTACGAGGCGGCGCTCACCGTCTCCTCGGGGACCCACACCGTCGAACTGACGGGCGCCGAAGACACCGACGGGAGGCCAGCCGTGACGCTGCCGCGGTCCGGGACGGCCACCATCCTCGGCGGCGGAGCCTACGCCTGGCAGACCGAGAGCGACTGGGACGCGCATCAGTCGTCGGTTGGCGTCGTCCACGACGACTACGGCGACTACACAGCCGACAGTGTCGCGCTCGGACGACCGCCGGGCAGTGTCGACTCGTCGCTGGTGAGTTACTGGCCGTTCGACGGCGGCTCCGTCGCGGACGTCGTCGGAGACAACGACGGTATCATCCACGGCTCGCCGACGGTCACCAGTGAGGGGATCAGTGGGACCAGCGCGCTGCGGTTCGACGGAGAGGGGGACTACGTCGAGGTGCCAGCCGACAGTTCACTCGAGATGTCCGACGACGATCAGGTGACGGTCTCGATGTGGGTGAACAAACACCGGAAAGGCGGATGGACGACCCGAACACTCTTCGAAAAGGACTCTTCGTACCGGATGGCGCTAGACAGTGGCGACGACTTCATGTTCAGCATTTACGAAAGGTACAGTTGGTGGGGTGACTGGGAAGACTCACCCAAGATGGACATATACGAGTCGACGAACAAATACTATCACGTCGTCGGTGTGTTCGACGGCGCAGACGTCAAAGCGTTCGTCGACGGTACATCACTCGGGGCAAACGGGGCTCCCGACGAGATCGCAGACGCGAGCGGAAGCGGGATTGGTATCGGGGGGAGTCTCGACGAACCCGATCAAGATACGAACGCGAACATCGACGACGTCCGGATCTACGACACCGCGCTGAACGCGAATCAGGTGAAGCGACTGGCGAACGTGACCAGAGGATCGATCGTGACCGACAAACGGACGGGGTCGACGATCAGCAAACACAGCGACGTCAAAGTCAACTACGAGGCCGACATCGACGCCGGTGAGACGATCACGCTGACGGTCTACGCCGAACCGGATAGCGGCTCGGTGAAGTCGGACTCGGTCACGCTCGAATCCAGCGACAGCGGCTCCGGAACTGTCTCGCTCACCGGGATCAACAAGGACGCGGACACGTTCTGGGTCCGTGCGGAGCTGAACTCGCCGTCGAGCAAGCGCAGCCCCGAACTGCACGGCGTCGTCCTCCAGGAGGGATCGTAAGTGTCCGAACGGAGACGAGGCCGAGCGGTTAGCGACGTCGTCGCGTTCACGCTGATGTTCGGGATCATCCTGACGTCCGTCGGGCTGGTCGCGACGTTCGGGCTGGCCGAATTGAACTCGTTCAACGAGCACCAGAAAATCGAGAACGCGGATCGAACGTTCGAGTTGATCGCGCGGTCGTTCGACGAACTCGAGGAGAGTCAGGCGACCGTCCGAACCGAGGCGATCGAACTCGGTGGCAGTTCGATCACCGTCGAAGAGTCGTCGTCGCTGACGGTGACGGTCAGAGACACAGACACGGGAACGACACACACCGAGTCGTTCCCACTCAACACCCTGCAGTACGAAGTCGATAACCGACTGATCGGCTACGAGAATGGCGCGACCTACCGCGTCCGGACGAACGCCGACGGCGGCATCATCAACCGCGATCCGGGACTCGTCTGTTCCGACGGGCAAGCCGTCCTCTCGCTGGTGACAATCAGGGCCGAAGAAGATCGGTATATCAGCGGTAGCGGGACGCTGCGAATCACCGGCCGTCTGAACGACAGTTCGTTGTTGTATCCGGTGTCGGACACCGACGTCGGCAATGCATCGGCGGCCGATCAGGTCGATCTGCAGTTCACGTTCAGTGGCGAGAGTCGCGCTCGCGAATGGGCCAATCACTTCGACCGTGCGCCGGGCGACTGGTCTGTCACGAGTCAGACCGACACGTCGGTGACGGTCCGGTGTGGCGCCAGCGAGGATCTGGACCACGTCTACGTCCGCCGATCGATCATCGAAGTCAGCTACTCATGACCCGGAACCCAACCGTCATCGGCAGTCGTCAGCCAGCTTCGAGAGAGCGGACGCACACCTGTTTAGGAGTAGATCTATGAGAGCAACGCGTGGAGACAACGAAATGACAGAACGGGGGCAGTGGCGCATCGACGAACGAGGGGCCTCAGAGGTGATCGGGGCGGTGTTGATCATCGGGATGGTCATCACGGGGTCGTTGATCGTCGTCTATTTCGGTGCGGACACGATCGAGCGGACCGAACAGGGCCAGAGCGACGAGTCGGCCCAGATCGGTATCCAGGAGATCGACTCCCGGCTGAGCACGCTCGCGTCGTCGAGTGCAGCGAAGACGGTCAACTTCGAGATCGGCTCGAACATCGAACGGAACGCGTACCTGACCGAGGACGAAGGGTATCTGAGCATCACAGTAGACGAGCGAAGCGCGTGTTCGGTTCGAGAGCCACTCGATTCGATCCGGTTCGAACGTGACGACGGAGAGATCATCGCCTACGAGGCCGGTGGGACGTGGGTCAAATCCCGGAACAACGGGACCGTTCTCAGGACGGCCCCGGACGTCTCCTATCGCAACGGGACGATCGACGTCTCGCTGTTGAACATGACCGGACAGGTCCAAGGCGGGGTCAACCAGGCCGTCGCGGACGTGAACACCTCGCGCATCGATACGAAAAACGCCGTAGACACGCTCATGCAGGGTGAGTGTGTCCGGCCGGACAACGTGACGATGCGGATCCAGAGCGACTTCTACCGGGCGTGGACGGACTACCTCGAAGAGGAAACCGGCCTGCAGAATGGGACGCCCGCCGACCCGGGCGACAGTTATCTCACCGTCGACGAGTCAGAACAGATGGTCGAAGTCTATCTCAATCAGAGTGCGCTCCCCCGACGGACCGACGACGCGCGGAACAACGTCGTCAACGTCACGGGCTCGGACTACATGAAGGACGTCTCGATCACTGACGACGGCATTATGATCACCAAAGGTGTCGACAACACCTATACGGTCTACAGCGAGCCGCTCTCCGAGCGGCCCGAACTCGGAACTGTCAGACAGATTTCAGAGGCAGTAAACGTGACCCGGCCGCCGCTCGACGTTGTGTTCGTCGTCGACGAGTCGGGGTCGATGGCACAGTCCGCTGGTAGTCGATTCAAGTACGAAGCCGTTCGCGAGTCCATGCAGAACTTCACGACGTATCTCGATAGCGACATGGACCGCGTGGCTCTTGCAGGGTACAACCAATACCACGAGGAAGGGTCGGGAGGGACATACGAGCTCCACGGAGAAGAACGTGAAATCAACGAAGGGACCAACAGAGGTGTGATCTACAGAACGAACGGCCGGATGTTGACGAGTGACTTCGCGGAATTCAACAGTTCGACGGTCTACGAGACCGAAGCGATCGGTGGGACGTACTCTGCCGGAGGGATGACGAAAGCGGCGACGATGCTCGATCTCCGGAGTAACGAGAGTCGGAACACGATTGTCGTGATGCTGACTGACGGCAAAAATACCGGCGACGACTACTGGTACATCGGCGACGACGAGTATGATGGAAGTGACGGCGCGTCGATCGAAATCGCTGACCGCATGAATCGGACAGGGACGGTCACGTACACGATCGGCTTTTCTGACAACGAAGACGACGTCGACGACGGCTTCCTCAAGAACACCGCTACCGAAGGCGGCGGCGAGTACTACTTCGCGGAGGACTCCGAAGAACTCCAAGAAGTATTCTCCGCCATCGCTGAGGACGTCTCCAGCACCAACCAGGTCGGCCACTACGGCCTGACGACGAACCTCTCGCACAACGGGACGGTGAATCCTCCCCAGATCACCGGTGACACGAGCCGAATCGCGACCGTGACCGAGGACGGCGAGGAGTGGATGAATATCAACGATCCGACGTCCCCGTCGACGTTCAGTCACGCGTTCGCAGTCACCGGTGGCGACATGGTGAACTTCACGGCGAATAGATTCGATTGTGACAGATGGGTCGGGACCGGACAGTCGAAAGTCATCAACGGCTCCTCAGTTCCGGTCACCCGCTGTGCGGAGATGAATACGACCGATCCGACGGTCGTCGAGGGCGACAACGTCACCGTCTTCACCAAAGGCGACTCCGCGACGTTCAACGACTTCCTCGACAACACGACCGCCGCGGAGTGGCAAACGAACCTCACCGAGGCGCTGGACAACTACGGCGGCCTCTACAACGAAACCTCCGAGAAGCTAACCCTCCAGAGCAATCAGGTGCTGGTCCTCTATGACTTCCCCGACGGCAAGAACACCGACAACCGGATGTTGATGCTCTACAGCATCGGCCTCTCCGAAGAAGAGGCCCGACCGACTGGAATCATCGACTTCGACGTCGACAACGTCGAAATATCGAGCTGAGTGCCGTTCGGCAGTTCGTGCCCTCGTCCGAACGTGCGCTGACTGCGATCGAATCAGCGTACCGCTGTCGCTGACTCCCTGGGTACGGCAGAGGAATCGGAATGGACTCGCCGGGATTTGAACCCGGGGCCTCTCCCATGCCAAGGGAGTGATCTACCACTGATCTACGAGCCCGCGACGCACCCAGAGATACCCGAGGGGTTTTCTTAAACCCATCGAACCAGACCGCCGTCCGTCGGGGGGTAGTTTCTTCAGGATTGATAATTCGGCCACAATAGCTAAGCCAGTTCGCCGCGGACGGTTTTGGCAAGCGAATCGAGCGATCCAACCGAGACACCTGGGGAAATCGTGTACGTATCTGATCCGTCGGGACGGCCGCTGGCGACCAGAGCCAGCAAACGCGAGCTGACCACTCGAGCGACAGTGCCACAGCGCGCACTCGCATGGAGGGGAGGCGGGGATGCGTAGAGACGACCGTGGACAAACGACACTCGATTTCACGATCGGCGTGACGATCTTCGTGGTCGTCCTCGCCGGTGTGTTTCTGTTCGTCCCGGGAACGCTCCAGCCCTTCGAAGAAGGTGGCCAGGAGAACATCGTCACCGCCAATCGAGTTGCCGATCAGCTGAGCGAGCACGTGCTCGCAGAGCCGACAGAGCCCTACGTGCTGGAGAACGGCTGTGTCGTCCCCTTCTTCGACGAATCGGAACCAGTCCCCGCAGAGTGTAACTACGAGGGCGGAACCCTTCAGGAGCGGGTTGGATACGGCGATTTCCAGTTTGCGAACGTCTCGATCCGGGGATCGGTTGCCGGGAGTTCCGAGGTCGAACAGTTGTGTTACGAAAGTGCGAATCCCGCCGGGTCGCGGCTCGAATCCGGGAGCGACTGTGGTGAGTCAGACGACACCCGGTTGGCCGTGGGTTCGGACCTCGAGGGTGTCGAGTCGTCGGTGACCGCCCGCCGAGTAGTCGAACTCGACGACCAGACGGTCTTTCTGGTGGTGCAACTATGGTGAACCGAGGACAGGCCCACACGCTCGAGGCCGTCGTCGCAGCCCTGTTGTTGCTGTCGAGCCTCGTCTTCGCACTCCAGATCACGGCCGTGACACCGTTGTCTGCCAGTACGTCGAACCAGCACATCGAGAATCAGCAGCAGGCCAGCGCTGCGGGGATCCTGTCGATCGCCAGTCAGAACGGAGACCTGAAACGGTCGGTGTTGTACTGGAACGCGACCGGCCAGCGGTTCCACAACGGGACGATCAACGGCTACTACACGGAGACGATGCCGACCGAGTTCGGCCGGTCGCTGGAGGAGGCGTTCGGGGATCGCGGGATCGCCTACAACGTCTACGTCACCTACACCGAGCCGGACGGCGGCGTGGTCCGTGACGAGATGATATATCGGGGCGAGCCCAGCGACAACGCCGTGATGGCGAGTCGAACGCTCGTATTGACCAACGAGAGCCGGCTCCGGACCGAAGAGCTGGGACTCGGGCCGCAGATCGACTCGGATAACTTCTACGCGCCAGACATCGAGGACGGCGGGTACCACAACACGATCCGCGTGGAGGTGGTCGTGTGGCGGATCTGAACGGCCGTCGGACCAGCCGCGGCGGCGAGCGAGCCCAGATCATGCTCGTCGCGGCGTTCGTGCTGGCGGTGACGTTCATCGCGCTCGCCGTGATGTTGAACTCGGTGATCTACACCGAGAATCTGGCGACACGTGGCGAGGACGCCCACGGCTCGGAAGCGATCGCCTACCGAGCAGACATGGCCGCCGGAACCGAACGGCTCATCGAACACGTCAACGAGAACCAGACCGGAGAGTCCTACGACGACCACGTCGCGAATCTCACCACGTCGATCGCCGCGATGGACAATGGCACAGCACCGATCGTCGCGACCGGCGGCACCCGGACCAAGGTTTCGGTGATGAGCGTAACGCGTGGAACGCGTATCGGACAGTTCAACACCGCACGGAACTTCACGGACGTCGGTGCAACCACCGACTGGGAACTGGCGAACTCCATCGAGGGGACGCGCGCGTTCAGAATCAACATCACAGATTCGAGTCAACTGGTCGAGGAGGACCTCATCTCGTTCCTGGGTGGGGGTATCGATCCATTCACCGTCCGTGTCGACGACGGCACCGACGACTGGGCAGTCCGGATCTACGAAGACGACACGACGGACAACGTCATCGTCGACGTCGAGGGGGCCGGAGAGTGTGAAGTCGGTGAGAACCCGGAGATCGACCTCACTGCCGGGACCATCAACGGCGAGCCCTGTGGGCCGCTATCGTTCGGAGACGGTGTCTCGACGCCGTACTCGCTGCGCTACGAGCAGGCCGATCAGATCCAGGGCAACTTCTCGCTGGTCGTCGATTCGACCAGTTTCACCAGTAGCCACTACAGTGCTGACGAGGACACGCCCTTTGCGGACGATCAGGCCATCTACGCGGCGACGATCCGCGTCCTGCACGAGTCGGCAGATCACGTCTACGCGACCGACGCAGAGGCGATCCCGGGTGAGAACGATGCGTAAGAAAGGACAGTTCGACGGCGACGACCGCGGCGTCTCGATGACGGTCAGCTACATCCTCGGGCTGTCGATCGCCTTCCTGCTGGTGATCGGGCTGTTCCTCACGGCCGGCGATTTCGTCACCGAGCAGCGCGAGACGAGCATCCGCACGGAGATGGAAGTCCTGGGCGAACAGATCGCCACCGACATCACGCTGGCCGACCGAATGGCACAAACGACGACCGACAACGAAACCGTCGTCGTCAGGCGGTCACTCCCCTCCAGGGTCAGCGGGACGGGATATACGATCAGCGTGACTGGCGGCGACGATCCCTATCTCGTGTTGACCTCACAGGACCCGGAGATAACGGTCGAGGCCGAGTTCTCCAACCAGACCGACGTCGAGATGAGCCGACTCAACGGCGGGTCGATACTGGTGAACTACACCGACAGCGACACGCTGGAAGTCCAGCGGAGTGATCGATAGGATGGACCAGCGACCCGGGAGCGGACGCCTGGATGACCGAGGCTTGAGCGAAGTCCTCGGGTTCGCGCTGGTGTTCGCGCTGGTCGTCTCGACGGTGATTCTGGTCGCGTTGATCGGGTTCGGATCGCTCGAAGAGACGCGCGACGCCGAGGAACTCAACAACGCCGAGCGCGCGTTCGACGTGCTCGCGGACAACATGGCCGACATCTACGAGGAAGGTGCGCCGAGTCGAGCGACCGAGATTAGCCTCCAGAGCGCCCAGCTACAGGTCGGCGATCCGATCATGATGAACGTCTCGGCTATCAACGCGTCGGGCGGGACAGAGGTCAACCAGTTCCCGATCGACCCCATCGTCTTCGAGAGCGGTGATTCGAAGGTCCTCTACGCCGGTGGGGCGACGTTTCGCACACAGGGAGACAACGGCGTGATGGTGGCGGGCCCGCCGCTGGTCAACGCCTCCGAGAATCTCCTGCTCCCGATCGTCCAGACGCGCCACCGCGGAGACGTCACGAGTACGAGCGGCCAGACGGTCCGCGTGCGGGCCGTGAATCGTCAGCGCCGGTCCGTGCCCGGATTCAACGAGGATCCGACCAGCCACCAGAAGATCATCCTCAATATAACGTCGCCGCGAGCCGGCCTGTGGAAGTCCTATCTCACGGAGCAACAGCAACTGTCGTGTGTCACACCTCGCGAGGACAACGTCCGCTGTACGGTCGACGATCCCGAGTCGGTGTTCCTGACGCGGACGTTGATCATCTACGAGTTCGAGACCTGATCCAGTCGGAAGCGTGACCCACAGCCACTTTCAGGCGTCCAGGCTGACCTCGATTTCGTTTTTGGTGATGTGCAGGAACGTCACGAACCGACCGGCCGTCGACTCCTGATAGAGCAGCGTCCCCTGCGAGGGATCTTGCTGGATCGGCGTGCTCCCGCCCGGCCCGGTCTTGGCGTGTAGTCTGATGTTCGGTCCAGCCTCGCTCAGGTAGTGGTCGACGATGTCCCCGAGCATACAGCCCGTACTGGTATCACCCTGCGTGTAAGTCCCGGGCTCGCAACTGCTGATCGAACCGTGGCCGTCGAGCGTGACCTCGTTTTTCATCGACCAGTCGTTGATGTTCGAGCCGAAACACCACTGGTTGCCGTCACAGACACTGCCGCCACTACCGCCGCCCGTGCTGACGCCGCTGTCACTGTAGGCCATCTCGGTGGCGCTGTCGGTACTGGTGAGGTCGAGAGTGAGCTGCGGCTCGCCGTCGTTACAGCCCCACGTGACCGCGCTGGAACTGGCCGGAATCGTCGTCTCCCAGAGCTCGTACTCCTCGTGGCTGCTGCCGTTGTAGTAATACTGGGCGACGTAGACGTCGGTTGTGTCGCCGCAGTCGAAATTCCCGGAGATATCCGGCGAGATGTGTAATTCCCACTGGGCTCCGGACTCGTTTTCGTGCCAGTAGGAGAACTCGTTCGTCCCGCCACCGTTGCCGTAGACGAGCGAAGTGTCGAACTGATCAAGCGGGTGATCCTCGCCGATTCCCGAGGCTTCGACGTAGTCTTCGGTCCCGAACGTCGGCAGTTCGAACTCGCCGGGCGGCCCCGAGATGGTCGAGAGCGTCAGCGTCACTTTCTCACCGTCTCTGGTGACCTCACCCGTCGTCCGCTGTCTGAAGTACGATTCCCACCCGTCGGCGTACTCGCTCTTGACAGTGACGTTGACGGTCCCGGTGCGAATGGGGTTGGTGTAGTTGCGGTAGTCAGTCGAGGCTGTCTCGTCGTACGGTGCACCGACGCCGTCGTCCTCGTCGGTCGTCCGATTCGGATAGACGAGCCGTGCCTGCTGGAGCGGGCGCACGTTCATATCGACGCTCCCGCTCGCCGAACCCTCCCCGTTGACCCGGATCGCCGGCAGCGTCAACGTCGCTCCGCGGTAGTGAAACTCGGGTGGGGAGACCATCCGCGCGTCGCCGTTGCCCTCGACCTGCCAGACGCCACCGCCCTGATAGGCGATGATCCCCGAGTCACTCTCGTAGACGACCTTTCCGAGCGACTCGTTGAATATCACTTCGCTGTGTGGTGGATTCTCCGCCGTGTAGTTGTGATGTGTCACGCGCAGCCAGCCGTCGCCCTCGTGGACGGAGACTGCCCCACCGCCTTGCCCGAGCGAGACGGTCTGTCCGCCCGAGTCGCCGAGGGCGACCATCGCTGCACGAGAGTCGAACAGCGTCATCGAGTTCTCCGCGCGCTGGTACTCGATACTCGACTGAGTGTCGAGGATCCCGCTCCCGCCGATAGCGACGGTCAATCCCGCACCCGCGATGACGAGTGCGAAGATGAGGACGAACCCGATCGTCTCCGACTGGGCCCGCGAGAACGTGTCGGTCATTATATTTGGTTCGTCTCTGGATATGCAAAGCTCTATTGGCCGTTTCTCAGCGATGAGTCTCGGCCCGGATAGAAACCGTCAAGTGGCCCAGCGAGAAGAGGACAGTGGGAACACACGACCGCAAATCTGACTCGCCGTCCGATTGGGCGGCTCCGGGATTGCGGACGTGTCCGGCGTCACGCGCCGACCGCAGCCCTGCTGCAGACGCGCGAATGATAGTGCCCCGTTGTAAGTTTGTTCCGGCTCGACCGCACGCCTTCGTGCGGTCTACCGGGAAATCGTTACAACGGACACTATGACGCCACACGCACCAGCGGTCAGTGTCGTTCCAATCAGAACTATGGCACGAATGCACACACGCCGCCGCGGCTCGTCCAGTTCGGACAAGCCCGTGGCAGACGAACCGCCGGAGTGGAGTGACGTAGACGAAGACGCGATCGAACAGCGCGTCGTCGAGCTGGCCGAAGACGGCCACAGCCCCAGCCAGATCGGGCTGAAGCTGCGCGACGAGGGCGTTCAGGGCACGCCGATCCCTGACGTCAAGCTCGCGACGGGCAAGAAAGTCACCGAGATTCTCGAAGAGAACGACGCCGAGGGCGACCTGCCCGAGGACCTCTACAACCTCTTCGAGCGCGCCGTTCGCCTGCGCGAGCACATGAACGAGAACCCTGGTGACCACCAGAACAAGCGCGCCCTGCAGAACACCCAGTCGAAGATCCGCCGCCTGGTCGATTACTACCGCGGCGACGAACTCGACGAGGACTTCAAATACACCTACGACGTCGCCAAAGAGTACCTCGAGTAGATGTCTACCGCCGGTCGATCCCACGAGGACGCCCCCGCCGCCAGCGACGTTGCTGGCCGGCTCCAGACTGCCGGATTCGTCCGGCTGGTCGCGGCCGCCGACGCCGACTCGCTGGCAGCCGCTGGTGTCCTCGCGCGCAGCCTCGACGCCGTCGACACGCCCTTCCAGATCAGTGTCGCACGGCCCTGGGCCAGCGCCGATCGGACGACCGACGCGGACCTGACCGTCGCGCTCGGTCCTGCGGGCGTCGCGGCAGATGTCGCGCTGCCCGGGATCACCGAATCCGCGAGCGCGACCGCGTTCGAGGCGGCTCGCGAACTCGACGCAGACAGCGCCGAGCCGGTGCTCGCACTCGCCGGGTCGCTGACCGCGGACGCACCGACCACGTCCTCGCTCGCCGAGGTCGCAGGTCTCGATCGACGGCCCGGTGTCGCGATTCCGACGGCGGACGTCGCCGATGGACTCGCCCACACGACGCTGACGCACGCGCCGTTCTCGGGCGACCCCGAGGCCGCCCGCGAGGCGCTCTCGGGACTCGACACAGACGCAGACGACTACGGTCGGCAGGTCGCCTCGGTACTCGCACTCGCAGTCCTCTCGACCGAGACGGCAAGCGAGCGCGCGGCCGAGACGATCGGCCGGGCACTCCATCCCTACGGCGGTGGGCCCTTCGAGACAGTCGGCGGCTACGCCGACGTTCTGGAGGCCACAGTCAGAGAGGATTCCGGGACGGCCGTCGCGCTGGCGCTGGGCCACGACGTCCACGACGCCGCGCTCGACGCCTGGCGACGCCACGCCCGCAGCGCCCACGCGGCGATCGACGCCGCGACCACGGGTCGCTACGACGGGCTGTTCGTCGCTCGCGACGACGGCGACGTCCCGGTCGAGACGGTCGCCCGGCTCTTCCGGGACGTCCGCTCGCCCGAGCCGGTCGTGCTCGCGCTGACGGACGGCCGGGCCGCCGCGGCCGCCACGCCTGAGGCCGACATCGATCTCCAGGCAGTCTTCGAGACCGCGATCGAGTCCCTGGGATCGGGGACCGCGTTCGGGACGCCCCGGCGCGCGGTCGCCAGCGTCGACGCCGAGACCGCGGACGTCATCATGGCCGTCCGGGAGGCGATGCAGGTATGACCCGGAGACTGGTCGTCCGGACCGAACACGACGATCCGGAGACTGCAGCGGCAGTCGCGGCCGCGATCGAGCCGGACAACACCGACGAGATGACGACCCGGGTCGACGGCGAGACGATCGAGACGACCATCGACCGGGAGACGACCGGCGGACTTCACTCGACGGCAGACGACTACGTCGTCAACCTCGACGTCGCAGTACAGTGTACGACTACCAACGACAACCACGATAACACATGAGCGAACGATCCGTATCCAAGCAGAAGCAACAGAAGCGGTGGTACACCGTCCTCGCCCCCGAGCAGTTCGGGCGGGAGGAACTCGGTCAGACACCGGCAGATGAACCCGAACAGCTCTACGACCGCACCATCGAAACCACGCTGGGCGATCTGAAGAACGACGCCAGCGAGAACAACACGAAGCTGACGTTCCGGATCAACGACGTCGGCAGCGACACGGCCTACACCGAGTTCGTCAAGCACGAACTCACCCGTGACTACGTCCGCAGTCTCGTCCGCCGTGGCTCCTCGAAAGTCGAGGCGTTCATCACGGTGCTGACGACGGACGACTACCGCGTCCAGATCCAGCCCGTCGCGCTCACCACGAAAGACGCCGACGAGAGCCAGGAGAAGGCCATCCGCCGGACGATGATTGACATGGTCAAGGAGACCGCCGTCGATCACACCTTCGAGGACCTCATCGACAGCGTCGTCGAGGGTCGACTCTCCTCGGCGATCTACAACGAGGCCAAGACGATCTACCCGCTGCGACGGGTCGAGATCCAGAAGGCCACCCTCGAAGCTCACCCCGAGGAAGTCGCCGCCGAAGAAGAGACCAGCGTCGACGTCGACGAAGACGACGTCACTGTCGACGAGTAACGACTGTTTTCGCCTTCGGATTCGTTTTCGTTCCGCGTCCCCTATTCAGTCACTTCGATCCGACCGACCATCCCGCCGCTCTCGTGTGGGATGCAGAAGTAGTCGTAGGTGCCCGGAACTTCGACGGTGTAGCTGAAGGTTTCGCCGCCGTAGATGTTGCCGCTGCCGTCGTCTCGCCAGGCCTCGCGGGCGGCGTCCTCGCTCTCGAAGCCGCCGGTCGCGAAGAAGTCGGCTCCCTCGGGAAGCGCGCTCTCGTAGGCGGTGACGGTGTGGGCGCGGGAGTTGGTGTTGCGCCAGACGACTTCCGTGCCGACCGGGACTTCGATGGTCTCGGGTTCGAAGGCCATCGAGGACATGCCGATGTCGTAGTCGTCGTCGCCCGCGAGCACGCCGAGACAGCCGCTGGCGAGGGTGGCCGCGCTGGTCGCCAGAAACGCCCGTCGATGCATACTCGACCGTCGGGACCGGATCGTGAAAGGGGCCTCGGTTCGGCCGCCGTGTATCGAACGGACTAAGAGTGCCCTCGGCGAGAGAGCAGGTATGCAGCTCCGGCCTCGCTTCGTCGGTCGCCTCGGCGTCGCCGACGCCGTGACCGTCGCCAATGCGATGCTGGGCTTTCTGGCGGCCGTGGTCGCGACGATCGATCCCGCCCTGGCCGCCCGCCTCATCCTGCTCGCGGGGATCGCCGACGGTCTCGACGGCGTGCTCGCACGCCGCTACGGGAGCACGCAAGTCGGCGAGTACGTCGACTCGCTGGCAGACGTGGCGTCGTTCGGGGTCGCCCCCGCAGTCCTGGTGTTCGCCATCGCCCGCCAGGAGTGGGGACTCACGCTGTCGGAGGTGGCACTAGCCGACGCCGTGGTCCTGATCGTCCCCGCCCTATTCGTCGCCGCTGCGGTCGTCCGACTGGCGATGTACACGGCCTACGATCTGGCCGAGCGGACGACCTGCGGCGTCCAGACGACGCTGGCCGCGACGGTGCTGGCGGCGGCGTACCTCTCTGGAATCGCCGATCCGGCGATCCTCCTCGGCGCGACAGGAGTGTTCGTCTACCTGATGATCACCTCCATCGAGTATCCCGAACTCACGGATAGAGACGCGCTGGCGATGGGTGCCGTCCAGTTCGGGGCCGTTCTCGCGCCGACGCTCGGCCCACGCGTCCTCCCGCGGGCGCTGCTGGCGGCCGCGCTGGCGTATCTGTTGCTCGCGCCACTGTTCTACGCGCCGGATGGTCGAGCCGACTGAATCGAAGGGGCACGGCCGACCCGGGCGGCGAGTCGAAGGGAAACGCTCTTGGCCGGGACAGCCACACTCACGAGCATGAGCAACGGGGACGACGAAGACGCGCCGGCCGAGGAGACAGCGGCCGAAGAGACGGCCAGCGGGGACGAGGTCGCGCTGACCGACGTCGAGGACTTCCAGTCGCGACTCGACGACGTCGACGCGACACTCGACGACGCCGAGACGGAAGCCGACCTCGACGACGTCGAGGCCACCCTCGACGCCACCGCCGAAGCCCTCGAAGCGGCCGACCTGCCCGAACCGGACGACGACGACGAGCAACCGCCCGCCGAGGCCATCGAAGAGCGGATCGACGGCCTCCGGAGCGACCTCGAAGACGCCCGCGGCCCCTATCTCGAAGACGTCATCGAGATCGTCGAGAGCGTCGCCGGGACCATCCGCGAGACGCGCTGGACCGACGACGGCGCTGGCGAAGTCGAGGCGGCCGTGACGGCCTTCCTCGAAGACGTCGACGAGGCGATCGACGCCGACGTCGGGGCGAGCGGCGACGCCGCCGAACTGCTCGATGCGGTCGGCGACACTCTCGGCGGGATCTCGCTCGATCCCGACGGCGACAGCGAGACGATCGCGGCACTCCTTTCGGCCGCTACCGAACTCGACGACGCCGTCGAGGCCGCCGAGGCCTGGGACGACCTCACAGTGCGGGAACAACTCACCGAGGAGGGCTTCTACGACGTCCTCACCTCCGAGCGACGCAAGGACTACCCGCCGGAGTGGAGCGCGGTCAAACTCTACGAGAAGCAGTATCAGAAGACCGGCGACCCCGAAGCCGTCGAGATGATCCTGCTCGCGCTGGAGAAACTGACCTCGGACTTCATGGAGGAGAACTGCCTCGACTCGCTGAAGCGGATCGGTCCCGAGGAGGCTGTCGATCCGGTGCTCCAGCGCGCGAGCAAGCGCGACAAACTCGCCATCGACGTGCTGGGCAAGATCGGCTCCGAGGAGGCACTCGACACGCTGGTGGACTTCATCGACGGCGACGGCGACCCGGCGCTCCAGCAGGCGACACTCCGCTCGCTCGGCGCGATCGGGAGCGAGGAAGCCACCCAGGCCGTCGCGAACCGGCTCGACGCCGACAACCCGGACGTTCGCAGTGCCGCAGCGCGCTCACTCGGCCGGGTCGGTGACACGCGCGCTATCGAGCCGCTCGCCGACATTCTGGCAGACGATCCCGAAGAGAGCGTCCGCGCCAGCGCGGCCTGGGCGCTCGTTCAGATCGGCACCGAGTCCGCGCTCGAAACGGTCTCCTCGCACTCCGACGACTCCTATCTCGTCGAAGCCGAAGCCGAGAAAGTGACGCGCTCGGCCTGAGGTTTATCCCGGAAGTCGACGCTACCGCGTGGTGTGCGTCGGCTCGTCGCCGTGTTCGTCCTCGTCACGCTCGCGTTGACAGCTGCAGCTGGGCCGTCAGTCGGCCAGCAGCCCGACACCGAACGGAACGTTACTGGTTCGCCGGTACCGACCATCACGGCCGTCTACCCGAACCCGGTCGCCGACGGCGACTCGGGCGAGTTCGTCGTCCTCTCGGTCCCGAACGGAACAGACCTCGAATCCTACCGGTTCGGCGACGACGAGGGCACAGTCGAATTACCGAATCGGACGGCGAGCGGCCGGGTCGTCCTCGCGACCGAACCCGAGGCAGTCCCGGAGTCGGTCGCCGGCCCGATCCTCGAGTGTTCGGGCTGCCCTGAACTCGCAAACAGTGGGGAACCGCTCACCCTGCGCGGTCCGAACGGGACACTCGACACGGCCGAGTACGCAGACGCACCAGAAGGAGAACTCTTCTATCCGGGGACCGAGCGACGATGGCGACCGCTCGGTGCGACCGACTTCGAGCCGGTCGTCGCTGGGCCGGGACAGGTCCAGGCGTTCACGCTGCCGGATTCGCCCGACGTGCCGCGCGAGACGCTTGCAGACGCCGACGAGCGAATCCTGCTGGCGGGGTACACCCTCACCGACGACCGAGTGGTCGACGCGCTCGTCGCGGCCCGCGAGCGCGGGGTCGAGACGAGGGTCCTGCTCGATGGCTCGCCGGTCGGCGGGTTGACGAAACCGAGTGCGGACGCGCTCGATCGACTGGTCGCGGCGAACGTCTCCGTCCGGCTGATCGACGGCCCCGCTGCTCGCTACAGATTTCACCATCCGAAATACGCTGTCGTCGACGACGAGGCAGTGGTCCTGACCGAGAACTGGAAGCCCGCGGGTGTCGGCGGAACGTCCAGCCGCGGCTGGGGTGTCGTCGTCGACTCACCGCGCGTCGTCGACGGACTCGTCCGAACCTTTCGTGCCGATTCGGGCTGGAAGGACGCGATCGAGTGGGCGCAACTGCGCGAAAACGAGTCGTTCGAACCTGCGTCCCCGACTGTCGGTCGCTATCCCTCGCGGGTCGACCCCGAATCGGTTCGGGTCGACCGGGTCGAACTGCTGGTCGCACCCGACAACGCCGCGGGTCGCGTCCGAGAGATTCTCGCCAACGCCAGCGACTCCATCAGGATCGTCCAGGTGTCGATCGGCGGCCGCGACGACGTGCTCTTAGTCGAGTCGATCGAAGCCGCCCGTCGAGGCGTCGAGGTAGAGATTTTGCTGTCGAATACGTGGTACACCCGCGAGGAGAATCGACGACTGGCCGACGAGCTTCGAACGCTGGCAGACCGCGAGGATATCCCCCTGTCGGTTCGCCTCGCGGAGCCGGGCGGGCGCTACGAGAAGATCCACGCCAAGGGCGTCCTCGTCGACGGCAACACGACGATTGTCGGCAGCCTCAACTGGAACGCCAACGCCTACCGGGAGAATCGCGAAGTAGCACTCGTCCTCCACGGCGAGGAAGCCGGCGCGTACTTCGGGGGCGTCTTCGAGCGCGATTGGGAGGGTGGGATCACGCTGGTTCCGCTCGGCCTGCTCGCAGTTGTCGTGCTGGCGCTGTCGCTGGCGGGGATGGTCGCACGGAGAATCAGCTTCGATCCCGGCTAGCCCGTCGCCGTTAGTCCTCGTTCGGCAGGGACACCGAACTGTGGAGGTCTTCGTCGAGTTCGGCCTCGGCCATCTTCTCGACGAGGGCGTCGAGGATCTCCTCGCGCTTGCCGCGGACGAACTTGATCGAGCCGACGACGAGGTGGCCGCCGCCGCTGACGCCCGCGCCGGGGTGTTCCTCGCGTAGCTCCTCGACCATCTCGGGGATGTCCAGCCGGACGCCGTCACTTCGCAAGACGGCGAAGTCGGGGCCGTAGCCGATGGTGATGACCGGTTCGCCGGTCTCGGCGACTTTCTCGTCGTGGACCGCGCCGGTGGTCTTGCCCGGCGCGGGGTAAGTGAACCGCCGAGCGTGGTTCTCGACGTCGAGCTTGTAGAGGTGGGCGTCGTTGTCGAGTCGCTCGTGGTCGAGGTGGGGCATGGCGTTGTCGAGCTGGCGCTGGATGTCGCGCTCGGAGCGCTCGGCCAGGAACTCGACTAACTCCTCGTGACGGTCGCGGTCGTCACAGTCGACGTTCAACACGTCCGTGATGAGCGGCCCGCCGTCGTCGTATCGGAGGTAGTTCGTCGCGTAATCCAGCGCCTCGCCGATCTCGCGGAGTTCGGCGCGGTCGTAGCCTTCCTCGCCCGCGAGGTCGAGGTAGTCCGCCATCGCGTTAGCTTCCGAGCGATCCGACAGCCCTGCCACGGCGGGGACGTGCCGGAGGTCGTCGGTCAGGTCGGGCGCGATCATTCGCGCGAGTTCGACGCACATCATGCCCGTGGTGATCCGGTAGTCCTCGCCGTGGATGTAGGGGTTGACGTGCTCCTCCAGCAGGGAGTCGACTGCCTCCGGGTCGGGGTGGTGGTGGTCGACGACGACGATCGGGATGTCGTAGTGCGCGAGGTTCTCGTAGGCGGGGACGTCCTCCTCGGTCGAGCCGTTGTCCAGCATCAACAGGAGCGGGAGCTTCTGGCCGTGGCGAGAGCGGTTTTCCAGCGCGAAGTTCAGATCCCGGGTGACGTCTTCCATCTCGTAGAAGGGGGCCTTGCTCGGGAGTCGCTTGAGGAGGTGGCGGGCGGCGTCGGCGTCCTCGTAAGTCTCCGCGACGAAGCGTTCGAGTGCGAGTTCGACCGGAACGCTCGCACAGATCCCGTCGCCGTCGGCGTGGTGGCGCATCCGGATCGGCCGGCCTTCCAGCACCGTTTTGCGAAGCAGTCGAGCGACGTCTTCGAGGTCCTCACGGAGCGGTTCGAAAGCCTCCCACTCGACGAGCGGCTCGACGTCGTGGGGCTCGGCCGCCGTTTCGAGGGCGTCGTCGAGACGCTCGCGGAACTGCTCGGCCGTCGTGCCTTCGACGCGGTCGATCGATTCGACCTCGATCTGGACGCCCCCGTTTCGGGACTCGACGTGGCCGCTAAGCCGGACCACGTCGTCGAGTTCGATCTCGGGGTAGGCGCGGACGCCGGCGTCTTCAAAGGCGGCACAGGGGACGACGCCGGTCTCGTCGCGGACCTGGAAGATGGTCGGGCCGCCAGTCTGGTTGATCTGGACGACCGTGCCGTCGAGGTGGACGGTCGAACCGACCTGCTCGTCGAGGTCGTCGACGGTCGTCTGGTCGCCGTAGTCGACGGCTTCGGTCGTGTACGATTCGGGCGCGCGTTCCACGAAACTCAGATCACCGTTCTCGCGTTCGTCGTCGAGTTCGACGATCAGTTTGTCGCCGACGTCGTAGCTGGCGAACAGGTTCGATTCGTGGACCAGGCCCGAGACCTGATCGGAGACGTCGACGAAGACGCCGTAGTCGACGACGCCGTTGACGGTCGCGTGATAGAGCGCACCCGATTCGACGGCCTCTCGACCGCACCGCGGGTCGAGGTCGTAGACCGTCGGCTCGGACTCCGCAGGAGATGCGTCGGTTGCCGATGGTGTCATGTTGGATAGGACTCGGCTCTGTCGGGGTTTCAAGCTTTGGAAACGGTCGCCACTCACGCGAGCCTCGAAGGGTCTAAAAGGTGGCCGAACCGAGGGAGAGACATGCGGCTGTTCCGCAACTCGGAGGTCGTCGGTATCGCCGAGTCGGCACTCACGTTCGCGCTGGAAGCCTCACGGGACAGCCACCCCAACGAGTACATGGGGCTGTTGCGGGGCGAGGACGCCCGCAAAGTCGGCCTCGACCGCCGCGGGACCGTCCTCACGGACGTCCTCGTGATCCCCGGCACGGAGTCGAACTCGGTCTCGGCGACAGTCAAGACAAGCATGATCCCCAACGACGTCCGCGCTGCGGGCTCGATCCACTCCCATCCGAACGGTGTGCTCCGCCCCTCCGACGCCGATCTGGCGACGTTCACGAAAGGCGAGGTCCACATCATCGTCGGCGCGCCGTACGAGCGCGGCGACTGGCAGGCCTTCGATCAGGAGGGGAGGCCGATCGACCTGGACGTGCTCGACATCGAGTTACCCGAGGAGTCGTTTTTCGACTTCACACAGGAAGACATCGACCGCGAGATGGCGCCAAGCGAAGAGGACGACCGCGGCGGGTGGTTCTTTTGACGCGCGTGGTCGCCCAGGGGACGTTCGACATCCTCCATCCCGGCCATCTGCACTACCTCGAAGACGCCGCCGCCATGGGCGAGCGACTCCACGTCATCGTCGCCCGCAGCGAGAACGTCACGCACAAGGAACCGCCCGTACTGGCGGATCGCCAGCGCGTCGAGATGGTCAGTGCCCTCGACCCTGTGGACGAGGCCCAGCTCGGCCACCCCGAAGACATCTTCGTCCCGATCGAGGAGATCGATCCCGACGTGATCGTGCTGGGCCACGACCAGCACCACGACGAGGAGGCCATCACCGACGCGCTCGCGACCCGCGGGATCGACTGTGAGGTCCGGCGCGCGAGCGCGCGAGAACCGCGATACGACAGTGAGTTACTCTCGACGGGCCGGATCATCGATCGGATCGTCGACCGCCGGTGCTGATTGCCTCGGACCGTCGCATGAGTTCCACCCGGATCCAGATCACGCGACGCTGAGGCCGGAGTCCGTCCGTTCGATCTCGACGCTCCGAGGGACTTCTTCCCGCACGACCGGCGTCAGTTCGAGCAACTCCTGGTCGTCCGTCTCGACCCACTCGGTTCCGCGCTCCGGATCCCATGCGAACGGGGTCCAACTGTTGGACTCGAACCGTTCCCAGATGTCGACTCCCCCGTAGTACTCCCCGTCGTTACCTCGATACAGCATCAGTCTGAACCCCCTCCTCTCCCACCCTGTTCCGACCTCGATGCACCCGGCTGTTCCACATACTGTCCTGACGTGGTGCCCGTCCACTTGATACGCTGTCCCGACATGGTGACCGTCCCCTTGGATCTCTTTGTCGGATGCGCTCTCTCGCACCCGAGTATAATTATTAATAGCTCGGATTAGATCGGCGTGGGTGCTTATGCAGAAGTGTTTTTAAATATCGTCTGTGATGGCGTCTTCGACGAGTTTCTCGACGCCGTCGCGAATGTGTCTGGAGAGCGTCTGTGGCGTCACGCCGAAGTCTTCGGAGAGGTCTTCCAGCGTCGTCCTGCTGGGCGTCTCGAAGTAGCCGTGTTCGTGTGCCAGCGCCAGTGCCTCCCGCTGTCGGTCCGTGAGTGTTTGCCGTCCGGTTTCGAGACCCCGTTCGACGTACAGTCGCTCGACGTCGACGTAATCGCAGATGTCTCGCGCGCTCCGGCGAAATGCGGAGAGCGAGTCTCGGCCGGGACATCGGGCTCGTAGGTGCAACCCGTCCGCGTCACGGCTGGCCTTGATCGTGGTGACGTCGAGCTCGCGAAACAGGGGAAACACGAGCGGTTGCTCGGGCGGGAACGACCGGGTCCTGACGTGATAGAGTGCCTTCTCACCGATTTCAGCTACGACGTACCGCTCGGCCACGCTATCGTCGGCGCCGAGCGCCGCGTCGAACGCGTCGAGATCGTCACCCGAGCACCACCAGAAGAAGACGTACCGGGTGTTCCCCTCTCGATCGCTCACGTAGTGGAAATCCTCGAAGGTGGCTTCGACGCCGTGGTCCACGTCGAACGCCTCCTCGAAGAGGATGAGGTTCCCGTGGAGTCGCAACACAGCGACGATGCTCATACGCCAAATCGTTCACAAAAATACGTAATAGTGATGGGCGACTGCCGAACGACGCCTGTTCTACAACAGATCAGCGTCAGCGAGCCGCTCGACGGCTTCTTCCAGCCGTTCTTTGCTCGCGGCGTAGCTCAGCCGGACGTAGCCGGGCGTGCCGAACGGACTCCCCGGGACGGTGGCGACCTGCGCTTTCTCGACGGCTTCCTCGGCCCAGGCCTGGTCGTCCTCGCGGACGGGCAGCATCAGGTAGAACGCGCCTTCCGGGACGGGGACGTCCTTGCCGTGCTCGGCGAAGAGATCGATCAGCATGTCGCGGCGTTCCTCGAATGCGTCGCGCATCTCGACGATCTCCTCGTCGACCTCCTCCAGTGCGGTGACGCCGGCGTGCTGGACGAAGTTCACGGCACAGGTCACGGAGTGGCTGTGGAGTTTGCCGGCCTGCTCGACGATGGACTCGGGGGCGGCGAAGTAGCCCAGCCGCCAGCCCGTCATTGCGTAGGCCTTCGAGAAGCCGTTCAGCGTGATCGTCCGGCCTTCCATCCCGTCGAGGGTACCGAGACTGATCGCTTCGGCGTCGCCGTAGGTGATCTCCTTGTAGATCTCGTCCGAAATGACGGCGAAGTCGTGCTCGACCGCGAGGTCGCGCACGCCTTCGAGGGCCTCACGGGAGTAGACCGCACCGTGGGGGTTGCCCGGACTGTTGACGACGAGCAGTTCAGTGTCGTCGCTCACAGTCGCTGCGAGTTCGTCCAGCGCGGGTTCGAGATCGAAGTCGTACTGGGAGGTGTCGACCCGCGAGAGCGAGCCGCCGGCGAGTTTGACCATCGCCTCGTAGGAGACCCACGCGGGATCGAGCAGGCACACTTCATCTCCGTCGTCGATCACGGTCTGGAAGATCTCGTAGAGGGCCTGCTTGCCGCCGGGGGTGACGATGATGTTCTCCTCGCCGTACTGGGTGAGGCCGTCGGCGTGGAGTTTGTCGACGATGGCGTCTTTGAGTTCGGGGATCCCGTTCGAGGAGGTGTAGCCGACGTCGCCGGCGTCGAGCGAGTCTTTGGCGGCCTGTTTGATCGACTCGGGAGTGTCGAAGTCCGGCTCTCCGACAGAGAGGTCGACGACGTCCTCGCCCTGGGCTTCCAGTTCGGCGGCGAGGTTCGAGATGGCGATGGTCGCGGACGGTTCGACTCGCTGGACACGGTCTGAAAAGTCTGGTTCGTACGTCATGATTGGAGTGCTGAAACGATGTCGAGCGCGCTCGTTACGGCCTCGCCGCCCTTCTGGGTGCGGGCCGCGGCTTCGTCCTGGCTCATGCCCGGACCGATAATTCCCAGTGTGACCGGTGTGTCCCGATCGAGACTCACGTCGGTGAGCGCCTGGGCGGCCGCGTGGCCGATGATCTGGTCGTGGTCGGTGTCGCCGGCGATGATGACCCCGAGGACCACGACGGCGTCGATGTCCTCCCGGCGGGCCAGTCGGTCGGCCGCCAGCGGCGTATCGTAGGCCCCGGGAACTTCCAGCGTTTCGACAATTTCGGTGTCTGCGTCGGCGGCGGCCTCGCGGGCCGACTGCTCCATCTCCGAGAGGACGTCGCCGTGTTTGTCGTACTGGCCGATCACCAGCCCGAGACTGACCATACCTGCGAGGTCGGTGCCGTGGGTGAAAGATGTACCGTTCCCGGCCTGACCGGGACCCACACCGAGCCGAGACCGGAAAACTTCTATCGTCCCGCCCTGGCATTGGTGACGATGGCTGACTCCCCGTCGGATCAGCGTCCTGACCCCCGCGAGGCGTTCGCCGACGCGCTCCCGTTCTGGCTTCAGGGGCCGAACGGTGTCGTCGCCGCGGTGGTCTGTGTCGCCGTCCTCGCACTGGTCGCCCGGCTGACCCTGCTGGGAGCGCGTCCGGCCCACTTCGACGAGGCTCGCGTCGCCTACTGGGCGCTGTACGCGCTCGAAGACGGTCACTTCGCCTATCGATCGATCATCCACGGGCCGTTCATCCAGCACGTCGACCGCTGGCTGTTCGGACTCGTCGGAGCCAGCGACTTCACGATGCGGCTGCCGGTCGCGCTCGTCGGCGGCCTCTTTCCGTTGTCGGCGCTACTCTTTCGTGATCGCCTCCGCAGCGAGGAGACTGTCGCACTGGCACTGTTTCTGGCGTTCAATCCCGTCCTGCTGTACTACTCGCGGTTCATGCGCAGCGACGTGCTGGTGGCGGCGTTCATGTTCACGGCACTGGGGATGCTCGTCCGATTGGTCGACCGTCGCAAACCCAGGTATCTCTACGGCGCGGCGTTGTTCCTGATGCTGGGGGTCGCCTCCAAGGAGAACTCGGTGCTGTACCCCCTCACGTGGGCCGGCGCGCTCACACTCGTCGCCGGACTCAGGTGGCTCGGCATCGGGACGCTCGTCCACGATCGACTGTTGAATCGCCCCGAATTCGAGTGGACGGGGATCGACTGGCCGTTCGGGTGGGTATCGACGCTCCGGACACGAGTTCGGACCCTCCGAAACGATCCCGACGAGAGACGACACGCGCTCCGCTTCGTCGGCCACGGAGTCGCGGCGGTCGCGCTGTTCGGGTTTCTCTGGCTGTTCATGTTCGCACCCCGCGGCGACGGCCTCGATGGAATGCGGACGAACCCCCTGGGGTCGCCCTCGGTGGGGCTGTGGGAGGCAGTCGGTGATCCCGGGAAGTGGCCGGCGCTGTTCGACGCCACGTACTCGCAGTTCGCCAGCGAGTATCCGGCGTGGGGCGACAGGGCGGACGGACTCGCGTTCGAGGCGTATCGAGATCGCCTCGAATCGGCCGTGTTCGACGGCCTGATCGAGACGTCTGCGGCGCTGATCTTGCTGGCGGTTGCGGGCGTCGTCCGTGAGTGGTACAGTGCCGAGGGGAGACGGCCACTCGTGTTCTTCCTCTGCTTCGCGGGGGCCGCGTCAGTGGTCGGATACCCAGCGGCACTGTCGATCGGCGGCGGCTGGAAGTGGAACAACATCCACATCCTCGTCCCGCTTGCAATCCCGGCCGCGGTCGGCCTGGGCGTGTTCTATCGCTGGGGGCGCGACGCCCTCGCCGAGAACGACCCGATCGACGTGGGACTGACCTCGCTGATCCTGCTGTTGATCGTCGCGTCGGTGGCCTGGAGCGGGGCCACCCACGTCTACACTAACCCCCAGCACGAGAGTAACGAACTCGTGCAGTTCGCCCAGCCACACGACGACCTCGATCCGATGCTGGAGACGCTCGAGGAGGCGTCCGACTCCGAGGGCTTGGACGCGATCGTCTACAGCGAATCCGGCGAGTGGGAGGAGATCGGCCACGCCTCTCTGCTCAACAACCAGGGGATCGACAACTACTGGAACGTCAGGCCGACGTGCACGGACCTCGGCGTGTTCCTACCCGCACACTGGCACTTCCAGCAAGCGGGCGTCAACGCGACGTGTGACTATCAGCCCGAGGCCTTCAAACAGCGAGTGACCGAGAAGAACGTCCCGGTCGTCGTGACGAAAGTCCGTGACGACACGGTCCCGCGGGAGTGGCTCCGCGAGCGATTCACCCACGTCGGCAACTTCAGTATGCGCTACACCGACCGGGCGGACCCGACCCTGGAAGTGTGGTCGCGCGTCGACGAAAACTGACTGGGCGTCGCGAGTTGGGACCACGGGCGGCCTCTCGTCGCCGTTCGGGACCACAAGTATTCTATCTGTGGCCCCATCCAGTTGAGATATGGAATCGGCCCCCGACGAATCGTCGCCCCTCCAGCGGCGCCTCAGTCGCCTCGCAGCGCGGATTCCAGCGCCGCTCCGCCAGCGCGATCCCGTCGTCGGCGCGGTCGTCGCGATCGTCTTGTTCGCGCTGGCGGTACGGCTGGTCTGGCTCGGCCACCGGGCCGCCCACTGGGACGAGGCGCGGGTCGCCTACTGGATCCTCCGGTATCAGGAGACCGGCGCACTGGCCTATCGCCCGATCATCCACGGGCCGTTCGTCCACCACGTCACACAGCCGCTGTTCGCGCTGTTCGGGCCGAGTGACTTCCTCGCGAGACTTCCGGTCGCGATCGTCGGAGGTCTCTTCCCCCTCTCGGCGCTGCTCTTTCGCGAGCACCTGCGCGATCACGAGACGGTTATCTTCGCGTTCCTCCTCGGGACGAACTCGATCCTGCTGTATTACTCGCGATTCCTCCGTAGCGACGTCCTCGTCGCGGCCTTCATGATCACTGCGCTCGGCTTTTTCGTCCGGACCTACGACACCCGGAATCCACGATATCTCTACCCGGCGGCGCTCTTTCTGGGATTCGGGATCGCCTCGAAGGAGAACGCGCTGATCTACATCGTGACGTGGCTCGGTGCGACGGGCCTCCTGCTGGTGACGGCACTCCTCAGGCCGCGACAGTCCACGAGCCGACGGGCGCTCGTTCGGAACACCCTCTCGGCAGGTGTCGGGCGGCTCCGCGCTCGCGACCGCGGTGTCAAACGCTTCGTGGGCCACACCATCGGCGCTGGTATCTTTTTGTACGCAGTCTGGCTGTTCCTGTTCGCACCTCGAGGTGCGGCCATGGTGTATTACCCACTCTCTCCGGCCCAGGAGGAGATGATCGGCACGATATCGCTGGGTGACGCACTGGCTCGGCCCTGGAAGCTTCCCGAACTGGCGTGGAACACGGGGAATTACTGGATCAATCAGTATCCAATGTGGACGGACAAGGCGATCTCGACCGGCGAAGACACCACCATCCTCGAACGCTACGAGAAGTTCGCACCCGACTACTTCGAGGTCCTCGGCGAGTACGCGCTCCCGACACTCCTGTTCGCAGGACTCGGAACGGCACGCGCGATGTTGGGCGGCCTGGCTGCCGTATTCGGCCCGCTCCGGGAGCGATTCCCCCTCGATCCGCCCCGGAATCTCGTGCTATTTGGCGGCTACGCCGGGTTCGCTTCGGTGATCGGCTACCCGGCTGGGCTGGACATCTTCGGGCCCTGGAACGCCAGCCATCCCGTCGTGATCCTGGCGATTCCGGCCGCCGCGGGGCTAGGAACGGTCTATCGCTGGGGTCGCGAGAGCGTCCGCGAGCACGACGACCTCCAGGCGATCGCGGCTGGGCTGGTTCTGGTCGTCGTGTTGGGCCACGTCCTCGCGACGGCCGCCGGCGCGGCCTACGTCGCCGACACCGACTGGAACGACAACGGCCTCATCCAGTACGGCCAGCCCGCCGACGACTTCCGCGAAGAGGTCGACCGACTCGACCGGGTCGCTGCCCAAAACGAGGGCGTCGACGTGCTCGTCTACGGTTCGTATTTCTCCGGAAGTAGCAGTTCGGACTTCCTCCCCTCGTGTATCGGGTGGTTCGATAGCCTGCCGATGTCGTGGTATCTCCACAAATCGGGCGCGAACGTGACTTGCATCGAATCGAGCGCTGAACTGGGCACCATCGAGGACGACATGCCGCCGGTCGTGCTCACCCGGGCGGACGACGTGGCGGGGCTTCAGGAATCCGTCTCGGGCTCGGAGTACACGGTCTTCAGGATCCGGACGTACAACAGCGAGACGGTACTACTGTTCGACGAGAGCGCGATCGACCGCGGCGGCTGAGCCAGCACGCAAAGCAACGCTTTTCCTGCCCCGCTTGAAATCCGCGGGTACATGATCACCGCACCAGGCCCGACGCTGGGCGTCGTCGGCGCCGGCCAGCTCGGACGGATGCTCGCCGAAGCTGCCGCACCGCTCGGCGTCGACGTCGTCGTCTCCGACCCGACCGAGGACGCACCGGCCGCCCCCGTCGCCCGTGACCAGTTGGTCGGCGGCTTCGAGGACCCCGAGACCTTCCGCGAACTCGCCGAGCGCGTCGACTACCTCACCTTCGAGATCGAACTGGTCGATCCCGACGTCCTCTGGGAGATCAGCGAGGAGACGGACACGCCGGTTCACCCCCATCCCGACACGCTCGCGCTCATCGAGGACAAACTCGTCCAGAAACGGCGGATGGCCGAGGCCGGCATTCCCGTGCCTGCGTTCTTCGAAGTCAACGGGATTCAGGACGTCCTCGACGCCGCCGAGGAGTTCGGCTATCCGCTCATGCTCAAAGCCCGCAAGGGTGGGTACGACGGTCGCGGGAACGCGGCGATCTACGACCGCCACGGTGTCGAGGCGGCGCTGGAAGTGATCGACGGCCCCGCGATGGTCGAGGCCTACGTCGAGTACGAACGCGAACTCGCGATCATGGGCGTCACAGGCGAGGACGAAATCGACACCTTCCCCATCACCGAGACGATCCACGAGGAGGAGATCCTCCGGGAGACGGTCTCGCCCGCCCGGAGCGACGACGAGACGCTGGAGCGTGCCCGCGAGGTCGCTCGGGATGTCCTCGAACAGATGGAAGGCCGCGGCGTCTACGGGATCGAACTCTTCGAGACGCCCGACGGAGAGATCCTGCTCAACGAGATCGCGCCCCGACCGCACAACTCCGGCCACTGGACGATCGAGGGCTGTGTGACCTCCCAGTTCGAACAGCACGTCCGCGCCGTGCTGGGCTGGCCGCTTGGCTCGACCGAGCGCCGCAGTCCGACCGTGAGCGCGAACATTCTCGGCGACGTCGAGGAGCGCCAGGAAGCCACGCTGTACAATCTCGACCGCGTGCTCGAAACCGACGGCTGCAATCTCCACTACTACGGCAAAGACGAGGTCTATCCGCTGCGCAAGATGGGTCATATCACGCAGCTCGGCGACGACAGCGGCGACCCGACCCAACTGCTCGAAGCGACCCGCGAGGTCCGGGATGAACTGACGTTCCGGGACGGGTAGCCACGGGGCGAAGCGATACGGTTTTTTGACAGGACAGCACAGAAACGCACATGCGACGATTGCGCGCGACCGTCCGGGAGTTCACGCGGGCGTCGGCGTTGCTCGTCATCGGCTGGTATCTGCTGGCGGTGAGTGTCCTCCTCGGCGCGCCCGCGGCGGAACTATCAGCGAGTCTCCCGTTCGCGGTCGGTGGCGCCGCGCTCGGGACGTATCTCGGCGGGACGATCCGGCCGTCGCGACTCCGACTCTGGGCGCAGCTGCTCGGTGGGGTCGGAAGCGTCGGCGTTGGCGTGTGGGTCGCCTGGACATACCCCCTCTCGGCACTCTGGGTCGGTGTCGGAACGGTGCTGGTCGGTGGCTGGCTGGCGCTGGACGCGGTGGCAGTCTTCCGTCTCGATCCGTTCTTCGACGGGGCAGTCGCCGTCGAGTACGGCGATCTCCACGAAACGATCGGTGCCGCCGACGCACCGCGGTCCCTTCAGGAGATCGGCGACCGTCTCGGCGCCACGGACACCTACGTCCGATCTGTCGTGGCGGTGCTGCAGAGTCGCGGCGACCTCGAACGGCAGGCCAAGGGCTACGTCGCGAACAACCTCTATCTCGGGCCTGGATTCAGTATCCACGGGCTGTGTCGACGGCTGATCAGACCCCTCCGCGTGCTGACGTGACTACGGCCGCCCCTCAGACTCGCGCTCGCGGCCGGACTCCATCCCCGAGCGCATGAACGCCGCCAAAATTCGCCCGATACTGGAGTCGCCGGTCCAGAGCGCCTCTTCCTCGATCGGCCCGTCTTCGGTCTCGGCGGCCAGCAACACCGTTCGATCGTCCACCATCAGTGCCCGTCCAGCGAAGTCGGCGGGGTTGTCTTCTGACATCACGAACACCGTCACGCCGGTGTCGCCGAATCTCGATTTCAGGGCCGACTCGGCGGTGACGACGGTCACGTCGGCCCCTGAGTTGGCAGCACCGCACAGCGCGTCGGCGATCTCGTCGGTCAGTGACTCGCCAGCGGGAGCGACGAAGACGACGGTCCGGGCTGCCGACTCGACCAGCGTCGCGATCCGGTCGTCGATCGGTCGCCGACCCCGCAGCGTCGAGACGTCCTGGTCGCCGGTTGGGTCGGCGTCGGTTGTTCGAATCGACTCCAGGTTCTCGAAGGCGCGCGACTTCTCGCGTTCGAGTCGCTCCGCGAGTAGCTCGCGGGCGGTCGAGAGCGCGACCGGCCGGTAGGTCTTGGGCGAGGACTCCACGACCTCCACGAGGCCGCGCTCGGCCAGGTCGTCGGCCGCGCCGTAGACCTGCGACCGCGGGACCTCGGAGCGCTCACTGACCGCCTGGGCCGTTGCGCTGCCGAGCCCCTGTAGCGCGACGAACACCTGAGCCTCGTAGTTCGACAGCCCCAGCGTCCGCAGCGACTCGACCGCTTCGCGCTCGCTCATGGTGTTGTAGGTGACGCCTCCGTATTATGTGGGTTTCTGTCTCCCTCGGACACGCCCTGCATAGATATTGTAGTAATCTACAAACAGTTAAGTACTTCGTAGCTAGAGGTAGGCACAACGATGACTCGAACGAGCGCTTCGGGAGGCGGTCCCGAACGATGACCGGCCGCATCTCCGAACGGTACGCGGAGTGGATCGCGGCGCACAGCAAGCTCACGCTCCTGGCAGTCGTGGTACTGACGGTACTCGTCGGGGCTGGGACGACGATGGGCGGTGCAGGGAGCGAAGATATCGGCCAGTTCTCTGTCGATTCCGAAGAGACCGACGCGCTCGACTTCGTCCAGCAGAACTACGGCGAAGACGAGGGGGTTGCGGCCCAGCTGGTCGTCCGCGACGAGAACGGGAACGTGCTCTCGCGGGAGGCGCTGCTGGCGGGCTTGCGATACCAGCAGACAATCAGTGAGGACGAGACGCTCTCGGCGACGCTGAGCGAGCGTGGATTCGTCGGCATCGAGAACGTCGTCGCGACGGCCGCGGTGGCCCAGGAGTCCGGCGAGAGCGCGCCCACGGAAGCGCCGTCGCTGGACGCACAGATCGAAGCGCTCGAGTCGATGGACGACGCCGAGTTCGAGTCACTGCTCGCGGAGGTCCTCGACCCGGATCGTGAGGTTGCGAGTGGGGTCGACCCCTACGCGTTCCTCCCGCGGGACTACACGCCCGGAGAAACGCAAGCCGATTCGCGACTGACGCTCATCTCGCAGGTCGACGACAGCGGTGAGGACGGCGATCCACAGGCTGCCTACGACGCACAGGTGCGCATGGACGAACTGGCCGAGCAGCGGTTCGGGGACGCGTTCGTCTTCGGCCAGGGCGTCAGCGACGACGCCTCCTCACGGGCGACCGGTGACAGTTTCGCGATCATCACGCCGTTCGCGCTCGTGTTGATCGTCCTCGTCCTGGGGATCACCTACCGCGACCTGCTGGACATCATCCTGGCGTTCGTCGGGATCGCCGTCGTGATGATCTGGCTCGCGGGGCTGATGGGCTGGCTCGCGATCCCGATGAACGTCATCCTGATCGCCGTCCCGTTCCTGCTGATCGGGCTGAGCATCGACTACGCGCTGCACGTCGTGATGCGCTACCGCGAAGCTCGATCGGGCCAACTCGAAGCCCAGTCCGACGACTCCCGTCCGTCGATCCGGGCTGGGATGGCACTGGGGCTCGGGAGTGTCGCGCTCGCGCTCGCTGCCGCGACTGTCTCGACGGGCGTGGGCTTTCTCTCGAACGTCGTCAGTCCGCTCCCGGCGATCCAGGACTTCGCGATCCTCAGCGGCGGCGGCATCCTCGCGACGTTCGTCGCCTTCGGTATCTTGCTGCCCGCGCTGAAGATCGAGGTCGACGGGGTCGTCGAGAACCGACTCGGGCGGAGTCGCGCCAAACCGGCCTTCGGCGTCGAGAGCGGGCTCGCCAACGCGGCGCTCGAATCGGTCGGGCGACTCACCACGAAAGCACCGATCGCCGTCGTCGTGGTCGCGATCTTGCTCGCGACGGTCGGCGGCTACGGCGCGACCGGCATCGACACGGAGTTCAATCAGGCCGACTTCCTCCCCCAGGACGCGCCCGACTGGGCGAAGTCTCTCCCGGGAGGTCTCGCACCAGGAACGTACACCATCGCCGAGGACTTCGAGTACCTCAGCGACAACTTCCAGCTCAGGGGTGACAGCGGGCAGTCCCAGATCCTGTTACGCGGGTCAGTCACCGACGCGTCGGTACTGTCGGCGATCGACAACGCGAGCCAGAACGTGCCGGCCGAGAGTTCGATCCAGTTGCGACCCGACGGACGGGCCGCGGTCGAGGGGCCCAACACCGTCGTCCGTGATATCGCCAGCGGAAACGATACCGTCCGAACCCTCGTCGACGCCAACGACGCGGACGGCGACGGTCTCCCCGAGACGAACGTCAGCGCGGTATACGCGGCGGTGTTCGCGGCCGATCCCGCGGCGGCGTCGGAGGTCATGAGTCGCAACGACGACGGCGAGATCACGTCCGCGAGACTGCTACTTTCGGTCCGAAGCGCCGAGTCGGCCCAGACGATCGCCGAGGACACTCGGTCTTTTGCCAGCGGTATCGAAGGAAGTGCGACGGGTGTGAGCGCAGTGGCGACCGGCCAGGCGGTCTCGACAGCAGTCATTCAGGACGCCCTGCTCTCGACGCTCGTCGAGGCGTTCGCCGTGACGCTGGTCGTGATCCTGGTGTTCCTGATGGCCCTGTTCAGAGCCCGATACGGTTCGTGGTCGCTCGGGGTGATCACCCTCGTCCCGGTCGTGACCTCGCTGGCGTGGCTGCTCGGGGCGATGTCGGCACTCGGAATCGCCTTCAACAGCGAGACTGCGGTGATCACGAGTCTCGCGATCGGGCTCGGCGTCGACTACAGCATCCACGCCGCCGAGCGCTACATGAACGAACGCGAGAAGCGCGACACCCTCCGCGAGGCGCTCCGGCGGACGATCACCGGCACCGGCGGGACGCTGCTGGCCAGTGCTGCGACGACCGCCGCGGCGTTCGGGGTCCTGGCGTTTTCGCTCTCGCCACCGCTGCAGCGCTTTGGCATCGTGACCGGGCTGGCGATCGTCTTCGCGTTCGTCGCCGTCGTCACGATGTTGCCCGGCTTGCTGGTCGTCCGCGAGCGCCTGTTCAGCGAGGAATCGTTCGGGTCCTAGCCCGCCGCTCGATCCCGTCACGCTTAGGACCGTCCCGCGAGCACACTCGCCTATGACTACTGCAGACAGCGTCCAGTCGCTGATCGACCAGTTACACGAACAGGCCGAGATGGACGTCCCCGACGAAGCGACCCCCGACGTGGGCATCGTCATGGGATCGGATTCTGACCTGGCGACGATGGCCGGCGGGAAGGGCAAGCGCCCGGGGGCATACGCCGCGCTCGCCGACGAACTCGGCTTCGAAGAACAGACCGACTACACCGACGCGCCCGAGGCTCGGTTCACCTTCGAGACGTTCGTCGTCTCCGCGCATCGGACGCCCGAACTCATGTACGCCTACGCCGAGACTGCCGAGGATCGCGGGCTGGACGTCATCATCGCCGGAGCGGGTGGGAAGTCAGCCGATCTGCCGAACATGACCGCCTCGATCGCCTACCCCCTTCCTGTGATCGGCGTGCCCGTCCAGGAGAAGTCCGTCGATTCGGTGATCGGGATGCCCCAGGGCGCGCCCATCACCGCCGTCGACGCCGGCAAGTCGTTCAACGCGGCCCTCACCGCAGCACAGATCCTCTCGCGACAACACGAGGAGATCCGCGAGCGACTGGTCGACTATCACGACGGACTGCAGGAAGGGGTCGGCGATGTCTCGCGAGACCTCCACGAACTCGGGACACCCGGATTCAAAGCCGAGTACTGGGATCGATGACTTACGTCGGCGTCGACTGGGCCGGTGGGCTGTGGGTCGTCGTCGAACTCGGCGACGAAGTCAGGGTTTCGACCGAACCGTCGATCCTGAACGTCTGGGCCGCATACGGCGAACGGGCGGACGCCACCCTGGTCGACATTCCGATCGGGCTGCCCGAGACGGACGGTCGGGCCTGTGATCGAGCCGCCCAGGAATTGCTCAGCGAGCGGTCGAGTACCGTCTTCTCCGTACCGTCGCGCGAGGTCGTCCACGCCGAGGACTACGAGAGCGCAGTCGGGGCCAGCGAGGGATCGCTCGGCAGTCAGAGCTGGTGGCTCTTCCCCCGAATCAAAGAGGTCGACGTCTTCCTGCGGGAGATCGACGACGCCGTCGACATCGTCTACGAGAGTCACCCGGAGGTCTGTTTTGCCACACTCGACGACGGACCACTGTCGTCGAAGAACACGGACGAAGGCCTCCAGAAGCGGGTCGAACTACTCGGGAATCTGGATAGCCGTCTGCGGGACGCGGTCGCGACGATCGCTTCGGAGCGAGCGGACGGGGCGGCCTGGCACGACCGACTCTCGAAGGGGCGGCGCGACGACGTCGTCGACGCGGCCGTGCTGGCCGGAACGGCTGCCCAGATTGGGGTGGGACGGCGAGATGAGGCAGATGGCTATCCCGCGCTGCCGGGGTCGATGGACGAATACGACGCCACAGAGCGTGACCCCGAGTTGGATATTCCGATGGAGATCGTCCATCCGTAGGAGGATCGGATTCATCCAGGCCGTGGCTATACGACGAACCGAACGGCGTCACGTCACCAGACACGGAGCGCCAATACGAGGAGGCCGGCAGCTCCAACGACGAGTGCGAGAGTCGGCAGCCCGTTATCTTCGGTCCCGTCGTTCGAATCCGGAGGGCCACTCGTTTCTGTGGCAGAGTGCACAGTGATCGACACCGTTGCGTTTCTCGTTCCGTCGTCCTCATCGACTGCTTCGTACACAAAGCTGTCTTGACCGCTGAAACCGGGATCGGGAACGTACACGAACGAGCCGTCTGCCTGGAACTGGAGGCGGCCGTTATCGGGCGTTCGAACGACTTCGGCTGATAGCAGTTCTCCATCTGGATCGGCATCGTTGTCCAACACTCCCGGTGCCGGGACCTTCAGTACCGAGCCCTCCTCAGTCGTGTACGTCTCGTCTCGGGTGATTGGCAACGTATTGATTACGACCGTGCTACTGCTCATCGATCTTTGCCCCTCCGCGTCCTTCGCGAGGGCCTCGAGAGTGTATGAGTCAGTAGCATTCTCCGGAACGGCCACCGTCATCGACGCGGTGACGACCGAGTCGGGCTGGACAGTCATCCATGCCCACTTTTGATCTTCCTCGTTCCAGAATGCACCGTCGCTGCTCTGGTTCACGACGACCCACGAGTCGGGGACTGAGGCGTTCAGCACGTATCCGCGGGGAGTGTCGTCGGTATTCTCGAGGCGAAACTCGATCACGATCTCCTCACCGGGCGCTGCCTGTCCAGAAACGGACACGTTCGTTTCGGGACCGTCTGCGATCGCTCCACCAGAGAAAACGACTCCGACAGTGGCACAGATCACGAGCGTCAGGAAGACAGCATAGAAACGAAGCATTACGACTCACTCCCCTCAGCGACACGCCATTCTTCGATGAGAGAGAGAAGCGTTCGGTCGTCAATTGTTTCCCCACCAGTTTCGGGAACCTGGCGGTTCTGGGACCAATATTCCAGTGCCGCTCGAACGTCGAGTACACTCGGAGTCGCGTCTTGACCGCCTGCGATAACCTCCCGAACCGAACGATCAGTCTCCAAAACGGTGAACGTCGCGACAGTCGACTCGACGGTCTCGCCGTCGGCGGTGATTTCAACCGTGGTAGCGTGTTCTCCGGGTGATCGCCCAGTGATTCCGATCTCGATCGACAGTTGCTCCCTGGCAGCAAGTCGACCCAGCCCGACACCCTCACGGTCGGCAACGAGTCCGCTGTCCGTGGAGATATGGAGATCCAGCGGCAGAGTCGCTTCGTCGCCGATGTTTTCGACCGTGGCCGTGATGGTGACCGTCTCTGATTGGGCGAGCGACTCCGGGGAATCGACCGTCACGATCGACGGTGTCGATGGGACGGTCGCGTCCGAAACGACCGACGCTGTCGACTGTCTCGTGCTGTCGAGAGATCCCTCTATCTCTCGCGTCTCGGTCGCTCTATCTGCGAGACGGCCGGTATCGATCGGGCCATCGGACTCGAACGCGGAGACAGCTTCGAGAAGGAACCCTGTTCGCTGTGCGTTGGCCTGCGACATCGTCCTGGAAAACTCGAGTAACGATTCCCGGTCATCAGCCTCGTACGCGTTCGCGTCGAGTCCTGTCACGACGCGCCGGAGGAATGCTTGTTCGGCTCCTTCAACCTCTTCGTACCTATTTGCCAACGTATCAAGTAGCGCCCGCGCAAGCGCCAGGTCGTCCGCCTCGAGCGCCGTCACGAAGTCAACATACAACCCTTCGATCGGCGCCTCGCTGTCTCCGACCGTGACAGCTGCCTCGGTGGCTGCTTGCACGCGCCCAGACTCGAGCGATCGCCTGTACCGGACAAATGCCGAAGCCGTGTCAGTCCTGTAGTCCGTCACAACGGGTCACCTGCCTGTATCCCCCAGAGACCAAGATGATGTGTGACGCTGATCTTCACCAGAGCCCCGTATCCACCACCAGTCGAAAATGCATCGACGACACCACCAGCGAGAAACAGGACTGCCGAAACTAACGTCTGGACAATGTCATCGCTATCGGGAGTTTCAAACAGATCGTAGATGGCAGTAGAGAGGCTGTATTCTTCGTTAAACTCTTTCGCGTCCGCGATCAGCGCCTGTGTATCTTCGGCCTCGCTCTGGATGCTCGCGGAGGCGTCCGACGCCGCGGTCGACGCCCCGGCCATCGTCCCGTCGAGTCCGGCATTGGCGACTGGATCGGCCGATAGCCTGGCGTAGAACACTGCCAGTCCGTCTGTCAGGGAAACACCGGTCCCGTCTGGATACACTTCCGACACCACTGGAGAGAATAGCAACGATTGTTCCATGGCGTACTGGAGGCTCGCTGAGACAGACTCGACAAGTTCGTCCAGGAGTTGTTCTTTGAACTCGAGCATCTGATCGACAGTCTCGTACACCCCCTCTTGGAGCTTCGAGACGATCGTGTCGCCCTTCGTCTTGACCTCTGAGGCCACGTCGACGGTATTTCCGAAAGCAGCCGACAGAAGCGAGGTCATCGCGTCAAATGCCTTCGACTTAGCGACCTTCAGGACGTTTTTTGTCCCCAACCCGGCTCCTTTCGCCAATTTCTTTCCGATCGATATCGCCGTCATGGCAAGCTCCAGCGTCGTGTCGAGCACCGGCCTTGCCATCTCTCCGATGAGGTCGAACTCGTTGGTGGATAGTTCCGGAGCGTCGGTAGTATACTCGAAGACGTCTTCCGTGATTCCAAGCCCCCTGTCGAGACGCTGGACTGCCTCGGTTGCGTCGGTACGACTGAGTCGTCCGTCGTCGACAGCGGTTGTGTAAGCTTCGTTAGCTGCACTGGCTCGCTCGGCGGCTCCGAAGTTAGACACGGCCAGCTCGTCGAGACGGGTCGCCGTCTCGAGATGGGCCTCTTTCCACCTCCCGAAGGGTGTCTGTTCGACGGTGACGGTTTTCGTGACTGACGCCGTCGCCCCCTCGCCGTCCGTGACGGTCAGGGTCACTGCGTAGTCCCCGGGACTGTCGAACGTCCGAGTCGTGGTGACACCGTCCGCATCGGCGGAGCCGTCGTCGAACTCCCAACTGTACTGCACGATAGTCCCGTCCGGGTCCGAGGCCGCCGCCGCGTCGAAGGTCACTTCTTCTCCGACCACCGGTTCGGACGGCTCGTACGAGAACGCCGCCTCTGGAGTCTCGTTTGCCGGCTCGACGGTGACCGTGCAACGCGCAGTCGCGCTCGATCCAGATTCGCTCTCGACAGTCCCGTCGAACGTGTACTCCCCACGGGCGTCTGTCGGCACGGCAAGCGTGACACTGGCCGTCGCCGTCTCGCCCGCCCCGAGCGTCGTGAACGCTCCCGCCTCCTCGATCGTCCAATCGCTCGAAGGACGGTAAACGTATCCTTGCAGGCCAGTCGCCTCGGCACTGCCTCGATTCGTCAGGATGTAGTCGATCGTCGCCTCCCCGCCCGCCTCGGCCGTGTCACCTGTCATCTCCAGAACGAGGTTCGCTTCTCCGCCTCCCGTTCCAGTCACCCGATGGATGTGTCGCTGTCCGGTGTAGAGCGCGTCGTCGCCCACAGCGATCGTCTCCCCCGAGGACATCTCAAAACGAGTGAGGACCGTGCCGTCTCGGGCATCGAGTGCGACGATCCCAGGGTCTCGGGGGACGTAGACAACGTCGTCGACTACCACCGGTGTTGGATACGACGAATACTGTCCTTCGACGTTCGTCTCCCAGCGGACCGAGCCGTCGCTCGCGTCGAGTGCGATCACCGTATCGTACGACGCGAACACCGTGTCGTCTTTGACGGCCACAGACGCGAGGAACTCGTATCCCAACTCTTTCGACGTCCACAATTCTGTCCCGTCTGCGGGATCGTAGGCGGCGACGCGTCGACCGTCTTTCGGGGCGTATACGGCGTCTGCCGTTGCAGTGGGAGACCCCCACCAGCTTGCTTCATACTGCCACAACAGCTCGCCGTCGGCCGACGAGATTGCTGTCAAATATTGTTGGTTACTGTCGGGTTTACTTTCCTCGTAGTAGATGGCACCACTTCCCGCCGCGAACGCAGCACTGCGTACGGGAAAATGGTCAGTGTGCCAGCGTGTCTCTCCCGTCTTCGCGTCTAAACCGTATCCGGAACAGAAGATCACGTCGTTCAGTGGTTCGTGAACGATGGATCGACGTCCGACTTCGGCTGCCCACGCGTGCTCTCCCGTGTCCTGATCGAGGGCTCTGAGGTGACCGATGCCTTCTTCGATCATATACACGAGTCCGTCGTGGGCCAATATCGGCGAAACCGGGAGTGAGTAAGTTTCCTCCAACGCCCCTTCATACGTCCAGACGACAGACCCGTCGGCGAGATCGAACGCGTAGAATTTTGGGGGAACGTTGGATTCACTGCGCTCGCTCGTAGTAACGAACAGTTTCCCGTCGGCGATGACCGGCGATCCTTGCGACTGGTTGGCTACTTCGTAGGTTCGCTCCACGGAGAGCCCACTCGTCGGCGTCGGTCCGTTCGCGACGTAGCCCGTATTAGCCGAATCGTACTGGAACCCGGGCCAGGTTGCGTCACTAGCCGCTGTCGCCCCAGACGACGTACTCGCCGCCCCGGCAAACCCGCCGGTCGCAAGTGCACTTAACTTGAGAACTGAACGGCGGTTTAAGCTGACCATGGCTTGGCTTTGGAGAATATGTCAATAAATGTTACGTGTAAGATCACAGAGGAAGTGGGTTGTGATTCCGGAGTGGTTAATGCAACGGCACTATCGGTTTTCCGGCACGTGCCCAGAGCCGTATTCTATTATGACGAGATCAATTTCGAAATGGGTGGACGCCCTAACACAATCCTATGAGGAATAATCAACCACGCACCGCTCTTCGTGTTGCGTCAAAAGTGGGCCGGCGCAGATCGGTCGAACCAGCGCAAGACGGTCGCTCACTGTGCGGGCTGCCTCTGGTCGACTTCGAATTCGCTCGGGTGAACGACTTCCCGCATTCAGGGATCCTTGCACACGCTACGCGGTGCTCGAAGAAGTGGAATGCGGGAAAGGTAGTGGGCCGGCGCGAATGTCGAACACGGGAAGACGGTCGCTCACTCCGTTCGCGCTGCGACTTCCCTGCTCGAATTCCCGCGGGTGAACGACTTCCCGCACTCGTCACACCTCGCTGTCGCTCGGTGTTCGTTGAGTGCGGGAAAGGTAGTGGGCCGGCGCGAATTCGAATCGCGGTTACGGCCACCCGAAGGCCGAAGGATACCAAGCTACCCCACCGGCCCGCACGTGAACGAAGGCGGGTCGACCCTTTAACGATTGCGAAAGCCCCACCACTGTGGCGCGATTGCACACGATATGGCACTCGATCTCGGTTTCGTCACACAGACCACGATGCACTATAGCGACGCCCTCCCGGCCGCGGCGGCCATGGAACTGGACTACGTCGAACTCATGCTCGACGGCCACCACGAACGCTCGGATCTCGATACCGACGCTGTCCGCGCGGCCGCGGACGACACAGATCTCGATCTCGCGGTCCACCTCCCTTTTTGCCTCGACATCGGCTCGCCCTCCGAGCACGTCCGCGAGGGGGCGATTCGCGAACTCTCGGCGGCCATCGAAACCGCAGCCGACCTCGACGCCGAGAAGGCGGTCGTCCACGCCAGCAGCGACGCCTGGCGACCGGCCTGGGACGAGGAGACGATCAAGTCCCACATTCTCGATTCACTGTCGGAACTCCAGGTCGTCGCCGCGGAGTTCGGCGTCGAACTCTGCGTCGAAAACGTCCCCGGGGAGTGGTTCGGCCTCGACGATTTCGAGCGCCTGTTCGAAGAAACCGACTGCTCGATGACCTTCGACACCGGCCACGCCTACATCGAGGGTTTCGACTCAGCAGCCCAGGCCGAATTCGTCGCGTCGAACGCCGACCGGATCTCACACATCCACGTCAACGACACCCGGAAACAGGCCGACGAACACGTCCCGGTCGGCTCGGGCTTTCTGGACTTCGGGCGGATTCTGGACCCACTCGAGGACGCCACGCTCTCCATCGAGGTGTTCACCCCGAGCTACGAGTACGTCGGGCTGAGCGCAAACACCCTCCGCCGGGAAGTCGACGGGCTCGAATCGCCCTGAAACGACGGCCTGCGGTTCGAAAACGCCAGTCTGACACCTGATGACACTGCTCTAACAATACCTATATCGGCGTGACGAATAGTTACGTGTGTGACAAGATGTGTGCACTGTGGGAAAACCTCTACAGGGCAGTATTCGCTCGCGTTTGAACGCGAACAGGAGATTCGAGAGTTAGAATTAGCGCTTTGTGAGTCCTGCCTCGACAGGCTTCGATCGGCGTCGGACGTCTGGCGACTGGACTGATAGTGGTTGCTGTAGCGATTTACCGGTCCGATCGCACCGCTCCAACCGATCGATCCGGAACAGACCTACAGCAACCACTATGAGTTCAGTAACTCGCGTAGCCGTCGGTATCGAGCCAGTTGTGCGTGACGGAGATCGCGTGGTCGGCGTGCAAGGCCCGTGGCCCGAGCCGAAGGCGATACTCGGTGCGGTCTTCGAGCGACGCGGCCTCCGAGTCCGTGAAGTCCCGGTGATCCGAGAGCACGAAGATCGGGTTCTCGGGCGGTTCGATCTCGGCAACTGGATCGCCGTCCTCGTGGAGTTGGACGATCGACCCCTCCGCAGCCAGCCTCTCGAGGGACGCCTCGAAGCCCATGCGGTAGAGTTCGACCCCGGGAGCGGGTTCGGCCGGCATGTGCCCGATAGCGTCCGCTCGGGCCTCCAGGGCGGTGCGGATCAGGGCAGCGATCGATCGTTCGTCAGGGTGGAGGTTTCGCACTGTCGCGCCGTCGATGCTGACGGTGACGTCGTCGAGGACGAGATGGATCCGGGCGTCCTCGCGGATGCCGTGGCTTTCGAGCAGCGCGGCGTTGACCGTGCGGGCGAGGAGGTCTAGCCGCCCGGCCTCGCTGGCGAGGGCGTCCAGCGGGACCTCGGGCGTCGAGGGGGCCTCGTGACCGATGACGAGGAACTGGCGCATATCTGCTTCTATCGCCAGGCGGATTTCCCGGTGTCGATTCGCAATCGAAAAGAGCGAGCCGGGAGAGCGAGCGGTATGGACCTGTGGGTACGCCTCGGAGTCGGCGCGCTGTTGGCCGTCAGCCTGTTCGGGGTAGGCGTCCACTACGAGGCAGTCGAGGACGATCACGACCCCTACCCGGACGAAGAGCAACTCCGCGAGGCGTACGAAGAGTACGTCGGTGAACGGGCGCTACTGTTCGGGACCGTCGAATCCATCGGCGACAGCCAGTTCGTGATGACCGTCCAGTCCGACGCTGGCTCGTTCGAGATGACGGTTCCCGAGAACGACATCGCGGTCGATCCCGGCGGTGTCGTACAGGTCTACGGGATCCTCGACCCCGACCGAACGGTCGACCCCGTCCGAATCGTCGTCGTCACCGAAAGTGGCGACGCGGGCCTGTACAAGTACGGCGTCTCCGCGGTCGGCGCACTGGTGGTCGCGCTCCTCTTCGTCCGACACTGGCGGCTCGATACCGACGCCTGGACCCTGGAGGTGAGAGGGGATGGCTGATCTCCTGAGCACAATCCTCGTCACCTACAGTCTGCTGACGGTGATACGCTGGTGGATCGACTGGCTCGACGAGCGCTGGATCGTCCTCGCACTCGCGGGGACCGTGATCCCGGACTTGACGAGGATCGATCTCTTGCTCGACGCCCGGACGGTCGAGCAGGCCGTTGGCGTGCCATTCACGTACGCCCCACTGGGCTCTCTTGGTGGGGTTGTCCTCGTCTCGGCGATCGTCACGCTAGCGTTTGCGCGACGGCACTGGCGACGCGTGTACCCACTCGTGCTCACTGGTGGATTCGTCGGCCTGTTCGTCGACGGGCTGCGCATCTTCGCCGATGGTCGGGCGGGGTTCTATCTCTATCCCGTCTGGTGGCGACCACCGACGCCAGGATTGTTCGTCTCAGCCGATCCGCGCGTACTGGTCGTGACGGCGGCGCTCGCAGCGGGTATCTTCGCCGTCGATCGATTCGTCATCGAGGAATCGCCCGGATCGTCGTCGCCTTGAGGGAGGCAACGACCTCGACGCCCGGTGCAAGCCCGAGCAGATCGACGCTCCGCCGCGTCACCAGACACGTCAGGCCAGTCTCGGCGCCGACGTCGATATCGACCGTGGCGACCGACTCGCCCATCTCGACCGTGCTGACGACCCCGACGAGTCGATTCCGGGCGCTGGTCGCGTCTGCGAGCGGCGTCGAGTCCGGGGCCTGCAGCGTCACGGCGTCCGCTCGGATCGACACCTGGACGTCGTCCACACCTGCAGGAACGAGTGCCCGGAGTTCGCCAGCTGCCGTCTCGACGACGCCGAGTTCACCGTCCCGCTCCAGCACTGTGCCATCGAGGACCGTCGTCTCCGTCTCGGCGACGCCCGAGAACTCTGCGCGCAATCGCTCGAACTGCCCGAGCAACGACTCGGCCAGCGGTGTGAGTCGGCTTCCACCACCGCCGCTGCCGCCGCGCTGGCGCTCGACCAGCGAGCCGAAGGCGCCTTCGAGCGCGCTCAGACGCTTGTGTGCGCGAGAATACGATCGATCCAGTGACGCCGCGGCGGCGTTGAGCGATCCTGCATCCGCGATCGCTTCCAGCAACGCCGCGTCATCGGCGTCGAACGCGACGCCCTCGGCGTACAGTCGCGCCTCGAAATCAGCGTCAGCCTCGCCCGCGCTCCCGTGACTGCCCATACGTCTCACTCGGTGGGATTCGGGATAACGGTTATGTCTGTACCGACACAACGTCGTTATGTCTATGTCGAAACAACGGTCGCGACGAGCGTTCCTGGCCGCCGGCGGGGCTGTGGCGCTGGGCGGCTGTGTCGTCGCCGGGACGGCTCCTGGTCTCTTCGGTGGCCGGCCGGCCGTCGACGTACTCGCAGCCGGCAGTCTGGTGGGGGCGTTCGACGGGAAAATCGGGCCGGCCTTCGCCGAGGCTTCGGCGTACGACTATCGCGGAGAGTACCGCGGATCGAACGCGATCGTCCGCTTGGTCGAAGCCGACCAGAAGACTCCTGACGTGCTCGTCGTGGCCGATCCGGGCCTGCTCAGAGAGCCGTCGATCTCGGAGCGCGTCTCGTGGGACGTCACGTTCGCGGCCAACGAACTCGGGATCGCCTACGCGCCCGAGACGAGCGTCGGACGGCGACTGGAGGCCGGCCAGCCGTGGTATCGTGTCCTGTCCGACAGCGAAGTCGAAATCGGCCGAACCGACCCGGACCTCGATCCGCTGGGCTACCGCACGATCATGCTGTTCGACCTCGCGTCACGGTACTACGACCAGCCCGAACTTGCGGCAGTCCTCCGGGACAACAGCGTCGTCGCCGCCAGGGAGTCACACCTGCTCGCGGGAATCGAGAGCGGGAGTCGACCGGCAGCGTTCTGCTACCGCAATATGGCCATCGACCACGGGCTGCCGTTCGTCGACCTCCCCCCGGAACTGAACTTCGCCGATCCCGGTTACGCGGACCACTACGCGAGCGCGACGTACACGACCGACCAGGGGAAGACAATCGAGGGCCGGTCGATCAACTACGCCGCGGCCGTCCCAGGGACCGCGGACCGACCCGAAGCCGGCCGAGCGTTCGTCGAGTTTCTGCTGTCCAATCCCGACTTGCTTCGAGAGATGGGGCTGGTCGTCCCCGAGACGCTGCCCCGACAGCACGGACGGCCGCCGACGGAGATTCGACGCGTCCTCGACGGAGGAGAGTGACCCGTGTCGACATCCGAGTCGCGGAACCGAGTCGTCGCCAACCGTGGTGGCTGGCTGTCCGGTCGGACGCCGTTCGTGATCCTCGGTGCCGTGCTGTTCGTCTACGTCTGCTATCCGTTCGTGGCGTTCCTCTGGCGACTCGACGGCTTCGATTCGGCGGCGGCGACCGACCCTGCGACGCTGTCTGCGGTGCGGTACTCGCTGACGACCGCGCCCGTCGCGACGGTACTCGCGACCGTGTTCGGCGTCCCGCTGGCGTACGTTCTCGCTCGCTCGTCGTTCCGCGGCAAGTCAGTCGTCGAGGCGCTGGTGATCGTCCCGCTGGTACTCCCACCGGTCGTCGCCGGCTTGCTGTTGCTGACTGGCTTCGGATCGCTCACGCCCGTTGGGTCGTTCGCCCGCTCGGTCGGGATCAGACTCACCGACAGTTACGTCGGGATCGTCCTCGCCCAGACGTTCGTCGCCTCGCCGTTCGTCGTGATCACGTCCCGCGCCGGCTTTGCGGGCATCGACGACCAGCTCGAAGAGGCCGCCCGGAGTCTCGGCAGTAGCCCGGTCGGGACCTTCTGGAACGTCTCGGTGCCGCTGGCGCGGAACAGTATCCTCGCCGGGATCGTCCTGACGTTTGCCCGCGCCGTGGGCGAGTTCGGAGCGACGATGCTGGTCGCCTACCACCCCCACACCATGCCGGTCCAGATCTGGGTCGCGTTCGGCTCGCAGGGACTCGACGCGACCGTTCCGCTGGTCGTCCTCCTGGCGCTAATCGGGTTTTCGGTCGTGTTCGCGCTGCAGGCGCTCGGCCGGACGCCGACGCTGACCCGATGAGCGAATCTCGAATCACCGTGACCGCTGGAGGGCGTGGAGAATGATCGCTGTGAAACACGAGAGAATCCCGGCCAGGAAAATCGCCATCGCGACGAACGCGTACAGAATCGTGCCACCCGGCGCGGTCGCCTGGAGCGCCCACAGTCCGACGCCGATGCCCAGCGCGACGCTCACCACGCCCGGGACACCGAGCGACAGGACCGGATGGCGTTGCTCGACCGTCGTGAGAACGCTGTGGACGAGCGTCAGCCCGTGTCTGAGCGGGTGTCGGCTGTTGGCGTCGTCGACGTCGTAGGTGACGGTGGTGTCGACTTCCTCGACGGTGTAGCCGCGATCGCTGGCGTGATAGAGGATGTCGGTGCTCGCGTCCATCCCGTCGCTCAGATCGGCCGCCGCGAGTGATGCGATCGCACAGCGGTCGTAGGCTCGAAATCCGCTCTGCGTGTCCGAAAGTCGTTCGCGAGCCGTGATCGCCCCCAGACTCAGGTTCGTCATGGCGTTGATCGTCGCGATTCCGACCCTGCGATACAGCGGGATCTCCCCGCGTGCGCCGTCGTGAAATCGGTTGCCGACGACAACCTCGGCGTCCGTCTCGCGCTGGGTCTCGACCAGCGACGGAATCTCCGCGGCCGCGTGCTGGCCGTCCCCGTCGAGGACGACGAGGTGGTCCGCACCGCGATCGGCAGCGGCCGCGAACAGCGTCTGCAACGCCGCCCCGTAGCCGCGGTTGCGGTCGTGTTCGAGTACCGTTGCGCCGGCCTGTCGGGCTCGTCTGGCCGTCCCGTCGCTGCTCCCGTCGGAGACGACGAGCACCCCGTCGGCGTACTCACAGGCCGACTCGACGACCGACCCGATCGTCGCCGCCTCGTCGTAGGCAGGGATCCCGACAAGAACGGCTGGTTCCGCCGCCGATTCGGGGACTGCCTCGACGACGCCTTCGGCACGCCTGTCGACCATCGCTTCGTAATCGATTCGCGGACACGCGGGCGTCTGGAGAACGACCGTCGTGTATCCCAACGCTCGGGCCGCCGCCGAGAGCTCGCGATGGAGGGCATCGACATCGTGACCACGAGTGTCCGAGTCCACGATCCGGACGTCCAGCTGCCGGGCGAACGCGACGCTCTCCAACTCCCCGGCGCCGGCGTGAGTGACCAGGACGTCGAAGCCGTGTCGACGGGCCCGGAGGATCGATCTGACGAGTGCCTCCGCGTTGTCCGCCGTCGCGACGAGTCCGACCACGCCGTCACTGGCCTGGGCCCCCATGCCAACCGTCGCACCACCGTGGCCGAGTCTCCGACCCCGGTCCCGACCGTCACCGCGCTCGGTTCCCTGCCAACCCATGACACCCCCTTCGACGGGCCCCGGTAGAAAAGTTTCGGATCGAAAACCATTCTCGGCGAACATGGAATCCCGATGGTTTAATGACAACATCCGCGAAAGGTGGCGTATGGACGATCTGCGGGGGGTTACGGAGTCCCTACTCGCCGAGCGACCGGAACTGGAGCCAGAATTCCGGGCATTGCTCGCCGTGGACGCAGACGGTCCCTGGACGTTCGACGACGTCCCGCTGGACTCCGGCACCTTCGGCGAAGTCGTCTCTCGCGGTCTCGTCGAGGAGGCGGCCGAGGGCTATCGGCTCGCAGATCGCGCGGCGATCCAGGCAGCCATCGAGGACGAGGCAGCCGACGCAGATCCAGACCGTTCGGCCGACCCCGAGAATCGGGTCGCGAAGGTCACCGATCGCCTCCGAGCGGTTCGCCCCTCGATCGATCGGCGTGCCGGCCTGGCGCTGGTCGTTGCGCTCGCGTGTCTGGTGGCAATCAGGGCCGGATTCGGCTTCGGGTCGGTCTTTCGAAACGGCGACGTCGTTCTCACGAGTAACGACCCCTACGCCTACTGGCGCCACGTCGAGGTGTTGCGGCTGGAGTCGGTGGGGTTGTTCGACCTCGGATCGTTACCACCCGCGATCGCCGAGAGCGACGTCCTCTTCGTGGTCGTGCTCTGGTGGAGCGCGAGCCTGCTCGGAGTCGAAACCGCGACGGTGCTGGCGTGGTACCCGGTCGTCGCCGCCGTCGTCGGCGGCATCCTCCTCTATCTCCTCGCTGTCGAACTCACGGCCGACCGACGAGTCGGTATCGCGTCCGTCCTCTTTCTCGCGATCACGCCGACACACGCCGTCCGTACGTCGCTAGGTTTCGGCGATCACGACGGCTTCGACCTGCTCTGGCTGCTATCGATCACGCTCGCGCTGGTCGTCCTCGCGCAACAGCGACGCGACGGCCGGACGAACTGGGGGGCTGCGACCGCACTTGGCGTCTCTATCGCGGCCCAGACGATGGCCTGGCGAGGCGCACCGATCTTACTCGCCCCGCTCGGCCTGTCCGCCGCCGCCATCGTCGTCGACGACGTTCGCGCCGGTCGGTCCCCACTGCGAGCCAGCACCGGGCTGCTCGCGGGATTCGGTCTGGGTGGCCTCCTGACCGTCGCCGCCCACGTCCTGCTGGGATGGCTCCCGCTGTTTCGAGCGGTCGCGCCAGCGCTGCTCTGTCTGGGTGCCGCCATGCTCGTCGGCCTCGCAGACGTCGCGAGTCGATTCGGCTGGTCGACGCGCCGGTTCGTCCTCGCCGAAGGAGTCCTCGGCGGTGTCGGTCTCGCCGCCGTGCTCGTCGTGCCACCGCTGGCCGGCCCGCTCTCGGGATTCGTCAGGTACTTCGAGACGACAGGAACTCGAAACATCGCCGAGACCGCCTCGATGTTCAGCGCCGAACACGGATCGATCGCCGCGCCGATCTTCCTGTTCGGACTGCTGTTTTTCCTCGCGATTCCGGTACTGGGCTGGCTCACGTTCCGCACGTACCGCGACAGCGAGCCGGGCTGGCTCGTGATCGTCGTGTACGGCTGGTACTTCCTGGGGTTCGCTGTGGTTCAGCTCCGGTTTACCGTCGTTCTGGCCCCGTTCGTCGCACTGCTTTCGGGGCTGTCGTTCGTCCACGCGACCGCCTGGCTCGATCTCGCTCGACCGATCCCGCTGTTCGAACCGCCGGGCACGCACCCACGCCGAGGGATCGAAATTCCCGAGCCCCGGACGGCCGCCCTGGTCGTCGTCCTGTTCGTGCTCGTCGGCGGTCTCTGTTTCGTGCAAGCTCCCCTCAGCGTTCAGGAACTCCGGATCGAGGATTCGACCTACGAGACGGGCACGTGGCTCGAGGAGTACACCGCGGCAGAGAACCTGACCTATCCCGAGGACACCGTCCTCGCAGTGTGGGATCGGGTCCGGGTCTACAACTACTTCTCGACGTCGCGGTGGGAACCGGGGCGGTACTCCCGGGACTACAGCCGGATGCTTGCCAGCCAGGATCCGACGGGCTGGTATCAACGGTTGCACACCAACACTGGCTTGATCGTCCTGTCCGCACCCAACGTGAACGCGCCGTCCGGAACGGTCGAAGCCGCGCTGGCCCGACCACTCGACGCGACGCCCTCGCTGACGACATCTCACTACCGGCTCGTCACCCTCCGGCCCGGCGACCGGATCGCTATCTATCGACTCGTCGAGGGCTACCGGATCACGGGCACGGGGCCGGCGGAGTCGACGCTGCCGATCCGGGCGTCCGTCACCGTCGGGGATCGATCGTTCCCGTATCGACACACGGCGACGACGAACGAGAGCGGCCACTACGCGCTCACCGTCCCCTACGAGGGCCAGTACCGCGTCGGCAATCGGACGATTCGCTGCAGTGAGTCCGGTTGCGTCGCGGCCGGGTGAGACGACTGCACTCTCGGTGATCTGTTCTCGCCGGCTATCGATAGCCGAGCGACTCCAGCCGGGACTTGATCTCGGACCCGACTTCCACCCGAGGCGTCTCCCCGTCGAGTTGGCCCAATCGGTCGGCGACGAACTCGTCGAGCACCGTCCTGAGCGAATCGTAATCGTCGTCAGATCCGTCCTGCGTCTCGGCCAGCAGTTCGCCCGTCTCGGTCGCACGCTCTTGACGGAGTGAAGACTCGGCCGTGCGCACGGCGAATCGACGGACGCCCTGATCGCGTTCGACCGCGACGCTCGCGAACACGCACCGGTCCGGATCGACGCGCCTGGGTACGCCGTCGTCCAGCAGCGACGTTCCGGCCATCGCGTTCCGCGACAGGCCGACGCTCTCGGCCAGCGTCGGCGCGACGTCGAGCGTGCTCACTGGCGACTCGAAGGTCGCGGTCGCACCCTCGGGCGTCGAGACGAACAGCGGGACGTGCAGCAGTTCCTCGCGGAGACGCCGCGGATGCGAGAAGAGCCCGTCTTCGCCGAGGAGTTCACCGTGGTCGGCCGTGAGGACGACCAGTGACTCCGAGAGCAGATCCCTGTCGTCGAGGGCGTCCAGAAACACCCCGATTTCGGCGTCGAGACATCTGAGTTCGTCGTCGTAGGCGTCCGCCAGAAGCGTCCGCTGCTCGTCGGTGAGCGTCTCGGGGGCGTTCCAGCTCCGCCTGAACAGCGATTCGGATTCGCTGGCCGACAGCGATCGATCCGCAAACCGCTCTGCCGGCGGGTGGTAGGGACCGTGGACGTCCATGTAGTGATTCCAGCAGAAGAACGGTTCGTCGTCTCCCGAGTCGATCCAGGAGAGGGCGCGCTCGTTGACCTCCGGGGCGCGGGCGTAGTACTCCCCGCGATCGAAGACGTACTTTTCGAGCGCCTTCTGGGCGAGCGCCAGCAGGCGGTTGCTACCGAGATACAGGTCGTCGAAGAACGCTTCGAACCCCTGGTCGTACCCGTACGCCCGGGAGAGAAACGGATTCGAGTGGAACGCGCCCGTTCGATAGCCCGCCTCCCGGAGGCGAGACGGAAGGGGATCGTCGAGTTGGCGATAGCCGTTGGCCGCGAACGCTTCCGGCCAGCGCCCGGTGACGATCGGCGGTGCAGCCTCCCGCGTCTGCGTGCTCACGGCGTAGGCCTGTGTGTAGTCGAGGTTCGCCTCGGCGAATCGATCGATTTCGGGTGTTGTCGGTCGGTCGTATCCTCTCGCGGAGAGGTGATCCGCCCGGAGGGCGTCGACGGTCAGGAGGACGAGGTTCGGCCGGGTCACGCTCGCTCACCCCGGTCGCGCTGTGGGATCGGCCGCTGTCCTTGTCCGACATCGTTCGTGCCGGGGACGTTGGCCGAGGACGGCCGTGCGCGGTCGTCCGCCAGGAGGGCGCGCTCACCCCAGCGTTTCAGCGCGACTACCACGCCGAACGCACCCGGGACGAACGTGCTGGCGTAGACGAGCAAGCGGCCAGCGGTCGGCTCGCGCTCGAAGGACTGGCGAACGTGGCGCCGCCCGGTACGCCGTGATCCCTCGAATAGAGCGGCGAGGCCGACCGTCCAGTGGTGGCTGGCCATCGAGGCGTTCCAGCAGCCGCGATCCCGAATCGTCGACTCGTGTTTCTCTCTGACGGCCGTGAGGTCGCGCGCCGCAGTCGCGGGATCGCGAGAGAGGGCGTCGTCGTGGATCGTCCGGTAACAGAGTACCTCCTGGAGCGTCTCGAAGCGCCAATTCTCGGCAATTCGAAGGTACAGATCCCAGTCCTGTTTGGCCGCCAGGGACTCGTCGAACCCGCCGACATCCTCCAGGCAGGCCCGCCGGACGACGATCCGCGACGGTGAGCCGACGACGTTTCGCCGACACAGCGCCTCGCGGAGGTCGCCCGTCGGCTTCGAACGCTCGGCCCGGAGGAGGTCACCCGTCGGCGAGACCGACGAGAGCAAGGAACTGACGACGCCGACGTCGTCGTCACAGCGGTCGAACGCCGCCAGTTGGTGGTGGAGTTTCCGCTCGTGCCAGCGGTCGTCGTCGTCCAGGAACGCGACGAAATCGCCGGATGAGGCTTCGATTCCGGTGTTCCGGGCCGCAGACAGACCCCGGTTTTCCTCGTGACGCTGGAGTGAGACTCGCGTCGACCGATCGGCGTACTTGTCGACGATGTCCGCGGCCGCGTCGGTCTCCGAGCCGTCGTCGACGACGACGACTTCGACGGGATCGTACGTCTGCCCGAGGGCCGTCTCGATCGCGCCCGGCAAGTACGAGGGCCGGTCGTAGGTCGGGATCACGACACTCACCAGCGGTTGCTCCGAGTCCTCGTTCACCCCAGTCGGGCTTTCCACAGCATTCTCACCCCGTCGTCCATCCATTGGATTGTCACTCGTCGGCGACGGTCTTGTAAATGTCGAGTATCGAACGGGCCACGTCGTCCCAGTGGAACCGCTGTTCGATCCGCTCGCGGTTCCGCCGGGCGACGGCCGCGCGCTCGTCCGGACGGTCCAGGTAGTGTTCGATCGACTCGGCAACGCGCCGTGGCTCGGGCGATTCGGGCAGGAGTCGTCCGTTCGTCCCCTGTTCGACTGCGTCGGGAATCGCCCCGACCTCGGTCGCCACGACGGGGGTACCGGCGGCCATCGCCTCCAGAACGACGGTCGGAAGCCCTTCCCACGTCCCGAGGAACGCGAAGACCGTGGCGGCCTGGTAGGCCGCTTGCAACTCCTCGAACGGGAGGTTCGACAGGAACTGGGTCCGATCGTCGGCCCGATTTCGGAGGTCGTCGAGGACCGACTGTTTGCCCGTTCCAACCACCAGCGCCTGCAGCTCTCGATCCGGCAGGTGATCGACGATTGCGTCGACGAAGCGCCGAGGGTTCTTCTCGGGAGTCAGGCGACTCACGTACAGGAGCGTCGGGACATCCGGGTCGAGTCGGTATCGCTCGCGAAACTGCGCCAGTGTCGCGTCCGAGACGGCGAACGTCTCGGGATAGATTCCGTTCGGAACGACGGAGACGGCCGACGGCTGGAGGTCGAAGCGGTCGAGGAGGTATTGTCGCTCGGGCACGCCCAGTGCGATCGTGTGATCAACGCGTTCGAAGACGTACCCGGCAAGCGGCCGATATGCGAGGTCGAGCCCACGGACGAGCGGTCCCGTGGCCTTGATGTTCGCCCCGTGGACGGTCATCACGACCGGGGCGTCTTCTGGGATGGCGTGTGCGGCCGACAGTGTCGACAGAAACCACGGGCTGTGGAGGTGATAGAGATCGTGGTCGCTGGATCGCACTCGCCTGTGTAGTTCGAGCGACAGTGGATTCCGCAGTAGCGACGCCGTCGTCTCGCAGTAGTAGACGTCCGACGCTGTCGTCAGCGGGCTGTCGTCGTTTCTCGTGCTCAGGTCGGTCGTGTACGTCGTCACAGTGTGACCGTTCGCTCGCGCGGACTCGGTTAGTCGGTGAACGTAGTTCTCGATACCGCCGATCGACGGCCGATAGCAGTGGGTCACCTGGGCTACGTCCACGACTCGTCCCTCCCTGCGTGGACGTCGAGATACTGTCCAGCGACGGTCTCCCACGACGGAATCGCCGGCGACACCGTTCGATCTGCCTGCCGGCGGATTGCACTCGCGAGGTCGGCCGTATCGCTCAAGAGTTCGCCACAGCCGTCGTACGCCGCCAGGACGTGCCGGTGGGCGGAGATATCCGAGAGAATTACCGGCGTCCCGCTCGCGAGTGCCTCCAGTGTCGCCATGGGCAGCCCCTCGTAGACCGAGAGACTGAGGAAGGCGTCAGCCGCGGAGTACCACGCCCACTTCTCGCGCTCGTCGACGTGTCCGCGAACGTGGACCCGGGGGTGGGTCGCTGCCCGTCGAACCTCGCCGTGCAGCGGCCCGTCACCGGCGATCACCGCATGCAGGTCCGGAATCGCCGCACAGGCGTCGCTCAGTCGCTCCGCACACACGACCGGTCGTTTCTGTGGCGTCTGACTGCCGAGTGCGAACACGAGGGTCGCGTCCGCCGGGGCGCCAACGTCCGCGCGGATCGAGTCGGCCGCACTTTCCAGATCCTCGTCGATGCTGGGTTCGGGACGGCCGTTGGTCACGTGGGCCGCCCTCCCCACGCCGAGGGTATCCAGTTCCTCCCGCAGGTGCGGCGCGACGACCGTGTAGGTCGGCCCGGCGTGATTTATCGAGTCGAGCCGTCGGTGAAACCAGCGTTCGAGACGGCTCGTCGCCCAGAGATACGGGAGTCTCCTGCGAGGGTAGACGCCCGCTCGCGCCAGTCGGTACTCCGCCGTCTCCGTGGTGTGAACGGTCACGAGCGTCCGTTTCCAGAAGGAGGCGTCGGGAACAGACGGCGAGAGTGGCTGGTGCATCCAGACGAGATCGTAGTCCTCACCGCCGCGCGCGAGGTCGCGAAGCTGTGTGTACCACCATCGAGCGATCCCCGGTACACCCACGGTCACTCCGGCGATCTGGGCCGGCTCCCCGTCACCGAGACGATACTCGACGTCGTGACCACTGGCTTCCCACTGACTGGCGACGGCGGTCGCCACCGCCCTGATGCCGTATCGATGCGGAGTGAGTACCAGACAGTTCATCGTCAGTTTCGATAGCGTCCACCGCAGGGCCACGTGTATCGACCGCGGAGACGGGGCCGGGTTTCGACGCGGTCCTGTTGGAATAGTTCACAGTCTGAGCGGACGGACATAGCAGTGACGTTTCCGAAGAGTGAGAACACGAAGCGTCACACTGCCGGCAGCCTCAAGCGTGTTCCTCGCCGTCCCACACGAAGATCACGTTCGACTGCTCGGGCCCTTTCGTCCAGACGACTCTGACGATCGCATTCGAGAGATCGAGCTCTTCGTTGGGTCCGAATGTTCCGCTTGTCTTCGTGAACTTGGATTTGCTCAGCAGGATCTCGTCGCCCGCAGAGAGGTCAGTCCCGACTGCCGCGAGCGAATTTCCAGTGTATTCGACATCCGTGCTGGTCCCGTCAGGGGCGACAGCTTGCGCACCGGTGACTTCGAGTGAGAGTTTCGAGGCCTCGATAGTATCGCCGGAGGCGTGAGAGATCGTAACCGAGGTGATGTGACCGCGCTCAGAGAGTTCGTAGTCAGTGTCGGACCCGAACGACGGCGCGTTCTGCACGTCCTCGTCGGCGAATCCGGTGAGAAAGACGGCAGCGACCGCTGCCAGTATCACGACGATCGCGACCATCAGAATCACCCCGATGACCGGGCTGACACCCCGTTCGTCCCCGTTCCGTAGCTGCTGCATGTACTCCATTCGTTCCTCTGTCTGCGGTCCACCAACAAATACCCACCCGAGTTTTTTCGCAGCCTGTAAACTGTGTCAGCAGGTGAAAATAGGAACAGCAGTCACTATCACGCCAGCGCCAGGAGCGCTTCGGGCGGCCCGCCAGGCAGTTCCGCCCGATCGTGCTCGGCTTCGAAGTCCGGATCGGGGCCTTTCGGGACGATCCGTTTGGGGCTGACGTCGGGATGAGTCGTGTAGTAGTGCTCCTTGATGTGGTCCATGTCGACCGTCTCGGCGACGCCGGGAGTTTGGTAGAGATCGCGCAGATACGGCCAGAGGTTGTCGTACTCTCGAACGAGGTTGTGATTGCACATGAAGTGCGTGTGATAGACCTCGTCGAAGCGCACGAGCGTCGTGAACATGCAGATGTCCGCCTCAGTCAGCCGATCGCCCGCGAGATACCGCTGGTCTTCGAGGACGGAGTCCCAGTGATCTAGCGCGTCGAACAACTCCTCGACGGCCTCGTCGTAGGCCTCCTGCGTGTCGGCAAAGCCCGCGCGGTAGACACCGTTGTTGATCGGCTCGTAGATCGCCTCGATGATCGCGTCGACGTCATCCTGGTAGCCCTCGGGATAGAGGTCGACGTCGCGCTCTGCGACGTCACCGAACTCGGTCGAAAGCATCCGCAGGATCTCTTTCGATTCGTTGTTGACGATCGTCTCTTCTTTGGTGTCCCACAGGACTGGAACGGTCACGCGACAGGTCGCGTCGGGATCGGCCTCGACGTACAGTTCCCGGAGATAGTCGCTGCCGTACAGCGAGTCCTCGGTGCAGCCCTCCTTCTCGGAGCTGAACTGCCAGCCATCCTCGTCGCGGAAGGGGTCGACCACGTCGACGCTGATCGCGTCTTCCAGTCCCAGCAGCGACCGGGCCAGCAGCGTCCGGTGGGCCCACGGACACGCGTAGGAGACGTACAGATGATAGCGCCCAGCTTCGGGCTGGAATCGCGCGTCGGGATCGTCCTCGATTTGGTCGCGGAAGGTGGTCTCCTGGCGCTGGAACGCCCCTCCCTCGTCGGTCGTCTCGAAGGCGTCTGTTCGCCACTCGCCGTCGACGAGCATGTTCATATCCCTCTCTTGGGCTGCCACCCCCAAAAGGACGCCAGTGACCCGGATGTAACCGTGTGAATCCGACCCACTCGACCGCCCGGGTTCGAAGCCCTTATTGGGGCGCTCGGCTACGTATCCGCCAAGAGTAACCTATGTCGGACAAACCAGCCTCGATGTACCGGGACATCGACAAGCCGTCGTACACCCGGCGCGAGTACATCACCGGAATCCCCGGTTCGAAGATCGCACAGCACCAGATGGGCGACAAGAACAAAGATCCGGACGACTACCCCGTCCAGATCAGCCTCATCGTCGAAGAAGAGGTCCAGTTGCGCCACGGCTCGATGGAAGCCTCGCGCCTGTCGGCCAACCGTCACCTGATCAAGGAACTCGGCGAGGGCAACTACAAGATGGTCCTCCGGAAGTTCCCTCACCAGGTCATCCGCGAGAACAAGCAGGCGACCGGTGCCGGGGCCGACCGTGTATCCGACGGGATGCGACAGGCCTTCGGGAAGATCGTCGGTACCGCCGCCCGCATCCAGAAGGGCGAGCGCGTCTTTACCGCCTACTGTGACGTCGACCAGGCTGACGCCGTCAAGGAAGCCTTCCGCCGTGCCTACAACAAGATCACTCCCTCGTGCCGGATCAAGGTCGAGCGGGGAGAGCAGCTTCTGATTGCGTAGGCAATCAGAAATCTGCTGTCACCGGTCGAAGAGCGCGGCGAAGAGCTACTGATCGCCTAAGCCCTCCTGGCGCGCTGGCGCGCGCCACTCGCCCTTAGTATTCCACCAGGTCCGCCAGCGCACGCGCCACGGCTGTGGCGCGGCGCATCTGGGCAACGCCTGCGCTTTTCGTAGCCGCTCGCGAGTTCGCGAGCGGCAGGCCTGCCCTTCCCCGGTTCGTGCGGTCGCGGCGATACCGCGACACGCACTTACGGCCACCGTAATCGTGGGAGGCCTGAGAAACGGCAACGTTGTCGTCTGTGGAGGACGATCAGTCCTGTGGCATCGCCTCGCCCGTCGGCGCTTCCGTCACTGCCTCAGGACTGTAGCGATCCCACAGCACCAGCAGACTCGGGAGGACGAGCAGACTCACCAGGAACGACGAGAGCAGCGCGATCACGACGATCGAGCTGAAACTCACGATCTGAGCCTGTGGGACGAGCGCCAGCGTCGCGAACGCGCCCGCGGAGGTCAGCGTGCTCCCCAGTAGCGCGCCGCCGGTCCCGGTGACCGCGGCGTCCAGGGCCTCGAAGGTCGTCTTGCCCTCGCGGAGTTCGTCGGCGAAGCGATCGCCGATGTGGATGTTGTAGTCGACGCCCAGCCCGATGACGAGACTCATCAGCAAGGCCGTCAGCAGCGTCAGCGGGATCCCCAGGAGGTACATCCCTCCGATGACTGTCCCCAGCACGAGTGCGATGGGGACCGCGACGACGAGTCCGAGCGTGGCACTACCGTGCATGACTCGGAAGACCACGGCCATCGTGAACGCGATCGCCGCCAGCGCGAGCGCCATCGTGAGGAGGATGCCACCGACGATCTCGTCCAGAACGGCCGCGTTGATCGCGAGACTCCCGGCCGGCGTCGCAGTCCGGTCACTGGAGCCTTCCATCTGTGCCGCCCCGTCCTCGAAGTTCGCGACAACGCTGTCAGGGTCGGTAAAGTCCGCGTCGACCGCGAACCGCACCAGCAGCGAGCGATAGTCGCCGTCCGTGCGCTCGATCACTCGACTGGCGAGATCGCTGTCGGCGGCGTAGAAGGCGTCGTAGACCTCTCGGAGGTTCCTGTCAGGGACGCCATCGCCGTCGGTGTCGGCGTCGTCGAACACCGTCTCGAACTCCGAGTTGCGCTGGGCGAGCGCGGCCATCGCCGTCACGGGTGACTCGACGGCCCGGACGCCCGGCTGGTCGACGAGGACGCCCCGATCTCGTATCGTCTCGACACCTGCCTGGAGATCGGTGAGTGTCCCGTCACTGGTGACGTCCCCTTCGATCAGGATTCGTTCCTGGATCGCGGCGTCGGCGGTCGCCGGTTGATAGGTTTCCTGGACGTGGTTCAGCTGCTCGGCGACGGGGTGTTTCTCCCAGCCGACCGGATCGGGCAACTGCTGTTTCCACTCGGCGACTTCGCCGTCGGGCTGTTGATAGCTCTCCTGGGCCAGACCGGTCCAGGCGAAGCCACCGATCGCACCGGCGACGAGCGCGACGACAAGCACCGCGGGTGCGCCGCGCCGAGCGAGCGTGACCGTCTTCGAGAGTGCAGGTCGCAGGAACCGACCGTGGCCGAGTGCCTGCTTGCGTCGACTCCAGCCGAGCCGTTCGAACAGCCCGTCGATACTGATCTTCAGCGCCGGAACGATCGTGACGAAGATCAACAGTGCTGCGGCCACACCGAGCGTGATCGCGATCCCGAGGTCGCGAATCTGATTCAGCGGGTTGACGACGTTCGACATGAATCCGATCGCCGCAGTTGCCGTGACGAGAATCAGCGCCGTCGCGACGAGTTTCACGCTTCGGTTCATCGGCTCGCGGATGTCCTCGTCCTCGCCGCGCTGTTCACGGTATCTGTTGAACACGTGGAAGCCGAAGTCGATACTCAGCCCCGTCACGAGGACGACCGGGACGATGCTGATCACGCCCGCAGCGACGCCGAGCCACCCGAGCAGGCCGAACATCCACATGATCGAGAGCAAGACACCGACCATCCCGACGACGATGTCGACCAGATCACGATAGGTGAACGCCAGCACTCCCAGGATCAACACGAGCGCGAACGGCAGGACGAGAAACGCCATCTCGGTGAAGAAGTGGCTGTTGTACGCGTTGTAGGCTGGCTGATTTAACACGAAGAACCCGGCCCCAGAGCGATCCTGTGCGGCCTCGTACAGCGCAGTCTCGACGCTCTCGTCGACGGCAGTCCCGTCGAGTGACACCAGCATGCGGCGGTCGGTCGCAGTCGTACTCGAGGAGTCGTGACCGGACGGCAACAGTCGGAGCGCCTGTGGATTCTCCAGCGTCTCCCCCACTACCTGTTCGACGTCGGCCGCGCTCGCGGTTTCGAGCGCCTCGATTTGCTCGTCGAGCGTCGGGTTCTGTTCGTCGGCCGCGCGAACGGCGACCATGTTCGCGATGTCGACGATTCCCTCGGGTCGGAGTGCCGCGGCGACCGACTCGTTGGCCAGGATGTCCTGCTGATAGCGGAGGCTCTCCAGCAGTGAGGCCTTCGAGAGGACGTTGCCGTCCGAATCTCGGACGTAGACTGTCGCGAGCGTCTGGTTCGTCTCGTTCTCGGAGCGCTCGTAGTTGTCCGCGATGTAGTTCGCCTTATCGATCGGTTCGAGATCCTGGAACGCCTCGGCGTCGGCACCGGCCTGGCTCTCGGTGTCCAACTGGGGAAGCCCACCGATCACGACGATCCCCGTGAGCACCAGCATCAACGCCAGCGTCAGGCGGTTGTGCTCCGTGACGAAGTCGACTGTTCTGGATAACGACTCGCGTATCATTGGTTGGTCTAGCAGCCACTTCACACACGAACCCCGTATAAACCCCCACCGAGTTACCACCCCAGAATTCGGGGAAAAGGTATATATAGGCTCGTCGGTCGAGAACGCGCTTCCGCGGCGTTTCAGGCCAGAAAGACGTGCCGCGGCGTGTCCGCCAGCACTTCCCGGCCCCACTGGACAGTGTCGCGAAAGTCTTCGGAGCGGAAGAAGGCCATCGCGTCCTCCTTTCCGTCCCAGCGCGAGGCGATGAACATGTCGTTGTCGTCTTCCTCGTTGACCAGCAGCGCGGTCTCGCGGTGGCCGTCCATCTCCGCGAGTTTTCCGCCCACGACGTCGAAGGTCTCGACGAACTCCTCGCGATAGTCTGGCTTGACGGTGTAGAACATGCCCATCGTGCCGAAGCCATCGCCCTCGCCGGCTTTGCGGACGATTTGGGGCAGGTCTTCGAGGAAGTCACTGGCCGTCTCGGCGGCGTCGCGGGTATCCCAGATGCTGACGACGGCGGCCGTCTCGCTGTTGGGGTCGTCGTAGACGGCGGTCTTGACGTGGGTATCGTAGTGTTCGAAGTTCGAGCGCAGGCCGTCGACCTCGCTGAACAGTTTCCGGACGTCCTCGGTCGAGTACAGCACGAGCGCGTAGACGTCCTCGCCGTGGGGCTGACCGGCGTAGATCCCTCGATCTGCGAGTTCCGCGCGAATGCTCTCTGCACCCGCATCTGTGACGTCGCCCTCCCCCTCGGGAGCCGCACCGAGCCACCCGCGCGCACCGGTGTCGATCCCGTCGAGGTCGGTCAGGAATCCGGAAGCAGTCTGGGCGGCGTCGTCGTTCGCCCAGACGCTGATCAGGACGGTCTGGCCCTGGCTGGCCCGGACGGTCGTCGTGACGTGGGTGTCGTAGTGATCGAAGTTCGAACGCAGACCGTCGACTTCGTCGACGAGGTCGGCGGCGTCGCGCTGTGTCTCGAAGATAAGGCCGTAGGACTCTGGCTCGTACTCCTCGCCCTCGTGGAGTCCCGCCCGACCCAGCCGAGTTTCGATGTCGTCGACTTCGGCGATGGCTTCACTCCAAGAGTCGGTCGTCGGCGGGCGACCGCCGCCGCTGCCCGGGTGGTCGCTGTCGTCATCGCCGTCTCCCTGTGAATCGTCAGCTTCGCCGTCTCCGTGCGGATGGTCGGCTTTCGACTCACCGTGTGGGTGGCCACCTTCGCCGTGCGAGTGCCCGTCCTCGGCAGTGTCGTGATCCCCTTCGACGGCGTCTTCGGGCGTCGCTGGCGGGTGATCCTCTGTTCCGTGGGCAGCGCTCTCCTCGCCCCAGGGCGTCGACAGTCGCTCACCTTCGAGGAACGAATCGAGGTCGGCGGGGTCGAAGCGGCGGCCGACCCAGAAGGGGCCGAACTCGGCGAACTTCGAAGAGGAGGGATCGAAGCGCATCTCGTACAGCAGGTCCTTCACATCGGTCATGTCGTCAGCGTAGAGGGTCACGCCCCACTCCCAGTCGTCCAGGCCGATCGATCCTGTGATCATCTGGGTGACCTTGCCCGCATATTCGCGGCCCACCTCGCCGTGGGCGTCCATGTGTTCCGCGCGCTCCTCGAAGGGGAGGTCGTACCAGTTGTACTCGGGGTCCCGGCGCTTGTCCATCGGATAGAAGCAGACGTGCTCCATCTCCGGGATCTCGGGATAGAGGCGCGAGCGCATGTACTTCGCCAGTCCCGAGTCGTCGTCCAGGTCGCCCTCGATGAACTCCCGGCCGCGGTCGGAGTAGCCCGACGCCTCCGTCACCGAGACGAACGAGCGGTCCTGTTCGGTGAACTGCGCCAGCGCGGTCTGTTCGAAGCGCCGTTCGAGCGCGTCGAGATCGGCCATCGTCGGGCGCAGATGGAGGATCATGAGGTCGCCCTTGTGGCCGAGCATCGAGAAGACGGCCGAGCGGCCCTCACTGGCGTCCTCGACGGTCGTCGCAGCCTGCAGGAACTCGATTCCCTCGTCGATGGCGCGGTCACGGGTGCGCTGGGGGGCCTCGGCCCAGGCGTCCCAGTCGATCGTTCGAACGTCGTGGAGTGCGTACCAGCCTTCTTCGGTTGGGGGTGCTTCGCGTCGCTCTCCGGTCATGGGCGTCGCTTGGGGCGAGACGGTAAGGAACCTTGCCTTTCGTGGCTCTCGGCCTCTCGCCTTTCGTCACTCCTCTGCGACCGGAATCGCCGTCGCTCGCTGATAGCCATCTGCGTCCTCGACACGCTAGCCGCCGTCGGGAAGGACCTTCTTGGCTGGACACCCCGGGAGAAACGAGCCGGCGACGTATCCTGTCGCACCGCCGAATCCCGCGCCGATCCCGGCCCCGAGCGGGCCGGCTTTGCTGCCGAGTTTCGCGCCGATCGCTGCGCCCGTCTGGGCTGCCTCTTCGCGCTTCGAGGAAGGCCACACCATACGGCTGGGTTGTGCCCGATCCGACAAGATGATTGGCGCTCAGGCCAGCAACTGCGGCCCGAACAGCATCAGGATCAGGCTGATCCCCATGATCAGTCCGATCGAAATAGTCACGGTCTGAACGTGCTCGCGGCGGTTCAGCGGCGTCCGCGAGAGGATCGCCTCGGTGCTCGCCCGCAGGAGGTGGCCCCCGTCCAGCGGGAACGCCGGAATGCAGTTGAACAGCCCGAGGTTGAAGTTGACCCAGCCCGTCCAGAACAGCAGGTTCGCGGCCAGGAAGACGCCACCCCCGAGCGGTTCGAGCGGCCCCTGGATCGTGTAGAACTCCGTGACGGGGCCGATGAAGCCGGCGAAGTTGAATCCGAGCGTCGGATCGGCCACCGCCGCGAACGGCAAGACGAGAATCGTGAACATAACGATCGCGAGCGAGCCGTCCGCGAGGCCACCCAGCAGGCCCTCACCCGAGACGACACCGAGGAACGGCTCCGCCGGGTAGACCCGGATTCCGAAATCGTTGACGACGACGCCGCTATAGCCCGGCTGTAGGAGCGAGACGCCGAGCAGCGCACCGTCGGTCCGGGAGTTCTCACCCAGTTCGACCTCTCGGGTCTGGCGCTCGTCGTCGACGAATAACTCGACGTCGACGACTGTTCCGGGTTCGATGTCTTCCAGCACGTCCTGCATCGACTCGTCGTCGACGATCCGTTCGCCGTCGATCCGCGTCACGACGACCGACTCGCCTGCCGGCGCGCCGGCGTCGGCGAGTGGCCCGCCGTCACTGATCGAACTCGCGTATGCTCCCACTGGTCCGGTGACCGTCGAGTTATCGGCCAGTTCCAGCGTCGCGACCGAACGATTCGCGAGTGCGTTTCCGAATGCGTTTTCAGTCCCGACCTCGGTGCCGTTGACGGCGACGATCGTGTCTCCGGCCGCGACGTCGAGGGGGCCGTCCGCGAGCGCCTGCGTGACAAGTACCGCGCGGTCGACCTGTCTCGTCTCGCCGTCGCTGGTCGTCACCGCGACCCGTTCGTCACTCGTGTTCGCGAGCAGCGCATCGAGGTCCTCGGCGTCCTCGACGGTCGTCCCCTCCACCGCGGTGACGACGTCGCCGTTACCCAGCCCGGCCTCGCGAGCCGGGGAGTCGGGCAGCGTCCCACCGACGGGGACGCCACTGGCGACGGCGATCGAGCCCGTCACCGGCCCGAACAGGAGCGCGAACGCGATCACAGTGATCGCGAAATTGTTGGTGACTCCGGCGGCGAACATCCGCGCCTGCGCCCCGCGGCCCGACGCTTTACGGTCCTCCTCGTCGGGTTCGACGAACGCGCCGATCGGAATCAGTGCAAAGAGCGCGATGCCCATCGAATCGATCTCGATATCTTCGACCCGGCAGAGCAGGCCGTGGCCGCCCTCGTGGACGACCAGCCCGACGAGCAACCCGAAGATGATGTCGGGCGCGGCCGACAGCGGCAGGAAGTCGTTGACGCCCGGGATGACCAGCGCGTTCTTCGGCTCCTGGATCGGGTTGGCCGTCGGCTGGAGGACGTTCTGGTAGGCCGAGAGCAGGACGATCAGGAACAGGCCGATCAGGAACACGAGGGCGATCCCGAGCCCGAGATTACCCCACGCCCGCCAGAACCGCTCGCGTTTGGCGAGCCGATCGAGAAACTTCTTTCCCCGCTGGGTGTGGATCGTCGTCAGCGGTCCCGAGACGTGGATAAACTCCGGCAACACGCCGCGCTGTCGCAGCGTCATCGCGACGACTGTGTACAGAAGCACGCCGGCCAGCACCAGCGTCAGCGTCGACACCATTACCGGGAACCTCGGGACACGTCGTCAAGAGGGTTGTGTTGGCCGGACGCGGGCAGCCCCACACCCCGCCGCCGGCGTCGAGACTCGTCAGACTCGCTCGTCGGGATCGTGACGCGCGGCCATCCGCTCGGCTTCGGCAGCATAGCGTTCGCGCTCCTCGGAATCAGCGACGGGTTCGAGTCGGTCGACGTCGACGTCTTTCGCGGCAGTGGGCGGTTTCTTGGCCAGCAGGGCCGAAGAGAGCTGCTGGGTGACGTGGCGTTGTCCGTCGGGCGTCGCGTAGACCAGCGTGATCAGATCCTCGTCGAAGTAATCTCGGGCGACGAGCCAGCACTGGACGGTGTCGGTCATGCCCAGTCGTTGCAGGCCGGGGAGATTGTATCCTCCGACTCCTGTCGGGTGGGTTGATCGCAGCGAGGCCCCCACCGTTTTGAACCAGTACGTCCTACTGGCACGCGATGAGTCGCTGGAGCGAGCGCGTCGACGACCTGCTGTACGACGGTGAAACGGTCGACGAGCAGGTCGAGATCGGCACGTCGAGTGTGGTCGTCACCAGCCACCGCGTGCTCGCGTTCACGCCCGAGGGCGACGGCGCGAACTTCCAGCAGGTCGACCGGCCGAACGTCACCGGCGTCAGCCTGCAATCGGGCGGCGAATCGAAGTTCCTCAGACAGGCTGCTCGCGCGGCGATGTACGGCCTCGTGCTCATCGTCGCCGGCCTACTGCTGCCGATCGACGACGTCCTCTCGGGCGTCGGGCTGCCCTCATCGACCGGGCAACTCGGGATCGGCGGGGTCATGGGCATGTTCCAGCAGATGCTCTCGCTACTGCGCAATCTCGACGACTTCATGCGCCTGGTCGGCGCGCTGCTGTTGCTCTTCGCGATCGTTCCGATGGGCGTCTACCTCTGGACGCGCGGGCAGACTCTCGAAATCGGCGTCGCCGGCGACGAGCCGATCCGAATCCAGGCCCCCGAAACCGAGGGCGAAGCGATCGCCGAGCGGCTGGAGTCGGTGATTCTCCCGGCGGGCGTCTCGGGCGAACCCGACAGCCGGCTCGGGTCGCTGCTGGGGTGAGTAACGGGGGACGCGACCACGGTCCCGCACGACCGTGTCGTTGAAGCCGTCGCTCGCGCTAGAGCCTGGCGATGAATGCGGACGCGGTCCGCGACCTCGCCACCGACCTCCCACGAGAGCCCGGCGTCTACCAGTTTCTCGACGGTGCGGGCGACGACGCCACAGTGCTCTACGTCGGCAAGGCCGTCGACATCCGCGACCGCGTCCGGTCCTACGCCGACCCGCGCGGCGAGCGTATCCGCCAGATGGTCGCCCGGGCCGCGACGATCGACACCGTCGTCACCGACACCGAGACCCAGGCCCTGCTGCTGGAAGCAAACCTCATCAAGCGCCACCAGCCCCGCTACAACGTCCGGCTGAAAGACGACAAATCCTATCCACTCGTCCAGCTCACTGACCACGCCGTCCCGCGGATCGAGATCACCCGCGATCCCGGCGAGGGCGCGACGGTCTACGGACCATTCACGAACAAGGGTCGGCTCGAAACCGTCGTCAAAGCCGTTCGGGAAACCTACGGCCTCCGGGGCTGTTCGGATCACAAATACGCGAATCGGGATCGGCCCTGCCTGGATTACGACATCGGACTCTGTACTGCCCCCTGCACCGGCGAGATCAGCGAGAGTGACTACCAGGCCGACTGCGAGGCGGTCCGGCGCTTCTTCGAGGGCGAGACCGGTGTGGTCGCCGACCCGCTCCGGCGGGAGATGCAGGAGGCCGCCCAGAACGAGGAGTTCGAACGCGCCGCGAACCTCCGCGATCGGCTGGAGGCCGTCGAATCACTCCACGGCGGTGGTGGCGACGCCGTCACGGACGAACGCGAGCGCGAACGCGCGGTCGACGTCCTCGGCGTCGCCGTCGAGGGCGAGTCCGCGACGGTCGCCCGCCTCCACAGCGCCGACGGCTCGCTCGTCGATCGCGAGCGCCACCGACTCGACGCTCCTGAAGGCGAGCACGCCGGCGCAGTCGTGGGCGCGTTCGTCGCTCAGTACTACGCCGAGCGTGAACTCCCGGATGTGCTGCTGCTGTCGGATCGGCCCGACGACACGGACCTCCTGAACTGGCTCGACAGCGAGGGCGTCGAGGTCCGCGTTCCGGGTGCGGGCCGGGAGGCAACGCTCGTGGATCTGGCCCTGAAGAACGCCCGTCGGCAGGGCGGCGAGCGCGACGAGAGCGCCGCACTCGCGGACGCGCTCGGCCTCGACCGCGCGCGTCGAATCGAGGGCTTCGACGTGAGTCACGCCCAGGGCAAAGCCGTCGTGGGAAGCGACGTCACGTTCGTCGACGGCAGCCCCGAGAAGGCCGACTACCGGCGGAAGAAACTCGACGAGCGCAACGACGACTACGCCAACATGCGCGCGCTGGTCCGCTGGCGCGCCGAGCGCGCGGTGGAGGACCGTGACGACCGCCCGGACCCCGACCTGCTGCTGATCGACGGCGGCGAAGGGCAACTCGGAGCCGCACAGGACGCGCTCGCGGAGACGGGCTGGAACGTCCCCCTGATCGCACTCGCCAAAGCCGAAGAACTCGTGGTGACCCCCGATGGCGTCGAACGCTGGCCCGATGACGCACCCCACCTGCACCTCCTCCAGCGCGTCCGCGACGAGGCCCATCGCTTCGCCGTCCAGTACCACCAGACCCTGCGAGACGAAGTGTCGACGGCGCTGGACGAAGTTCCGGGCGTCGGGCCCGAGACCCGCAAGCAATTGCTCGGCCACTTCGGGAGCGTCGCGGCGATCAGGGAGGCTTCGGCGGAAGAGCTGCAGGCAGTCGACGGTGTCGGAGCGGCGACCGCAGAGACGATCGAGCGTCATCTGTAAGTGAATCAGTAGCTATATATTCCTCGCCAGGTCGTGTTGAAACAGCTATGATACGGTCGAAATTGGTTCCTCTGACGCTTGCGCTCGTCCTCGTTGCGGCGAGTGGGTGTCTCGGGGCAGGAACGGACGATCCGACGAACAGTAATTCCGCGATCTCCAGCGGGATGGACGATTCCGAGGTCAGGTCGACGCTCGTCGCCGCGACAGAGGACGTCGACAGCTACACGGCGACGTTGGAGACGACGAGTTCCACCGGCGGTGACGAGTACGAGTCGACCTATCGGATTGCGATCGACCGCGAGACAGAGCGGGCGCGATGGAACTCGACCACGGAGGCGAACGGCGAGACGTACAACACGACGGCCCTCATCGACGGGTCGACAATCTATAGCACCAACGAGACGAGCGAGATCTGGACGAGACTCGACCACGTCGGCAGCGCCGAGTGGGAGGATGTCGACCGACTATCGACGTTCGTCACGCTGGCCGACCAGGCCAACGCGACCGTCGTCGGATCGACGACCGTCGACGGGGTGGGGGCGACCGTCCTCGAAGCCGACGTCGATCCAGAGACGTACGCGAGCGTCGTCGCCGACGAGAACGTATCGACGAACGCTATCGATCGATCGAACGTGACGGCGTCCATCCGCCTGGTTGTCGACAACCAGACGGGCCTTCCTCGGACGATAGAGATGCAACGGACAGAGACCTCGGAGTATTTCACCCACGAGTTGCATTCGACGATGACGATCGACGACTACGGCCCCGCCACGCAGATCGGGACGCCCCAGGAGACGGTCACCGCCACCGTCAGAACGGGCTCGGATAGCGGAACTGTGACCGTCGTCACCGCGAGCGCATCCCCGACCAAGGAAGAGTGAGGGAATCCCAGCAGCGTGAACCGCTCGATCAGAGTCGAGTGACCGTCGACATCCCGCCTGAAGCAACCGGTGCAACTGCGTCCTGACAGAAACACCGGAAACTCGCTTCGCCCGGTTTCGAGCCGCAGACACTCCAGTTAGTCGTGTCTGAAACACCGCGTCCCGGTCATGACCATCGCCATATCGTGTTCGTCGGCGGCCTCGATGACGCTGTCGTCGTTCTTCGAGCCTCCGGGCTGGATGACGGCCTCGATGCCGGCCTCGGCGGCGACCTCGATGTTGTCCGGGAACGGGAAGAAGGCGTCTGAGGCCATCACCGCGCCCTCGGGACCTTTCCCCTCGGCGTCCTTCTCGGCTTTCATCTCGGCGATCCTGACCGCGTCGACGCGGGAGACCTGCCCGGCTCCGACGCCCACGGTCTCGGTGCCCTTCGCGAAGAGGATGGCGTTCGATTTGACGTGCTTGATTGTCTGCCAGGCGAAGAGCATCGACTCGATCTGCTCGTCGGTGGGCTCGCGCTCGGTGACGACTTCGAGGTCCTCGGCCGTGAGGGCCTGTTGGTCCCGCTCCTGGACGAGTCGCCCGCCGACGAGGTCCTTCTCGGTCAGCGTCTCCGTCACGTCGAACTGGTCGCTCACGTCCAGCACGCGGAGCGAGTCTTTCTCGGCGAGGACGTCCAGGGCCGCGTCGGTGTAGCCCGGCGCGACGACGACCTCCTTGTAGGACTCGATGATCTGCTCGGCGGTCGCGGCGTCGCACTCGCGATTCAGGGCGACGATCCCTCCGAACGCGCTCTTTGGGTCCGTCGAGAGCGCGTCGGCGTACGCCTGCGAGATGGAGTCGGCTGTCGCGGCCCCGGCGGGGTTGGTGTGCTTGATGACCGCGCAGGCGGGCTCGTCGAACTCCTTGACGATGTTGAGGGCGGCGTCGGCGTCGTTGTAGTTGTTGTAGCCCATGCCCTTCGCGGCGTCGTTGAGTTCGGGCGCGTGGACGACGCTGGCCTCTTCACAGGTCGAGTCAGCGTAGAGCGCGGCGTCCTGATGTGGATTCTCCCCGTAGCGCAGGTCCGCGGCGCGGTCCTCGGACGTGACGCGGCGAGCCGGGAAGTCGCCGCCCTCGTCGCCTTCGACCGAGACGGTGCCGGCCTCGCGGTCGACAGTGACGCGGTCTTCGGCGAACCACTCGACTGCGCGCGGATAGGCCTTGAACTCGCCCTCGTAGAGGACGCGCTCTTTCAGGTCGTCGGCGTCGTCGCCCTCGAAGACCGGGATCGGTTCCTGGGTGACGATCGGTCCATCGTCGACGGTCTCGTCGACGACGTGGACGGTACAGCCGGTCTGTTTGACGCCCGCCTCCAGCACCTGCTCGTGGGCGTCCATGCCCGGGAACGCCGGCAGGAGCGAAGGGTGGACGTTCAGAATGGTCGGCTGGTTCGCGACGAAGTCCTCGGTGAGGATGCGCATGTAGCCGTCCATCGCGACGAGGTCGAAGTCGTACTCGGCGAGAGCGGCTTCGACGCGCTGTTCGTGCTCCCGGCGCGATTCGTCCTCAGCTTTCGGGACGACTTCCGTAGGAATGCCGCGCTCGGCAGCGGCGTCGAGAATCGGTGCGTCTTCGTCGTTCGAGAGAACGACGGCGAACTCCGCGCCACCGGGTGCTCGGTCGGCGATGTTTCGAAGGTTGCGGCCACGGTTGGAGGCCATACCGGCGAGTTTCATGTCTGATGGGGGGCGGGGGGCGCGCAAAGTAGTTGCGAAATCGGTGGGGTGAGACTGGTCGCCGAACAGTCGTCTCAATCGCGGACCGTGATATCACCGAACACCGGAACACCCGAGACGACCAGATCTGGGACATCCTTGTCGGGCTGGCTGGATCGCCTGTCCGTGACATCGCCGAGCACCGCCGTCGTATCGAAGCGAACGTCCCACGACTCGGGCACGAGAATCTCGACGTCGCCGAAGACGACGACGGCGTCGACGTCGGCGGTCCCGTGGACGGTCGCGTCCCGGAGGTCGAGTCGGCCATCGCCGAAGATGACCGTGAGGTCGGCGTGGGTGAATCGATCGCTGGAGACGCGGCGCTCGCCGTCCCCGAAGATCGCCAGGATCTCGACGTCGCTGTCGTCGCCGCTGGTCTGGACGTGGGATCGCCGCGTTGCGTCGCGACGCCGCTGGACCAGCAGCGACAGCCCGAAGAGGATGATCAACACGGGCCAGTACGTGCCGAAAAGCTCTCCGAAGGAGTAGTAGTCCAGCGCGACCAGCTGCCAGGCGATCCCGAACAGCAGGACGACGCCCGGGCCGAACAGATGCCGGAACCGATGGCGGATCAGCATGTAGAGCCCGAGAGCGATCACGACCGACGGGACGAACAGGAACACCTGGCTCGTCTCGAGGACGTCGGTGGTATCCAGCAGGAAGAACACCCCGATCAGGACGATGACACTCCCGGTGAGCCAGCGGCCACGGTCTGCCATGGCCGGGTGTGCGCCCGCCACCTACCTAATATTTCGGTCGCATGGCCGCTCGGTGTCGAATCTGCTTCGGCAGTCTTTTGCGGACTTGCCGCGGAGCCACAGCCATGACCGACCGCTCCGCACTGCAGGCCGTCTCGCCGCTCGACGGCCGCTACGCCCGCTACACGGAATCGCTCGTCCCCTACGCCAGCGAGCAGGCGCTCATGCGTGCTCGCGTGGAGGTCGAAGTCGAGTACCTGATCGCGCTGAGTGACCTCGACGTGACGCCCTTCGAGATCGACGCCGGCCAGCGTGCCGAGCTTCGCACACTCTACGAAGACTTCGACGAATCGGACGCCGAGATCGTCAAGCAACTCGAAACGTCGGGGTACAAGGACTATTCGGCCACGAATCACGACGTCAAGGCAGTCGAGTACTTCATCCGCGAGGGTCTGCCGGAGGGGCTCGACATCGCGAACTGGATACACTTCGGGCTTACCAGCGAGGACGCCAACAACCTCGCCCACCGACTACTGGTCAAGCCCGCCGTCGAGAACGTCCTCGTCCCCGAACTGCGTGCTGTCCGGGACGATCTGGTCGCGTTGGCCCAGGAAAATAAGGAGGTGCCGATGCTCGCCCGGACCCACGGCCAGCCCGCCACGCCGACGACGTTCGGCAAGGAGATGGCCGTCTACGCCGCCCGTCTCGGCAAAGCCATCGCCCGAGTCGAACGCGCCGCCGACGCCCTCTCCGGAAAGCTCGCCGGGGCCTCCGGGACCTACGCCGCCCATCACGCCGCCTACCCCGAGGTCGACTGGCCCGCCTTCGCCGCGGAGTTCGTCGGCTCGCTCGGCCTGGAGCACGAACCCCTGACGACGCAGGTCAACCCCTGTGACGACCTCCAGACTGTGTTCGACGCCCTGCGTGGGGCGAACAACGTCCTGCTCGATCTGGATCTGGACATGTGGCTCTACATCTCCGATCGCTACCTCGGCCAGGAGGCCGTCGAAGGCGAGACTGGATCGTCGACGATGCCCCACAAAGTCAATCCGATCGACTTCGAGAACAGCGAAGGTAATCTCACGAAGGCTAACTCCGATCTCGTCTTTCTGGGCGACTACGTCACCAAGTCCCGGCTGCAGCGCGACCTCTCAGATTCGACTGTCAAGCGCAACATCGGCGCGAGCTTCGCCCACTGTCTGATCGGCTACGACAAACTTCAGACCGGTCTCGGGAAGGTCTCGCCCAACGAGACGGTCATGCGTGAGGAGCTCGACGCCAATCCCGAGATCATCGGCGAGGCCGTCCAGACCATCCTCCGCCGAGAGGGCCACGGCGACGCCTACGAGCGTGTGAAGGCGCTGACGCGGGGCCAGCGTGCGTCGCTCGACGATTTCAGAGCGATGTTCGACGAACTCGACGTGCCCGAGAGTGTGCGCGAAGAGCTGCGAGCAGTGACGCCTGCGACGTACACTGGCGTGGCGGACGAGCTGGTCGAGAAACTGGAGTGACACCGATCGAGGGATTCAAACGGCCCACGTCGCCGGGTCTTCGAGCAGTCCGGTGTCGGGATCACCCTCACACCGTTCTTTCAACATTGTTGCGAGCGTTCGCGAGAGGCGTCGTCGGACCTCCGCTTCCGAGAGATCGAACTCCTCGCCAAGTTCCCGGACACTCACTCGGGGTGGCGTCTCGAAGTAGCCACGATCGAGTGCCGAGTCGAGAAGTTCGCGGTCGACGCTGTCGGTACCCATCTGTACTACCTGCTCTAGCGAGGCGTCCAGAGACGGGTAATTGTATGCTGCGAACGCTGACAGAACCCGAAAAGTGGGTTCTTCCCAGGAGAGAGCGCTCCAGACCGCGATACGGTCGAGAAACACACGTGCACGGTTCGCACATCGTGATTTTGGCCGAACACTTTAAACGGCCCGAGGTATTTCGACAACATCGATGGACACGCAGAGAGAGCTGGCGGCAGATCTGGTTCGCTCGCCGGCTCGAATCGGAATTCTACGGCACTTGCGGGACGGTCCAGCGACGAGATACGACCTTCGTGATGCGCTTGACTGCTCGCGGACGACCGTCGATCGAAATATCGAGACCCTCCGTGAGAAGGGCTGGATCGCCGACTCGGTCGACGGCTACGAGCTGACGACGAGTGGTGAGATCGTGTTGGAGGAGATGTCGGGCTATCTGGAGACGGTCGGGGCCGCCGCCCGCCTGCAGCCCATCCTGCGGTGGATGCCACCAGAGGCGTTCGATCTGGACGTCCGTCACCTCAGAGAGGCCGAGGTTGTCGTCGCGACCGAGAGCCGGCCGATGGCGATGGTCGACAGACACGCCCAGGCGGTCGAGTCTTCCCCGGAAATCCGGATGGTGACACCGGTCTTCAGCCCGCAGCCACTGGAGGCACAGTACCGGAACTTCGACCTCCCGGAACTCGACATCGAGGTCGTCGTCCCGCCGACGGTGGCGTCGACGTTCGTCTCGGATTCGCCAGCCGCGGACCGCCTCGCGGAGATGCGCGAGGCCGGCGCGGCCGAGATCTTCGTGACCGACGAGCCGATCCCGTACTTCGTCGGCCTGCTCGGCGACCTCGTCCAGATCGGTGTCGACGAGGACGGCCAGCCCCGCGGCCTGCTCGAATCGGAAGCCGACCCGGTCTGTGAGTGGGCTGTCGAGAAGTTCGAATCCTACAAGCGAACGGCCGAACCACTCGAGCGCTGGGCCGATACCGAGATGTGATATTTCGGTGTCAACATTTATATGAAGCGGCTTACCAGTGATAGCTGAAACGTGGACCGCCAGTGGAGGAGACGCGACGTACTCGGGAGCATCGGGAGTGCAACGGTCGGTGTTGCGGTCGCAGGGACGCCGGCCAGTGCCGATTCGTTGTCGAACCACAGGAACGTAGAGGTGTACGACGAAAACGGGACGAAACTCCCAGTCGCCGGGGATACCGGAAACCCGATCCTGGCGAACGACGTCACCCAGACGATCAGGATCGAGGCGTTCCCGCCGGATCCGGACGACGAGCCACTGAGCCAACAGGAGTTCCAGATCAACGCCGACGAGGATCCAGTCAGCGAAACGACCATCGACACCTACAGCGTACTCCAGGAGGCGAGCAGATTGGTGACGGACAACGAGAACTACTTGAATATCCCGTATAGAGAAGGCCAGATCGGCTATCTCACTGTAACTCCGATCGGAACGGGAGAAGAAGTGATCGTCCTCCGGGACAGCGGCGGGAATCGCGTGCAGAATCACGCCGGAGAGGACATCGTCTTCGACGTCCTGCGCTCGAATCTGGAGGTGGCTCTCGACCTCGGCCGCGACTCGGTCACGCCCGGCGAGTCGCTGACAGCAACGGTGACCGTGGTGGCGACCGGCGAACCGCTCCTCCGCGCCGACATCGCTCTGATTGATTCAAACGGTAACTGGATCGACAGCGCCCTCACCGACGAGTCCGGGCGGGCGACGATCGAGATACCGGAGAGCGCGCGACTTGGCGAGTACAGTCTGGAGACGCGACCGGCTGGCTACCAGCCGACCGCGGTGAGTTTTCAGGTCCGCTCACCGCCCGAATTCGACGAGAATCTAACTCTCTATCCACAGAGCGACCAGGCGATCTCCGGGACATCCTCGGCTGAGCAAGGGACGACATATACAATCGAAGTGGCTGGCCCCGGGTTCATAGAAGACGCAGAGACCGAAGTACAGGCCGACGGCACCTTCTCGGCTGCGTTCGACCTGCGTTCGCTGAGTGCTGGTGACGAAGTGACTGCGAGAATCGATGGCCTCGACGAAGTCATCTATACGCTGGAGTCACCGCCGGCGGCGACGGTCACGATGAATCCGCAGATCAGCCAGAACGGGGACATCGTCACCGTCAGCGAGGCCTTCCTGCCCGAGGGCGGTTACGTGGTCATGCACGACGCGAACTCCGGCGACGTCATCGGCCACACGGCCTACTTCGAACCCGGAACCTACGGAGACGTCGACGTCCTCCTCGACGAGCGCCTCCCTGGCGGTGAAAACGACGTCATGGCGATGCCACACCTGGACAGCGACGGTGACGAGGTCTACGACTTCCCGGATTCCGACGGCCCGTACGTGGCCGATGGTGAACCAGTGACCGATACTGCGGTCGTGTCCGTCAGTCGGACGCCGGCTAGCTTCGAGGTCACGAGCTTCGACGCGCCGGACACTGTCACATGGGGTGACTACGTAACCGTCACGGCGAGAATCGAGAACACTGGCAACGTGGAAGCGACCCAGCCGGTCGAATGCCGGATCGACAGTGGAGTGGTCACCACGCGGACCGTCACGCTCGGCGGTGGCGCGAGCCAGGCGGTCGAGTTTACTTTCCAGGCCGTCGACGCTGGCAGGTTCACGCTCGGCGTGTACACCGACGACGACAGCCAGACCGGCCAGCTGACCGTCGAAACCCCGCAGACCACGACGACTACGACGACCGATACACCGGTCAGGGACCCACCGACGACCCCAGCGGCCCCTTCTGGTTCCCAATTCAGCGACAACGGGAGTCCCGAAGACGAGTCCGGACTTCCGTGGCTACCACTCGGGGCCGGCGTGGCCGTCAGTGTTGCTGGCTTGGTCGGCTGGCTCAGTTTCACCAACACGGACGACAGACCCACCGGCAACGCAGGTGAGGCCCCCCCGCAAAACGGTGGGGGATCTTCCCCATCGGACGGAGGTGATGCTTCTCCGTCGGACCCGGAGAGTGCTCCGCAGTCGACTGCAGACAGACCGGGACCGGACGCGGGTCAATCGCCGACGAACACCTCGGATCGAGGGCCGACCGAACAGGCCTCGAACGACACCCGGCAACGAGGGGCCGCAGTCGACTCGGAGGGTACCAGATCGGCCGAACCAGAGTCACCACTCGCGACCGGTGTTCGAGACCTCTCGAACGTGAATCGATTGGGTCGGCGCGGCCCGCTCGACGTGTACACGGCAGTCCACGCGGACGTGGCTGACCCCGTTCGGGTGCTGACGGTTGCAGACGGAGTGGACGTCGACGACGATCTCGAAGCAGGATTCCGTGACGCAGTCCACGGCTGGCGCAACCTGAGTTCGCACCCGAACGTCGTAACGCTGCAGGACTGGGGGACCGACCCGGTCCCGTGGGTGGCGACGGAGATGGTAGCAGACGCGACCCCCTTCGGTGCGTACGAGGCCGACCCCGACGTTCTCCTAGACGTGCTCTCGGACGTCGTCGAGCCAGTCAACACCGCAAGTCTCTACAGTGCGACCCACGGCAACCTCACCGACGAAACCGTCCTGATCGCCGACACCGAACAGGGTCCGACGGGGCTGGTCGACGACTGGGGTGTGAACCGAGTAGTCGAACGTGCGCAGGACGAGACGTGGCTGACGCCGTACACCGCGCCGGAGCAACTCGAAGCCGGCACTGGCGGTCGGTCGACGGAGGTGTTCGCGCTCGGTGCGCTGGCATACGAGGCCCTGGCTGGTGAGCCACCGTTCCCGGAAACCGACGACGAGACGCGGTATCTCGACGCGGTGCGGCGAGGGCCGACTCCACCGAGCGAACGGGACGGGAGCGATCCGGCCCTCGACGGGCCGATCCTGCGGGCGCTGGCCGCCGACCCCGAGCAGCGCCACTCGTCGGTCACCGCGTTCGACGCCGCGCTTCGGAACGAACGGTAGGTGGTCGGGGTACTGCGAGAGTGGCTCGGAGACCGAAGGCTCACAATCCCCTCGTCCATAGAGCAGTCAGATGGGATCCGAGACGGACACGCGCGTCCTGACGCTGGCGTTCGCGCGGATGGCCGACGCCATCGGCAACTCCTTTCTGATCATCGTCCTCCCGCTGTACATCGCAAGCGGCGAGATCTCGCTGGCGGGTATCGCCGGCACCGAGATCTCGGTGCCAGCCATTGCCGGCACCGATCCTCCCGGATTCGTCTTGCAAGAGGAGACGCTGATCGGGATCGTCCTCTCGCTCTTTGGGCTGCTCAACAGCTTCGGCCAGCCGTTCACGGGTCGGTGGTCCGATCGGACCGGCCGACGACGGGCGTTCGTCCTCGGTGGGCTCGTGTTGTTCGGGATCGGCAGCGCGGCCTATCCGCTCACGTCGACGTACTGGTCAGTCCTCGGCGCGCGGGCGCTCCAGGGCGTCGGCGCTGCCTTCACCGTGCCGGCGACGGTCGCACTCATCAACGATTACGCCGCGAGCGACGCCGAACGCGGGGGTAACTTCGGCGTCTACAACACCTTCCGGCTGATCGGCTTCGGCTTCGGGCCGATCATCGCGGGGATCGTCGTCACCGGCGGACTCGCAGCCGAGGGCGTGGTCTCCTACGATCTGCTCGGCCAGGCAGTCTCGGGGTTCGACGCCGCCTTCGGGGTCGCCGTTCTCGGCGCGATCATCAGTTTCGCGCTCGTGCTGCTGTTCATCGAGGATCCGCCCGCCGCCGGAGAGGCCGCGAGCAAGGACCTCTCGATCGCGATTCGCGGCCCGGACGGCCGCGGACTCGACTCGGTGTTCGTCCTCGGGATCGGGACCTTTCTCATGGCGACGACGATCGCGCTCTTTGCGACGCTTGAGGGACCTATCCGCGCCCGACTCGACGAGACGACGTTCATGTTCAGCGTCCAGTTCGCCGCGGTCACGCTCGCGAACGTCGCTCTCCAGGTGCCGGTCGGCCGCGCCAGCGATCGCTACGGCCGCCGCCCGTTCGTCGTCGCCGGCTTCGCGCTGTTGATCCCCTCGGTGTTCGTCCAGGGCGTCGTCGTCGATCCCTGGTCGATGCTCGCGGCTCGATTTGTGCAGGGCATCGCGGTCGCGCTCGTGTTCGCGCCGTCGCTGGCGCTCGCCGGCGACATGGCGAGCGAACGCGGGTCGGGCACGACCCTGTCGGTGCTGACGATGGCGTTCGGGCTCGGCGTCGCCGCGGGACCACTGGCCTCGGGCATCCTCTACAATCTCGGGAGTTTCGAGACCCCGTTCTTCTTCGGGGCCGCGCTGAGCGCGCTCGCGTTCGTGCTCGTCTACTCCCAGGTCGAGGAGACGCTCGGTCAAGGAGCGACGACAGTCGAGTGAGTGTTCAGACGCCCGAGAGCTGGATTCCCCTGGCGACGACGTAGATCAGGACGACGCCAGTGCCGACTGCGAGGATCAATTGCCCGATGACGACGAACAGCAGTCCAAAGACGGTGCTTGAGGCGACGCCGAGCACGATCGGAACCAGTCCCACGACCGCGAACAGGAGGATCAGTCCCAGCAGTGGGTACGCTTCCGTCCAGATCTGCTCGAAGTCGAACGTGCGCGTCTCGAGATCGACGAACGGTGGGGAGGGCGACATCGAGACACGTCTTCGAACACTCGCGACAAGTGTCTTTTCACTGGTGTCCGAGCAGCACTCGCAGCGTCTCTCTGAGGGCGTCGGCCGCCGCGTGCACGTCGGGCAAGCGGACGTACTCCCGGTCGCTGTGGGCGACTGCACCCTCCTCGTCGGCGAGTACCCCGGGGCCGAAGACGACGGTCGGCGCGTCCTGGGCGAAATATGAGGCTTCAGTCGCTGCTCCGAACGGGCGAACCTCGCCGCCGCTGGCGTCGGCGAGCGTGCGTACGAGCTCGGCGTCCGGGTCCGTATCGAAGGCCTCGAAGAAGGGCGTCTCGCGCTCGCTGAACGCGACCCGGAGATTCATCCCCTTCGGGAGCCACTGGTAGCAGTGCTCTTCCAGCCCCGCCCGGAATCCGTCGGCCGTCTCCGGCGGGACGCTTCGACGGTCGAAGGTGATCGTACACTCCGCGGGGACCTGATTCTTGACTTCGCCACCCTCGATCATGGTGGGGGTGAGCGTCGGCCATCCTAACTGTGAGTGCTCGCCCGGCCCCGCCTTCTCGTCGTAGGTCTCCATGGCCTGCATGATCGGGCCGGCGGCGCGGACGGCGTTCTGCCCACTCGACGGCTCGGCGGCGTGAGCGCTCGTTCCAGTGACCGTCACAGTCCCGTCGAAACGGCCTTTGGCCGCGGTGCAAACATCCAAGCCAGTGGGCTCGCCCACGATGTACCCGTCCGCGGAAAGCGTCTTGCGGAGGTGAGCCGCGCCAGTGGAGTCGGTCTCTTCGTCGGGCGTGATCGCGAGCGTGAGCGTTCCACGCTCGGGTTCGACCTCGAAGAAGGCCGCCAGGAGCGCCGCCAGCGGGCCCTTCGCGTCACACGACCCCCTCCCGCTGACGACCTCGCCGTCGCGGTCGTAGGGGACGTGCGGCGGGACGGTATCGATGTGCGTATTGAGGACGAGATGCGGTCCCTCCCGCCCACTCTCGCGGATCGCGAGAACGTTGCCCGCCCCGTCCACAGTCGGCTCGAAATGCTCTCCTTCGAGGGTCTCGACCAGCAGCGACCGCATCTCCGCGACAGAGTCGTGCGAGGGGGTGCTGACGGCTCGCTCGTGGAAGGATTCGATGTCGAAGGGCATGGTCACTCAGCGAGGATTCCGTCTGCGGGGACAGTTGTCTCGAACTCGCGTTCGACCGGACCTTGCAGTGTCGCACCGTCGGCAGTGCGAGTGACGACGAGGCGGCCGCCCGGCGGATGGACGGCGACGGCCTGGTCGGTCCTGACACGGTCGAGTTCGTGGGCGGCGGCGACGATAGCGACAGCGCCAGTCCCGCAGGAGCGGGTCTCGCCCTCGACCCCGCGCTCGAAGGTGCGCTGGTCGTATCCCGTGACGGGGCCGGCCTCGCGTTCGGAAGCTAGGGTGACGTTGGCACCCTCGGGGAAGACGTCGGCGTGGCGAACCGCGGGGGCGACGGCGTCGAGGTCGAGGGCGGCGACGTTCTCGACGAACGCGACGGCGTGGGGGACGCCAGTGTTCACGGCCGTCACAGTGAGGCCCTCGATCTCGGTCTCGATCAGCGGTTCGTCTAGCGTCGTCGGCACCTGTTCAGGATCGAGCGTGGGTTTGCTCATCTCGACGGTGACGCCTTCCTGGCCGACGTGAGCCGGGTACTCCCCAGCAGGCGTCTCGATCACGAACTCGCGAGAGCCGGTCCGGGCGGCCGCCCAGGTCGCGACGACCCGGGCGCCGTTGCCACACATGTCCGCGATCGAGCCGTCGGGCTGGACGAGCGTCATCTCGACTCGCGGTGGGGTGGCCTCGGTGTCGAGAGAGAGAAAGAGCACGCCGTCGGCACCGACACGCTCGCCGCCTGGGTGATCGAGCCCGGTCTCACGATCGCAGAGCCGGCTCGCAAACGCCACCCGGTCTTCGACGGATGCGTCGGCCTCGACCACGACGAAGTCGTTCCCGGTGCCGTGGTACTTCTCGATGGAGATCATTGCTGTCCCTCTAGTCGGGTCAGGTCCGAAAGGGTTTCGCGTTCGACCGCGACGCTCGTCTCACCTGTGCCATCGAGGGAAACGACTGCCGGACGGGGTCGGGAGTTGTACGTGCTCGCCATCTCGTAGCCGTACGCGCCGGCGTTTCCGATCGCGAACACGTCCCTGCATTCGGGGCGGGGAAGCCGGCGGTCCCGGCCGAGGACGTCTGCCGTCTCACAGATCGGGCCGGCGACCATCGCCGTGACCTCGTCGCGGTCGTCCGCGTCGTCGGCGAGCGAGCGAATCTCGTGGTAGGCGTCGTACATCGCCGGGCGCAACAGGGTCGTCATCCCGGCGTCGACGCCGACGACAGTGGTCTCGGGCGTGGGCTTGACCGTATTGACCGTCGTCAGGAGGACGCCCGCGTCAGCGACGACGTAGCGGCCGGGTTCGATTCCCAACTGAGCGTCGAGATCGCCCGCCGCGTCGCGTGTCGCTTCGGCGACCGCGTCGAGGTCGAGCGGGTCTTGTTCGGGGTGGTAGGGCACACCGAGACCACCGCCGACGTTCAGAAAGTCCAGGTCGTGATCGAGGTCCCGGGCGAGGTCGCCCATCCGCGCGACGAGTTCGCGGTGAGCCGCGAGGTCGTCCTCGCCGTGGATACCGCTGCCGGCGTGGGCATGCAACCCCACGAGGTCGTAGCCGCGCTCGACGATCTCGTCGGCGAGGTCCGGGACGCGGTCGTAGGGGACGCCGAACTTCGGCGCGTCGCCGGTCGTGACCTTCGCGTGGTGGCCTGCACCGACGCCCGGGTTCACGCGGATCGCGAGCGGGCCGGCGTAGTCGCGCTCGACCAGGGCGTCGAGCGTGTCGACCGCGCCGATGGTGACCACGAGGTCGATTTCGGGATGGGCCTCGTGAAGCGCGACGACGTGATCGAGGTCCTCGCTCGGGGGATTGACGGCGGTGTAGCGCACAGTCGAGAATCCGGCGTCGACCGCTCGCTGGACCTCGCCGGCGGAAGCGCACTCGGCGTCGAGGCCCGCGTCTTCGACGGTTTCGAGGGTCCGTCGGACGGTGTTGGCCTTGACGGCGTAGCTGACGTGTTCGTCGTGGAAGGCGGTCTGGAGATTGGCGACGTTCTCCCGGACGCGCCCCTGGTCGAGGACGTACAGGGGGGTGTCGTATTCGGCGGCGAGGTCGCGTAACTGAGCTGGGTCCCAGTCTGCGAGGCGGCGGATCGGCGGCGGGTCCTCGGTTGTCATTGCTACTGTGTGGGTGCTACGCTGGTTCAATGTTTTTGGTTGCTAGGAACTGTGACTACTGGACATGATTTCTCTCTCTTCGAAGGCCCGCACCACGCTCGCTAGCAACTGAAACTGCCGGAGAAACCTCATCCTCGAAAGCCCTCACCGCGCTCGCGGTCGCTACGCGGCATATCCTCGGTCGCTACGCTCCCTCGGATAGGGGCCGACGTAGCGACTACATAAACGCGAGCGCGGTTCGCCCTTTCAGTCCACCAGGAGAGCAAGCTCTCCTGAGCCCTCGTTCGCTCCGCTCACGAGGACGCCAGGTACCGCAACCGCAATGTCGTAGCCCCATACCTCCCCGGTCGCGACTATCGTCGCGAGAGCTTGCTCTCGCGAGCCCTGCGTCGCTTCGCTCCGCAGGACGCCGCGACACGCTTCCTGACCGCCCAACCGTGGCCGGGAGCGAGTGTCGCGGCGACAGCGAGACGCGACCGAAGGGAGCGTCTCGATTGCGAACGGCGAAGCCGTGAGCGAGGGGAGTCGCTCTGTCGGCTCTATCCGAACGAGCGGTGCGAGGGCGACCACCGGGAGCCCTCGCTGTGGAACGGCGAACGGAGTGAGCCGTGGAACGAAGTGAGTGAGGATATCCGACAGAGCGGCCGCCAGCGAGGGGAGGGCTTTCGAGAAGATGGTGCCAGCGATAGCAACAGCTCTTAGCCAGCGAGGGGAGGGCTTTCGAGAAGATGGTGCCAGCGATAGCAACAGCTCTTAGCCAGCGAGGGGAGGGCTTTCGAGAAGATGGTGCCAGCGATAGCAACAAATCATAGCCAGCGAGACAAGGGCTCTCCCTGCGTGTCCTCTCCAGCAGTCAGAAGTGCTAGCCAGTCCGATTAATTATCTCGCAGAATATCCTCTTTCTCCGAGGCCTCCAGCGTCTCCTCTTCGACGTGAGTCGCCACGACGGCAGGCTTGAACGCGCCACCATCAAAGAGGTCGTGCTCGCCCACCGAGGACTCGACGAAACGAGTGAAGGCACGCCGGTCAGCAGGCAGCTCGCCGAAGATGACTTCCTCCTCGACCAGATCGTAGACCGGAATTCGCGGCGTCAGCAGCGTGTTCTCACCCACGATCGAATTCTCTCCCACGCGGAACCCACTGGTCACGCGACAGCCGGCGCCCAGCGAGACGTTGTCCTCGACGATGACGGGGTCGTCCTCGACGGGTTCGAGGACGCCGCCGATCAGCGTGTTTGCGCCGAGTTTGACGTTTGCGCCGATCTGGGCACACGAACCGACAGTGTCACACGAATCCACAAGCGTCCCGTCGCCGACGTGCGCACCGATGTTGACGAAGGAAGGACTCATCATGATGGCGTCGCTGCCCACGTAGGCACCGCGACGAATGACGGTCCCATCAGGTGTATTTCGGGTCCCGCGATGGCCCAAATCCCCGGTCGCGCGCAACGGGAGCACGTCGTGGTAGGTGACGCCGCCGTACTCGCGGGCCTCGGTCTCGCGCAGGCCGAAATTGAGGAGGATTCCCTGCTTGACCCACTCGTTGACGACCCAGTCCTCGCCGTCGGGTTCGGCCGCGCGGATCTCGCCGGCCTCCAGGGCTTCGAGGAAGCGTTCGAGGACTGCGCGGTCGTCCTGGTCGGTGTCGGCGGCGGTCAGACCGTCGTCGTAGCGCTGCCACAGGTCCGCAACGTCGGATTCGAGACTCATTACTGCGTGCTGGAACCTCGGACGCTATTACGCTTCGGAAATAGCCTCGGCAGGATCGACTCAGCTGTCGATCACGTCGGCGAACTCGTACCACCCAGGGTCCTGATCAGAGAGCCAGACTGCAGCGTCGATCGCTCCCGCCGCGAAGACGCCCCGGTCCTCCGCGCGGTGGGTGAGCGTCACGGCTTCGTCGTTGCCGGCGAGCATGATCTCGTGCTCGCCGCGGATATCACCCGCCCGCCGGACGTGGACGCCCACCTCGCCGGCCTCGCGGGGCTGGAGCCCCTCGCGACCGTACACTTCCTCGAAGTCCTCGCCGCGGGCGTCTTCGATCTCCTCGAGAATCGTGTTGGCGGTCCCGCTCGGGGCGTCACGCTTCCCGTTGTGATGGGTCTCGGTCACTTCGATGTCGTAGCCCGGCAACGCTTCGACGGCCGCAGAGACCGTCCGGAGGAGCGCCTGGATCCCGCGGGCGAAGTTCGTCGCCTTCAGCACGGGGATCTGCTCGCTGGCCGCGGCGACGGTCTCGAACTGGAGGTCGTCGTGACCAGTAGTCCCGGTCACCAGCGGGACGCCAGCGTCCGCACAATCGGTCGCGAACTCGATGGCTGCGTCGGGAACAGTAAAATCGATCACGGCGTCGGGTTCGTGACTATCGAGCAGGTCCGCGAACGCGGCCGGCTTGTACACCGGGACGCCCTGCACGTCCTCGACGTCCGCGGCGTCGATGCCGAACGCAACCTCGACGTCCTCGCGCCCTGCCGCGGTCTCGATGACGGCCTCGCCCATCCGGCCGGCCGCGCCAGTCACACCGAGGCGGATCATCGCTCGACCTCCGCGTACTCGTCTTCCAGATCTTCCTCGGCCAGGCGAGCCAGTTCGGCCTGCAGGGCGTCCCGATGCTCCTCGGAGAGTCGGGTCAGCGGCGAGCGCACGGAGGGTCGGCCGTGACCGCGGACGGCCATGGCTTCCTTGATGGGGATGGGATTGGTCTCCACGAAGAGGAGGCGGGTCAGTGGCCCGAGTTCGTGGTGAAGCCGGCGCGCGAACTGGTAATCGCCAGATAGCGCTGCCCCGACCATCGCACAGGTCCGTTCGGGTTCGACGTTGGCGACCACGGAGATACAGCCGTCCGCACCGATCGAAAGTAAGGGGAGAGTCATCCCGTCGTCGCCCGACAGCACCGCAAAGGCCTCGTCCTGCGTTCGCTCGATGATCTCGCTGATCTGGCCGACGTCGCCGCTGGCAGCCTTGAAGCCCGCGATGTTGGGATGGCTCGCGAGTTCGACGGCGGTGTCCGGATCGATGTTCCGGCCCGTACGCGAGGGGACGTTGTAGACGATCTGCGGGCAGTCGACCTCGTCGGCGATCGTCCGGTAGTGCTCGAGGAGGCCCTGCTGTTCGGGCTTGTTGTAGTACGGCGAGATCAGCAGGAGCGCGTCAGCGCCCGCGTCCGCGGCGCGCTGGGAGAGTTCCAGGGCTTCGCGGGTGTTGTTCGAGCCAGTCCCAGCGATCACGGGCACGTCGTCGACGGCGTCGATGACCGCTTCGACGACCTCGACGTGTTCGTCGTGGGTGAGCGTCGCCGACTCACCGGTCGAGCCGACGGGGACGAGCCCGTCGACGCCAGCGGATTCGAGGCGCTGGGCGTCCGTTCGGAGTTGTTCGAAGTCGATGCTGCCGTCGGTCTCGAAGGGCGTCACCATCGCGGGGTAGACGCCCTCGAAGAGATGTGTCGTCATGGTTGTCGTGAGTTATCGGGGTTGTTCGCACGCGAGCTATTAAAACAGAACCGACCCGGGACGGGACGCCACCCCGCCGCGAGTCACGACTCGCGTTTGCGTTTCGAGACCGCCGTCTCACCGGCCACTGGATTCCAGGTACTCGCGGCGAGACGGCTCATACCTGTGTGAGCGGCGCTGAGAAACTTAGCAATTGTGTGTCGCGCGTGGACAGGGGACATGGTTTTGTCGATCCGGCCCAGAGATACTGCGCATGGGACACGAGTGGGCCTGTCACTGGGCCGGCAAACGCAGCGACGAGGAAGACACCGACACGCGATTCACGCTCAAGACCCGTGCCGAGCGCCGCGAGAGACGACGTGCGTCAGACGACTGCGAGTGACTGCTGTACCGAATTACCGACCGACCGCACGAAGGCGGTCAATTCGGAACAGACGTACAGCAGTCACTCGACCACAACGGCTTTTTCACTGGGGACGAACCGCTTAGCCATGCGTTTCGGCGTCGACGAGGCCGGCAAGGGACCCGTGCTTGGGTCGATGTTCGCAGCGGCGGTGCTAGCCGACCCCGACGACCTGCCCGAGGACGTGGGCGACTCGAAAGGAATCGCCCCCGATCGCCGCCAGCTCATGGCCGACGAGATCCGCGCGGTCGCCGAACGGGTCGCCGTCGCCGAGATCCCGGTGTGGGAGATCGACGACGAGAAGACCGACATGAACACCCTCACCGTCGAAGCTCACGCTCGCGCGCTCTCGCGGATCTGTGTGGACGGGCGAACTGTCCGAAAAAACGGTAGCGACGAGCTCTCTGGGTTCGTCGACGCCGGCGACACGAACGCCGTCCGCTTCGGCCAGCGCCTCCGCGATCGGATCGACGCCGACCTCGACCTCCGGGCGGAACACGAGGCCGACGAGAACCACCGGATCGTCGGTGCGGCAAGCGTCATCGCCAAAGTGGCCCGCGACGCCCACGTCGACGCTCTCAGCGCGAAGTACGGCCCAGTCGGCAGCGGCTACCCCTCCGATCCAACGACGCGCGAATTCTTACAGGCGTACGTGGAGACGTACGACGAACTTCCGGATTGCGCCCGAGAGTCCTGGCAGACCAGCAAAGACGCACTGGCTGCGGCGGCTCAGGCCAGTCTGGACGCGTTCGAGTAGCGGGATTGTGAGTACAGTGGGTCGTGAGCGGCTCGCTACTCGTCGCCGACGAACACTGTTTTCAGTCGATTCCCGCAGGTGGGACAGCAGAGCATCTGCCACGCGTGGGGATCGAGGTTCCCCATCGGTTCGGATCGGGTTGTGTCCGAACGAGCGACCCACTGCTCGCAGGTGTCACAATAGAGGTCGTCGGTCATACCCAACAAAAAGGGCGCTAACTGGAAAGTCCTTACCGCTGGTCCTTGCTCAACACGAGGTTGCGCAGGATGTCACCGTAGGCCGGGCGGGTGATGAGCACCCCGACCAACACACCGACGATGGTGATGACGGCGAACCCGAAGAGGTCGCCGACAGAGAGGATCGTCAGCGGGCTCATCGCGATGATCGTCGTCGCGGCGGCCGCACCGATCACCCAGAACGCCTTGCGGAAGCGACTCTGGAAGACCCGGCCGGTGGCGACGTCACCCTCCTGGAGGATCTCGTCGGCCATGATGACCAGGTCGTCCACCCCCGTCCCGATCACGGCGATCAACCCGGCGATGTGCGAGAGGTCGAGCGCCAGCCCGGAGATGGCGGCGAACCCGAGCAGGATGTAGACCTCCGCGATCGCGGTGAACAACATCGGGAGGGCGACGCGGATCTCCCTGTACCGCCAGAAGATCATCCCGGCGACGGCGAACCACGCGAGCAGCCCCGTCGCGAGCGACAGCGGCTTGAAGTTCTGGGCGTAGCTCGGCTCGATGTACGAGAGGTCGTACTGCGCGCCTTGGCTGAGGTTCAGCGTCGTCGGCAGCGACCCGACGTCCAGGCTGAGCTTGATGTCCTGGGCTTGCTCGCTGGTCTGGGACGTCATAAAGAAGTCCCGCGTGCCCTCGGCCCACGTGCCGTCGTTCAGCGAGGTGCCGAATTCAGGGGCGAGCGAGTTCGAACTCACGATCTCCCCGTTGAGCGTCGTGAGGAGGCAGTAACTGCCTGGTCGGGACGAACCCTGGCCGCCGCTCCTGTCACAGTTCGCCGGGCCGTTTCCGGTCGTGAACCCGACCCCGTTCATTCGGTTCTGGAACTTCTCTGCGCCGCTTTCGGTGAGCGTGACGGGCGTCCGCCATTCACTCCCCTCTTGGCTGATCGGGTCCGTACCCGCAATATCTTCACCGGTAATGACCGTCGTGTTCGTCGTCGTATTGGCGCCACCCTCCCGGACCTCGGCGACGATCCGAACGACGCCGCGGTCGGTGACGATCTCGCGGACCTGCTCGGGCCGCGTGTTCGGGACCTCGACGACGACGAGCCCGTCGCCGGCCGTCGTCACCGACCCGCCGGAGAGTCCGGTCTGGTCGATCCGGCCCTGCAGGGTGTTCACGACTGTTTCGCGCGTCTGGCCCGTCACGCCAGCCTGGACGTCGCTGGCCTGGACGTCTACTCCGGCCGACTGGAGCGCGCTCGCAAACTCGGACTTGCCGACGTCGCCGTCGTAGACCTCGACGACGCCATCGCGGGGCCGTACCTGCACGTCGATCTCGTCGACGCCCAGATCGTCGGACAGATTACTGGCGAGTTGGGGCTGGTCGCCGATATCGAGATCCGTGACGTGCAGCCCCGTGATGGGAGCACGGATGCGCGTCCCGCCGGAGAGATCCAGTCCGTACTGGAGGTTCGTCAGTCCGCCATCCTGCTGGCGCTCGACCGAGAGTTCGACGCTCGAATTGTCGGTGCGAAGCGTCGCCTCCCCGGAGACGGCGATCGAGTTGTTCGTGGCGGTGATCGCCGAGGTGTTCTTCGGGCTGACGACCGAACCGCCGGTGACGTCGATCGTCCCGTTCGTGACGACCGCCGAGGTGTCGGTCACGTTCGACACGTCACCGTCGATCTCGATCTCGGCGTCACTGGCGACGATCTCGTTCGTCGACTCGTTGGTCGTCTCCAGCGTGGTGTTCTCGAGGAAGAACGTGCTCTCGCTGACGGAAACCGTGTTCTCGTCCTCGGAGAGGGTGACGAGTTCCGTCTGAACCGTCGTCCCGGTGCCGATCGGACCGAACAGCGCGAACGTACTCGCCAGGACGATGACGACCAGCGCGGCGATCCGCCAGTTCTCGCGGATGGCTCCCATTATCGAGCCACCCCCTCGAACTTGTACCAGCGAAGCAGACTCAAGTTGAGCATGTAGGTGTTCATCAGGTCAGCGGCCAGCCCGAGCACCAGGATCAATCCGATGTCGGGCAGCAGGTCGATCGCGAAAAAGAGCGCGACGAGCGTCATCGTGATCATCGCGACGATCGACGTGAGCGTCATCGTCACACCGGTCTGCATCGCCCGGTAGGTCGACTCGTAGAAACTCCCTCGGCGTCGCAGGATGTGGTTGTTGAGCAGGATGTCCGAGTCGACGGAGTACCCGATCAACATCAGCAGCGCTGCGACCGTCCCGAGGGTCATCTTGATCTCGATCAGCCCAGTCAGCGCCAGGAGATTGACGACCCCGATCGGGATCATGATGTCCGAGAACGCCGAGATGACGACCGCGATCGACGGCACGAACGATCGGAAGAGCACGAAGATGAGCGCGCTCATCCCGACGAACGCGACCGCGAGGCCGAACAGCGCGTTCTGGGTGTTCGTACTGCCGAACGCGGGCGAGCGCGTCGTCTCGGACTGAATGTCGAACCCGGCCGACCCGGCGGCGTCCCGGATCGCCTGGAGCTCCCCGGAGTTCTGCGTCAGGAACGTGACGATGTAATCGCCAGTCCCGGTCTGTCGAATTGATTCGATCTCCACGTCGACTCCCTGACCGAACGCCTCCTGGACGGCTGTCCGGCTGGAGGCGTCCGCGAGTCGTATTTCGGTGCCGCCGGTGAAATCGAACCCGAGCGGCGCGGGCGTCCCGTTGAGGAATAGGTAAACACTGATCAGCAGCAACGAAACCCCCAGGACTATCAGGGGGGGTATCGCGAGCTGACGATTTGAGTACCGGTCGTAATCGATCTCCGGTACCTCGAACTCGACCATGGGCGTGGGTGTGAGACGCCCGTGAATAAGTTTTCCTAAGTCAGTCTCCCGACCGCACGCCCCGAGAGCCCGGCGTGAGCGCTTTCACCGTCGAGGACCTACGATCGGTATGACCCGGCCAGCGACCCGGCTCGTCTGCTCGTATCCCGCGGATCTGAGTGACTGGGGCCGTCACCACGTCGAGTCGTCGTCGTTCCGAGCCTACCTGCGGAAGGCCCACGATACCGCGACCGAGGGCGATATCTGGCCGGAGTTCGTCGGCGTCGGTTGCTGTGGCGACTCTCTGGACGTCCCGATCACGGTCGAGCGCGTCGAGGGTGGCGACCGGCTCGGCCCCGAGACGGCCATCGAGTTCACAGTCAGGGAGGCCTGCGGTCTGGACGGTGGCTGGCGCGTCCAGAGTGCGGGCGGGCCGCGGGCCTGATCGCTAGTTCGGCAGGTAGCGAACGCTCAACACGCTGCCTTCGGCACGGATCTCGACGCGGTCGACGCCGAGCCGGGCGGCCCGGGCCACGGTCTGGGGATCGTCCAGCACGTCCCCGACGGCCTGGTCGGTCCGGTCGTCCGGGATGGTCAGGACGTGGATCTCGCCCTCGCCAGCGCGGGGCTCGCGGGTCAACTCCCCCACCGATTGGTCGGCCGCGATCTCTCGCTCCTGTTTGGTCGGTGACTCCGAACTCCGCTCGACGGGGATCGTCCGCCGGTCGTCGAGTTCCTCGATCGTGTAGGCGACGGTCATCGGCGGTTCTGCGACGAGTGTCCCGACGACGACCTCGCCCTGTTCGAGCGGCGGGTCGGGCTGTTCTGCGAGCGTGTGGACCTGGCCGTCGGCGACGTCGGTGAGGATCGCCGAGTCGGCGTCGGCCTCGGTGACGAAAAAAGTCCCATCGGTGCGTTCCATACTCCCGGATTGTCGAGTCTCGTTGTTGGCCCTTTCGGGTGCGATCCCACCATGAGACGCCGTCGCAGGATCAGCCCAGCCAGCGGTGGACGAGATAGATGAGCGTCGCCGCTAGCAGTGGCAGAATCAGTCCGGAGGTTGCCGGCAGGTCATAGAGAAATTCGATCGCTGGTGCGGCCACGTCGTAATTACTCGCCGACCTCCGCGAGCCCGGCGGCATCGAAATCACGGCCATGGCGTACAGCGACAGGAAGAAAACGTAGCCACTGGCAGCCATCGCGCGGTCGTACCGCAGATCGGCCGTTCCGTAGCGGTGGTGGCGCGCGACGAAGAGAACGGGCGCCATGAGCGGTGCGATCACGAACAGTGCGACGACGATGTAGAAGCTGCGGGAGAAAGTGAACACCCCTGCCTGGGCACCGAAGGAGCCGCCGATCAAGTATATCAGTGCAAGTAGGAACAGGAGCGCGAGGACCACCGTCGCCAGTCCGCCGAGAACGACGTACGAGCGGAGCAGGCGGGACTCGCTCTCGCGATAGGCGTATGGAAAGGTGCCGAGGACGCCGCCGTAGGTACGCTCGTCGGTACTATCGCCCGAATCCGACTCACTCGTTCCATCGGCGAGGCCGGCGTCTGTCATCGCTTGTCCTTCGGCCGACACCGAATTAAACGGCGTGGTTGCGCGACGAAACGTAGCTCATAACAACGATTCGAACCCGAGAGGAGATATGGACGCGGCCACGGTGGACGACGGGGCAGATCCGATCGAGCGCCTCCGGGTGTTCAGTGAACTACTACTCGTGGCGTTGTCCGGGCTCCTCCTGGGATCGCTCCTGTACAGTTTGCTCGTCTCGATCGCCGCCGATCTCGGTCTCGTCGGACTGACAGCCGAGGGCCAGGTCGACACCACGCTCACCCTCCAGTTCACGGCCGTCATCGTGTTCTCCGGGATCGGGCTCCTGCTCACGACGCTCGGATACCTGCACTTCTCGGGGAAAGACGGCACGTTCATCGACCTCGACACGCCCGAGCTCCGTGACATCGGCTACATTCTCGCGGGGACGGTCGGGCTGTTCGTCCTGCTGACGACGATCAGTGTCGTCTACCAGCAACTGGGCATCCCATCCGCACCCAGCGGGATCGAACAGCGCGTCAGAGACGCCGGCGAGACGGACGCGCTGCTCACGCTCGCACCGCTGTCGATACTCATCATCGGTCCGGGTGAAGAACTCGTCTACCGAAACATCATCCAGAAACGACTCTACGACCTGTTTCCGCGACTGCAGTCGATCCTTCTCGCGAGCGTCATCTTCGCCGCCGTTCACCTGCTGCAGTATCAGAGCGCCGACCCGCTACAGACTGCGAGTTCGCTGTTCGTCGTGTTCGTCCTCGCGCTCGTGCTGGGGGGCCTCTACGAACGGACTGGCAAACTGATCGTCCCCGCCGTCGTCCACGGGTTGTTCAACGCGATCCAGTTTCTCCTGTTGTACGCGGAGATCGCCTACAATCTCTAGACGCCCGATGTCTGACGGGGTTTTATGCTGTGGTATTGACTACCAACCACTATGCCAACCCGGTACACGGTCGTCTGTGACGACGATCTGTCGCGGGAGATCCAGCGCCTGGCACACGAGAACGGCCTGACCGAGGAGGAAGTCCTCCATCAGTTGCTCGACCTCGGGCTGGACGCGCTGGAAGCCGAACGTGCGGAGTCGCCCTAGGCTGGATTCTTCCGGGAGAGGGCGCTCCCGCAGATCGGACAGCGGTCGTGATTCTCGTCGAACTCCCGGCCGCAGCCCTGACACTGAAAACGCCACTCGCGCTGTTCGTCGATGCCCTCCTGGGCGATCACGTCGACGTCGACGTCCAGTTTCTCGGCGACGTTCTGCATCGCGTAGTCGTCGGTGACGAGCGTCCCGTCGAGTTCGAACGTCGCGGCGATCAGGCGGATGTCCGTCCGGGACAGTTCCGCGAGGTCGCCGGTCTCGCGAGCGGCGCGTTCGATTTGCTCGACGGTCTCGGTGTCAGGGATGTGCAGATGCATACCCGAGCCTTCGAGCGCGTCGAAGCGATAAGCGCTCTCGTCTTCGAGTTCCTCGCGGACGAGCGGGATACTTGCTATCTTGGCGTCTGTGTGATACTCGTTGATGAACGCCGAGGAATCGAGAACGTACATTTAGCGGTCGATGATCATGTGGTCTTTGACGGCCTGGACGCGATTGACCGGGACCAGAATGCGGCCCTGGTCGTCGTAATCGAACTCGACGTCCGTGACGTGTTCGTCCGGTTCGACGACGAGGTTGACGAGTCGCCCCGAGTCGATGTCCATCGTGATGTTGTACAGCATTCCGAGTTCGGCTCCGTCCGTCCCCATGACGGCCTTGCCGGAGAGGTTCTCGGCGAGTATCTCGGCCATGTGGAGGTTTACCGAGCGCCGTTATTTAAATGACACGGGGTACGTCAGACGCGTGTCGGCTGGGCCAGCACTCCCGAGACAGACGAATTAGCCCGGGCGGACGGCATACGATACCCTTAACTGCCGCACTCGATTTCCTTGAAATACGAATTTTCGAGGGTGGAACCCATGTCTGACTCACAACCCGACCCCGACGCACAATCCCAGCCGACCGGACAGTTACGCACACCGATCGTCGCCGTACTCGGCCACGTCGACCACGGCAAGACCACACTTCTAGACACGATTCGCGGCTCCGCCGTCACCGAGGGCGAAGCCGGCGCGATCACCCAGCACATCGGCTCGACGGCCGTGCCGCTCTCGGTAATCTCAGACATCGCGGGCAAGCTCGTCGATCCCGACGACTTCGACCTCCCGGGTCTGCTCTTCATCGACACGCCCGGCCACCACAGCTTCTCGACGTTGCGCTCGCGTGGCGGGGCGCTGGCGGACATCGCCATCCTCGTCGTGGACGTCAACGACGGCTTCCAGCCCCAGACCCTGGAAGCGCTTGACATCCTCAAACGGACCCAGACGCCCTTCGTCGTCGCCGCGAACAAAGCCGACACCGTTCCCGGCTGGAACCCCGGTGACACCGAGCCGATCCAGCAGGCCATCGAGCGCCAGAACGACCGCGTCGAGTCCGATTTGAACGAGAAGCTCTACGAGATCATCGGCAAGCTCAGCGACAACGGATTCTCAGCTGATATGTACTGGCGCGTCCAGAACTTCCAGAACAACATCGGCGTCGTCCCCCTCTCGGCGATGACCGGCGAGGGAATCCCGGACCTTCTGACCGTGTTGATGGGGCTCTCCCAGCGCTTCCTCAAAGCGGAGATGTCGATCGACGTCGGTGGTCCCGGCGCTGGCACAGTGCTGGAGGTCACCGAAGAGCGCGGATTCGGCACGACGCTCGACGCCATCATCTACGACGGGACGATCCGCGAGGACGACCAGATCGTCGTCGGTGGCGTCAACGAGCCGATCGTCACCGAGGTTCGCGCCCTCCTGAAACCCAAGCCGCTCTCGGAAATTCGCACCGAGAAGGAGTTCGAGACGGTCGAGGAGATCGCCGCGGCGGACGGCGTGAAGATCGCCGCGCCGGATCTGGACGACGCGATGGCCGGCGCGCCCATCCGCGTGGTCCGTGACCAGGATCTAGACGACGTCATCGCAGACGTCCGAAAAGAACTCGCCGAGATCGAAGTCCAGACTGAAGAGGAAGGCGTCACCGTGAAAGCCGACACGCTGGGCTCGCTCGAAGCGATCTCGGGCACGCTCGAAGACGAAGAGATCCCGATCATGCACGCCGAGGTCGGCGACGTCGCGCCGCGAGACGTTCGGATGGCCGCGACCGCCGACGACCCCAAACATCAGGCGATCCTGGCCTTCGGCGTGGACATCCTCGACGACGCGCGCCGCCTGGCCGAGCAGGAGGACGTCGACATCTTCGAGGACGACGTCATCTACCAGCTCGTCGAAGACTACGACGAACACGTTACCGCCATCGAGACGGCCCAGCAGGACCAGATCCTCGAAAACATCACTCGCCCGGCGCGCTTCGAAATCCTGCCCGACCACACCTTCCGCCAGTCCGACCCAGCGGTCGTCGGCGTCGAAGTGCTCGGCGGGAAACTCCGCCGGAACGTCAACGTCGGCCGCTTCGAGAACGGCGAGTTCGAGCGCGTCGGCCACCTCAAGACGATCCAGGACGAGGGCGAGGACGTCGACGAGTCGACCCGGGGCGACCGCGTCGCCGTCTCGATCGAGGGCCCCACCGTGGGCCGCCAGATCAAGGAAGGCGAGACGCTGTGGGTCGAGATTCCCGAAAAGCACGCCAAGATCCTCGAACAGGAGTTGAAAGAGGATATTACTGGTGGCGAGCGCGAGGTCCTCAAGCAGTACCTCGACACGCACCGCAAGCGCGACCCCTTCTGGGGCAAGTAGGCGATCGCGGTCCGCAACTCCTTCCTCACAACCGCTGAACGCCGACGGAGTACGCCGGATTCGAACTCCAGCGGCGTTCGAACGCCGTCGCAAAGGAGAAGTCGACCGCGTTGAGTGGCCCGTACATCTAAGGTAATACAGGAGGTATTACAGGTATGAACAAGTCCACGCGCGTTACCGAAAAAGGGCAAGCGACGATTCCGAAAGAGCTCCGCGAGAAGTACGACTTAGAGCCCGGTGACGAGGTTATCTGGATGGACACTGACGAGGGAATCGTCGTCAAGAAGCGTACTCGTACCAGGGGGCGCGGAATGTTAGTTCCAGACGATACGTCCGAGGAGAAACGCGAGGAGATCGCCGAAGAGTTGGAGCAGCGCATTCGCGACCGCCGCGACCGCAACTACGAGGAACGCTGAGATGGCGACGTACACTGCTGATGCCGTCTCACTGTTGGTCTATCTCGTCGATTCGCTCCCGGAGCGGGCGGACCGAGTGTTCGCCGAAGCCGAAGCCGGGGAAACAGTCATCCAGGTACCCAGCACAGCCCTCGCTGAGGTTCTGTATTCGGTTTCTCGCGACAAGGATGTCCGTGGTGTCACTCTCACCGGAACGCCAGAGAACACTCGCCAGGCACTGGTCGGAAACGGCCCTGTTTCGGTCGCGCCAGTCGATGACGCCGACCTCGCCGAGTACGCACAGGTGGTCGATGACTTCAGTATCCACGACGGCCTGATCGTTGCCAGCCACCGAGCGCGAGACACGGACGCAATCATTACGACTGACAGCACTATCACCGACGCCGGCTACGAAACACTCTGGAAGTGAAGTGGTCGGTCCCACATCGTGGCCGCTATCGGTCTGTTTCTGATCGATCGCAACACCTGCAGCCACGTTCTCACACCCGCCGGACGCCGACGAAGTACGCCGGATTCGAACTCCAGCGGCGCTCGAAGCTCGTCTCGAAGGCGAACTCGACCTCCCAGCCGTCGACCTCGCGGAACCGCCGACGAATCTCCCCAGGGGTGATCCCGTAGACGTCAGACTCGCTGCGCCGGGCGTCACCGAGGACACAGTACAGTCCGCCCTGCGGAACGACCGCACCGAGTCCATCGACGAAGCGGTCGCGCTCGCGCTCGCCGAGAATGTGCAACATCGCCGAGTCGACGACGGTGCGAAAGGAGAGGCCCGCCGCGGCGAGTCGGTCGAGCGCGAGCGCGTCCCAGACGAGGAACTCCGCGTCGATCCGCCGCCAGCGCGCTTTCTCCCTGGCCTGCGTGATCGCCAGTTCCGAGAGATCGATTCCCAGCACGCGGTGGTCGTACCGGGCCAGAAACATCGCGAGTTCGCCCGTGCCACAGCCGACGTCGAGCACGGGACTCTCGACCAGTCCCGCGTCGAGCAGCTGGACGAACGCTCGCTGTGGCCGACCGATGTCCCAGTTCGGGACGCCCGCATAGGCCGCGTCGTAGACGTGTCGCATGGGTCGTTCCCGGAACGACACTCCACTCATCGATCGCTCGGTCCCATGGACTGCTCTTCCGGCCGTGTCCACGTAGGCATTCCCCACACAGTTGACCGAGTAATAATATTTAATTATCGGGCGACACACGCTCCATCCATGCCCGAGGTGTCCCCGTCGTTGGCCGACTGGTTGCTCGCACTGATTCCAGTGCCGCTGGTACTGGGCACTGTCGCAGGCGTCCTCTCGCCGCTGTCGCTGGCGGTCGCGGTCGGCGCGGGCTCAGTGCCGGCGTCGGGACTGGTCGGCTACGCGATGTTGCAGGTCGAGAACTAGTTACTGTGCGGCGGGCGACTCGTCGTCCGGGAAGGACTGTTTGACCTGAAGCGCGGCGCTCGCGGCCAGCCCCATCGCGAGGTCTTCACGCTCGTCGTCTGCGATCGAGACGTCCTCGTCTTCACCCGTGGGAGCGTAGCCTGCGCTGACGATCGAGCCGACCGGCGGCTGGACCGCGATAGTCGCTTCGAGACCGCTGGTCCCCGACCGGAGTTCAGAACCGACGACGAAGTCCCCAGGGAGGAGTTCGCGGGTCCGCGCGGCGACGCTCGCGAGGTCGCGGCGGAGTTCCCGACGCTGGTCGGGCGTCAGTGCCGGTTCGTCCGACGTGACGCCGTTACCACCCGACAGATTACCGTACATGAACTGGTCCCTCTGTAGGCGAGGCATGGTTAAAAAAGCGCTGGTACGCGCGAACCGTTCACAACCATTGCTCACGGTCACGGACCGTACACGCGGTCGCAGTCGTTGCTCGCAATCGACCCTCGATCAGACGAGCGGCTCGCTCTCGCCGTAGGCCGCGACGACGACCGCAGTTGCGTACTCGTCGGGTTCGGAATCGGCTGTTTCGATCTGAACGGTGGGTTCGTCCTCGAACGCCCAGTCGCGGAGCTCGCGGCCGGCAGCCAGTCCATCGCGGATCGCCGTCTCGACGTCCGCGCGGTTGGTCCCGGAGACCTCGTAGAAGATACCGCGGCCCGACTCGCTGCGTAGCCAGCCCAGACCTGCAACGGCCGGATTCTCACTACCCGGCTCGACAGTCTCGTGACTCTGGACGACGGTCAATCCCTGGCCGGCGGGCCCGAGATCCGGCGCGGTCCCGACGCGTTCGACCGGCGGCTCGGCAGGGATAACCGACGACAGCGTGATCAGATTGTAGTTGTGGACGTTTGCTTCCGCGAGTGCTGCGTCGAACGAAGACAGGGCTGTCGGTGCCGTGGCGTGGCCCCACGCAACCCGGATGACGCTCATACCCCCATTTCGACGACTCGGACAAGAAGGCGTTTCGTTTTCGGGGCAGCCGTGTGCCAGTCGGCGGCGTGTCGTACTGCCGGATCGTGCCGCAAATATATGAACTGGTTGCGCAAATTTATTCAGCATGCAAGACAAACCGTGTCGTATGAGTGAGGACTCCGACCCGCCGGCGTCGAATCCGATGGCAGGGCTCGCCGATTCCTGGCGAGAATCGCGAGAGGGACGATCGAAACTCGATCGCCTCATCGAGGTCGGGACCACGTTGGAAGAGCCGACGCGAATCAGCACGGTCGCCGACCGAGTCGGGTGTTCGCGAAACTTCGCAAGTGACAAACTAGAACTGTTGGCGACCCTGGGAGTGCTAGAGAGGGTGTCGACGAATCCGAAAACCTATCGTCGCGATGAGGCGCATTTCCGTCGTCTTCGGAGCAAGGCACTTCGAGAGGAACACGGCGGTGATCTGGAAGCGATCGTCGAACAGTACCAGGAACGCGACCGGGAGCTGAAAGCGCACTTCGGCGTCGAGTCGCCGGCTGCAGTCACGTACGAGCACTTCGAGGCGATCGACGACCCGGACGCGCTTGCCGACGAGCGTGACGCGCTGTCGACGTGGCAGACGGTTCGGGATCGGCTCCTCGACCTGCAGCGGGCGCAGGCACTCGACGAAGTGACTCGACAGGACCACTCGTCGGGCGACCGTTTCGACGACGGTGAACTGCTTTCGGAATTGTGACTATGGGTGGAGAACGCCAGATCAACGAGGCGCTACTGCGTTCGATCGCGTCACAGTGGGGAACACACCAGTCGCAGTATTTCGATCGGATCGACGTCTTTCCGGCCGGAAAAGAGGACCGGGTGATCGGGTACTTTGCCGAGGACCACTATCCGGACCTCGTCACGACGACGCGGATCGAACTGCGGATCCGCGTCAACGGCGATCTGAATCTCGAATACGTCGAACGCTGGGACGGAGCGGACTGGCGGTGTCGGTGGGATCGACACGAGAATCCACACAACACATACGAGCACTTCCACGTTCCACCGTCGATCAGGACCGACGACGCAGTCGACGTCGAGTATCACGACCCGCCGTTCGGCGTGATCGAAGTCGCGTTCGAATTCGTCGAGGACCGCGTCGGTGCGCTGTGGGACGAGCCGAGATACCCGGACGAAGATGACTTTTCGTGGGAGTACGGCCCCGACATCCGACAGGGCTGACACCGACGCGCTAGCGACCGTGTTTGGTCACACAGGTCGACAGCCCGATCAACTCGACCGGCTCGGAGTTGTCCGGCGAGTAGACGACCATCTGGCCTTTCTCCATGTACGGCACTTTGGATTCGAGATTACTGGGGATGTTCACTGCAGAGATGGCGTCTTCGTCACCGAGATTGAGCACCACAGTGGTATTGATCTGCTTGAACACCGGGTCGGCGATATCCTGGGGGTCCTGGGTGATGAGGAAGAGCCCCAGTCGCTCCTTGCGGCCCTGTTTTGCGGCGTCGGTGAACTTGCCGATGACCTTCTGGGCCTGGACGGTGTCGGCGTCGGTCAGGAAGTTGTGGGCCTCGTCCATCCCAAGAATCAGGGGCGTCTCCTCGATCCGATCGAACTGGGGATCGTTCGAGAGCTTCTCGTCGACGATGAGCGAGGCCAGCGCGAGCACGACCGTCTCGGTCGCCCGCGAGTCGTTGATGTGGTAGGTCGGGACCACAGTGATCCCGCCGGGGCGGACGAACTCGTGGACGATCTCGGTGATCGGGCGGGCGTCCTGATCGAAGACGCCACCGAAGCCGAGCGCGCGACGCCGGACGGCGTCGAAGGTCGCCTCGTGAACTTTCCCAGACTCGTCGAGTTCCTCGCGCAGCGCGGGGTCGTCGAGGAACGTGGTGAACTGGTCGTAGGTTCCGCTGCGGCCGTACTCCTGTTTGAATCGTTTGAGCAGGACGTTCACCAGCGCACTGTACTGGTTGTCGTTGAGGCCGCTGCCGGCGATCAGCCAGGGATTGTCGTAGACCATCGAGAAGGGGATGGTGAAGGGGACCTGCTCGGCGCGGTGGTGGTCCGCAGCGTAGGAGGCGCCCGCCACGTCGGGGACGAACGCGACCGTATCGTCGACGCCCCCGCAGGCGATTCCCTCGCGCTCGCAGCGACGCTGGAACTCCTGGGGGAGGTCGCCGTCGTCGTGCATCTGCGAATATTCGTCCTGCGGGTCGAAGACGACCAAGGCGGGCGAGATGTCGCGGTCGCTGCCGGACTCGACGGGATACGTTCGTTGCTCGTCGAGATACTGACGGAGCATGTTCTTCGCGCCGTGGGTCTTCCCCGAGCCAGTGCCGCCGGCGACGAGCGTGTGCCGGAAGACGAGCGGGTCGCCGTCGGTATAGTCGTCTTTCAGCCGGTAGTCGATCGTCGGCGGTTGGGCAGCGGTGCGGACCTTCTCGCCGCCGACAGAGAGGTGGCCCAGGAAGACGCCGTCTTCGGGAATTTTCAATCCTGTTTTGATCTCGCTGGGATCGTCGGCCTGCCGGACCACGGTCTCTGGTTTGGGGACGCGGTCGGTCATCCGGCGTTTGAGGTCGCCGTCCTCTTGGTAGAGCACCGCGACGGGTTCGAGCGTCGCCATGAACTTGAAGTCCTCTTCGTCGATCTCACGGGAGTTCATCGCGCGCTGGGCGTGAATCTCGGTGGCGTCGTCGGCCCGGAATTCGGGAGCGTACTCCAGGGCGGTGATCCGGCAGAACAGCCGCTCGCCGTCGGGGTAGGGTATCAGGAGATACTTCCCGATTCGAACGGCCGAGCGGTTGCGTACGGTGACGTACGCCCGGAGATGGGTGTCATCAGCGTCCTCGCTGATGGTCAACCCCTCCGCGGCCGAGAGGACGCCCAGGCCCTCGTCGGTGCTGACGGGGTCGACCGCCACTTCTTCGAAGCGGTCGTCGGTCTGGTCGCTGCTGGCGTCCGTCGCCGAGTCGTCGAGCACCTCGGCGTCGTCGGTCGTCTCTGTGGGCGGGTCGTCGTCATCGTCGCCGTCGAATTCGGTGAAATCCCCGAGGTCGGACATACACGGGCCAACGGCGGGTGAGAACTAAGTATTTCGGCCGCTGTCTCGACCCGACCGGGTCGCGTCTGAAGGCAGGGGAAAGGTCGTCGTGAATCGACGCGGCAGTCCCAGGAGATATCGATCCAGTTCGCTCGTGTCGAAGGCTGTCGTCGCCGTCACTTCTCGGTCGTCCGTCTCGACAGAAACACTGTCGACACGATAGTCTTCGAGTGCACGACGAACCGTCGTGACCGTCTCGTCGCCGGGGACGCTGTCGAGTCGGGCGACGAGCGTGAACGAGGTCCGGTCGCCCTCGACTGCGAGCGACTCCCCGATGGCATGCGTCTCGTTCGGGAGTGGAGCCGAGAGGTCCCTCGGACTGTCGAAACTCTGGACGCGGATCGAAGTCCCGTTACCGAGCGTATCTAGCATCGCACTGAAGTCGTCGTCTGTCGAGACAGCGCGGTCGGTCTCGCCACGAAACGTGTCGATCACGGTCTCGGCATTCGCACGGTCAGGCACGCCCCGGACGATGGCGTTCGAGCCGAGAGCCCAGATGCGAGCAGATCTGGTGACCAGCTCGTACTCCTGGTAGGTGCCTGCCCGTTCGTAAAACTGTGTGTCGGCCATCTCCTCGGCCATGGCCGAAGGATCGAACGAGCCGTGGACGACAGTTGCCGGCAACACGTACGTGACGCCTGACGCGTCCGAGAGCGACGCACTATCCAGTTGATCGATCACTGGAACGATTCTCGTGGCGTACTGCTCGTACTCGAACGAGAGTTCGGATTCGTTGGTGCGTGCGTCATCGAGGCCCAGATACTTCGCGTTGATCGACCCCTCGTGCGGGAACGCTCCCCGACGCGGAATCCACGATCCCGAGGGGTGCGACCCGTCCGACGAGGCGCCATTCCCACCGCTACTCACACACCCACTCAACCCGCCCATTGCCGCCATCCCACCGACCCCAGCGGCTCCGAGGAATCGCCGCCGGGACCACGACTGTCGTGACATACAGACGGAATATCGGAGCCCCTATTTGGGTATTTCCCTTCGAACGGGCCAGGCCGCTTCCCAAACAGACACCAAGGAGGGCCCCGAAGGGGGAGACGATGACCGCGTGGTTCCGCGTCATGACGTACAACGTCCGGTATGACAACCCGGACGACGGCGAACACCGCTGGGAGTACCGCCGCGAGGCGGTCGCGAACACGATCCGGTTTCGCGAACCGGCGCTACTGGGCCTGCAGGAGCCGCTTGGCCACCAACTCGACTACCTCAAGCGCCACCTCCCCGACTACGAGTGGGTCGGTCGCCCTCGCGTCGACGGGGATGAAGAAGGCGAATACTCGCCGATCGGCTTCGACGAGAAACGGTTCGCTCTCGAAGAGACCGACACCTTCTGGCTCTCCGAAACCCCGGAGGAGCCCGGCAGCATCGGCTGGGACGCCCGCCACCCCCGGATCGTCACCTGGGCGCGCCTGCGCGACCGCCGCAGCGACGACACCTTCGTCCACGCCAACACCCACTTCTCCCACGACGGTCCCGAAGCGCGGCGCGAAAGCGCGCGCCTCCTTCGCCAGCGGTTGGACGAGATCACCGACGACGACCCGGCGCTCGTCACGGGCGACTTCAACTGCGTCGCCGGTGAACCACCACACGACACGATCGTTGACCCCGACGCGGGCGAACGGACATTCCAGAACGCCCGCGAGGTCTCCGAACATGGCCACTACGGCCCGCCCACGTCGGTCACTGACTTCGAGCACCTCGTCCCCAATCGCAAAATCGACCACGTCTTCGTCGCCGAAGACCTCGAGGTTCGCCAGCACGGCGTCTGTACCGATCTCTACGCGGAGGATCGCTATCCATCCGACCACTTCCCCGTTCTCGGGCAAGTCAGAATCGAGTGATCGACCGACGATCCGCAAGCGCTCCGGCGGCTTTTTGCCACTTGCCACCGTATCGTGTGATATGTTACTCATCCGCGGGACCGCCGGTGGGACGGCCCTGACGGGCACGCTATACGAGCCCGGCGACGAGCCGCCGAACTACCGAGGGGCCCCCGACGAGGGGGCGCCGTACGTGTGGGTCTGTGACTCGTTCTACGAAGTCGAGAGCGGCGGCCAACTCCAGAAAGTCGGCGATCGTGAGATCAACGTCGCCTTCGAGTCACCGAGTCCGCGCGGCTTCGAGACGCGAGAGCGAGCGATGGAGGCCGCGAAAGAACACGTCCGCACGCAGTTTCAGCGCGTCAGCGTCGACGCCTCGACCGTCGCGATCGAAGTCGTCGAAGACGCCGAGTAGCGATCCGTTCGGTCGACTCGGTGAGTCAGGTGATACGTCGTCACTCGATCAGGAGGTACATCGCGACGAGCACGCCCGCAAGGACGGCTAGCGACCCCAGCAGGACCACCGTGTTGTCGATGACCACCGCACCGATGACGGCCAGCAGGAGCGCCGCCGCGCCGAGCGCGAGCACGAGCACGTCCGGACCGAGCGGGAGGTCATTCGAACGCCCCATCTGCGTCGTCTGGGTCGGGCGCTCGCGCGGCTGTGGTTTCGAGAGTGACTCGTCGACGGCGACGGGGTTGGCTTCCTCCGGTGGTTCTTCGAGGACGACGTCGACGTAGCGGGTCGTCGCGCCGTAAGCGGTGACGACTTTGAGTTTGCCCCGGGCTGGCGGCGAACCGACGACGTCGACGGTGACGCTGCGGGTCGAGTTGGCCTCGACGTGGTGGTTGTTCGCGTCGAGCCGTGCCACCTCAGAGAGCGCGTCGTCGAGGTGGAGGTGCACGTGGACGGACTCGCCGTGGTTCTGGAGACGGATCTCGAAAGAGTCGGTCGTCTCGAACTCGTTGGGAACCTCCAGCCCGTGAAGCTCCTCGCGATTGACGTGCACCGGCAGCGTGTCTGGCACGACTGGCTGTGCGCAGGCACAGTAGAAAAAGGTTCAGGCCCGAATGGCGGCGCCCATCTCACGCCGGCGACTCTTCGCGCATGTCCGGCGGCAGGAGGTTCGGGATGCCGTCCTCGATGGGATAGACCTCGCCACACTCGGTGCAGGTGAGTGTCCCGGCGATGATCTCGTCGTCCTCGTCGCGCTCTTCGATGTCGAGTTCGAGGTCGTGTTTGTCCAGCGGGCAGCAGATGATGTCCAGCAGGTCCTCGTTCATACACCCTCCTCCGGCCCGGGTCGTCAAAAAGCCCCCGGGACGGGTCGCCGATCGGCCTCACACGAGGTCCCATAGCAGCGTTCGCGAATCCCGAACACGACTATATCCCTACCCGACGTAGATACGCACATGTCCAAGACAGTGAAACTGAACGAACTACGGGACGAGATCGGCGATATCGACTACCCGGTTTCCAGAGACGCGGCGAGCAAGGAGACGAGTGGAGTGACCCTTCGGTACGCCGACGGCGAAGAACCGCTGGCTGACGTGATCAGACGTTCGAACGAGACGGAGTTCGGATCGGTCGACGACCTCGAGGCAGAGGTCTACTCCAACCTGCCGACGGAAGCGGTCGGTGAACCCGGCCAGTCGGAAGGCGAAGAGTAGTTCGACGACGGTCGATGGGCGTCTCGACAGTAACCACTATCAGAATTCCGGCTCTTCGAGGACGAGTGACTGGTCGCGGCCCGGACCGATACCGACGGCGTAGATCGGTGCGCCGAGTTCGTCGCTGATGTATTCGAGGTACGCGCGGGCGTTCTCGTGCAGCGCCTCGTAGCCCTCCTCGGCCACTTCGTCCCAGTCCTGTTCGGGCCAGCCCTCGAACGTCCGGAAGTTGGCCTCGCAGCGAGCCCACTCTTCGGTCGTCGCGGGAATCGTCTCCAGTTCCTCGCCGTCGAGCGTGTAGCTGTGGCCGACCTGTAGTTCGTCGAGACCCGCGAGCGTGTCGACGTGGTTGACCGCGAGTCCCGTGAAGCCGGAGACACGCGCGGCGTGGCGGAGCATCGGCATATCGAGCCAGGCGACCCGGCGCGGCCGACCCGTGACGGTGCCGTACTCGTCGCCCTCCTCCCGGATGTACGTCGCCAGTTCCTCGTTGTCGCCTTCGCCCTGTTCTTCGTAGCCCGGTGTGTCGCCGACGACGCCGCCTAATTCGGTGGGCATGGGTCCGCTACCCACACGGGTCAAGTAGGCCTTGACAATCCCGATTACGTCGCCGGAGCCGACGACACCCGGTGCGAGACCGGTGCCGGTACAGGCCCCGCCGGCGGTCGGGTTCGATGAGGTGACGTAGGGGTAGTTACCGTGATCGATGTCGATGAGCGTCCCCTGTGCGCCTTCGAGCATGACGTTCTTGCCGTCGGCCATCGCCTCGGCGAGGAACGCGCTGGCGTTGACGGTCCGGTCCCCGTCGGCGAGGCGCTGTCCGTACTCGCGGTACTCCTCGAACAGCGCGTCGACGTCGAAGGCGTCGGGATCGTCGAGGTCCTCGACGGAGAGTCCGTAGACGTCCTCGACGACCGCGCGCTTCTGCGGGACGACGTACTCCAGTTTTTCGCGGAGCACGTCGGGATCGAGCAGGTCGCCGATCCGGACCCCGCGGCGGCCGGCCTTGTCCTCGTAGGTCGGGCCGATTCCCCGGCCAGTGGTGCCGACCTCCTGGTCGTCTTCGCTCTTGACGTCCTCTTCGATCCCGTCCAGCACGCGATGGTAGGGGAGGATCGCGTGTGCACGGCGCGCGACGCGAACGTCCGGATCGAGGTCGCGCTCGCGCAGCGTGTCGATCTCTTCGAACAGCGTGCGCGGGTTGACGACGCAGCCGTTGCCGAGCACGCCGATCTTGCCCCGGACCGCACCGCTGGGGACGAGCGATAGCTTGTACGTCTCGCCGCCCTCGACGACGGTGTGGCCGGCGTTGTCTCCGCCCTGGTAGCGAACGACGAGGTCAGCGTCCTCGCCGTAGAGGTCGACGACACCGCCTTTCCCCTCGTCTCCGAGCTGGGAGCCGACGATCGTGACAGTCATCACGGCCGAATTCCGCCCACCCGGGTAAACAGATTACGGTCCGTCCTCCGCTTCAACTGTCATCATATACCATGCCGGATTGCGAGTGAATGTATCACAACGTGTAAATAGGCCGACGCTGTAGTTCGCTACAGCGGTTTCTGGCCGGAAATACAACAACATTTAAACCCTGGGCTCACAAGTTAACAAATGCCATGATAGACCGGCTTGAGAAGGAAGTCGACATGCTGGAGCGCCATCTGCAGGTGTTGCGGATGGTCATCGAGAACGAGCCGATCGGCATCGTCAAGATGTCTAACGAGACCGGCTACCCACATCACAAGGTTCGCTACTCGCTTCGCGTTCTCGAAGAGGAGAACCTGATCGAGCCCTCGAGCCAGGGTGCGATCACGACCGAGCAGACCGCCGAGTTCGTCGACGACCTCGACGAGAAGATCGATCACATCATCGAGAAGCTCGAGGGCATGAAGATCGACGGTGCGGCCGAGATCGAGAACTGAGCGATTCCCCGAGTGCCGCCTGTCCTACAGTTCCGGGACCGCGAGGTGAAAGCCGCCGTCTCGTGACTCGACCAGACAGAGGTGGAAGCCGTCTTTTCGCGACAGTCGCACGAAACTCTCGCGTTTGTCACGACTCAAGATTCCGCCGCCGGACGCCTCTGCTGCAGTCTCCAGGGCGTCAGGGTCGAAGAAACTCGACGTGACGAAAAAGGCTCCCGCGAGGTGGTCGCTAGACTCGCCGACTCGCGTTGCCGCCGTCACGAGATTGGTCATCATCTCGTCGGTCGCGGCCTCACGTGAGTCGTTGAGGTTCGTCACGACCAGCGGGTTGCCCATCCGATCGCGTAACACGACGTCGAAGTGTTCCTGTGTTCGTTGCTCTTCGCCTTCCTCGGTGACCGAGACGGTGACGGAACCGTTCAGTTCGGCGCGGTCGATCCGGGGAAGCGCGTCGTAGAGGTCCGCGAGCGCGTTCTGGTGGCCAGTGTCCCGAATCTCGTACAACAGCGTGCTGACGACCCAGTCGACGAATCGATAGTGGAGCGTCTCGAAGAGAAACTCCTCGAAAGGGCGGCCGTCAACGGCCGCCTCGTCGGCCTCGAAGCCAGTATGATACTCCAGGTTGAGGTTCGCGTCGACCGCTTCGGCGTCCACCGAGCCGTCGTGGGCACTCTTCAGCGTCGCGTCGCCCTTCGATTCGTACCTGACGAAGAGATTCGTCCCGTCGATGGCCTGTGCCGGACTGAGCGACGTTTCTGCGGCTGGAGCGGTCTCCGAGGGACTCTCGCGCTCGTCGAGTTCCTGGCGGAGTTGCTCGATTTCGGCCTGGAGTTCGTCTCGCTCGGTGCGCACGCGATCGAGTTCCGCCTGTAACTGGTCGCGTTCTTCGGTGAGTGCGTCACGTTCAGACGCCAGTTCGTCCCGGGTGGCTTCCAGATCCGCGCGTTCGGTCTCCAGTTCGTCGAGTCGACGCTGGAGATCTTCGATCTCCGCCTGTGCCTCTTCGAGTTCGGCGTTCGTATCCGGCTCTCGACTACCCGGCGCCGAACGGCGAGTACCCCTCTCGCGTGCCTGCTGGCCCGTCGACTGCGACGGGGGCGCCTGGCTTTGCTCGCTGTCGCTGCCGTCGGGCGTCCACGTTCGCTCGGGGTCGACCGACGGGATCGTCCGATGTTCGAGTTCAGCCGTCTCCCCCGACGGCGTCTCCTCGGAGATCGCTCGCTCGGCGACCTCGGTCGCTCTGTCGGTTGCCTCCGATCGCTCGGATCGCCGGTCTCGCCCGCGCTGGTCTCGCTCGGGTTCCCTGCTCTCTGTCACCGGCTCCTGGGACCTCCGTGAGCGATTCGCCCCCGATCGGGGACTCTCGTCGACAGGCTGCTGGCGGCGACGGTCCGATGGCTGACCCGTCTCCGATCGTGTTTCGTGGCCCTCGCGGTCGTCGCGACGGCGCTGGGGTGACTCGCCGTGCGAGGACTGGCGTGGCTCGGTTTCGCGCCGGGGCCGCTCTGATCCGCTGTCCGCCGGCCGCCTCGGCTCGTCCTCCGGGGAGCGACTGGATTCGCTGCCCGGTCGCTGACTCGACTCGCGATCCGACGAGTTACGCGTCCGCCCAGCAGTCGATTCACCCGACGAGTCCGCTCCGCGTGAGGGGTCCCGATTGCTCCGCCGAGCGGGTCCGTCCGGGTCCGTGCTGGTGCTCGCCGACTGCTGCTGGGATGTCCGCTCGGGATCGCCCGAACGTTCACTCCGGCCGGCCCGCTTCTCACTCGGAGCGCCCTCCCGCGTCGAAGGCTCTCCCGCGTCCCTGTCCGCGGTTTCAGCTCCCTCCGTGGTATCCCTCGTCGCGGCCCCCGAACCAGACTCCGGCGCCGTCCCGGAGGACGCCGACCCGGAGTCGGGCTGTCCGTCAGGTTCCGAGGCGGGTTCGTCAGCCGACTCGTTCGTGGGCACGGCCGACGCACTACCGTCGTCGTCTGGCGGTTCCGGTTCTGGAATCTCGATCGGGTCGACTGCTGCTGGGCGGACTTCGTAGATGCCGACTTCCTCGTCAGCCTGTTCGAAGGCTTCCTCGTCGGTGATGAGTCGCTCTGACTCGCCGACGAACGCGACACTCATCGACTTGCCGCCGTGGTAAACCACGTAGTAGTCGCCGCTGAGGACGTTTTCGGACAGTTCGACGTATCCAGTGAATCCGCCCTCGGAGAGTTGCTGGTCAGCCTCGGCGAGTGCCGTCTCTTCGCTGTAATATTTCGCGCGTACCTCGTCGCTTCGCTCTTGCATCACAGCAAGCAACGGCAGCGCGGCCGTCGGCGCCTCGTAGACTGTTCCCGTAGCGTCTTCGAAGTCCTCGATCGATCCGCCGAGGACGCCGACGACTGTGCCGTTGAGCATGTAGAGCGTCGCTCGTCCCGCCGTGATCGCTCCGGAGAACGAACGGTCGGCCAGTGTGTGCAACTCCTCGTAGCCGTCGGAGAAGGGGCGCGAGTCCCACTCGTCGACACGGTCGGCCGTGCGCGTCGTCATTGTCATGGACAAGTCGTATGTGGGCCAAATACTTTGCGCCGCGTCAGACACAATCGGTGCGCCTTTTTCCGTGGACGCCCAAACGGGGATATGAACGAGAAACCGGGAGTCAGCGATCGCTACCGGATGGCCAGTCCGTGGCCGCTGTTTGTCGCACTCGGATTCGCACTATCTGAAGTCGGGATCGTACTCGGCGTCTTCCCGATCGCCGTCGGGGGCGTGCTCCTGTTCGGTGGCAGCGTCGCCGGAATTCTCACCGAGTCGGGGTACGCATCACATCTCTGGAAGACGGCGATGGCGGTCGGTGGTGGACTCCTGGTCGTCGCACTGGTGCTGGCCATCATCCAGGGACAGTTCGAGGCCGCTGCGGTGTCTGGTGCGATCGAGACACCGAACGAACCCGGCTATCGACTCCTCAGCCGTGGCGTCGCCATCGCGGTCGCAGGCGTTCTTCTCGGGGCCTTGGGCCTCTCGCAGATGGGGCGCTACGCCGGTCGGTAGGGACCACCACGGACGCGAACCAACAGCCTATTTACTCGCCTCTGCTATGGCTGGCATATGGACAGGTCAATCTTCGATCGGGACACGTTGCTCGACCTGACGGTCAACGTCATCCCCCTCGGTATCCTGGCGTTCTTCCTCGTCGTATTCCTGGTGTACGCACCTGGACCGTTCGCGTTCGATTCGGTGTTCACGACTGTCCAGCTGGCGATCGTCTTCACCACGTTCGTCTTGCTGGCTGTGCTGACCTACTACGCCGGGAAGGCAATCGCTGGCGCGGAGAAGGAACTGGGGACCCACGCCGAGACCACGACGATCGAACCCGACGGCGCAGCCTCCGACGACGAACCATAAAGTGCCCCCGTTATCACGGGTCGAACTGAAACCATTGCCGATCGATCCAATCCTTTCTTTACCCCCCGGTCCTGAGAGGCCCATATGGCAAGCGGACAGCTCGCGATAACTGTGCTGATGGGGCTACTCCTCATCGTCGTCGCCGCCGTTCTCACCCGGATCGAGAACTGGCGGTCGTACACGCCACTGGCGGGCGGCGGCGGGGGCCTCATCGGCGAGGACAGCGGGTATGGACACGCAGAGAAACCAGCGGGGATCACACGCTGGCTCACGACGGTCGACCACAAGGACATCGGCCTCCTCTACGGCCTCTACGCGCTGATCGCGTTCGCCGTCGGCGGGATCATGGTCATGCTGATGCGGGTCGAGCTCCTGTGGCCGGGCGTCGACATCCTCGAGACGCAGACGTACAACGCCTTCCTGACTAGCCACGGGATCACTATGCTGTTCCTGTTCGGGACGCCGATCATCGCCGCGTTCGGGAACTACTTCATCCCGCTTCTGATCGGGGCGGACGACATGGCGTTCCCGCGGATCAACGCCATCGCCTTCTGGCTACTCCCGCCCGGGGCACTCCTGATCTGGGGCGGCTTCCTCATCCCGGGTATCGCACCCGCGCAGACGTCCTGGACGATGTACGCGCCGTTGTCGGCAGGAGCCGGGACGGAGTCGGTCGGCGGCGTCGGCGCGGACATGATGTTGCTTGGACTGCACCTCACCGGCGTCTCGGCGACGATGGGGGCGATCAACTTCATCGCGACCATCTTCACCGAGCGTGACGACGACGTGACCTGGGCGAATCTGGACATCTTCTCCTGGACGATGCTCACCCAGTCGGGGCTAATTCTGTTCGCATTCCCGCTGCTGGGCAGCGCGCTGGTCATGCTGCTGATGGACCGTAATCTCGGGACGACCTTCTTCGCTGTCGAGGGCGGTGGGGCACTGCTGTGGCAACACCTGTTCTGGTTCTTCGGCCACCCCGAAGTGTACATACTGGTGTTACCCCCGATGGGGCTGGTCAGTTACATAATCCCGCGCTTTTCGGGGCGGAAGCTGTTCGGGTTCAAGTTCGTCGTCTACTCGACGCTGGCGATCGGTGTGCTCAGCTTCGGCGTCTGGGCACACCACATGTTCTCGACGGGAATGGACCCGCGCCTGCAGGCCTCGTTCATGGCTGTCTCGTTGGCGATCGCGATACCATCCGCAGTCAAGACGTTCAACTGGATCACGACGATGTGGAACGGGAAGATCAAGCTGACGACGCCGATGCTGTTCTGTATCGGCTTCGTCGCGAACTTCATCATCGGCGGTGTGACCGGCGTGTTCCTCGCCGCAGTGCCCGTCGACTCGATGCTGCTGCACGACACCTACTACGTCGTGGGCCACTTCCACTACGTGATCATGGGTGCGATCGCCTTTGCGATCTTCGCGGGCGTCTACTACTGGTTCCCGATCTACACGGGTCGGATGTACCAGAAGACCCTGGGCAAGTGGCACTTCTGGCTGACGATGGTCGGGACGAACATCACGTTCTTCGGGATGCTCATCCTGGGCTACCTGGGAATGCCGCGCCGGTACGCGACGTACAACTTCGCGATCGGTCCGACCGACGTCTTCAGCATCCTCCATCAGTCGGCCACGGTCGGCGCGTTCCTGCTGCTGATCGGCCAGCTGATCTTCGTCTGGAACGTCGTCTCCTCCTGGAAGGAGGGCCAGCGGATCACCGACGGCGATCCGTGGAACCTCAAGGAGGACGACCTCTACAGTCGCGAGTTCCGCTGGTTCGAACGCCGCCGTGAGGACGATATCGCCCTGGCGGACGGGGGCGAGGAATCCGCGGATGCGGATTCCGAGCAACGGTAGATCTACGATCTACCGGCAGTCCAAAATTGCGGGTTGATTTTGGAGCGACCGACTATTCTTCGACCACGATCGACGACTCTGCAGTGACGACGACAGTGAACCCCCACGTGAACGACGTGTCGCCGTCGAACGTCGTTTCGTCGTCGGGATCGAGGGCGTACTCCTGCGAAAATTCGTACGAGTCGTTGGGCCAGCAGGCAGTGTTAGAGTCGTGATTTAGCACGGCATACTCTTTCGAGACCGTCTCACGAGGCTCGAATCGATGGCCCGCTATCGCCGGCAAGACAGTCGGGATCGTGCGCCAGCAGTCGTCTTCTCGCCTCGGCGGGGGCGTGGAGTCGAGCACCAGCGCCGAACCGTCGGCCCTCGCCTGTGGGGTCGGGAACGGAAAGTCGTCGTTCGGGGTCGTGAGGACGTGCGTCGTGTCGTCGGTGTTCGTTACCGCGAGGTCGATCACTGGAGGCCGAGAGACAGTCGGTTCGGCGGCCACGACGCTCGCTTGGAACTGGAACGGGTGCTGGCCCGACGCTGTCTGTGTCGTCGTGGTCGACTGCCCCTCCGGGCGAGAGACACAGCCAGCGAGGGCGAGTCCCCCGACCAGCGACGTCTCAGCGAGGAAGCGACGGCGGTCCATACAGGCGGCTTCTGGAAAGAGCAGTAAATGCTTTGGGCGCGTGACAATGGCGAGTGGCTACGAGTCAGTGGGGCTGTCCGCACGCGTCACGTACAGCAATGCTGCGAAGACGAGGATAGCAGCCACCTCGACGACGATCGCGCCAAGTTCTGCCGGCCCGGCCAGAAGATGGTCCAGGAACCACTGGACAGAGACCGTCTCGTTCGCTGCTCGTTGCTCGCCAAAGAGGATGAACTCCCGATGGCCGAGCAAGTGCCAGAGGTAGTAGCCGACAACGTACCCAGCCATCAGGAGGGTGCCGGCGGCGTAGAACGGGCGACGATTCTCGCGTGTGTGAGCGTAGGCGATGCCGCCGAGCAGTACGATCCCAGAGACGATGAGTAGCGGATAGCGAGCGCCCGCCCGGAGGGGGATTCCGGCCTCGAACCAACTCGACCAGCCCAGCACGCCGACGACGACGTGGATCATCGCCGCGACGACGACGAGCTGGACGGCGAGGAACTCCAGCACGAAGATTCGATCGTCGGTCATTGCTCGAACTCAGGCACGGGTGGATTTAATCTCCCCGTCTCGGGACGCTCGGGCGCCGCCGGCACACGATCACCCCGCGATGAGCGCGACCCCGGCGACGAACATCATGAACGCGATCAGCGCGAGGACGATGAACAGCAGATCCTTGTCGGACATATCTCTCCCTTTGGACTCGAAGTGAAAAGACTAATCGCTCTCGGCCCGAACGACCGATGTGACAGAATCTACCGCCTCGCGGTGGCAGGGCCGGCGCGTCCTCTACGTCGTCTACGCCACGGTCGTCACCATCGCCGCGCTCATGGGGTTCATCATTGGAACGATCAACCCCGACGGGCTGAATCCCGTGCTCTTCGGCGTTATCGAGCTTCCGCCGACACCTGTCGGGATGGTCGTCTTCGGCGTCATCTACGTGAGTATCGGCCTCGGTGCGCTCATGCTCACCGTCGAGTTCGTCGCCGAGCGCTTCGACGACAAGCGCGTGGAGTGACAGACACGCGCTGGCGGAAGCCTTTTGCTCGTGGCTGGGCCAGCCCGGAGCACGATGATCATCGTCGGACCGACCCTACCGGAACCCTATCACAGCGATGTCGAATCCGTCTGGAACGAAATCGCAGAGGAGTTCGGCACGAACGGTATCTCGAACCCTATTCCGCATTTCACGCTCTACGGACTCGACGGCGACAGCGATATCGACGCGCTCGAGAGGGCGCTCGAAACCGCCCTCGGGGACTGGGACCCCTTCGAGGTTCGAACTGACGGGTTCGGGATCTTTCCGGGTGATCACGTCTGGATCCCGGTCGCGAAGTCGCCCCGGCTCACGAGTCTGCATCAAGACGTGGTCGAAGTTGCACGAGAGTGTGGGACTGCGCCCACCCCCTATTACGAACCACATCGGTGGTTCCCGCACGTCGCGCTCGCGCTCGGCTTCGATAGCGAGCGAGTCGGCGACATCGTCCGGTTCCTGCGCACCTCAGACTACGATTTCGAGCGAGAGCTTACCGTCGGCAACGTCGAGATAACGTATCGACCAGAGGGCGCAGAAGAGTTCGAGCGCGTCGCTTCGATTCCGTTGTGAGAGCCTAGTCCTGCAGCTGATCCCGAATTCGTTCGGGAACGCTCGGGTCCCGAAGCGTCGTCGTGTCACCGAGGTCGTCGTCGTTGGAGATGTTCTCCAGGAGGCGGCGCATGATCTTGCCCGAGCGGGTCTTGGGCAAGTCGTCGACGATCACGATGGCGTTCGGCCGGGCGAACTTTCCGATGTCGCGCTCGACCGCCGCGACGATCTTGTCCTCGATTCCCCCGGGATCAACACCCTCTCGAAGCGTGACGTAGACGTCCGGCACTTCGCCCTTCTCGGGGTCGTTCCGGGAGACGACGGCGGCCTCGGCGACCTCTTCGACCTCCGACACTGCGGATTCCAGTTCCATGGTTCCCAGACGGTGGCCGGCGACGTTCATCACGTCGTCCAGCCGGCCGAGGATGCGGAAGTAACCGTCCTGGGCGTGGACTGCACCGTCGCCGGTCTTGTACACCCAGTCTTCGGGATCGTCGGAGTCGGTCTCGGAGAAGTCACGCCAGTACTCGTCGATAAAGCGGTCGTCGTCGCCGTACACGGTCTGGAGCATCCCGGGCCAGGGGCGCTCGATGACGAGGTTGCCCGCCCGTCCGGACGCGGGTTCGATCTCGTCGCCGCGGTCGTCGTAGATCGCCGGCTGGATACCGGGCGCGGGTTTGCCGGCGCTGCCGGGCTTCATGTCGTCCAGCGCGGGCAGGTTCGTGATGAGGTGGCCGCCGGTCTCGGTCTGCCACCAGGTGTCGACGATCACGGCGTCGCTGTCGCCGATGTGCTCGTAGTACCAGTTCCAGGCTTCCGGCTGGATCGGCTCGCCCACCGTGGTCATGTGCCGGAAGTCGAAATCGTAGCCCTCCAGGTACTCCTCGCCCCACTTCATGAACTGCCTGACGGCGGTGGGTGAGGTGTGGAAGATATCGACGTCGTACTTCTCGGCGATCTCCCAGATGCGGCTCTTGTGGGGATGGTCGGGCGCACCCTCGAACATGACGCTCGTCGTCCCGAGCGAGAGCGGCCCGTAGACGATGTAGGTGTGGCCGGTGATCCAGCCGATGTCCGCCGCACACCAGTAGGTGTCCTCGGGCTTGATGTCCAGCACGTACTTCGAGGTTCCCGTGGCGTAGGCGAGATACCCGCCCGTGCGGTGCTGGCAGCCCTTGGGCTTGCCCGTCGTCCCCGAGGTGTACATCAGGAACAGGGGGTCTTCGGCGTCTCGCGTGACGGGGTCGACGCGGGTGCGTTCGTTGTTGGCCAGTAGTTCAGAGACCAGAACGTCCCGTCCCTCTTCCAGTTCGGCGTCTGGGTGGAGTTCGCCCTCGTGGCGCTCCCAGACCAGCACTTTGTCGACGTCTTTCTCGGCGAGTTCGCAGGCCTCGTCGGCCTTCTCCTTGTGGTTGAGGAGGTCACCGCGGCGGTAGTACCCGTCAGCGGTGACGACCACGTCGCTGCCCGCGTCGTCGATTCGGTCGGCCAGCGCCTGCGCGGAGAAGCCCGCGAACACCTCGCTGTGGGGCGCGCCGATCCGGGCACATGCGAGCATCGTGATCGGGAGCGCGGGCAACATCGGGAGGTGCAGCGTCACGACGTCGTCCTCTTCGACACCGGCGTCTTCGAGCGCGGCGGCCATCTTGTTGACCTCGCGGTAGAGGTCCTGATACGTGATGTTGCGTTGCTCGCCGTCTTCGCCCTCCCACAGCAGCGCTGTCTGGTTCTTGCGCTCGTCGAGGTGACGGTCGATACAGTTGTACGAGGCGTTCAACTCGCCGTCGACGAACCACTCGTAGAAGGGTGGGTTCGAGTCGTCCAGCACCTCGTCCCAGCGCGATTCCCACTCGAGCAGCTCGGCGTACTCCTCGAAGCCCTCGGGGAAATCCTCGAAGCGGTCGTATATCGCCGGGTCGGAGACGTTCGCCTGCCCGACGAACTCCGGTGGCGGCCGGTAGTAGTCCTGGTCGGGGAGTCGTGCTTCCAGTTCGGAATTATCATCGTCGACCATCGTAGTTCGGAGTTCACGCGAGGGTACAAAGAAAGTATCCCCTGCTGCAATCGCGTGCCGAGAGCGGTGTTTGCCGATGAGTGGCGTCTGCTGGTGTGCAGTCCTCAATCTGCGACGCCCGTGCCCTCGCGATACGTCCCGTAGTGCCCCTCGAAGACGCGCATGACCTCGCCCATCGTCGCCTGGGCTTTCACTGCGTCGACGATCGCGGGCATCGTGTTGTCCGCCCGCTCGATCGCGGCCTCGATCTCCGCCAGTGCGTCACGGACAGCATCATCGTCGCGCTCGTCTTTGACCCGCGAGAGGCGTTCACGTTGGCGCTCCTGCACCGACTCGTCGACTGTGAGAATCTCGGTGTCTTCGTCGCCATCCGTGGTGTAGGCGTTGACGCCGACGACGGTCTCCGCTCCCTCCTCGACGCGCTGCTGGTACTCGTAGGAGGCGTCCTGGATCTCCCGCTGGAAAAAGCCCTGCTCGATTCCCCGAAGGACGCCCTCGCGCATCGAGCCATCTCCTTTCTCGCGGATCTCCTCGATGTAGTCCATCGCCTCTCGTTCGACCTCGTCGGTCAGTTTCTCGACGGCGAAACTCCCGCCCAGCGGGTCGACGATGTCGGCCGCGCCCGACTCCTCGGCGATGATCTGCTGAGTGCGAAGCGCGACGCGGACGGCGTCCTCGCTCGGCAGTGCCAGCGCCTCGTCGTAGCTGTTGGTGTGAAGACTCTGGGTCCCGCCCAGCACGCCAGCCAGTGCCTGTAACGTGACGCGGACGACATTGTTTAGCGGCTGCTGTGCGGTCAGGCTCTGCCCCGCAGTCTGGGTGTGGAACTTGAGCTTGCGGCTCTGCTCGCGGTCGGCGTCGTACCACTCGTCCATGACCCGGGCGTAGATCCGCCGTGCGGCCCGGAACTTGGCTACCTCTTCGAAGATCGAGTTGTGGCTGTTGAAGAAAAACGAGAGTTGCGGGGCGAACTCGTCGACGTCCAGCCCGCGGTCGATACAGTCCTCGACGTAGGCGAAGCCGTCTGCCAGAGTAAAGGCCAGTTCCTGGATCGCAGTCGACCCGGCTTCCCGGATGTGATAGCCCGAGATCGAGACGGGCTTGAACTTCGGTGTCTCCCCTACCGAAAATTCGATCACGTCGGTAACGAGCTTCAGCGACGGCTCTGGCGGGATGACCCACTCTTTCTGCGCGATGAACTCCTTGAACATGTCGTTCTGGAGGGTCCCTCGAAGCTGTTCGCGGGGGACACCGCGCTGGTCGGCCAACGCGACGTACATCGCGTAGATCACCGGTGCAGAGGGATTGATCGTGAAGGAGGTCGAGACGTCCGCGAGGTCGATCCCGTCGAAGAGGATCTCCATGTCCGCGAGCGTGTCGACGGCGACGCCCTCGCGTCCGACTTCCCCCTCTGCCATGACGTCGTCCGAATCGATCCCCATCAGCGTCGGCATGTCGAACGCCGTCGAGAGGCCGGTCTGACCCTCCTCGATCAGGTAGTGAAAGCGCTCGTTGGTCTCCTCGACCGTGCCGAAGCCAGCGAACTGGCGCATCGTCCAGGTTCGCCCGCGATACATCGTCGGATAGACGCCCCGGGTGTACGGTGGCTCGCCTGGGAAGCCGAGGTGGTCGTCGTAGTCGAGATCCGCGATGTCTGCCGGGGTGTACAGACGGTCGACCTCGTGGTTGGAGACGGTCGCGAAGCGGTCTGCCCGCTCGCCGTAGGAGTCGAGCACGGGATCGAGCGTCTCCTCGTCCCACTCGCGCTTTGCCTCGCGAATCCGCGACAACTCCGCCTCGTCGAACATAGCCCGAGTTTATCGTGAAAAGCCATTAAGGATTGGGTGTGTCCCGACGTAGCTGCTGTGTCGAGCTGTCCGAAACGAAGAGAGGGGGCACAGGGGGGCCCGATCACCATGTCAGAAGCAATCGTTCTCGGGCACAGTGCGAGCCGACGTTTGCTCGCATTGTTTACTCAATACCGAGTAATACTTGAATGGTTCTATTTCGGCCACGTTCGCCTATATAGATATACAATTAATATATACTTCTGCCCCCGAGGGGAGGTTTTTTGATCGTAAAGAAACAACATGGTAGATCATGAGCGTCAATCGAGCGACAGGCGCGTGTATGTTCTGTGGGGGGAGCGGGGCCGAGAAGACGTGCGGACACTGCGATGGGGGCTATCACATCGCCTGCGCTCGGAAACGGGGGAATCTGCGCGTCGAGAAACACGGCAATGGGATCGTGAGTTCGGCACGACTCAACTACGACTGGGAGTGCCCAAACTGCGGGGAGACGGCCCGCGGCGAGATGTAGTTTACAGGCGCTGTCGGAGCTCTTCGACGATCGCCTGCTGGACGTCTTCCTGTGGTTGTTCGGCGTCGATTCGGACGAAACGGTCGGGTTCAGCTGCGATGAGGCGTTCGTAGTTGTCGGCCACGCGCTGGAGGTACGCGGCCTGTTCGAACTTGTTGGTCGTGCCGGCGCGCTTCGCGCCCACCTCTGGGTCGACGTCGAGGTAGAGGGTCAGGTCCGGGGGGCGTGTCCACGGTTCGTGAATTCGCTGGACGAACGAGAGGGCGTCCTCGATCCGTGGATGGTCGGCCAGCGTCGCCCCCTGGTAGGCGTACCGGGAGTCCGAATACCGATCGGAGACGACCAGTTCACCCTGCTGCAGTGCGGGTCGGATCACCGAAGAGAGGTGGTGGGCGTGATCTGCGGTATATAGGAATAGTTCGGCCAGCGAGTCCGCGCCGTCGTCGCTGATCGAGCGCGCGACGGCCTCACCGTACCACGAGTCGGTCGGCTCGCGTGTGAACGTCGTCTCCGCGTCGAGAGAGACATCGCCTAACGCCTCCCAGGCGCTTGTCTTGCCGCTGCCGTCGATCCCCTCCAGTGTGACGAGCATACGCCGACGTCGGGCGGCAACGTTGTAAGACCGTCGTGATCGGTCCGCGACCCGCTCTCGCTCGCCCAAACTGTTTGCGCGCTATTTTTATACCGTATCCGGCCGTCGAACGGAGTATGCAGGTACTCGTGACCGGTGGCGACGGCTTCGTGGGACGGAACCTCTGTGCGGAACTGGCTGAACGCGGCCACGACGTGACCAGCCTCTCCCGAGAGCCGGATCCGTCGGTTCTCCCCGGGGCCGTCGACACGGCCGCCGGTGACGTCACCAACTACGACTCGATCGAGAACGCGTTCGAAGGCCAGGACGCCGTCGTCAATCTCGTCGCGCTCTCGCCGCTGTTCACGCCCGACGGCGGCAACGAGATGCACGAGAGAGTCCACCTCGGCGGGACGAAAAACGTCGTCACGGCCGCCGAGGCTCACGACGTCGATCGGATCGTCCAGATGAGCGGCGTCGACGCCGACCCGAACGGCCCGACTCACTACCTCCGTGCGAAAGGCCGGGCGGAGGAAGTCGTCAAAGAGTCCGGGCTAGAGTGGGTCATCTTCCGGCCGTCGATCGTCTTCGGCGACGGTGACGAGATCGTCCCCTTCACCAAGCGCCTGAAGAAGCTGTTCGCGCCGGGCCTCCCGCTGTATCCTCTGCCCGGTGGCGGCAAGAAGACGGTCTTCCAGCCGATCTGGGTCGGCGATCTCGCCGAGATCATGACCGACGCGATCGAGGACGAGAGTGGCGCGGGGCAGATCTACGAGATCGGCGGCCCGGAGACACTCACGCTCCGGGACGTGACCGAGATGGTCTACGAGAGCGAGGGCAAATCAGTGAAGATCGTCCCCCTACCCATGGCGCTTGCAGGTATCGGGCTGACGACGCTCGGGGTCCTCCCCGGATTCCCGATGGACCGCGACCAGTACCACGGCCTGAAAGTCAGCAACATCTCCGAAAACGACGTCGATCACTTCGACATCGACGAATCGGAGCTGCGGACCTTCGGTGACTACCTGGAGCTGTCCTGACAAGATCTGCCACCCGTTCCGAATTCTTGTCGTTTTACCATTATTTACAGGCAGTATCTGTTCTTAGAAATGATAGACGGGCACAAGGCTTTTAATGATTATACGTTTCTTTCTACCACGAGAACCACCTATGAAGCTCGCGATGATCGGCTTCGGGCAGGCCGGCGGGAAAATCGTCGATAAGTTCCTCGAATACGACGAACGGACAGGCAGTGGAATCGTCCGCTCCGCCGTCGCCGTCAACACCGCCAAGGCAGACCTGCTCGGACTCGAACGTGTTCCGGACGAGAATCGCGTACTCATCGGCCAGGCCCGCGTGAAGGGCCACGGGGTCGGTGCAGACAACGAACTCGGCGCGGAGATCGCCGAGGAGGACATCGACGAGATCCAGAGCGTCATCGACAACATCCCGGTCCACGAAGTCGACGCGTTCCTGATCATCGCGGGCCTGGGCGGCGGGACCGGCTCCGGCGGCTCGCCCGTCCTCGCCAAGCATCTCAAGCGGATCTACACCGAACCCGTCTACGGCCTCGGTATCCTCCCCTCCAGTGACGAGGGCGGCATCTACACGCTCAACGCCGCCCGATCCTTCCAGACGTTCGTCCGGGAGGTCGACAACCTCCTGGTGTTCGACAACGACGCCTGGCGCAAGACCGGCGAGTCCATGGAGTCGGGCTACGCCGAGATCAACGACGAGATCGTCAAGCGCTTCGGCATCCTCTTCGGCGCGGGCGAGGTCACCGGCGACGGCGAGGTCGCCGAGAGCGTCGTCGACTCCTCAGAGATCGTCAACACGCTCGCCTCCGGCGGCGTCTCCACAGTGGGATACGCAGCCGAGGAAGTAGAGAACAGCTCCGACGGCGGACTGCTCTCGCGCTTCAAGAGCGACTCAACCAACGACAGCATGGAGGCCGCGAACACGACCAACCGGATCACCTCGCTGGTCCGGAAGGCCGCGCTCGGCCGCCTGACGCTGCCCTGTGAGATCGACGGGGCCGAGCGCGCGCTGCTGGTGTTGTCGGGACCACCCAACGAACTCAACCGGAAGGGGATCGAGCGCGGCCGGAAGTGGCTCGAAGAGCAGACCGGGAGCATGGAGGTTCGCGGTGGCGACTACCCCGTCTCCGAATCGGCGTACGTCGCCTCGGTGATCTTGCTCTCGGGCGTGCACAACGTCCCCCGGATCAAGGAACTCCAGCAAGTGGCGATCGAGGCACAGGAGAATATCGACGAGATCCGCCAGGAAAGCGAAGAAAACTTAGAGCAGTTGGTCGAAGACGATGAAGATGAGCTTGATCCCCTCTTCTAAAGGCACGACGGCACTGGTAGCGCTCGTGATCGCGATGGCGGCAGTCGGTACTGCCGCGGCGGTGACAGCTTCGGACACCTCGGCTCCCGACGAGGCGCAGGTCGGCGAGGAGGTCTCCGTCTCGGTGACGCTCTCGAATCTCTACTCGGACAACGACGAGTGGACCCTCCGCGGAACGACCCAGCTGACCAACGTGACTGGCTGGGAAGTGACGAAGGTCCGGCCGGCCGGAAACACGACCGAGGAGTACACCGGCCAGGACTCCTTCGAGACGGGCATCAGTAACGCTGACAACGTGACCGACGTGGTTGTGACGATCACCGGTGACGCTCCGCCAGTCGAGGAGTTCCAGTACGACCCGCCCCAGCGATTCGAAGCCGCGAAACTGTCCCAGGCCGTCGGCCAGGGTGAGAGCACCATCGAGACGGTGCAAATCCACCACTACACCAACGAGAGCCAACAGGCGTTGAACGCGATCCAGAGCGCCGACGAAGCGGTCAGCGGGACCGACAACGCAGACGCACAGTCCTACTTGCAGAACGCCATCGACTTCTACGAGACTGGGAACTTCGATCAGGCAATCTCGAACGCCGAACAAGCAGAAGAGACAGCGAACGAGGCCAAAAGCTCCCAGGACACGATGACGCTGATCCTCTACGGCGTGGGCGCGCTCGTCGTGCTGGCGCTGATCGGTGGCGGCGTCTACTACTACCGTAACCAGCAGGACAGCTACGACAAACTCCGGTAGATGCACGTCGTCGTCCCGTTCGACGCCCGCGATCCGAAAACCCGCCTTGCTCCCGTTCTCGATCCCGACGAGCGACGTGACTTCGCTCGGGCCATGCTCGATGACGTCTGTCGCGCCGTCGAGGAGACCGGGCACGAACCAACCGTACTCGCGACGGCCGGGATAGACGTCGAGTGGCCGGTCGAGGTGGACGACCGTTCGCTCTCAGAGGCGATCAACGCGGTGCTGGCGAGGCGCGACGGACCCGTGACCGTCGTCATGGCCGATCTCGCGCTCACGACGCCCGAGGCGCTCGACCGAGTCTTCGAGGCCGAGGGCGAAGTCGTCCTCGTCCCTGGCCGGAGCGGTGGGACGAACGTCGTCCTCGCACGCCACCCCGATTTCCGGGTCGACTACCACGGCGTCTCGATCCGCGATCACCGCGAGCGTGCGGCAGTTGCGGGGCGAGAGACGACCAGCGTCGACTCGTTTCGACTCTCGACGGATGTCGACGACCCGTCCGACCTCGTGGAGGTACTGCTCCATTCAGAAGGTGCGGCGGCTGCCTGGCTGGTCGACCACGGCTTCGATGTCCACGCTGAAGACGACGGAGTGACAACTGTCAGACGTGACTGACCTGACGTTTTCGGCCTATTTGACCGGATTTTCACTAGCTCCCAACAAGTCCTGTCACAGGATAGGAAGATATTTCCGTTCGGGCAAGGTACTAGCTTGACGAGCGAGCCTATGGAGACGTACGTGCTCCGCGACCGGCTGCGCAGCCTGGTCGCCACGGATCGACTCCTGCAGTTCATGGCCGTCGGCACTGTCGGGACGACCGTGGACATGTCGCTGTTGCTGGTGTTTCACGGACTGGCCGGCTGGGCGCTGATCCCCTCGAAACTGCTCGGCGCGGAGATCTCGTATCTGGTGATGTTCGCGATCAACGAGCGCTGGACCTTTTCGACGTTCGGGAAGACGTCGCTGCGTGCTCGCCTCCGCCGGCTCGTGACGTCGAACGGCGTGCGGATCGGTGGCCTGCTCACCGCGACGACCGTCCTCGTGATCGTCACCGAGACGACGGACGTCTGGTATCCGCTGGCCAATCTCGTCGGGATCGGCGTCGGCTTCTTCGTCAACTACACGCTGGAGTCCTGGCTCACCTGGCGCGTCCACCAGAAGTGATCCCGGACGGATTTCCGACGGAATAGAGACGAATTTGAGTCGGAGTTTGGACAACGCATTTTATACACGAGCGTCTTCGTTCAGACGCACGGATCCGTGCACACCGCTGGCAGTGGCCCCTGCTCCCGGGGCCCGACCGGAGATGACCGTTCGGGCGTCTCAACGAGTCCGTCTGGACGCCCCGAAACGGTCACGCCGACTCCCGCAGGGGGATCGTGTCCCCGCCCGACGCGGCCGACCAAGCCGAGGCAAGAGGAGGGGTATCCTTTTACCCCCGAATCCGCAACTTTCGAGCGTGTTTCCGGGCAGCGAGGCGTACGACATCGAGATCGAAATCGACGAGCGCGACGTCGAGCGGCTGCTGTCGATCACGCCGGATAGCGTCGAGGCCGCCGCCGAACTCACCTTCGCCCGCAACGTCTTCGTCCCCCTGACCACGGCCTGCCGATACACCTGTACGTACTGTACCTACTACGACCCGCCCGGACAGGCCAGCCTCCTGTCACCCGAGGCAGTCCGGGAGATCTGCCGTGACGGCGCGGCGGTCGGCTGTACGGAAGCGCTGTTCACCTTCGGGGACGACCCCGACGACCGCTACACCGAGATCCACGACCAGCTGGAGGAGTGGGGCCACGACTCGATCCACGAGTACCTCCGGGAGGCCTGCGAGATCGCCCTCGACGAGGGGTTGCTCCCCCATGCCAATCCGGGCGACCAGACCCGCGAGCAGATGGCGACGGTCGCCGACGTCAACGCCTCGATGGGCGTGATGCTCGAAACGACTGCCGACGTACAGGCTCACGGTGGCCCGCGGGCGAAATCCCCGGGCCAGCGGCTCAATACCCTTCGAGTCGCGGGCGAACTTGGTATCCCGTTCACGACGGGGATCCTCGTGGGGATCGGCGAGGACTGGCACCACAGAGCAGAGAGCCTGCTGGCCATCCGCGAGCTACACGAGCGATACGGCCACATCCAGGAAGTGATCGTCCAGCCCGTCGTCGAGAACGAGCGCTGGAGCGGTGGCTCTCCCAGTCTGGAGACGATGCGCCGCGTGACGGCGATGGCCCGCGCAGCCCTCCCCCCCGAGGTGAGCGTCCAGTCGCCGCCGAACCTCGCTCCTGTGAGGGAGTTGCTCGACTGCGGAATCGACGACCTCGGCGGCGTCTCGCCGGTGACAGACGACCACATCAATCCCGAGTACGCCTGGCCGGCCATCCAGGAACTCGAGGACATCGCCGACGAAGCCGGCGTCCCGCTGCGCGAGCGGCTGCCGGTCTACGAGCACCACTATCGCGACGGCTGGTGTTCCGACCGGATCGAAGCCGCCGTCGAAGCGGAGGACGCGGCTGGCGAGCGTCTGCGAGCGGTGCTGGAACGTGGTGAGAATCCTCTGCAGACGGAACACACCGACTAGCCGGTCACGGGCCAATCGACTCCAGATCAGTCGCGAGTTCGCGGGCGTCTTCGACAGTCTGACCACGAACGACGACGACGCTCTGCCGTCCGTCCAGCGAAGTGAGACCCAGGAGCGCGGCAAACGAGTGCGTCGGACTCGATCCACCGGCCAGGGTCACCGTTTCTGAGCCGACAGTCGCCTCGACGGTCTCATCGGTCCCGATAGTCCAGATTCCACGCAGTACCGCGAGGACCACCGCAGGTTCCCCGTTGGTCTGGTCGATCCGGAGCAAGTCGCCATCTGCCGCTGGCTCTGCGACGACACGGTTGAAGTACGGATCGTCGACGGTGACGTCGATCGGTTCGTAGTCGAAAGCTACGGGTGCGTAAGGAGTCGTCTGATCAGGGGCGACGTCCGCGACAGCAGCGCGCATTTCCGCCGGGGAATCGATACTCGTCGATTCTTGTGAGGAACTATCGAATACACCCGTACTGTATGCTGCTCCGGCACCGACAGCACCCAGGCCGAGCACCTTCAGAACCGTTCGTCGATCGCTCATGCCGTCTCACGTCCAGTATTGAGTGAATTTTCGAGCCGATTCTCGGCCCGATTCAGACCGTATCCCATCATTCGCCACGTCCAGTAGGTCGTCTGCCTGCTCGAGTCGGCCATCTCGCGCGCCTGTCTGGCGTTGGTCTCAGCATTTGCGACTGCGTTCCAGATTACCCCAGACCAGAGGTCAGACATAGCATCATAGTGTTTGGCGACGATCTCGCCCAGCAGCGCCGTCATCTGATATCGAGCAGCCTTGAGTCGGGTCAGCGTGACCGCCTCAGCAGGCGTGATAGCGGCGTCTTCCCGCTTCAGTTCGAGTCCGATGATTCGTTCTATCAGTGTCATCTGTGCAACCTCGTGTGCGTGAGCGGCGGCGGTGATTTTGGCGTTGGCGTCGAGTGCGCCTTCGATTAACTGCGTGACAGTCGTGTCGACGGCGACCCCAACGAAGATCGATGCTGCGGCCTGTTGTAAACCGTAAGACGTCAGCGAAGCAGTTACCTTTCCCGTGTTCGAAGTCGCCTGGCTCCAAGCAGCGGCGATATTGTCTGCATTGCTAGCGATGTCGTCAAGCGCGACCGCGAATTCTGCCGTCGCATTCAACCCCTCGTTGAATTCCGACCAAGAAGTTACGTCCTCGGCTAACGCATCGATATTCCGACACTCAGCGAGTGTTCGAGTCATCTTCCCGAACCCTTCTTCGTACGGGTCGTTGACCTCCGTGTTGACCCAGTTGATCGACTCGAAATAAAGATCGACGGCAGATCCGAGTGCGAGTGACGGGTTGACCTGTGCGAGTGCGTACGTCTCGAGTGACTCGACGCCGAGATCGACAGCCTTCGAAAGTAACTCGAGTGCTCTAAATTCGCCCGCCCTCCGTCTGGTCGCTGCGAGTTGCTTTTGCCAGTCGATCAACGAGGGGCCGAACGACTTCCAGGATTCGGTGATGAACGCGTCGTGAGCGACCTCCGGAGCGACGAGCGAGAAGTCAGTCGTCGTCACCGCCGGTCGTCCGTTCGCGTCCGGAATATCAGTCACGACGTAGTAGTTTCCGTAGCCGACGTCGACTTCTACCGTCGATCCCGCACGGAAGTCGAGGTCGTCAGGATCGACCGGCGTCTGCGTCGACGGTGGCGTCGAGCCACCACCTCCAACTGGTGTCGCCGTCTCCGGTGGTGTCGGGGGTTCGACCGTCGTCTGGGGCCAGGGCGCACCGAGGTTCGCCAGGCCGCCAACGGGAACTGGGCCGATCTCGACGCCGACACCGGTTTCGAGATCCAGCTTTCGTAGCGTCGTCGTCTCCGGCTCGTCGCCACGCAAGGCGTAGAGGTTTCCGTTCCCAGGAACGAACTCGACGCCGACAGAATCGAGATCGACCCCTGTCGTCCCGACCGGAGTGACCGACCCGTCGGTCTTGTCGACGTGGTACAGTCGGTCGGGATCACCGTCGCCTCGGCCACCGACCGCGTAGAGTTCCTTCGTCTCGAAGTCGACCCCGAGTCCGACGTGGTCGAGATCTCGGCCGAAGCCCCCGACCGTCGTCAACGCACCAGATTCGGGATCGACTCGCACCAATCGGTCGTTATCGTTGTCGAGTCCGTAGACGGTATCGCTGTCGACGAATGCCATCCCGGGGAGTGAGGGACCGATCGAGCGTAAGCGCTCGACTGCGCCGGTTTCCGGATCGATTTCGAAGATGTAATTCCCCGAGCCACTGTTGCCGAGTATGCGCCCGCCTGGACCGAACGCAAGTGCGTTTGGCCCGAAACGAGATGGGGCGTCGAGGTCGACGACCGGTGTCACCTCCGCCGTCTCGGGACTCAACTTCAAAATTCGTTCGTGGCCTGCGGACGTCTGGATCGTGAACAGGCCGTCTAACGTCGCCATTCGTCCACGTGATGTCACTACATCTACTTTATTGCTCCGGACAGAACTCTCGTGTCGTCCCCTCAGACCAGCGGCGTCCCGTCGGCGTTCGGTCCCAGAACAGGCCCATAGGGCGGCCCCTCGATCCGACGACGCTGTCGGTAGTCGGTCGAGCGCTCGACCGGGATGCGGCCGATCGACTCGATCATCTCGACGTACTCCGAGAAGGAGCGATATTCACCGAAGTCCCCGCCGGCGCGCTTGGTGATCTCCTCGCTCAGGATCGTCCCCATGAAGTCGTCCGCGCCACAGGTCAGCATCTTCAGTCCCTGGGCGTCGCCGTATTTCACCCACGACGACTGGATGTGCTCGACGTTGTCGAGGAAGAGCCGCGAGACGGCGATCAGCAGTTCGTCCTCGTCGGTGCTCGCGCCACGGTCGACCATCCCGCGCTCGTGCAGCGGGGTGTTCCGGTGGACGAACGAGAGGGGGACGAATTCAGTGATCGCTCCCGTCCGATCCTGCAACTCGCGGACGCGCTGCAGGTGCAGGGCGCGGTGGGCCTCGTTCTCGACGTGGCCGTACATCATCGTCGCCGTCGTATCCAGCCCGACCGCGGCGGCCGCTTCGATGGCGTCGAGCCACCCCTGGGTGTCGATCTTGCCCGGACAAATCACGCCCCGGACTTCGTCGACCAGGATCTCGGCGGCCGTTCCCGGAACCGAATCGAGGCCGGCCTCGGCCAGTCGCTGGTAGACTTCCTCGTAGTCCCAGTCGGTGCCGCGGCGAGCGTGGGCGGCCTCCTCGGGCGTCATCGAGTGGACGTGCACGCCGCCGACGTCCATCGCGTCGATCTGCTGGCAGTAGGTTCCGGGATCGGTCTCGTACCGGGACGGAGATTTGTAGTTCAGATCCCCGCGATCGCTCGATTCGAGTATCTCGCGGTGCTCGCCATCGAGCGCGAACGCCGGGTGGAGTCCCGAGACAGACGTCACCTCGTAGATCCCGCGTTCCAGCGCACTCGCGACGATCTCGCGGCTCTGTTCGGGCGTCTTGGTGAATCCGCCGTGGTCGCTGTCGCTCTCTATCAGGAACTGCTCGGAGCGGTCCTTGAAGTTACAGAACAGACAGCCGGTGTTGCAGGCCGTGGTGACGTTGTTGTTGAGGTTGGCGACGACGGTGACTTCCTCGCCGACAACCTCGGCGCGGCGGCGGTCGGCGGCTTCCAGCACCTGCTCTTTGCGCTCTCGGTCGATCCCCGCGCGCTCGGTCCCGGTCGTGAGGAGTGCGATGGCGTCAGCGACAGACAGTCGAGTGCCGTCGCGAGCCTTCGAAAGCGCGTTCTCGAACGACTGGTCGGTTTCGGGACGGTGGGCAAACTCGAAGCGATTCCGGGGCACGTTCGTCCCGGTCGAAGCCCGGTCGGCCATTGCACGGGACTTGCTCGGGAGCCGTAAAAACGTCGCGGGTCGGCGGCCGTTTCAGCCGCTAGTTGGGTAGGTAGTCGACGACATCACTCACGGTTTCGAGGACGACCCAGGCGACGAAGGCGATATACGACCCGAGCAGCGCGTAGGACTCGACGGTCGAGAGCGCGAGTCCGGTCCGCAGCACGGTAAACAGGAGGATCGTCGCCAGCGTCAACACGCCGAACATCGGGACGGCCATCGAGAAGTTGATCGGCGTCGGCCCGACGATGAGCACGCCAACCGGGATCGCCACGAGCAAGTCGAAAGTGTTCGAACCGAGAACGTTCGCCAGCGAGGCGACCCCGCGGCCGTCCCGAGCAGCCCGAAGGCTGACCAGCGCGTCCGGGAGACTAGTCGCCCCGGCCGCGATCGTCACGCCCATCACGAACTCCGGGACGCCCAGTTCGGTCCCGATGACGTCGATCGAGTGAACCAGCCGCTCGACCGCGAGCAGGATGACGACCAACCCCGCCAGGAGCAGTCCCCACTGACGCAAGACGTCTACGCCCGCGCCGGCCTCGGGATCGGCCTCGTGTTCGGCGGTGTCCTGATACTGGATGAACAGATACAGCCCGTAGAGGGCGATCGGGATCATCGCCAGCGGCCGCGTGATCTCTCCGGAGAGGTGCTCGACCGTCGGAACGCGATAGTAGATCACGGCCATCGCGAAGGTGATCACGAGTACCGACACCGCGAGCATGTAGAACTGGGCTTCCTTGTAGACGAGCGTCCGATTCGACTCGATGTCGTCTTCGGTCGCGATCCCGGCCAGCGCGGGGATCACGAGGATGTTGAAGATCGCCGAGCCGACGATCGCACCGACGCCGAGTTCCAGCGAACCCACCGTAACGGCTGCGACGACGACTGTCGCGAGTTCCGGAAAGCTCGATCCGATCGCCGTGACGATCGATCCCTGGACGACCTCGGGGAGTCCGTAATAGGCCGAGAGCTTCTCACTCGCACCTTCGAGCCACCCACTCCCGAGCCAGATAAAGCCAGTCGTGAGGACGATGATCGTCACGTCGAGCGGGAGATTCGCCATCGCCTGGAGGCTCGATTGGGCCTCACTAAGACGTTCCGGATCCGGCGATCACAGGGACTCAGAACGCACCACTCACTCGGCTTCGTCTGGACCGTGAACAGTGATCACCGGGACGGGGGCCGAACGGACTGTCTTCTCGGCGACGCTCCCCAGCAGGATGCGCGTGATCCCGCGGCGGCCGGTCGTCCCCATCACGACCGCGTCGATGTCCTCGCTTTCGATCACGTCGAGGATCGTCTCCGCTGGCGCGCCGTCCTCGACGTGCCGGACGATATCGTCGATCCCCCGCCGCTGGGCCGCGTTCGCGATTGTGTCGACGGCCTCCTCGGCGGCATCCCGGCCGGCGTTCGTGACGTCCTCGACGTCAGGACCCATCACGGCCGTCTCGACGGCCGAGAGCGCGTGGACGGTGGCGTCGAGCGCCGCCGCGAGATCGAGCCCGTGCATGGCCGCGTGCTCTGCTGACTGGCTCCCGTCGGTCGCCAGCAGGAGTTGCTCGTATGGGAACTCGAACGCGTCGTCGGGGTTCATCCGCGAAGTGAGCACTGGGATCGACGAGAGCCGGACCACTTTCTCGGTGACACTGCCCAGCAGATACCGCGAGAGGCCCTGGCGGCCCTGGGTCGGCATGACGATCACGTCGTAGTCGTATTTCTCGGCGTACTCGACGATCGTCTCGGCGGGCGCACCCTGGACGACGTCCGTCGAGTAGTCGGCCGCCAGCGAGTCGAGGGTCTCGGCTGCGGTCTCCAGGACGTCTTCGCCGTGTTCGACCTGTCCGTCGACGACCGTCGACTGGACGCGCGTGGTGCTGTACTCGGTCGTATCGGCGACGTACAGCAGCTGGATCTCGCCGTCGGTCCAGTTGGCAATCTCCGCGGCGTGATGGAGAGTCTCGGCCGCCCCTTCGCTGCCGTCGAACGGGAAGAGGATGTCCTCGTACATACATGAATACTGACCGCGCCGTCTGATAGGTCTTCGGTAGCCACAGAGTCGATCCGTCTGTGGTGGCCGCCACGATGTGCAAACCCTTTGGTTGCCGGGGTGGAAGGGTCTGCCAATGACGAGCGTCAAGGACTTTCGAATTCAAGAGGAACCAACCGCCGAGTCGTTCGGCCGCGGGTCGTTCGTGTTCACCGACGACTACTCGGTGTTCGACTGGGGGAAGATGCCCGACCAGATCCCCGAGAAAGGCGCGTCGCTGTGTGTGATGGGCGCGTTCAACTTCGAGTTGCTCGGCCAGAACCACATCCCGACCCACTACGAGGGCGTCGTCGAGGGGGAGGCCCAGCGGACCGCCGGGAACGCGAGCGGCGACCAGCCGCGAGCGAAGGGCGAGCCAATCGATCTCCACGAGGCGCTCGACGCCGGTCACCGCCCCCGTGAGATGGCCATCTCGCTCACGCAGGTCCCGGACCTCCCGAACGTGGGAACCGACTACGACTACGACGCCTATCACGACGCGGCGGGCGCGAACTACCTGATCCCGCTGGAGATCGTCTTCCGAAACACCGTCCCCGTCGGCTCCTCGCTGCGCACGCGAACCGAGCCGAGCGATCACGGCCTCGATGTCGAGACGTGGCCCGAGGAAGTCGTCGAATTACCCGAACCGGTCGTCGAGTTCTCCACGAAGTACGAGGAGCAGGATCGCTACCTCGACCGCGAGGAAGCCGACCGGATCGCGGGCAAAGCCGACATCGAGCGCCTGGAGGAACTGGCGCTGTCGGTCAATCACATCCTCAACGAGCGCGCCGCCGATACCGGGTTCGTCCACGAGGACGGAAAGATCGAGTGTCTGTATTACAACGGCGAGATTCGCGTCGCCGACGTCGTCGGGACCTTCGACGAGAACCGCTTCGCCTACGACGGCCAGGAGGTTTCCAAGGAGGTCATCCGCCAGTACCACAAGCGCACCCAGCCAGAGTGGGTCGAGGCCGTCTCCGAAGCGAAAGTCGCTGCCGACGAACAGGATGTCGCCGACTGGAAGTCGCTGTGTGAGCGCCAGCCAGCGCCACTGGCGGACGATGTGATCCAGGCCGCCCGTGACCTGTACTGTGCCGGCACGAACGCCTACGTGGGACGGGCAGTCTTCGACGCCCCGTCCATCGAGGAAGCCGTCGAAACCGTCCGTAATCTATAATTCTTCCGACGCGAAGCGTCAGGTACTCAAGATTCCCCCAGGTAGGACAGCGCAATGAAACGACGTGCGTTTCTGGCGAGTGGGGGCGTCGCGGCGGTGGCCGGCTGTCTCGGGGGCGACGACAAAAATCAGTCGTCGTTCGTCGACGACTTCGAGACGACGACTACCAACGGCTACGAGGTCCCGCTCGCACCAGTCGAGACGACCTACGAGTGGTTCCAGAACGACGAGGTGCGGTTCGCCGACGCCCGCGGCCGAACCTCGTACGAAGCGTCCCACGTCGAGGGGGCGGTGTTGAGTACCGCCAGAAGCGATTTCGAAGGCGGTCCAGTCTCCGAATGGCCGAAAGATACCACGATCGTCGCCTACTGTGGCTGTCCGCACCACCTCTCGTCGATTCGGGCGTCCACGCTGATCGAGAACGGTTTCGAGAACGTCGCCGTCATCGACGAGGGGTTCTGGACCTGGTACGACCGGGGCTATCCCGTCGCCGGCAACGACGTGGAAAATCGACCCGCGAGCTACGAGATCCGCGGGCAGACGGCACGGGAGTACGCCGGCGAGAGCGCCTGGGCCTTCCACGACCCGACGGGTCAGCGCGAGGCCACGCCGATCGAGGGCGACGGTAGCTACACGATGGAGCTCAAATTTGCAGATATCTCCGAAGACGCTCCCATTCGCGTCACGACACCCGAATACGAGATCGAGCGCACGCTCGACGATCTCACCGACAGCGTCGTGACTGGACAGTGAACCACTGTCATCGATAGACGAAAAATGCAGGAACTGGTGTTCTACAGATCCCTGAACCGTACTCTCGTGCTCAGTCGTCCGCCTCGACTTCCTCGTCGTCTTCCTGGCCTGCGACGAACTCCCCGAGGCCGTCGATCGGCCGATCGGGGTTGATCTGATCCAGCTTCTCGGGCGCGCCGAGCTGGGCGTCGGTGTCCTCGGGGTCGCGCAGTTTCGTCCGGCCGCGGTGGACCGACACCTCGTCAGTGAGGTGGAGTTTGATCGCTTCGATGAGCGCCTCGGCTTCGAGGGGCTGGCCGATCTGCTGTAGCTCCTCTTCGGTCGCGTCGTCGGGGACGTTGAACGCCCGCTGAGTGATGATCGGCCCCTGATCGAGGTCGGTCGTCACGTAGTGGGCGGTGACGCCTGCGATACGGACGCCTTCCTCGATGGCCTGCATATATGCCGACGCGCCCGGGAACGCCGGCAGGAGACTCGGGTGGACGTTGATGATCTGGCTCTCGTAGCGAAAGACCACGTCCGGCGAGAGTATGCGCATGTACCGCGCGAGCACGACCAGATCGGAGTCGTACTCCTCCAGCAAGTCGAGCAGTTCCTCCTCGTCGGGCGTGCCCTTCTCGTCACCGATGTCGTGGAACGGGACATCGTACTTCTGGGCGAGCGGCTGCAGATCGGAGTGGTTGCCGATCACGACGTCGATGTCCGCACCGAGGTCGCCGGAGGCCCAGGCTTCGAAGATGGCCTCCAGGCAATGGGATTCCTTGGTGACCATGACGGCGATCGACTGGGTCTCCCGGTCTTTCGGGAAGCGAACCTTGATGTCGACCCCGAGGTCGTCGCCGAGGTCGTTCAGGTCGTCGCGGAGCTTCGCCTCCGTACAGACCATCTCGGCAGTGTCGACGAGCATGGTCATCCGGAAGACGCCCTCGCGAACGGCTTGATCGAGGTCTTCGATGTTGACGCCGCGCTCGAACAACAGCGAGGTAACGTTCGCGATCAACCCGGTGTCGTCCTCGCCGACGACCGTGATCTCGGTGTACTTCTCACGCGTCACGAGCATCACCCCGCGGGCGGCTGTGGAGAGTCATTGCCTGAAATGACTTCGTCACCACGCAAAAACGCTTCGCGTTTCCGGTTCGGGACAGCAGAGCTATACGGCTGGGAACGTCAATGAGACCTATGCCGGACGCAGACCCCGTGTCCGTCCTCTACGTCGATCCCGACGACGACGCCCGGCTGGAGACGGCCACGGACCTCGAAGTCTCGCCGCTCGTCGACGCATCAGTCGAGACGTGTGCGACGATCGACGAGGCCGTGGACATCCTGGAATCGACTGCCATCGACTGTCTCGTCACCGAGCACGACCTGCCCGACGGGGCCGGCCTCGAACTGGTCGAGTGGATCCGGGACAACCAGCCCGACCTCTCGTGTATTCTCTATACGAACGCGACGCCGGACGCGATCCGAACCGCAGCGTTCGGCAGCGTCGTCGTCGAGTACCTCCCCAAGGAGATCCCCGACTCCGTGACGGCCCTGGCACGGTTGATCAGCAACGTCGTCAGCCAGCGCAGCCAACTCGCCTATCCGATCCCCGAGACCGAAGACGAGCGACTGGCCGCCATCGAGCGCTACGACGTCACCGACCTCGAAGCCGCAGAGACCGTCGATCGACTCAGCGACCTCGTCGCCAGTCACTTCGATGTCGCCGTCGCGTTCGCGGGGATCGTCGACGCCCACGAAGAGCGCTTTCTGGCCTGCAAGGGCGCCGACTGGGAGCAGTTAGACCGCGAAGATACGATCTGTACCTACACGTTGCTCGAAGACGACCACATGATCGTCGAGAACGTCCAGTCCGACGGTCGATTCGCCGACGTCGACGTCCTCGAAGAACTGGACATCCGCTCGTACGCCGGCGTCCCGCTGAAGACTCCCGACGGACTGCCGATCGGCGCGCTCTGTCTCATCCACGACGAGCCGCGATCGTACACCGACAGCGAAATCGAGGATCTCCGGAAGTTCGCCGACGAGCTGATGGAGCAACTCGAGCTCCGGCGACGGCTCAGAGAGACCGAACGCGCGGTTCCCAAACCGGACCACCAGGGGGCGCGATGACGACGAAACTGACCGAAGCGTACGTCTTCGAGCGACTCCCGCTCGAGCCGATCCCGGCCGGGACGAACCTACTCGTGACGGGGCCGCCACACGGCCGAACACAGGACTTGCTGTACGAACTGTTGGCCGGCGGCGAGGGGGAGGGCATGCTGTTTGTCACTACCGACGACGACGGGATCACCGTAGCCGAGACCTACGAAGGACTGGGCCACACGTTCGACCCCGGACGGATGTGTCTTATCGACGCGAGCCAGCACGGTCAGGACGCCGAGGACGCCCCGATCCGACACGTCGGCAGTCCGAGCGACCTCACGGGAATCGGGATGGAGTTCTCTTCGCTGTACGAGTCGCTGCGCGGCAGTGGGCTGGCCCAGATCCGGGTCGGTCTCAGTTCGATCTCGACGCTGCTGGTCTACGCCGAGGACTTCCGGGCAGTCTACCGATTCTTGCATACGATCACCAGCCGGATCCGCACGGCGGAGGGACTCGGCGTCTTCAGCGTCGACCCCGACGCCGTCGAGGACGAGGCCTTCGCGACGATCGCCCAGACGTTCGACGCCCGCCTGGACGTCCGCGAGGACGAGACCGGGGCGGAGGTCCGGATCCGTGGGCTAGACGACCAGCCGACGGGCTGGCAGTCGCTGTAGGAATTGTCGCTCCCGACGCGCTGCCGGCAGTATCACAAGCGTTTTGATCGGTCGTCACGGCCGCTTCAGTAATGACGCAGTTCACCGCGACGGTGACGGTTCGCCTGAAAACAGGGGTCCTTGACCCCGAAGCCGAGACGACCCAGCGCGCGCTCGAACGCCTCGGGTTCGAACTCGAAGACCTGCGGTCGGCCGACCACTTCGAGATCGATCTGGAAGCCGATTCCGTCGACGACGCTGCCGAGCGCGTCGAATCGATGGCCGAACGCCTGCTCGCGAACCCGACCATCCACGACTACGAGGTCGAGATCGACCACCGATGACTATCGCAGTAATTCGGTTCGGCGGCAGCAACTGTGACCGCGACGCCGTCCAGGCGCTGGAGTCGATCGGCGTCGACGCCGAACTCGTCTGGCACGAGGACGGCCTCCCCGCCGAGGTCGAGGGCATCGTCCTCCCCGGCGGGTTCTCCTACGGCGACTATCTGCGAGCCGGCGCGATGGCCGCTCGCTCGCCGATCATGGACGAGGTTCGGGCGGCCGCGGATGACGGCACGCCCGTGCTGGGTATCTGTAACGGCGCACAGATCGGCTCGGAGTCCTCGCTCACCCCTGGGGCGTTCACGACCAACGAGAGCGCGCGCTTCCAGTGTGAGCACGTCCACCTCCGCGTCGAGAACGCCGACACGCCCTGGACGGCTGCCTACGAAGAAGGCGACGTCATCGAGCTCCCGATCGCTCACGGCGAGGGCCGTTTCGAGGTCGACGACGACCGACTCGAACAACTGGAAGCCGACGACCGGATCGTCTTCCGATACTGTGACGCCGAGGGTAACGTCACCCCCGAGGCCAATCCCAACGGCTCGAAACACAGCGTCGCGGGCGTCACGGGCGACCGCGGCGACCACGTCGCGGTCCTGATGCCCCACCCCGAGCGCGCCACGCTCGAAGATCTGGGTAACACCGACGGCGCGGGCGTTCTCGAAGGCTTCAGGGCCTGATCGGGACGGAGTTTCTGACTCTGAAGTGCGGTGTTCCTTTTTAAGCCCTCTGCAGCGGTACCGCCGGATAGCAATGAGCGACACTGCAGTACGGGTCGAGGGGTTAGCAAAGCGATTCGGCGACGTCCAGGCGCTGGGCGATCTTTCGTTTCAGGTTGCGCCGAACGAGATCTTCGGGCTCGTGGGGCCCAACGGTGCTGGTAAGTCGACGACGCTACGGATCATGTCGACGCTGCTGTCGGCCGACGACGGCGAGGTTTCGGTGTTCGGAGCCGACGTGACGAGCGCCCCAAATGCGGTTCGGGAGGCGATCCGCTACCTACCCGAGGAGGCCGGAGCCTACGAGAACCTGACCGGGCGCAGGTTCCTGCAATTCGTCGCCGGGTTCTACGCCGACGACCCAGGTGAGTTACTCGAGCGCGGCGTCGAACTCGCGGACCTGGGCGAGCGGATCACCGACAAGACCAGCGAGTACAGCAAAGGGATGACTCGCCGACTCCTGTTAGCGAGCTCGCTGATGACCGAGCCACAGCTCGCGATTCTGGACGAGCCGACCTCGGGACTGGACGTTCGCAACGCCCGGGAGGTCCGCGAGGTGATCAAAGACTACCCCAGCCCCGAGCGCAGTGTGATCCTCTCCTCGCACAACATGCTGGAAGTGGAGTACCTCTGTGACCGCGTGGGGTTGATCAACGAGGGCGAGATCGTCGCCGTCGGATCGCCGACCGAACTGGTCGCGGAATACGACGTCGAGAATCTCGAGGACGTCTTCATGGAGGTGACGGCATGAGCGACTTCCTCCGACTGGTGCGCAAGGAGGCCCGCGAACTGCTGCGGCCGCGATACGTCCTGCCGATCCTGTTCATCCCCGTTCTGTTCGTCGGGATGGGGGCCGGCTTCGGCGGCATCCAGGACCAGGCCGACCAGCAGGCGTCGGTCGGCCTCGTCGTCAACGACAGCGGCCAGTACGCCGACATGCTGGTCGAGACTTACGAGCAACAGACGAACGTCACCTACCGCGAGACCGACGTCTCGACCGACCGGGCCGTCCGGGACACCCGAAAGGCGGGCGGCTCGGCAGTGGTCGTGATCCCCGGGAACTTCTCCGAACGGGTCGCGAACGCGTCCGTTCCCGGACGCCTCGAAATCTACAGTCTCGTCGACGACGTCGGTCTCGGCGGGATCATCGAAGCGGGCAAGGGAAGCGCGCCGCTCTCGACGGCCAATCAGGCGATCGCTGCCAACGTCACCGGTGCGACGCCCGCGCAACTGGAGCCGGTCACCAGCGTCGAACGCACCTACGTCAAGGGAGTTCGGATGGATCGCTCGCCAGCGGTGCTCTCGAACACGATCTCCTCGCAGTTTATCTTCATCCCGATCGCGATCGTGATGGTGATCATCTTCTCCGGGCAGATGGTGATGAACTCGATGGGAATCGAAAACGAGAACAAGACCCTCGAAACGCTGCTGACGATGCCCGTCGCACGCCGGACGATCGTCGCAGCCAAGCTCGTGGGCAGTGCGTCTGTCGGGCTGTTCGGCGCGGGCGTCCTCAGCGTCTCGCTGTGGTACTACCAGTCGTCGCTGTCGCTCGGAGACGGTGGCGCCGGACTCCCCGAGACGTTCGCGCTGGGGCCGATCGACTACGTCCTGATCGGGGCGGCAGTCTTTTTCGCCATCATCGCGGCGCTGGCGATCGCGCTCTGTCTCGGCATCTTCGCCGGCGACCAGCAAGGCGCGCAGGTGCTCGTCTTCCCACTCGCGGTGCTGGCCGGCGCACCTGCGATGGTGTCGATGTTCTTCGACGTCACGACGCTGTCGCTGCCGCTGCGTGCGATCGTCTACGCGATCCCGTTCAGCTACCCCGCGATGGCACCCAAACAGCTCATGTTCGGTGACTCGACGCTCATCGTCCTCGGCGTCGCCTACGAAGCCGTCTTCGCGATCGCCATGGTCGCACTCGCGGTCAAACTCTTCAACTCCGACCGCGTCGTCACCGGCGACGCCGGCCGGCTGAGCGACATCTTCTCGTCGCTCCAGCGATAGGCTGACTCTACTCGCGCGGAGAATTGCCCCGCGAGCCCCTCTACTCTCGCGGCGAATTGCCCCGCGAGCCCCTCTACTCTCGCGATGTCAGTATCGCGCGAGCCCCTCTACTCGCGCGGCGAATTGCCCCGCGAGCCACTCACGCCGACGCTTCGACCAATTCACCCGCTTTCGCCCGTGACTGCTCGACGATAGCGGGTCGGCCCTCGAACTCGATGACGACCTGCTCGCCGTAGTCGACGTTTTCAACGGAGGCGTGGTCGTGGATCCACGAGACGAGGCTCATCGTCTCGTCAGTCATCGGGAGCACGAGCCGCTCACGCTGTAGCGCCGGCAACGCCTCGTCGATCCGCTCGCGCAGCCGATCGATGTTGAGCCCCTCTTTCGCACTGACTGCGACCGGATTGGGCGCGAGCGCGGCCAACGCCTCGCGCTTTTCCTGTAGTTCCTCGTCGTCAACCGTGTCGATCTTGTTCAGAACAGTGAGGATGGGCGCTTCGTTGCGCTCGTAGAGGGTGTCGTGAGAGGTGACGAGCTTCTCGCGAATCTCCTCGACAGACTCGCCGACGTCGACGACCAGCAGGACGAGATCGGCCCGGTAGACCGAGTCCAGCGTGGACTTGAACGACTCGACCAGCCAGTGTGGGAGATCGGAGATGAACCCGACGGTGTCGGTCACGAGCGCCTCCCGGCGGTCGAGGTCGGCCCGGCGGGTAGTGGTTCCAAGCGTCGTGAACAGGCGATCCTGACTCTCGGCCGTCGAGTCCAGGTCGGGGTGGAGACCCTCGTTCGCGTCGACGTCCAGATCCGCGGCGAGTCGCCGCAACAGCGTCGACTTCCCGGCGTTGGTGTAGCCCGCCAGCGCGACCAGATCGAAGCCCGACTCGCGGCGCTGCTCACGCCTGTGTTGTTCTGTCTCTTCGATCGAGCGCAGCTCCTCGCGGATGTTTGCGATCTGATTTTTGATGTCCTGCTCGCGCGACTCGTCGTACTCCCCCAGCCCCATGAAGCCCGGGCGCTCGTCGCGCTTTGCGAGGCTGGCCTTGGCCTCCGCTCGCGGGAGTTCGTACCGAAGTTCCGCGAGTTCGACCTGCAACTGGGCCTTGCGGGTCTGGGCGCGCTGGCCGAAAATTTCGAGGATCAGCCGGAATCGATCGAGGATTCGGACGCCCTGGGGGAGCTTGTTCCCGAGGTTGTACGTCTGGTAGGGTCCGAGCTGATTGTCGAAGATGACGACCGTCGCCTCGGTTCGGGCGACGACCGCGGCCAGTTCGTCGGCTTTCCCTTCCCCCAGGTGATAGGCGGGGTCTTCGGTCCGGGTCTGGGTCACCTCGCCGGCGACCTCGTAGCCCGCTGCACGGGCCAGATCCCGTACTTCGGTCGTGTCTGCGCTGCCGGAGTCGACTCGCTTGACGATCACGGCCGACTCGGCGTGAGTGTCTGTGTCCGTCACTTACCCCGACGTAGTAGACGACGCTATATAATTTTGTTTCAGGTCTGCCAGATGGGCCTCACTCCTGATCGCGGCGCAGGATCGATTCGTCGAGGTCCCCGACCACGGACTGGCCCGCCAGCCCCAGCGTCAGGTCGAGGTCGGCCAGGACGTTCGACACCACTGCGTCGACCCCGTCGGCCCCATCGAGTGCGAGCCCGTAGACGTAGGGGCGGCCCAGCAGCACCAGCTCCGCGCCGAGTGCGAGTGCGATCACGACGTCGGCACCCCGCCGAATCCCGCTGTCGTACAGCACTGCTGCGTCCTCGCCGATGGCCGCGACGACGTCGGGCAGTGCTTCGAGGGCCGGAATCGCGCGCCCCACCTGCCGGCCGCCGTGGTTCGAGACGACGACGCCGTCTGCGCCCGCGTCGACTGCTGATCGCGCGTCATCGGGATGGAGGATCCCCTTGACGATCACGGGCAGGTCGGTCTGCTCGACGAGCCATTCGAGGTCGTCCCAGGTCAGCGACGGATCGCCGAAGATGTCGACGAACTCTCGGATGGCGGCGAGTTCGTTCGCCTCGGGGTCGACATCGAGGCGGTCGCGAAACGCCGGGTCGTCGAGGTAGTTCGCCAGTCCCTCGCCATCGAGGAAGGGGAGGTACGCGTCTTCGATGTCGCGCTCGCGCCAGGCGAGCATCGGCGTGTCGACGGTGACCACCAGCGCCTCGTAGCCCGCGTCCTCGGCGCGCTCAAGCAGGCTCTTCGAGACCTCGCGGTCGGCGCTGGGATAGAGCTGAAACCACCCGGGCGCGTCGAGGTCGGCGGCGACGTCTTCGAGCGCGACCGAGGAGACGGTACTCAGGAGCATGGGGACGTCGTGTTCTGAGGCTGCTGCCGCGACTGCCGATTCGGCGTCTTCGTGGACGATCGAGAGCACCCCCACGGGTGCGAGCGCGACCGGCGTCTCGTAGGTCCGGCCGAACAGTTCGACCGAGAGGTCGCGCTCGGCGACGTCCTGTAACATCCGCGGAACGATCCGATACCGGTCGAAGGCTTCGCGGTTGCTCGCCATCGTCTCGCCGCCGCCCGCACCGCCAGCGACGTAGCCCGCTGCCTCGTGGTCGAGTGCTTCCAGGGCTGCGGCTTCGAGCTCCTCGTAGGCGACCGGAACGTCGGGCGTCACGTCGGCCATCCCCTGCATGTAGACGTCGCGCTGGCGACTCGGGCCCGGTCCCTCCCCTGTGCTATCATCAGTCATGCGACTGCGTGGTAGCGCCGCACGTATAGAAGTTGACGCCACAGCCAAAGGGAAACGGCGGGAGATGGGTTCCCGCGCGTGTGACACTACGGAGCCGATATGGCTCCAGGCTAGACTATGAGAGCCAGCCAAATAAGCGCCTAGCGTCGTTTCAGCGCTGATAGCGCGTCGAGCCGTGACTGCTGTGGCGGCGTTCGGGATTGCCGGGGGGGCGACGCTACTCGTCGAGCAGCGAGTCGACGTCGGCGTGATCGCCGAGCAGTTCCTGCATCCGCTCGACGGTCTTGGGATCGCGCGTCGGGCCGCTGCGCAGGACGTCCTCGGCGCGGTCGATCACCATCCGGGTATCGGACTGCAACAGCAACACGGGGACGCCCCGTTTCTCTGCCTTGCCCAGCACGGCGCCGGTCGGCCGGAAGCCGCCGCCGAGGATGATACACTTGATCCCCGAGGCTTCCAGCGCGGCCGTGACGATCTCCGCGCGGTCGCCCCCGGTGATCATCGCGGCGTTTTGCATCCGGCGGAACTGTGTCAGCGCACCCTCGGCGGACATCGCACCGACAGTAAAGCGCTCGATGAACACGTCCGTCGAGACGTCGCTGGTCAGCACTTCCGCACCGAGTCGCTCGGCAAGTTCGCCGACGGACATACCTGCGAGTTCCTTGACCCGCGGGATCACGCCCAGCACCGGAACGCCGCGGTTTTCGAGGAACGGCGCGACGTCCTGGGTGAGCTGGTCGAGGGCGCTGTCCGGCACGGCGTTGAACAGCACACCTGCGAGGTTGTCACCGATCTGGTCGGCAGCGGCGAGAATCTCGTCGACGTCGCCAGGCTCGTCGTAGCGCGAGATGAGGACGACCTTCGCGTCGATCAACTCGGCGATCTCCGGGTCCGTGAGATCGACGATCCCGCCGGTGGTGAGTTCGTCCGTGCCTTCCAGAACCATCAGATCGCGGCCCTCCGACAGCAGATCGTAGTTTTCGAGGACTCGTTCACGGAGTTCGTCGGACTGTTCGCGTCCGCGGATGGCCTCCTCGATGAACGTCGGCGTGTAGACGATCGGTTCGAGTTCGTGCATCTCCGCATCGAGGTCGAGCAACTCCCGCGCGAGCATAGGGTCCTCGTCGCGGGTCTTGCCAGTCGCACTTTGCAGGCGCGTGCCCTTCGGTTTCATGTAGCCGACGCTGTGGCCGGCCGCGTCGGCCAGTTTGGCCATCGCGAGGCTGACTGCTGTCTTGCCGGTCGCTTCTTCGGTCGAGGTGACGAGTAGTGGGTCCATAGTGGGTATTGCTCCTGAATGGTGTTATAGTTCTTCGTGGTCGATCGTCGCGCGAATGTCCACCGCCGAGACGCCGTCGGGCGCCGCGACGAGGGGGTTGATGTCCAGTTCGAGTATCGCCGGGAAGTCCGTCACGAGCTGTGAGAGGCGCTGGATCGTCTCGACGATCGCGGCCTCGTCGACAGGATCGCGGCCGCGCGCACCCCTGAGCAGCGGGGCGGAGTCGATCTCGTCGAGCATCTCGGTGGCTTCGGACTCGCTGACGGGCGCGACCCGGAAGGTGGCGTCTTCGAGCACTTCGACGAAGATACCACCGAGCCCGAACATCACGAGCGGGCCGAACTGCGGGTCGCGGTTCATCCCGACGATCGTCTCGGTTCCCGAATCGAGGTCGAGCATCTCCTGGACCTGCACGCCGAGGATGGTCGCGTCGGGCTGGTAGTTGCGCGCCCGGCTGATGAGGTCCTCGTAGGTCGAGGCCACTTCCTCGACGGGGACGTTCACCTCGACCCCGCCGATGTCAGATTTGTGCAGAATGTCCGGGCTGACGATCTTCATCACGACGTTGCCCTCGATGGTCTCGGCGGCCTCGACAGCAGCCTGTTTGTCCGAGACGATCTCACCTGTGGGCGTCGGAATGCCGTAGGCGTCGAGCAGATCCATCGCTTCGACGCCGAGTTTGTTCGTCTCACGCTCTTTGGTGCGTTCGAGGATCTCGCGAGCGCGCTCTCGGTCGACGTCGAACGCTGTGGGTTGGCTGTACTCTGCCTGTTTGACCTCGCTGTACTCCCGGAGCGCGTCGAGGCTCTTGACCCCGCGTGCGGGATCGAAATAGGAGGGGACGCCGACGTCGTCGAGGATTTCCTCGGCGTCGCGCGCGGAGTCTCCACCCATCAGACTCGCGGCGATCGGCGTCTCGTACTCCTGCTGTTTCTCGACGATGACCTCCGCCAGGTCCTCGAAGTCCATGACCGCGGTGGGACAGGCGACGACGATCACCGAGCCGACGTTCGGGTCTTCGAGGACGACGTCGAGCGCGTCGCTGTAGCGCTCGGTCGGGGCGTCCCCGAGGACGTCGACGGGATTGAAGATGTTCGCGGCCTCGGGCATCGTCTCCTCGAGACGTCCGAGGGTGTCGTCGGCGAACGTCGCCATCGAGAGCCCGGAGTCGCCGACGGCGTCGGTCGACATCACGCCTGGACCCCCGGCGTTGGTGACGATCGCGATCTCGTCACCGTCTGGCAGGGGCTGGTCTTCGAGGATCGCGGCGTAGTCGAACAGTTCCTGGACGGACTCGGCGCGGATGACGCCCGCCTGTTCGAGGCCGGCCTCGTAGGCGCGCTCGCTGCCGGCGATCGCCCCGGTGTGAGACGCCGCGGCGGACGCGCCCGCTTCCGTGCGGCCAGATTTGACGACGACGATCGGCGTGTCGTTCGTGACCTCGCGCGCGGCGTCGATGAACGCCCGGCCATCGTCGATGTCTTCGAGGTACCCGAGGATGACGTCGGTGTCGGGGTCGTCGCCCCAGTGGCGGATGAAGTCGCCCTCGTCGAGGACGGCCTTGTTGCCCACCGAGACGACGTTCTCGAAGCCAAGATTGCGGTCGCTGGCCCAGTCCAGCACGGCGGTGATGAACGCCCCGGACTGGCTCATAAACGAGATCGAGCCTTCCAGGGCGGACTGCGGGCTGAACGTGGCGTTCATCCCCACTGGCGTGGAGATGATACCCAGGCAGTTCGGCCCGACGAGGTTCATGTCGTACTCTTCGGCGATCGTCTTGAGTTGCTGTTCTCGGGACGCGCCTTCGCTGCCGGACTCACCGAAGCCGGCAGTGATGACGACGACGTCCGTGATGCCGGCCTCGCCGGCCTCTTCGATCGCGTCGATCACGATCGAGGGCGGGACGACCACGACGGCCAGGTCGACGTCGGGCGCGTCCAGGACGCTGTCGTAGGCAGACAGCCCGAATACCTCCTCGGTGTTGGGGTTCACGGGCAGAATCTCGCCTGTGAACCCAGACTGGAGGTTCTCCATGATGGCGCGCCCGACCGATCCTTCGCTCTCGGTCGCTCCGATCACGGCTACCCGGTCGGGGGAAAACAACGTATTGAGGTTACCCATCGTCTCCTCTATGGCTTGCCGGCGAACGCGGAAATACGTGTCTCTCCGTTCCGAGCGCCTGGGAATATACGGGATCGATCGTGAACGTCGCTCCGCTGGTCCGGGTACGAAGGTGACAGTCGGCAGACGGCTGTCAGACGCCGCCGGAACGCTTTTTTCGGTCCGCAGAGAGTTTCGGACAATGAGCGGTTTCGAGGACTTTCTGGACCAGTTCGCCGCCGACGTCGACGGAGCGTGTCTGTTCTCTCCAAGTTCGTCGGTCTACGAGTCGTTCGACGATCTCGACCGCCCGGTGGTCGTCGTCGGGCCGGAGAATACTGTCAGCGCCGACGATTTCGTCGAGTTACCGCTGGAGTTCAGCAACCCCACCGAACGCGTGCGCTTCGGGATCGAAGGCGCGGTCCAGCAGGGACTGGTCGACGAGGAGATGACCCTGCTATGTGCGCTCAAGAGCTTCGGCGACGACATCGACACCGTGATGCGCGTCCGCGCCGGCGAGTTCTCCCGGTCGGGCGTCTACGACCTGTTCGTCAACTCCCGGGCCGAATCGTCGGTCGTCCGGAACGTCCTGGAAGTCGCCGTCGAACTCGGCAAGAAAGGGCAGAAGGGCAAGCCCGTCGGCGCACTCTTCGTCGTCGGTGACGCCGGCAAGGTGATGAACAAGTCCCGGCCGCTGAGCTACAACCCGTTCGAAAAATCGCACGTCCACGTCGGCGACCCCATCGTGAACGTCATGCTCAAGGAGTTCTCGCGGCTGGACGGCGCGTTCGTCATCTCCGATTCGGGCAAGATCGTCTCGGCGTATCGCTACCTCGAACCCTCCGCCCAGGGCGTCGACATCCCGAAGGGGCTGGGGACCCGCCACATGGCCGCCGCGGGCGTTACGCGGGATACCAACGCCATCGCGATCGTCCTCAGCGAGAGTGACGGCCTCGTCCGGGCGTTCAAGGGCGGTGAACTGATTTTGGAGCTGGATCCGGAGGACTACTGATGTCGTCTGGGCATCGGTCGACGTATCCCGCACAGATCGACGCGCCGGGGCTGATCCGGGACCTGTTCTCGGAGAAGGGGGCGGTCGCCATCGCCGTCGTCGTTCTAGTCATCGGCGCGATCGCGGGCTATCTCGCCTGGCGCGGGACGCGGCGCTTTCTCGTCAGTCAGGGCGTCGACGACGCCGTCGAGGGGACGCTGTTCGAGCGGACCGTCAACAACGTCGGGCTCTCGACGGTCGGCATCCTCTCACAGCTGATGGCCCTGGCCGTCTACATCGTGAGTGTCATCGTCGCAGTCAACGTCGCCCAGATCGGCGACCCGCAGCTCTTCTGGACGCGCTTCGTCGACCTCCTCCCGCGGCTGTTCATCGCCGCACTCGCGATCATCCTCGGACTCATCGTCGGCGACAAAGCCGAACTCGTCGTCAACGAACGCCTCAAGAGCGTCAAATTACCGGAGGCGAGTCTCCTCGCCGAAGTCGTCAAGTACAGCATCTACTACATCGCAGCGCTCGTCGCACTCGGCCAACTGGGCGTCGCGACCGCCGCGCTGTTGATCCTGCTCGCCGTCTACGCCTTCGGGCTCGTGTTCCTGAGTGGGCTGGCCCTGAAGGACCTGCTCGCTGCCGGTGCTGCGGGGATGTACCTGCTGTTGACCCAGCCCTACAGCATCGGCGACGAGGTCAAGATCGACGGCACGCGCGGGATCGTCCAGGAGATCAACGTCTTCGTCACCCACGTCGAGAGCGACGGCGAGGAGTATATCATCCCCAACCAGCGCGTGTTCAAAAGCGGGATCGTTCGGATTCGGGGCTAGGTTTCTCTGGTTCTCTCTCGACTCGCTGGCTAGAAACCAATGACTGCCACCCTAACAACTCAGGAAAGCCCTCGACTCGCTGGCGGTCGCTGAGCGGGATATCTTCACTCACTGCGTTCGTTCAGATAGAGCCCCCTCAGCGACGCTCTTCACTCCGTTCAGCGCCAGACGAGTCTCACGGGTCGTACCTCCCCGTTCGACCTTCGTGGCCCTCCCTTCGGTCGCGCCACGCGAGTCTCGCCCTTTCGATCCACCAGGCACCGCACCACAGCACAGCGCCACACCCTCCCCAACCGATTCGCTCGCCAAAGGCTCGCTCATCCCTCGCACGACGCCGTTCTGCGGGCGACCCATGAGTCGCCCGCAGGGCCAGCGAGACCTCCGGTCTCGCCCCGACTCGCGATGAAACGCGAGCCGGCGCGCGCCTGACCGGATCTCACTCTTCTTCGGAGTCCTCGCCGTCGTTTGGTCGATCCACCACTTCCGCGGGCACACCCGCGACGGTCGCACCCTCGGGGACGTCTTGATCCACGAGCGAGTTGGCGGCGACCTGGGCGTCCGCGCCGACGTGGACGCCGGGGAGGATGATCGCACCCGCGCCGATCATCGCGCGCTCGCCGATGACGACCTCGCCGGTGCGGAACTCGTTCTGGAGGTACTCGTGACAGAGGATCGTCGCGTCGTAGCCGACGATGGCGTCGTCCTCGACAGTGATGAGGTCGGGCCAGAACACGTCAGGGGTGGCCGTCAGCGCCCACGCGACCCCGACTCCGACGTTCGCGCCGAGTCGTCGGAGGAGCCAGTTCTTGAGTTTCAGACTGGGGGAGTAGCGGGCGATCCAGACGACGATGAAGTTCAGCGTCACCCGAAGCGGGTGGCGCGTCTCGGGCCAGTGCATCAGGGAGTTACGCGGCCCCGGCGTGGCCTGTCTGGAGAGCCGATCGTAACGGGACGGTTCCTCGTCGGACACGCTCGGCGATTGGAGGTCCCCGAATAAGAAGCCGCCGGCTCTGTCCGACCGAAGTCGAGCGTCTATCGCAGTTCCTGCATGTGGTCGATCCGCTTTTGCACCAGATCGGGTTTGCCGATGTCGTGGCGCATCCGCAGGCCCTCCTCGCCCGCCTCAGAGAGCACCGCTTCGGCGATCTCCTCGGCCTCGGTGATCGTGTCGGCGACGCCGACGACGGCGAAGGATCGCGACGTGGTGGTGTAGATCCCGTCCTCGCGGTCGTCGACGCTTGCGTAGAAGAGGATGGCCTCGCCGTCGTACTCGCTGGCGATCTCGCGAGCGCCTTCCTCGTCGACGGTGACTTTCGCGCCGGCTTCAGGGTCGGTCGGGTAGCCATCGGGGACGGCGTACTTACAGACTGTGGCTTTCGGGGCGAAGGAGAGTTGCGGGAGCGTCTCGCCGTCGCGCGCCGCGGTCAGTACGTCGAGGAAGTCCGTGTTGAGCACGGGGAGAGTGTTCATCGCCTCGGGGTCGCCGAAGCGGGCGTTGAACTCGACGACCTTCGGACCCTCGGTCGTGAGCATGAACTGCCCGTAGAGGACGCCCTTGTACCCATCGAGGGCGTCGACGGTCGCCTCGATGACCTCGACGGCGGCCATGTAATCGTCGCGATCCATGAACGGGAGTTCGAGCGTCGCGTCGCTGTAACTTCCCATTCCGCCCGTGTTGGGACCTTCGTCGCCCTCGTAGGCGCGTTTGTGATCCTGCACGGCGGGCGTGACGCGAACCTCGCCGTTGGCGACGAGTGCCTGCACGGTGAACTCCTCGCCGACGAGTCGCTCTTCGAGAACGACCCGGTCGTAGTCGGATTTGCGGAGGTATGCTTTGGCCTCCTCGGCGTCGATCTGGTCGCCCATGACCCGAACGCCCTTGCCGCCAGTGAGGCCGGCGGGTTTGATCGCGAGGTCGCCGTCGTAGGAGTCGATGTACTCGCAGGCGGCCTCCATGTCCTCGAACGTCTCGAAGTCCGGGCAGCCGGGGATGTCGTGCTGGTTCATGAAGCGGCGCTGGAAGGCCTTGTCCGTCTCGATGCGGGCCTCGGCTTCCTGGGGGCCGAACGCGTAGATACCCGCCTCGTCGAGCGCGTCAGCCACGCCCGCGGCGAGTGGCGCTTCCGGGCCGATCACGGCGAGGTCGGCGTCGACGCTCTCGGCGTAGGTCGTCACGGCCTTGGGGTGGGTGGTATCGAGCGTCTCGAAGCCCGCGGCGATCTGGGTGATACCGGGGTTCTTGTTGCCGGCACAGGCGTACAGTTCACAGTCCGAATCGGCGAGCGCGCGAGCGACGGCGTGTTCGCGACCCCCGCCGCCGATGAGCAGCACGGTCTCTGTCATACCTGAGAGGCCGCAGCACTGTCAGTAAAGGGTTGCTGTTCGTCCCAGCCTACCCAGTGAAGACGATCGGAACGGGCGTGAAACAGAGCGCACCGAGCACCAGCGTCAGCAGGCCCACGGCTTTGCGCTGCCAGCCGACGTCGGAGCGATCGATGGGTGTCGCGCTCCCGACGCGGCTGAACACGAGCGCCAGGACCGCCCAGACGAGCCAGATTCCGACTGCGCGGCTGTCCCCGAAGAGGAAGACGCCGATCGCGAGTGCGAACAGCCCGGCGGGAACGACGAACTGGAATCGCTCGAAGCGCTCGCCGACCAGTGCACGCGTGACGTGCGCGCCGTCGAGTTGCCCGACCGGCAGGAGGTTCAGGAACGTGACGAACGCGCCGACCCATCCGCCGATCACGACCGGATTGACCATCAGCGAAGGGTCGGCGTAGGTCAGCGGCTCACCCAGGAACGAGGCGATCAGATGGATCAGTGGGGGATACCCCAGTTCGACCTCCCGCACGATCGCGTCCGGTCCGACCGTGACCGGCGGCAGCGAGACGCCGATTGCGGTGACGAGAACTGTGACGACCAGACCCGCTAGCGGCCCGGCGACGCCGATGTCGAACAGCGCCTTGCGACTCGGGAGGTGGTCTTTCATCCGGATCACCGCCCCGAAAGTCCCCAGCAGGTTCGGAATGGGGATGAAGTAGGGTAGACTCGCCTGTACGTCGTGATAGCGACTCGTGAGGTAGTGGCCGAACTCGTGGACGGCCAGCACGCCCAGGACGGCGGCGGTGAACGGCCAGGCCTGGAGTATCGACGCCGGGTCCGACTCGATCGAGAGGTCGTACCACTGCGAACCGGCGTATAGCGTCGTCGCGACGGTCGCGAGGAACAGGCCGATGTTCGTCCACGGGACGCCGTCGACGCCCGGGGATCGCTCCTCGGCGACGAGCACGTGTTCGCCTGTCTCGTACCGGATCGAGACGTGGTAACCCGCCTCGCGAAACAGCGGCGCGATCCGGTCGACGAGCCCGTCTTTCTGGACCAGCGGCTCGCCGTAGTACCGGACGGTGTCTCCGTCCGGTTCGACCTCGTAGACGTGGAACGCGTCGGCCAGGGCGTCCGGCTCTGGATAGTCCACTGGCGGCGTCGAAGTACCCACTGCCTCCCGCTATGGACTGGGATCCCATATACCTGTTCGCGGCTGTGTCGGCGGGCGAAAGAACCCGGAACCACGTTGCCGGGGCCGCCGCTGTTTACCGTCCGAGGACCGAACGTCGGGACATGAGCGACGACGCCGACCCCCTCGCCAGGAATCGTCTCGACGAGGAGGCCAGTCCCTACCTCCAGCAGCACGCGGACAACCCCGTCGACTGGCAGCCCTGGGACGAAACTGCCCTCGAGGCCGCTCGCGAGCGAGACAAACCCATCTTCCTCTCGATCGGCTACTCCTCGTGTCACTGGTGTCACGTCATGGAAGAGGAGAGCTTCGAGGACGAGACGACCGCCCGGAAACTGAACGATCACTTCGTCCCGATCAAGGTGGATCGGGAGGAGCGCCCGGACGTCGACTCGATCTACCAGACGCTCGCCCAGCTGGTCTCGGGCCGCGGCGGCTGGCCGCTCTCCGTGTGGCTCACGCCCGACCAGAAACCCTTCTACGTGGGGACGTACTTTCCGCCGGAATCGCGCCGCGGAACGCCCGGCTTCGGCGACCTGCTGGAGAAGCTCAGGAGTTCCTGGCAGAACGATCGCGACGAGATCGAAGAGCGGGCGACCCAGTGGACCCAGGCGATCGAGAACGAAGTGGCGTCGACGCCCGACCAACCGGGCGAACTGGGCGACGATCTGCTGAATTCGGCCGCCAACGCCGCGATGCGGACCGCCGACCGCGAACACGGCGGCTTCGGCTCCTCTGGGCCGAAGTTCCCCCAGACCGGACGGCTGCACGTCCTCCTCCGGGCGCACGAACGCACAGGTCGAGACGTCCTGCTGGACGTCGTCGAGGAGACGCTCGACGGGATGGCCGACGGCGGCATCTACGACCACCTCGGGGGTGGGTTCCACCGCTATTCCACGGATCGGGAGTGGGTCGTGCCCCACTTCGAGAAGATGGGCTACGACAACGCCGAGATCCCGCGGGCGTATCTCGCAGGGTATCAGGCCACCGGGAACGAGCGGTATGCGGAAGTGGTCGAAGAGACCTTCGCGTTCCTGCAACGGGAACTCCAACATCCCGAAGGCGGGTTCTACAGCACGCTCGACGCCCGGAGCGCACCGCCGGACGATCCATCCGCCGGGGACGAGGAAGGGGCGTTCTACACCTGGACGCCCGCGGAAGTTCGAGAAGCGATCGACGACGAGACCACGGCGGAGCTGTTCTGTGATCGCTACGGCGTCACCGAGGCCGGGAACTTCGAGCGGACGACCGTGCTGACTCGCAGCGCGTCGATCGCGGAGCTGGCCGAGAGTTACGACCTTCCCGAGAGTGAGGTCGAAGAACGGCTCGAAGACGCTCGCGAGCAAGCCTTCGAGGCTCGGGAAGAGCGGCCGCGCCCGAACCGAGACGAGAAGGTGCTGGCGAGCTGGAACGGCCTGCTCATCTCGGCACTCGCGGAGGGGGCGATCGTGCTGGAGGAGGACTATGTGGACGTGGCGGTCGCGGCGCTGGAGTTCTGTCGTGAGCAGTTGTGGGACGCCGAGGAGGAACGGCTCTCGCGGCGATTCAAGGATAGCGAGGTGAAGATCGACGGCTATCTCGAAGACTACGCCTTCCTCGCGCGTGGCGCGTTCGACACCTATCAGGCGAGTGGCGACGCGGCGCATCTCGGGTTCGCACTCGACCTGGCCGACGCGCTGGTCGAGCGCTTCTGGGACCCACAGGAGGGAACGCTGTACTTCACCCAGACCGGCGGCGAGAGCCTGATCGCCCGCCCGCAGGAGCTGAACGACCAGTCGACGCCCTCCAGTGCTGGCGTGGCCGCCGAGACGCTGCTCGCGCTGTCGCACTTCCGCCTCGATTCGGACTTCGAGGACGTGGCTTCGGGAGTGCTGTCGACTCACGCCGAGTCGATCGAGGGTAATCCCATTCAGCACGCCTCGCTAACGCTGGCAGCCGATCGCTACCGGAACGGATCGGTCGAGTTGACGGTGGCTGCGGATGACATGCCTGCCGAGTGGCGCGAGGTGCTGGCGAAGACGTACCTGCCGGCGCGGATTCTGGCCCGTCGGCCGGGAGACGATGGCGGGCTGGACGAGTGGCTGGTGGGGCTTGAGCTGGATGACGCACCGCCGATCTGGGCCGAGCGAGACGCGCGAGATAGCGAGCCAACCGTGTACGCCTGTCGGGACTTCGCGTGTTCGCCGCCGCAGCACGATCTCGATGCAGCGATCGAGTGGCTTCGAGAGTGAGTGTCCTAACGAGTTAGGAACTATCGATAGGTCCGCACGCGAGAAGGTGTTGGTATGTCGAGCACGACAGACATTCCGAATCCGAGCGAGTACGAGTGGTCATTCGAGAAGCGCGGCAGCGTCGGCATCTGGTTCATGGAGGGCTGGCAGGGTTTTGCCGACGAGGACCTGGAAGCCGCGAGCGATCACTACCGAGAGCGGGGCACGCGTAGCGACATCGAGGGGACGCTGGCAGTTTTCGGCGACAGTACGAATCTCGCTCGCGAGACCCAGGAGTACATGGGCGAAGCGTGGTCAGAGAACGGTGAGTACACTGGTGTCGACCGGATCGGATTCGTCTCGGAGGGGACGACCGCGATGGCCGTGAAGGCCGCTGTGGACGTCCCCGGAGCGGAAGTGGCGAGTTTCAGTGACGTGAACGACGCGCTCGAGTGGGCTCAGGAATAGCGTTCCCGGCAGTTTTTCGGTTGGCGATTCAGTATGCCGTCCGTGACTGTGCCACGATCCCTGTACACGGCCAGCGGCTTCCGACACGGACGGCTCTCTGACGGGAACGCAGACACGACCAACGCAGTGAAAGCCCCCGACGCGGACGGCTCGTGCGGCTCGCTGCGGTCCGTCGGTCCTTGCTTCGCCGGACGTCGCCCTCCGCGTCGCCCCTTTCATTCCACCCGAAGCACAGCAACCGTGCCACACCCTCCCCAGCCGACTGCGCTGCTCGCTCACTTCGTTCGCTGTGCTGCTCATCCCTCGCACGGAGACAAGGCGCGCACGAGAGCGCGCCCGGCGCGCGCCAACCAGTCCTGTTCGGACAGCCGTCCACACGTCAGTGGCAGGTCTACAGAATCGAGAGCCGATATCAATAGGTTTCTACGGACACGTCGTCGAGCAGCTCGAAGTCGTCGGTGTTCTCCGTCACGACCGTTGCGCCCGTCTCCTTGGCGACGGCTGCAATCAATATATCTCCAGCGAGGGAGTTTATCCTGTCCTGGTTGATGCTATCATCGCGGTGTAATGTCGCTTCTAACTGTCCGGCGATGACTGCGTGGTCGGTCCGGAAGGGGACGACATCCAGCCACCCAAACGTCGACAGGATCTCGTGTCGGTCGAGTTTGTTCTGGAGGTCCCGCCCGACAGCAATCTCCTTGGTGTTGAGCGTCGTCGTGATGAACTCGGACTCCTCGTTCCGTTCGAGGAACGCTCTCACGTTGTCTCGTCCGGCCCAGTAGCGGATGAGAAAGGTTGTGTCAAGCAGTTTCATCCATATCCTCGGTCTCGGAGAGTTCCTCGAGAACCTCTCGCTGGCGGTGCGCGAGGCCCGCGCTCGTCTGCCTGCGAGACCTCTCGGCTGCCCGTTCCAGTTGCGCGGCCGCGTCTGCGTCGAGCGTCCCGAACCCCTCCCGCCAATCGGTTTGTGCCTCCGCGAGGAGACGATCTACGAGGTCTGTGAAACTTTCGCCCTCCCGCTTGCGGGCTTTCAGGCGTTCATAGACGTCCTCTCTGATGCCGATAGTTTTCGTCCCCATAGTTTGTGTTTACATACACAAACACAAAATAGTTACTCGGGAACACGGCGTGTCGACTGGCGTGCCCCGAGGAAATGCGAGTAGATCAGTTCTCGTCGAAATATGCGCGAATCTCGTCGGCCAGATAGACGGCGATCGGCACCGGTTCCTCCTCGACGAAGCGGGCGACCTCCTCGCCGTCCTGCAGAACGACGACCGTCGGGATGTACTCGATCCCGTACTTTTCGACTTTCGGGCCTTCCTTCGAGCCATCGTCGAGTTTCTCGACGGGGATCTCCTCGATTCGATCGTCGGAAATGCCTGCGGCGTCGAGTGCAGCGCCGAATTCGGGGAGTTGCTTGCGGCAGTCGCCACACCAGTCGCCGCCCCAGACGATGTACGTCAGATCGTCGAATTGGGCGAGCGTCTCGACAGTATCGCCGTAGGACTCGGCGTCGAAGACGGGATCGGGTCGCATCGTTTCGAGAGTCATGACTCCCCGTTCGAGAGCGGCGAATAAAACGGTCGCGGGTCGGAGTCGGGGATTACTGCTCGAAGGCGCTGACGACTTCCTGGGTCGCGGCGTCGATGTCCCACTCGGCGACGAACGAGGACATCGCGGTCTTGAGTTCGATGAGTTGGTCCGGCCGCACGCCCAGCCCGTGGGTGATCGACAGCGGCTGTGAGCGCGAGGACTGGAAGGCCTTGTGCTGGCCCTGGAGGAACGCATTGAACTCCCCCATCGAGACGTCCGTCCGCGGCGGGATCGACCCCTTCTTCTGGTTGAATCGGCGCTGGCCGTCCGCCGAGCCGGCGTACTGCAGGAAGGTGCCGACGGCGTCCTCGTTGTCGGTCATCGACGAGGCGATCACGGCGTCCATGTTCATCGCGTATTCGCCCTCGGTCCCGGGGAAGGGGACGTGTTCCCAGTCGCTACCGTAGGTGAAGCCGTCGGTCTCGGTGTAGGCCCCGGCGGCCCAGTCGCCCTGGTGGAAGAACGTCGACTCGCCCTCGATGAAGCGTTCGTTGGCGTCGGTCAGCGACATGTACAGCGCGTCGTCGGTCGCGAGATCGGCGTAGGTCCCGACGATGTCCAGCGCGTCGGCGATCGCCTGCCGGTTGGCCGACGCTCGCCCGTCGCTCACGGCCTTGTAGACATCGTGGCCGTGCTCGCCCAGCAGCACTGTCTCCCACAGCTGCAGGACCGTCCAGGGGTTCTTCATCGGAAAGAGCATGCCGACCTGCCCGGTCTCGGCTTCGGCCTGCCGGAGCATCTCCACGAACTCGCGAGGGCTCGACGCGCTGGAGGGATCGATCCCGGCCTCGACGGCCAGATCGACGTTGTAGAAGAGGTTGTTGATCCGGTGGATGTTCAGCGGGACGGCGTGATAGACGCCGTCGAACTCCGAGGCCCCGCGCGGACCGTCGAGATACTGCTGCTCCATGTCCGACTGGTTCCAGACGTCGGAGATGTCCGCCAGGACGTTGGCCTCGACGTACGGAAAGAGGTTCTTGCCCGGCCACTCGACCCACAGGTCCGGCGGCGTCTCCTTGAGGATGCGACTCTTGACGGCCAGACTGAGGTTCTCGTTGGTGACGTCCCCCAGCGAGACGTCAGGATGGCGACTCTGAAACCCCGACAACAGGGCCTCCATCGCCGCCTCACCATCGCCGCCCACCATCCGGTGAAGCAACTCCGTGTCGGTCCGGCCCCGGGAACTGAATTGCTCGCCAGAACGTGACATGATCGTCTATACTGGCGTTTCTGCTACCCTGTATTGAACCTACCGCCGACGTTCTCACGTCTGGTAATACTTCCGGAGGCGTCCGCCGCTCTCCTCTCAGGTCGAGGAGATCCGACGAGAGAAGGCGATTTCGAGCGGGTCTGAGAACAAAATCTGATATTGGGTGGAAGGATATATATGGTCGATTGGGTAACGTAGACACATGCGATTGTTCGCCGAACGAGCTACAACTGCGGCACTCGGATTCCAGCTGGTGCACGCGTTCTATCAGGCGCTTCTGCCGTCTCTCGTCTCCGGGCCGGCGTACGTGCTACTCGCGGCGAGCGGACTACTCGCAGCGGTCGGCACGCTCGGGTACGCCGTCTGGCGACTTGACGAGCGGTTCGCGAACGTCCACGCCGAGCGGGAGGATCTCCGAGAGGAACGGGACGCACTCGAAGACGAGCGCGAGGCGCTCCGTGCGGAGCGGGACACGCTCGAAGTCCGTCTCGAAGCGGCACGGGATGCACTCACGGATCTGCAGGATCAACGCGTCCAGACTCCGGCGACGCCGATGACGACCGACGGTGGTGTCCAGACGGCCGGCAATCTCTCGACGGAGGAACTGGACGACTACATCGCCGTCTGCTGTGACACCATCGAGCAGACCGGCGACGGCGACCTCCGCCAGCGCCTCGACGTCGACACGCCTTCGGAAGCGCTCAATCGTCTCTCCCGGGAGTTCAACGAGATGGCGACGGCCTTCGAGCAAACGATCGACACGGCAAACGAGTTCAGCGAGGACGTCGCCGGCTCCTCAGAACAGGTCACGACCGCGACCCAGGCCGTGATGGAGGCTAGCGAGAGCGTCGCCGAGACGATTCAGGAGATCGCCGACGTCTTCCACGAGCAGCACACCCAGATCAGCCAGATCTCCGAGGAGATGGGCGACATGTCCGCGACGATTCAAGAGATCGCCGCCTCCAGCAACGAGGTCGCCGAGAAGGCAGACAAGACCGAGCGCGAGACGGTCCAGGGGATCGAAGCCGCTCGCGGGGTCGCCGACGCGATGGACGAAGCCAGCGACCAGACCGACACCGTCGTCGAGGCCGTCGAGACGCTCGACGACCAGATGAAAGAGGTCGGACAGATCGTCGACATGATCGACCGGATCGCAGAACAGACGAACATCCTCGCGCTGAACGCCTCGATCGAAGCCGCTCACGCCTCGACTGGCGAGGAGACCGGTTTCGGCGTCGTCGCAGACGAGGTCAAGAGCCTCGCCGAGGAGACCAAAGACGCAACCAAGCAGATCGAGGCGCTCATCGAGGACATCCAGGACCAGACGAGCGAGACCGTCGAGGAGATCAACGAGATGCAGTCGACTGTCGAAGACGGCCAGGAGGATGTCCAGGAAGGGCTAGAAGCGCTCGAATCGATCATGGACCACGTCCAGCAGACGACCAGCGGCGTCAAGGAGATCTCCAACGCGACCGACGATCAGGCCGCTTCCAGCGAGGAGGTCGCCTCGATCGCCGACGAGGCCGCAGAGACTTCCCGAGCGAACATGGAAGAGGCCGAGCACGTCGCCGCCGTCGCCGAAGAGCAGACCCTCGCGCTCGGCGAGATGTACGTCAACGCGAAGATGCTCACGATGCGTGCCCGACAGCTCTCGACGCTGTTCGACCGCTACGAAACCGAGTGATTTCCCGCGAGTCGACGCCAGTAGAGGCCCACTTTTACTACCTGGTCGGTCCTGCACTCGACTATGGACGTAGGCGTACTGACCGTTCCGCTCGGCGACCAGTCCCGTGAATCAGCGTTCGGATATCTTGCGGACCTCGGCGTCGGCGCGGTCGAGCTCGGCTGTGGTGGCTATCCCGGCCAGGGCCATCTCGACCGCGAGACACTGCTTACGGATCCGGACGCACGGGCCGACTTGCGTACGGATCTCGACGAGTACGATCTCCGCGTGAGCGCACTCGCGACGCACAACAACCCCTTGCACCCCGACGACGAGCGGGCCAGCGAGGCCGACACCGAACTCCGGGAAGCCATCGAACTAGCAGACGTGCTCGATATCGGCACTGTCACCTGCTTCTCGGGACTGCCGGCCGGCGGCCCGAACGACGAGGTGCCAAACTGGGTGACCGCACCCTGGCCCGGCGAGCACGCCGACGCCCACGAGTACCAGTGGGAGGTCGCCACCGACTACTGGCGCGACCTGGCTGAACACGCCGCCGAACACGAGGTCGACGTCGCCATCGAGATGCACCCGAACATGCTGGTCTACGAGCCCTCGGGGATGCTCGAACTCCGCGACCGGACCAACGACCGGATCGGCGCGAACTTCGATCCCTCCCACCTGTACTGGCAGGGAATCGAGATTACCGACGCGATCCGGCTGCTGGGCGCACACGACGCCATCCACCACTTCCACGCCAAGGACACCAGAGTCTACGACGCCCAGGCCCGGACGAACGGTGTCCTCGACATGACGCCCTACGACGAGGTCGCGGATCGCTCGTGGATCTTCCGCTCGGTGGGCTACGGCCACGGCGAGGATCACTGGCGGGACATCGTCTCGACGCTGCGAATGGTCGGCTACGGCGGCGCGCTCTCGATTGAACACGAGGACGCGCTGACCTCGGCCAGTGAGGGGCTCGAAAAGGGAATCGAGCTGCTTCAGCGCGTGGTATTCGAGGAGCAGCCCGGGGACGCGTTCTGGGCGTAGCAGCCGCTCTGGGTGTCACGCGATCGGAAAACTGGGTGTCCCGCTAGGCCGGGACCTGTCTGTCGAGAACGACCGCTGTCAGGACCGCAGTGACAGTTGCGCCGATCAGTGAAACGAGCACTCCCGCAATTTCGTCACCGATACTGAAGTCGATGGCGTCTGGCGCGGTGACCGTCATGAGGAGTAGCGAGACGACGAGAACGACCGCCGTTCCAGCGGCGGCAGCGATCGCCGCGGGCTGGTAGGACGATATCTGGGCGTCCGTACTCGTGTGGTAGTACACACCGATACCGAAGGCGAACAGCAACCCGAATACGGGGCCGTCAGTGTACCCGAAGACAGCGTCCACTGCCCTGTAGAACATATCATCCTCGATAGCGCTGTATAGTCTCGAGTCCTCGGACGCGAGTGAATACTCCAGCAGATGATAGACGAACGATCCGATCGCGAATACCCCATACACTGCGATTCCGAATAGTGCATGACGAACGCCGTCTGATTGGCTTGACTGTTGTCGTGGCCGCCCACCCTGTTGTGAAGACATATCGACTTTTGATCCTCGACAGAGACATATAAATCCTATTAGATAGGTTCCCCGATACAGGGGGCAGTTCGCTCAGTCAGCCTCCGCGAGACCTGATCGCCGCTACTTTTCGGTCTCGTCGTCCTTCTTGACCTTCTCCTCGACGGCCTCTTCGACTTTCTCCTCGACGGCCTCTTCGGCCTTCTCTGAGACTGTCTCCTCGGCTTTCTCTTCGACAGTCTTCTCGGCCTTCTCCTCGACGGCTTCTTCGGCTTTCTCTTCGATCGTCTCTTCTGCCTTTTCGGCGACCGTCTCCTCGGCTTTCTCTTCGACAGTCTTCTCGGCCTTCTCCGCAACGGCTTCTTCGGCTTTCTCTTCGACAGTCTCTTCGGCTTTTTCGGCGACGGCTTCTTCGGCTTTCTCCGTGACTGTCTCTTCTGCCTTCTCCTCGACGGCTTCTTCGGCTTTCTCCGTGACTGTCTCTTCTGCCTTCTCCTCGACGGCCTCCTGGGCCTTCTCTTCGACAGTCTTCTCGACCGTTTCAGCCACCGTCTTGTCGACCGTATCTTCGACCGTCTTCTCGACCGTCTCGGACACGGTCTTGTCGACCGTATCTTCGACAGTCTTGTCGACCGTATCTTCGACTGTCTTCTCGACGGTCTCTGCGACAGTCTTGTCGACCGTATCTTCGACCGTCTCGGCGACCGTCTTGTCTACTGTCTCACCGACAGTCTCTTCGACGGCTTCGCCGACCGTCTCGTCGACTTTCGCCTCGACGGTGTCGTCCATGGTCTCCTCGACGGTCTCTTTGACCGTCGACGTCATCCAGTCGGGGTCGAAGCGGGCCATCTTCCAGGCGACGTGGACGATGTAGGCGACGAGCACACCGAACCCGAAGGCCAGCCCGATGTCGTTGCCGGCCAGCAAGATCAGTCCGACCGACAGCGCGATGAGGAGTCCGTATGTCAGATCGACCAGCGAGTCGACGCGACTCGGATTCATCCGTCGATCACCGTCTGCCAAATTGCGCAACCTGTCGCTCCTGCCGCTCGCGTAGAAGTCATATCACAAGCCAATAGCCCCGTCGGCAAGTAGCTTGCCGAACGCGATCACCAGCCGGATTCCGGGCTACTCCTCTGCGTACTCCCGCTGGCGCTCGCGGTAGGACTCGGTCCCGAGGACGTCCTCGAACTGCGCGAAAGTGACTGTCTCGACTGCGTCGGTCGTCCCGTGCGTCGCCAGTGCTTCGTAAGCCTCCCTGACCGCCCGAGTCATCGCGAACAGCGCGGTCAGCGGATAGACCACGATGTCGAACCCGAGATCGTCCAGTTCGTCGGCCGATAGCACCGGCGTCTTGCCGCCTTCGATCATGTTCGCGAACGTCGGCGCGTCGAAGGCAGTGGCGATCCGTTCGAGTTCCTCGCGAGACTGTGGGGCCTCGACGAAGACGACATCAGCACCCGCGCGCTCGTAGGCTCGGCCGCGTTCGATCGCCTCGTCCAGCCCGTGCGGTTCGCGGGCGTCGGTGCGCCCGATCAACAGGAAGTCGCTGTCGCGCTCCTCGCGGACGTCCGCTGCCGCACGGATGCGCCGGACGTGTTCGTCGGTCGGAACGACTCGCTTCTCGTCCATGTGGCCACAGCGCTTTGGCCACTGCTGGTCTTCGAGGATCGCGCCCGCGACGCCCGCGTCGATGCACTCGCCGATCGTCCGCCGGACGTTCAGCGCGTTGCCGTAGCCGGTGTCCATGTCGGCCACCAGCGGGATGGAGATGGATTCGGTGATCCGACGGATACGATCGACGTTCTCCGAGGCGGTCATCAGTCCCAGGTCGGGCAGCCCCAGCTGGGTCGCGGCGATCGAGAACCCGGAGGTGAACACGGTCTCGAAGCCGGCCTGTTCGGCCAGTTTCGCCGACATGGTGTCGTACGCGCCGGGGAAGACGGTGATCTCGGGCTGGTCGAGGAGTCGCCGGAGTTCGGTCGCAGGCTCGTCGGCCATGTCTCCGGAGACGGATACTGGCCGCTAAAAACTACCGCGCTATCTGAACGTGGTCGAGCGACCACGCTATCTGAACGTGGTCCAGCGACCACGCTATCTGACGCGATAGGGGTCGTCTCCGGGGAGGAACCGACCGAGGTCGACCTCCTGGCGGTAGTCGCGTTGCTGGAGCGTGGTGAGGGCGTCGACGAGTTTCTGTTCGTCGGCGTCGGTCCACGTTCCGGGATCTTTGATCGGATAGATGAGCCAGCCAGCTCCCTGGCGTTCGGTGGCGTGGAGTGCGTCCATGTCGAGGTGGCCGTTGCGCGCGGCGTAGTTCGCCAACACGTGCTTGGTGGCGCGTTCGCCGACCGGCAGCAAGACGTGGGCGGTGATCGCCCGCAACTCGGAGTCGAAAAAGCGTTCGAGATCGTCGTAATCGGCCTGCGTGGGCGGGCCAGGAGTCACGCACATACACAGATACGAGAAGTAGGTCTGTGCGACCGTCGGTGGTGTCCCTGCGGATTCGAGGAGGCCGGCTTCGACCAGCGCCGACTGGAGGCGTTCGCTTCCGGGCGTCTCGGTGAAGGGGATACCCGAGTCGATCCCGCCGTGGACGCCCGGGTGGTCACCGATGACGTGGAAGTGGGCGTTGGCGTCGCCGTACCCCGGGACGAAGTTCTGACAGTCCGGCTGATGACCGAACGGGTTGGACTGTCGATGCGTGACGTTCTTCACGTCCGACCAGACGTGGCGGGCCGAAAAAACTCCGACGGTTCGCCGCAAACCTGGCGAACAATCGTTCGGAACCAATATTTTTGGCGACGCCAGTCAGACGCACTTCCAATGCGTGAAGCGACGCTCTGTCACCCCCTGCGCGACGACGACCTGCTGTTCATCCGCAAACAACGCGGCCCCGGAGCCGGGAATCTCGTCGCGCCCGGCGGCAAGATCGAGGACGGCGAGACGCCCCGGGAGTGTGCCGTCCGCGAGACGCGCGAGGAGGTCGGCCTCGAAGTTCGGGGCCTCGACAAGCGCGGGGAGTTGCGCTTCGTCTTCGGCGAAGAGCCGTTCATGTTCGTCCACGTCTTTCTCACTCGCGATTTCGTAGGCCGTCCTCAGGAAACTGACGAGGGCGTCCCGCGCTGGATCGACACCGACGACCTGCCATACGAAGAGATGTGGGACGACGACCGCTACTGGCTGCCACTCCTGCTCGACGGCCAGCAGTTCCGGGGCGAGTTCTTCTTCGACAGCGACGGCGAGGACGTGCTGGAGTACGACCTGGTGACCGGTCTCGATTTTTGAGGAGATAGGGGCTTATTTGTCACCCCGCGTCGAACTCCCAGACATGGAACTGTTCGGAACGGCCGGGATCCGCGGTCCCGTCGCCGACACCGTCACGCCGGAACTGGCACTCGACGTGGGCCGGGCCGTCGGTGTCGAGGCCGAGACGGTCGTCCTCGGACGGGACGGCAGACAGAGCGGGACCGCTCTCGTGGGGGCCGTCGAAGCGGGACTGACCAGTGCGGGTGCGAGCGTCGTGCGTCTGGGGCAGGTCCCGACGCCCGCGCTCGCGGCAGCCAGCCGCGGCCGCTACGGCGTCATGTTGACGGCCAGTCACAACCCCCCGGCTGACAACGGGATCAAGCTGTTCGCAGACGGCGTCGAGTTCGACAGCGACGCCGAATCACGGATCGAATCCCGCGTCGAAGACGGTGTCCGCTCGGCTGAGTGGGCCGACTGGGGCGAGTCCAGAGGCGCCGACATCCTACGGGGGTATCGCGAGGAAGTCGCGGACTTCGCTCGCGGGCACGGCGACGACCTCGACGGCCTCACGGTCGCGGTCGACTGCGGCAACGGGATGGCCTCACTCGCCACGCCGCAGGTCATCCGGGCACTCGGTGGGGCGGTGCGAGCGCTCAACGCCAACGTCGACAGTCACTTCGACGCCCGCGGGAGCAAACCCACGCCCGAAACGCTGACTGGCCTGTGCGATTTCGTCGCGGGCCACGAGACCGTCGAACTCGGGATCGGCCACGACGGCGACGCCGATCGGATCGTGATCGTCGACGGCGAGGGCGAGATCGTCCACGAGGACACCGTGCTGGCGATCCTCGCCGAACACTACGTCCGCGCCAGCGAGGCCGTCGATCCCGTGGTGCTGACGACGCCGAACGCCTCGGGCCGGATCGACGAGCGAGTCCAGGCTGCCGGCGGCCGCGTCGAGCGGATCGCACTCGGCGCACTTCACGAGGGCATCGCGGAGATCCGTGCTCGGACCGATCCGGGAGCAGCGGTCGTCTTCGCGGCCGAGCCATGGAAACACATCCATCCAGCACTCGGGGGCTGGATCGACGGCGTCGCCAGCGCGGCCGTCGTCGCCCGACTCGTCGCCGCCCAGGGACTCGACACGCTACGTGAGCCCGTGACCGAACGACCCTATCTCAAATCTGAGGTCACGTGCCCCGACGGACTGAAGCGCGCGGCGATGGCCGACCTCGAAACCCGGCTTCCCGACACGTATCCCGAGGCCGACGTTTCGACGGACTACGGCGTCCGGCTCTCCTTCGAAGACGGGTCGTGGACGCTCGTCCGGCCGAGCGGCACGGAACCCTACGTTCGGGTCTACGTCGAGAGCGACGACGCCCAGGCGATGCTCGCGGACGTGAAATCTGTGATCGGCGACGCAGTCGAAACCGTCGACTAATTCCGGGGCGCGTGCTCGGACAGCGCGTCGACGACTGCCTCGACGTCTTCGATGTCCTCGCGGGCGAACGTCGCGTCCGAGTGATACCACGTCGGACGGAAGATGGTGAGCGCCTCGTCGGTGAGTTCGTAGCTCTCGACTGTGCCCCAGTCGTGGATCGTCCTGTCGACGCGCAGTCCCTCTTCGGCGACGGCCACCTCGTGGGTGGTGCGGTTCGTGAGGAGCATGATCCAGACCGGGACCATTGCCGGGAGCCAGACGTACGAGGAAAGCGAGACGTCGTCACCGAGGAACAACGCCGACGCGACGACGACAGTGCCAGTGAGTACGAGCAGCGCGCCCACCGCGAGTTGGAGCTGGCGGTGCGTCTCCCGGGGCGGGCCTGCCTCGAACGTCACGTGCTCGGTCAGCGCTTCGATCCGCGCTCGCTGGCGATTGTCGTAGGCGACGAGCACGACGAGAAGCCAGACGCCGGCCGCGCACGCCCCCGCGAAGCACGGACTCAGGTAGAGATCGACCAGCGACTCGGCGGTCGTCACCATCGGGATCAGCCATACTAGCGGCAGTGCGAGACCGGCGACGGCCCGCAACGGGGACAGCACCGATTCAGCGTCGATCCGTCTGCTCGCGATCGCGCCGCCGACCGCCCCTACGGCCAGCCCGCCGGCGAACAGCGGCCACTCGGGGCCCGGCAGGAAGGCGGCGGCCGGACCGACCAGCAGCGCGACGTAGGCGGTCAGCGACGCCCGGAAGACGGTTCCTCTCATCACTCGACGGTTTCGACTCCGATATAAAAAGCCAGGGCGGAGAGTTTCCGAGGCTGAAGCTCACTGTCGTCGCTCAGGTTTCAGGGAGCCGCTTCGACAGCGCGTCGACGACTGCCTCGACGTCCTCGATGTCGTCGCGGTCGTAGCGAAGCGTCGAGTGATACCACGTCGGCCGCGATAGCGAGAGTTCCTCCTCGTCGAGGCTGTACGACGCGATGGTGTCCCACTCGTGGATCGTCGAGTGGACGACGATCCCGATGTCGGTAATCTGGACTTCACGGGAGTCCTGCTGGTCGTGAAGCAGGAGTAGAACGACGGACATCCCGGGCAGCCACGTCAGAAACAGGCCGTCGTCGAACCCGCCAGTGAGAGCGAGAACGACGACCGCGACGACGGTGACGAGACCGAGTACAATCGCCGCGACGTTGGCGACTCGCTCGTCGACTGCCGAGGCGGGTCGGGCCTCGAAGGACAGCTCGACCGTCGCGTCCTCGATCCGTTCCATCTGCTCGCAGTAGACCGCGGTCAGGATCGCCACCGGCCAGGCCACGATCCCGAACCCGCCGACGAACAGCGGCCCGCTGGCCACTCCATCGGGAACCGGGCCGATGCCCAGCCCGAGGACGAGCCAGACGACTGGGAGTGCGAATCCGGCGATCACGCGCGACCACGTGTCGAGCCATTTCTGTGGGTCGATCCGGGCGGTGGCGACGGTTCCCACGAGAGCGCCGAGCAGTGCACAGCCGGCGATCAAGGGCGGTGTCGGTCCCGGAGCGAGCGAGGCGAGCGGCACGGCGACGAGGGCGACGTAGGATATCAGCGTCGCGCGAAGGACGGCGTTTCTCATCACTCGCTGGTTCACGCTCCGGTATAAAAACAGGGTGCGGACAGTTTCCGGGGCTGAAATCGTGTACCAGTGATCGCCCCAGCGTATTTGCCGACCGGCGTCGAGAGACGAGATATGGACGACCTCATCGAGCAGGCGCGCGCGGCGATGGACGCCTCCTACGCCCCCTACTCGGAGTATCGCGTCGGTGCAGCACTGCAGACGGGCGACGGCACCGTGTTCACGGGCTGTAACATCGAGAACGCCAACTACTCAAACAGCGTCCACGCCGAGGAACTAGCGATCAGCAAGGCAGTCGAGGCCGGCCACCGCGAGTTCGACGCGGTCGCCGTCGTCTCCAGCGAGTACGACGGCGTGACGCCCTGTGGAATGTGCCGCCAGACGCTCGCGGAGTTCTGCGGCGAGGACTTCGCAATCTACTGCGACGAGGGCGACGGCGAGGTCAGCGAGTACACGCTGGGCGAACTGCTCCCGAACACGATCACGCGCCGCCATCTGGACGTATGACTGACGACACTGCGGACTCGACTGTCCCGGGCGACTCCGAAGACCCGAACGACGACCAACAGTATCACCTCGAAGTCGGGCCGGGCGACGTCGCCGAGAGCGTTCTCCTACCTGGGAACCCCGAGCGCGTCGCGAAGATCACCGACGTCTGGGACGAGAGCGAGGTCGTGGCCGACCATCGAGAGTACCGAACCGCGACCGGCACCGTCGAGGAAACGCCGATCTCGGTGACGTCGACGGGGATCGGCAGTCCCGGCGCGGCCATCGCGGTCGAGGAACTGGCCCGCGTCGGCGCGGAGACGCTCATTCGAGTGGGTTCGTGTGGCGCGATCCAGCCCGAGGCCAGCGTCGGCGACCTGGTGATCACGACCGGCGCGGTCCGCCAGGAAGGCACGAGCAAGGAGTACGTCCGCGAGGAGTATCCGGCAGTTGCGGACCACACTGTCGTCGGGGCGCTGATCGCCGCCGCCGAGCAACTGGGCTACGACTACCACGTCGGGCTGACGTGTTCGACGGATTCGTTCTACGCCGGGCAGGGCCGCCCCGGCTTCGAGGGGTTCGAGGCCCGCGGCAGTGAGGGGCTGGTCGAGGAACTCAAGCAGGCGAACGTGCTCAACTTCGAGATGGAGGCCAGCTCGATCCTGACGCTAGCGTCGCTCTATGGACTTCGGGCTGGCGCGGTCTGCACCGTCTACGCCAACCGCGAGACCGGCGAGTTCCGAACGGAGGGCGAGCGCAAGGCGGCCAAGACAGCTTCGAAGGCGGTCGCGATCCTCGATTCGATGGACGAGACAGCCGCCGAAGCCGGGGCCGACCGGTGGCATCCCGGACTCGACATCGATCGGTGACACAGGCGTACGACAACCCATATTAGTGGCCCACTCCGAAAGCTGGGATATGGTCGAAGTGCTTCTCGTCGTCGGTGTGCTCGTCGCGATGTTCGTCGCGTTCAACATCGGTGGGTCGACGACCGGGCCGGCGTTCGGGCCAGCCGTCGGCGCGAAAGCCATCTCGAAGCCGATGGCCGCGCTCCTGATGACGGTGTTTTTCTTCGTCGGTGCCTGGACGATCGGTCGCGAGGTCGTGGATACGCTCGGCAATTCACTCATCACGAACCCGGGCGTCTTCACGCTGGAGACGAGCATCGGCGTCCTGTTTTTCATCGGCCTCGCGCTGTTCGTCGGCAACGTCTTCGGTGTCCCGGCCTCGACCTCGATGACAGCCGTGGGCGCGATTGCCGGGCTGGGCGTCGCGACGGGATCGCTCTCCTGGAGCGTCATGGGAGAAATCGCGACCTGGTGGATCGTCGCTCCAGTGATCGGCTTCTGGGTCTCGTTGATCATCGGGCGGTACTTCTACGCTCGGATCAACAGATTGGTCGCCATGGACCGTTCTGAGGGGCCGCTGCTCGACGTCGACCGCTCGGGGGTCATTCCGTCGTTCTCGGTCCACGAGACGACGACTCGCCGCGAGTTCGCCGGCGTCGTGACCGTCGTCGTGATCGGCTGTCTGATGGCCTTCAGTTCGGGCACGTCGAACATCGCCAACGCCATCGCGCCGCTGGTCGGCAGCGAGTCGATCGATATGAACCCCGCCATCCTGCTGGGTTGTCTCGCCGTCGGGATCGGGACGTTTACGATCGCCCGCCGGACGCTGGAGACGATGGGCAGCGACATCACCGAACTCCCGCTGACGGCGGCGATCGTCGTCGCGACCGTCAGTTCGGGGCTGGTGATCTTCCTCTCGGCGATCGGCATCCCCGCGAGTTTCGTCGTCATCGCGACGATGTCGATCATCGGCCTGGGATGGGGCCGTGCCACGCGTCCTGTCACGGTTCCCGAGGCCGTCAAAGGCGACGACGTCCCGCCGGTGAGCGTCGACGCGCTCGCGGACGACGAACCCGGCGAGGAGATCCCACCGATCGGCGAGGAGGACCCGCACACGGTCCCCAGCGCGACCGATCTGTTCGATCCGGCGACGACCGCACGCGTGGTTCTGATGCAGAACGTCGTCCCCGTCATCGCGACGCTGGGTGCGTTTCTCACCTTCCGGTTCGTCCCGATCTTCGGGCTGTAGCCGGGTGGGAGCTTTTACCCGCTGGCCCGCCGTAGTTCGAGTATGATCGACCGCATTCTGGTCCCGATGGACGGCTCGGAGATGTCCGAACACGCCCTCGAATACGCCCTGGAGAACAACCCGAACGCGTCGGTGACGGTCCTCTATGTCGCTGGCGAGCCGTCGCCGATGATGGGCAAGGCCATGCGGATCGCGATGGAGACCGACGTCGACGAAGCCGCACAGGAGGTCGCCGAAGCGGTCTTCGGGCCTGCACGGGAGATTGCCAGCGAGTACGACGCCGAGATCGATACCGCGGTCGCGCTCGGCTCACCGGCCAGACAGATTCTCGACCGCGCTGGCGACTACGACGCCGTGATCATGGGCAGCCACGGAGGGGGCCTCCAGTCGACGCTCCTGATGGGCAACGTCGCGAGCAAAGTGTCCGCCCGCGCGCCAGTCCCGGTGACGCTGGTCCGATAGAACCGGTCGTCAGGCCTCGCCGTAGACCGGGACAGCCGCGCCACTGGTGACGCCCGCGGCGTCGCTGCAGAGAAAGAGGACGACCTCGGCGATCTCGGACGGCTTCACCCACTGCTCGTGGTCGGCGTCGGGCATCATCTCGCGGTTCATCGGCGTGTCGATCACGCTCGGCATGACCGCGTTCGCCCGCACCTCACCGGGATTCTCCTCGGCGATCGTCTCCGTGAGGATTCGCACACCGGCTTTCGAAGCGCGGTAAATCCCGTCGCCCTCGCCGCCTTCCAGCGAGGAGCGAGCCGAGACGCTGACGATCGCCCCGTCGCGCTCGCGAAGATGTGGAATCGCGTGTTTCGAGGCGAGGAACATCGTCTTGAGATTGACGTTCATCAGGAACTCGAAGGTCGCTGCCTCGGTCTCGTCGATGGGCGTCCCGCCGCGCCAGGTCCCGGCGACGTTCGCCAGGTGGTCGATCCCGCCGTGGTCTTCGACGATATCCCCAAAGACGCGTTCGACCTCACGCTCGTCGGTGAAATCACCCTGGTAGACCTCGACCGCCTCGCGGTCGGGATCGAGCAGGAAGTCCTCGCTATCTGGCTCGACGATGTCGACGGTGGCGACGGTCGCGCCCGCGTCGGCGAAGGCCGCGGCGACGGCGCTTCCGAGTGCTCCGCCGGCCCCCGTCACGACCGCCACGTCGTCGCTGAAATCGAAGGTCACACTCATGGTACTCGTCTGGAAGGACCCCGCCGGAATAAAACTAGTCGGTGCGGGGATGGCGAGAGCGCGATCCTGCAGTATCTCACCCACCGATCGGGAATCGGCGCTTGATCGTCGAGACGACGAGCAGATACGCGGGGAGAGCGACGAGAAGCACCGCAGCGAGGATCCCCCAGTCCCCGAGTCCGAGTGCGACCGTCCCGAAGTACTGATTCAGCGGCGTGTACAGGACCGCGAGTTGCAACGCGATCGACAGCCCGACCGCCAGGGCAAGCCACGGGTTCGAGAGTGTCGGCGTCTCGCGCAGCCAGCGAATGACGTACAGCTTCTCGAATTCGAGGAAGACGAATCCCGTGAACACCATCGTCATCGCGTACGGCGTGACCGCGGCCGCACCACCGAGTGTGTACACCATCAGCCCGAGCATGAGCGCCGTCGAGATCGCGCCGGTTCCCCCGATGAGCACCAGCATCGGGCGTTCGATGATCCCCCGGTCGGGGTCGCGCGGAGGCCGCTCCATCACGTCGCCGCTCTGGGGATCCGCCCCCAGCGCCAGCGCCGGCAGACCGTCGGTGAGGAGGTTAATCCAGAGCAACTGGACCGCCGGGAGCACGAGATAGCCCCAGAGCGACGCCAGAAAGACCAGCGCGACTTCGGCCACGTTCGCGCTGAGCAGGAAGGCGACGAACTTCCAGATGTTGTCGAAGATCGCCCGACCCCGTTCGACGGCCCGTTCGATCGTCGCGTAGTTGTCGTCCAGCAAGATCACGTCGCTCGCCTGCTTGGCGACATCGGTCCCGCGAACGCCCATCGCGACACCGATGTCGGCGTTCTTCAGCGCCGGCGCGTCGTTGACGCCGTCGCCCGTCATCGCGACGACGTGGCCGTTGTTTTGGAGTGCCCGCAGAATCCGAACCTTGTGTTCGGGCGAGGCCCGCGCGAACACGTCGACCTCCTCGACCCGCTCCGAGATCGCAGCGTCGTCGAGTCGGTCGAGTTCGCGGCCCTCGGTAACGGCTTGACCCATGCCGAGCGAGCCGGCGATCGCAGCGGCCGTACGGACGTTGTCGCCGGTGATCATCTTCACGTCGATCCCGGCCCGATCGGTGGCGGCCAGCGCGTCGGCGACCTCCGCCCGCGGCGGGTCGATCATCCCGACCAGCCCGAGGAACACCAGCCCCTCGTCCAGACCCGCATCCTCGGTGTCCGCGACCGCGAGGACCCGGAGCGCGTCGTCGGCGAACGACCGAACCTGCTCGCGGATCCGATCGGCCCGCTCGGGTGTGAGTTCGACCGGGCCGTCCGCCGTGAGCACGTGCGAGGACTTCGAGAGCACGACCTCGGGCGCACCCTTGACGCATCCCCGGTCGCCGTGGACGGTTCCCATCCACTTCTGTTCTGAGGAGAACGGAACCTCGTCGGTCCGGGGTTCGTCCTCGCGGAGTGTCGTGACGTCGATCCCCTGATCTTCGGCCGCCAGGACAAGCGCCTGCTCGGTCGGATCGCCCGTCTCCGCGGTGGCGTCGTTGCACAGGGCTCCGGCTCGGAGGAGACGGTCGACGCGCTCCGTCGGCGGTTCCTCACCAGTCCCGTCGAGGTCGACGACGTCGTCACTGACCCAGATCCGGCTGACGGTCATCTGCCCCTTCGTGAGCGTCCCGGTCTTGTCGGTGCAGATCACGTCCACCGAGCCGAGCGCCTCGACAGCCGGGAGGCGGCGGACCAGCGCGTTCTCCTCGGCCATCGTCCGCACGCCCAGCGCGAGCGTCAGCGTCACCACGGCCGGCAACCCCTCCGGAATGGCGGCGACGGCCAGCGACACCGCGGTCAGCCCCGATTCGACCAGCGGCGTGTCCCGCAACAGCAACAGCGGAACCACGAGCGCCGCCAGCGCGAACACGCCGAGCCCGAGCCGGCGGCCGAGCGTATCCAGTTCCGCCTGCAGCGGCGTCTCCGTCTCCTCGGTGGCCGCCAGCTCCCGGGCGATGGCCCCCACTTCGGTGTCCATCCCCGTCGCGGTGACGACGACCGCCCCCCGGCCGCGCGTGACGTTGGTGCTGTTGTACACCATGTTCTCGCGCTCTGCCAGCGGCGTGTCGGAATCGACCGGGTCGGGAGATTTCGAGACCGGCGCGCTCTCGCCTGTCAGCGCCGCCTCGTCGACTTCCAGGCCCGCTTCTTCGAGGAGCCGGCCATCCGCGGGGACGACGTCGCCGCTCTCCAGTTCGATCACGTCACCGGGGACGAGTTCGGTCGCGGCGACGTCGACAGTCGTTCCGTCGCGCCGGACCGTGGCGGTCGGCGCGGCCAGTTCCCGGAGGGCGTCGAGACTCTGCTCGGCGCGGTAGTCCTGGACGAACCCGAAGACGCCGTTGAGGACGACGATGACGGTGATGAGAACGGCATCGACGATGTGGCCCGCCCAGGCCGACAGCCCCGCCGCCACCAGCAGCACCCAGATGAGCACGCTGTCGAACTGCGCGAGAAATATCGTCAGCGGTCCCCGGCTGCTGGTCTGTGCGACCTCGTTCGTGCCGTACTCGTCGAGACGCTGCCGGGCCTCTGTGGCCGTAAGCCCCTCCGCAGCGGTGTCGTGGGCCTGGAGGACGGTATCGGCCGGCCGACTGTGCGGCGGGTCGGTCATCACTGACTGTTCACTTCGGTCACACTTGGGTGTTGGCGTGGTTTTGCCAGCAGCTCAGAACGAAGGTCAGCCGAAGGACGTGACTAGCGAGCGGGAGAATATGACTGGCCGGGTGCTGATACGCATTACGGCAAAGAGTCGCACGACGAGAAAGCAGAGCCGAGGCGAGGTAATATTAGAGATATTAATTAGGGCTATCAGAGCGAGGGAACAGTTCCCGGATTAATATCTCCAATCGGTCTCTGACGTTTCTCACGTCAGTCTCAGCAAGCTCTCCAGATTTATGATGTGCCATCCACCGGCGCTCAACGCTATTCATCTCGTCTAATTTCTCAAATGTCTTCTGCGACACGTACTCATCATCTTTGAGTTCCCTTACTAACTCCCTGTAGTACTCACCACCTTCTTCCTTTTCTTCCTCAATAACGTCTCTCCGTCCCTCACGTTTCAGATGAGTAATTATCAGCCATTCAATGCAGAGGATATAGCAGTTTAGAGCGGCGTTGAGCAACCCGCGTTGCAGACAAGCGTCACCTTCATTTAAATACTGGAGTGCCGTATCACCATATTCTAACTGATTTAGTGCGTTTCTATGCTCTTGGTTGATTTCTGACTCAAGAACCTCAGCTTCCGTATAGGGTTTTTGCAGAGGGGTTGCTCCTATTTTTGAGAAGATACGTTCGATTTCTCTTTTTGTATATTTCACTGTTGTCTTCACATCAAAGTCTGAATCCGTAGTTAGGATTCGCTGTCTGTATTGTTGTAGGAGGGTTGGAACCACAATTATTGTTGTTCTGAATCCGCTTGATTCATTCTCAATAGATCTGAAACGAATTTCAATCTCAAACGGGAGATCTTCAACTCGCTCTTCTATCCGCTTAAAAATGTATTCGCGTTGGTACGATGGGATTTCAGTATTGGAGGTGAATCCGAAGAAATCCTTTATTCGCCACTTGAGAGGTGGATCTGATTTATCGAGATTCGGTTTAAATGTCATTGATTGGTGGATTGGGCCCACCATATCCATCCCAGCGTCAACCTGAATATACTCTTTCTGCCGAAGGATAGCTCTAAATTCGTCCTTGATTTTACGGAGATTTCCGTCATCTGGTTCAACGGGGAGAAAATACTCTGCCTTCACAATGAGTTCATCAGGGTCAAGATTGGGACGAGATATAGACGACATTTCAAGTTACTTTCGATTGTTTGTCTATTAGTGTTTTTCCCAATGTGGTAGGTTGTTACAGAGAGCATACAAATCAATTTCAGTCGATTACGGCTACAGGAATGCAGGACCAGAGCCCCCTCAGAGCAATAATTAGTACTGAAACGAAACGGCAAAATCGTCCATATAGCGGGCGCTAATTGCTTCTTTCATAACAGGAAAACTAAGTAAGCGGCCCGCTGTCTGTCCATTTAGGCTATTCCCAAGGAAAGAGCCGGTGAAGTGGATTGTGAACTACGCCGAGACTGCTCGCTTCGCTGCGCGTCTCGTCTAGTTCAAATCCCTCGACCGCTTTCGCTGCTCACGAATTGTTCGCAGCAGAAAGCCGGTGAAGGGATTTGAACCCTTGACCTATTCCTTACGAAGGAATCGCTCTACCAGTCTGAGCTACACCGGCACCCTTGCAGGCAATAAATTCTTGGAGCGATTACCACAATAAGGGTTGCGAATCGAACGCCCTTAGCGAGTCAATCGCACGTCCAAACAGACGTTCACCTCGTGTGGCGCGTACGAACGCACCGTGTGGCGCGTCTCCACCTCGACGGCGTAGCCCGCCGGCTCGGCCACCGCCCGGATCGCGCTCTCGCCCGGCCCGTAGGGATCGTCCTCGTGCTGGATGTCGTAGAAGTGGAGCACGCAGTCGTCGCCGGCCAGTTCGACCGCCGTCTCCAGGAACTCGTCGGCGCTGTGGGGCAGATTCATCACCAGTCGGTCGGCCCAGCCCTGGTACTCCGCTGCCACCTCTCTGACATCCCCACAGATCCCGGTCACGCGGTCTTCGACGTCGTTCCGTCTCGCGTTCTCCCGGAGGTACTCGATGGCGGCGGCGTTGATGTCGACGCCCACCGCCGTCGCACCCCGCTTTGCTGCGGGGATCACGAACGGCCCGACGCCCGCGAACATGTCGAAACAGTGCTCGCCCGAGTCGACCTGCTCGATCACGCGGTGGCGCTCGGTCGCCAGTCTGGGCGAGAAGTACACCGCCGCGACGTCGACCAGAAATTCACAGCCGTACTCGCGGTGGACGGTCTCGGTCCCGTCGCCAGCAAGGACGTCCCACTCGCGGACACGCTGCTCGCCTTTGACCTTCGAGGCGCGGTTGATTACGGTTTCGACCGGCAACGAGGAGTCCATGATCGCGTCGGCGACCTCCTGAGCGCGGTCGGGGTCGTCCTCGTCGATAATCACGATCTCACCCAGGCGCTCGTAGGACGGTTCGAACCCGAGGATGTCCTCGGGAAGGGTCTGGGTCTCGCGTGCGGGGACGTCCCGGGTCACGACATCGAGGTCGTCGGGGACGGCGTCGGAATCGCTGACTGGGATGAAGAGGTCGCCGTCGTCGTGGACGATCTCGTAGTCGTGGGCCAGCAGCTCGGCTTCGTCGAGGCGCTGTCGCGTGGCCTCGCCGTTCTCGCGGGCGACGCGAACGCAGGGGACGTCCATCACTTCGACTGTGGCCGGGGGCGGGCGAAAACGTTGGCGTTTGTGCGACGAGCCGGTTAGCCCCTGCCTTCGACGATCCCCTTCAGGCTCTCGGCTCGAAGTCGATAGATGCCGAACTCGATCTCGTCTGTCGGGCGGTCGAAAACTCTGAAGTACGGAATTTCGAGTCGCTGGACGGCTTCGAGGACGGGGTCGTCGAGTCGTTGTTCGGTCTCGACTATTTCGAGGCGACCACTCGCGACGACGCTCTTCCATCGCCCGTCCGCTCTGCCGTGGACGACGAACGAAGCGAGGTCGGTCCGCTCGAGGAACTTCTGTTTCTGGCTCCCGGGCGCGAACCCGAGTCGAAAGTACAACTGCTGGTCGTCGGGCTGGAAGTAAAACGACACCGGCACGGCGTAGGCGTCGTTTCCGTCCGCGAGTGACAGCACACCCGTCTCCTGTGCGGCCAGAAAGTCGGTGATATCGAGCGCGTCCATATCCTCGGCGTTCTGTGGATCCATGTGTGTTAGTTTATGCCAAAGGTAGTTAATCTCGACTCTCCGAGCGACGGGGGAAGATTCGAACGGTTCCGGACCGCTTATTCGATCCCGCGACCCACAACTGGTATGCTCACTTTCGTCGGTCTCGGGCTCTACGACGAGAGCTCGATCACGTTGCAGGGCCGGGAAGCCCTCCAAGAGGCTGATCGCGTCTTCGCCGAACGCTACACCAGTCGACTCGTCGGCGCGTCCTTCGAGGACGTCGAAGCCGCCCACGACGTCGAGATCGAACTCCGGTCGCGCGAGGGCGTCGAGCAACACCCCGAACCGATCCTCGACGCCGCGAGCGAGGGCGACGCCGTCTTCTGCACCGCCGGCGACACCATGATCTCGACGACCCACGTCGACCTTCGACTCCGGGCGCACGAACGGGGGATCGATACCCGGATCGTCCACGGGACGACCGCCGCCGCCGCGGCGAGTTCGCTCACGGGCCTGCAGAACTACCGCTTCGGCAAAGCGACGACGCTGCCCTTCGAAACCTCGCACGGCGGCGAGGGTGTTCCGGGGAGCGTGATCGAGACGATCGAGGCCAACCGCGACCGCGGCCTCCACACGCTCGTCTTTTTGGACATCAAGGTCGACGACGACCGCGAGGACTACATGACCGGTAGCGAGGCCGCCGACCTGCTCGCGAGTGACTGGGACGACGAGGCCCTGGGTGTGGTCGTCGCGCGTGCGGGGAGCCCGGATCCAGTTGTCGCGGCCGACACGCTCGACGCGCTCGCCGAGATGGACTTCGGCGAGCCGTTGCACATGCTCGTGATCCCCGGAGAACTACACTACATCGAGCGGGACGCACTGGTCGAACTGGCCGGCGCGCCCGAGTCCGTGGCGGATTCGCGACTCGTCTGAAACGGTTTGGAACTACTCTTCGACCCCGCCGTCGGCCCGGACGCCGACCCCGAGCGCTTTCTGCAAGTCGTACTCCTTGCGGGTGATTACGTACAGCCCCTCCTCGACGATCGCGAGCACTTCGGGTAACTGCATCACGACGATGTAGGTGATGCCCACGAGGGCAGCCACAGAGAGGAACTGGGCGATAATCCGGTCGGCGACGATATACGAGACTTCCAGGTGTGTCTGGAGGCCGAACGCCGACATCACGGCGTCGGGGAAGACCTGGAGGCGCTGGTAGCCGAAGGTGTAGGCGATGAAGACGTTGCGCGCGATGTTGAGCACCCAGATGATCCCGACGGCTGCGGCCAGCGCCTTCAGTTTCCGTTTCAGTGGGGCACGGACGGCGGCGATGAGCCCGCCGAAGATCGCCATGCTGCCGACGCCGGTGCACGCCATCTTGATCGTGTAGACGATGTTGTAGCCGCCGTTTCGCTCGGGGAACTGGAAGAAGAAAGACTGGTGGTACGACTGTGGCGGTTCGGCCAGCGAGATATCGGCGGGGAAGTTGTTGCCCGCCACGACGCTGAAGTCCGCGCCGATCAGCGAGAGGACGACCGCGGTCTGATCGGTGACGACCGCGATCAGCGGATCGCGCAGGAACGGGACCGTCGACAGCGGGAGATAGATGAGCCACGCGACCGCGACGCCCCGTGAGATCATCAGGAGTCGATCTCGGCCCGTCGCCAGCAGATAGCCCACGTACAGCGACAGCGGAATAGCAGCGACGACGGCGATTCCCTCGGTGATCGACTTCTGATCGAAGACGAACTGGTAGATCGAGGACACCCAGAACAGCGCCAGCACGACCCAGCCGCCGACCAGCAGGTATCGACCCCACTCACGGTCGTACATCTCCACGACCGCGCCCGCGAGGAAGACGAACATGACGAGCCAGGAGAGGACTGCCCACCACTGGTGGGCCCACTCGAAGACGCCTGCGACTCCAGAGAGCATAGCCTGTGCCGTACTTACCCGACGGCAAGTATATGCTTTGCCGTCCGTCCGTGCAGCCACTGCACACGACCGCACTGGGCGCTGAGCGTCTCGTATGTGTGGTACGTCGTCACTCACAAGGTTTATTCGTCCCACCTGCCTCGTTTCGCGTACGATGTACGTCGGTGATCGATTTACACCGCGGTCCGTGTGATCACCGACCGTCAGGTCCGCGATTTTCCGCCTCCTCGGGCGGTGTGATTCATCATGTCTAAATCAGAACAAGAGCGATCCGTGTCGATAGAACTGCCAGACGGCTCCCAACTCGACTTCGACGGTCCCGTCACCGTCGAGGACGTCGCCTACGAGATCGGCCCCGGTCTCGGCGAGGACTGCCGGGCCGGTCGCGTCGACGGCGACCTCGTTCCCCCGGAGTACGAGATCACCGAGGACGCCCGTCTCGAGATCGTCACGCCCGGCAGCGACGACTACATCCACCTGATCCGCCACTCTGCAGCCCACGTCTTCGCCCAGGCCCTCCAGCGCGTCTATCCCGAGGCCGAACTCGCCATCGGCCCCTGGACGGACGACGGTTTCTACTACGACATCTCCGGGGTAGACATCGACGAGGACGATTTCCCGGACATCAAGGCGGAGATGGAGTCGATCATCGATGCAGACTACGACATCGAGCGCGTCCTCCGGGACCGCGAGGAGGCCGCGGAGATCTACGCGGACAACGAGTACAAACAGGATATCCTGGAGACCGAGGCTGCCGGCGAGGACCCCATCTCCTTCTACGTTCAAGACAACTGGCAGGACCTCTGTAAGGGCCCGCACGTCCAGTCGACGGGACAGATCGGCGCGATCGAGCTCTTGCAGATCGCCTCGGCGCACTGGCGCGGCGAGGAGGACAACGAAATGCTCACGCGGGTGTACGGGACGGCCTTCGAGAGCGAGAGCGACCTCGAGGAGTTCCTCGAACAGCGGCGCAAGGCCGAGGAACGCGACCACCGCAAGATCGGCCAGGAACTGAACCTCTTCTCGATCGACGGGACGACGGGACCGGGCCTCCCGCTCTATCATCCCAACGGCAAGACGGTCCTGAACGAACTCTCCGACTACGTCGCGAACCTCAACCGTGACGCGGACTATCGCGAGGTCGAGACGCCCCACGTCTTCCGCACCGAGCTGTGGAAGAAGTCGGGCCACTACGAGAACTACCGCGACGACATGTTCCTGCTGGACGTCAACGACGAGGAGTACGGCCTCAAGCCGATGAACTGCCCCGGCCACGCGACCATCTTCGACCAGCAGCAGTGGTCCTACCGCGATTTGCCTGTGCGCTATTTCGAGGACGGCAAAGTGTATCGCAAGGAACAGCGAGGGGAACTCTCCGGGCTCTCGCGAACGTGGGCGTTCACCATCGACGACGGCCACCTGTTCGTCCGCCCCGATCAGATCGAGGACGAGGTCGAGGCGATCATGGACATCATCCTCGACATCCTCGGGACGTTCAACCTCGACTACAACGTCCAGTTCGCCACCCGGCCCGAGAAATCAGTCGGGAGCGACGAGATCTGGGAGCGCGCCGAGAACCAGCTCGAAGCGGTGCTCGAAGACGCCGACGTCGACTACGACGTCGAGCCCGGCGACGGGGCCTTCTACGGCCCGAAGATCGACTTCGCCTTCGAGGACGCGCTGGGCCGTTCCTGGGACGGCCCGACCGTCCAACTCGACTTCAACATGCCCGAGCGCTTCGATCTCTCCTACGTGGGCGAAGACAACGAGGAACACCGCCCGGTGATGATCCACCGAGCGCTGTACGGCAGCTACGAGCGGTTCTTCATGGTGTTGATGGAGCACTACAACGGCAAGTTCCCGCCGTGGCTCGCCCCAGAGCAGGTGCGGATCCTGCCGATCAGCGACGACCAGATCCCCTACGCCAAGCAGATCCAGAACCGGTATCTTGGCGACTACCGCGTCGAGATCGAGGACCGCTCGTGGACGGTCAAGCGCAAGATCCGGGAAGCCCACGAGGACCGCGTCCCGTACATGCTGATCCTCGGCTCCAACGAGGAGGAAGACGGGACGATCTCCGTGCGCGACCGCAAGGAGCAGGAAGTCAAAGACGTCGATCCCGAGGCTTTCGCTGAACACCTCGACACCGAGGTCGACCAGCGCCGGACGGACGTCACCTTCGTCCAGACCTACGGGAACTGATCGGGTTCGTATCAGCCCGTCGAAACACTTATTTCACGAGTTGTCGAACCCGTATTTGTGAAACGACGCGACCTTCTCGTCGCGACTGGATGCGCCTTCTCGGGAGCCGTCGCAGGCTGCCAGTCCACGACCGCGTCGGATGCCGAAATAACGGCCATCGAACTCGAGAATCACCGCACCGAGGCTGCTCACGAGTTTTCGGTGCGGATCGACCGCGACGAAGAGACGGTATACGAGACCACCCGGCGACTGCGTGCGTCCGGTTCGGACAATTCGACCGCCGTGCTGGATCGTCCCGTCGAGGGTGCAGGCGACTACGAGGTGTTCGTTTCAGCCGGAGCTTTCACTGAGAGTGTACACACCCGCAAGTTGCTCTACGGCGAGCAGACGTGCCTCCACCTCGAGTTCTATCTGGGTGATGGGACGCTCCACTGGGAACGCACGAACCACAACGAGTGCTGACAGGCGATCAATCGTCGGTCGCTGCCGCCTTCTCGGCGTCCAGATCGTCCAGTGCCCACTGGACGACCCGCGCCTGCACGAGCCGTTGCTCGCCGACGGTCTCGTCTCGCTCGTAGGCCGCGATCGCCTCGCGGGCGTCCTCGCGCATTTCGGATTCGAGCGGGCGCTGATCGGGCTCGTCGCGGACGTCGTTGAGCAGCGCCTCGAAGTCCTCCCGGAGGTCGAAACTCGCCCGGGCGGCGTTACACCGCGAGAGCGGACTCACGCCCACGTCGAGGACGAGTTCGGCGACCAGCTCGAAGTCGTCGCCACAGAAGTACAGTGAGACCTCGCCGACGATGTCCTGCCAGGCGATCGGGTCAGCGTGTTTGCACAGCTGGAGGGCACGTGGCGGCAGATCCAGCCGTGCGCTCGTCTCCGGCGACCCGCACAGACAGCAGGGCTTCTCGGTCTTGCCGGTGTACATACCCGCCCTGTGGACCAGATCGACTTGTAGTTGTTCCCGGGCCAAGGTGGCACGTCGAGTGACGAATAGATCCGCGTGGCTACGTGGCTCGGCGTATCTGTGTCGAAAGACGACAGGGACAGACCCACCATAATAGTACCAAATTATGATTAACTATTTGCTATCGTAGCGTAATCTGTGGTGCATGCGAGCTCGACACTGGCAGGATTCGGGTGAGAGTCCGAACGAAACACGGCCGGAGACCGCTGTACTGCACTCACGTTTCGATACAGGTGCCGAACTGGGGAGGGGGAGGGAAGGTGAAACATGGCTTCGATAGTGGAGCTCCTGCTGGCGTTTGCACCGCTGTTCGTCGCGGGGGTACTGCTCGTCGGCTTCCTCTGGCCGGCGACGCGGGCGATGCCGCTGGCCTGGCTGACGGCTGTTCTCGTGGGATATACTGTCTGGGAGATGCCGGTCGACTGGATCGCGGCCGCGTCGATCGGCGGTGCGATCACGGCGCTGACGATCCTCTGGATCGTCTTCGGTGCCCTGTTCCTGCTGTACGTGCTCCAGCAGGTGGGCGCGTTCGACCGCATCAATCGGGGCTTTGCCGCTGTCTCGGACGACCGGCGCGTCCAGATCGTCTTGCTGGCGTTCTTCCTGTCGACGTTCATCGAGGGTGCCGCCGGGTTTGGGACGCCCGCGGCAGTCGTCGCACCGCTGTTGCTCGGGCTCGGGTTCCCCGGGCTGGCAGCCGTCGTCGTCGCCATCATCGGTCACATCATCGCGGTGACCTACGGCGCCGTCGGGACACCGATCATCATCGGCATCAGGAACCCGCTACAGGCCTTCGAGGCGCCGATCAACGGCGGTGGATTCACCGTCGTCGAGTTCGCCGATCAAGTTGCAGCGTGGGCCGCGACGTATCACGCACTGGTGGGCTTCCTGATGCCGCTCATCGCCGTGATGATGGCCGTGTACTTCTTCGGCGAAGAGCGCACGGTTCGTCCGGCGTTCGAAGTCGCGCCGCTGTGCCTGTTCGCAGGCATCGCCTTCGTCGTCCCCTACTGGATCTCTGCGTGGTTTCTCACCGCCGAGTTCCCGTCCCTGATCGGCTCGATGGTCGGCGGTGGGATCACCATCGCCGTCCTCAGAGCGGGCTACCTGCTCCCCGACAGCCACTGGGAGTTCCCCGCTCAGGAGAGCTGGCCCGACCACTGGGTCGGCTCCGTCAAACCCGGCGGCTCGAACGCCCCTACCGACGGTGGCGTCGACCTGGCGGCGGACATGTCGCTGCTGAAAGCGTGGGCTCCCTACGTCCTGCTGGTGGTCCTGCTGGTCGTCACGCGGGCCAGCGACCAGATCAGCGAGGCGATCGGCGACGCGAGCATCGGGGCCACTGTCTCGGACGTGTCGCTGCTGGGGACCGACGTCGGAAACTTCACCCTCGGCATCGTTCTCGGGTGGAGTCAGATCCTCGGGACGGATATCGGAAACAGTATCGCCTGGATGAGCGTACCCGGCTTCTGGCTGGTCGTGAGCGCACTCGCAGCGATCCCGCTGTACCGGATGTCCGGGACGCAGGTCCGGGACGCGCTGGATGAAACGCTGGAGAAACTCGTCTCACCGCTGATCGCGCTCGTGTTCGTCATCGCGATGGTGCAGGTGATGCTGCAGTCGGGCAACCCACCGGGTGCCGAACTCGACGGGATGATCGTCGTCCTCGCTCGCGCGACGGCCGACGTGCTCGGGCCGGCCTACCCATTCGTCGCGGCGTTGATCGGCGCGCTCGGCGCGGCGATGGCGGGATCGAACACCGTCTCGAACATCACCTTCAGCGGGTTCCAGTTCGAGGCGGCGGGCGAAGTCGGTGCGCCGCGACAACTGGTCGTCGGCGCCCAGGCCGTCGGCGGGGCCATCGGGAACCTCGTCGCCATCCACAACCTCGTGGCGGCGCTGGCGACCGTCGGCCTCGTCGGTCAGGAGGGGCGGGTGATGCGACTGAACTTCATCGTCCTGCTGTACTACTCGCTGGCCGTGGGCGTCCTGGCGATGCTGTTCAGCTACGTCCTCTTTCCCACCCTGTTCTAATCGTAACCACTGTTTATATTTCAGCAGACCAACCAGACTACAATGTCAAGACATAACACGCCACAATCGAGCACCGATCCGGCGAGTGACCCACACGCCGACTACGACTACCGCAACGACGACACCAACCGGCCCGAGGTCGTCGCCGCGCTCGAACCACGAATCGACGGGGACGTCCGGTTCGACACCTACACACGGGAACTGTACGCGACCGACGCCAGCGCGTACGAGCAACTCCCGATCGGCGTCGTGTCCCCAGTTTCGACGGCCGACGTCGCGACAGTCGTGCGGTACTGTGCCGACAAGGAGATCCCAGTCTTGCCCCGCGGTGGCGGCACCAGCCTCGCGGGACAGGCCGTCAACGAGGCTGTCGTGCTGGATTTCAAGCGCCACATGGACGAGTTCGTCTCGTTCGACCCCGACGAGGAGACCGCGCGTGCCCAACCGGGGATCACCATCGCGCGTCTCAACGACCGCCTGTCGGGACACGGACTGAAGTTCGCACCGGATCCCGCCTGGGGCGACAAGTCCGTCCTCGGCGGTGCGATCGGGAACAACACCACGGGCGCACACTCGCTGAAATACGGCAAGACAGACGCCTACGTCGAGGAGTGTGAGGCCGTCCTCGCGGACGGAACGGTCACCACCTTCGGCTGGGTCGACGTCGCGGACCTCCACGACCGGGCCGACCGCGTCGCCGAGATGGCCGATCCCGGCCTGGAGGACCGCGTCTACGCGGAAGTCTCGCGGATCCTCCGCGAGGAGACCGACGAGATCGAGGCCCGCTATCCCGACCTCAAGCGCAACGTCTCGGGATACAACCTCGATCACCTCCTCGAGAACGCTCGCGAACACGACGCGGTCAACCTCGGACGGTTGCTGGCCGGCAGCGAGGGGACCCTGGCCATCGTCACGGAGGCCGAGGTCTCCCTGGAGCCCATTCCCGACTCGAAGGCCGTGGTCCTGCTGACCTACGACGGCGTCATCCCGGCGATGCGGGACGTCGCGCCGATCCTCGAACACGACCCCTCGGCGGTCGAGGTCATGGACGACGTCATGCTGGACCTGGCCCGGAACACCGGGGAGTTCGCCGACCTCGTGGCGACGCTCCCCGAGGGGACCGACTCGACGCTCCTGGTCGAGTTCTACGCCGACTCGATGGACGAGGCGCGCCGGAAGATCGCGGACCTGCTGGCCGACCGGCTCCCCGGCTACGAAGCCGCCGTCGAACCGAGCGAGAGCCACCTCGAAACGAGCGCGGACACCCACGCGATCGACGCCCTCGAAGCGTACGACCCCGACCGCCAGGCGAAGTTCTGGAAGATGCGCAAGTCCGGACTCCCGATCTTGCTCTCCCGGACCGGTGACGACAAACACTGGCCGTTCGTCGAGGACACGGCCGTCCCGCCCGAGCACCTCCCGGAGTACGTCGCCGACCTGCAGGACCTGTTCGACTCCCACGACACGTTCGCGGCCTACTACGCCCACGCGGGGCCCGGCGTCCTTCACATCCGGCCACTGCTGAACCTCAAAGCCGCCGACGGCATCGAGACGATGGAGGCCATCTCCGAGGCGGTGACCGACCGCGTGATCGAGTACGGCGGCTCGGTCTCGGGGGAACACGGCGACGGCCGCGCCCGCACGAAGTACAACCGGAAACTGTACGGCGAGGACCTCTGGCAGACCTTCCGGGAGCTGAAGACGGCCTTCGATCCCGACTGGCTGCTCAATCCCGGCAACGTCTGTGGCGACCACGACCCGAGCCAGCGGCTCCGGTACGACGCAGGCTACGAGTTCGAATCGGATTTCGACCCCGTGCTGAACTGGGACAACGACAACGGCTTCCAGGGCATGGTCGAACTGTGTCACGGCTGTGCCGGATGCACGGGCCATCAGGACACGACCGGCGGCGTGATGTGCCCGACCTACCGGGCCGCAGACGAGGAGATCACCAGCACGCGGGGGCGGGCGAACATGCTCCGACAGGCCATGAGCGGCGACCTCCCCGCGGACGTCTTCGACGAGGAGTTCGTCTCGGAAGTGATGGACCTCTGTATCGGCTGCAAGGGCTGTCGCAACGACTGTCCCAGCGGCGTCGACATGGCCAAACTCAAAGCGGAGGTCGGCCACGAGTACCACCAGCGCGAGGGTCTCTCCCTACGCGACCGCCTGTTCGCCAACGTCGAGACCGTCCTCAAACTCGGCAGTACCTTCGCGCCGCTGTCGAACTGGGCGATGGCCCTCCCCGGATCGGGCTGGATCGCCGAGAAGACCGTCGGTATCGCCCGCGACCGGACGCTCCCGTCGTTCCACCGCCGGACCTTCCGTGACCGGGTCGACGCCCGCGACGGACCGGCAGTCACCGAGGCGGCTGCCGAACGGAAGGCGTTGCTGCTGGCCGACCCCTACACCGACTACAGCCACCCCGACGTCGGCGAGGCTGCGCTGGACGTCCTCGAAGCCGCCGGCGTCCACGTCCAGGTCTCCGACGACGTCACCGACAGCGGGCGCCCGGCCTTCTCGAAGAGTATGCTCGATCACGCCCGCGAGACCGCCGAGGCAAACGTCGCAGCGCTGGCTCCGCGAGTACGCGACGGCTGGGACGTCGTGGCTGTCGAGCCCAGCGACGCCGTGATGTACCAGCTCGACTACCTGGATCTGTTGTCGGGTACGGAGGTCGAAGCCGTCGCCGAGAACGTCTACGGGCTCTGTGAGTACCTCGACGTTCACGGCCTCGACGACGACATCGCGTTCGACGCGCCCCCAGAATCGATCGCCTATCACGGCCACTGCCAGCAGAAAGCGACCCGGAAGGACCACCACGCCGTCGGCGTCCTCCGGCGGGCGGGCTACGAGGTCGACGCCATCGACTCGGGATGCTGTGGGATGGCCGGGAGTTTCGGCTACGAGGTCGAACACCGCTCGATGAGCGCGGCCATCGGCTCGATCCTCTTCGAGCAACTGGACGACTCTTCGGCGACCCAACCGGTCGCGCCGGGAGCGTCCTGCCGGTCGCAACTCGAAGACTACGAGGAGACGCAGGGCGAACCCCCACATCCGGTCGAGATGCTCGCCGCCGCGCTGTAGTGGCTCGTGAGGTCGCCTCTCCCGTCGCCCCTCAGTGGCGACAAACGAGCGGCCCCAAAGAGATAACAGCGCACGCACCTCATGCTAGGACGTTTCAGAACAGGGGGACAGGTCGGCGAGGGTCCGCGTCGGCCTGCCGGAAAACAGGGCCCAGATACAGATGACGACACGATCCGACACCTACGATCGGTTCGCCGACAAGGCGGCCGCATACGACGTCGAACTGACGCGCACGGAAGTCGAATCGCTCCCGGAGACGATCTCGGACATGCTCGAAACGCCCGCGGTCGGAGCGCCGTTGCCGTGGGACGGGTGCTCGCTTCCAGAGAGCGTCACGACCGACCCGACGCCAGCACAGTTGAACGCGGCCGTCTCCGGCGTCACGGCCGCCTCGCTGGCCGTCGCCGACTACGGGAGTCTCGTCCTGGAGGCGACACCGGGCGGTGCCGAACCGGCGAGTCTCTTCGTCGACGAGCACGTGGCCGTGCTCCGCGAGCAGGACATCGTCCCCGACATGGCAGCAGCCTTCAAGTGGTTCGGTGATCGATTCCGCGAGACGCGCGGCTCGGCGATCATCGCCACCGGCCCGTCGGCGACGGCCGACATGGGCGCCCTCGTGAAGGGCGCACACGGCCCGAAGACGGTCCACGTGGTGGTAATTCCATGAGCACCGACTCACGGGCAGCCAAGGCCGCTCGGATCAGGGAATTGCTCGACACCGAGGGCGAAGCCGTCGCAACGAACACCCGCGGATTCAATCAGGGCCGCTACGACTCGGTCGCCCGCCTGGAGGATTACGAGGGACTCAAAGACGAGGCGCGGGCGATCAAAGAGGACGCCATCGAACGCCTTCCCGAACTCCTCGACGAACTCACCGAGACTATCGAGGAGAACGGTGGCACAGTATACGTCGCCGAGGACGCGGCCGACGCGAACGAGTACATCGCCGACGTCTGTGCCGACGCCGAAGCCGACCGCGTGGTCAAGAGCAAGTCGATGACGAGCGAGGAGATCGAGGTCAACGACCACCTGCATTCGCGAGACGTCGACGTCGTCGAGACCGACCTCGGCGAGTGGGTCCTCCAGCTCGCCGACGAGGCACCGAGCCACATCGTCGCGCCGGCGATCCACAAGTCCCGACAGGGCATCGCCGAGTTGTTCGAAGAGCGTTTCGATCCCGACGAGCCACTGGAGACCGCCGAGGAACTGACGATGTTCGCCCGCGAGAAACTGGGCGAGCGCATCGAGGGGGCCGACGTGGGGATGACGGGCGCGAACTTCCTGACTGCTGACACGGGGACGATGGCACTCGTGACGAGCGAGGGCAACGCCCGCAAGAGCGTTACCGTCCCGGACACGCACGTCGCGGTCGCCGGCGTCGAGAAGATCGTCCCGAGCGTCGAGGACCTCCGGCCGTTCGTCGAGTTGATCGGCCGCTCGGGGACCGGCCAGGACATCACCAGCTACGTCTCGCTGTTCACGCCGCCGATCGACTCGCCCACAGTGGACTTCGACGATCCCGACACGCCCATCACCGACGGGGAGATCGATCGGGAGTTCCACCTCGTGTTGATCGACAACGGCCGGCTGGCGATGCGCGAGGACCCCGACCTGAAGGAGACGCTGTACTGCATTCGGTGTTCGGCCTGCTCGAACACCTGCGCGAACTTCCAGTCGGTCGGTGGCCACGCCTTCGGTGGGGAGACCTACTCCGGCGGCATCGCGACGGGCTGGGAAGCAGGGATCGAGGGGCTGGACACCGCCGCCGAGTTCAACGACCTCTGTACCGGCTGCTCGCGGTGTGTAGAGGCCTGCCCAGTGAAGATCGACATCCCGTGGATCAACACCGTCGTCCGCAATCGGATCAACGAGGGTGGCAACGGCGGTCGCTTCGACTTCCTCGTCAATGGCCTGTCGCCGGACGCCGAGGACGACGCCAGCCCCACGCTCCAGAAGCGGGTGTTCGGCAACTTCGAGACGCTGGCGAAACTCGGGAGCGCGACCGCACCGCTGTCGAACTGGATGGCCCACTCCCGGCCCGTGGGCTGGCTGCTCGAACGGACGCTGGGCGTCGACCACCGTCGCGAGTTCCCGGCGTTCCGTCGCCAGACCCTCGTGAAGTGGGCACGCGACCGTGACGGAACTGCCCCCACCGACCCGGAGCGCCGCGTCGTCCTCTACCCGGACGTCTACACCAACTACATGCTCGTCGAGCGCGGGAAAGCCGCAGTCAGAGCCCTCGAAGCGCTCGGTGTCGCCGTCGAGGTCCCGTCGGTCCCCGGATCGGGACGGCCACCGCTCTCCCAGGGGATGATCGACACTGCCCGCGCCAAGGCCGAGGGCGTCGCGGAGGCACTTGACCCCTACCTCGAAGACGGAGACGATATCGTCGTGATCGAGCCGAGCGACCTCGCGATGTTCACGGGCGACTACGAGCGCCTGCTACCGGCCGAGGACTACGAGCCACTCGCGGCCAACAGCTACGAACTCATCGAGTACGTCTACGGCCTGCTGGAGAACGGCGCGAGCCCGGAGACGCTCTCGGTGGCAGACAGCTCCGAAACTGTGGCCTACCACAGCCACTGCCAGCAGCGAACGATGTCCCTGGAGGCCCACACGGTCGCGGTGCTGACCGAGTGTGGCTACGACGTGACCACCAGCGACGTCGAGTGTTGCGGGATGGCCGGCAGCTTCGGCTACAAGAGCCAGTACTACGATCTCTCGATGGACGTCGGCGAGAACCTTGCGGGCCAGCTGCGCGAGGCGGACGCCGATCACGTGTTGGCCAGCGGGACCTCCTGTACCGACCAGATCGGCGACCTGCTGGCGAGCGAGCCTCGGCACCCAATCGAGTTGCTCGATCCCGCGCGCTGAGCCGCCTCGCTTTCAGGACCGGTGAAACGCGCCTACGGCGCGTATGCTCGTGTCTCGCGGGTCGCTTCGCTCCCCGCTCGAACCTGGAGATTCATCGCTTCGCTCAGAATCTCCCTACCGCCGCACGACCTCGATCTCGTGGCCGTCAGGGTCCTTGGTGAACGCGTAGTTGTAGTCACAGGACTCGGGGTCGCGGTAGTCCTCGGCGTGGCGGTCCATCAGCATCTCCCAGTACTCCTCCAGATCCGACTCGTCGGCGCGAACTGCGACGTGGCCCCACGCGTCGCCCATATCGTACTCCCGCCCGTCGTAATTGTAGGTCAGTTCGAGGCTCATCGCTTCCTCGGGAGCGTCTTCGGGCTTCATGAAGTACAGCGCAAAACTGCTGTGCTCGGAGCGGCGGAACATCTCGTAGTCCAGCTTGCGGGTGTACCAGCCGATCGATTCGTCGACGTCTTCGACGCGGATCATCGTGTGGTCGATGCTGTACTTCGCGCCGTGGTCACGTTCGACGAGTTCGATCTCGTGGCCGCTCGGGCTCTTGACGAAGGCGTAGGAGCCGCCACAGGAGTCGGGATCGCGGTAGTCCTCGACGCCCTGGTCCATCAGGTCCTCGTAGGCCTCGTAGACGTCCTCACAGCGCACGGCGATGTGACCCCACGAGTCGCCGAAGTCGTACGAACGGCCGTCGTGGTTGTAGGTCAGTTCGAGCACTGCGCCGTCCTCGTGCATGTCCTCGGGGCCGAGGAAGGCGAGGGTGAACGAGGAGTGTTCGCTCTTGCGCTTGAGTTCCCAGTCCAGATGCTCGGTGTACCAGTCGATCGACTCTTCCAGATCTTCGACGCGGACCATCGTGTGGTCGAGAATGCCGTCCATACCTGAGTGGAGGGTCGGCGCGTCGAAAAACGTTCGGAAACCAGCTATCGAGTATCGAAGAACGCACCCTTGAGATGGGGCCAGTAGACCCACCACACCAGCGTCAGCGTCGTGATCGTCGCGACCGGGATCGCGGTTCGTCTCGGAAGGGATCCCCACCCCAGCGCGAACTGCAACTGCGTCAGCCCGACCAGCGCGAGTAGTCCAGCGGTGACGCGGCGGTCCTCGCGGTCGACCAGGCCGAGCGCGGCCGACCCCAGCGCGAGCAGCCAGAGTCCCACGCCGAGGGGCCACGCGTAGACGTACTGAGGAAGGCCCTGCGTGTAGATGAACAGGTAGTCGTAGATCGTCACGACGCGAGTCGGTGTCTCGACGTTGAGAAATCCGAACGGAAAGTACAGCGTCGTCACAGTTGAGGTCTGGATCAGCGACCACGGCAGTATCCCCACCATCAGGACCAGCAGCAGTCGCTGGCGAGCCGAAGCCATCACCGACTCACGACGATCCGGAGCACGTCCTCGTCGGCTAGTTCGTGGTCGCGTCCGACCTGCTGGTCGTCGTGTTTGGCGCTGTCGCCGGAGACGCGTGCGAACCTGAATCGCTCGTCGAAGCTGCCGCCGAGTTTCTTGCAGGCGTCGCCGACGGTGTCGCCCTCGAACAGCATCAGCGGTTCCTCGTAGTCGACGCCGCGGCCGGGCTTGTCCATGTAGATCCGCATCAGCCCGAGTTCGTCGTAGATTCGCTCTTTGAGCACGTCCAGGCCCTTCTCCTTCACGGCGCTGATGAAGATGGCGTCGTCGGGATCGATCCCGTGCTCGCGGAGGTCCTCGTCGACGGTGGGCTTGTAGTCGGGCTCGATGAGGTCGGCCTTGTTGACGGTGACGATCGAGGGGAGGTACTCGCGGTTGTCCATGAACCCGTCGATGAGGCGGTCGAGATCGACCTGCTCGCCGACGGTCACGTCGGCGTTGACGTAGCCGTGCTCGCGAAGCACGCTCTTGACTGTCTCCTCGTCGAGATCGAGATCGACCGAGGAATTGACGCTGATGCCGTCTTTGTGCTTCTTCCGGATAGAGACGTTCGGGGGCTTCGTATCGAGGCGGACCTTGTTCTTGTAGAGTTCCTCGCGCAGGCGGGCGTACTGCTCGATCTCGAACACCGAGAGGACGAACACGACGAGGTCTGCGGTGCGGACGACCGAGAGGACTTCTTTCCCGCCGCCGCGGCCACCCGCGGCGCCCTCGATCAGGCCGGGGACGTCCAGCATCTGGATGTTCGCGCCCTTGTACTTGAGCATCCCCGGATTGACGTTCAGGGTGGTGAACTCGTACTCGCCGGTCTCGCTGTCGGCGTTGGTCATCGCGTTGATCAGCGTGGACTTGCCGACGCTGGGAAAGCCCACCAGCGCGACGGTCGCGTCACCGTGTTTCTCGACGGCGTAGCCGGGGCCGCCGCCGGAGCCGGACTGGCGCTTCTCGAACTCGTCTTTCTTCTCGGCGAGTTTGGCCTTGAGTCGGCCGATATGGGCCTCTGTCGACTTGTTGTAGGGCGTCTCGGCTATCTCCTCCTCGATCGCCTCGATCTCCTCTTTGAGCCCCATTAGGGGGTACTCCGCTATCGTCGGTCAAAAGGGCTTTCGTCCACGGTCGTCACCCGAATCTGGGGGACTTCGACACACATATACGCAACGGCAAGGAGATTCGAAATAATGGATGCGGCCTCGCTTCGGGACAGTACGCAGATCCTCCTGCCAGCCGAGGCACTGGAGGGGATTCGCGGCGATCTCGACGAGCAGTTCACGCTGACGATCCGTCAGGAGGACGAGCAAGTCCGCATCATCGGCAGCCCAGTTGAGATCAAAGACGCCAGCGACTTTCTCACCCGCAACGGGATCGCCGTCGCGTAGACGCCTGCGAGCGGTCGCTGTGACCTGTTCTCACACACGTGGCCCTGAAAAGCAATTCTTAAACCCGCGCCGACGGACTCACGCATATGGCAGGCACAATCGAAGTTCTCGTTCCCGGTGGCCAGGCCAACCCTGGCCCGCCGCTCGGTCCCGAGCTGGGGCCGACCCCGGTAGACGTCCAAGCAGTCGTCCAGGAGATCAACGACCAGACCGAAGCCTTCGACGGCACCGAAGTCCCCGTCACCATCGAGTACGAGGACGACGGTTCGTTCTCGATCGAAGTCGGTGTCCCGCCGACGGCCGAGCTCGTCAAGGACGAGGCCGGCTTCGAGACGGGCAGCGGCGAGCCTCACGAGGAGTTCGTCGCCGACCTCAGCGTCGACCAGGTCAAACAGATCGCCGAGCAGAAACTGCCGGACCTCCTCGCGTACGACCTGAAAGGTGCCGCGAAGGAAGTCGTCGGGACTTGCACCTCCCTGGGTGTCACCATCGAGGGCGAGAACCCCCGAGAGTTCAAGGCGAAGATCGACGCTGGCGAGTACGACGACGTTTTCGCTGAGGAAGCGGCGGCGTAAGCCGGCGCTGACGAAGCGAAAGCTAGAAAACGAACAGAGTGAGTTTTTCGGTGTTTCACAGTCTGAGCGGCAGCGAAGACTGTGAAGCAGAAGAGGTCGCGACGTACGCCGCGTCCGACGACGCAAACACTCAAAAGCGAGCATCACCACCGGGCTCTCACGGGCGTTCAAACACCACGTCGAACTCCGTGACGGCGACGCTGGCCCCGAAGTCCGTGTCGACGAGGGTCCCTGGAAGCAAGTCGCGCTGTGACCCCCGACTCTCGAGTCGCACCTCGTTCGCCCAAACGGAGACGTTCGCGACGGCACACGTCTCCCGGCTCGCGGTTCCTATCGTCACCGCTCGCACGAACCGAGATGTGCCTTTCAGTCACGTCTCCCGTTCGACGGGTTTAAATAGCGCATCGGCGTGTTCCCTGGTGAGACAGGCGTCCGCCTGTTTCACTGACCCGTAGAAGCCATCTGGCGTACTACGGAGGTGAACAATGGCAGATCAGGAAATAGAGAACGCAGTCTCTCGCGCACTCGAGGACTCACCGGACCGGAACTTCCGTGAGACGGTGGACCTCGCAGTCAATTTGCGCGATCTTGACCTCAACGATCCGTCGAATCGTGTAGACGAAAGTGTCGTCCTGCCGGCCGGAACCGGCCAGGAGACGAAAATCGTGGTCTTCGCCGAAGGTGAAACAGCCCTTCGTGCCGAGGATGTCGCAGACGACGTCCTCAGCGGCGACGACCTCGAGGACCTTGGCGACAACGACGACGAAGCCAAGGACCTCGCCGAGGACACCGACTTCTTCATCGCCGAAGCCGACATGATGCAGGACATCGGTCGCTACCTCGGGACCATCCTCGGGCCACGCGGAAAGATGCCCGAACCGCTCCAGCCGGACGACGACGTCGTCGAGACCGTCCAGCGAATGAAGAACACGGTCCAGCTTCGCAGCGGTGACCGCCGGACCTTCCACACCCGCGTTGGTGCGGAAGACATGTCCGCCGAAGACATCGCCGACAACATCGACGTCATCCTGCGCCGACTCCACGCCGACCTCGAAAAGGGGCCGCTGAACGTGGACTCGGTGTTCGTGAAGACGACGATGGGGCCGTCCGTGGAGGTGGCCTAAATGAGCGCCGAATCCGAGCGCAAGACCGAGACGATTCCCGAGTGGAAACGTGAAGAGATCGACGCGCTGGTCGAGACCCTCGGTCAGTACGAGAGCGTCGGTATCGTCGACCTGACTGGCATCCCGAGCCAGCAGCTGCAGGACATGCGTCGTGACCTCTACGGCACGGCCGAACTGCGCGTCAGCCGCAACACGCTGCTGGCCCGCGCCCTAGAAGAGGTCGACGACGGCTTCGAGCAGCTCACCGAGTACATCTCGGGCCACGTCGGCATCATCGGCACGAACGACAACCCCTTCGGGCTCTACCAGCAGCTGGAAGCCTCGAAGACGTCCGCTCCGATCAACGCGGGCGAGGTCGCGCCCAACGACATCGTCATCCCCGAGGGTGACACGGGCGTCGACCCGGGGCCGTTCGTCGGCGAACTCCAGTCCGTCGGTGCGAACGCGCGCATCCAGGAAGGGTCCATCCAGGTGCTCGAGGACAGTCACGTCCTCGACGCCGGTGAGGTCGTCTCCGCCGATCTGGCGAACGTCCTCTCGGAACTCGGCATCGAGCCCAAGGAAGTCGGCCTCGACCTGCGCGCCGTCTTCTCGGAGGGCGTGCTCTTCGAGCCCGAGGACCTCGCGCTGGACATCGAGGAGTACACCCGCGACGTCGAGACCGCGGCCGCTCGCGCACGGAACCTGGCGCTCAACGCCTCGTTCCCGACCGCACAGACCCTGCCGGCACAGCTGGGCAAAGCCAGCGGCGAAGCCAAGAACCTCGCGATCTACGCGGCCATCGAGGACGAGGCAGTCATGCCAGACCTCGTGAGCAAGGCAGACGGCCAGGTCCGCGCGCTCGCTGCACAGATCGACGATCAAGAGGCGCTGCCAGAGGAACTCCGTGACCTCGAGGCGCCCGAGACCGAATCGAGCGACGAAACAACCGAAGACGAAACCGAGGACGTCGACGAGGCCGACGAGGCCGAGGAAGCGGACGCCGCCGACGAAGACGAGGACGAAGACGACGACGGCGACGCAGGCGCAGCACTCGGTGACATGTTCTAACACAAGGTGACAACAATGGAATACGTTTACGCAGCACTCATCCTGAACGAATCGGGCGAAGAGATCAACGAAGCGAACCTGACGGACGTGCTCGACGCAGCAGGCGTCGACGTCGAGGAGTCTCGCGTCAAAGCGCTCATCGCAGCGCTCGAAGACGTCGACATCGACGAAGCCGTCGACCAGGCCGCCGCCGTCCCCGCGACGGGCGGTGCCGCGACGACCGACGACGTCGAGTCCGCCGACGAGGGCGGCGACGAGGACGCCGCAGAAGAGGAAGAGGCCGCCGACGAGGAAGACGCAGGCGACGACGACGAGGACGACGAGGCCAGCGGCGAGGGCCTCGGCGAACTCTTCGGTTAAGCCTCTCGAAACCAGCTTCAGTTCTTTCGACGCGACGCTCTAGCGGTGGGTCCGTCACTACCGGCGTAGCAGCAGTACCGCCCGAACTCCCGGTCCGCGATTTTATAAGACAACCCGTCAGAAGAACGGTTCAATGGAAGCCGCGGGCGTTCGGATCGTCGTCGACCCCGGTGTGACGGCACTGGTGCTCGCCTACGTCGGGAGTGGCATCTGTCTCGGGACGCTCAGTGGGCTCACGCCGGGGCTGCACGCCAACACCTTTGCACTACTGCTGGCGGCGTTCTCGACGGCAATTCCCGGGCCGCCGCAGTACGTCGCGGCCGCGATGTTGGCGGCGGGCGTCGTCCACACCTTTCTCGATGTCGTGCCGGCGCTGGCGCTCGGCGTGCCGGATCCCGCGATGGCCGCCAGCGCGCTGCCGGGTCACGAACTCGTCATCGCGGGTCAGGGGCGGGAAGCACTGCGGCTGTCGGCGCTTGGCAGTGGGTTGGCCGTCGTGGCGGCGGTCCCGCTGGCGATTCCACTGACCGAGGGCATGCGGATCGGAATGCCGTGGCTGAACGAGCACTTGCCAGTCGTGCTGACGGCAGTCGTCGCCGTGCTGATCCTGACCGAACCCACCAGAGCAGCGCGGATCGGCGCAGCCATCTGTTTCACCGCGAGTGCCACTCTGGGCTGGTTCACGCTCGATATGTCGGTCGGTGGGATCGTACCGGTCGGGAGTACGCTCGCCCCGCTGTTCGCGGGCCTGTTCGGTGCGCCCGTGTTACTGGACGCGATCGGTGGCTCGGGCGTCCCCCACAGAACGACCCGGACGTGTTGACCACCCGATCGACCGTGCTCGTGCTGGCCGGGTTGGGCACACTCGCCGGAGCGATCGTCGGGTTTCTGCCAGGTGTCTCGAGTGCCGTCGCGGCGACGATGGTCCTGCTCGCGGTCCCCCAATCCCGGGGTTCGCGGGGGTTCGTGGTGGCGACCAGCGGCGTGAATACGGCGACGGCGATCTTCGCGCTCGTGGCGTTCGTCACGTTCGGGTCGACCCGGACGGGCGTGCTGGTGGCCGTCGAATCGGTTCGTGCGCCGCAGTCGCTGGCGCTGTGGATCGCGTCGATTGCCATCGCCGCGATGGTCGGATTCGTCCTCGTGCTCGTCGTCGGGGATCGCTATCTACGGCTCGTCGGGCGGCTGGACAACACGCACGTCTCCGTGTTCGTGCTGGGGCTGCTGGTCGTCCTGATCGGGCTGTTGAGTGGCGTGGTTGGGGTGGGGATCTTCGCTCTGTCGACCGTAGTCGGGCTGTTGCCGCCGCGACTCGGCGCACGCCGCGTCTCGCTGATGGGGGTGTTACTCGGCCCGTTGATTCTCTAGATATACTCTCGCTGGCGGAAGAACCAGATCATCCCGATACCGATAGCGAGCATTACCATCCAGACCGCAAAGTAGCCGTATCGCCACCCAAGCTCGGGCATGGTCTCGAAGTTCATCCCGTAGATCCCGGCGATAAAGGTCAGCGGAATGAAAATCGTCGCCACCACCGTCAGCACCTTCATCACCTCGTTGGTCGACTGGGAGAGGCTGTTGAGGTAGATGTCCCGCGCCCCACTCACCAGATCGCGATACGTCTCGGTCAGATCGACGAGCTGGACGACGTGATCGTAGACGTCCCGGAAGTACTTCTCCGAGGACTCCTGCACGAGTTTCAGATCCCCGCGAGCCAAGACGCCCAGCGCCTCTCGGGCGGGCCACAGCAACTTCCGAAAGGAGAGCAACTCCCGACGAACGCTGTTGATCTCGTCGAGGACGTCGATCTCCGTCGACTCGATAACGTCTTCTTCGATACTCTCGATCTGGTCTTCCAGGGTATCGAGCAGGTCGAAGTAGCTGTCGACGATCACGTCGACGATCCGGTAGGCCGTGAAGTCTGGCCCGCGTTCGAGGAGTCGCTCGTCGCCGGCCTGGACAGCGTTTTTCACGCGGCCGACCATCGACGCCGTCCCGGGCGACATCGAGACCACCCAGTCGCTCCCGAAGAACACGCCGACGGGATCGTCGACGATTTCCTCCTCGAACGTCGTGTCCCCGCGGGTCAGCCGCGCAGTCTTGAGCAAGGCGAACACGAACTCGGGGAACTCCTCAGTCTTGGCGCGGACGTTGCTGTTCACGTCCTCGATCGCCAGCGGGTGCAGATCGAAGGTCTCGGCGATGTGGCTACGCTCGTCGGCGGTGACCTCCGTCGCGTGGACCCAGGTCGTCCCCTGGGCGGCTTTAGCTTCCCCGAGGTCGTCGTAGGATTCGACGGAGCCACTTCGGTAGACGAGCGATTCGATCATATCCACCCGGTCGCTTGCGAGTGAAAAAAGTCTATGGCCGGCCTCCGCCTACTCCAGCCGCGCTACAGGCCCCTCGTCGGTATCCTGCACCTCGACGCCCAGCGCTTCGAGTTCGTCCCGCAGTTCGTCGGCGCGCTCGTAGTTGCCGGCCTCGCGCTCTCGCTCGCGAATGTCGAGGACCAGATCCACGACGTCCTGAGCCAGTTCGACGTTCCCGCCGTCTGCCCCACCGAGCGAGAGCCCGAAGATTCCACCCGCGAACTCCTCGATAGTCTCGATGGCCTCACGCAGCCCCCGGTAGTCATACTCCGCGTGTGAATCGGCGTGGGTGTTGACCGCACCCACGAGATCCAGCAGGGCCGCCATCGCCGCCCGGGTGTTGAAGTCGTCGTTCATGGCCGCTTCGAACTCCTCGCGGGCGCTTTCGACTGCGTCACGGAGGTCCGAATCCTCGACCTTGGTCCGGGCGTCGACGCTATCACAGGCCTCGACGGCGCGCTCGTAGCCCCGTTCCAGTCTGTCGAAGCGCTCGATAGCCTCCTGAATGGTGTCCTCGCCGTAGACCGCGCTGTTGTGGTAGGCTGTCGACAGCAAGAACGTGCGGACCACGTCGGTCCCGTAGTTTTCGATGGCCTCCTGGACGGTCTCGAAGTTGCCCAGCGAGGAGGACATCTTCTCACCCTTGGTTTCGAGCAGGCGGACGTGCAGCCAGTAGTTGGCGAACCGCTGGCCCGTGGCGGCCTCGCTCTGGGCGATCTCGTTCTCGTGGTGGGGAAAGACCAGATCCTGGCCGCCGACGTGGATGTCCAGCGTCTCGTCCAGATGGGTCATGCTCATCGCCGAGCACTCGATGTGCCAGCCCGGCCGCCCCTCGCCCCACGGTGAGTCCCAGGTCTCGGCGGTCTCGCAGGCCTCTTCGGCGGGTGCGGCCTCGGGATGCTGATGGTCCTCGATCTCCTCAGGACCGACACCGCCGGCCTTCCAGAGCGCGAAGTCCGCGGGATTGCGCTTTTCGGACTGTTCGGACTCGTCGCCCTGTGCCTCCAGTTCCTCGACGTCCTGATTGGAGAGCTTGCCGTACTCCTCGAAGGAAGTCACGTCGAAGTAGACCGACCCGTTCGATTCGTAGGCGTGTCCCGTCTCGATCAGCGTCTCGACGAGGTCGATGATCTCGGGGACGTGCTCCGAAACTCGGGGGTAAACCTCTGCGCGCTGAAGATTGAGGCCCCGCATGGCCTGGATGACCTCCTGGATATAGGATTCAGCGACGTCGGCCTCGCTGTCGCCGTCCTCGCCGACGCGGGCGACGATCTTCTCGTTGATGTCAGTGAAGTTCTCGACGTGGTGGACGCTAAAGCCGAGCCAGCGCAGCCAGCGGGCCATAACGTCGACGTGGACCCATCCCCGGGCGTGGCCCAGGTGGGGCGGGTCCGAGACCGTGAGCCCGCAGTAGTAGAGCCGAACCGTGTCGGGGTCTTCGGGTTCGAAGGGCTCGCGCGCGCCGGTCAGCGTGTTACTCACGCGGAGTGTCATTGCCCGTCACTACGCGAGCCAGCGTTTCAATCCGTCGGAGTCGGGTTTGGCCACAGGCCTTTTTCGGTCGGGACTGCAGACCCGAGTATGACTACTCCCGACGTCACCGAGCACGCGGATACCGCAAAGGAAGCTGGCAAGTCCGCCTACAGGTCGATCCTCGACGTGATCCTGACGGGAATCGTCGTCATCGTCCCGCTGGTCATCACAATCTACGTCCTCAAGATGGCCTTCGACTTCGTCGCGAGCGCGCTCAAACCGTTCATCCAGCTCCTCCGATACGGCGGGCTGATCGAGAGCGTCAAAGAGTGGGGCTTCGTGGACTTCCTGCTGACGGTCGGCATCTACACGAACGTCGTCGACTTCGTCACCGAGGTCACGGCGCTGTTCATCCTGATCTGTATCGTCGTCGGCGTCGGTCTGCTAGCTCGCAATCGCTACGGTGAGCAACTCATCGACTACTTCGACGCCATCATCGGCGCGATTCCCGCCGTCGGCTCGATCTACGGGAGTTTCCGCCGGATGGGCGACGCCATGCTCGAGAGTAGCGTCGACAACTTTCAGGAAGTCGTTCTGGTCGAATTTCCCTACGACGACGTCTACGTCATGGGGTTCAAGACCAGCGAAGCAGCCGTCCCGATCGCCGCGGCCGCGGGCGAGCGCGACGTCGAGACGCTGTTTCTCCCGCTGGCCCCGAATCCCGTGATGGGCGGGTTTCTGGCACACATCCCCGCCGAACGCGTCAGCACAGTCGACATGACCGTCGACGAGGCCGTGAGTACGATCATCACCAGCGGGATCGCGACCGAATCACCGGACGGCCAGAAGTACCGCGACCTCTCCGACGAGGAACTGGCCGAGATGCGCGAAGTAACTGTTCCAACTGACGACGACTCCACCCCGCAGAGCGACAGCGACGACGAGTGAGCAGGCCGCCTAACCGGCGTTCGATTCGATGAGGCGAACCGCGTTCGGACCGTCACGACGCCCGACGACGAGCACAATGGTGTCTTCCCCGACGGCCGCAGCCTCGACACTGACGTCGCCGGCCGAACACTGTCCGAGGACTGTCCCCAGAAGATTGGGGTCGACGTCACCTGTCGCGACGACGGCAGTCGAGTCCCCACCCTCGGCCGCAAGTGCGGTGTCACCGACCACGAGCAGTGCCTCGTCAGTGGTCTCGGCGGGACCGACGCCGCTGTGCATGGTCACGCGCAGGTCTCGATCGGTCTCCGTCGGTTCGGGGAGTTCATCCGCGTACCGTCTGAGCGCGGCGACGACAGTGTCGGTGTCGCCGACGTCGAGGTAACGAGCGGCAGCGGAGTAGTTCACAACCCCTGCACGTAACCCCTCGTAGACGAACGGGTGGGAGCGAACGGCCTCGCGGGTCTCCGCAGCGAGTGACATACCCGCTGCTGAGAGTGGAATCGAAAAATACCCCCCGGTTCTGGCTGCAAGGTTTCGGGGAGACAGAGACACTATAGTTCGCCAGCCCCACCTCTCGGCCATGCCTGCGCTCGTCATCGCCGCCCACGGCTCGCATCTCAACCCCGATTCGAGCACGCCGACGTTCGAGCACGCCGACACCATCCGCGAGACGGGTGCGTTCGACGCAGTTCGGGAAGCCTTCTGGAAAGAAGAGCCCCACTTCCGGGAGGTACTGCGGACGCTCGACAGCGACGAGGTCTTCGTCGTCCCGCTATTCGTCAGCGAGGGCTACTTCACCGAGGAGGTCATCCCGCGGGAACTCCGCCTGGAAGAGTGGGGCCCGGAGCTGTGGGACTCCGACGGAACGAGCGCAACCCACGCCACCTGTACCGCGAGCGACACCGGTCAGACCGTCCACTACTGCGGACCCGTCGGCACCCATCGGGCGATGAGCGACGTGATCGTTCGTCGGGCCGAGTCGGTCACCGACGACCCCGACGTGGGCGCCGGATTCGGACTCGCAGTGGTCGGCCACGGGACCGAGCGCAACGAAAACTCCGCGAAGGCCATCGAGTACCACGCCGATCGGATCCGCGAACGCGACCGTTTCGACGAAGTGCGGGCGCTGTTCATGGACGAAGACCCCGAGGTCGACGACGTGACCGACTTCTTCGAGAGCGACGATATCGTGGTGGTCCCGCTGTTCATCGCCGACGGCTATCACACCCAGGAGGACATCCCCGAGGACATGGGCCTCACAGAGGACTACCGGACGGGCTGGGAGACGCCCGCCGAGGTCGACGGCAAGCGCATCTGGTACTCGGGGGCCGTCGGGACCGAGCCGCTGCTGGCCGACGTGATCCTCGAACGGGCGGCTGACGCCGGCGCAGATGTCGAAGATGCGCTGGAGATGGTGCGCAAGCGGACAGGCGGCGCGGCGCTGATCGAGCAGTAACTGTCGAAAGGGTCGCCCTTTAGCCACTCGCGCCCGTGCTCCCGCACATGGACACGTCGCCGTACGAGGCGCTGGCGGAGGCGGCCGCCGACGGAGTCGAGTTCGACGGGCTGGTCGCCACGCGAGAAGGAGGGCAGCTGTTGGTCGAGACGCCCGAGGAGACCCTGACCGCGCCGGTCGAGACGCCACGGTCGGCGCTTGCGGAAGTCGGCGAGTACGTCGAAAACTGGTTCTTCTGGCATCAGGTCGCGCCCCAGGCCGAATCCCGGTGGGCGTTTCTCCGCTGGCTCGAACGGGCCGGCGGTCACGCGGTCCCGGAGCGCTACGACGCACTCGAAGACGGGCTCTCGCGATCGTGGGGTCAGCTCCGCGTCACCGCGACGCTGGACGACGACCAGCGCCGGTACGACCTCCGCCACGAGGCCGACGCCGACCGCGCGGCCGCCGATCTACAGCGCTCCGACGACCCACGAGACGCCCGCGATATCACGAAGCTCGACGCCGACGGGGAGTACCGACCGCTCAAGACCGCGCCGACGCTCCGTTCGGGCTGGGTCTTCCCCGACCTCGACGCCACCGACCTCGTCGCTGCTGTCGATTTCTTCTACCCGGCGACGATCGAGAACTGGCATCGCGAGCGCGAGGGCGACCTCGATATCTCGCACTGGCACGAGACGATGGCCCGCCAGACCGGGATCTACGGCGTGGTCGAAACCTGGGATCGCCAGGAGGGTCACGACCACGTCGAGTGGGTCGCCGAGGCCTGCTGTGACGACTCCCAGTGTCTCAAGCGCCGCGAGTGGGACTACGACGCCGAGACGCCGCTGGAGACGGACGGCGGCTCGGGCGTCTTCCCCTGCCGAGAGCCCTGTTCGATCGTCGTCTCGGCGGCCCGGCAGTGGACCAAACAGGAGGGCAAGCAGGCCCTGACCTACGAGTTCGAACTCACCCCGACCGAGAAGGAGCAGCTCGAAGCGGTCGTCGACGCCGTCGCAGAGGGTCGAATCGACGACATCCGCCCGGCGGACGTCCGCAACGAGGCCAATCAGCTCCGGATTCGGTTCCTCCGGGCGAAACTGTTCGACGACGACGGGAATTTGGGTGGCGTGCAGACCAGCGACGAGTGACCTCGGGAGGAGGCTTCTGTGGAGGGCGCGACCGAGAGAAACTGCGGTGGCCGGGAGGGCGTTTCATCGCCCGACCCGGGGAAGGGCAGGCTTGTGCTCGCGATGCGGTCCCTGGTGGATCGAAAGGGCGAGACTCGCTGGCGCTGAGCGCAGCGAAGAGCGTCGCTGAGGTGGCTCTATTCGACCAAAGGGAGAATATCCACCACAGCGACCGCCAGCGAGTCGAGGGCTTTCCTGCGTTATTCGCGTTGCTGCCTCCGGTTCCTAGCCATCGAGTCGAGGGTGTTCCTGCGTTGATCCCGCTAGAGACGCTGTTTCCTCGCCGTCAGTTCCACCAAAATCCACGAACACAGAGGCTTTACACGCCCGCCAACTACCAGAGAGCAATATGAGCAAGCCGAGCCCCGAAGTCTACGAGCAGGGCAAGGGGATGGACGCCCACAATCAGGTGATGCGGGAGATCCGCGGGCGCAAGGACAAGACCTACGATCCGACCGAGCCCACGCGGGTCTGGATCGACGAAGACAACACGCCCGACGGAGTCTACCAGAGCCTGACGATCATCCTCAACACCGGGGGCTGTCGCTGGGCCCGCGCCGGTGGCTGCACGATGTGTGGCTACGTCGCCGAGAGCGTCGAAGGCGGCACCGTCGCCCACGAGGACCTGATGACCCAGGTCCAGGCCTGCCTCGACCACGAACAGGAGAACGCCGACGAGCAGTCCGGCCTCATCAAGATCTACACCTCCGGTTCCTTCTTGGACGAACGGGAAGTCCCCGCAGAGACGCGCCAGGCCATCGCCGAGACGTTCGGGGATCGAGAGCGGATCGTCGTCGAGTCACTCCCGGATTTCGTCGATCGCGAGAAGATCGGCGACTTCACCGCACAGGGCCTGAACACCGACGTCGCGGTCGGCCTCGAAACCGCCACCGACCGCGTGCGCCACGACTGCGTAAACAAGTACTTCGACTTCGCGGACTTCGAGGACGCCTGCGCGCAAGCCCGTGCAGCCGACGCAGCCGCCGAGGCCGTCGACGTCGGGATCAAAGCGTATCTCCTGATGAAGCCGCCGTTCCTGAGCGAGAGCGAGGCGATCGAAGACATGAAATCCTCGATCCGCCGCTGCGCCGCCGTCGAGGGCTGTCACACCGTCTCGATGAACCCCACGAACGTCCAGAAGTTCACCGAGGTCGAACAGTTGTACTTCGACGACGGCTACCGACCGCCCTGGCTCTGGAGCGTCGCCGAGGTGCTCGAATCGACTGCCGACGAGGAGGTCATCGTCGTCTCCGACCCCGTTGGCCACGGCTCCGACCGCGGCGCGCACAACTGCGGGGAGTGCGACGACCGCGTCCAGAAGGCCATCAAGGACTTCGACCTCCGGCAGGACGAAAGCGTCTTCGAGCAAGTCACCTGTGACTGCGAGCACACGTGGGAGGTCGTCGTCGAACGCGAGACGAGCTACAATCTTCCGCTCGCGCGGTAGGCCTGCCACCGACTCACACCATCTTCTCACGTCCCGCACTTTCACTTTCACTCCGGTAGGCCGGCCTTCATGGGGGTGGCGCCAGTACGAGTAGATACGGGGCCCGGATCACTGTCACACGCTCCATGGCCCCGCTCCCCTTTGCTTCTACTCGAGTAGCGACAGGACGACCATTCCCAAGAGAGACGAGGTCGCTACTCGACGCTCCGCTTGCGCTTTTCCAGCACGTGGACGTCCTCGATTCGCGTCTCGGGATACTCCCCATCAGCGTCCTTTTCGGCGGATTTCACCATGTCCCAGACGACGTTCAGCCCCGTCGTCACGCCCTCCAGTGCCTCCATCTCACAGCCAGTCTTCCCCGTCGTCTCGACAGCCACCGTGAGCGTCACCGACGACTCGCCCACTTCGAAATCGGTCTCGACGTTCGTGATCGGGATCTGATGGCACATCGGGATCGTCTCCCAGGTGTGTTTCACGGCCTGGATCGCGCCGATCCGAGCAGTCCCGAGGACGTCGCCTTTCCCGATCTCGCTTGCCTGAATCGCGTCGACGGTCGACGCCTGCAGGTGGATCGTCCCGCGAGCCACGGCCCGGCGCTTCGAGTCGGGCTTGTCGCCGACGTCGACCATCTGAGCCTCGCCCGAGTCGTCGGTGTGGGTCAGATCCGACGTGTCCGCCCCGTCCGTCCCGCTTTCTTCACTCATCGCTATCCCTCCACATGACCGGGGGAATCGCCTTCAGGAGGTCCGTCGCGACCAGCCCGTAGCCCTGTGCGTCGACGACTCGATCGCCGGCCGCGCCGTTGACGTACGCGCCGAGCGCGGCCGCGTCGATCGATTCTTGCGTGGCCGCCAGCGCTGCCGTCACGCCAGCGAGCACGTCGCCAGTCCCGCCGACGGTCATCCCCGGATTGCCAGTGCGATTGACGCGGGTCCGCTCGCCGTCCGAAATGACGTCGTATTTCCCCTTGACGAGGAGTGTGTGGCCGATTTCGGCCGCGAACGCCTCGACCAGATCGGCGCGCTCGCGCCACTCCTCGGCGGTCTTCCCCCCCATCTTCCGAAGTTCCCCCTGATGAGGCGTACAGACCAGTGTCGCCTCGGTGTCGACCCCCGGGACGACCTGCAGCGCGTCGGCGTCGACCACCGCGGTACCGTCGAAGCCATGGAGGAACTCCTGGACCGCGACGAGGGTATTGTCGTCGGCACCGAGACCGGGACCGAGGACGACGGTGTCGTGCTCGGCCGCCAGTTCCGCCACCGTCTCGACGGCGTGCGGACTGAACACCTCGCCCTCGAACGGCCGGACGATCAGGTTCTCGCTGTAGCCCTGCAACTCGCGGGCGACACCCTCGGGACAGGCCACCCGAACCAGATCCGCGCCCGCCCGCAAGGCCGCCTGCGCCGAGAGCGCGGGTGCGCCGGTGTATGGACCACCACCGACCACCAATACCTCGCCGAAGTCGCCCTTGTGAGTGTCGGCCGGCCGGGAGAGTCGCAGAAGGTCGCCGCGCTCGACGTAGCGCTCGGCCGCCGATGGAATGCCGATATCTGCGACAGTCACCGAGACGTCCAGTGCGTCGAGGCCGGGCTTCGGTTTGTGGAAAGTGACGACGTGATCGGCAGCGACGGCGTTTTTCGCGAGTGCGCCCGTCTCGGCGTCCAGCCCCGAGGGAACGTCGACAGCGATCACAGGAGTGTCACTGGCGTTCATCTGTGCGGCCGCGGCAGCCAGCGGTTCGCGGAGGTCGCCGCTGATCCCCGTCCCGAGCATCGCGTCGACGAACAGATCGGGCTTGCCGAGATCCAGTGCAGTCGAATCGCGCACGCTCTCGGTGGGGATCTCGGCCCGTTCGAGCGCGTGCCAGTTCTCGCGCGCGATGTCAGTCGTGATCGTCTCCGGACGGCCCAGCAGGAAGACCCTCACTTGAAAGTCGTCCAGAAACCGGGCCGCGACGAGGGCGTCGCCGCCGTTGTTGCCGCGGCCGGCGACGATCGCGATCTCGTCGCCGGGATCGGCCTCCGCCCGGACCGCGCGGGCGAGGGCGTGGCCCGAGGACTCCATCAGTTGCTTGCGCGGCACGCCAAGCGCAGCCGCGTTCGCGTCGATCACCGCCATCTCCCTGCCCGTGATGACCTGGCCGAAACTCATACCTCCGGGTTCGACTGGCCCGGGCAAAAACTCGTGGGCTATCGGCGAATCTCGAAGCCGTCGTGTCCCTCGGAGTCGCCGTACTCGACATCGACATCGTCGACCCGGGCCTGGGGACTCCCCTCGTGACAGAACTCGACCATCGCTTCGACCGCTTCCTCAGGCCCCTCGAAGACTGCCTCGACGCGACCGTCAGCGAGGTTTTTGACCCATCCGTCGACGCCGTGTTCGCGTGCGGTATCGCGGGTCGTTGCCCTGAAGAACACACCCTGGACGCGCCCGGAGACGTACACGTGTGCGCGGGTTCGATCAGTCATACGAAACTGTGGGGCGTCCGCCCACAAAAACGCTAGTCGTCGCCGCCGTTTCGCAGGTGGTGGAAGACGTACGTCTGGGCGTAGCCGGCGTACTCGCCGCCGAGTCGCTCACGGATCGCCCGGGAGGTGTCGGCGTAGTTGCCGCGGTCGCAGTCTGGATAGTACTCGGCGATTGTCTTGCGAATCCAGGTATCCAGCGGGACGGCTTCCAGAAAGTCGAGCGAAAAGAGGAGGACGCAGTCAGCGACTTTCTCGCCGACGCCGACGAACTGCGTCAGATACTCGCGGGCGTCCTCGTAGCTCAAGTCGCGTGCCTCGGCAGGGTGGGCCTCCCCGGAAGCGACCATCTCGGCGCTCCGCTGAACGTATGGCGCGCGATATCCGAGACCGAGATCGCGCAGTTCGGCCTCGCTGGCCGCCGCGAGCTGGACGGGCGTCGGGAACGCATGATAGCTCCGACCGTCGAAGTCGACAGTGTCACCGAAGGCCTCCGCGAGCGCGACCTGCATGTCGTGGATGCGCGAGACGCGCATCTGGGCCGAGCAGATGAACGAGATCAGTGCGCCGAAGGGCGGATCCCGAACGAGGCGCATCCCCCAGTAGCGTTCGTAGGCGGCGTCGATCAGGGAGTCGGGGGGTGTCGCCGCACGGATCGCCGGCAGGTCGTCGTCCAGCCGTAAGAGCGAGCGGACCACTGCCTCGGCGTCGACTGTCGACTCCCACTCGAGTAGCCCACCACGCTGGCGGACCCGGACCACGGCCGGCTCGCCCGCGTCGAGACGCGCCTCGCCGCTCTCGTCGGGCCGCACAACCGTCACGTACCAGGCTTCTCCACCCGTTTGTTCGCCGTCTTCGTACATCCGTCCGTCTTCTCGTCGCCAGAGGTACGACTGCCCACTCTCGAGCGTCGCCTGCAAGTCGAGGCTACCGGCGAGCGACGAGACGTCGATCGTTCCAGAGTGCATCTGGCTGGCTTCGGACCTGGAGCGGCTTTTCGGTTACGAGAACACGGCAAAACGCTGGCTAACCTTCATATCGGTGGGAGAGCAATGGTAACATATGGACTGTCGCGTTGTCGTCGAAGCCGCTGTCCCCGTGTACGACGTCGAGACGGCCGACGAAGCGGTTCGGATAGCCATCTCCAAGACCGGCGAGATGCTCAATCCGGACCTCAACTACGTCGAGATCAACATGGGTGGACGCTCCTGCCCGCATTGCGGCGAGGAACTCGAACCGGCGTTCATCGCCGCCGACGAGAGTCTCGTCGCGCTCGAACTGGAGATGACCGTCTTCAACGTCGAGCGCGACGAACACGCCGCACGTATCGCCCGCAAAGAGATCGGCCAACGGCTGACGAACATCCCCCTCGATGTCCTCGAAATCGAAGTCACCGACGAAGACGACGAAGACGACGAAGACGAGACAGCCGAAGAGAGTGAAAGCACCGAAGACAGAGACGAACGCGAGACGAACGCCGACGAATCCCGGTCGAGCGACGGCGACGTTCTCCCCGAGTTCGAGGAACTGATCGACGAGTAGTATCTGTTTTCACCGCCGGGAGCGACGACAGCAGCCGCTCACTGACGAGACGTGTATCGAGACAGAGAACCCACCCGGTTCCCAGTCCGTATCAGTCCGCAGCCGCAGAAACTGGCTCTTTGACTTCCGATTCGAGTTCGCCACACAGCCCGTCCGCCAGCGCGAAGACCGCCGCTTTGTGGTCTGTTTTCGACTTGTGAATCGATGTAGGCCGCACGCTCTGCTCGAGATACTCGTCGTGGTCGACGGTATTTCCGGTGCGCTCTTCGTAGTGATCTTGTACCTGTGCGAGCAGGCCGTGAAGGTGAATGAGCTCCTGCTTCTTCATGGTCACTCCCTTCTACCGACTCAAGGATTATAGTAGTATCCTGAGTATCGTTAGCATGCACCTCCCATTTTCAGGGGTTTTATCACGGTCTATCAGTCGATATGAGGGTGGACGAAATACTACCTCACACACTTGGCGGTTCGAGGGTGGCTGGACGACTCTGAAAGGCTTTTGATGTGGCCCCAGCTAGAACGGGTATGGATTACGACGACATGCTCGATCGGGCACTCGACGAGACGCCCGACATCGACGGCGACAGCGAACGGTTCGACGTCCCCGACCCCAACGTTCGACAGGAAGGCAACGTCACTGTCTACGAGAACTTCCAGGCGACGGTCGACCGTCTCGGCCGTGAGGAAGACCACGTGATGAAGTTCCTCCAGAACGAGGTCGGGACCAGCGGCCACATCGACGAGAGCGGGCGCGCCCGCCTGACTGGCAGCTTTAGCAAGCGCCGGATCTCCGAGGCCCTCGACGCCTACGTCGAGGAGTTCGTCCTCTGTTCGGAGTGTGGCCTGCCGGACACCAAGCTCGTACGCGAGCAGGGAGCGATCCTGCTGCAGTGTGAGGCGTGCGGCGCGCGCTCGGCGACCAGTAGCTAGGGGCTACTGCCAGCCTCACCAGGAGATTACTGGAGGCGCTTGAGCGTCTGGAGGTCGTGATCGGTCCGCATGAACTCCGAGAGGTGTCGCGATGCGTGACAGTTCGGGCAGTGGAACACGCGATTCGGTTCGGGGAGATCCCTGGGCGTCGACTCCCAGTCTTTGGCACACTCAGGACAGAGCAATCGAACGTACGCTTCCTCCATGTGGGTACGTCACACACGGTAGATAGAAAAAGGTTGGCGCCGGGGCCGGAAGCAGACAGGCGTCTGACAGCGTCGAAAAGCTATATATGTCTCTGCCGCCGTCCTCTATGCTAACAGTGGGGAACCATGGGCACGCAGGTAGCACATAGACTACAGGTCAGTGACAATAAGGGCAGCGGGGAGGGGCAAGATGCCGAGTCATAGTGACGTCCAGTCGACACAGAGTCGTCGGCTGCGGCTGGACGCCGGCACACAGGCGCTGGTCGCGACTGACTCACTGCGACCGTCGCTCTCGCTGTTGCCCGCAGCGGCCTACCAGCAGTTGTTGATCGTCTCGCCGCGAACGCCGGCAACTATCGAGCGGCTCGTCCGGGAAGCCGGCGGCGACGTTTCGACGGTGGGCCACCTCCCGCTGTCGGCGACAGAACACGACTACGAGGGGCCGATGTGGACGACCGAGAGTATCGACCCGAGCGATCTCACCGGGTTGAGTATGCAGTACAATCGCGCCCTGCGGGCGCTCGAAGACGGCCACGGCTGGGTCCTGTTCGACGACTTCAACACCCTCCTGCTGTACACCGACGCCGAGCGCGTCGTGCGGTTCCTCGGCCACGTCACCCAGCGGACCCGTGAAGCCGGTGTCAGGAGCGCGATCACCGTCGTCCGCGACGCGATGGACGACCAGACCTACGCGTCGCTCCAGCGTGCGGTCGACACGGAGATCGACCTGCGGTAGCCGATCCAGCTACGCGCTGTAGCGCTCGATCAGCGACACGTAGTGGCTCTTCTCACGGACGCCCGTCAGCTGTTCGGCCGTCTCGCCGTCGACCGCCAACACGACGGTCGGAACGCCGCGGACACCGTACTGGGCGGCCAGCTGCTGGTGGGCGTCGACGTCAACTTTCGCGACCGCGGCGTCGGTCTCGGCGGCGATCTCTTCGACGACGGGTTCGAGCATCTGACACGGCCCACACCAGTCCGCGTAGAAGTCCACGAGCACGACGTCGTACTCACCGAGCACCTCCTCGAAGTGCTCACCGCTCTCGACGTGGATCGGCTCGCCCGGCGCGGGCGTCCGCTGGGTCTGTTGCTGTAACTCCTCACGTTTCTGTTCGCGGATCTCTTCCAACTCGTCGGTGTCGGTCATACCACGACATTGGGAGTCAGCAGCCTTAATGATTTTGCTAAGTGCGTGCAATACCACCGGCTCCGGGCGAGCAGAATCGGAGTTGCGAAGTCGGTTCCTTCCCCACTGGATAGGCGATCGTTCCCCTTTGTCGCAATATCGAGGGGTAGAATACCTGCGTGCGAAGTGATCGTGTAATCTGGTTAACTCGAAGATCGTGGCGACTCGAGAGGGGTTTCGCGGTTATGCACATTACTCACAAGGCTTTTGAGTCGACTCCGCGTATATGAGCGTAATGCCAGAATCGATGACCGAGTATCTCTCACAGGACATGGAGTGTGAGGGGCTACTGGAGTGTATCCACGGACTGAAAGAACTCGACAAGGAAGTGTTTCGGACGCTGACGCGCGCGGAGGAGCCGCTGACGGTCGACGAGATCGCAGAGGCGGTCCAGCGCGAGCGCTCGACTGCCTACCGGTCGGTCCAGCGACTGCTCTCGTCGGGGTTCATCCAGAAAGAGCAGGTCAACTACGAGCAGGGCGGGTACTACCACGTCTACCGGCCGACCGACCCAGATCAGATCGCCGACGACATGCAGCGCGTGCTCAACGACTGGTACGCGAAGATGGGGCAGTTGATCGGCGAGTTCCGCGAGGAGTACAAACAGTCCGTTCCTGCCGAGTGATCACGCCAGTGCCAGCGGGATTCCGAAGACGACTGCCAGTCCGATCGCGAGTACGACGACGCCCGTCAGCACCTGGCGCATCGTGAAGTCGCTCTGGGGAGCAGTGCTTCGAAGTGGGGGTTCTCGGGACGGCAACTCGACGTTCTCGGGATCGTAGTCCGGGCGATCCGCGCCGTGGTCGTGTTCGTCGTGGTGATCGTGGGTCGTGTCGTGTTCCTGCTCGCCGTCAGTAGTCTCGTGCTCGTCGGCCATACCCGCCGATTCGTCCGGGCCCGTCTTTTAGCTATTGAACTCTATCCCACCGGCTTATTTATATGATGATCGTGGAGAACGTCACATGGGAGTGCGGCAACAGCAGCAAACGGGTGGATCGTTATCGAACGTCTCGATCGGGAAGGGGATCGGTGTGGGGATCCTGGCGTGGATCGTCACGTTCGTCCTCGCGAATCTCCTGTTCGTCCTCGAAATCGGCAACAGCGACCAGGGGTTCGAGTACTACGGCCAAACTGGCTGGCGGGATCTGGTCGGCTACAAGTTCGGTGAGAACTACTTTTCGGCCTATCCGGGCGCGTTCGACAGCCCAGAGCGGCTGAACGAGCTCCTCGTGAGCTACGACACTGTCCCCGACATCGTCTACATCCTGCTCGTCGTCGGAATCCTGGCGTTGCTGGGGTATCGGATGGTTTCGAACGCAGTTGCTGACTTCGACGAGGTCGGAGCCGCTGCGCAGGGTGCGACCATGGCGATTCCCTACGCCGTGTTGATGGGGCTCACCGTCCTGGCTGTCGGTGCGTTCATGGAAGACAACCTCCTGGTCCTCTCCTCGGACATCTTCTCCGACGAGCTGACCAACATCGTGATCGTCGGCGGGATCATCTACCCCGCAGTCTTCGGCGGTCTCGGCGGCGTCGCCGCCGTCTTCAGAGAAAAGCAGTCCGCGGGTCAACAGCCAGCCGGACGACCACCAGCGCAGGGACAGCCACCCGCGGGCGGCCAGGCGCGCGCGCCACAACACCAGCCAGGCCAGCCACAGGGACAGCGACCCGGCGGCCAGCAGGCCGGTCAGCCACAGGGTGGACAACAAACTCGACAGCCCCAGGGTGGCCAGCCACAGGGTGGACAGCCCCAGGGCGGTCAGCCACAGGGCAGTCACCAATCAGGCCAGCCACAGGGCGGCCAGCCCCGAGACGCTCAACAGCCCGGACGACCGCAGAGCGGCCAGCAGCCGCCGACTGAAGAGCCAGCGACCGATGACGCGGACGCGTCCGAGGAGTCATCCGAGGACGATGGCGACGACTCGGTAGATTCAGCGGGTGCTGACGACGCCAGCGGAACTGGCTCCGGGAACCCTAGCGGCGACATCTGAGCGCTGGCGTCAGGTTCGCGCCGAACGAAACCGTCAACACCGCGCGCGGCCAACGTCGCAGTAGTAGATGCTCACCAAACGGATCATCCCCTGTATCGACGTCGACCTGGACGACGAGGGGAACGCAGCGGTGTACACGGGGGTCAACTTCGAAGACCTCGAATACACGGGCGACCCCGTCGAGATGGCCAAACGCTACAATCGCGCGGGGGCCGACGAGTTCGTCTTCCTGGACATTACCGCCTCCGCGGAGGGGCGAGAGACCATGCTCGATACCGTCGAGTCCGTCGCCGACGAGGTCTTCATCCCCCTGACTGTCGGGGGCGGCATTCGAACTCGCGAAGACATCAAAGAAACCCTCCGGGCGGGCGCGGACAAGGTGTCGATCAACTCCGGGGCTATCGCCGAACCCGACCTCATCGACGAGGGTGCGCGAGCGTTCGGCAGCCAGTGTATCGTCATCAGCGTCGACGCCAAGCGCCGCTTCGACGAACAGGGCGAGTACTACGCCGAGGTCGACGGCGAGTCCTGCTGGTTCGAGTGCACGGTCAAAGGCGGACGCGAAGGCACCGGCCTCGACGTCGTCGAGTGGGTCCAGGAAGCCGAAGATCGGGGTGCGGGCGAGCTGTTCGTCAACTCAATCGACGCCGACGGGACCAAAGACGGCTACGACATCCCGCTGACCAAAGCTGTCTGTGACACCGTCTCGACGCCCGTGATCGCCTCCTCGGGCTGTGGCGGCCCCGAAGACATGTACGAGGTCTTCACTGAAGCTGGCGCGGACGCCGGCCTCGCGGCCTCGATCTTCCACTTCGAGGAGTACTCGATCTCGCGCGTCAAGGAGTATCTCGACGAGCGCGGCGTGCCGGTGCGGCTCTAAACGAAGAACTACGATTCAGCGGTGGCGCGCGCCAGCGAGCGTGCCAGTGGCCGCGAGGTGGCGTCGCGCGAGGGATGAGTAAGGGAGTGAAACGACCGAACGAATCGGCTGGGGAGGTCTGTGGCCGTTGCGGTGCTGTGCGGGGACGCCGTTGCCGACGAATTCACTGTGCAAGATCACAGCGAAGACATTCCCGATAGCCTGCACGTCCCCAACCAGGACACGCCGATAGCAACCAATAGCACACGCGATTCGCATTCGAGCGAGAAGATGTCGGCCCGCTTATTACAGCCCAGCCCCGAACCTGAGTCGTGAAGTGGCGCTGTCCGCAGTGTGGCAAACCCCACGAGAAAAACGACCCGCCGTGTGACAACTGCGGCCATCACAAGTTCGAGCGAGCAGTCGTCCCCACCGCCAGCGCCGACGAAGACCACGAACAGTTCGTCTGGGCCTGCACCGAGTGCGGTCGCCACCACCAGCGCAACAACCCGCCCTGTAGTCGGTGTGGCAACGCGAAATTCGAGAAGGAACCCCTCGATTACGACGAGTTTGATCCCGGCAGTACAGCGAGCTACTTCGATCTCGTCGGCCGGCTCGAAGTCAGCGCGGCCCTGGTCATCGTCGCGCTCGTCACGGTGGGCGTCCTCGGCTTCCTCGGCGTGATCAACGTCCCGGGGCTCACCCCACAGGGGCCGCCGACCGTCGAGAACGTGCCGGGCAACGAAACGGCAGTCGGCGACGTCTCGCTGGCCGACGTCGAGACGTCGGTCTTCGGTGAACTGAACGTCGACCGGACACCGCGAATCGGGCGGGCCGGCGGACTCGACGCGATAGCGACGTACGTCAACCAGCGGACCGTCAAGAGCGCCTACACTGACACCGATGGCAGAATCAGCGACGATCAACTCCGTCAGTTCGACGTCAGTTGTTCTGGACGACTGGGATACCTACCACTGCAGACGCGCGAACCCGTCAACGATGGAGACACTGCCGACGCAGTTGCGCGTGAGTTTACACCAACACTCGAATCGATTCGAACGGCCGAGACTGGAGAACAGACCTACCGACTCGAAAACGTCGGCATCGACGCCCACGCTGGCCCAGACGGGCGCGTGTTCGTGACCGTGGCGTTCTGTCAGACCGCGGCCTCGTAGGCCTCGCTCAGCGCGTCGGTCTTCTCGATGACGCGATCCGTGCCGTCTTCCAGCGCGTCCAGTGCGTCCGTCCCCTCCTCGGTCTTGATCGTCAGCACGGGGTCGGTCTGGCCCCCGGACTGTTCGGGGTTCATGTCGTAGGTCGCGGCGGCGACGCCGTCGGTCTCCAGCAGCGCGCCTTTGAGTACGTTCATGAACGTGTGATCCTCACCAGCAATCTCGATAGAGAGCGCGTTCTCGTCTTTCTCGATGACCCGCAGGTCCATACCTACGGGTACGCGTGAGGCGGAATAAGTCTCACGACCTGAATTGATGTCGACGGTCGGCTCGTGAGCGTTTTTATACGCGAACAGTCCAGCCGGGAGACGTAAGGTGTCGACGGCCGACACGGCCACGCGTTTATGCGTGGCCAGTCCAGCCGGGAGACGTAAGGTGTCGACGGTCGGCTGCAAGTGCCGACCGCCCAACTGTCGACGGCCGACTCGTGAGCGCTCTCGTGCGCGAACAGTCCAGCCGGGAGAAGCAGTGTCGACGGCCGACTCGCGAGCGTTTTTATACGCGAACAGTCCAGCCGGGAGGCGCCTACATATCGGGCCAGGCTCGCAGCGCCCGGCGGATCGAGGAGACGTCGGCGATCCAGCGCGCGGCGATGGCCTTCTTCAAGAGTTTGGCGGGCAGGCCACCGAACGTCGAGATGGGCAGCAGCATGACGTCGTGGGCGACAGCCTCCTCACCGATGGAGATGGCCGTCCCTTTGTCTTTGAATTTCCAGGGCTTCAACGGCTGGCCGCGCATCTGTCGGGCGATGTTCTCACCGACGAGTTCGGCGGCCTGCCAGGCGGCCTGGGCGGTCGGCGGCGCTGGTTCGCCGTTCTGGTCGACCAGCGCGGCGTCGCCGATGGCGAACACGCGCTCGTCGTCGGTCTGGAAGGTCGTCTCCGCGCGGACGCGATTGGACCGCTCGTCCTTGTCGAGGGCGACGTGTTGCATGGCCTCGCGACCGGTGATCCCGCCGGTCCAGACGAGGACGTCGTAGGACATCTCCGCGTCGTCGCCGACGTAGATTTTCTCGGCGTCGACCTCGCCGATGAACTCGCCAGTCTCGATCTGGACGTCCCGGGCTTCCAGACGGCTCCTGAGTGCGCCCTGCAGTTCGGGATCGCTCTCGGGAAGGATGTTGTCCAGCCCTTCGACGAGCGTGATGTCGATGGGGGCACGCGCCTTCTCGCGGTACTCCGCGACCTCGCCGGCGACCTGGATCCCCGAGAGCCCGGCCCCGCCGACGACGACTTCGGCGGGATCGGATTTCGTCGCCTCGCGGCCGGCCTCGGTGACGGCGTCGTGGATGGCCAGTGCGTCGTCGAGACTCTTGAGGGTGTGGGCGTGCTCGCGGAGACCCTCGATCCCGAAGAAGGCCGTCCGAGAGCCGATCCCGATCAGCAGGTAGTCGTAGTCGACAGTCCGATCGTCTTCGAGGACGACCGTGCGTGTGTCGGTGTCGACGTCCGTGACGGTCCCCTGGAGGAAGCGTGTGTCCGCGGATTTGATCGCGTCGACGGGGACGGTAATCTGCTCCTGCACGCTTGGGTCTTTGATACAGCGGTGAACTTCGTGAAGGACGAGATGGTAGTCGACGTCCGAGATCCACGTAATATCGGCCTCGTCGCCCAGCTCGGCTTCCAGGCTGTTGATGGCTCCTGCACCCGCGTACCCGGAGCCGAGGACGACGACCTGCGCTGTCATACCCGTCGTTCAGGTTCGGCCCGATACAAAGGTGTTGGAATGGCTCCGGCAGTCGGTTAGTCCTCCACCGACGAGGATGACAAATCCACGGGGGCGAAGAGGCTACCGCCGCCCCTCCTGTGAAATATTCTCGCCGCAGAAACATACGCAACATTTGACTACCCGTCAATAGACAGGTGGGGGAACAATAATTACAGAGGGGCGGGAAAGTCAGTTTAATGAGCGACGACGACAGCCCGGAGGGCGAGGACCTTCCGGACAACGTGCTGTTCGACCTGTATCGACAGTACATCGGGGAGCCAGACGACCGAATCGACGTCTACCTGGGGTTCGGCCTGTTCTTCGGCGGAATCGCGCTCGCCGGGCTGGCGCTGGTCCTGTTCATCGGCGCCTCGCTGTTCGCCTTCGAGAGCGATCCGTTCTGGCTGTTCCGCGAAATTTCGTTCGGGATGGGGATGATGGCCGTCCCGACGCTGCTGCTGGGGATTCTGGTGTTGTTGCCAGTCGACAACCGGGCGATCTACGCCGGCGCGGCAGGGACGGCGATCACCTTCGTCGCCGTCATCGGGTTTGCGATCCTCTATCCCTACAACTTCAACGTTGAGGGTGCCCAATACACCGCCCACGTCGTCGTCTCCTACGCCGTCGGGATGGCGCTCGTGCTCGTCTCGACCGGGGTGGCGCTGGTCGCTCACCAGATCGAGCGCGCCAAACCCGGGCCGGCGGACATCGAGCCGATGGAAGAGCCCGAGCCCACCGAATCCTACAGCGACGAGGAGATCCGGCGGGACATCGAGGACGCGATGAACGACGTCGACATCACCTGGGGTGGCGTCGAGAAACACGAGGGGACCTCGCTGACCTTCGATCTCGAAGAAGAAGGCTACGACTTCTCAGGCATGCAAGTCGAAGCGAAGAAGGTCACCAGCTCCTCAACGACCGACGACCAGGTCCAGGGCCTGAAAGCGATGAAAGGTGGCGAGAACAAGACTGCGACGTCCACCTCGACGGTCGACGACCAGACGACCAAACTCAACGAGCTCCGGCAGAAGCGAAAAGAAGACCAGGAAAAAGCCAAGACGGCAACCGCTACGAAATCAGTTGGAGGGGGCGGCATTATCGAGCGTCTGAAACGTCTATTGCGCATCTCGTAGATTGGCCGTTTCCGGCACTGAAAGGGGCGAAATCAGCCACGATAAATTTACAGTAATTATCTATTTATCCCCTTTCAAATAGATTTATTACACCACCCTTAGATGCAGAGAACATGGCGAAAGGACTAGACGTCGGCACCATGAACATCATTTCGGCACAGCAGGAAGGCAACGAGACCGTCTTCGTTCAGCAGCGGAACTCGTTCGTCGAGATCGAATATTCGGACATGGCCGAGCAGATGCTTAGCCGTTCGGACGTACTCCACATCCGTAAGGACGACAAGGTCTACGTCGTCGGGGACGACGCCCTGAACTTCGCGAATATTTTCAACAAGGAGACACGACGTCCGATGAAACACGGGATCCTCTCCTCGGACGAGAAGTCCGCGATCCCGATGATGAAACTCATCATCGAGCAGGTCGTCGGCTCGCCGAGCCACCCCAACGAGAAGATCTACTTCTCGACGCCGGCCGACCCGATCGACTCGGACCTCTCGACGCTGTATCACCAGAAAACCATCGAGAGCTTCCTCGACGACATGGGCTACGACGCCGAACCCATCAACGAGGGGATGTCCGTCATCTATTCCGAACTTGCAGACAACGACTTCACCGGGCTCGGGATCAGCTTCGGTGCCGGGATGACCAACGTCTGTCTGGCCTACTACGCCGTGCCAGTCATGAAGTTCTCGGTCGCCCGTGGTGGCGACTGGGTCGACGAGCAGGCCGCCCAGGCCACGGGCACGCCCGTCGACAAGGTCACCTCGATCAAAGAGGAGGACTTCGAGCTGGACTTCACCACCGACGTCGGCGGCGTCGAGGGTGCCCTGTCGATCTACTACGAGAACCTGCTGGACTACGTCATCGAGAACATCCAGCGTGAGGTCGACGAGGAGGACGTTGAAGAAGGACTGGACGTTCCGGTCGTCGTCACCGGCGGGACCTCCTCGCCGAAAGGCTTCACCAAGCTGTTCGAGCGACACCTCGAAGAGGCCAACATTCCGTTCTCGATCAGCGGCGTCTCCCACGCCGACGAGCCGATGTACTCCGTCGCACGCGGTGGCCTCGTGGCCGCTCGCTCGGACGAAGAGCAGCCCCAGCAAGAGGCAGACGAAGAGGAAGCCGAAGCCGTCGAAGCCGAGGACTAGCGGCACTCGCCGTTTTCACTCCGAAACCCAGACCGTTTTTTCCGTGCGCCACGCTCAGCAGTGACGCGTCTGTATGGAGTAACGATCGCAGAGATCAGGCTGGCTTCTCGCGCTCTTCGCCGACGTCCTCCGAGGCGTCATCGACGTCGTCATCTTGCACTGCCTCGTCTGGCCTTCCGTTCTCGTCGGCCGCGACGTCTTTCTCGTCAGACTCCCCTGCTACGGCCTTCTCGTCCACGTCGTCTGTTGGTGGTACCGCTTCGTCCGCGGATTGATCGCGATCGATCTCGACGAGCGCGGCAGTCTCGCCCGAGCCGACGATGGCGGCGTCACCTTCGACGAACTTCTCGTGGAAGCGCTTCAACGCGGCTGCCCAGGGTTCCGGCTCCGGCCGTTTTGTCGCCTCGTGCTCGACCGGTGTGTCGGCGAATCCGCAGTCGGTGCACACGTAGGCCTCCTTCTCACCCAGCGAGTACGTTTCCAGCTCGCCCCCGCACCGGGAACAGTCCATACGAGCAGGTACAATAGTGAGGAACATAATTCTCCCGCTCCGTTTCCGGGCGCTTATTCGCTCGCGCCGCGAAGAGAGTGGCATGGCACTCGGGCTCGACCAGACCCAGCTCGATCGGTACTCCCGACACATCATCCTCGACGACGTCGGCCCCGATGGACAGGCGGCACTGCTAGACGCCAGCGTCCTCGTCGTCGGTGCCGGCGGCCTGGGGTCGCCAGTGATTCAGTACCTCGCTGCCGCGGGCGTCGGCCGACTGGGTATCGCCGACGACGACGTCGTCGAGCGCTCGAATCTCCAGCGCCAGGTGATCCACGGCGAGCGCGACATCGATCGCCCGAAAGTCGCCAGCGCTGCCGAGTTCGTCGCCGACCTGAATCCAGACGTCGACGTCGAGACCCACGAAATTCGCATCGGTCCGGAGACGGTCATGGACCTCGTCGACGGCTACGACGTCGTCGTCGACGCCACCGACAACTTCCAGGCGCGCTATCTCATCAACGACGCCTGCGCCCTCGCCGATATCCCGGTCTCTCACGGCGCAGTCTATCGCTTCGAGGGACAGGTCTCGACGTTCGAGCGCGGTCCCGATTCGCCCTGTTACCGCTGTCTGTTTCCCGAAGCCCCACCGGAGGGTGCGATCCCGGACTGCGCGACCGCCGGCGTCCTCGGCGTCGTCCCCGGAATGATCGGAACGGTCCAGGCCACCGAGACGATCAAGCTCCTGCTCGACCACGGCGACTCTCTTTCCGGCCGGCTCTGGTGTGTCGACGCCAGCCGGATGGACGTCGAGTCGGTCCCGATCCGAGCAAATCCCAATTGCCCGGTCTGCAGTGAGAATCCCGACATCGAGTCGGTCCACGACGTGACCTACGCCGATCGCTGTGGAATCCCTGCGGAGTAGTCAGTTATCGATTCTGGGAATCGGGCCACGAAGCTTATATGAAATCTTTCGCTTTTTTGTAGCATATCACCGATGTCCGTCCGCCAGTTCTCGGCTCCGAAACCCACACTCAGACTCCCCAGCTATGCAGCACTCGTGGCAGCGCTGGTCGTCGTCTGGGGCGTCGGCGACGCCCTCTCGACGCTGTGGGCTATCGAGGCGACAGGGTCGATCCAGGGCGAAGCGAATCCGTGGATCAAAGCCCTGCTGGCACACGACCCAGCGCTATTGCTCGTCCTGAAGGCGGGCGTCGTTGCCGTGGCGGGCGGCCTCCTGCTCACCTGCCAGGAGTTCGTCGAGAGCGTGCCCGGCTGGCGCGCGTGGTTCCTCAGCATCCTTGGGCTAGGGTCGCTGATCGTGGTGAACAACGTCTACGTCGGCGTGGCTGCGCTGACGTAACTCACCGGATTACTCTCTCGCGGCCGTTTTCGTGAGCGGGACAGTGACGTCTTCGGGCGGCCTCTCGAACTCGTCGGGATAGAGGAGTCCGGCGAGGTGTTCGGCTGTCTCGACGAGCCGTGGCCCGGGCCGATTCACGAAGTGATGGCCGTCGAGCAGATAGACGCAGTCGTTCTGGACGGCCGTCAAATCTTGCCAGCCCGGCCGGTCGGTGAGGTCGGCGAGATTCTCGCGGGTCTGGTCTAGGTCGAACCCACAAGGGGAAACGACGATCACGTCCGGGTCCGCCTCGCGAATCTCGTCCCACTCCCAGGGCCGGGAGTGTTCGCCCGTCTCCATCAGAGGATAGCGGCCGCCCGCCGCCGCGACGAGTTCGGGGACCCAGTGGCCGGCGACCATCACGGGGTCCATCCAGTCGAAGACCGCGACGCTGGGTTGCTCCTCGATCGCCGCGACGCGGTTTCGAAGTGCCTCGATTCGCGATTGTAGGTCGGCTACCACTTCGGCGGCGCGGTCCTCGCGGCCGGTCGCCGCGCCGATCTGCCGGACGTCCTCATACAGGTCGGCCAGCGAGTGGGTGTCGGTCGTGACGATCTCGGCGTCGATCCCCCGGGCGTCGAGCACGTCGGCGACGAGGATCTGGTCGACGGCACAGACGTCACACAGCCCCTGTGTGATCACGACGTCGGGGTCGATATCGTCGAGGAGATCGGCGTCGATCTCGTAGATTCCCTCGCCCTGTTCGACGGCCGCGACCTGTTCGTTGATCGCGGCGCTGTCGGTGTCGGGATCGATCCGAACGTCGTTGACGGCCGGCCTGGATCGGGCTGCCGGCGGGTAGTCACACTCGTGGGAGACGCCGACGGGTTCGACTCCAAGGGCGTAACAGATCTCGGTCGCGGAGGGCAGCAGTGAAACGACGCGCATACCTCGACTATCGCTGCCTCCTACTAAAATTAGCACACCGTCTTCGGATCCAGACCCATGTCGGCCAGCGTCTCGACGTAGTCCTCGTAGGCGACGGCGATCAGATCGAGCGCCGCGTCGGCGGCAGCCTCGCCTTCGCTCTCGGAGACGGCGTCTTCGCCCGCCGCGAGCAGGTCGTCGAGACCGGCCCGGATCTCACGGCAGTCGTCGGCTGCGGTCTCGTCGGCCTCGTTGACGAAGAAGCTCACACCCTGGAGCGCCCAGCCGTCGACCACGAGCGGCACGCCGATCAATCCGGCTCCGACACGCGCTGGCCGCCCCTCGACGTCTCCGAGCGTGCTGACGAGCGGGTGGTCGGTTGCAGGCTCGACGTCGTCGCCAGCGGCTGCGGTCGCGGCCAGCTCGTGAGCCGACTCGGCCGCCGTCGCGAAGGTCTCGTCTTCGCTGGCCCACCCCTCGTAGACGGTCCCGACACCAGCGAGGGCGCCCGCGAGTCGTGAGCGGATCGTCTCTGCCGAGAGGTCGGCGTCGGTCAGTGCGATCAGTCCGCGATCGGAGCCGAGCCGTTCGAGTTCGGTCGCTGCCTGCGCGCGGACGCGGTCCTCGATCGAGTCCATATCCCTACGCGGGACGCCAGCGGCTTGAACGTACTCCCGACCCCATCACGTTCCGCCACCGCCGACGCCTCACCGTTTATTCGGGTTGGCGTGCTACAATCCCATATGACCGACCAGACGCCCGCGATCACTCCGCGGGAACTCTACGACCGTATCGAGGCCGGCGAGCCGGTCCGAATTCTGGACATCCGCGACCGTACCGCGGTCGAACAGTGGCAGATCACCGGCGACTCGGTCACGTTCACGTTCCTGCCGCGATCGAAGGTCCTGCAAGCCAAAGCCATCGGGACGGTCGACGGCCTCGTGGGCGAAATCGATGGCGAAGGACCGATCACCGTCGTCTGCGCGGAGGGGCGCGCCAGCGCGGAAGTCGCCGACTTCCTGACCGAGGCGGGCCACGACGCACAGAACCTCGCCGAGGGCATGGAGGGGTGGGCCGACCTCTACGTCGGGACGGAACTGGAAACCCAGGGCGTGCGGATCGTCCAGTACCGCCGGCCCTCCAGCGGCTGTCTCGCCTATCTCATCGTCAGCGACGGCGAGGCCGCAGTCGTCGACCCGCTCGCGGCGTTCACGGATCGCTACGTCGCCGACGCCACCGGATTCGACGCCGAAATCGAGTGCGTGATCGACACGCACGTCCACGCCGACCACGTCAGCGGCCTCCGGGAACTGGCCGCAGAGACTGGTGCGAACCCACTGATGTCACCCGAGGCCCGCGAGCGTGGTGTCGCGTTCGAGACCGAGACGATCACCGACGGCGAGACACTCACAGTGGGCGATGCGACGGTCGAAGCCATGGCCGCACCCGGACATACGACGGGGATGACGGCACTGGTTGTCGACGGCGTCTTGCTGTCGGGCGACAGTCTCTTCGTCGAGAGCGTCGCCCGGCCGGACCTCGAACGCGAGGACGCGGGCGCGGCCGACCTGGCCCACGAACTCTACGTCACACTGACCGAGCAATTCGGACTCCTCCCCGACGATGTGCTCGTCGCGCCGGGCCACTACAGCGAGGCGGCCGAGCAGGCCACAGACGGGACCTACAGCGCGACCCTGGGCGAATTACGGGGGGAGTTGTGGACGTTCGAGACGACCGAAGCGGCGTTCGTCGAGCGGATCCTCGCGGATCTGCCGCCGCGGCCGGCCAACTACGAGCGACTGATTGCGATCAACCTCGGCCAGCAGACGCAGACCGAGGACGCGCTCGAACTGGAACTCGGGCCGAACAACTGCGCGGCGACGGCCTGAGAAGCGAGCTAAAACGGGAACTTTCGGCGGAGCTGGTCGAAGAGGGAGTCGTCGTCGGGCTGGTCGGGGCCGATGACGTCCTCGTCGGGGATGATGACGGTGCGTTCGTCGGCATCGTCGACGGTGATGAGGTCGTCCGATTTGAGTTCCGCGAGCGCCGATTCGAGGCTATCGATATCCTGATCGACGTGCGAGCGAAGCTCGAAGATCGTCATTCCTTCGTCACCCCTGTCGGCGAGGGCGTCGAGCACCGCCACCTCCGCGTCGTCGCGGTCGCGGTACTCCGGCTTGGCTTGCATACTCGCTCGTTTGGACGCAGATGTCTTGTGCTTGTCCCCCACCCCAAACAGTAGGCTTATGGTCCGAAGGCAGCCACCATACCACAATGGGTATCAAGTGTTCGCTCTTCGGGCACGCGTTCGGCGAGACGGAAGTCGAGCGCGAGCGTGAAGAACAGGGGAGCGAGGTGGTCAGCACGATCCGTGAACTCCAGACGTGTACCCGCTGTGGCGAGCGACGCGTCGTCTCGGAGAACAAGGAAGTGACCACGCTCGAGACACCGGACGACGTCGACGCCGACGACGAATCCGCCGAGCCAGCCGACCACGCCAGCGCGGCGCCGACGATCGCCGAGGCCGAGGCCACCGCGGAGGCAGACGCCGAGGCAGTCGAAACAGCGGAGCCACCAGCTGCGGAGTCGGCAACCGAGAAAGTCGACGATCCGGCGACAGACGACGAACTGGTCGAGGAGGAGCCGCCGGTGACCGACGACGCCGAGATTCTGGACGACGAAGACGAGGAAGACGAGCCGGAGCGCGAACCCGGCCAGTGGCCCCAGGAGGCCGACGAGGGTGGCGAACCGACCGACGAGGATTTCAACCAGTTCGGGTACGACGACACCGAGGAGACGGTCGACGAGGAGAAGACCGACGCGGAGTTCATCGACAGCGAGGACGAAGCGGAAGAGTCGACGCCACAGCCCCAGACCAACGAGTGGCCCTCCGAGGAGGAGATCGACGCCGCGGGCGAGCCTGATTCTGCGGGTCCCGGCGCGGTCACGGTCCCCGAAGGGTCGTTCGTCTGTGAGGGGTGTGGGTTCTCGACGCCGGTCGAGTCATCGTCGCTGCGAGAGGGGGATTTCTGTCCCGAGTGTCACAAGGAGACGTTGGTGCAAGTTCGAGAGTAGCGAGACTCCGAGCAGAGCGAGGAGTCTCGAAAATCGAGCGAAGAACGCAGTGACTCGCGAGTAGCGAGGACGACCGCAGGGAGTCCTCGAAGAAGCGAGCGGGGAGGAACGACCCGCGAGACGCCGAGCAGAGCGAGGAGTCTCGAAAATCGAGCGGTGACGGAGGGCGACGAGCAACACCAATGAGTGGCGTGTGCGGCGCGAACGCGAAAAGGGTATACCGTCGCCCGAACAACGCCATCTTATGCGAGAGTACAAGATGCGGAGGGGCGAGCATCTCTCCGACCGCATCCCGGACATGGAAGCCACAGTGGAGGACTACTTCGGCCCGATCACCGGGACTGAAGAGTACAAAAGCAGCGACCTCTACGTGATCGAGGACCCGGATAACGCCGTCTTCAAGCGCGTCACTGTCGGGACAGTCGAATATAGCGGCAAGAAGGACAAACTCGCGCTCGACATCGAAGAACGACCCGCCGAGGAAGTCATCGCCTCGGGCGACGTCGAGGCCGCCGAAGAGGCCGTCTCGATCAAGAACGACTTCCTGCTCGAAGCGACCGGACGTGACGCCAAAGCCCGTCGTGACTCGATGAAACGGTCCGTCGAAGACGAGCCGGACGAAGTCGACGACGTCTGATCACGATGCGTCTGACGGCGGCTATCGCCCGAGCCGTTCGCGGCTGATCGCGACGCCCGACGGCGTGATAATGAGCTGATCGTCGTCTTTCTGGACGATGTCGCCACCGACCTCGCGAGCGACCTGTTTGAGTTCGTCCGTGATGTGTTCCATCGTCTGATCTTTCGTCGTGTGTCGCGTGATATCCGCGATGACGATATCGCCGTCGTAGACGGCGTCTTTGATCTCGATGACGTCTGCCTGATCGCCGATGCGTGCGATCCGCACGGTAGTGTCGGCTTCCGGTGCGGTCGCGTCGAAGTCCTCGGCCGTGAGTTCGACGTAGTCCTCGGTCCGTCGGGAGGAACCTGATTCCCCCAGGATTTTGCTCATGAGACCCATATGCATGGAAGCGTGGCCTGCCCCAATAGGCTTTACGTCAGACGCACCCGCGCGTGCCGGTCGCAAGCAGACTCCCATACGCTCAAATGGACCGGCCACGTAGCCGCCGACGAGATGGACGGCCCCTCCGAACCCAGTTCGCGTCGACGGATCGACCGCCGGTCGGTCCTCGCGGGCGTCGCGACCGGCGTCGTCGGCGCGACAGGCTGTATCACCCTCCCCGGTGGCCGCGGCCACTACGATCTCTCTCAGAACGGGTTCTATCCCGAGCAGTTGCCCTACGACGAGACCTATCCCCACGACGTCGACATCTCGATGTTCCGCCACGGGTTGCGGCGGTTGGGCTACTATCCCGAGGCAACGGTCCCCGGAGCCGTCAGCAAACAGTGGTCGCTGCCGGTCAACTACATCGGCCACACGGCCGCCAAATCCAGTCCCCGGCCCGCACCGGGCGAGGACACAGTGGTGGTCGCGGCCGACACCGGCGAGGTCCACGGCGTCTCGACGATGGGCCGACACGGCTGGACGACCCAGACCGACGCGACCCACCTGGGCATCCACAGCACACCCACCATCGTCGACGGAACGGCCTACGTCGGCGGCTACGACGGCGACCTCTACGCGCTCGACGTCGCGACCGGCAGCCGCGAGTGGGTGCTCCACAACTCGTCGATGGGCTGGCCGACCGCGATCGGCTCCAGTCCCGCCTACTGGGACGGCTACCTCTACTTCATGGCGGAGTATCTCGACCCGAACAGGGGTGCGCTGTGGATCGCCAACGCCCACACGGGCAAGCCAGTCTGGAGCGACGACCTCGATATCGGAGGCATGCCGCACCCTTCGCCAGCGATCTCACCCGTGGACGAACGCCTCGTCGCAGGCTCGAACGACGGCGTCGTCTACGCCTGGGAGTTCCCCTCGATGGACTTCCAGTGGCGCTTCGAGACCGGCGGCGAGGTCAAGGGTACCCCACCGGTCTACGAGGGGAGTACCTTCGTCGGTTCGTGGGACAACCACGTCTACAGCCTCGCGCTCGAAGACGGCCGCGAGGAGTGGACCTTCGAGACGGGCGGCATCGTCATGTCCAACCCGGGGATCGACCCCGACAGTGGGACGGTGTACGTCGGCAGCGGGGACGGCTACGTCTATGCACTGGACACCGACACCGGCGAGGAAGTCTGGTCACGCTACGTCGGCGGCACAGTCCTGGGATCGCTCACCGTCACGAGCGACTGCGTGCTGGTGGGTTCGTACGACACCCACCTCTACGCCCTGGAGAAAGCGACCGGCGAGACGCGCTGGCGCGTCCAGAATCGTGGGCACGTCACCAGCGAGCCCGTCCCCCACGACGGGAAGATCTACTACGCCGAACGCGCCGATATCTCCGGATACTGGAACGACGACACCGAGACGGTCCTCGAACAGCCCGGTCACGCCTACTGTCTGGTCCCCGAGCAGCGGTAGAGTAAGGTGACCGACGGGCGAAGGCTCGCGCATGACGTTCAGCATCTGCGTCCGCGAACGTTATCTGGACGAGGAGGGTGACGAACAGATCCGCTTCGGTGTCGCCGTGACGACCCGACTCCCCGGGGTCGGGACGCTCTGTCCGTTCGCCAGCGAGAACGGCGCCGTCGCCACCCAGAGTCTGGTCAACGTGGAGTTGGGGCGCAAAGGAGTCGAGTACCTCGACGACGGGCTCGCCGTCGCGGACGCACTCGACGCACTGCTGAACGCCGACGACGGCAGCGCTCAACGCCAGCTCCACGGCGTCGATCGGAATGGAGAATTCGCCTTCTCGGGCGAGGAATGCAAACCCTGGTTCGGCGACATCATGGGTGAGAACTACACCGTCGCCGGGAACCTCCTCACCGGCGAGTCGGTGATCGAAGCGACCGCCGCGGCCTACGAGGAGGCTTCCCCGCCAGCCGACCCAGCCGAGGACGTCGAGCGCCCGCTCGCTGATCGACTGATCGAGGCGCTGGCTGCGGGTAACGCCGAGGGAGGGGACAAACGCGAGGAGTTGCCCGTCCAGAGCGCGGCGCTGTTGGTCTGCTCGACAGAAGACCGGGCGATCGATCCCTACTACGACGACCTGCGAGTGGACGCGACCGAGACGCCGATCGAAGACTTGCGGGAGACCTACCAGCAGGCAAAGCGCGGCTTCGAGATGGCGCTGGAACGCTACGAAGACGCCTACGACGAGGACGAACTGGACACAGAGTGAGCGAGTGCTGGAGGTTCGTTACTCGACTTCGAGACGCTCGACGACGATGTCTTCGAACGTCGCCGTGCTCGTCTCACCCGGGACGGTCGAACAGGCCGCCAGCCCGACGTAGACGGTGTCTTCGAGATCGATCCGACGCTGATCGATCGGTTGCCACTCGCCATCGGGGCCGCTGAGGAAGCGTGTCACCAGGTCGCCCTCGCGGTCGAGTCGGACAGTGCGTTGGGTGTCGTCGCTGACCGTGAGCTGATGTCCTGTCGTCATGTCCGTGGCCGTCGGCTGGTGGAGGAGTTCGATCACGTGGTCGGCGTTGCGCCCGATATAGGCGTGGCCGCTCTCGGCATCGAGTTCGTCACGGACCATGAGTCCGGCTTTGCTGAACGGTTCGGAGGCGTCGATCGTCGGAATTTGGGCCTGGATACGAACCGGCCCTTCGACGGCGGCACAGTGAAACGTGAAATCGTTGTGGTCCTGCCAGATGTCGCGCCCCTCGGCAGTGACGGTGACGCGACTGGCGTCAGTACTGACAGACCCCAGGACGGTCACCGTGCCGACGTCGACGGTCTGGTCGAGCGTGAGCGACGCGGCTGCCGGAAGTGTGCGGTCAGGCTCGGGCACGAGCAGACAGTTCGTGATCTCGAACTGCGCGCCGTCGCCGTCGCTGTCAGTGATCGATATCCCCCAGTCGTTGGCGTCGACGATATCCTGCACGATCGTCAGTCCGTCCCCCGTTCGTCCGTCTTCGGAACTGTATCCCTCTGTGAACACCTGTTGGCGCTCCGAGTCCGGGATTCCCGGGCCGTCGTCAGCGACGTAGAAGCCGCCGTCGAGAAGGCCGACCGTCACCGTGAGCGGTGTCTGCTCGTCGGCTCGTCCGTGGACGAGCGCGTTCTTGAACAGATTTTCCAGAAGTGGTCGGAGCGACGCAGCACGTGCGTCGACGAGCGTTCCCTCGGGAACCGCGAGTTCGAGCTCGACAGCGGTCTCCTCACGGGCCAGCGGCTCCCACGTCCTGGCCACGACCGCCGAGAGGTCTGCCTGCGGGACGGTCGCGTCGATCTCGCTCCGGTTCTGCGCCATGAGCGAGAGGTCGTCGATCAACTCACTCATGCGACCGAGGGCGTCCTCGACGCGCTCGAGAGCCGCCTCGTCGCCCTCGGATTTCGCGAGATCGAGATAGCCATCCGCGACGATCAGCGGATTCTTCAGGTCGTGAGACAGATACCGCGACAGTTGTTCGAGCCGTTCGCGCTCGCGCTCGAGTCGCTCCTCCTGGGCACGCACGTCGCTGATCTCCGTTCGCGAACCGACGACACCGAGCGGCGGCCCAGTCGCGCCGGTCCAGGGGACGAGCGTCGACTCGTACCGGCGATCAGTGCTATCGGGCTCGACGATAGTTCGACACTCCGGTTCACCGGAATCCAGCACCTGCCGATCCAGTTCCAACCAGTGCTCACCGAACCCGTCGTGGTCGCGGAGATCGGTATCTGTCTGCCCCACGACATCGGACAGATCGGCTCGTTCCTCGCCAGGTGCGTACTGCAGATACGTCCCCGTACGATCTTTCAGAAACATCGTCTGATCGGTCCCCTGGAAGAACGATTCGAGAGCCGCGCGTTTCAGCGCGTCAGCCTGGCAGTCGAGATAGCGCTCGACAGCCGTCTCGACGACTGACTCCAGGGCTTGCTCGGCTAGCGCGAGGAAGACAGGCCCGCAATCCGCGTCGACGTGTGTCGCCTCGACCGCCGCTCGGTCGGGTTCGTCGACGACGAGGACGACCGACGGCGGGTCCGACACGGCGATCAGCCGGTCGATCAGTCCGTCCCAGTCTTCGGTCTCGGCCCGGTCGATCACGACACACGCGACACCCAGCTCGTTGGCTCGCTCGACGACCGCCGCCGAGTCCACCCCCTGAACGACAGACTCACCGAGGGCCGTGCCGAGGTACTGCACCCGGTCCACCTCGCCTGGCCCGACGACGAGCACGATCGGGCGTGAATCGAGAAGTCGCCGAACAAGTGTCACACAACGTGATTCTCGTCGTGAAATATAAATCTACTGCCACACCCAGGGGTAGTATTCAAGTATCGATTTCGCTCGAAGGTAAATTTACCTTCAAAAGTCAGAGACGAAATATTCGAGGTATTCTGCCTGCAGGGTACCAGCCAATCAGACCGCGAACTCGTACAGTTCGTCCCCCACGTGGTGGATCGAATCGACGACTTTCCCTTCGTCGCCGAGCATCGCCGAGCCCTCGACGCGGGCGCGGCCGATCGCCAGCACTTTGCCGTGGTTCTCCTCGGCGATGGTGACCAGGTCGCCGGCTTCGATGGAGTCGTCGGCCTCGACGATCCCGGGTCGCATCACGTCCGCACCGTCGGAGACGAACGAGATTGCACCCGCGTCGACGGTGACGACGTTACGCTCGGGCGGATACTCGTTCGCGCCCTTGACCGTGAGGAATGGTTCGTCCTCTACGTACAGCACAGCGGGCTCGCCGTCGACGAGGACGACCTCCCAGTTGCTGTCCTCGAACTCGACTTTCTCGAAAGTGTCGGCGTCGATTTCGACGCCCAGCGTTTCGGCGACGCTGTCGGTGATCTCGTCGATCGCGTCCGCACGGAGGTGATGACGGGACTTGACGTTCATACCTGCACGCTCGCTCGCGGCGTGGATAAATCGACCGTTTGGCCTGCTTGGCCTGGCCGGCCATACTTAAACAGGCTAGTCGGGTGCCGGAAACACCTATGTAGATCCGCTCGATAGGAACGTCCATGTTCGGCTCCCGTCGTGGCGAGGATTCGTCGGCGACCTGTCCGGCCTGTGGCGAGGCGGTCGACCGGACGGACGCCCGCGAGTACGACAAGTACGGAAACCGGTGGGAACGGGCCGAAAAGGAGTTCGAATACCTCTGTAAACCCTGCCATCGAGACCTCTGTCACCAGCCACGCCAGGGGCTGGAAGCGGCGCTGGTCGAGTGTGAGGCCGGCGATGCCGACCGCGAAACGTTCCTGACGCAGTTTCTGGAGACGGCGACGGCCGACGAGGCCGAGCGATGACTCTATCGAACTTCCGGGTGAGCCGGTAGGCCTGTCGAAACGCCTACCTACGGGGTGGGCGTACGCCTCTGCATGACCGACGACGCGAGCGCGCAAGCCGAGGCCGGGACCGCCGAAGGCCAGGGACCCGTCGAGATCGACGAGGAGCTGGAGCGACATCTCGAAAACAAACGCGAAGAGCTGTTCGAGAAGTTCGACATCCGCGACGCCTTCCCGCCCGAAGTACTGGAGGAAGCAGAAGAGCGGACGACTGACGTCCAAGCGGAGATCCAGAGCGAGGTCGACGAACGCACCGACCTCCGGGAGAAGACTGCCTTTACCGTCGACCCGATCGACGCCCAGGACTTCGACGACGCCATCTCGATCGACGTTCGCGACGACGAGATCGTCCTCTGGGTCCACATCGCCGACGTCACCCACTACGTCAATCCCGAAACCGCGATGTGGAAGGAAGCCGTCGAGCGCGGGAACACCGTCTATCTGCCCGCCTACACGATCCACATGCTGCCGCCGATCCTCGCCGAGACGGTCTGCTCGCTCGTGCCCAACGAGGATCGACTCGCCCACACCGTCGAGATGCACCTCGACCCCGACAACCTGGGCTACGAGAACATCGAGATCTACAAATCCGTCATCCAGAGCGACGAACGCCTGACCTACACCCAGGCCGAGAACCGTCTGGACGATCCGGACGCCCCGCTGCACGACGAGCTCTCGGCAGTGTGGGAGCTGGCCGACTCGATGCACGAACAGCGCAAAGAGGACGGCTCGCTCGTGCTGAATCCCAAGCGCGACCGCGCCCACACGATCATCGAGGAGTGCATGCTCAAGGCCAACAAGGCCGTCACGCACGAACTCATGTGGGACCGCGGCGTCGAAGCGATGTATCGTGTCCATCCCCAGCCCGCGCCCGAGGAGTGGGACGAAGCCCTCACCGAGATCCAGGACCTCGACGGTGTCTCGATCCCCGGGAGCGCCTGGGACGACCCCCGGAAGGCCGTCAACGCCACCTTAGAGCAGGCCCCGGGTCGACAACTGGACAAGATCCAGTGGGCCGTGATGAAGGTCATGCCGCGGGCGAAGTACATGAACGACCCCTTCGGCGGCCACCACGCGCTGAACTTCGAGATCTACGGCCACTTCACCTCACCCATCCGTCGCCTGTCGGACCTCATCAACCACTGGATCGTCTACTCCAACGACGTTCCCGAGGACCTGGTCGCGCTGTGTGATCGGGCGTCCGAGCGCCAGCAGAAAGCCGAGAAGTGCGAACGTGAGTACAAGCAGTTCCTCGAAGAGGTCGGCCTCAATCCGTCGGCGGTCAACAACCGCGGGATCGAGGTCGTCGACGAAGAATAACGCGACCCACGAGACTCCCTGAGACGCTATTCTCGCCCCGTTTCGCGACGTTCGTATCGTCAGATCCACCCACAGTACCCTTGAAAATATTCTCGTATTATTTTCCTATACTATGGTTAGTTATTCTGTGTGTTTTGAGAATTCGTCAGATATGTTCGTTCGACTATCCCGTCGAAATATTTAATATCGAATTTCACAAACAGTATCGTGAGGAGGTGCATCGACCATGGCTACTAGTGACAACGCTGTCGACGCTGTGGAGAATCGCTGGAGTGACTGCTCGCTATTTGCTGCGATGACCAGATACGACCTGATACTCGCAGTGATCCCGTCGGTATTCGTCGTCTCGATGCTGGTCGGTCACCTGTTGGACCTGTCGGCCCAGGCGTCGATCGGCGTCGCGTCACTGCTGGGCGCGTTCGCCGTGGCTGATGCCCTGTTCGTCAATCCGCCCTGTACGGGCGAGCGGTAGCGGCCACCGGTGCGTTTAGGGGAACTCGGCGAGTAGTGGGGTGTATCGGGTTGAGGAGGGAATGGAACAGCACGAACCGCTCGCACGGCTGACACTGGATACGCTCCCGATGAATATCGCCGTCCTCGACGGTGACGGGACGATTCTCTTTACCAACCGGTCCTGGGACGAGTTCGGCGAAGAGAGCGCCGATGCGACGGGATCGAACTACTTCGCTGGAATCGACATGGCCGGCGACGAGACGGCGTCGAAAGCAGTCGATGGGATTCGCTCCGTGATGGACGGCGAGCAATCGCTGTTCAGTCTCGAATACCCCTGTGACACGGCCGACGGCTCGAAGTGGTTCTTGATGCGAGTCGTCCCGCTCAGTGAAGATGGCGAGGAAGTGGTCGTCGCGCACACCGATATCACCGAGCGGAAACTGGCGGAGTTACGCGCTCAAGAGCGTGCCAGAGAGCTGCAGGCCGAGCGCCAGCGGCTGGAACATCTCATCAGTCGCGTCAACGGGCTCGTCAGAGACGTCATGGCCGCGCTGATGGGTGCTGAAACGAGCGACGACGTTCGGACAGCGGTCTGTGAACAGTTCGTGGCCGCCGAGCCATACGTCCAGGCGTGGATAGCCGACGTCGACCTGCGGACCGGTGGGCTGGTCGGCGTCGCAGGCGCTCCCGACGCACCGACCGACGTCGAGATCGGCCAGCAGACGCCGGACGATCCAGTCGCCAGAGCCACCGAAACGACGGAGTTGCAGGTCGTGTCTGCGATGGAAGAGGTGCCCGAATCGAGTGTCCATCAAAAACTCTGCCCCGACGCGAAGGCGATGGCGGCACTTCCGCTGGTCGCCGACGACTCGCTGTACGGTATTCTGGTCGTCTACGCCGACGAATCCGACGCCTTCGACGAGCGCGAGCGGGTGATCCTCGAAGCGCTCGGGCGGACAGTCGCCACCGCGATCAACGCCATCGAGCGCAAGCGCCTGTTGACTGCAGATACTGTCGTCGAGGTCGAACTGGAGATCGCCGATCGAGGGGCGTTCGTCTTCGATCTCAGCAGAGATCTGGACTGTGAACTCACCTACGGCGGGGCCGTCCCGCAGGACGAGGACACCTACCTGCTGTTTTTCACAGCGAGCGGGTGTGCTACCCAGGCGTTGCTGGAGCAGGCGAGCGAGTATCCGGAGATCAGTGCGGCCGCACACGTCTCGGATTTCGAGTCGGGATCGTTCTTCGAGTTCGAGGTGGCCGATCCACCGATCGTCTCGACGCTGGCGTCTCACGGCGGTCGGACCAGATCGATCACCGTCTCGAAGGGGGTCGCTCGCGTCGAGGCCGAGCTCGCCGGCGACGCCAACGTACGGGCACTGGTCGACGCCCTCTCGGAGACGTTCGAGTCGGTCGAACTGGTCGCCTACCGCGAGCGCGAGCGGCCCACCCAGACCCGCGAGGAGTTCGTCAGCCAGTTGATGGCCGAGTTGACCGATCGCCAACGGACCGCCCTCCAGAAAGCATTCGTCGGCGGGTTTTTCGAGTGGCCACGAGCGACTTCGGGCGAGGAACTGGCGGCGTCGATGGACATCTCCCCGTCGACCTACCATCAGCACCTCCGTGCCGCCCAGCGTAAGCTTGTTACCCAGATTTTCGATGGCTGAGCTGTCGACGGCCGGCTCGCGAACACTCTTGTGTGTGAGTAGTCCGGCCGGGAGACGTGAGATGTCGACGGCCGGCTCGCGAGCAGTCTCGTCTGCGAGCAGTCCAGCCGGGAGAAGCAGTGTCGACGGCCGGCTCGCGAACACTCTTGTGTGTGAGTAGTCCGGCCGGGAGACGTGAGCTGTCGACGGCCGGCTCGCGAGCGCGTTTGTGCGCAGCCAGTCCAACCGGAAAACGACAGTCCGATCCAAACTGATGGGGTATCGGACTTATTCTATCAGAGGCCGAAAGGACAGGTATCAGAAATCGCTTCGGGAATCGGGGATGACATAATTGGCGTGATTGATCAGCCCAACAATTAACTACGTACGCGACACAGGATAATAGGTATCAACCGACTTCGATGTTAGACGAAACCATCACCACGAGCAAAGAGATCCACAAGCGGACAGGAAAGACCTTCTACTACGCGACGCGGCTGTTGCCGGAACGGATCCGCCGGGCGACGTACGTCCTCTACGGCTTCTTCCGGGTCGCCGACGAGGTGGTCGACCAGGCCGACGCGCTGCCGGCCGAGGAGCAGCACGAGCGACTGGAGGACTTTCGGGCGAAAGCGCTGGGCGACCGCGAGGCCGACGACGACGTCCTCACGGCGTTTCAGTCCCTGCGTGCACAGTCGGACATCGCCGACGACGACGTGAACACGTTCATCGACGCGATGCAACAGGACATCGAGAAAGACCGCTACCGGACCTACGAGGAACTGGAGGGGTACATGCGCGGGTCGGCCGTCGCAGTCGGGAACATGATGCTCGACGTCATGGACCCCGAGCAGAAAGACCACGCCAGGCCCCACGCCGCCGCGCTCGCGGAAGCGTTCCAGCTGTCGAACTTCCTGCGGGACGTCGGCGAGGACATCACCGAGTACGACCGGATCTACCTCCCACAGGAGACGCTCGAACAGTTCGGCGCGAGCGAAGACGACATCGTCGAGAAGCGAGCGACCGAGGGGTTCAAGGCTGCCATGCGCGCCGAGATGGCCCGGACCGAACGACTCTACCGCGACGGCGTCGCTGGGATCAGATATCTCCCCGACGACTGCCAGTTCGCGGTCCTGTGTTCGGCCGTCCTCTACGCCGAACATCACCGCCAGATCAGAGCCATCGACTACGATACGCTGAGCCGAGACGCAAATCTCGGGCGGACGCGCAAACTCTACCTCATCGCCCGGACCTGGTGGCACTGGCGCCAGCACCGCGATCCCGAAGCGACGTTCTACGCCGTCAGTGCCGTCCCCGAGGACGCCCCCGCAACCGAGCACCATCACGAGACCGTCACCGACAACGTTGCCTAGCTCGTGGACCTGCCATCCGCTTCTCCTTCTGGACAGCAGACGGACGGCTGGCTCCAAAGTGATCGGGTCGACGAAAAGATGTCGAGAGCGGTTACTTGCCGCGGCCGCGACCGCCGTTGTTGCTCGGGCGCGTGTGCTCGGTGCCCTTGCCCTTCTGCTGGAGACCGCGGTTGGACTGGCCGGCGCTGGTCAGCCCGCGAAGCGCGCGGTTCTCCTGAGCGTCGTCACAGATCCAGTTGAGGTCGTCGTCGTTCTCGATCGCCGGGTGGTTCGGGTCGAGCAGCACGACTTCGAACCACTTCTGGCTGCCGTCTTCGCCGACCCAGTAGGAGTTGAGCACGCGGAGGTTGCGGTACTTGCGGGTCGCACGTTCCTCGGCGACGCGCTGGAGATTCTTGCGTCGGGTGATCCGGTTGACGCCCTGTCGTTTCGAGCGGCGGCCGGCCTTGTGCCGGACCTTGCGGGCGCTGCCCTTGCGGACGCTGACCCGCGCGACGACGACGCCCTGCTTGGCCTTGTAGCCGAGCGAGCGCGCCTTGTCCAGTCGCGTGGGGCGCTCGACGCGTTCGATCGCGCCCTGCTCGCGCCACTCCTGCAGTCGCTGCCACTGTAGTTCCGCCACTTTACCGTCGCCCGGGTCCTTCCAGGCCTCCCGGATGTGTGAGTAGAAGCTCTTTGCCATGATTTCACCGCGGGCGTCGAGTGGTTCAGTCGGTCGCCCGACCACATTCCAGCCTGAGCGGAGCGATCACGCTCCGTGCAGGTGCCCGCTGGAGCCCGCCACCAGCGAGTTATCGAGTCTTCTGCGTTGGCGAGTTTAAGGGCTTCGAACTGAGTTACAGGTCGTTCGCGAGCGTCGACTCCGCGACGTCGACGACATCACCGTCGGCAGTCCCGATGGCCTCGTTGTTCGCGACGAGGCTCTCGGGGACGTGGGCGTCCGACCCGCGGACGAACTGGACATCGTAGCTCGAAAGCACCTCGCGGAACTCGGATCCGGGATGGAACTGACCGTAGTCCTCGTGATAGCGGCCGGCGTTCAGTTCCGTCACCGTCCGGGAGCCCTCGAGCGCCTCGCCGATCCGATGGTAGTGTTCGTCGGTGAACAGCCCTCGAAGAGCCTCGTTTCGCTGCGGGAGGTCCAGGTGGGCCGCGATCTCAAACAGCTCGGAGTCGATCAGCGAGACCAGACGGTCGACGTAGGTGTCGATCACGGCCTCGCGTTCGCCGCGAGATTTCTCGCCGAAGTAGCGTTCGTCGTGGAGATTCCGGTTCTCGACGGTGTGGACGCTGCCGATCGCGTAATCGAAGCCCGCTTCGTCGAGAAAGTCGGCGATGGCGTCCTCGTCGGTGGGACGATAATCCATCTCGACAGCGTCGTAGATCGTGATGTCGTGGCGCTCTCTGAGGGATTCGATCCCGGCTCGGCGACGCTCGTAGGTGAGATCCAGATTGAAGCCGTAGGCCTCCCTGACCTCGGGAAACGGAGAGGTCTGGGTGACGTTGCAGTGGTCGGCGAAGCCGATGGCCGCCAGTCCGGCGGCCTCGGCGCCGCTGACCATCTCGGGCATGAGTCGGCCGTCCGAGTAGTTCGAGTGGACGTGATAGTCGTGCATAGCTACTGGTGCTCGGTCGCGGCAAAAACTCGTTTCGGTCGTTCGGACCGCCCGGTTCCTATATGGATTCGGCGAGGACGCCGCCCAGGCCGCCGAAGACAATCGGGAAGACGACTCCGGCAAAGACCATGTCGACGATTTCGAACCAGCGTGAGTCGATGATCAGAACGGTGGTCAGCCCCGCCATGAGGGCGTACCCCACCGCGACCGTCGTACCGTGTTTGAACCCCGTCGCCGGGTCGCCAGCAGTGCCGGGCGCGACGGACATTCCGCCGATTACGAGCAACCCGGCCGGGATGACCACCAGCCAGCTAATACCGGTCGCGAGCGCGCCAGAGTGTAAGTAGATGAATGCGGCCAGTGTCCCCTCGAACGGTGCGATTCGGAAGAGCAATCCGATGCCGACATCGATAGCCAAGAGCCCGACCACGAACGTCACCACGAGACCGGTGACCCAGGCGAGAGCACCCGTTGCGATGCTATTTGATATCGACACGCCGTCAGTTCGACTGTGAGCCATCTGTATTCTCGGCCAACACGAACCTGTTATTAATATGTTCCGTCGTAACGCTCTCCATCACGTGGGACTCAGATCGACGGTGTCTCGTGCAAGAACGTCTGGACCTCGAACGATCGGCCGTCGGGATCGGTCCCGAAGAAGTTGTAGATCCGGTACTCCTCGTTCTCGGTCGGTGGCCCCTCGGCGACGTCGTCGAGTCGGTCGTGCCACGCGTCGACCGTTTCGCGGTCGTCGAGGACGACTGTGAGGAGCCCCTCAGTTTCTGACGCCTCGCGCTCGCAAAAGCCCACGAGGAGATTGTCGTACTCGAGGATCGTACAGCCGGGTTGTTCGAGCCAGACCGAGAAGTCCAGTCGCTCGGTGTAGAACTCGACGATCCGCGCTCTGTCTGTGGTCCCGAAGAAGACGATACCGGACATACGACCGAAGAAGCGCGCCGGGTGGAAAAACCCTCAGAACGCGCCGGGCGCGACGACGTAGACCAGGATCGTCCCCACAGCGCCGGCGAAGAGCGCGAAGATCACCGTCGGCACGATCACCTTCCGGAGGATATCGCCCTCGCGGCCGGTGATCCCGACGACGCCACAGATCGCGGCGATGTTCTGGACCGAGACCATGTTCCCGACCCCACCGCCGACGTTCTGGATCGCGACGACGATCGACCGGGAGACGCCGACGTCGCCGGCGGCGTCGTACTGCAGCGAAGCGAACAGGATGTCCGAGACGGTGTTCGACCCAGTGACGAACGTCCCGAGCGCGCCGATCCAGGGCGCGACCATGGGCAACGCCGCGCCGGCCGCGTCCGCCACCGCGATCGAGAGCGCGTCCATCATCCCGTACTGGATGTTCTCGGCGTTGAACTGCCCGGACTGAATCATGATCTGGGTCAGTGAGACGACGATCACCAGCGTCAGCGCGGCCGGGGCGACCTGTCGAATCGACTCTCCCCAGGCTTTCCGGGTCTTCTGGCCGTTCATCCGGTAGAGCAGTCCGGTCAGGATCGCGATTGGGATGAACGGCATCGTCCCCGGGAGATAGAGATACCGGATCGACCACTCCAGTTCCTCGTAGCCCAGAACGGCGGGAATGCCGACGGTAAACTCCTGGAGCACCGGTACGAGATCCAGGGTCGGCCAGCGGGTCACCAGCAGGACCCCGCCGACCAACAGGTACGGCGTCCAGGCCAGCCACACGGGCATCTCCTTCTGTGGATCGTCGTCCTCGATACTGTCGAGGCTGAGGCCGCCCAACCACTTATCGGACCACGACTCGCGATCGGGGAACTCCCAGGTGTCGTCAGGGACCAGAATCCTGCGAGAGGCCATCACGAGACCGAGTCCGAAGACGACGAACCCGGCGACGATCGAGGGCAGTTCGGTTCCGACGAACCACGCGACTGCCCACTGCGTCACCCCGGCGACCGTCCCGAGTACGAACGCGAACGGTGCGACGGGTGCAGCCGCACGCGCCGCCCCGCGCAGTGACCGTTCGCTCTCGTCACCGAACCAGTAGACCAGCAGGAACACTCCAAGTGCACCCCAGAACACGAACGTCAGGCCGGTCATCACGCCGGAGTACGCCGAGACCAGCCCCTGGAACTCCGTCTGGGTGATCGGTTCGGACGCCTGCGCGAGCTTTTCGGGTCCGATGACCGAATTCACGCCACCAAGGATCGGCGTCCCGGCCGCCCCGAACTGCGGATTCGGCGCGTTGAAAAACAGCGCGAACACCGCAGCCCCGAGCGGCGGGAACCCGAGACCGATCAACAGCGGCGCGGCCAGTGCGCCAGGCGTTCCGAAGCCTGCGACGCCTTCGATGATCGTCTCGAAGCCGAGGCCGATCAACAGCAACTGGATCCGCCGGTCGGTCGAGATCCCGCTGAAGTGCCAGCGGATCGTCGAAATCGCCCCGCTGACGTCCAGATAGTTCATCAGCAAGATCGCCCCGAAGACGATCAAAATGATCGGGAGCGCTTCGAGTGCGCCGTAGATCGCGACTGCGGCCCACCACGACGGCTCCATCTGCCAGTACGCGAGACCGAGACCCGTCGCGACGATCCATCCCACGCCCATCGAACGCGCTGCCGACCACCGTGCGATCACGAGCAACCCGAACGCGATCGCGATCGGCACGACGGCCAACAACGCCAGTACTCCAGTGCTCGCCATACAGTGGCTGTACAATCGATGGGGTCTTTGAAAAAACCACGATTCGCAGCAACTGAGAAAATCAGCGCAGACGCTCGCTAACTTATTTACTCGGGCGCGTAGTAATATTCGCCAGCCTGTTTCTGCTCTCGGTCGAGGTTGCTCCCGGGCTTGTTGATCCGGGGGCGTCCGGTGCGCTCGTCGCGGCGGAACGTGACGTCGAGGTTCGCGAGGAACTCGTTCATGCCCTCGCGCATCCCCTGGGGCGTGGCGGCGTGGCCGTGCTCGGCGGGCTCGCCGTCGAAGACCAGCAGCCGATCGGAGAGGAGGTCGATCATGTAGATGTCGTGATCGATGACCATCGCCGTCGCGTCGTGGTTCTCCGCGTAGCGGCGGATCGCACTCGTCGCGAGCACACGCTGTTCGACGTCGAGGTGTGCCGAGGGCTCGTCCAGCAGGTAGAGGTCGGCGTCCTTCGAGAGACACGCCGCGATGGCGACGCGCTGGCGCTCCCCGCCGGAGAGGTCGGTGAGATTCTGCTCCATCACCCGCTCCAGCTGGAGGGGCTGGGCGATCTCGGTGTTCCAGTACGAGGAGCCGAAGTCGTCGGTGATCGACGAGAGGAACGCGTCGACGCGCATCGGCTGATCGATCTCGATGTACTGTGGCTTGTACGCGATGTCGAGTCTGGCGTCGATCTCGCCCTCGTCCGGTTCGAGTCGGCCTGCGAGCAGTTGCGCGAACGTGGACTTGCCGATCCCGTTCGGGCCGACGACGCCCAGCACTTCGCTCTTTTTGATCTCCCCTGCTTCGACTTCCAGGGAGAACTCGCCCTCCCCGTAGCTCTTTGTCAGGGCTGGATATTCGATCGCGACGTCGCCGCGCGTGACGTTGCGCGGGGCGTGCTGCTCGAACTCGATGGCCTCCTGGCGGATCCGCATGTTCTCGTTGTCGAGATACCCTTTGAGGTACTCGTTGATGCCGTTCTTCGTGGATTTGGGGTCGGTGATGACACCGAACGCCCCCGGCTCACCGTAGGCGACGTGCAGCGCGTCGGCCAGCAGGTCGAGGATGGCCAGATCGTGTTCGACGACCAGCATCGAGCGGTCGCCGTCCTCGGCCAGTTCCTGGATGAGCCGGGCGGCGGTCATCCGCTGGCCGATGTCCAGATAGGGCGTGATCTCGTCGAGGAAGTAGAAATCCGCGTCACGAGCGAGCGTGGCGACGAGCGCGACGCGCTGCAATTCCCCGCCGGAGAGGGTGTCGATGTCCTGGTCGACGACCGGCTCGATGCCGACCCGCTCGACGAGGGCGTTGAGTTCACCCCGTTCGTCCGTCCGCTCCAGTAGCTGGCGGGTCGTCCCGTCGAACTGGTCGGGGATCTGGTCAACGTACTGCGGCTTGCGGGCAACCTCGACCTCGTCGTCGACGAGCGCTTCGAGGTAGTCCTGCAGGGCGGTTCCGCGATACTCGTCGAGGACTTCGTCCCAGCCAACTTCGGCGGCGTACTCGCCGAGATTGGGCGTGAGTTCGTCCGCGAGAATCCGGACAGCGGTAGTCTTCCCGATGCCGTTCGGCCCGAGGATGCCAGTGACGCGGCCTTCCTGGGGGGCGGGCAGGCCGTAGAGGGCGAAGGCGTTCTCGCCGTAGCGGTGGATCGGTTCGTCGGTCAGTTCCTGGGGGAGGTTGATGATCTCGATGGCGTCGAACGGGCACTTCTCGACGCAGATCCCGCAGGTCTCGCCCAGACAGATCTCTTCGGAGATGCGGACCTGGTCGGGTCCGCCCTCGAACGGTTCGTCTTCGTCGTAGTGCTCGTCGCGCGGAACGATGCACTCCTTGCCCGTCCGGTTGGGCGGGCAGAAGTTCATACACTCGTAGTTGCAGCGGTCGGGCTGGCAACGGTCGAGGTCGACGACGGCAATGCTATCTTCAGCCATACTGTGTCACCGAATTAGACGGTCGAGGCCGTCAGAACGAGCGTCCAGGAGACGAACCACAACGAGAAGGTCATGAACGCGATGTAGAGGTAATCCTTCGTCGAGAAGTCGTCGGTGTCGATCCCGGTAGCCTTGAGGATGGGGAGCTGGACCGCGATCGCACCGAGGACGACGAACAGGGAGACGTTGCTGCTCGGGTCGACTCCGATCGCGTACTCGGAGGTCAACATCGCCACGATCCCCGCGAGCGAGGCGAGCGTGGTGACGGTCACGCTCCGGACGTGACCGCTGTCTCTCTCGACCGTCTCTGTAGCCATATCCACCAGTCGGCCACCCGGAGTGAAAAGCAGTTCGTTACGCCACGCCCGCCAGCAGCCGGCGACGGAGACTCGTTCAGAGACGAATACGCTAGTAAAACCGCTTTCGCCACAGGAATCCGTTGCCTCAATCTTTATACGGGGCCGGGCCGTGTTGTCAGCCAATGTCTGAGACCGATGGGGAGGCCATCTCCGATCTGCCGCCGAGTGCGAAACTCGTCTTCAAGGTACTGGAGTACAAGGGGCCGCTGACACAGAAGGGGATCGTCGAGGAGTCGATGCTCTCGGCGCGGACGGTGCGGTACGCGCTCGAACGACTCGAAGAGGTGGGGGTCGTCGACGAGGACGTCTACTTCGCCGACGCGCGACAGAACCTCTACGAACTGAACACCGAGGACGTCGAACAGGCCGAACAGGCAATCTCCGACTGACGGTTGCTGATTCTTCAGTGTCAGGGAGGGATACGTTGACAACCGACCAGCGTGACGATTGTGGAGATAGCAATCCACATTAAGGTCGGACACGAACCGTCTGGCATGACCACGTCGCACGTGATCCTCGGTGACGGGATCGCGGGGAGTTCAGCGGCCGAGACGATCCGCGAAGCCGACCCCGACGCGGAGATCACGGTGATCACCGAGGAGGGCGAGGCACTGTACAACCGGATCCTCATCAAGGAGTTCGCCAAGGGCAAACTGCCCGAAGCCCCAGTATCGATCCACGAACCCGAGTGGTACGACGAACGCGACATCGACCTGCGGCTCAACACCCACGTCACGGGCGTCGACACCGACGAAAAGGTCGTCCGCACCCACGGCGGCGAAGACGTCGGGTACGACAAACTGCTCGTCGCCACGGGAGGAACGCCGACCCAGCTCCCGGTCGAGAACGCCGACGCCGAGGGAATCCACCACTTCTGGACGTTCCAGGACGCCCGGGCCATCCGCGAGCACGCCGCCGAAGCTGACAGAGGGGTCGTCATCGGCGCAGGCCTGCTCGGGATCGACCTCGCCGCGATCTGTGGCGCCCAGGACGTCGACGCGAAGTACCTGATGCGTGGCAACCGCTGGTGGCGCTACGCGCTCAGTCTCGACGGCGCGGAGATCATCCACCGCGCACTCGAAGACATCGGCGTCGAGCCGGTCTTCGAGAGCGGCCTCGACCACTTCGAAGTCGACGAGTCGGGCCACGTCGACTCGGTGATCGACTCCAACGGGGACGCCCACGAGGCCGAGTTCGTCGGCATCGCCGTCGGCCTGAACTACAACACGGAGTTCCTCGAGGACACGCCGGTCGAACTGGACGACGGCATCGTCGTCGACCAGTACATGCAGACCGGCGTCGAGGACGTCTACGCCGCCGGTGACATCACCAAGTACCACGACGTCATCCTCGAAGATCAGACCCAGAACGGCGCGTGGGGCTCGGCCAAAGAACAGGGAATCGTCGCCGGCAAGAACATGGTTGCCGACGACACTGTCAAAGAGTTCCGCTACGTCCCCTCGTACTCGATCACGCACTTCGACTTCCCGTTTCTCTCGTTTGGCCATCCGACGATCGGCGACGACGAGGCCGAGCGGAAGTACTCCGACGACGAGTGGCGCCGCCTCACGTTCAACAACGGCAAACTCGTCGGCGGCGTCCTGATCGGCGATCTCTCCCAGCAGAGCACGTTCAAGAAGATCATCCGTCAGGAGCGCCCCGTCGCCGACCAGAAGGAACTCCTACTCGAGGAGGACGTCGAGCTCGACGCACTCGCCCCCTCGCCGATCGAATAGGCCACGCTTTTGTTCCGACCGGCCGCATCGACGACCGATGGATCGCCCCGTCCGGATCTTCGCCGACAGTCGGAGCCGGTGGACCGTCGCCCTTCTCGTCGTCCTCGTGATTCTCTCGCTGCTTGCGGCACGGACCATCTTCGCCCAGTACGCCGCGTGGCTGTCCGACCCCGACGCAGTGCGGTCGTTCGTGGCGGACTTTGGTATCTTCGCGCCGCTGACGTTCGTCTTCCTGCAAGCCTGCCAGGTGATCTTCGCGCCGATTCCCGGGCAGGCGCTCGGGTTCGCCAGCGGCTGGCTGTTCGGGGCCTACTGGGGAACGGTCTACAGCCTCGCCGGTGCGACGATCGGTAGTTTCGTCGCCTTCCACCTCTCACGGCGCTGGGGACGACCGTTCGTCGAACGGGCGATCACCGCGTCAGTGCTGGATCGGTTCGACGACTTCTCGTCGAATCACGGCTATCTGACGCTGTTTATCGTCTTTCTCATCCCGGGGATGCCCGACGACGTCATCTGTTTCGTCGGCGGGACGACCGATCTCGACATCAAGCGTATGACGGCCATCTCCCTGTTAGGGCGGGTTCCTGGCTACTTCCTGACGAACCTGGCCGGAGCCTCCGTCGCGTCAGAAGACTACACCGCTGCAGCCGTAATCGTCGTCGTGATGGCCGCCATTGCACTCGTCGTCTACCTCCGACGCGAGGAACTGACTACGCGGCTGTTTCCGCCCGCCCGATAACGCTCGGGGACGTACGGCAGAACCTGCTCGGGGAGCACCCCGGCGACCACAGCCGCGAGCGTCGCCAGTCGCTTTCGCAGCAGGGTGTAGGTCGCCGAAACGACCAGCGTCACACCGACTGCGACCTGGAGAAGACCGCTGGTGACCGCGAGTCCCGGCACGCCGAGTGCGAACACGAGCGCGAGGTCGTGCGGCGAGCCGTCGTAGGGGACGAGCCGTCGGGGCGCGAGCCACCGGTCGTGATAGTGAGAGTAGACAGCTCGTTGCGAGCCAGCCTCCCAGGGCCGGAGTTCGAGTCCGCCGCCGAGAACGTCACTCGCGGCGTGGAGCGCGGCCGCGAGGAGGAACGAGGCGACCGCGAGCGAGCCAGGTGTCGGCGCCACCAGAGCGGCGCCGACGGCGGCCAGCGCAGCCACCGTCCCGTAGACCGGGAAGTGAAGCGTCCGGCGGTGGCCCCAGTAGAGATCGAGGTCGGGTGCCAGCCCCCCAGCTAGCCCCGCTGCAAGCAGGAGCGACGTCTCACCGGGTGCGACCGCGGCGAAGACGGCCCCGACGAGCAGACCGGCCAGACCGTGGGTCGTCGCCATCATGTGCACCGGAGTATGTGATCACACCGTAAATCCGTATCGCCCAGCGCGACGATCCCGTATCCATATGTCGCCAGGGACCCTCACCGTCGAGCGTGACTGTGCCGTGAGACGGTTCGTTCTCCCCACGGGCGGCCCTCGCCGGATCGTGCTGGCCCTCCAGGCGGCACTCGTGGTCGTCCTCCTGGTGGGGATCGGCCTGCGAAACACCAGCGTCGTCGTCAACGCGACGTTCTCGCTGGCGGTGACGCTGTTGCCGGCGCTGCTGGCCCGGGACTTCGGCGTGCACTTCGATCCCTGGCTCGTCCTCTGGATCACGCTCGCAGCGCTGTTGCACTCGCTGGGGATGGTCGGCGTCTACGAATCCGTCTGGTGGTGGGATCATCTCACCCACGCCTTCTCGGCGGCGCTGGTCACCGCGATCGGCTACGCCATCGTCGTCGCCGTCGATCGCCACAGCGAGACCGTCCACCTCCCGCGGGCGTTCCTGTGGCTGTTCGTCTTCCTCCTGACTGTCGCAGTCGGCGTCGTCTGGGAGACGATGGAGTTTCTGACGCGCGAACTCGCTCGCGTGGCCGGAATGCGTCCGGTATTGATCGTCTACGGAGTCGAGGATACCATCCTGGATCTCGTCTTCGACTGTGTCGGTGCGCTCCTCGCTGCGGTGTTGCTCCACTTCGGGGGCGGGCGATCGCTGGTCGCCCGCCTGCGGCCCTGAAAACGGCGCTGGACCGACACCGTTTTGCGCGCGCCACCGCGAGAGGCGAGTATGGACGGCGGTGGCAGCGGCGAGATGACTCTCGCCTTCGATCTGGAGGCACTGAAACGACTGGCCCGCCCGGACGCGGTGTTCACCGACGCGCGCCAGTGGAGCGAGTACGTCGGCGTCGTCTCCGAGAAGCCGACCTACGTCGTGACTAACTTCACGCGCAAGCATCGCATCCGACAGGACTTCTTCTCCGGTCCCCGGGGCCGCAAGGAGAGCCTCGAAAACGTCAAAGAACAGTTCGACACCCCCCGACACGTCTACGTCGGCACCACCGACGAGGACGCGGACCTCGCCGAGCGCGTCGGCTGGGAGTTCCTGCACGTCGAGGATGCGGCCGAGGCCGCCGAGTGGGAACTGGGCGAACCCGAGAGCCCGGCACAGGAAGACGAGCAGGCCCGCGAAGACTGGCCGTAGCAGCCCGGGAACGAACGCGGTCGCACGCGAGGCCGGATTTTTTGTCGTTGGTCTGTGAAGAGAGGATCGATGTCTGATCTCAACGTCGACGTCGAAGTAGAAGTCGAAGTGGACGAGGACGAACTCGAAGTCGAACTGAACAATCCGACGACCGCCGAGGCCGAACTGCAAGCCCCCGGACTGGAGATCGAAGTCGAAGTCGAAGCCGAGATCGAGGGGACGCCGGAACTCGAAGACGAGGACGAAGCGCCTGAGGCCGACGAGGAAGAAGAAACCGCGCCTGAGGCCGACGAGGAAGAAGAAACCGCGCCTGAGGCCGACGAGGAAGAAGAAGCCGAGGAAGAAACCGACGAAGAGACTGAAGCCGACGAGGAAGAGGAAGCCGACGAAGACGACACAGCCGGAGCCGAAGACGACGAAGCGTAGAATCCGGCACGGAGACGAGCAGTCCGGCCGGAGGCGCCGACGGAGGATCACCGGGAGCAATTCGCGTGGTGCCGATCCCCTGTGTGACCAATACTGGAGCTTTTATTTCGGTCGTGGCCGAACGGTCGCACAATGTCAGTCGACGACGAGTTCGACGATCCGACCGAGACGACATCACTGGACGTCGCCGACCCGCTCTCAGAAGGCCTGGACTCGCTGCTATCGGCGACGGGTGCGCAACTGGTCGCACTGCTCACGCTCGTCGGTTTCGGCAGCACCGTCCTCAGCCAGTCGCTGACTGTTCAGGTCGGCAGAGACGTGCTGGAGTACATCCGCGAGACTGCCGACATGTCCCAGCCAGAAACTCAAGAGGCGGTCGCGGAGTTCGAGCGGTTGCTCGATAACACGGGATTCGCCCTCGACGTCTCGATTCCGGTGCTTCTGGCGGGACTGCTCGTCCTCGCACTCGTGAGTGAAGCCGTCTTGATCGTCGCGGTCCGGGTGTTCGCCAACGCCGAGCAGGACGGCATCCCGGTCGATCTCGCGACCCGTCGACTCCCGATCGCGACCCTGTATGGTTTCATCGGTGGCATCCTGCTGGGAATCGCGGTCGTATTCGGTCTACTCCTGTTCATCGTTCCCGGGATCCTGATCTTCATCGGGACGCTGTTCTTCCGCCAGGAGATCGCTCTCGCCGACAAGGGCCCGATCCAGGCGATCTCCGGAACGTGGGCAGTGACCAAGGGCAACCGCTGGACGCTGTTGCTGCTGGTCGTCATCCTGTGGGCGATCGGTTTCGCCATCGGACTGGTGCCCGGCTTCATCCCCGGAACGGTCGGGCTTGTCCTCACCGTGCTCGTCTCCAGCGTGATGAGCGTCTTCACGATCGCCGTCGTCACGGACGCGTACGTCCGCCTGAGTGATCAGCCGGCTGAAACCGACCAGTCCACCGAGACGAGTACGGATATGCTGTGATCGAGCCCCCTGCCACCTAACTCGGTGTTCTTTTCGGCGTCTGGGTAGTGGGCGAGACCACATCCGCAGGACCCTCCGGTTTCATTTAGTATCGGCTCGAATCCAGAGACGTGTCGGGGTCGTTGTTACCAGTCGTCGCGGCGATCCTGGTCGTCGGGATCGGCGCGCAGCTACTCGCCCGGCGGCTCCGAGTGCCGAGTGTCGTCTTCTACCTGGTCGCCGGCCTCCTGCTCGGTCCCGACGGCGCGGGGATGGTAACACTGGAGACGTTCGGCGACGGACTGGAAGTCATCGTCGGACTGGCCGTCGCCATCATCGTCTTCGACGGCGCGTTCGCGTTGCAGTTCGGCCGTATCCGAGAAGCCTCTCGGACCTCCCTGCGACTGGTGACGGTCGGCGCGGTCGTGATGTTCGCAGGCACCACCGTGGCCGTGCGGGTCCTGACGGGGTCGACGTGGGAGATTGCACTACTCGTTGGTGCGCTGCTGGTCGCGACCGGTCCGACGGTCATCACGCCGATCCTCGAAGTCGTCCGGGTTCGCGAGCACGTCGCCGCGGCACTGGAGACGGAGGGTATCGTCAACGACGTGACCGCAGCGATCGGCGCGGTCGTGATCTTCGAGACGCTCTTGCTGGATGACCTGGGACTCCCTGCGACGTTTCTGACGTTCATCGAGCGGCTCGGTATCGGCGTCGCCGCCGGACTGGTCGCGACGGCGATCGTCTACGCGCTACTCGAAGCCGACGACGAGATCGATCCCGACAGGCGCGTCGTCAGTATGCTCACCGCTGCCAGCGGCCTCGGCTCGGCCGCACTGGCGGGCATCCTCGCGTTCGAGGCCGGGATCGGGACGCCCGACTGGGCGCTGGTGGGGCTGGCGACAGGGGTCGTCGCAGCCGCCGTCACCGCGGGACTGCTGCGCTACGACATCGGACCCGAAGCCGATCGACGGGTCGGGTTGGCGTTCGGCCTCGCCGGCGGTGCCGGGGCAATCGCAGTGACGTGGGTGCTGACCACCGAAACGCTCGCCGGCTCCGTTCGCTCCGGGCTCGCGCTCCTGGCAGGCGCCCTCGTCGCCTGGGCCGTCTTCGAGCTCTTCCGTAGCGACGTCGCGCCCGGCGAGGAGCCACAGGCCGCCCGGTTCCTGACGATCGCCGCCGCCGTCGGCTCGTTCGCGCTCGCCGAGACCGTCGCCGCCGAGGCCGGGATCGCGGCGGCGGCCACAGCCGGCATCGCGCTGGGCAATCTCGACCTGCCACAGCGAGAGTTGATGGAGGAGTTCGGCCGCGACGCGACCCTGCTCGTGCTGGCGTTCGTGTTCGTCTCGCTGGCGGCGCTGATCGATCTCAGCGCGATCGCAGACCTCGGCGTCGCCGGCGTAGCACTCGCGGCCGTCGTCATCCTCGTGTTGCGCCCGCTCGTCGCAGCGATCGCAACCGTTGGCGTCGATCGGTTCTCCCGGCCGGAGCGGCTGTTCCTCGCGGCGGTCGGCCCGCGCGGGATCATCCCGGCCAGCGTCGCGACGCTGTTCGCGATCGAACTGGCGACGGCGGGCAACGAGAGCGCGGCCCAGGTCCTCCTCGGGACGGTCTTCGTCGTCATCTTCGCGACCGTCTCGATCGAGGCGGGACTGGCGCGGCAGATCGGCGACTTACTCGGAGTGACACCAATGCGCACCATACTCGTCGGCGGTGGCCGGGTCGGCCGGGCGCTCGCCACACGACTCGACCGGAGAGGAGAGTTCGTCGTCATCGTCGAAGACGACGAGAACGCGGCCGCCGAGGCCAGAAGAGCGGGCTTCACCGTTCACGAGGGCGACGGCACCGAGAGCGACGTCCTCCGGGCGGCCGGGATCGAGGACGCCAAGATCGTCGTCGCGGCGACCGGCGACGACGACGTCAACGCGCTGATCACGCAACTGGCGTCGACGAAGTTCGGCGTCGGGAAGATCTACGCGCGAGTGAACGACCCCGAGAACGTCGAGGCGTTCGACTCGGAGGTGGTCACGGCGATCGACTCCTCGATGGCGACCGCCTACGCCATCGACAACGAGATCGAGCGGCCCGAACTGGCCCACTGGATGAACGACCTGGGCGACGGCCACGACATCCAGCAGGTCACCGTGACCGCCGAGGACCTCGTCGGCAAGACCATCGAGGAACTGCGCAAGGAGATTCCACGCGGGTGTCTGGTCGCGGAAGTCGGCGAGGGCAGCGAGGCCCACGTCCCGGAGCCCGACCACCGGCTGGCCGACGGCGAGGTCGTGACGTTCCTGGGAGACAGCGACGCCGTTGCCGAGGCTGTCAGGCGCTTCCACCCGCGGGAGTGAGCCGACATGCCATCGCGGTGAGTTGGCCCACCATCGCGGAATTTAACCGCGCGCTCGCCCAAGCCGGCCCAATGGCAGAACCACGCGTCCCTGGCGGCCCCGGCGCGGACCTCGAACTACCCTGCGGCGAGACCGTCTCCCTGCGGCAGTTCGACCTCGGTATGCGGGAGTTTTCCTGTGACTGTGGCGACACCCACGCCATCGTGATGGACGTCCACCCGCTGGCGAGGTTCGTTCCCGAGGACATCGTCGCCCAGTTGCGATCCGTGATCGACACCGACGACGACTACGAGGAGTTCTCGATGCCCCACCTCATGGGCAGCGTCATGGAGGAGTTCCCCGAAGAGATCGCCGTCGCAGACGTCTCGGACGACGGCCAGGTCGGTGCGGCGCTGGTCTGGATCAGTGATTTCGACGCCGAGCGCCTGCACTACGTCGTCGTCGAGTTACTAGTCGAACTGATGGAACACGCCATCAGCCACGTCGAGAACGACGACATGGCCCGTGAATTCGAGACTCAGATGGCCGAATTCGACATCGAGGGCTTTGTCCAGGCCTACCGCGCAGAGCGTAACCTCGAAGACGAGTTCGACCAGCCAGTGTGACACGTCCACACACCATCGTCTGACATCGATTCTCATGGAGGGGCGGACGGCGTCGTGCGATTTTCGCTGAGACGCCGTCTGACGGATGTCTGACGCCGTTTAATGGGGGAGTAGGCCTATTGTAAGCGTATGCGCATACGTCACGGGGAGTTCGAGCGGATCCGGTCGGTGTTAGAGCAGGCCGACGCCGACGAACCGCTGACAGCGCGCGAAATCCTCGACTTGCTTGAGCAGCACGGCGAGGAGTTCGACAGCGCCCACCGCATCGCCACCGTGCTCGGGCGGCGCGCCCAGCGCGGCGACGTCGAGGTCATCCGTGACCAGCCCTACCGCTATCGCTTCCGGGACGTCAACAACTAAACAGCGGTATGGCACTCTCTGTCGAGAGGTTGTGAGTGGCGTCTGGACGTCTGCTCTTTATTCGATCCTCGTATCTACGCTATCCGAGGAAGTACGAGATGCCGCCGAGAAACAGCACACCGCTGGCGATCAGCATTATAATCATGAGCAAGACAAGGAGGTCGCCACCCCCTAGTACTACACTGCCAGCTACTGGTACGGCGATAAGGATATACAGTGCTACAAGGAGCAGGCCGATTCCGTTGAGTTTCCGATGAATTGCTTCATTCGTCTCCACTCGCCGACCCTCCCTGTCTCTGCATACGCGTTCCGTCTCGTGTCTCTGGGTTAGTAGTTACGACGAAATCGTTCAGTACACGTTCGCCCGAAACCAGCGGGTTTTTGACTCGTTTCACAGTAACAGAGGGTATGAGCCACGAGGACTTTCCGACCGAGGAGCCCGCGGTGGTGACCTGCGGGTTGCCCTACGCCAACGGCGACCTGCACATCGGCCACCTCCGGACGTACGTCGGCGGCGACGTGTTCAGCCGCGCCCTGGAGAACCTGGGCCAGCAGACCGCCTTCGTCTGCGGGTCGGACATGCACGGCACGCCCATCGCCGTCCAGTCCATCCAGCAGGGCGTCGACCCCGCCGAGTTCGCCCTGGAGTACCACGAGCAGTACCAGGAGACCTTTCCCAAGTTCGCGGTCGAGTTCGACAACTACGGCCACACCCACGACGAGACCAACCGCGAGCTGACCCACGAGATCGTCCGCGCCCTCGAATCGGAGGGGTACGTCTACGAGAAGGAGATCAAGGTCGCCTGGGACCCCGAGGACGACCAGCCCCTCCCGGATCGCTACGTCGAGGGGACCTGCCCCTACTGTGGCGCACAGGCCCGCGGCGACGAGTGCGACGAGGGCTGTGGCCGCCACCTCGAACCCGGCGAGATCGAGGACCCCATCTCGACCATCTCGGGCAACCCCGCGGAGTACCGCGACCGCACGCACAAGTTCTTCGAGGTCTCGGAACTCTCGGAGTATCTCACCGACTTTCTCGACCGCCTCGAAGGCACGAGCAACGCCCGGAATCAGCCCCGCCAGTGGATCGAGGACGGCCTGCAGGACTGGTGTATCACCCGGGATCTGGACTGGGGCTTTGACTACCCGGAAATTGAGGGCGACGAATCGGGCGCTAGCGACGACCTCGTCTTGTACGTCTGGGTCGACGCCCCCATCGAGTACATCGCCTCGACCAAGCAGTACACCGAGCGCGTCGGCGCCGACATCTACGACTGGGAAGAGGCCTGGAAAGCAGATGGTGAAATCGTCCACATCATCGGGCGGGACATCATCCAGCACCACACCATCTTCTGGCCGGCGATGCTGAAGGTCGCGGGCTACGACGAGCCCCGCGCCGTCATGGCCAGCGGCTTCATGACCCTCAACGGCAAGGGCTTCTCGACCTCCCGGAATCGGGCGGTCTGGGCCCGCGAATATCTGGAGGAAGGGTTCCACGAGGACCTGCTGCGGTACTATCTCGCGACGAACGGCGGCTTCCAGCAGGACGTGGACTTCTCGTGGGCGAAGTTCCGCGAGCGCGTCAACGGCGAGTTGGTGGGCACAGTCGGAAACTTCCTCTATCGGTCGCTCCTGTTCGCCCACCGCAACTTCGACGGGACGCCGGACGCAGAAGTGAGCGAGGAAGTCGAAGACCGCATCGACGAGGCCGTCGAAGAGTATCAGGCCGCGCTCAACGAGTACTCCATCCGGAAGGCCGGCGGTGCGGCGGTCGACCTCGCGGCGTTCGGCAACGAGTACATCCAGCGTAACGAGCCCTGGAAGTTGACTGACGACGATCCCGAGCGGGCGGCCCAGGTCATCCGGGACTGCGTCCAGATCGCGAAAGCGCTGGCCATCTTGCTGGAGCCCTTTACTCCCGGGAAGGCCGCGGCGCTGTGGGACCAGCTCGCAGAAGACGGGAGCGTCCACGAAGCCACGGTCGCGGACGTCCACGAGGCCCCGCCAGGCGCGTTCGACGAACCCGGCGAACTCTTCGAGAAGATCGAGGACGAACGCGTCGAACAGCTCAACGAGAAGCTGCAGGCCCGCGTCGAGGAAGCGACCGAGAGCGAGGACGATGGAACCGAAAGCGACGAAGGCGCCGACAGTGAATCAGAGAGCATGGATATCGAATCGCTCGTCGAGGATCGGATCAGCTTCGAGGATTTCCAGGGAATCGACATGCGCGTCGGGCGGATCGAGACCGCCGAGGACGTCGAGGACTCGGACAAGCTCCTCCGGCTGGAAGTCGACATCGGCGTCGAGACCCGACAGGTCGTCGCTGGCCTGAAACAGCTCCACGACGTCGAGGAGCTCCCCGGGACGAAAGTCATCCTGTTGGCGAACATGGAGCAGGCGGAACTGTTCGGCATCGAGTCCAACGGGATGGTCCTGGCTGCGGGCGAGCAGGCCGACCTGCTGACGACCCACGAGGACGCGCCGGTCGGGACGCGCGTGAAGTAGCGCTCGGCGGTTCGCGACGACCCTGCACGACCAGAGCGCCACGCATTTTGGGACGCAACCCAGAGAGAGGGTATGGCAGACGACGAGGACGACGGGTGGTCGTTCGAAACAGGCGAGGTTGGAGCAGACGCCGACGCGGCAGCTGACGACGACCAGTCTGCGAACGCCGAGCAGCCCGGTGACGAAGACGGCGAGTGGCGCTACTCGCTGTCGGATCTCGAAGACGACGAGGCCGACGAGACAGAACAGAGCGCAGTAGGCGGTAACGTCTTCGGCTCGTTCTCCAGCGACAGCGAGGCCATCGAGGCCGGCTCGCCGTCGGTCGAGGGGACGCTGTTCGTCGTCGCGGGCGCGGTCCTCGCACTCCTGTTCTTCCTGCAGTTCTACCTCCTGATGGGGTAGCGGCGTCGACCGAAGGATTATCCTGCCGGCGACCGAACGCGGAGATATGGTAGAGTTGCTCGGACTCGATCTGCCGACGCTGTTGTTACTGGCGGGTGCCGGGCTCGTCGTCGCCGAGGCCTTCGCACCGGGCGCGCACTTCATCGTTCTGGGAATCGCCCTGCTCGGGGCCGGCCTGGTGGGACTGGCCCTGCCGGCATCGCTGGGCCTGTTCGCGACCACACTTGTCCTCGCCGCGACGGTCATGATCCTCGGCGGTGTGGCGATGTACGGCTATCGCGAGTTCGACTTCTACGGTGGCAAGGGGACCGCCCAGACGAGTGACTCGGACTCGTTGCGGGGCAAGACGGGGCGAGTGACCGAACGCGTCACCGGAACGGGCGGGCAGGTCAAACTCGACGAGGGTGGCTTCAACCCGAACTTCCAGGCGCGCGCGATGGACGAGCCGATCCCGAAAGGCACGCAGATCATCGTCGTCGATCCCGGTGGAGGGAACGTCCTCACAGTCGCTAACTACGAAGATCTCGACGAAGTAGACGAGATCGATCGCGAACTGGCACGAGAGCGCGACCGTGCCGACGAGGAGCCCGAGCAGGATCTCGACACTGCCTGACAATTGTATTCACCGAACACTTTTAGTTAGGAACCCCGAAGCCCCGGATGTATGCTCGAACTGGTCCCGCTGCAAGTAGGTGGGTTCGACAGTCTACTACTGGTCGGCGTCGTGCTGCTGGCGATCGCCGTCGCAGTAGTCTGGCAGATGGTCGTGATCACCGACGCGACGGAGAAGAAGGCGCTAACTGTCCTCGGGGAGTACCGCAAGCTTCTGGAGCCGGGGATCGCGTTCGTCCCGCCGTTCGTCTCGAACACGCACACTTTCGACATGCGAACGCAGACGCTGGACGTGCCCCGACAGGAAGCGATTACTCGTGACAACTCTCCCGTTACGGCCGACGCGGTCGTCTACATCAAGGTCATGGACGCCAAGAAGGCGTTCCTGCAGGTCGACGACTACAAGCGCGCCGTCTCGAACCTCGCCCAGACCACGCTGCGCGCAGTGCTGGGTGACATGGAACTGGACGACACGCTGAACAAGCGCCAGGAGATCAACGCACGCATCCGGAAGGAACTGGACGAGCCCACCGACGAGTGGGGCGTCCGAGTCGAGAGCGTCGAAGTTCGGGAGGTCAACCCGAGCAAAGACGTCCAGCAGGCCATGGAGCAGCAGACTTCCGCCGAGCGCCGCCGCCGTGCCATGATCCTGGAAGCCCAGGGAGAACGGCGCAGCGCCGTCGAGGAGGCCCAGGGTGAGAAGCAGTCCAACATCATCCGCGCCCAGGGTGAGAAGCAGAGTCAGATCCTCGAAGCACAGGGTGACGCCATCTCGACCGTGCTCCGCGCGAAATCCGCCGAATCGATGGGCGAGCGGGCTGTCATCGAGCGCGGTATGGAGACCCTCGAAGAGATCGGGAAGGGCGAGTCGACGAAGTTCGTCCTCCCGCAGGAGCTGACGTCGATGATCGGCCGCTACGGCAAACACCTCACCGGCAGCGACGTCAAGGATAACGGCCACGTACTCGAAGGACTCGACTTCGACGCCGAGACCCGCGAGATGCTCGGTCTGGACGACATCGAGGAGATCCTCGGCCAGATCGACAGCGAGGCCGAGGTCGACGTCGAGGAGATGGAAGAGCAGGCCCAGGCCGTCAAACACGGCGCCGACGACACGAACATCAAGGATCCGGACGAGGTCATCGAAGAGATGGACGCGGACATGCCCGGCTCGGAGACGTTCAACGAACAGGACGGGACCGGGCAGAGCGACGACGGCAGTTCCGACGACAGCCCGCGATCGAGCTAGACGAGCGACACCCCCGCCGTCGGGGTCTGTATTGCGAAGTTATTTTAGGCGTGGATCGCTTACAAGGGTGCAATGAGCGATCAGGGGGTCGACGAGAGCAAGCGGGCGACCCTCCGACGATTCGCCGCGTTGGGGACGGCCGGATCGTTCGCCCGCTTCGCCGGGGGTGCAAGTGCTGAATCCGACGACGAGTCGGACGCACGCGCAGCCATCGCCGGTTACCTCGAAGCGACTCCCGGCGCGCACTTCTCGAAGGTTCGCGACGACCTCCAGTTGGGGACCGGCGAGACTCAGCACCACCTCCGACAGCTACTCGAGGACGACCGGATCGAGAGCTACAAAGACGGGGACTACCGCCGATTCGTGCCCGCTGGTCGATTCGACGACTTCGAAAAAGCGGCGCTGTCGCATCTTCGCCGGAAGACGCCGCGCGGGATGATCCTGACCCTCCTCGAAGACGCCGACGCGGCCGGCGGCGACATCGCCGAGGCCGTGGACGTCTCGCGGCCGACGGTCAGCAAGTGCGCGGCGGAACTGGAGTCCGCGGGTTTGCTGACGCGAGAGTCCGGATACAGGCTGGTCGACCCCGAGCGTGTCCTCCTGCTGGTCGTTCGCTATGCCGACTCGTTCGGCCCCGACGCCGTCGCGCTCGCTGAAGACGCCGCCGACCTCGTCACAATGGGCAGCCGCGAGCAATAGCTGTCTTCAGGGTGTCCACAGCCGGTCGAATCGATCGGCAATGTCGGGATACGATTCCTTCAACAGCGAGACGTCAGTTTCACCGGCGACGTTGATCACGTGGATCTCGCCGCGTCGGCCGTCGTAGACGTCCTGAAAATCGTAGACGACACCGACGACGTCGACGTGATCGGGGACGTCCGGGCTTTCGAGTAGGGCATCGACCTGCCGGTCGACGTTGTACTCGACGAGTCGGTTGATCGCCGCCGCGCGGGAAACGTCGTCGGCAAGCGCGTCGACGCCGGCTTCGAGGGCGGGCGCGAGCAAGCCGATGCAGTGTTCGATCCCCGGTGCGTCCGAGAGCCCGCTGGTGAGATGATCGTAGGTCGCCGTAACAGCGCCACAGCCGGTGTGACCGACGACGATGGCGGTGTCAGTTTCCGTGTGGACGAGCGGATAGAGGACGTCACCGGAGACGACCTCGCCGTGGTCGGTACGCTGGATCACGCGGTTGCCGATATTGGCGCAGGTGAACAACTGTCCGGGCTCGTCGTTTCCCCAGATGTGGTCCTGGAGGACCCGAGAGTCAGAACAGCAGACAGTGACGGCGTCGGGATACTGGGCGTCCTGAACGTGGTCGAATCGCGAATCGAACGCGGCGGCGTGGGCGTCGTTCGCGGCCAGGAGGTCCCGAACGGTGTCGTTCATACTGGGACACGGACGCGCCGCGAAATGAGTGCTCCGGACTGCGCCAACAGCCATCACGGCCCTGTCCGAATGTCAACGCTGGTCACACGCCGCGAGAGTCACACCCCTTTTGGTGCTGGCTCGGGTAGCTGTACTCACAATGGGCTTTGGGAGCTACGACGAATCCGAACAGGAGAACCAGCAGAGTGACGCAGACTACGACGACGACGAAGCCGTCAACGTCCACGAGAACGACCACGACGGCAGCATCGACTTCGAGTCCGACGCCGACCAGAACGAACTACTGGACAAGCTCCAGCAGATGAAAGACTAGCCGCCGGCGTCTATTCTTTCGTTTTCGAACGGTTCACCAGGCGTCCGGATACGTCTCGGCCAGCGCGTCCAGTGCCTCGTGATGCTCAGTCGTGTGCGGGGCCGTCAGTGGCGAGACACTAACCTTCCCGTCGACGACTGCGCGGCGGTCGGTTCCGTCCCGATCCGGAATGTCGCCGTCGGCCATCCGTTCCCAGATACGGTCGTGCAACTGGACGTGGTCGCCCTCGCGGACGGCGTCCATCTGATAGACAGTCGACGGTTCGGTGATCTCGATAGGGGCTCGTTCGCCGTCTTTCAGGGGCCCGTGCTCGCCGCCCGCCATCGGCGCGTTGACGTTGAGGTAGTCGGCGTGGTCGAACACGCCGGCCCCGAAGGCATGTTTCGCGAGATATTCGGTCGCGCGCGCGGCCTCGCTGTAGGCGTCGTACTCCGCCGAGATCGACTGGAAGGTGACGTCCTCGCGGACTGGAATGTACATCGAGACGGCGATTGCCGGCACGTCGAAAAAGGCGGCTTCGACGGCCGCGCTCACAGTGCCGGAACGGCCCAGCACGTACGCCCCGAGGTTCGCGCCGTCGTTACAGCCCGCGACCACGAGGTCGACGTCCGGGACCAGTGCCTCGACGCCGGCGACGACGCAGTCGGCGGGCGTGCCGGCGACGGCGTAGCCGAGTTCGTGTTCCTCGACCGAGACCGAACTCGACATGGCACGCCCGACAGCGCTCTTGTCGCTGTCGGGCGCGACGGCCGTGACGTCCCCCACGTCGCTCAAGGTATCGTAGAGAACGCGAAAGCCAGTCGTGTCGATCCCGTCGTCGTTCGTCAGAAGGATGGTCGGCGCGGCCTCGTCCATACGCTCGCTGAGGCGGGCGACCGCAAAAACACCACGGTCGTTCTTTCATGCAGGTATCCTTCTGAACCAGCCACCCACTATGATAACGTAGTACGGCCCTATTTCGACTATAGATTTCATGGAGTATACGAAGAGAGAATTTGTGGTGTGTGCTGCGGGTGTGATCTCGCTGAGTATTGCTGGCTGTACAGGAACAGATGCCGAGGGTACAATCCCGATCTCGATAGACAATAAATCGACACAGGCCCACACACTCGCGATCATCGTAACTGACCAAGATGGGAATACGGAGTATCACGCCACCACAGCAGAGATACGAGGAGAGACTGAGAAGACACTGGAAGAGAGGATTGTCCTTCCGGACTCAGTTCCGAAAGACGTGTCCGTGAGAGTGTTACTGGACACGGGAGAATACCTCGAATTCACGTCGACGTTGGACACCGACGCGAGAATAGCGGTCGAAATCTCGGAGTCGGACGAACTGTCCGAGTAGCTATTCGAAGTGAAAAGGAAGGCAGAGGCGGTCAAACCCCCTTGGACGTTCGACTCGGGGTCCGCCCAGGCTGGATACGGTCCGGATCGACCAGACCACGCTGCGGTCGGGAGGACGATGTCTGGAATCTGAACACGCCACGGAGGGTCAAACTACAAGTCCGTCCTTCCCCTACTGGACCGTAGATGGCCGACACGATCACCGTCTTGCTCGTCGACGAAGATACGGAGGTCCTGGAGTTGACCCAGACCTTCCTCGAACGCGAAGACGACGCACTCGATGTCGAAACTGTCACGAGTGCACCAGCGGCGCTGGAGGAACTCGAAGCAGCGTCGTTCGACTGCGTGGTCAGCGACTACTCGATGCCCGAGATGACCGGTGTCGAGTTTCTCGAAGCCGTCCGCGAGCGCTCGCCGGGACTCCCCTTCTTCTTCTTTACCGGCAAGGACAGCACGGAGATCGAAGCCGTCGCCGAGTCGGCCGACATCACCGGCTACGTCCAGAAGGGAACGGGAACGGAACGGTACGGCGATCTCGCCCGGGAGATCAGAGCCGCCGTGGAAGGATAATCGACACGCACCGCGAGAACAGACAGCTACTCGATCTGCTCGGCGTAGGCGTCGGCGTCGAGCAAGTCCTCGAGTTCGCTCTCGTCTGTGAGGTCGATTTCGACGAGCCACCCCTCGCCGTAGGGGTCTTCGTTGATCAGTTCGGGTTCGTCGAGCAGCGTCTCGTTGACGGCCGTCACCGTTCCGGAGACGGGCGCGTAGATGTCAGAGACCGCCTTAATGGACTCGACGACGGCGAAGTCATCGTCGGCACTGATCTCGTCGCCTTCCGCGGGAAGTTCGACGAAGACGACGTCGCCGAGTTCGTCCTGTGCGAAGTCGGAGATGCCGATCGTTGCGCTGCCGTCGGTCGTGCGGACCCACTCGTGGGAGTCGAGGTAGCGCAGGTCCGCGGGGATTTCGAAGCTCATCTATCTACGAATGGCGTGGTCCTGATACGTGCTTTCTTCGGTTCGTCCCGGACGACGACTCTGACCAGCGTGTCCGCGCTCGCGTGCTCGCTATCGACGTAGCCCAGTCCGATGGGATCGCCCAGGGTCGGGCTCATCGTGCCGCTCGTCACGTGGCCGATCTCCTCGCCCGCCGGGGTGGTGATCGGATGGCCGTGTCGCGGAATCCCGCGGTCGATCAGTTTCACGCCGACGAACTCCGCGGTCGGGCCCTCCTCGTAGACGGCTTCCAGCGCGTCTCGGCCGACGAACTCGGTGTCGAGATCGACGACGAACCCGAGCCCGGCACTGAAGGGATCACGGGGTTCGTCCTCGGGGTCGAAATCCTGCCCGGAGAGGAGAAAGCCCATCTCCATCCGGAGGGTGTCACGCGACCCGAGCCCGCAGGGCTGGCAGTCGAAGGCGTCCCACACTGTAGGGGCGTCCCCCCACGGAGCCAAAATCTCGAACCCACGCTCGCCCGTGTAGCCCGTCGACGCGACGAGGCAGTCGACGCCCGAGAGCTCGCGCTCTCCGATCTCGAATCGGCCGAGGTCGAACGGGCTGCCGGCCACTGCCTCGAAGCGGTCGATCGCGTCGGGCCCCTGGACGGCGAGCATCGCCCAGCCGGTCGTGGCGTTGTCGACTGTGGCCTCGAGGTCCCACTCCTCGCGGATCCACGCACAGCGCTCGGCCATCGCCTCGTCGTGGCCGGCGTTGGGAACGAACAGGTAGGTCTCGCCGTCGGGGAGACGGTAGACCACCGTGTCCTCGAGCATGATCCCGTCCGCGTCGGTGATCGCCGTGTACTGGGCCTCGCCGGGGTCAAGTCCCGAGACGTCGTTGGTCGTCAGTCGCTGGAGGAGTTCGGGCGCGTCCGGACCCCCGAGTTCTATCTCACCCATGTGCGAGACGTCGAACTTCCCGACGGTCTCGCGGACGCTGTCGTGTTCGTCGCGGATCGAGTCGAACTCGACGGGCATCTCCCAGCCCCCGAAGTCCGTAAAGCGCGCCCCCCGATCGGTGTGGCGCTGGTAGAGCGGTGTCTGGCGGGACATACCGAAAGCGGGGACGGGCACGGAGGTAACTCTTTGGTCGTCGATCGTCTCCGAGACCGACAGCTTGCGAGAAGAGGATAAACGCAGGGCGCGTAGAGTATGCATGTCAACAGCACCCGCACGCCGGAGCGACAGCGTCGTCAGTGCCGCGAGAACGACCCTCGGTGACTCCCTGCGGAGCGTGATCACTTTCACGCCTAGCGACCACGAAGTCGTCTACCTCCGTCGTGACCTGGCCGACGATCCGGTCGGCCGCCGGACGCGCTCGGAGTTCGTCGACGTCGAGCGCTTCGGCTTCGCCAGCCAGGGACGGTTCAACAGGCTCTCGGCAGAACACGGGACCGAACCCGAGATCGGCGAATATGTGGCGACGATCCGCGTGTGTTCGAACGGCTTCGTCGCGCGAGTCATCGTCGGCGACCACGGGGTTCTCGTCACGACCGACGAACTCGACATCGGTTCGTTCGAGGAACTCGCGGTGACGCTACGAAAACTGCTCGCCGCCTGAGCGTCCCTACTTCCCTTCGAACTCCGGCTCCTCGTCGCCGAAGAAGGCGTTGATGCCCTCGTGGACGTCCTCGCTGCCGACGACGTGGCCGAAGCCCATCGACTCGACTTCCAGGCCGGTCTCGTGGTCGTCCCAGCCTTTGCTCATCGCGCGCTTGGTGTAGCGCATCGCCAGTGGCGGGCCGCCGGCCAGTTTCGCGGCGTACGCCTGGGCTTGCTCCTCGAACTCAGCTGGCTCGTAGACCTCGTTGACGAAGCCGAACTCTTCCATCTCCTCGGCGGGGTAGCGCTCGGCCGTGAAGATGATCTCCTTGGCACGGCCCATCCCGATGATCCGCTGGAGGCGCTGGGTGCCGCCCCAGCCCGGCAGCAGTCCGAGGTTGAACTCCGGCTGGCCGAACTCGGAGCGAGTCGTGGCGACGCGAACGTCTGCACAGGTCGCTAGCTCCATCCCGCCGCCGAGACAGTAGCCGTCGATGGCGGCGACCACGGGCATCTCGATCTCCTCCAGTCGGCCGAAGGTCTCCTGGCCGAACTTCGAGAGTTCGACCGCCTCGAATGGGTCCGCACCGCTCCCGGCGATGCTCATGAAGTCCGCCCCGGCGGAGAACGCCCGGTCGCCAGCGCCCGTCAAGAGTAGCGAGCGGACCGAGTCGTCGTCCGCGACGACGTCCAGCGCGGCGTCCAGCTCCTCGATGAGCTCCAGCGAGATGCTGTTCATCTGCTGGGGGCGGTTCAGTTCGATGTGTGCGACTTTCTGTCCGGGATAGCTCAGCGTGATCGTCTCGAAGTCGACGCTCCCCTCCTCGTCACCCGAATCGTCGTAGAAGCCGCCCTGCTCTGCGAACTCCGCGAAGTGTTCGTAGGGTTCGTATCGCGGATGGCCGCTGGATTCGTGAGCCTCCTGGATCACGTCGTAGAGCTCGGCGAGTCCGTACTCGTCGGCCATCTTCGCCGGCCCCTTCGGCCAGCGGCCGCCGAGTTTGACCGCGGTGTCGATCTCTTCGGCGGAGGCGACGTCCGCCCCGATGAGGTAGGCCACTTCGTTGGCGAGCGCGGCCAGGAGCCGGGCTTTGACGGTCTCGTCGGCCTCGTCCATCGGGACGTCAGCACCATCGCCGTCCTCGTAGTCGTAGAAGCCCTCGCCGGATTTCTGGCCGTACTGTTCGGCCTCGACTTTCTCGACCATCAGCGGACAGGGCTCGTAACGCTGGCCCAGTTCGTCGTTCATGTAATCGAGGACGTGGTAGCCGACGTCGATGCCGACGTAGTCGGCCAGTTCGAAGCTTCCCATCGGGAGCCCGATGTCGAACTTCGTGGTCGAGTCGACCTCGGCGATCGAGGCCACGTCGTCTTCGACCAGCCACGCCGCCTCGTTCATCAGCGGCACCAGGATGCGGTTGACGATGAACCCGGGAACGTCCTTGCGGACGCGAACCGGCGTCTTGTCCATCGCCACGGCGAGGTCTTCGATAGCGTCGAGCGTCTCCCCCGAAGTGTGCGCGCCGGAGACGACCTCGACCAGGTCCATCCGCACCGGGGGATTGAAGAAGTGCATCCCGCAGAACTGCTCGGCTCTGTCGGTGACCTCCGAGAGGTCGGTGATCGAGAGACTGGAGGTGTTGGTGGCGAAAATCGCCTCCTCGGGGGCGTACTCGTCGATTTCGGTGTAGACCTCCTTTTTGATGTCCATGACCTCCGGGACGGCCTCGATCACGACGTCCGCGTCCGAGACTGCCTCTTCGAGGTCCACCAGCGGCGTGATCCGCTCGATGGCCGCCTCAGCTTCTTCGTCGGTCAGCTGGTCCTTCTCGGCGAGTTTGTTCAGGCTCCACTCGATCTGCTCGTAGCCGTCCTGCACCAGTTCCTCTTCGATGTCCCGCAACACGACGTCGTAGCCCGCCATCGCCGCGACCTCCGCGATGCCGTGGCCCATGTTTCCGGCACCCAGTACCGAGATTGTAGTGATATCGTCGATGTCCATGATTCTCCATTCGGATTCACATCTGGGGGACGGTTTAACGTTTCTCTCAGGGGGGAACCTGCCAGCCGTTTATGAACGCGTTGTAGATTTATTTGTGATTACAAACCATTATGGTTTGGTGATTGTAACACACCCACATGGATTTCGAACTCGAGGATCACCAAGAACAGGTTCGCGAAGAGGTACGGAAGTTCGCCGCAAACGAGATCGAGCCGGTCGCCACGGAGTACGACGAGGCCGAGAAGTTCCCCCACGAGATCGTCGACAAGGCCGCCGAGATGGGGCTCACAGGAGCAAACATCCCGATGGAGTACGGCGGGGCGGGCTACTCGACACTGGACGTCGCGATCATCACCGAGGAACTGTTCGCAGTCGATCCCGGGATCGCTCTCTCGATCATCGCCGCCTCGTTCGGCTCGGACGCCATCATGGGCTTCGGCACCGAAGAACAGAAAGAGCGCTGGCTCGAACCGGTCGCTGCCGGCGACGCCATTATGGGCACGGCCATCAGCGAGCCCGATACCGGTAGCGACGTCTCCTCGATCTCGACTCGCGCCGAGAAAGACGGCGACGAGTGGGTCATCAACGGGAACAAGATGTGGATTACCAACGGCACAGTCGGCGACTACTTCGTCGTCATGACCAAGACCGACCCCGAGGCCGAGGGGCGGTACAACGGCTTCTCCCAGATCGTCGTCGAATCGGATCGCGACGGCTTCGAAGCCGAGAAGATCACCGGCAAGCTCGGGATTCGCGCCTCCGATACCGCTGAACTGATCTTCGACAACGTCCGCGTCCCCGAGGAGAACCTCGTCGGCACGCGGGGCGGCGGCTTCCTCCAGCTCATGCAGTTTTTCGACGAGACCCGGACCGCCGTGGCCGCCCAGGGCGTCGGGATCGCCAAAGGCGCGGCCGAGGCCGCACTCGATTATGCCCAAGAACGCGAGCAGTTCGGCAAGCCCATCGGCGAGTTCCAGGCCATCCAGCACAAGCTCGCTGACATGTACACCCAGACCGAGGCAGCCCGCCAGCTCACCTACAAATCGGCCTGGAGCGTCGACAACAAGAGCGATCAGCTCACCATGCTCGCCTCGATGGCCAAGGAGTACGCCTCCCGCGTGGCCGTCGAGGTCGCCGACGAGGCCGTCCAGATCCACGGCGGGGCGGGCTACGTCAACGACTTCCCCGTCGAGCGGTTCTACCGCGACGCCAAGATCACCCAGATCTACGAGGGCACCACCGAGATCCAGAAGAACATCATCGCCCGCGAACTGATGGGCAAGGGGATGTTCTAGAGACCACTTTTTCCCGCTCGGGTTTCCTCGGGCCGTCTTCGACGGCCCTGCGGGAACCCATCGCGGCAAAAACTTGGGGAAAAGGCCGGACTCGCCGTTGGCGAGTCCGGGGAAACGCGGCGCTATGCGCCGCGTATGCTTGTCGTTGTTCAAACGGTATCCGGGAATTGATCACAGAGAGACACATTCCATCAGAATCTCGTCACACTCGCCGTGCAAGATATAGAGAGTGAAGCCAGCACAGAGGCTACATTTGTTCCAGACCTGTACCCCTGAATCAGCTGCTCAGCGTGCGTCCGAAATGACTACTCGATTTCTAACTGTCCACTTCCGCCACCCTCCTGACCGTCGTTTTCGTCCCATTCGAGTTCGAACTCGATACTTCGTTCAGTCATGTTGCCAGCCGGGCCTTCGCGTTCAGCTTTGACTTCGAAGGTCGGTCGGGCAGGGGGATTCAGCGTTACAGATTCGGAGCCTGCTTTCAGCTTGAGAGCGTTACCGCTGTCGAGATTGTCCGCGACTTTCCGAAGGTACGATGCAATCTCTTCTCGACTCTGGTCGCTCTCTGATTTGAACAGAACTTCTTCAGGCATACAGGAGACGGTACACAACCTGCACAAATAAATGCGCCCGCCGTATTGAGTGGATAGGACTGGCCAGTGTGTTCACACCTGTTTGGCCATCCCCTATTCATGATGCCTGTTACTGAAATCGCTACACACCCGAATGCTATTCAAATTCGCGCTTGAACACTACTGTAGAGCCGTATGGAAAGGAATCGCGGTATCGGTATCCTGTGTCAAAAGAGCAAGCCGGTGTTCCGCGACGTAGGCGAGCGTCTTCGGAATGCAGGCTTTCAGGTTCGATTCTTCCATCCCCAATCACCCCTCTCACCAGAACAGATCACCGATCTCTCGTTGATTGTTAACAAGAAGACACTCCCGAGTGCACTCCCAACTCTCAGGCATGCTCGACGGACGGGAATAGTGCTGTGGAACAACTTGCAGGCGTTGATTTTGTTCAGTTCACGGCTTGTCGGTCTTCGGGCGCTTTCGGAGATGGGATTTCTCACACCAGAAGTCTCCTTCGAGAAACCTGATGGCGAGTACGTCGCTAAAGGCTACTACATCTGGAACCACGAACCCGAACTCAACGGCGAGGGTGATTTCTATCAGGAACTGATTCCGACGGAACCAGTCGATTACAAGTATTATGCCGTCAACGACGGGTCACAGATACACGTCGCGGGGCGGCGCGTCACCTCGAAGCTCTACGGGGAGAAACAGTTCATCGGCCAGATAGAGATCAGGCCAGAACTTGCAGCGTCGCTCCGAGAACTTGTTGAACGATTTGACCTTCGGGGTGTCGGGGTTGATCTGGTCAAAGATGACAATGGTCAATATTGGGCTGTCGATGTCAACCTCGCAGCTGGATACCGGGACACTGGACTGGAGCCTGCCCTCACCGAATCGATTATTGCGAGTTTGTCAAGCAAGTGAAAAAAGTAACTACGACTTCGGGAGGACGGCCACTGTGGTGAATTACTGGCTGAAATTGTAACTCATAGTGGCTTTCAAAAAAGCAGTTTGACCAACCGATGAGTATTGCTTGATTCACGCCGGGACAACCGACGTGGTTTTGCTGTAGACGCGCCCTGTATCTTGCACGGCACTCAGGACATGATGCCTGGTTGTTAGACTCCCCAGTACAACCAACCGACGCATCGTAGAACTACCTGTCAAGGGGATGTTTTAATACCCCCCTTCCACCTACATCAATGCAGCAAGGTGTGCAATGGGATCGCAAGGTGTCGACGACGAAGCGGCCGCTCGTGAACGGATCGCAGCACTCGTCCGCTCGCCCGCCGAGAGCCGTCGTCTCCTCCCGGGAGTGGTCGGACTGCTCGAAGCCGAGGACGACCATCTCAGGCTCAGTGCCGCCTGTGGCATCTGTCTGGCAGGCCGTGCCGACCCTGAGCTGTTGCCGTATCTGATCCGTCGCCTTCTCAACCGGCTCCACGCCGATTCGGTCCGCGCTGAGGCGATGTTCGCCTTCGAGTATCTGGCCTCACAGTTTCCCGAAGAAGTCGACGAAATCGTCGACGAGCTACGCGAGGAGAACGACGGACGCGAACCGCTGTCGTACGCCCGGCCCGGCGGATTCCGGCGGAGCCACATCTACTCGCCGTCGAGCAATCGACACGACGTCGGCCGGACACGCCTCGCGGGCGACCGTCGAGACCCCGGCCCCCAACAAGTCTACAACGACGACGGCGAGCCGGTCAAACGCCAGCCCGGCCCGAAAACGGCCGCCGAAGAAGGCGCGCATGAGACTGACGACGACGAATCCGACCCAGACACGAGCGCTGACGAGGAGTCCAGCACAGACGCGACAGATGACGACACAGCGACGCCGGAAGCGCCCGACGGGCAGTCAGGCGGAGTCCACGCTTCCCCGGACGAGCGTCCAGACTGGATACTAGACGAAGAGACACTAGAAGCGATTCTCGCCGAAAGCGCCTTCGAAGACATCACGATTCTCGCGGGGCACGAACAGGGCCTATTTTCCGAGAACTACCGAACGCTGGCTGTCGCCCGCGGGACCGAACGTGCAACGGCGCTGCGACTGTTTCGCCAGCCTGAGTCGAACACCGACGGCTTCGAGCGGTATCTCTCGGTCGCGCTCGACCGGTGGAACCGGGTCAGCGCAGCCAGCAACGTCATCTCACTGTACGATTACGGGCAGCGACCACAGCCGTGGGCTGCCGTCGCCTACACCGAACAGACGCTGGCCGATCGCGACCGGCTCCCGATCGGCGAGGCGCTCTGGAACGCGATTACACTCACGCGGACGGTCGAGACGCTACACGACAACAACGTGATTCACGGCGGCCTCGATCCGGGTAGCATCGCCTACACTGGTGCGATCATGGACGAGAACGAACGCCTGACGCCGCTGATCGATCACGTCGGACTTATCGAAGCGTTTCGCTTTCACTTCGACCCCTCCGAGTATCTCGATCCACGGTACGCCGCTCCGGAGTACTTCGACGCCACGTTCGGCGAGATCGACCACGCGACGGATATCTACCAGCTCGGGGCGATCCTGTACCGACTCTTTACCGGGGAGGCCCCCTACGACGGGGACGACCGTCCCGTTCAGCGACAGATACTCGAAGGGTCCGCTGTGGCTCCGTCCGAGCAGGTCGAAACGGTTCCCCGGTCGGTCGACAACGTCATCTCGAAAGCGATGGCCGCCCAGAAGCTCACGCGGTACGAGACAGTAGCGCACCTGGAGCAAGATTTACTGCAACTGCGCGACCATCTGGTGACAGATGGCTAGTGAGTGGCTCGGCCTCAACGAGATTGCCGGCAGTGCGAATTTTACGTTCGTGGCGTTCATCACCTACGTCCTCCTGACCGTGATCGGCCTCCGGTTCGGCCTCTATGCCTACTGGAACGGCCGAGCCACCGAGTCCGACGCCCAGATCACGCTGTGGGGCTATCTCCTCTTCATCGGGGTTGCCGCGATTCTGTCCGGCGTGGTGGGCATCCTCAGGATCGTCCTCCGCGTCTTCGGCGACGTCTTGCTCAACCTCGTCGGGGGGTTCATACTGGTCATGGTCCTGTGTCTCGTGCTCGCGCTCCGGGCGGTGTACATCAGCAGCAGCGGAGTTTCGGCACCGAGCGACCGACTCCTGATCGGCGTCTTCGTGGTCGCGGTCGCGGTCTCGACGCTCGGGATGCTCGCACTCGATTCGATGCGAACGCCCTTCGCGGGACTCCAGGGAGCGACCGGGGTGGCGCTCCTGGCCTACGGCTATCGGTTCGGCTCGCGCCAGCTCGCGAACACCCGCGTCCAGGGGACGCTGCTCGATACCCTCCTGCGCCACCTGCTCCCCGTGCTGTTGTTCGGGTCGATGATTCCCGTCTCGGAGCTTGCGGTCGTCGCCGGACTGGATCGAGCGATCGTCCTGCACGTCCAGATTGTCTTCGTCATCATGACCGCGACGACGTTGATGACGGCGACGATCAAACTCCGGCAGAACCTCGTCGGGATGGGCGGTTAGTCCAGACAGGCCGCCGGCTCCTCGGCGATGATCCCGTCGACGCCCATCTTCTCGTACTCGCGGGCCTTCTCGGGATCGCTGACCGTCCAGACGTTGACGTTCAGGTCCGAGCGGTGGGCCCGTTCGAGCAGCGCGAAATCGACCAGCCGCCAGTGAGGGTGGATGGCCGCACAGTCGAGACTGGCCGCGCGTTCGATCCCCGCCTCAGAAGAGGAATCGACCAAGAGTGCGCGATCGACGTCCGGGTCGGCCTCCCGGGCAGCCCCCAGGGCGTCGATATCGCGTGAGGACAGCAGAATCTCGGTGTCGAAGTCGCTAGTGAGATCGATCACCGACTCGACCAGGTCGCGCTCTTTAAGATCGATGTTGAGCCCGACGCCGTCAGGCATAGCCCGGAGGACGGCTTCCAGCGACGGGACGCCCTCACCCGTGCCGAGGACGTCCATCGACTGTAGCGTCGCCAGCGAGATGTCCGCGACGGGTCCAGTCTCGTCGGTCACGCGGTCGACCATCTCGTCGTGGATGACGACCGGATCGCCCGAGCGACACTGCCGGACGTCCACCTCGATCATGTCCGCCTGCTGGCCGGCCTGTCGCACCGCTGTCAGTGTGTTCTCCGGATACAGCCCCGCGAAGCCGCGATGGGCGATACAGCGCATATGCAGGGCGACGAACGGGGGCCAAATAGGGTTTTGGTGGCACTACCGTGGTAGAGTCGCCTATGAAGATAGTGTTGACAGATAAAAAGAAATATGTGGATACATATAAAATCCACATGCGAGTTCACATAAGAGGGCGATAGATATGAGATATGAAGATATATTCACTTCTGGAAGCACAATTACAGAGCCCTACCAGACTGGCGATTCGTTAGTGTGTACTTTCCAGACAGGCGATAGTATATACTCGATAGATAGTCAGACTGGTGAAAAAAATGGGGTAGCAAATCAATTGGGCGAGCTTACCACTAGTTTTCGGTATCAGGGAACTGTGTACGTCGGAACAAACAGTGGAAATGCGTATGCGATAGATGCGAACACAGGCAATAAGCAATGGTCCTACACGGAACCAGCGAATCGGATTTTTGTATACCCGCCTTATCTAAATGATAATATACCTATATTTAGTTCAAACACTTTGTACATTGTTGATCGGAGGACAGGGACAGAGCAATGGCAATGGGCTAATACGAACGGGGGTAGCTGGTTCCCCGATAATGACACAGTATACATTGGTGATAATAATCTATATGCAGTCGACGCAACAACAGGCGCAGAACAGTGGACTTATGAAGAACCACTTGGCCCCATTGGACAAATTGAGGTAGTGAACGGAACTGTCTACGTAGAGGATGATGTACATGTTTTGTATGCAGTGAATGCAACGTCCGGCACTGAAGAGTGGAGATATGACGTCTCAAACGATTTTCTCATTGATGGATTTGATGAGGAGTCTGGAATTCTCTATTTTGTTACTCTCCCCGACGATAGCCAACATGACGTATATGCCATTGATATGGCCGATGGCTCAGAATTGTGGGCTGCTGATGGATCAGGTCAGGCTCAATTGCGAGGGATTGTCAATGGAGCGTCATATCTGACTATTGATGGCATGGTATTGGCTGTGGATGGAAAGACGGGTAATATTCAATGGACCTACTCGAAGCCCAGTGCGGATGTAATCTTTGGCGAAGATCATATCACTAACGGAACAGTATATATGGATGATAACAGTAATGTGTATGCAGTAGATGCAGAGACAGGGAATGAACGGTGGGTTTATACTGGACTTAGTGATAGTGGGAGTAGTTACATTAGAGAAGTTACTAACGAAACAGTATACGTCGAGGAGAATGTTGATAACAGTGAAAACGCTTATGCAGTGGACGCAGAGTCTGGAAACGAACAGTGGTCTGTCACTGGATCAAGTGATGCTTCGATTGGCACGGTAATTAATGGATTTGCATATGTAAGTCTCGATGAAATTGTATTCAAGATTGCTCCAGATCAAGACCCAAGTTGGTCATATACTGCTTCAAATGAACCGTCCGCCGTTGACGTCGTAGACGGGACTGTTTATATTCGCGATAATGGAACTGATTCGGACAGCTATCTATATGCAGTGAACGCAGAAACGGGCAACGAAGAGTGGAACTATGGCATCCTCAGTGAATTCATAAATAATGTAAATATCAAACCAATAATCACTAATGAGGGAATTTCTGTGAATTCTAACGGCGATATTATACAAACTGGTGGACAGGCAACGATAGATATTTCAGCACTACAAGTGAACGAAATTGAAATTGAAGGTCTTTGGACTGACTGGGATAGCTTAGTCAATAAAAATCTGGATGGTGGGACTGCAAACAATAACATAGCAAATGATGGTATCTTTAGGATTGAATGGGGCAGCACTCAAGGAGAAGTGACGCCGTCAATAGTTATTGCACCACCACAGGACACCTATATTGGTGGTGAATACGTAGTGACAGTTACCGGAACGGATGGAACGAACTCTGACACCGATGAAGCGATCATCGAGATCGCGTAAATGAGAGACGGACTCGCAAGAGTGAGTGAATAAAAGCGACGTGGTATAGAACCAGAAAATCATCACCGACAGAGAAGTTGACCTCCTCTAGTCGTCACCGGGTAACGGCTGCTCCGTCACCGCCGGCTCGCCCACGTACTCCTCGTTCAGCACCCACTCGCCGTCTTCCTCGATCATGTACTCGCCGTAGTATGGCACCCGGTCGGCCACCACCTCGCGGAAAGCCGCCCGAATCTCGGGTTTGGTCATCTCACCCATCGGATGGACCCGCGGCCGGTTCAGACAGCCCTTCAGCGATCCGTCGTGGGTCACCCGCACCCGGTGGCAGTTCGCACAGAAGTCGGCGTTCTCTACTGGGTCGACAATCTCCACCATCCCTTCGCCACTCCCGGACTCGTCGCTCACGAAGTAGCGCTTGCGGTCGTGCATCTCGCGGGTCTCGATTCGGTCGGCCTTCCCGTCGAGCCAGTCGTGGACCCGCTGGATGTCGATCGCCCACTCCGGATGACCCGCGATCTCGGGCATGTACTCGATCAACTGGAGCTGCAGGCCGTCGTTTGCAGCGACGTGCTCGACCATCTCGGGCACGTAGCCGGCCGTGGCCTCGAAGACGACCATGTTCACCTTCACGGGAGCCAATCCTGCATCGAGCGCCGCCTCGACGCCCTCGATCACCCGGTCGTACGCCCCCGATTTGGTGATCTCCGCGAAGGCTTCGGGGTCGATCGCGTCCTGAGAGACGTTCACCCGTTCGAGTCCCGCATCCACGAGGTCCTCGGCGCGGCCCGGCAGGAAGGTCCCGTTGGTCGTCAGCGAAACCTCTATTGAGTCAGGCGCGCGCCGGACGATTTCCTCCAGATCCTGGCGGAGCATTGGCTCCCCGCCGGTGAGCTTGACCTTCTGGATGTCGAACTCCGCGGCGATCTCCAGCAGCCGGACGACCTGCTCTGTCGACATCTCCGCGTCCTGAGCGGCCATCGGCCCACGAGTGTCACCCAACCCCTCGTTGTGACAGTAGACGCAATCGAAGTTGCACCGATCGGTCAGCGAAACGCGAATACCCGACACTTCGCGACCGAAATCGTCGACGAGCATCAATTAGTAGATGATACTCAGAGCCCACGCTTAAACTACCTGCCGAATACCAGTTCGTGGTAACCCTCGATAGTTACGCCCAGAACAGTTTCGGACGGGAATCGATCACGCGGAGACGACTGTCACAACCCTTATCGCCCGCCGAGAGCCACACTAGTGTATGGACGAAGCCGCCATCCGCGAGACGCTGTCGGCCGTCGAGGACCCCGATCTTGGCGACGACATCGTCTCGCTCGGACTGGTCAACGCGATCAGCGTCGAGGACGACCACGTCGCGATCGATCTGGCACTGGGCGCACCCTACTCCCCAAACGAGACGGCTATCGCCGACGACGTTCGGGCCGTCCTGGCACAGGAATATCCCGACGTCGAAGTCGAGCTGTCGGCCTCGATCGACAGCAGTCTCGACGCCGACGAGCAGGTCCTGCCGAACGTCGAGAACATCATCGCCGTCGCCTCCGGGAAAGGCGGGGTCGGCAAGAGCACCATCTCGGTGAATCTCGCCGCCGGCCTCGCAGACATGGGCGCACGGGTCGGCCTGTTCGACGCCGACATCTACGGCCCGAACGTCCCGCGGATGCTCGGCTCCGAGGAGACTCCCCAGGCCACGCCCGACGAGACGATCATCCCCCCGGAGAAGTACGGGATGAAACTGATGAGCATCGACCTGCTGATGGGCGAAGACGCCCCTGTGATCTGGCGCGGCCCGATGGTCCACAAGGTCCTCACCCAGCTCTGGGAGGACGTCCAGTGGGGCAGTCTCGACTACATGATCGTCGACCTCCCGCCCGGGACCGGCGACACCCAGCTCACACTCCTGCAGAGCGTGCCCGTCTCCGGGGCCGTGATCGTCACGACCCCCCAGGAGGTCGCCATCGACGACGCCCGCAAGGGCCTGCAGATGTTCGGCAAGCACGAGACCCCCGTTCTGGGAATCGTCGAGAACATGAGCCGCTTCAAGTGTCCCGACTGCGGCGGCGAGCACGCCATCTTCGGTGAGGGCGGCGGCCGAGCCTTCGCCGAGGAGAGCGACATGCCGTTCCTGGGCGAGATCCCGCTCGATCCGGCGATCCGCGAGGGCGGCGACGAGGGCAAACCGATGGTGCTGGGCGAGGGCGAGACTGCCGAGGCGTTCCGGGACTTCGTCGAGCGAACTGCGAACAATCAGGGGATCATCCACCGGCGACGCGTCTCACGATAGAGCGGGCACCGGCAGCGCGTCTCGCGATTGAACAGGGATACTCACGCTCTCGAAACGAAGAGAACGGGAGTAGTGCGCCAGAAGATCTGACGCGGGGTGATGATGGATCGGAATCGAGATGTCGTGGTGCCACCCCCAAGTGGTCACGTGCGGCCGCCGTTCCCCCCAGAACGACGGTGATGATCCTTTCCCCCGCTTGCGACACTATCCCGTGATATCGACTGTTTCGGATGAAGTATAAAATAGTTACGGATAATTGCTACACAGTTCTATCGAGCCGGGCAGAAGCAATACGAAAAGAGAGCGCTCGGCGTCAGACTACAACTCAGCGCCGACGTACAGCGTGACGACGAGGAAGACCCACACCAGGTCGACGAAGTGCCAGTACATCGAGACCGTCGTGACCGAGGTGTGTCGCTCCGCGGAGTACTGCCCGTAGATGCTGCGGACGAAGACGATGCCGAGCAGGAGTGCGCCGAGGGTGACGTGAGCGCCGTGGAGGCCGGTCAGGCCGTAGAAGGCGCTGCCGAAGACGCCGTCAGTGAGCGTGAAGCCATCGTGGACGATGAACTCGTAGTACTCGTAGATCTGCCCGCCGATGAAGACGATTCCCAGCAGGAGGGTAATCCCGAGCAACCGGATGTAGCGCGTGCGGTTGCCGTTTCGAAGTGCGACGTGCGCGAAGTGCAGCGTCACACTGGACGCCAGCAGGATCGTCGTGTTGATCAGGATGAGACTCCCCAGCAGCTCGGGGAACCCGTCGGTACTCCAGGCTCCGGCCCGGATGAAGAAGTAGTAGACGAAACCGGCCCCGAAGGTGGCGATCTCCGAGCCGAGGAACAGTACCATCCCGAACCTGAGGCCGCTGCTCCCGTGACCCTCGGTCCCGTGCTCCCAGTAGTTGACGACGAACGCGTGATATAGCCAGCCGTAGATTCCGACCAGCAGCGTCAGGACGCTGAGTGAGACCACCGCACCACCGACGATCTGCATGGTGACGGCCGTCCCTCCGATCGAGGTCAGCGTCATGTTGTCGTTCATACCCCAGACCAGCAGGGCAGCACCGACGTAGATCATGCTGCCGCCGACGGCGGCCACGAACGGCCACCAGCTCGCCTCGCCGAACCCGCGGGGCCAGTCCTCGACCGCCGGGAGGTGGTGATCCCCGTGGTCGTCTGTTTCTGCAGCCATATCCATGCGTTACGAGTCGACCGCTAAAAACCCTCCCAACTTCGCTTCGGAACATACTCGGGTCCGGGACCCCCAGGACCGACACATGCACAGCCGGCGAGTACGTCGCTGGGAGACGCTCGCGTCGTGGCTCGCGCTGCTGGTCGTCGCCGTCGGCCCGGCGGCCGCCCACGGCGCGTCTCTCGGCGGATCGCGCGAGACTGTCTCGATCCCGGCGTGGCTGTTCCTCCTCACTGGTGGCGCGGCCATCGGCGCGTCGTTCCTGCTGGCGTCGCTGGTCACCGACCGCGCTCTCATCGACGCCATCCACGGCTGGCGGCGGCCGATCCCGCTCCCCGGCGAACGCCTGCTTCGCGGGCTCCTGCAGCTCGTCGGCGTCGTCGGACTCGGTTTCGTCCTCGTCGTCGGATTTCTCGGCCCCGATCGGGGGACCGCCAACGCGGCCGTCCTGCTGGTGTGGGTCGGCTGGTGGGCCGGCTTTACGGCCACGACGTACCTCGTGGGCTCGATCTGGACAGCGCTGAACCCCTGGCGGACGATCGCCGAGCTATTGCCCTCGCTCGATCGGCCCTATCCCGAGCGACTCGGTGCCTGGCCCAGCGTGGCCGGACTCCTGGGACTGGTCTGGCTCGAAGTCGTCAGCCCCGTCGCCGACGCGCCGGGCGTGCTGGCGACGGTCGTCGCCGGGTATACAGTCTTCACGCTCGCTGGCGCGCTCGCGTACGGCTCGGAGATCTGGTTCGAGACGGTCGATCCCATTTCGCGGGTCTTTCGCTACTACGGGCGACTCGCGCCGCTGGCACGGGAAGACGGGAAAATCCGAGTTCGACTTCCGGGGACGGCGCTCTCGGAGACGCGGCTGGTCGACGGGCTCGACGAGGTCGCGTTCGTGATCGCGCTGGTCTGGGTGACGACCTACGACGGCTTCGTCGCGACGCCGACCTGGCGCTCGCTGGCCGACCCGTTCGTCGCGGCCGGCGTCCCGCCGCTGGCCCTCTACCTTCTCGTCCTGCTCGCCGGGTTCGGCCTCTTCTTCGGTGTCTTCATCCTTGGCGCACGCTACAGCCGCCGACTCGCGGGGACGTACCTCTCCGCCACGGCGTTGACCCGTCGGTTCGCCCCGCCGCTGCTCGCGATCGCCGCCGGATACCACCTCGCGCACTACCTGGGGTACTTCCTCACGCTGGCCCCGTCGCTGGCAACCACGGCGGTAGCACCGTTGACACTCCTCGATACTGTGCCGGTGCTCGCGCTACCGGGGTGGTTCGACGGGATCGCGCTGGCGAGTGTCCTGCTCGGCCACGTCCTCGCGATCTGGGCTGCCCACGCGACGGCGTTCGACCTCTTTCCCGGACGGCTGCAGGCCATCCGAAGCCAGTACCCCTACACTGTCGTCATGGTCGTCTACACCATGTCCAGCCTCTGGATCGTCTCCCGACCGACCATCCCGCCCCCCTACGTATGACCAACGACCGCTACGACGTTCCGGCCGACGCAGAAGTCCACGAATGTCCATTCTGCAGCAGACCGTTCGCCGACTCGAAATCGCTGACGCTCCACGAAGGCCTCGACCATCCCGACCAACTCGGTGACGACGAACGAGTGGCGTTCGAGCGCGTCTACGACGAAGAGACCGACGATCTCCGGCGCTATCAGCTCATCGCGATCGGCGCGATCGTCCTGCTGTATTTCAGCCTTCTCATCGTCTACGCACTCATTTGATCGAATATATTCCATTATACACTACGTTCGTGAAATAGGTCCGTTTCGAGAGTCGTCATTCCAAACCATCCGGCCAAATGTCGACCAGTCGATAGAGCCTCCGAAACGACGTTTCTCGATGGAAAATAGCCAAGAATATTAATACCCTTATTTGGCTTTAATACTCCCTTACCCCTTGAAGGATACCCTCTTATTACTGGAGACGTAAGTGAGGCGCACATGGCTGGACATCGATCAGGCGATGCTCCGGGCGGAGCCGGACCCGGGGTATCACAACTGGACGAACGGTCGAATTGCGGCGTCGGGGTCGTGATGGACCTCGACGGCGGTCGCGACCACTGGGTCGTCGCGGACGGCCTCGAACTGCTGGAGAACCTCGAACACCGCGGGACCACCGGCGCCGAGGAGAATACGGGCGACGGCGCAGGGATCAAACTCCAGATCCCGCACGAATTCTTCGCCGACGAAGTCGACGCCGAGCTGCCCGACCCTGGGGCCTACGCTGTCGGGACGATCTTCTTCCCCCAGGACGACAGCGCGAGAGCTGAACTCCAGACGCTCGTCGAGGAACAACTCGCTACGGAAGGACTGGACGTGCTGGCGTGGCGAGAGGTCCCCACCGTCAACGGCGACCTCGGGGCGACCGCACTGGAGTCCGAGCCGGCCGTCTGTCAGGTATTCGTCGAGTCTTCGCTGGGCAACACTGGCGAGCAACTCAGCCGCCAGCTCTACGTCGGTCGCCGCGCCGTCGAGAACGGAATCGAGTCCCTCGCCGGCGACCAAGAGGGCGTCGAGCGCTTCTACTTCGTCTCGCTGGATCACAAGACCGTCGACTACAAGGGTCTGCTCAAGGCCGAGCAACTCCCCGTCTACTACCCCGACCTGACCGACGAGCGCTTCGAGTCGACGTTCGCGATGGTCCACGCCCGCTTCTCGACGAACACGCTCGGTGCGTGGCACCTCGCTCACCCCTACCGGCGGATCATCCACAACGGCGAGTTCAACACCATCGAGGGCAACATCAACTGGATGCGTGCTCGGGAAACCGACCTCGACAGCGATGTCTTCGAGAGCGCGGTCCCGGACGACGAGACGCCGGCCATCGAGAAGATCAAACCCATCATCGACGATCCGGACCAGTCCGACACCGCCAGCGTCGACAACGCGCTGGAACTCCTGCTGGAGTCGGGTCGTGATCTCCCCCACGCCCTCCGGATGTTGATTCCCGAGGCCTGGCGTCACGAAGACAACGACGTACCCGAGAAGCGCCGGGAGTTCTACGACTACCACGCCTCGCTGGTCGAACCGTGGGACGGTCCCGCACTCGTCGCGGCGACTGACGGCGAGCGGATCGGCGCCGTCCTCGATCGCAACGGCCTGCGGCCCTGTCGGTACGACCTGCTGGAAGACAACACGCTGGTCATGGCCAGCGAGATGGGCGCACTCCAGTACGACGAGAGCGAGATCCGCGAGCGCGGCCGTCTCCAGCCTGGCCAGTGTTTCCTCGCCGATCCAGAGGAAGGCCGGATCGTCCCCGACGAGGAGGTCTTCGAGGGGCTGATCGACGACAAATACGGCGAGTGGGTCGACCAGGAGCAGGTTCGGCTCCCCGAGATCGCCGCACAGGAAGATCACGGCCTTCACAACGACGTCCCGGGACTGCGTAACCAGCAGGCCCTGTTTGGCTACACCTACGACGAGGTCGACCACCTGATCGAGCCGATGGCCGAGAAGGGCAAGGACCCGATCGGCTCGATGGGCGACGACACGCCGCTGTCGGTACTCAGTCAGCACAACCGCCCCCTGTTTAGCTACTTCAAACAGCTGTTCGCACAGGTGACGAACCCGCCGCTCGACTACATCCGCGAGGAGGTCGTCACCAGTCTGGAGTCACGCATCGGCTTCCAGCGCAACTTCCTCGACGAGACCCAGGATCACGCCCGCCAGCTCGTCGCTGACTCGCCGATCCTCACCGACGCCGAGATGGCCGCGATCAAAGAGATCGACGCCAACGGGATGGAAAGCGCAGTCGTCGACATCACCTTCGACCCGGAGACTGACCTCCGGACGGCCGTCGAGGACGCTCGCGAGGCCGCGACCAACGCGGCCACCGAGGCCGACATCCTCGTGCTCTCGGACACGGACGCCGGCGACGATCGTCTGCCGATCCCGAGTCTGCTTGCGGTCGGCGCGATCCACCATCACCTCGTCCGCAACGGCCTGCGCAACCACGTCGGACTCGTGCTGGAGTCGGGCGACCCCCGGACGGTCCATCACCACGCGACGCTGGTGGGTTACGGTGCCGACGCGATCAATCCGTATCTGGCCTACCAGACCATCGAGGATCTGGTGGCCGGGCCGGACGGCGCCGAGTTAGAGGAGGCCATCCGGGCGTACGTCACTGCGCTGGAGGATGGCCTTCTCAAGACGATGGCCAAGATGGGGATCTCGACAGTCGAAAGCTACCAGGGCGCCCAGATCTTCGAGGCCGTGGGGCTCTCTTCGGACTTCGTCGCGGAGTACTTCGAGGGGACGACGACCCGGACGGAAGGGATCGACGTCGCGGACGTCGAGGACGATCTCCGCAAGCGCTACGCGGTCGCGTTCGCCGAGGACGCCGACATGGAACGCCAGGGCGAGTACGAGTTCCGCTCCGGCGGGATCCACCACCAGTGGAACCCCCAGACGACGGGCGCGCTCCAGCAGGCGGTCCGGATGGGCGACTACGAGCGCTATCAGGAGTTCGCCGAGATGATCAACGACCAGCAGGAGAAACTCCAGACCCTCCGGGGCCTGCTGGAATTCGACACCGAGGGTCGCGAATCGATCCCGATCAAGGCGGTCGAGCCGATCGAAGATATCGTCGATCGGTTCGAGTCGGCCGCCATCTCGCTCGGTTCGATCTCGCCCGAAGCCCACGAGAACCTCGCGATTGCGATGAACCGACTCGGTGCGAACTCCAACACCGGCGAGGGCGGCGAACCGCCCGAGCGCTTCCACACCGAGAAGGAATCGAAGACCAAGCAGGTCGCCTCGGGCCGGTTCGGGGTCACCTCCGATTACCTCTCGGCCGCCGAGGAGCTCCAGATCAAGATGGCCCAGGGTTCCAAGCCTGGCGAAGGCGGCCACCTCCCGGGGAAGAAGGTCAACGAGATGATCGCCCACGTCAGGTACGCGACCCCGGGCGTGGCGCTGATCTCGCCCCCGCCGCTACACGACATCTACTCCATCGAGGACCTCAAGCAACTGATCCACGACCTGAAGGCCGGCAATCCCGAAGCGGACATCAACGTCAAGCTCGTCGCCGAGGACGGCATCGGGACCATCGCGGCGGGTGTCGCGAAGGCCAACGCGGACGTGGTTCACATCTCCGGGGACTCCGGTGGAACCGGGGCCTCCCCGAAGACCTCGATCAAGAACGCGGGCCTGCCCTGGGAACTCGGCCTCGCGGAAGCGAACCGGATGCTCCGGGCGACCGGACTCCGATCTCGGATCAAGGTCACGACCGACGGCGGGCTGAAGACCGGCCGGGACGTCGCCGTCGCCGCCCTGCTGGGCGCGGAGGGCTACGTCTTCGGAACCGCGCCGCTCGTCACGGAGGGCTGTGTGATGGCCCGGCAGTGTCACGAGAACACCTGTCCTGTCGGCGTGGCAACCCAGAAGGAGAAACTGCGCGAGCGCTTCCCTGGCCAGCCCGAGCACGTCATCAACTACATGACGTTCATGGCCCAGGAATTGCGGGAGATCATGGCCGAACTCGGCTTCGCCGAGCTGGACGAGATGATCGGTCGGACCGAGTTACTCAGCCAGCGCGAGGACGTCACCCATCCCAAGGCGAAGAAACTCGACCTCTCGGTGATCACCGAGTCGCCGCCAGACGGCGACGACCGGATCAAGACCCGCGAGCAGAACCACGACGTCGACGAGCAGTTGGACTGGGACCTGCTGGACGAGATCGGCGATTCGATCGAGACGGGCGAACCCGTCGCACTCGACACCGAGATCAGCAACGTCGACCGTGCCGTGGGGGCGACGCTGTCGAACGCGATCTCGAACGAGTACGGCACGGAGGGGCTGCCCGACGACACGATCCACGTCGACTTCGACGGGACCGCCGGCCAGAGCTTCGGCGCCTTCTTGCAGGACGGCGCGACCTTCGAACTCACGGGCACCGGCAACGACTACGTCGGCAAGGGCCTCTCCGGCGGGAAGCTGATCGTCCACACGCCCGAGCAAGCGCCCTACGAGCCGACCGAGAACGTCCTGATCGGCAACGTCGCGCTCTACGGCGCGACTCAGGGCGAGGTGTACGTCAACGGGATGGCCGGCGAGCGCTTCGCCGTGCGCAACTCCGGTGTGAAAGGCGTCGTCGAGGGCGTCGGCGACCACGGCTGTGAGTACATGACAGGCGGCGCGATCGCCGTCATCGGCGACACGGGCAAGAACTTCGCCGCGGGGATGTCCGGCGGGGTCGCCTACGTCTGGGATCCCGCTGAGGAGTTCGAATCCGACGCCAACACCGGGATGGTGACGCTCTCTGACACCCTCGAAGAGACGGATCGGCAGCTGCTCCGGCGACTGCTGGAGAACCACGTCGCGTACACCGACTCCGCGCGCGCGGAGGCGCTGCTGGAAGACTGGGAGCAGACTCGCTCGGAGTTCGTCCGCGTCATGCCCGACGCCTACGCGGAGATCATCGAGGAACGCGAAGGCGACGACGTCAGGAACGAACTCCCGCCGGCCGCGACGCCTGTTGTCAGCTCTGACGGCACCGACTTCCAAGCGTCGAGCGACGACTGACCGACGGCATATTTTTCGTTGTGATGCAGCGTCTGTTGAAGGGATAGTTTGCCCCTATATCCTTGTTAGGGAGTCTCTAGGGAGGAGATTTGCGGTCGACTACCCCTGAAAAATGAGGAACAAATACCACAATACTTTTGCACAGGTGGCAAAACTCTTCGGACGTGCGATTGGACATACTCGGTGGCGACACTACGCGGACGGTTCACGGCGAGCGAGCAGGAGGCGGGCACAGACTGGCGAACGCGACCAGAGGCGAGCGAACGCAACCGAGTACGGCCAATCGTTATGAGTAATCCATGAAACGAAGAGAGTATCTTACAGGACTTGCAGGACTTGGCGCACTGTCGGCAGCGACAGGACAAGTTGGGGCTGAGACGGGAGTCCGACGGCTTGGGCTCAGTGCAGTCGGCGACAGTCACCACCCGGGGCCGCCCCGGTTCGGGCACGTCGGAGAAACGTTCTACGACCGGCCAATCACGGACTTCAGCGTCGACCACGCGGGTGGCAAAGACCGTGACAGCTTCGCGCCGCGAATCGTCGATTCGATCGACGAGGACCCGGAGAACTACAGTGCAGAGGACTTCTCGTGGTCGATCGTCGAATCACCCGATGACAGCTCGGCCGCTCTGGAGTATCGCCCGCCGGACGACAACGCGGGCGTCGAGCAGTACGATCCGGGCAAAAACAACGTCGCGGAGTTCGCGCCCGACGTTCCGGGACGATACGTCTTCGAAGTCGACGCACCCGACGGGACCCACCAGCAGGTCCTCCACATCTTCCCGGAAGACAGTGGCGAGGGTGGACCACCACGACTCTCGCTCGACGGGGAGTACGACAGCGAGGCCGGCGCGTTCGTGATCGAATCCAACGCGATGCTCGCGCCCAACAGCCCGCGGTCGCCGTCCGATATCGAAGTCGGGTGGATCGCGGACAACCGCGACGCGCTCGCGGATGCAGACGTTCAGATCAGCGACGACACGCTGACCGCGACCATCCCGGAGAGCGCACTCGACGGGGAGACGGCGCGCCTGCACGCCTGCCCATACGACGGCGCGAGAGCGGGCCACAGCGACACGATCAACCTCGATCCCGAGAACCAGACGATCGAGCATCCCACGCATCCGCCCGAGTGGATGCAGGACGGGATCATGTACGAAATCTTCCCGCGGTCGTTCGGTGGGCCGCCGGAAGAAGGCGAGTGGCCCTTCGAGAACTCCAACGGGAACTTCGCCACGATCGAAGAACGGCTGGACCACGTCGAGTCACTGAACATCGACGTCATCTGGTTCACGCCCGTGGTGCCCGCGGAGAGTTCCAACTGGAAGCCCCAGGCGTACCTCGACGGCGACGAGCGCTCCCGCTTCAAGTTCGTCGGCGGCGGCCCGCACGGCTACGACGCGCTGTCGTACACCCAGATCGCCGAGGACCTCACCTCGGAGTACTCGATCCAGGACTACTACGACGAGCCGTGGCCCTACGAGGAAGGCTACGACCCTGACAACAACGTCCGGGAGGACGCCCGCGCGAGCGCGCTGGAAGAGTTCAGGAGCTTCGTCGAAGAGGCCCACAGCCGTGACATCAAGGTCTGCTTCGACTTCGTGATCAACCACTGTGGGCGCCACCACGAGATGTTCCAGAACACGATCGGAGCAGAAGGCGACTTCACGCCGGAAGGGTGGACCTACAGCTCCATCGAGTCGTGGAACGAGGACTCGAAGTACTTCGACTGGTTCAACCGCACGACCAGTCCGAACAGCACTGACGACGGCACCGTCGTCGATCCGGCACCGGCTCCGACCGGATTCTCGGGGCTTCGCGTCATGCCCGAGTGGAACTACAACAACGTCGCCGCACGCGAGCACATCCTCGCGACAGCCGACTTCCTCTCGAACGACGTCGGCATCGACGCGTTCCGGTGTGACATCGCCTACGGTGTCCCCCACAGCTTCTGGAAGGAAGTCCGAGACGTCGTTCGGTCGAACGACAGCGACTTCATGATGCTCGACGAGACGATCCCGAACGACCCCGACTTCGCCGAAAACGAGTTCGGCGTCCACTTCGACACGGCGGACTTCATGAAGACTGCCGGACACGGCGTCGTCAACGGCGGCGACCCGATGCAGCTGTACGACGCCGTCGCCAAGCGCAAGCGCGAGGGCTGGCCGGACCACACGCTGCTGATGAACACGACGGAGAACCACGACGAGCAGCGACTCTACAAAGTCGCCAGAGACGGGACCCGCGAGGACCCGGCGAAGGCCCAGCGTGCAGTCTGGGCGGCCGGTGTCACCCTCCCCGGCGTCCCGTTCATCTACTACGGCCAGGAACACCTCATCACCGAGCACGGCCACCAGCGCTACGACTTCGACGGCTCGGGCGAGGACGGCCGCACCGGTGACGTCAGTTCCACCGTCTACAAGCGTTCGTTCATGAACTGGGCGGACAACGGCGACGAGGTGCCCGAAGACCACCTCGAGTTCTACCAGAACGTCACCCAGTTCTACAAGGACAACGAGATTCTCCACCCCCACGTCGACGCCCAGAAGACGTGGTTCCAGTCCGACGACAGCGTGCTGGTGTTCGGCCGGTCGATGGAGACTGACGACGGCGAACAGAACGTCGTCGTCATGGTCCACTTCGATCCCGGGACTGCGCAGATCGATCTGCTCCCCGGGACGGAGACGACCGACATGTTCACGGGCGAGGACATCAGCGTCGACACCGACAGCGAGGGCGTCTCCCTCGAATTCGACACGCTCGCAGTCGTCGAGACCGACACGCTGTTCAGCGTCGGCGAGAAGATCGCCGAATTCGACGAGCCGACCGGTGACGACACCGGACCCGGCAGCTACACCTACCCGACCGGCGACGCCTACAACGACGGTGCGTTCGACATCTCGGCGATGTCGGTGCACACGAACGCGGAGTCGGTCCAGTTCCGCGCCGCTATCGACGGCAACCTGACGAATCCCGAGGGATACAGCGGTGGTATCACCGCCCAGCACCTGCAGGTCTACATTCGCGATCCCGAATCGGACGAAGGTGCCACCCAGGGACGGACGGGCACGAACGTCACCTTCGAAGACCCATACCATTACCGCGTGGTCGCAAACGGCGAGAACGGAGTCGTCGTCGAAGATCACCAGGGTAACGAGGTCGCCGAGGGGACGCTCATGGCCAACCAGGTCGCCGACGAGATCGTCGTCGAGATCCCCCAGGAGATCCTCAGTGGATCGCTCCGCTCGTATCAGGTCGCGCCGCTGCTGTTCGGCTATCACCCCGACGGCGACGGTGGCGTGATGCCTGTCCAGTCCGAGGCCGGCGAGATGGCCTTCGGTGGAGCCGAGACGCCCGAGAATGCACCACGTGTCATCGACATGGTCGTCCCGTCGACGTCCTCGCAGTCCGACGCGCTGAGCTACTCGGGCGATTCGATGGCGACGCTACCGTACACGACACTGGCCAGCGAGTACGAACAGATCGGCCAGGCCACCGATCCGGAAGGCGACGACAACGGTCCCGGGAACTTCCAGTACCCGTCCGGGCCGGAGAGCGAACACTACGAGGGAATGTGGGACATCACGAGCGTCCAGGTGTACGAGAGCCGATCGCGGACCCGCTTCGAGTACACCATGGCGACCGAGATCCAGAACGTCTGGGGTCTCAACGGTATCTCCCAGCAGTTCCCGCAGGTCTACATCCGCGACCCTGACGCCGGCGAGGACGTACCGTCCTCGACAGAGGCTCGAGACGGACTCAAAATCTCGTTCGACGAGCCGTACCACTACCGCGTCGTCGTTCACGGCGAAGGGACGACACAGGTCGAAAACGCCAACGGCGAGGTCATCACCGGGAACGTGAACCTCGCGGCTCAGGGAAGCAACATCATGTTCGACTTCCCGACGAGCGCGATCGGTGGCTCGGTCGAAGGAGCACAGATCGCGGCGCTGGTCGCCCCGTACGACGGCTACGGGACCGCCGGTGTGCGTCAGTCTTTCGCCGCCGAACCCGCCGATTACACGATCGGCACGAGCGGCGAACCTACCGAAAATGCCCCGCGTGTCATGGACATGGTCACGCCCGACGGGACCAGCCAGGAACAAGCGCTCGCGTACACCGAGTCGGCGACCGCACAGGTTCCGCTCGCCGGCTGGGAGAGTACGTACGTCCAGACCGAGGGACTCCCCTCGATCACCGATCCCGAAGGGGACGGCAACGGTCCGGGCACGTACACGTATCCGACTTCGGATCAGATTCCGGAAGGCTGTTACGACGTGTCTGAAGTCGAAATCGAGAGTACGACCCAGTACTGGAACTTCACGGTTCACATCAACGGCCCCCTCGAGAACCCGTGGGGCGGCGAAGCCGGGTTCAGCGTCCAGGCGATCCACGCCTACATCCAGGATCCCAACGCGGGCGAAGACGTAGAGTCGAGTGCGTCCCCGCGTAGTGGTGTCGTCTCGTCGTTCCAGGAAGGATACCACTACCGCGTCGCCATCCACGGCGAGAACGGTCCGAAAGTCGTCGAGACCGCCACCGGGGAGACGCTCGCGGAAGGGATTCCGGCCGAAGCCAGCCAGGAGAACGACACGATCAGCTTCAGCGTCCCCAAGACGCACTTCCAGACCGAGAACCTCAGGGAGATGAAGATGACGATGATGATGCTCCCGGTCGACGGCTTCGGGACCGGCGGCATTCGACAGAACTTCGGCCAGGAAGCCGCACAGTGGGCGTTCGGCGGCGCGAAGGCCGACACGTCCGAAACCGCTCCGCGGATCATCGACCTCATCGGGCCGGAGGACGTCGTCAAACAGGAAGAGGCGCTCTCGTACTCGGCTGATTCAGCACCGACGATCCCGCTGTACACGGTCGAGTCGCTCGTAACGGGCGAAGTCGAGAGCAGTCTGCAGGCGCTCGCACCCCCCGTCGGAGACGTGTGGGCTGGCCAACAGGCCCAGATGGACGCGTCGAACTCCTCGGATCCGGACGGGCAGACGCTGACCTTCTCCTGGACCCAGACCGGCGGTCCGAGCGTCGAACTCTCGGGCGCCGACACGGCCCAGCCGACGTTCACCGCACCCGACGTCGACGAAGAGACCTCGCTCGGGTTCGAGGTCACCGTCACAGACCCCGATGGCAACAGCGCGAGTGCGACGACCTCCGCGACGGTCGTCCCGCAGTCGGCAAACGACGCCCCGGTCGCGGAAGTTGCCAACGGCGATCGAACGGTCGACCCCGGCGAGATCGTCCTGCTGGACGGTGCGCCTTCGGACGACCCCAACGGCGGCGAGTTGAGCTTCCAGTGGGAGCAGACCGGCGGCAGCCCATCGGTCGAACTGTCCAACGCCCAGACGTCGGGCGCGGCGTTCACCGCTCCCGAGGTCGACAGCGAGACCACCCTGACGTTCACGCTCACCGTCGACGACGGCCAGGGCAAGACAGGGTCCACCGACGTCAACATCACCATCGCCGGCAGCGGCGGTGGCACCGAGACCGAAGACGGAGACGGCGGCGATACCGGCTCCGGATTCGGTCCCGGCTTCGGTGTCGTCTCCGGTGCGCTCGGCACCGCTGGCGGGGCGGCCTACGCTGCCAAGCGCCTCCTCGGTGAGGACGGCCCCGCACAGCCTGACGACGTCGACGTCGACGACGTCGAAGAACCAGCCGACGACTAACACGGCAGTCGCGCTTTTCGGTCTTTTTTCAGTAGCTAGCGAGTGAGGACCCAGCCGGAACCGAAGACAGCGTCGCGACCGAAGCGAGCAGAGCCTTCAGGAGAGTTGCGCGGCGACGATCGTGTCGGCCTCGTCGAGGAACGCATCCTCACTGCCGGCGGGAATCGTCGCGCCCGCGGCGACGTCGTGACCACCGCCGTCGCCACCGACGGCGCGCGCGGCCTCGCCGACGACGACCGAGAGATCCAGCCCCTTCCCGACGAGGACGCCCGTCCCGCGGGCCGAAACTTTCACCTCCTCGTCGTTCTTGGCCGCGAACGCGACGATCGGCTTCGATCGAGAGACGCCCTCGCTACCCAGCGCCATCCCGGCAACGATGCCGACGATCGTCTCGCGGATCCGGTCACCCGAATCGAAGTACTGGACGTGCTCGCGCTGGGAGACGCCCTGGTCGGTGACCCACTCGATCCCTTCCGAGAGGTTTCGTCTGTGGTTCTGCAGGAGTCTCCGGGCCCGTTCGAGCGGCTCGCCACGCTCGCCCAGACACACAGCCAGCCCCACGTCGGCTCTTTCATATCGCGCTGTAGCGTTTAAGAGCGTCGAGAACTCGCTGGCGTCTCGCAGTTCCGTGCCTTCGGGTTCGGCCGGAAACGTGTACGTCGTGGCGACGAGCCGGTCGATCTTGTTCGCGGGGACGCCACGAGAGACGGCGCGTTTGACGAGTGCGCTCGCGACGGTCTGTTTCTCGCTATCGGTGAGATCGACCCAGCGTCGCCACTCCGAGCCCTCCCTGAGGTCGAGGCCCAGATCCTCCAGAAACGCGATCGCGCCGGATTCGTCGTTGGATATCCCCGGGATATGGACGTCGCTGGCGTATTCGAGAAGCTTCGGAAGCGGGCGCGTCTGTTTGCCGTAGAGCGCGAGATCTCTGGTTTCGGTGACGACGCCCGCCTCGACGCCGTCGGCGACGATTCCCTGGTTCGCGCCGACGAGTTCCCCGCCCGTCGCCTGCATGTCTCCGACGGCACCGACGACGGCGAGTGCGGCGAGGTCACGATTGGACTCTCCGCCGAGTGCGCGCGCGAGGACGTAACTCGCGCCTGCCCCCGAGAGTTCCGACGCGCCGTCGATCCCTTCGAGCAGTGGGTTGAGGTGACACTCGAAGTCGGCGTAGCCGTCGGTATCGCTGACGACGGACGCACAGTCGTCGGGGTCGGCCGGCTGATGGTGGTCGGCGATCACACAGTCAAAGTCACCCGACGCGACGTGCTGACTGATGCTGTCGAGCTGTCCACTGCCGAAGTCAGTAAAGAGGACGGTTTCGTAGTCAGTTGCGGCGATCGAGGCGATTTCCGTGGCGTCGAGTTGCTTCTTGAAGATAACCTCGTGAGCCAGTCCAGCGCGCTCGAGCGCCGTCGAGGCGATCGCCGCACTGGTCAACCCGTCGGCGTCGATGTGGCTCGCGAGCAGGACGCGATCGGCCGCCCGGAGACGGTCCGCAGCGGCCTGTGCGCGCTCGTCGAGTTCCGGTACCGGTCCCATCGTCCCGGGGTTGGGGCGGGATCGGGTTTAAGCCTCCGGACCCATTGATACACTGTATTTCGCGATAGCAAATCGACCAGGTGGAGTCGGGACCCTACGCACTGCGGAACTGGCGTCAAGTGGAGTCTATCGAGGTTCGAACGTCGTCCCCCCACACAGCACAGATTCCGAACCAGTGGATGCGTAGTATTATGGCATTTCACCTGTATCTTTCAGAGAGTGCCAAGTAAGAAACTAGCCAAAGAGGACGCCACAGAGGTGCTCTTCGTCAAGGAAGCGCTGGGAGACGATCCCACCTACGGCGTGAACGTCGAGCGGGTGTTGAACCATCCAGAGATGGGGTGGGTCGTATTCGAATTTCTGAAGTTGGGAGGGCCGTTCACCGATCCGCCGTACAAGTGGCGCGATCGCCTCGCTGTTCACGAGAGCCATCCGAACAACTACTGGCACAGAAACGGTCGGAAGTTCGTCTCACTCTGGCAGCTGACCCAGGCACTCGACGGCGTGCTGTTTCTCGTGAACTACTCGGTCAGGGAAACCGAGACCGAAGCGGAGGTTCCAGACGGCTGTGTTCCCCAGCCATACGTGCGGATTCCGCCCGGAGCCGACGACGAAGAACAGGTGTACTATTACATCGACAAAGACAAAGGTGCACACGTGATGGCAGTCGACGACGTCGACCTCGATGCCGACTTCGATCGGGCGACCGCAAGTCCGATCGATACCCACCCCCTTCCCCGATCGAAGGGTGGGATGGACTGGGAGACGTTCAGTGAGTGGTTCAGGAAGATCAACCGCGAAAGTCGGAGTGACCCCCGGACGCTGTGGCGTCCGGACGAGTGACTGGTCAGAGGATGTCCTCGACGACCGCGACTTCGTGGGCGTTCGAAATCTGTGCAGTGTTCCACTGAGCGACGGTTTCGACCGTCGAGTTCACGATTGCTTCGATGTCGTCCCAGTACTGTTCTGGAGTGCCCTCCGCAGTGGCGAATCGTTCGGTGTAGAATCGTTCGAACAACGCTCGAACAGTCGGAACGTCCGTACCGTCGAGGGTGTCACACCAGCGCTCGGCTGCCTCCGTGTGAATATTCAGATACAGTGCGCTGAGGATCGCGTTCAGGCCAGTCTGGAGGGTCTGCACCTGTTCGGAGAGCGCGCGATCGGAATCGAAGTCGAGCTGTCTGGCCAGTGTGAGCGTCCACGCGAGCCGTGCCACTGCGGTTTCGGCGGGAGCGGACACCTCGGGGATCGGAATCGGTTTCGAGTATTGTCCGTCCATCACTCGTGCGCTCTCGGTCGTCTCCGAGAAGATCGCTTTCTGCAGGTAGTACGACGCACACGGATGATTGAGAGCCGCGTACACGAACGCGATTTCCTCGGGACGACTGTCTTCGAGCGGGACGTTGACGAGCTTCTCCGTCCCGACCACCTCACCGTTTGGGTCGAGCCACGCCCGGAGTCGGGTGCCCCGGAGTACCTTCAACATGACGCGCGGGACGGCGTATTCGGTGACGGACTCCCGGTAGTCGCTGAGGTCTCTGTGCCAGATGTCCTCCAGGTAGAACTCCTGGACCCAGGGGTTCTTGTTGATGTAGTGGTCGTCTCCGTCGTCCAGCTGCTGCTTGTTGCTGTCGGGGATGTACAACTGTCTCGTGGTATCTCCGGTCGACATCACGTCGCCGAGACGACGGCCGTGAGCGCGCAGGCGTTCCAGCACGTCGCTCTGGTCGTCGGTGATCGGTCGGAAGATGATCGTGTTCGAGTCCAGCATGAACGCCTGATCGACCCACCCGAGGTGGACTGGCTGGTTCGCGGTCGTGTTCCGAAGATCGCTACTCCGATGCACTGTCGGGGAACTCGACCGGCCGTCACTGCCGAGGGTGTGGACGAGCGCGATGGTTTCGAGATTGACACCGACGAACCCGAGACCGACGTCGAAGACGTGCGTGAGTTCGGTTTCTTCCAGCAGTCGCGCTCGGATGTCCGACCACGAGCTGTAGAAGGCGATGCTCTTGGTGACGATGTACGAGACGACACCGTCGTCGTGAACGAGATCGAGGGCCCGTTCGTAGAACCACTCACAGGAGTCACTGGTCCCCTGGCACTCGTAGTTGGCCGCGTTGTTCAACAGGGGTTCGGCTTCGGGACGCAGTGACGCCCCGTAGGGAGGGTTGCTGATGACGACGTCGAACCCGCCGTTCTCGAGGAAGACGAGCGGGAATTCCAGCGGCCAGTGACACGCGTCCAGGTTCTCTTCTCGGAAGTCCCAGCCGGCGTACTCGCGTTCGACGAGAACACGCCAGTCGTCAGGGTCCGAGAAGTGCTCACGAAGGGTGTCGAAGATCGACCCGACACCGTGCTCGTCGAGTGTCGGGCTGTCCAATCGCGCCTTGTACGTGTAGGTGGTGAACCCGCGGCCGTCGAGATAGTCGTCGATCGGGTCGGGAATCCCGCCAGGAATTTCGACGCTGAGCGTCGTCGAAGACCGCGGCGTTACGTGCAGGCTCTCCCAGGCCGCATCGGCGGTCTCGACGGAGTCGGGGATCGTGAGCGGGCTGTCGTCCGAATCGCGCTGCGTGTTGGCGTAGCGCTCGTCGAGCGTCTCTTTCAAGCTCTCGTACCGGCGGTCGAGGTCTCGCTGTGTCTCTCTGGGAGAGCCGCTGGCGTCGCGTTGCGCTCGAACGTCCTCGCCGTACTGGCGGAGTCGACTCTCTATGGCGGAAGATTCCAGGGCGTGTTGCTGGCCAATCTCGGTGAGTCCGAGGAGACTGTCGCCGGTCCGGATGTTGAACGTGACGTCCGGGAGCGGTGGAATCTCCGCACGGTCGGTGACGGGTGCGCCGTCGGCCGTGTCGACTGACGTCGCGCTGAGCACCCATAGCCACAGCCGAAGCTTGCAGATCTCCGTCGCGCCCTCCAGAATGTCGACGCCGAAGACGTTCCGGGTGACGATCTGTCGACGGAGGACAGACGCGTCCGTCTCGGGCCGGCACATCGAGCGCCACTCGAACAGCGTGTTCGCCACCGCGAGCGCGAACGAGCCACTCCCGACTGCGGGATCACACACGCGCAACTGTCGGAGCTTCGAATCCAGGTACTCCAGGACGGCTGGAGACGAACTGTACGCCTCGTAGAGGACGTCGAATCCGTCCTGCTGCTCGGATTCGACCGCTTCGTGTCGATCCTCGCCGGGCCGGTAGAGATCCGCGGGGTCGAGCGCTGCCGGGGCGGTGCCGTCGTCGAGGTCGTCGTCTATCTTCTCACGAAGTCCTTCCCACAGCGCACGGCGAGCCTTGAAGTCGGTGATGTCGTCGCCGGTGTAGTACGCGCCGACGTCGCTGTTGCCCTCCGAGAGGAGGTCATCTCGCTCCGAGGCGTCCAGATCGCCGAGGGTGACGTCCTCGCCGATCTTACTCACCGAGATCACGAACTTTTCGAAGATGTATCCCAGGACGGCAGGGGTGAGGGTCCCAGCCGTCTCAGCGTCGTCTTCGTCCACCTGTTCGAGCCCGTCCAGACGCCAGTCGTACTCGTTGAGTTTGCTGACGAGCGCGCCCCAGTCGAACCCCTCGACGAGGAGGGCCTGGTCCTCAGAGACGACCGTCCCATCCGTCGTGGTGAGAGCAGCAGGCTGGAAGAGCCCGCCGTCGAGGTACGGGACGTGGAGGCGGGAGGTGTCGGTCAACGGGACGTCGTCGGCGTTGCGGTCGGTCAACCGCTCGAAGAAGACGGTCCGAAGCAGCGCCCAGACGTCCTCGTGTTCGCTCACGAGCGTCTCGAAGATACTGTCCGTTCGCTCGGGGACCATCTCACCGGCGTCGTCGACGGGGACGACGACACCACGATCGACGAGGAAGTAGAGGAAGACGAGACGGTCGATGATCCGCTGGGCAGCCAGCAGTGCCTCTCGCTCGCCGAGTTCGTCGCCGGTCGTCGTCGTGAGCGCGTCCGCGAGGTGTGACCGGTGATCCCAAAGTTCCCGGTAGAACCGGTCGACGACCGCCGAGTAGTCGAAGAGGGCGTCGATGTCATCGGGGACACGGTCCAGCTTTTCGAGTTTGCGCTGGGCCGTCGCCCCCGTGTGAACCGCGGGCGTGTAGCTGAACTGGAAGTTGCCGCGGGAGGCACGAAAGACTCGGACACGACGGGTCTCCGGGTCGGAGAACCAGACGTATTGCAGACGAGTGTGTCGCTTCAGTCGACGGACGATCGTCGCCGGCATATCCTGCGGAACGTCCGCCATCGGGAGTTCGAAGTACGCGATTCGAACGGGGCCACGACTACTGCGGCGGTACTCGACATCGTAGTCGGAGCCGTACGATACCGTATCCGAAGACGGGTCGTCGAAATAGCCGGCGTCGACGAGAAACTCATAGTTATAGCCGTCGGTGGCGGCTTCCGTTGGCGTCGCGTCCAGCGTGTTCGGATCGTTCGTGGCGTCAGTCATCGGTAGTCGGGAAGCGCCGCCAGTCCACTAGCAGCGGGCTTGGAGTCTCTTTCTCCGACGCTCGATTAATCGTTTCCCATTCCGGAGAGTGATCACGACCATGGCACCCGACCAGGCCGCCGGCGACGGCAGTTCCGGGCGTGTGCTCCTGCTCGTCGTCGTGGCCGTGCTGGCAGTCGCAATCACGGCCGTCGCGCTGTGGCTCCGCGCGAGAGAAGATTCGGAAGACGAAAGAGACGACGGCGAGTCGAACGACGACTAGGCGTCCAGCACGGCCTCGGCCGTCCGCTGGGCGTCCCGAAGACGGCCCGGAATGCCGGCCCGTTCGGCGAAGGTGGCACACACGTGGACGCCCTCGGGGAATGACGTGCGCTCCAGTGCGTCCCAGGTTCGATCGTAGGCCGGCATCCCGGGGTCCCAGCGTGCGACGTGCAGCGGTTCTGCAGAGACCTCGGTGATCGCCTCGAACTCACGGGCGGCCAGCTCACCCAGTGGTTCGTCGCTCTCCGCGACGATCTCGGGCGAGCGCGACCCGCCGAGATAGGAAGTGAAGACGCCCTCCCTGTCGAGCATGCTGGCGTTCCAGGTCATCCCCAGTGTCTCGTAACCCTCGCTGTCGAGGATCTGACAGCCGTGGCCCTCGCGGTCGTACGCGGATTCGAGGTGCACTACCGCCAGGGGGTTGTACGTGAGATCACCGATGACGTCGGCGAGGCGGCTGTCGAGTGGGTCGAGGATGTCGGCGGTGACCGGTGCGGGTGTGGTCACGACGACCCGATCGACCGCGGTGGTCCCGTCGCTTGTCTCGATCTCGAACCCATCGCCGTCCTCGCGGACGGCTTCGACGGGCGTCTCGAAGTGGATCGAGTCGCTGTAGCGCTCGGCGATGGCTTCGGGGAGGATCTGGAGGCCGTCCTCGAAGGAGACGATCGGCGGCACGTCGATTCCGTCGATCAGCTTGCGAGCGATCGCCAGCAGGATCGAGCGATCGATCCCGTGGCGGTCCAGTGCCTTCCCGACGGAGTGGCGGACCAGCATCTTGTCGGCGTTCGCGCCGTAGAGGCCGGTGTAGAGCGGGCAAAACAGCGTTCGAGCAGCCTCCTCGCCGAACTTCCGCGAGAACAGCGACTCGACGCTCTCGTCAGCCTGAGCCGGCGCAGTGAGGGGTTCGGCCAGGAGCCGGGCCTTGCCGCGCCAGGAGATGAGATCGGTCGTGATCGCCTCGCGTATGGAGAGGGGAGCGACCCGTAATTTCCCGTCGCGCAGGATGTAGAGTGGCTGGTCGTCGTGGCCCTCGAAGCGCTGCCTGCGGAGGTCGAACTCGTCGATCCAGTCCTCGATGAGTTTCGACCCGCGCAGGCGCTGCGGGCCGAGTTCGAGGAGGTGTCCGTCGACCTGACAGCTCTGCATGACGCCGCCCGGCTCTCCCGTGGCCTCGAAGGTCTCGACGCCCGCGCCGCGCTCGCGGAGTTCGTGTGTCGTTGCCAGTCCCGAGATGCCCGCGCCGATTACACCGACGTTCATGGATTGAGGGGGTGCGCGGTCGGTCGCCGACCGCGTCGTTGGTCCCCGGGAGTTCGGGGCCGACGCTTATTCGTGTGTCGAGACGCGCTCACGAGGACCGCCTGCTGTACCAGTCGTACCCGACCAGCAGCAGGACGATGGCGGCGACGCCGGTGGTGTACCAGGCCTCGACTGGTGGCGCCCCGATCTGGGTCACCAGCAGCGCCACGAGGACGGCGAAGACGGCGACGGCGAGCGCGGCCACGGCGACGGGCGAGTCACGGACCCGCTCGATGTGGCCGGTCGAAGTGGGCATACAGTGACTCGAGCCCGGATCAGCAAAAGCAGTGGGACGGATTCAATCGTGAAAGGTCGGCGAAGCTTGCTCGACGGCCGCACAGGCCAGTTCCTCGAAGTCCGCATTCTCGGGAACGACGTCGACGTCGATGCCGTGGCTCGCGGCCGTCTCGCGGGTCGGAGCGCCGATCGTTCCCACGACGGCCTCGTTCAGGCCGGCGACGGCTGCCTCCCGAACCCCCCGTTCGGCCGCGGCCTCGAGGAAGTGCTCAACGGTGAGCGATGACGTGAACAGTGCGACGTCCAGGTCGCCCGCGGCCGCGAGGGCGGCCGACTCGCCGGCCCCCTCGGGACGGACCAGACGATAGAGCACTGTCTCGTGGACATAGGCGCCGGCGTCGAACAACCCCTCGATCAATACGGTGCTGCCGTGGTCGCTACGGGCGACTTCGACGAGTTGTCCGTCGACCCTGCCGTCGAGAGCCGCGACCAGCCCCGCAGAGGTGTAGGTCTCGGGGACGATGTCGACGGTGTAGCCGGCCGCTCGGAGTGCGGCGGCCGTCGACTCGCCGATGGCACAGACGGTCGACTCGCCGGGCGTCCACCCCGAATCGGCGACGAGTTCGACGCCGGTCTTGCTCGTGAAGACGACGAAGTCGGCATCATCTCGGGGGGAAGCGTCGGCGGGCCGGACTTCGAGCATCGGGTCGGCGACGGGTGTCGCGCCCAGTGAGTCGAGCAGTTCGACAGCGTCTTCGAGTCGGTCGTCGTCCGGTCGAAATACCGCAACGCGGAGTCGTGGATCTGGGTCAGTCATCGTTTCCCTCCAGGGAATTGCGTACGTCTTCGCGGATACCCGCGACCCCGCCGATGATCGTCAGCGCAGGTGGAGTGATCCCCACCTCGTCGCGGGCCTCGACGATCGTTTCGAGTGTGCCAGTGGCGACCTGCTGGTCGGGCCAGGTCGCACGTTCGACCATCGCCACCGGCGTCTCGGGGTCCATCCCGGCGTCGATCAGCGCCTGGGTGTACTGTGGGAGACGGGTGACACCCATCAGGACGACGATGGTACCGCCGGCCGCTGCGAGTGTCTCCCAGTCGACCGCTGACTCGTCTTTCGTGGGGTCTTCGTGGCCAGTGACGATCGTCACGCTGGAAGCGTAGTCGCGGTGGGTGATCGGGATGCCAGCGACCCCGGGGCCGGCGATGGCCGAAGTCATCCCGGGGACGATCTCGAAGGGGATGCCGTGCTCGGCGAGGTAGGTCATCTCCTCGCCACCGCGGGCGAAGACGGTGGGATCGCCGCCCTTGAGTCGGACGACAGTCTTGCCCTCGCGGGCGTGTTCGACCATCGCGAGGTTGATCGCCGACTGGGGCGTGCGCTCGCCGTGGGCGCGCTTTCCAACGTCGACGCGGGCGTGCTCTGGAATGAGCGCGATGATGTTCGGACCCGGGAGCTTGTCGTGGAGGACGACGTCGGCCTCACGGAGCAGGCGGCGCGCCTTCACCGTGAGGTACTCGGGATCGCCGGGACCGCTCCCGACGAGGTAGACTTTGCCTCGCTCACCGGCGTCGCTCATTCCTCGTCTGCCTCCCCGCCGCGGGCCGCAGTGTCCGTCTCCTCGGCTTCTCGGGTGGCCTGTTCGATCAACTCGGCCGCGCCCTCTTCGCGGAGGTCGTCGGCGAACTCGCGGGCTGCTTTCGGATGGCGATGGGCCGGCAGGTCCCTGGTCGCCGCGACCTCCTCGCTGCCATCCTGGCTCAAGACCCGAGCCGTCACACGGACGACACTCCCCTGAAGGGTCGCGTGGACGCCGATGGGCGCGATACAGCCACCGCCCAGCGTCGCCAGAACCGTGCGCTCGACTGTAGTCGCGACTCTGGTCGGCGGGTGATCGATGGCGTCGTTGATCTCCTCGGCCGTCTCGCCGTCGAGTGCGGTGACTGCGAGTGCGCCCTGCCCAGGCGCGGGGACGAACCGCTCGGGATCGAGTTCCGTGGCATGGACGTGGTGGCGAAGGCCGATCCGGTCGAGGCCCGCCGCGGCGAGGACGATGGCGTCGTACGCGACGTCGACATCGCGTTCGAGCGCGAGCCGTTCGATCTCCGCGAGGTCGTCGAACCACTCCTCGACCGTGCGGTCGTAGGGGAACTCGTAGTCCTCGTCGTCGACCTTTTCTTTACCTTCCTTGTCGGCGTCGCTCCGGTCCTCGTGTTCGCGCTGGAGCCCCGGCGCGAGCAATTTCTGGAGTCGCGTGTCGACGTTGCCCCGGAGCGGTTCGATATCGAGGTCGGGCCGTTCGGCCTGCAGTTGTGCGCCGCGGCGCAGGCTGGACGTCCCGACGACTGCGCCTTCGGGGAGTTCGTCGAGGGTCTTGCCGTCGGGCGTCACCAGCAGGTCGCCCGCGTCGGCGCGGCCGGGGACGCCCGCGACGACGAGTTCTTCGGGCATCTCGGTCGGCATGTCCTTCATCGAGTGGACGGCCGCGTCGACCTCGCCGTCCATGACTTTCTGGTCGAGACTGCGGACGAACGCGCCGGTCTTGCCGAGGCGGTGGATCAGTTCGTCCCGGACCTGGTCGCCCGTGGTCTCGACTTCCACGAGTTCGACCGAGCGGCGTCTGGTTTCGAGTGTCTCTTTGACCGCGTAGGCCTGCCGGAGAGCGAGATCGGAGCCGCGAGTCGCGAGTCGAAGTGTCCTGCCGCGAGAGGTCATTGCATGGGTGTCCGCGGCCAGGAGTGAAAAGCCCACCAGTTCGCGATTTTCGACGGCCGCTTCGATCGACTACCAGGGTTCGTCTTTGAGCCCGAGTCTGTACGCGATCACGTTCGTCCCGACGTGCAAAATCGGGGTCACCACGATCACGACGACCAGCACCGGGATTGTGAACGTCTCGCCGAACCAGCCCGGGACGGCGAGGGCAGTCGGGAGGAGGGCGCCGACGACGAAATCCAACTGGTCGAGTCCCGGGAAGGCCGCACCGCGCTCACGGCCCGACCGGCGCTTGAGAAACGAGGCCGTGATGTCTCCCAACATTGCCCCACCAGCCAGCGTGATCGCGGCGACGATCGGGAACTCGGGAATCGCGAAGCCGAGGGTGTCGGCTGCGCTGGGCTGGATCGCGTTGAGGCCGAGGGCGAGGGCGACGCCCGTGAGGGTGCCGCCGAGGGTCCCGCGCCAGGTCTTGCCGTCACCGAGGAGACGGCGGTCGCCCCAGGTTCGGCCGGCGTCGATCGGTCGGCCGCCGCCGAAGAGGACGGCGGCGTTGTTCGGGACGTAGGCGGGCAACATCGCCCAGAACGCGACGACGACTGTCTCGATAGGCTCCATCTAGCACGTTCGTTGGCGGGGGTCGACTTAATCGGCCGGGGTTTCAGGTGCGTCTCTGGAAGATGGTCGCTATGCAACAACGCCGCCGTCATCAACAACGTCTCGAAAGCCCTCTCCACGCTCGCTAGGAGTCGGAGACCATCCCGCCGCTACTTCTTCGAAAGCCCTCACCACGTTCGCTAGGAGTCGGAGACCATCCCGCCGCTACTTCTTCGAAAGCCCTCACCACGTTCGCGGTCGCTGAGCGACATATCCTCGCTCCCTGCGGTCGCTTCGGATAGGGGCCGCTCAGACGACTCCACTCGCTCACGGGTCGCTTCGCTCCCCGTTCGCGTTGTCGAGACGTTCCCTTGGGTCACGTCTCGCTTTCGTCGCGACTAGTGAGAGAGCAAAGCTCTCTCAGACCATTCGAGCGGGCCGGCGGCCCGCTCGAAGACGTGCTTCGCCCTTTCATTCCTCCAGGGACTGCACCACAACAGCAGTCTTGTGGCCGGGAACGAGTGTCGCGCGCAGAACTGCGCGCGGCCGAGTGACCCGGGGAAGGGCAGGCCTGCTGTGCGGTCGCAGTGCGGTAGTAGCCTGGTGGACTGAAAGGGCGAGACTCGCCTCGGGCCGGAGTGGAGTCGCTAAGCGGGCTCTATTCGAGTGAACGAAGTGAACGAGAATATCCCGCTTAGCGGCCCCGAGCGAGTCGAGGGCTTTCCATGCTTGGTAACGCTGCAGTCACCGGTTCCTAGTCAGCGAGTCGGGGGCTTTCCAAACTCGTCGTCTCCACCAGCCGGACACGATTCTAGTGAGTATCCCTATACGGAAGCGGCCCCAAGGGCGAGTCATGATACCGCCACTCGCGCGGCGGTTCGTCGCGGGCGAGACGGAAGCGACGGCCCTCGAACACGCCCGACAGTTGAACCAGCGAGACGTCGGCGCGATACTGAATCTCCTGGGCGAACACTACCACTCCAGACCGCCGGCAGACAGAGACACTGACACCTACTGCCGGCTCGTCGAGGACATCGGGAACACGAATCTGGAGGCCTGTATCTCGGTCAAACCCTCGCAACTGGGCCTCGATATCGAGGCAGGCGTCTTCCGGGCGAACCTCGAACGGATCGTCGAGACAGCAGCGAGTGAGGGCGTCTTCGTCTGGATCGACATGGAGGATCACACGACGACCGACGTGACCCTCGATGCGTTCGAGACACTGGCCCGCGAGTCCGACGCTGGCGTCGGCGTCTGCGTGCAGGCCAACCTCGAACGCACCCCGAAAGACCTGGAAGTGCTGGCGACTGTCCCCGGAAAAGTCCGACTGGTCAAGGGCGCGTACGACCCGCCCGAAGGCGTCGGCTTCACCGAGAAATCCCGGGTCGACGAGGCCTATCGGTCGTGTCTGGAGACGATGTTCGAGACCTTCGAGGAGGGGATCGCCGTCGGGAGTCACGATCCGGCGATGATCGACTACGCCGCCGAGTTGCACGCGGAGTACGGCACGCCCTACGAGGTCCAAATGTTGATGGGCGTGCGCGAGGACGCCCAGACCGATCTCGCCCGCGAGCGGGCGGTCTGGCAGTACGTCCCCTACGGCGGGAAGTGGCTGTCGTACTTCTACCGGCGAGTGCGCGAGCGAAAGGAGAATGCACTGTTCGCGGCGCGAGCGCTCCTCTCGGGATGATCCCGGTGCGAAGAAACAAGGCTCATTACTGGTCCGCGAGAGGGGTCAGGTAATGTCGGCGACTTGGAAGCGTGATTTCGCGAGCGGACTGGTGATCCTGGTCCCGATCATCGTCACGCTCTACATCATCGCGTACCTCTACGGCGTCATCGCGTCGACGCCGTTTCTGGTCCTCATCGACGCGGCGCTACTCGAACAGTTCCTCCCGGCCGGCCTCGTCACGCCCCGGACGGTCACGTTCACGCGGGTATTGCTGACCGTCTTCGTGTTCATCCTGATGGTGTTCTCGGTGGGCTATCTCATGCGGACCGCGATCGGAACCCTCGTCGAGGCCGGGATCGACGATCTGATGAATAGATTACCCGGTCTTCGAGTCGTCTACAACGCCTCGAAGATGGCCGTCGAGACGGCTCTCGGCGGGACAGACGAACTCCAGGAGCCGGTGAAAATCGAGACCTGGGACGGCCTGCGGATGACCGCGTTCAAGACCGGGCAGCGCGCCGCAGACGGCCGCGAGTTGCTCTTTCTACCCACAGCGCCGAACATCACGACCGGATTCGTCATCGAGGTCGAACCCGACCAGTACGAAGAGACCGACGAGACCGTCGAGGACGCCCTGACGCGGATCCTCAGCGCCGGCTTCGGCGAAGCCAACGACAAGGAAGTCTCCCTGGAGATGCTGGCCGGCAAAAGCGACGACGACAGCGGCGATCAGACGTAGTCGAACCAGCGTTCGGGCTCGCCTTCCTCGACGACCTCGAAGAAGCGCGTCTGAATCTCGTCGGTGATCGGGCCCTTCGTGCCCTTGCCGATCTCGTTGTCGTCGACAGTTCGGATCGGTGTGACCTCCGCCGCCGTGCCCGTGAAGAACAGTTCGTCGGCGGTATAGAGTTCGCCACGGGAGATGGTGGCGTCGTCGTGAACGGTGTATCCCATGTCTCGGGCGAGTTCGATCACGGTACGGCGGGTGATCCCGTCGAGGATCGATTCCGCGAGTCCAGTCGTGTAGATCTCGCCGTCCCGGACGAGAAAGAGGTTCTCGCCGGGGCCCTCGGCGACGTTGCCCTCCTTGTTGAGGACGATCGCCTCCTCGTAGCCGTTGCCCTTGGCTTCCAGGCTGGCGAGGACGCTGTTGACGTACGTCCCCGTCGTCTTGGCGTTGGTCGGGATCTGACTGGAGGCGTACTTTCGCCACGAAGAGATGGCGGTGTCGACGCCCTCTTCGAGCGCTTCCTCGCCCAGATACGCGCCCCACGGCCAGACCGCAATGGCGACCTGCTCGGGGGATTTCCCGGGATTGAGCCCGAGCGGACCGTATCCGTAGAATGCGATCGGGCGGATGTAACACGATTGCAGCCCCTCACGGTCGATCAGTTCGCGCGTCGCCTCGTCGAGTTCGCGTTTCGAGAAGGGGATGTCGATGTCGTAGACCTCCGCGGAGTTGAACAGGCGATCGAGGTGTTCCTCCCAGCGGAAGATCGCCGGCCCCTCGGCGGTGTCGTAACAGCGGACGCCCTCGAAGACGCCAGTCCCGTAGTGCAGCGCGTGGGTCAGGACGTGGACCTGCGCGTCCTCGAAGTCGACGAACTCGCCGTCCATCCAGATCTCCTCGACGCCCTCGAACATCTCGGGTCGGTCTGTCATCGATTGACCCCCCGACTGTACGCTCCAAGCGATGTCGTCTCGCCGTGCATACTCTCCCCAAAGAGGGGGACCGTTAAGAACGTTCACGGTCCCGGGTGAGCGAGTGGCAGGGTCAGGATAGATCGAACGCGAATACCGACCCATCACGAGCGGTGGCGTACGCTCGATTACCGGTGACGATCGGTTCGTGAAGGAACCGATCGCTCTCGAAGCGCCAGCGTTCAGCCCCATCTGAGCCATACGAGAGCAAGACAGATCGCTCCTCGCTCGACTCGAACACCAGTGGCCCATCGGCGGTCGCGATTGGGGCGGCCAGATCAGGGACCGACTGTCGCCAGCGCTCGCTCCCGTCGGCCGGATCGAGCGCGTACAGGGTCGCGGTGTCGTCGGTGACGTAGACCGATTCGCCGACGATCGGACCGGCGTTGTTCGTCGCCTCCATCCCGAAACGCCAGCGTTCGCTGCCCGTATCGTCGAGTGCGAACACCGTCCCGCCGTACTCCGTACAGACGATCGAATAGTCCGCGTCGGCTGGCGTCGGCAAGGCTGCGACTGCGGTCGGGACGAAGTTGTCGGTCCACGGCGGATCGTAGCGCCACTGCTCGGCCCCGGTCGCGACCGAGCGGGCGATGATGGCCCCCTCGTCGTCGAGTTCCGGCGGTGTGACGAAACAGTGACCGCCAGCGACGAGCGGCGGTTCGTTCGGTGCTCGAAGCCCCCGGCCCTCCCGTTGCCAGTGTCGATCCCCGGTCGCGGGATCGTATGCGGCCATCGCTTGCACCCCGGCTCGATAGAGCAATCGTCCATCGACGAGTTGTGCGCCCATCGCATCGCCGGCCTCGGATTCCCACTCGATAGAACCGTCGGGAGCGAGTGCGTACAGCGTCCGGCCGCTGGAGCGGGGCGCGTCGGTACTGTCGCCTGCGAACACTGTCCCGTCCCGCCCTGCGACGAAGTGAGGCGTGAAGAGGTCAGTTCGTTCCCACTGCCGAGTTCCGCCCTGGTCGAACGCGACGACTCGGGGCCGATCACGGTATGAATTACTCGCCGTGGTGAGGTGGACGCGTCCGTCGTGTACGAACGGCGGATTCGCGACGGGTGCTCTGGTGACCGACCGCCACGCGACGGTGCCGTCCGTGCTTTCGAACGCCACGACACCGCCGAACGGATCGGGGTCATCAGAACCAACGGGTGCGAACGATGGGGGGCCTGCCCCGACGTAGACCCGGCCGGTTCGCGGATCGTGAGCCGGCGGATGTTGAACGGGTTCGGAAAGTTGCATCGACCAGCGGAGACGTGGGTGTCGAGCGGTGCGCCGCTGGACGTCGATCTCCTCATCGGGCAACGGGCGTGGTGTGTCCGTTGGTTCGGGTGTCTCCTGGGGCGTGGAACGGGCTGTCGGTCGCCGGGTCGTCGGTGTCGGCGTCTCTGACAGCCTTGTGGTTCGATCGGAGGTGGGCGGCGACTCTCGTTCCCCGGTCGAACAGCCAGCGAGAACACCTGCAAGCGCGAGGAGATACGATCGTCGGCTCGACATGAGTCGATACTGGACAGACGATCGGTAAAAATCCAACGGGAAACAGTAGAAATGAATAGCTACAGCTCCCGCCAGGAGTTCCGAGGCTCCCACCCCAGCACCTCCTCTGCCCGCTGCGTGTCGATCAGCGCCTCGTGGCCCCCGAAGTCCGTCCGCACCTCGGCCCCGGGATAGCGTCGCTCGATCACCTCGCTCGTCGGCGTCTCACAGGAGGTATTCGGCGCAGAGAGGAAGATCGGTTCGTGGCCCTCGAAGTCGGCCTCGGCGGCCAGCCGGACCGCGCGGGCGGCGTCGTCGATATCGAGATACGAAAAGAGCGTGTTGTGGTCGGCGTGCATCCGGCCCGCGGCCTCGATCCCCTGCAGTCGGCGGTCGGCCTGGACGAACGTCTCCCACTGCTCCTCCCGGGAGGTCACCCACGGGAACCGCAACGAGGTGACCGTCCGCGGCGACCGATCCCGACGGCCGAAGCCAGCAGCGACCGTCTCCAGAGTCTGCTTGCCCATTCCGTAGGGGTTCGAGGGCGTCAGATCGATCGACTCGTCGATCGGCAGAAACGCGGGTGCCAGCGGCTCGGATTCGAAACCTGCGCCCATCGCGCTGAGACTCGACGCCAGCACCACTGACTCGACGCCGAGCGCCTGGACAGCTTCGAGTACGTAGTAGGAACTCATCGCGTTGCTCTCGAAGACCGCGTGTTCGGGATGGTGATCCGGCGTCGGGAGCATCCCCAGGTGGACCACAGCGTCGGGTTCGGCGGCGGAGAGTGAGCCGTAGACCTCTCCTGGGTCGGTGAGATCCGTGGTTCGATAGGCGTCTTCGGGCCCGCCCGAAGGTTTGCCGCGGTTGCAGTTCACAGTCTGGAAACCGTGGTCGTTCAGTTCGGCGAGGGTGGCCTTCCCGATCGTACCGCTGCCGCCGGTGACGACGACGGTGTCGATAGCCATAGCGACGAATGCCGACCCGGAGAAATGAGAGTGACGGCCCGAATCAGCTCGGGACCCGCTCAACCAAGCTGCTCGACCAGATCCCGGCCCTCGACGTAGACGAGATCGTGTTCGGCCGCGTATTCGCGGGCGTCGGCGGGCGAGCGCGCGAGGCCGGTCTCGTCGTCGAGCATCTCACAGACGACGACCGCCGACGGCAAGCCAGCAGCCTCGGCGAGCGCGATCCCGAGTTCGGTGTGCCCTTTCCGGTCGGCGAGCAATCCGGGCGCGGCCCGGAGCAAGTGGACGTGGCCGGGCGAGCGGAACGACCCCGCAAAGTCGAAGTCGGCGGGATCGGCCGCGGCGTCGGCGAGTGCGGTGATCGTCAGCGCGCGGTCCTCGTCGGTGATTCCAGTGTACGTATCGCGGTGGTTGACCGTCAGCGAGAACGACGAGCGCTCGTCGTAGCCGAGTTCGTGATCCGCCGCGGTCGGATGGTCGAGCAGCTCCTGGGCGAAGGGCAGATCGAAGGTCGCGGCTACGCTATCGGCGAGCGCGACACAGACCAATCCACCGGCGTCGTTTCGCATCCGGGCGACCGCCTCGGGTGTCACCGCGCCGGCGGGGTAGATCAGGTCAGTCTCGCCCTCTCGGTCGGCGGCGTCGTGGACGAGGACCGGCTGGCCCTCGCGGAACGCGGTGATCGCGTGGTCGATGCTCGCTGCGGCGGTGGGGAAATCGTCACTCGTGGACATGGATAGTGATGGTGTCGCCGTCGTCGGCGTCGAATTGCTCGCGGAGTTTGTCGGGCGCGATCACTTCGAGCTGGTCGTCGCCGTGATGGGTGCGCTCGGGTGCGATGACGTGGGCCTGGTCGTAGGTCCCGGCGTCGAACTCGACCGTCGCGGGGTAGCAGTAGGCCGGCCCGTAGGTTCGTTCCTCGTCCTCCCAGCCCTCGATGACGGTCGGATCGAGTGCATCCATCCGAGCACGCTCGCGGACGCTCTCGGCGTCGAGATCGACGTTCAGCGTCCCCGCAAACGGTTCGTAGCCCAGCTTTTCGGTGAACTGGCGCATATAGCCAGGCAGTGTGATGTAGTGGCCGCCCTCGTTCATCCCGCTCGTGAGCGCGCCCGTGAGCGTCACGCCGACCTGGGACTCGAAGATGCGCTGGTAGTGTGCGTACTCCCGCTGGAGCAGCGCCTCACCTTCGCTGGTGATCGAGACCCACTGGCCGTCGCTGACGATCTCGCGCTCGACCAGCCCCTCCTCGTCGAGACGCTGGAGACGCCGTGAGGCGGTCTGTGTCGAGGCGTCGAGTTTGCCAGCCAGTCCCGAACAGGAGACTTTCGACTCCCCGCCCAGCGCTCCGGCCAGTGCCAGCATCTTCAGCGTCCGGAGTTCGTCATATCCGACAGTCCGTCCCGACAGGTCCATACTCGAACTGGGGAATCGCCACTCATAAGCATACCGGAGATTGTACGCTTCTCAGAATTGGAATGGGAGATCGTGAGGGATTTCGGGGATAATTTCCGAATCAGTCGCCGTATTCCACGAGCGGGTCGTCGGCCCAGAAGTCGCTCTGCTTTTTGAGTTTCGGGACCCAGGTGTCGTTTTCAGTCGAGAGCATCGCGACGCGGGACTCGGGGACCTCCTTGATCTCGTCGTGGGCGGGGAGGAATCGCTGCATCTCCTCGGCGAATTCGACGACGTCGTCGTGGTCGAGCATCGAATTCCTGTCCAGTCGACCGCGGGAGTGGCCGATGTGCATGTAGGCTTTGAGTTCGACGAAGTCCGCGTTCGCGCGGTCGCACATCGCGGCGTACCACTCGGGGTGGTGGACGTTCTCGCCACCCACGAGAGTCGTCCGAATGACAGTCCGCGTGTCGTCCTTTGCAGCGAGGACGTCCAGCGTCTCGATCAGGCGTTCCCAGAGGTCCTCCTCGACAGGCTTGACCGTGTTCTCGAAGGTGCCTCGGTCGGGTGCGTCGACCGAGACGTATAGCTGGGTGGGATCACAGCGCTCGAGCACCTCGGGGTTGGTGCCGTTGCTGACGAGGAAGGTCGTGATGTCCCGCGCGTGAAACTCCTCGATGAGTTCGGGGAGATAGGGATAGAGCGTGGGTTCGCCGTCGAGACTGATGGCGACGTGGCGTGGTTCCATCGCCTGCTCGAAGACGTCGTCGGGGACGTTGTCGTTACCGCCGTAGCCCGACAGGAGTTTTCGCTGGAGGTCGATAGAGGCGTCGACGACGGCCTCGGGGTCGTCCCACTCGACATCGCCGAGTTCGTAGGCGTGGCCGGCGTGATCGCGCCAGCAGAAGACACAGCGCTCGTTACACTTGACGACGGGCGTCATCTGCATGCAGCGATGGCTCTCGATACCGTAGAAGACGTACTTGTAACATTTGCCCTCCCCCTGGAGGGCGTTGTCGGTCCAGCCGCAGGTCTGGGCCGCAGTGTGGTTGACACTGTGGTAGTCGGGGTCGTCGACCTGTTTCGGCCCGTCCGACTCGCTCATACGCCTCTCAAGAATGCCAACACGCAAAAACAGCAGGGTATCGGAACGGCGAACACGGACGTAGTGTCGAGTACCTACGACGACGCGTCGGACTCATCGACCCAGTCCGGTTGTGTGATCGTGACGGCGTCGTAGCCGACAGTCAGATCGCTGCCGTACGTCCCGCTCGGCGTTTCGAACAGGACAGTAATCGACTGAATCCGTCCATCAGCGGTGACGACCATCTCGCCATCGACCGACTGGATTCGATCCTGATCGAACTCGAGCTCCAGATTCTCGTTGCTGTTCAACGCGGTCTGGTTCAGTGAATCGCTCTCGTAGACGTAGGCGGTCTCTCCATCGACCGACGTGGTTCCAGTCTGGTCCCACTCGACGATTCCAGCGTACGCGATGCCACCGATGATCGTGAACGCAGCCAGGAAATTGACGCCGACACCGACGTTCCCGCCGCGCTCACCGTAGCGAATCTCGCCACTGGTGCTGTTCCGGTAGGCGACGTAGTCGGGCGTCGTGTAGAGCGCTAACTCCTCACCGGACGGTCTCGAGACTCGGAGAAACTCCGTATTGGTTCCTGAATCGTTTTGCAAGTGGAGGCCGATTTCCTGGGATCCGTTGTACAGCGTCAGGTCCAACTGGGTAGCGTTCGCGAAGGGGTCGGAAGCGTTGAGACCGGACACGACGCTCGATGGCTCCGGTTCCGAATCGTCCGTCCCGTCGCCCGGCTCCGGCGTGTCCTCCGGCGTCGGCGTGTCTTCCGGCGTCTCATCTGAATCGTCCGGCGTCGGTGTATCCTCTGGAGTCGGTGTATCCCCCGGTGTCGGCGTGTCGTCTGAATCGTCCTCGTCCGGCGTCTCATCTGAATCGTCCGGTGTCGGCGTGCCATCCGGCGTCGGCGTGGAATCCATCGCCGGGTCGTCCGTCGTCTGTCCGTCCATCGGCGACTCTGTCGGTGACGCAGTGCCGCCACCACCGCCCCCGCTACAGCCCGCGAGCAACACCATCACGACGGTCAGAATCGTGAGTGTCTTTCGCATGCAACGATATTTCAAAACACACTACAAATAGATGATGGAAAAGGTAACATTTCACTAGTCGATCTAGTCGGAAAAGCCGATAGTCGCTCCGGTGAGACGCGAACGCGGTCCGTGCTCGGGGCCGCGAGGACGACTGTCGAAGATTCGCCGGTCGGAGCAGTGGCGTTTCGGCACGCGAAGAAACGGAGAAAACGTTTTCAACCGAGTCTATGAACATCGATACTGTGAGTCCTGCGAACGAACAGGCGCGTGTGACACTCGACGTCTGCCTTCGCTCGGCAGTGGCAGGCGTCACCGAAGCGCGACAGGAGGAGGTGCTGGATCGCGTCCAACAGCTCAGTCGAACCGGGATCATCGACGAGGTGACTGTCCACTACTGGGGCGGCCGCGTCGCGGCCCCGAACGACGGGACGCGCAACGACAGCGGCACGCCGGACATCGTCACGGAGTTGTACGACGTCACCGAAGACAGTGACATCACTCTGGAGCCGTTCTTCCGCGAGAAGGCGGGGGACCGCGAAAATCGGACGGTGCTCTTTTTGCCCGTCGTCTGCCTGGTGGTCCGTCGCGACGAGGAGATCGCAGCCGTCTATCCCTCGACCGACGGAGACGAACACCGGACCCTGCAGGACGGACTGGCAGCGCTCGCCGAGGACGAGACGTGGGCGAATCTGGCCTGACGCGAAGGCTTATCAAGACGGACCGAAATTACTGCCCCGATGCCGTACCATCCAGCACGGGCCAGGGAACTCAGCAACAGCATCGGACGGATTCCGTTCGGGTTTCCGACGCTCGATAGTCGGTTCGACGGACTGCCGGCCGGAACGGCGACGTTGCTCGTCGGCGCGCCCGACGCCGGGACCGACGCCTACGCTTTCACCCACGCCGCACAGCTGCTGTTGTTGAAACACGCCCCGCGGTACACGGACCGGAAGATCAACGACGCTGTCCGCCAACGCATCCCGAGTTCAGTCCACTACGTGACACTCAACCACCCGCCTGAACGCGTCCTCGACGGGATGGACGCGGTCTTGTCGGCCCGGCAGTTCAACATCCTCGCCGAGCACCTGGAGATTACGGACTTCTCGGACGACTTCTTCGATCTCGCGCCCGTTCCCGACCCACTTCGTCGAGCAGCCCACGAGAAAGAAGCCGAGGACCTCCCCGAGGAACCGGCGACCGAGGCGTCGTTCGAGCGACTCCTGAATCGTCTCGCCGAGCACCTCGAAGGCGTCGGCGACGACACGCTCATCTTCGTCGACTCGCTGACCGCCTTCGAGCGCGGTCGCCACTTCGGCGTCGAGTGGGGAGACGTGCTGGGCCTGCTCGAGGGACTGCGCCACGCCGCCTCCGAGTGGGGCGGCCTCGTGAACGTCCTCTATCACGCTCGTCCGGAGAAAGTCCGCAGCGACGAGACGATCAACACCGCGCTGGACGGCTGTCTGTACTTCTACGTCAACGACCGCGGGACAAACGCTCGAAAGACGATGCGGATCGGCGACTTCAACGGCGCGCTGAGTCGCCGCCACCAGGTCGTCTACGAGACCAAAGTCGGCGACACCGGCTTCGGCGTCTCCTCCAGTCGGAACGTCTGATCCCAACCCGTTACCCCTATACCCGCCGCTGGAAAACGACTGGATATGTTCATCTCCTTGCGCGCGGAGGTCGAAGACGCCCTCACGGCGGCGCTTGCGTCCCTCGACCTCCCGACCGACGACCTGGGTATCGAACGCCCGCCCGAGGACGTGCCCGCCGTCCTCGCGTCGAGTGCGTCCTATCGCCTCGCTGGCGAAGCCGGCGCACCGCCGCCGAAGATCGCTGCCGACATCGCCGCCGCGATCGATTCCGACGAGTACGACTTCGTCGGTGAGGTGACCACCCAGGGGCCGTACGTCAACTTCCTGGCGAGCGACCAGTACCTCGAAGCCACCGTCGAAGCCGCCCAGAGAGAGGACTTCGGTCACCTGCCCGACAAGGAGACCAGCGTCGTCGTCGAACACACCTCGGCCAATCCGACGGGGCCGGTCCACGTCGGCCGCGCCCGCAACCCGATCATCGGTGACGCGCTGGCGCGAGTCCTCGAGTACGCGGGCTACGACGTCGAGACCAACTACTACGTCAACGACGCCGGTCGCCAGATCGCCGTGTTCACGTGGGCCTACGAGACCTTCGACGACAGCGACCTGCCGGAACCCGAACGCGACTCACCCGAGTACGAGATGGTCCGGTACTACCGCAAGGGCAACAGCTACCTCGAAGACGCCGGCGAAGACGCCGGCGAACAGGCAGAAGCCGAGATCGCGGCGATCCTCCAGGGACTGGAAGACGGCGACGAAGAAACCTTCGAGCGCGTGAGCGAGGTCGTCGACACCGTCCTCGAAGGGATGACGGGCACGCTCGAACGCCTTCCTGCGACGTTCGACGAGTTCGTCAAGGAGACGCGGTTCATGCGCGACGGGAGCACCGACGACGTGGTCGCCCGACTGAAGGAACTCGACTGTGCCGTCTACGAGGAAGACGCCTGGCAACTCGACCTGCCGGACTTCGAGAAGAACCTCGTCTTCCTGCGCGCGGACGGAACGTCGCTCTACACCACGCGAGATCTGGCTCACCACGAGTGGAAGTTCGAGCACTTCGACCGTGCGGTGACAGTGCTCGGTGAGGATCACAAACTCCAGGCCGACCAGCTCTCCTCGACCCTGGAGTTGCTGGGCCACGACACCGACCAGCTCGAACAGGTCTTCTACTCGTGGGTCAACCTCCCGGAGGGCGGGATGAGCACCCGAAAGGGGACCGGTGTCGATCTGGACGACCTGCTCGACGAGGCCATCGACCGCGCCCGCCAGGAGGTCGAGGACCGCCTGGACGACCGCCTGCGTGGGGACGACCTGAGCGACGAAGACGTCGAGCGCATCGCCCACCAGGTCGGAATCGGCGCGGTGCGGTACGACATCGTCTCCAAACAGCCCACCAAGGGGATCACCTTCGAGTGGGAGCGCGCGCTGGACTTCGAGGCCCAGTCCGCGCCGTACGTCCAGTACGTCCACGCGCGGTGCTGTGGAATTCTGGACGAAGGTGTATCGGCTGGCCACGAGGTCCCAGACCGGGTCGACGCCGACGCGCTCGACGCCGAGGAGAGCGCCGCGTTGATCCGCGAGATCGCCCGGTTCGAAGAGGTCGTCGAGCGCGCCGCCGACGAACATCGCCCGCACGTCGTCGCGACGTACACCCGCGACATCGCCGAGACGTTCAACACCTTCTACCGGGAGTGTCCCGTTCTCACTGCCGACGATCCCGAGACGCGGGCGGCACGACTGGCAGTCGTGGCCGCTGCGAAGACCGCGGTCGCGAACGCGCTAGACGCGCTGGGCGTCGCCGCGCCCGAGTCGATGTGAGGGTGGCGATACGAGGAGTCACGCAGGTGGCAACCGGATCGCGCGCCGGCCGGCGTCCCAGACGAGCGTCACACCGATCGAACAGGCCGCCGCGGCGACCAGATCGACCGCTTCGAACGTCGCCACACCGGTGAGTGCCTGTCCGGCTTCGAGAAGACAGGCCAGCGAGAGCACGAAAATCGGGACGAAAAGTGGCGAAATCGTTCCGGAACTGCTGGCCGGCGAGATCGCGTACAGGAGTGTCAGCGTCAACACCCCGTAGGAGGCGCCTTCGACCCAGGTTCGTTCGTCCAGCAGTCCGAGCGGGCCAGGTCGAGTGACGGCCGACTCGGGCCGCCAGAACGCCGCGACGAGCACGAGCCCCAGGACGATGGCCACAATGAACCAGCGGACGACGCCCGGCACGTATGCCTCCTCGCTGGACATGTCACCAGATACCACGCCCAGCGACATAACGGTATCCCGGACGACAGGTCAGCGCAGGCGGACGACGAGGGACCAGCAGATCAGTGCGAAGACCACACCGACAGCGTTGGCCAGTGCGTCCGCGAGACTGCCCGTTCGGTAGGGAACCAGCAGTTGAACGCCTTCTAACAGGAGGCCGTAGCCGACGACAGCCACCGGCGTTGCCCGGATGGGAAGCGGTGGATCCGAGTCACCGGCAATCGCAGCGAGGGCAGTTACTTCCAGGGCGGCATACCCGATCGCGTGTAACCAGAGATCGAGCCGGATCCCGAACGGCCCAGTGCGAGCCACGGTATCGCCAGTCGGAAGGACCGCCGCCACCAGCAGGGCCGCCGCCACAGCACCGACCAGCAGCCAGCGCGGGCCGATCGGCCGATAGCGTTGTCGGACCATACTCATCGAATAGTCGCCAGCAACCGAGACATCTCCGCGTCGATCCATGCGGCCAGTTCGTCACGGGGTTCGTCGTGGAACTCGGCGATCCGTTCGACGTGCCCGGAGATTCCCAGATGGTTGACGGCCTCGTAGACCGGCAGCCGGTCGTCGAATCCCTCCGGAAGGCCTCCGGCCTGCTCGCGGTAGCCGTCGTAAAAGGCGGTCACGAGTCTCTCGGGACCGGACGATCTGAGCGAGTCGAAGTGCTGGTCGCGCGTGTACTGGAGGTCGCGAACGGGGTCGCCGACGTGGGCGATCTCCCAGTCCAGAAAGCCGATCCGCTCGTCCGCCCGGAAGCAGTTCGGGACGGCCGTGTCGCCGTGCAACAGCGCCGCCGGGGCCGAATCCAGTAGATCACGGGCGTCCTCGACGGCCGCGATGACGTCGTCGAAGTGGTGATCGAACTGGTCGTCCGGCGTGATCTCGCGGAGGTCCTCGATCGTGTCCACGAGGACGTCCGTCCACGGCCCGGCGTCGAGTTCGAGTCCGGCGGCCCCGCCGCCGACGACGTGTCCGTGCCGGTCGAAGCGCTGGTCGTGCACTCGTGCAAGACTCTCGCCGACCTCCCGGGCGAACTGTTCCCGCTGGGCCTCCCCCGCGTCGTCCCACCGGGAGAGAAAGTCCGCGGCCGGCACGGGAGCGGTCGCCAGATACGGGATCTCGTGCTCGGGGTCACTTGCCAGCACCGTCGGGACCGGAATCCGGTAGTTGGCCCCGACGTACGGGATCACCGCGCTCTCTCGGACGACGCCGGACGGATCGCCGTCGACGGCGAGCTTCAGATAGATCGTCTCGCCGTCGGCGAACGTGACCTGGACCGTCCGGTTCTGCTCGTTCCAGGACGGCCCCGGCGGCGACGTCTCGGCGACCTCGCGGTCCGGAAAGGCCTCGTCGAGGACGCTCGCAAGCCGACTGTCCATACAGGGTGCGCGACCGACGGATGGAAGGCTCTTGTGGTGAACCTGGGACAGCGGCGGTTCGACGCGCCAGTCACCTGTCGTCGTTCGGCGAGACCAGCGCGCCGACCAGTCCGCCGAGCGCGCTGTCGATCGCGAAGACGAACGCGATCACGATCCCGACGACGAAGACGCCGAGCCCGCCGAGGAGACCCCCGACGGGGCCCACAGTGACGCCGCCGATGAGGCCGGCGATCGGGACGATCAACACGACGATGACGAGCCCGTCGAGCGCCCCCGCGAGGAGTCCGTGCCACGCACCGCTGCGGAAGCCACCGCCGGCGAGATAGCCGGCGACGAAACCCGCGATGAGTCCCGCGCCGACGTGTCCGACGACCGGGATCACGAACGCGAGCAGACCTGCGACGATCCCGACCACGAATCCCCACAGCACTGCAGACCAATCAGTCATACCTGTCGAGAGGAATCCCAGACTGAAAAGGCGTTTCCGGCGGTGCTGACAGGTCGAGCGGTCTACTTCTCCTCGGTGTGGCGGACTTCGCTGGCGATCCCGCGCGTGCTCTCGGCCATCTCCGGGCCGGACATCTCCGCGCGGCCGATCGAGAGGGCTCTGGGCCCCTCGAAGACGACCTCGTCGCCGGGTCGGATGTCGTCGTCAGCGTCGACGATGCCCGGCGCGAGGACGCTTCCCTGCGGGACGAACGCGTCGATCTCGGCGGTCTTGGTCGGGAGGTCGCTATCGAGCCAGCGTTTCGCACCCGCGATGGTCAGCGACAGCGTCCCGTAGTTGGGGACGAGCGCCGCCAGTTGCTCGCCGTCGCTGTCGTGGGCCCGGAGTTTGGGATAGCGACTCTCTATCTGGAGATCGTGGAACAGTGCCTCTCCAGCGCCTTCGCCGAACTGGTAGTCCGCGATCGCTTTGATGGTGTTGTGCTGGCGCTCGCGTTTCTGATACCGTTGCTCGCCCGCGAGCGTGCTGGAGAGATTCGCCAGCGATTCGGTGTCGGTGGGATGGTCGACCACAGTGTACTCGAAGTCGATTCCTAAACTGCGCTCGACGCGCTCGACGATCGGCTGGTAGTCCTCGGGGAGATGGGCGATGTACCGCGGGTACTCGTTGCGTTCGAGATAGGCTTCGAGCACGTCCGCGACGAACTCGATCTCGGTGGCGGTCCAGCGGCCCGTCACGACCGAGTCGTAGTGCTGGGCGGGGTAGGTGAGTTCGAGTTCCTGCGGGACGACGCCGATGGGAGAGGTCATCGAGACGGTGTGGCCGCGGAACTGGATCGAATCGTGAAACTGACCGTGGCTGTTGGACTCGCTGTAGGGCTTGCGAGCCGAGCACGGAACCAGAACGAGGGGGTTGTCGAAGCGGTTGGTGTAGCGGCCAGTCACGCGCTCGGCGAAGCGCTGAATCTCGACGCGTCGGAGGGTGTCGTCGCTGGCGGCCGTGAGTTCGGCCCCGCGGACGATCGGCGTCCGTTCTTCGAGATAGCCGTACTGCTGGTCGAGTCGACGGAAGGTGGCAGTGAGCCACTGCTCGTGGCGGGCCTGGCCCTCGATGTAGTCACGCAGGCGGCCGGCGCGAATCCGCTCGCGGACGCGGGCGAGTTCCGCGCGGAGGGCGTTGACGTTGTGCTCGACGCAGTCGGCGCGCTCGACCGTCTCGGCCGGTTGCTGGCAGGCCGGACAGGCACACGGAAGCTCTTCCAGATCCTCCAGAAAGACCTCGCCGTCGCTGGTGAGGTACTTGCCCTGGGTGCCCTTGATGACGGCGCGGTCGGTGTCGACGAGGTCGACGCCGGCGTAGACGAGCGTCGCGACGTTGGCGGGCGTGGCGATTCCGGGGAGATAGAGTGCGCTGTCAGCCGGGATCGACTCGCGAACGTCGATCATCGTCTCGACGAGGGCCGCGGCGTGGCCGGCGATCCCCTGTGCCCCTGACAGGACGTAGGCGTCCGCGCCGAAGTTCTCGACTGTGTCCGGCGAGACGACGACGGCGTTGGGGTAGTCGACCTCGGGGTAGTCGGGGGCGAAGGCGTCGGCGACTTCTTCGGGGGTACCGCTGGGGAGGCCGCGATGGGGCAGGATCGTCAACTCGTTCTCGTCGCCCTCGGGCAGCTCGCGGGCCTCGGGCCACTCGCTGCCGGCGTCCACAGTAATATCGTCGGCCAGCGTCGGCGTCCGCACCGGATCGGCGAGACGGAGTTCACCCACTCGCGCGGCCCCGTCGCGGTGGTGGACTTCGAAGTAGTCGGTCATACCGATTCCTCCGTCTTCTCGGAGTAACTGTCCGTCGATTCGACCCGTATGTCGTCTGGCAGCGTCTCCAGCACGTCGTCGGGCCAATCCCACAACGCCACGGTGAACTCGGCATCGGGATTGACAGCGACCAGCCGCCGGATTCCCTCGGCGGCGGCCGCGTAGGCCTGCCGTTCGAATCGCTCTGGAACCTCCGCCGTCAGCGGATAGGCCTCCGAGAGCGCGGGCGGGTAGGGACCAAAGGGCGGCGTCACGGCCCATCGCTCGTCGAACTCGCGGTCGAGCGCCCCACGGTCGGTCGCGAGCAGGATCTCACCGTCGAGATCGAAGCGGTCGAGGCGTTCGTGGTGGCGAACGACTTCGGGCCGGCGCGAACTCTCGGTCGAGACGTGGAAGAACGCGTCCTTGCTCGCAGGGTCGCTCGCCTCCAGGCGGTCGACACCGTCGAGGAGGGTGCGATAGCCGTCGAGCATCGTCGGGTGGTTTCGCGCGCGCTGCTCGACGAGTTCGAACAGGCTTCCCTCTTTGATGGCCTGCTTGATCGTCCGCATCTCACCGAATGAGACGTGGAGGTTGTGCTCGGCCAGCAGGTCCTCGGCGGCCTGGTCGTCCATCTTCCGGAGTTCCGCGGGCGTGTAGTCGCTACAGATCGGGCAGTGACACGGGAAATATTCGAGGTCTTCGAGGTGTTCGGTCCCCCTGACTGTGAGATAGCGTTCATCCCGTGCATAGAGGGCGTAGGCCGCCGAGTCGAACAGGTCACATCCCATCGCGACCGCCAGCGCGAACATCATCGGGTGGCCCGCACCGAACAGGTGGACCGGGGCGTCCCCGCCGAGGCCGCGCTTGACCGAATCGACGATCTCGGCCACGTCGGCGTAGCGATAGCTGTTCAGGAGGGGCACGACCGCGCCGATCGGGAAGACGTCCAGAGAGGTACTGTAGGCGTGCTCGGCTGCCTCCCGTCGCAGATCAGTATACGTCGAGCCCTGGATGGGCGCGTTGACCAGCATCTCGCCCACGTCGACGCCTTCTGCGATTTCGAGTCGTTCTTGCGTCGTGTTGAGTTCGGATTCGGCCTGCTCGCGCTCGACGTCCGGCGGCGTCGGGATGTCGACGGGCGTGCCGATGTCGCTGCCGATGTCGTGCTGGAACTGGAGGATCTCGGGCGTGGTGACGTCGATCTCGCCGTACTCGGCCAACTGAAAGGAGCCAGAGTCGGTCATGATCGCTCCGTCGAACCCGAGCATGTCGTGCAACCCCTCTTCGAGGACGGTGTCGCGGAGGTCCCCGCTACCGTGGAGGATGTAGCTGTTGGTAATCATGATCTCCGCGCCGAACTCCGACTGGAGTCGGGACGGCTCGAGGGTCTGGACGTGCGGGTTGACGACCGGGAGGAGAGCGGGTGTCTCGACGGTCACGTCGGCCCGGGGGACCGTCAACTCGCCCAGTCGGCCGGCCCCGTCGTAGGTCCGCACTTCGAAGACGTCGCGCATTAGTCCTGCTTCGGGCGAGCGCGTCACTAAGGCTTGCGTTCCGTCGAGCGCCTACTCGCGGTACTCCTCGACTGCTTCGAGAAAGCCGTCGGCGTAACTCGCGTCGGTCACGCGGTCGGCCGCGGCCAGCGCGGCGTCGTCGGCGTTTCTGACCGCGATGGCCTCGCCGGCGATCGCGAACGTCGAAACGTCGTTCGCGGAGTCGCCGACCGCCAGGAAGTCCGCGGGATCGAAACCGAGTTCGCTCGCGGCGGTCCGCAGGGCGTTGCCCTTGCTCATTTCGGGGTCTTTGACGTGGTAGGCGTAGCCGGTGTCGACCACTTCGAGGCCGTGGTCGGCGGCGATATCTTCCAGCGGTTCGAGTGGCTGCTCGCGGGCGACGGCGACCTCGGTCTCGCGCCAGCGATTGACGAAGTCGGTCTCGCGCCAGCCCGGGCTGTGGCCTGCCGCGACGTACTCGTCGAGGACTGCCTGGGCGGCCTCGCGGTCGCCATCGTAGACGATTGCGTCGGTGTCGGCGATGGCGGTGACGCCGCCGTTCTCGGCGATCACTCTCGTCGGGATCCCGGCGAACTGACAGAGCGCGACCGGATACGGCAGCGATTTTCCGGTGGCGACGACCACAGGTGCGTCCCAATTCCGGAGGACAGGCAGGACGCGGGGGTCGACGGCCTGCTGGCCGTCGGTCAGCGTCCCGTCGACGTCGACGGCCAGCGGCGGCGTGTCGGTCATAGAATAGCGTCGGGGGTGGAGTGCTATCGGACTTGCGTTAGAGGTCCGCGCCACGGAGTTTGAGATAGCCCGCAGTCACGGGCAGGACGACCCACGCCAGCACGACGAGCGCCCCGAACCAGGGTTCGGTGTAGACTGGTTGTGACTCGGGGATCGAGTTTGCAAACGCCGACAGGGCAGGGGCGAGATCGGGGAACACGTCCACGCTCAGGTTTCTGAGGGCTGCAATCGGCTGGAGATGTCCCCAGGCTTTCGCCCAGGATGGCGTTGCACCGGTCGGACTCGAAAAGCCGTTGAGGACGTACCGCACGATTCCAGGAAGCTGTCCCCACAGGAACAGGACGACGATGAAGATTCCGAAGGAGCCTGCGGCCGCCCGTGCGGTGTTCTCCGACCCCGCCGAGAGGCCGACAGCGAGGCTGACGAAGACGCCCAGCAGCACGCTCGCGAGAACAATCGCGCCTAGTAGCGGCGCGACGCCGACGGGTGCGCCTCTGAGAAACGCCAGTCCGGCCGCAACGACCAGCGTGACGATTGACATGGTCGCGAGAAGTGCCCATCGTCCGAAGAACGAGCCGTATACGACGTCTCGCCGCGAGAACGGGAGGCTGAGCAACACCCGAAGCTCCCCGGAGCTACGCTTGCCGACGATCTGGTTCTGGGACAGCGCGACTGCCGCGAGCGTGCCGATGAACGTCAGACCCGCAAGCGAGCCGAACGCCACCGAAGCGCCGTCGGCCTGCTCTGGACTTCCCCCGACGATGTAGCCGATTGCCAGCCCCAGCAGCAGGAACAGCGCCCCAGCGACGTACAACTCGCGGTCTCTGGCAGCGTCTCTGAAGTCCTTCCGTGCGATCTGCAACAATCGATTCATCAGGCTCCACCTCCCGTGTAGGAGACGAACAGATCCTCCAGCGAGGCCTCGCTGGTCTCGACGTCCTCGACCGTTCCGGCCTCGTAGCAGCGGTGGACGACCGCGCCCTTCGCGGGGTTCTCACACCCTGCGACGAGCGTCCCGTCCGTGATCGAGACGCTATTGACGCCGTCGAGGCCCTCGATCGTCTCGATCAGCCCGTCCGGAACGGCATCCATCGTCACTCGGACCTGCCCGGTCGCGCCGGCGGCCTCTCGGAGGCCGTCAATGGTGTCGACGGCCGCGAGGTGGCCCTGATTGAGGATGCCTACGCGATCACAGACGGCCTCGACCTGTTCGAGGATGTGACTGGAGAAGAAGACCGTCGCGCCGCGGTCGGCCTCTTCCTGGACGATCTTGCGCATCGTCCGCGCGCCGTTGGGGTCCAGCCCGGTCGTGGGTTCGTCCAGGATGAGCAGTTCGGGATCGCCGGCCAGCGCCATCGCGAGCATGAGTCGCTGTTTCATCCCCTTGGAGTAGTCGACCGCTCGTCGATCCGCCGCGCCGGTGATCCCGACCCGTTCGAGCAGTGCGTCGGGGTCACCGCCTGCGCCCTTGGCTTCGAGCGCGAACTCAACGTGCGTGCGACCGGTCATCTGTCCGAGCGGCCCGTAGCCTTCGGGAAGGACGCCCGTGCGCTCGCGGATCGAGACGGACTGGTCCTGGGCGTCCATGCCGAAGACGCGCGCCGAGCCGGCCGTCGGTCGGACGTGATCGAGCAGGATATCGATCGTGGTTGACTTGCCCGCGCCGTTTGGCCCGAGAAAGCCGAACACTTCGCCGTCCTCGACCGTGAGGTCGAGGTTCTGGAGGGCTGTGACGCCACCGAACTGCTTGGTGACACCACTGACGTCTATCGCAGCCATAATTCCGCGTTCAAAGGGGCGTGTGAAAGGTATTGCCTTTCGTCAGAGGTCGGCCTTCGAGAAGCGCCAGTAGCCGAGAGCGGCGGGGACGACCAGCCAGAACAGGAGGACGACCGCGCCGAGCCACGGCGTCGCGTAGAAGGCGTCGATGTCGGCCGCGTTCCCGGAGGCACCCGGGACGAGGGCGTACAGGAACGTAGTGTACGCGCCACTGGGCGGGACCTGATTCACGACGAAGATCCAGTCGGGATACGCGGCCGTACTCTGGGGGAGACTGAACCCGTTCGAGGCCCAGACGATCCCGATAGAGACGATCCCCCAGAGGAACTCGAACAGGACGAAGAAGCCGATGGTCAACATCGACGCGCGAGTCGTCGACCCGGTGATCGCCGACAGCCCCACGATCACGCTGACGTACGCGAACGTGAAGACCAGCGAGACGACCAGGAGTGCGAGCAGTGCCTGGGCGGCGACCTCACCGAGCATCGCGCTGCCCACGACCGCACCGATCGCGAGCGCGACGACGACGGGAATCGCGAGGACGGCTCCGCGGCCGAGGACCTTCCCGAGGAGGACGTCCCGGCGAGTGTGCGGGAGCGACAGCAGGATCTTGAGCGAGCCGCTCTCGCGCTCGCCAGCGATCGACTTGTAGGCGATGACCAGCGCCGTGATCGAGACGAACAGCGTGATGTTGCTCGCCAGGAAGAACACCAGCCCCTCAGCAGTGACTTCCTCGGTCCCCAGCTGGTCGGCGCTGAACGACCCGTAGACGTACGCGATGACGACCGACAGCAGGATGAACACCACCGAAATCGCCCAGATCGCCCGCGAGCGAAGCGCGTCCGTGAAGTCCTTCTTGGCGACGGCGCTCCAGCTCATGCGTCCACCTCCTCGTCGGTGTAGGACAGGAACAGCTCTTCGAGGGAGGCTTCCTCCGTCTCGAAGTCGTTCACGGCCACACCGCGGTCTTCAAGCGTCGTGAGGACGCTCGTCTTCGATCCGTCGGCGACCGAGACGATCAGTTCGCCGTCGCGTTGCTGGACCTCCGAGACGCCCTCCAGCGCGCGGACAGCCTCGACGTCTTCGGGTTCGTACTCCCCGACACTGATCCGGAGTCGTGCCTCGGTCCCGGCGGCGTCACGAAGCCCCTCGACGGTGTCGACGGCGACCAGTTCGCCTTTGCGGAGGATGCCGACGCGGTCACAGACCGCTTCGACCTGACTCAGAATGTGACTCGAGAAGAAGACCGTCGTTCCGCGATCCGATTCCTCCTTGACGATCCGCCTGACGTCCTGAACACCCGAAGGGTCGAGTCCGGTCGAGGGTTCGTCCAGGATGAGCAGGTCGGGGTCGCCGACCAGCGCCATCCCCAGCGTGAGGCGCTGTTTCATCCCTTTAGAGTAGTCGCCGGCCTTTCGGTCGGCGGCGTCTTCGATCCCGACGCGTTCGAGAATCTCGTCGGCGTAGTCGTCGGCGTCCTTGGACTCGATCACGAACTCGACGTGCTGGCGACCCGTCAGACGGCTGTAGACCGTGTATCCCTCCGGGAGGACGCCGGTTCGGCGCCGAACCTCCTGGGTGTCGTCCTGGGCGTCCAGCCCGAGCACGCGGGCCGACCCCCCACTCGGCCGGACGAAGTCCAGCAGGATGTTGATCGTCGTCGACTTCCCGGCCCCGTTCGGCCCCAGAAATCCGAATATCTCACCATCTCGGACGTCGAGATCGATTCCCCGCAGCGCCGTCACGCCCCCGCTGTACTCCTTGGCGAGGCCGTCCAGCTCGATTGCTGCCATATCCGGTTCGTTTCGCGCGACCAGCATATAAAAAGCGGGCGACTTTCAGGGTCTGAAACTCGTGCTCACTGCATCGCGCCCGTCCGGAGGTCGGGATTCGCCCTGAGGTACGCCACCAGTGCGTCGACGTACGAGCCGAGCGGCGGACACTCGATACACGATCCAGCCAGATCCCGGCGCGTGTTCGGGCAGACGTACTGCGTCGGGTGCGAAAAGTACGGAACAGTGTCGGGATCGACGCCCGTCAGTGCCGCCGCGCCCGGAATCCACCGCAGCGACCCCTCGACGAGCCGCCGGGGCAGTGGGACTGTGTGGACCGTCCGCCCGGTCGCGTTCGCGAACAGGTCGACCGTCTCCGCGACCGTCGGCGGGTTCGGGTCACAGAGCTGGTAGACCTCACCTGCCGAGCCGTCGAGACCGCTCAGGTGCTCGATCGCGTCGACCACGAAGTCCCGCGGGACGAGGTTGACCTCGTACGTCTCGGCCCCGGCCATCCGCGGCAGGACCGCGTGGCGAGGCTGGCACAGTAGAAACCGAAGGATTCCGTAGGGACCGTCGTACTTCTCGGTCGCGCCCGTCTCGCTGTCGCCGACGACGATCGCCGGCCGGTAGATCGTCGCCTTCAGACTGTGCATCCGTTCCTTCACACGCTTCTCGGCCTCGAACTTCGTCGCCTCGTAGTGGTTGGTGAACGTCTGGCCGACGTCCAGATCGGCCTCGGAGAAGACGCCGTCGTACCGGCCGCTGACGTAGCAGGTGCTGACGTAGTGCAGGCGCGGCGTTTCGCAGCCTTCGACGAAATTCAGCACGTGTTCGGTGCCGTCGACGTTGACGGCCTCGGCCACCGCCCGGGAGACGCCGAGATCGTAGACGGCCGCGAGATGGAACGTCTCGACAGTACGGTCCTGGATCTCCCGGGCTGTGTCGGCGTCGAGGCCGAGATCCGGCTCGGTGATGTCGCCCACGTGGAGCGCGATCCGCTCGGGCCAGTCGTCGCCGGCAATCTGCTCGGCCCGCCGCTGGGCCTGCTCGCGATACCGGGCCTGGATCAGACAGTCGACTCGATCCGTGCGCTCAAGCAAGCGCTCGACCAGCGCCGAGCCGAGAAAGCCGGGAAACCCGGTCAGAAAGACGCTCACGGCCACCACCGCGAGAGTCTGTTCCAGGCTCGGAGCGTCGCGTTCATCGTGCGGGCCCACAGCCCGTTCGAGGCCCACGAGGGCTTCAGTGGGAGGCTGCGCTGGACGGCGACAGTCTGGCTGTCGGTGTACTTCTCGATACCCTGGCGGCCGTGTCGGCGACCGATCCCCGAGTCCTTGCGCCCGCCCATCGGCGCGTCGACGCTCACCCACGCGGTCCGATAGGTCCCGTTGACGCTGACAGTCCCACACTCGATCTGTCTGGCGAGTTGCTCGCCCCGCTCGCGGTCGCCGCTCCAGACAGTGGCGTTGAGTCCATAGGGGGTGTCGTTGGCCCGCTCGACGGCCGTCTCGGCGTCCGGGACGGATTCGAGTCGAACCACCGGCCCGAACGTCTCCTCGTCAGTGAGGTCGGCGTCAGTGGGCACGTCGGTCAGCACCGTCGGTTCGTAGACGAACGGCCCGACGTCGGGGCGGTGGCGACCCCCAGTCAGCAGCGACGCACCACGGTCGAGCGCGTCGTCGACGTGAGCCTGCACGCGCTCGAGCTGGTCGGCCGACTGCAACGACCCCACGTCGACGTCCCAGTCGGTCCCGACACCGAGTGTCAGCTGGCGGGTCTCCGCGACGAAAGCGTCCCGGAACGCCTCGAAATTCGCCTGTTCGACGTAGATGCGCTCGATCGAGACACAGAGTTGCCCCGCGTTGGCGAAACAGTCCTCGACGGCCTGGGCGGCCGCCGTCTCGGAATCTACGTCGGCCAGTACGAGCATGGGATTCTTCCCGCCGAGTTCTAACGAGGCCGGCGTCAGGTGTCGCCCGGCCGCCTCGGCGACGACCCGGCCCGTCTCCGTGCTCCCGGTAAAGCCGATCATATCGACAGCCTCGATCAGTGGCTCCCCGAGCGTCGAGCCAGTTCCTGTGACGACCTGGAAACAGTCTTCGGGGAGGCCCGCTTCGCGGAGGAGTCGCGCCGCAGCCAGGGCAGTATAGGGCGTCGACGCTGCGGGCTTGCAGACGACGGCGTTGCCCGCCAAGAGTGCGGGTAGCGCGTCCGAGAGCGCGAGTGTCAGCGGGTAGTTCCAGGGGACGATCAGCCCGACGACACCCTTCGGGTAGCGGTGTTCGACCGTCTTTGTCGCCAGCGGGACACCACCGCGGCGTCGCGTGGGGCTGAGCAGCGAGTCGGCCTCGCTGGCGTAGTAGCGGGCGTTGATCGCGACGTCGAACACCTCCTCGACGGCGTCGACTCTCGCTTTGCCCGTTTCTGCCTGCAAAACGTCCAGCAGCCACGACTGTTCGTCGAGGACGCGGTCCGCGACGTCCCGCAGGACGGCGACTCGCTCGTCCAGGGGTCGATCTGCCCACGCTCGCTGGGCGTCCCGAGCACGCTCGACGGCAGCAGTGACGTCTTCGGGCTGGCCGCGCGGGACGTGTCCCAGCCGCTCGCCAGTCGCAGGCGCGATCACCTCGCGCTGTTCACGCTCGGATTCGGTGGCGATCGCGGCACCCAGCGACTCTGTCTCGACCGTCGGCATATCCCATCCAACGTTACGGAGGCGTATAAACTATGGACGCGAGGATCGTTTCCAGCTCCGGGAGCTATCGTTTCTGTCGGAGGCGGCCGACGACGAACTCCCGATCGAGTTTCGCGAGGAACGGCCCGAGTTTCGGCCCCTCTTCGAGGTCGAAAAACAGGCGGTAGCCCGCGCTGAACAGGTCTGCGACCCCGACGTCGTGGTCCTCAGCGGCCTCGTAGATCGCTGCCTGAATCGTGTCGCCGTCACCACCCGACTCGACGACGGCGGCGACATCGTCGAGGGCTGCCGCGGTCGCGTCGTCGAAGTCGACCGCGGGAATCGACCCGCGTCTGAGTTCGTAGTTGAACTCGTTGTCGGTGCGTCGCGCCCAGTTGCGCGCTCGCTCGACTCTCGCGAGCGCTCCCTCGACAGCCCACTCGGGGGCGTCCTCGGGAATGTGCCCCTCGCGCCGGGCAATCTCTTCGCGGAGGTCGGGGTCGTCAGTCATCCCCAGCACCGCGGCGAAGGTGTACGGAATACGGATCCGATCTTCTCGAATCTCGTCGACGACCATGGGATAGGCTCGTTCGGCCAGTGCTGCCTCGCGCTCGGTGAGTTCGGCCTCGCGGTCGCTTCCCGAGTCCTGTTGGCCGAAGTAGACGCGCTCGAAGCGATCGAACTCGTCGACGAGCTGGTCGAGGTGCTCGATCGAGAAGTCCCGCGCCTTCGTCGGGTTCTTCACGAAGAAGTACCGCAACACTTCGACTTCGAGCAGCTCCAGCACTTCGTCGACAGTGACGATGTTACCCGACGACGACGAGAGCGCCTCGCCGTCGAGCGTGAACCACTCGTAGACCATCGGCACCGGAGGTTCGATCTCGAAGACGTTTCGCGCGATATCCTCACCGGAGGGCCAGGAGCCTTCGGCGTGGTCCTTGCCGAAGGGCTCGAAGTCCACACCGAGAATCTCCCACTGGGCGGGCCACTCGAAGCGCCACGGCAGTTTGCCCTCGCGGATCGAGACTGTTCCCTCGTGACCGCAACCCTCGATGGTGTCGTCGCCGGCCTCGACGTCCTCGCAGACGTACGAGACGGTGCCCGCGTCGAGATCCACACTCGTTATGCCCTCCGTGAGATTGCCACACTCCTCGCACTGGGCCTGGAAGGGGACGTAGGTCTCGTCGACCTTGTCTTGGTACTCGCTGAGTACCTCGCGTGCGCGACCCTGGTTCGCCAGCACGTGCTCGATGGCGTCGTCGAACTCCCCCGATTCGTAGAGGTCGGTGTTCGAGACGAACTCGATGGGAACCCCGAGGGCCTCGGCGCTGTCCTGCAGGATTGTCGTGAAGTGCGCTCCATAGGAGTCACAGCAGCCGAAGGGGTCGGGGATGTCGGTGTAGGGTTTGCCCAGATTCCGCCCGAGTGCACCGGCGTCGACCTCGCCCAGACCGACGATATTCCCGTCCAGATCCGCGAGTCGGCGTGGAATCTTCCGCAGGCGGTCTTTGTCGTCGCTCGTGAAGACCTGCCGGACCTCGTGACCGCGTTCGCGCAGCGCCTCGGCGACGAAGTACCCACGCATAATCTCGTTGACGTGGCCCAGGTGCGGGACGCCCGACGGCGAGACACCACCTTTGATCACGATCGGGTCCTCGGGATCACGCGCCTCGATCACGTCGGCGACGGCGTCGGCCCAGAACGCCTGCTCGCTGTCTCGCCCCACCTCGTAGGGGTCGATCGGTTCGCTCATCTCACACCCCGTCCGGGACGATCCGGGTCCCGTCGAACTCGCCGTCGAGCAGCGCACGCTCGACTGCGCTCGGATCTGTGCCGTCGAGCACGATGGCGTCGATGCCCGAGCGTTTGATCACCTTCGCCGCGAGCAGGTCGATCGGCGCGTTCGAGCCGGCCGAGCCGAGCGACTCGCCGCGGGCGATCAGGTCGACCAGTTCGCTCGCTTCGATCTCGTCGTAGCGTTCGGCGTCGGGGTCCTCGTTCGGGTCGGCGTCGAAGACGCCGGGGACCGATGTCGCGAAGACGAGTCGGTCGGCGTCGACGTATTCAGCGAGTGCGGCGGAGACGGCGTCGGTCGTCTGTGCCGGGACGACCCCGCCCATGACGACGACGCTGTCGCGGTGGAGTGCTTCGGCGGCCTGTTCGTAGTTCTCGGGGATCGAGGGGGCGGCCAGATCCTCGTCCAGCGCCGCGAGCAAGAGGCGCGCGTTCAGGCGCGTGGTGTCGATTCCGAGCTGGTCGAGCTCGCCCTCGTTCGCGCCGAGATCGCGGGCCGCGCCGATGTACTGTCGTGCGACCGGGCCGCCACCGACGACGATTCCCAGGTTCTGGCCAGCCTCGGCGAGCGATTCGACGACGTCGGCGAACTCCTCGACCCGGCCCGCATCGAGGTCGGGCACGAGCACGCTCCCGCCGATAGAGACGACTGTCTTCATTGGGTCGGGGTAGCCGCGAGCCACTCTTAAGAATTGTCAACCCTGTCGCGCACCCGCGAGGCCGAACTCTCAAGCCCTCTCCCGTCCTCTCCTCGGGTATGTACGTACTGGGTGCGGTCGGTCACTCCGACACGGGGAAGACGACCCTCGTCGAGCGACTGGCCGACCGTCTCGAATCACGGGGCCGCGTCGCGACGATCAAACACCTCCACGACTTCGACGTCGACACCGAGGGCAAAGACACCGCGCGCCATCGCGCGGCCGGCGCGGATCGAACCTACGGTCTCACCGACCGGGGCGAGTGGTTCGCCACAGGTGAGAATCGGACGCTTCGCGGGACGCTCGAAGATCTCGCGCCCGAGTTCGACTACACGCTCGTCGAAGGGTACAGCGACGCCGCGATTCCGCAGGTGGTCCTCGGCGGTCGCGAGCACGCTGGCGAGGCGATCGCGAACGCGCCGAACGCGGACGCGGTCGACATCGAGGCGGTCATCGAGGCATTGCACGATACCGACCCCTTCGAGACGCTCGACTCGCTCGTTCAGTCCGTCAAACGCGACCCCGTAGCAGCAGAGGCGGGTGCGATCGCGACTTTTACAGGGCAAGTGCGCGCAAAAGACCACCCCGAAGACGACCGGACCGAACATCTGGCCTTCGAGAAGTACGAGGGCGTCGCCGAGGATCGGCTGGAAGACATCGAAGCGGAACTCACTGGCAGAGACGGCGTGAAAGCCGTCCGACTCCACCACCGTACCGGCGTCATCGAGGCCGGCGAGGACATCGTCTTCGTCGTCGTGCTCGCGGGCCACCGCGAGGAAGCGTTCGAAACCGTCTCGGACGGCATCGACCGACTGAAAGACGAAGTCCCCATCTTCAAAAAGGAAGTCACCGTCGAAGACGCGTTCTGGGTCCACGAACGATGATATTCGCCCTCCACAGTCGCCACTTCGATACCTGAGAACGCTGTTTGATTCTCTCCCAAGCGGCCCTAAAACAGCTTTCGGCAGTGAATTGTCAGACAATATACCAACTATGATATTTTGAGAAATAAGTACAGAGAGACAGTTTTAAAATATCTAAAGGATTCTCGTGCAGTGTTGAAAAATTACTTCGACCCTCACCAGTCGCTAAAATCGGTCGAAGCAGTCCAAAGCTTCTCCCCTTTATATGACCCTCCGGCAGATAAGGGTGAGTGAGGTGACTCAGATGAGCGCGACGACACAGCCCTCCACCGAACGTGCCGACGCCGAATCGACTGACTCCAAAGAGGAGCGCCTTCGCTCGTACCTGCGGGAGAAGGCGACCAACGACGGCGGTGAACTCTACTTCAAGAGCAAGTTCATCGCCGACGAAGTCGATCTCTCCCCCAAAGAGATCGGTGCACTGATGGTCAAACTCAAAGATTCGGCGACAGACATCGAGGTCGAGAAGTGGTCGTACACGAGCGCGACCACCTGGCGAGTCGAGGCTGCGTAACGATCCTCTGGCATGGTGTGAACGTATCGGGTCCCCGCCCGCGCCGACCCGGTCGCTTGGGGCGGTCATCGAGACGGCCACCCTGGCTGGGTCACCCGTTCCCCCTACTTCGCCCGTACCGTCGGGATTTTATGAACCACTGTCCAAACAGGGACACGAATGCCTCCGAGCGATCCGTTGGACGACGCGCCCGCGCCGGAGGCTCTGGCATCCTTCTACGACGTGACTGCCGTCCACCGTGACGGCGATCGCCTCCTCTACATCGGCGAGCCACAGGTCCCCCCAGTCGAGGTCGAACGCGAACTCGAACCACTGTTCGACGAACGAGGCTACGAGATCCAGTTGCAAGCACGCTACCACGACGGCGGTGTCCTCCCGGCGGCCGAACACGTGCTGGTCGCTCGCGAGCGCTCGATCGGGATCGACGGCATCCCCTGGAAGATCGACGGCATCCCCTGGAAGAACGTCGCGCTCGCGCTCGCGACCGTCCTGACGACGCTCTATGCAGGCACGGTCTGGTATCACATCGACGTCGGCGAGGACCCCCTGAACATGCTCCACGCCTGGCCGTTCTCGCTCGCGGTCCTGACGATCCTCGGGATCCACGAGTTCGGCCACTACGCCATGAGCCGGCTCCACCGCGTCGACGCCAGTCTGCCCTACTTCATCCCGATCCCGCCGCCGTTCGGGACCGCCGGCGCGATCATCCGCATGCGTGGCCGGATCCCGAGTCGGAAAGCCCTGCTCGATATCGGCGCTGCCGGGCCGCTGGCCGGGATCGTCGCGACCGTCGTCGTCACCGTGGTCGGACTCTTCCTGGGGCCGATCTCGGTGCCGCCACCCTCGCCCGGCAGCGACGCCGCGCAGATCCAGTTCGCCGAGCCGCTACTGCTTCGTGGGCTGGCGGTTCTGACCGGCCAGCCGCTCGCCTATTCGGATCCGACCCAGCAGCTCAATCCGGTCGTCTTCGCCGGCTGGCTCGGCATGCTCGTCACGTTCCTCAATCTCCTGCCCGTCGGCCAACTGGACGGCGGCCACGTCCTGCGCGCGCTGATCGGGCCACGACAGGAGACCGTCGCCGCGCTGATCCCGGCCGCGCTGTTCGCCCTCGCCGGCATGCTCTTTCTGTGGGGCGACGTCACCGTCGAGATCGGTATCTGGATCGTCTGGGGGCTGTTCGCGACGGCGCTGGCCTACGCCGGCCCAGCAGACCCGATTCGTGAGACACCACTCGACCCGAAACGGCGGGCGATTGCGCTGCTGACGTTCCTCGTCGGCATCCTCTGTTTCATGCCGATCCCCTTCCGTATCGTCGCCTGAGCCGTTCAGTCACCACGATGGGTGTACCCGCGGTCGGGCATCGGATCGCCATCGAGCGTCACGCCGCTGTCGACGACGGTCCCGATCCGCGTCAGCGGCGTCGGAGAGGCGTCTCTCACTTCTGAGAGGCGATCCTCGGGGATCGTACAGACGAGTTCGAAATCCTCTCCGAAGTACGCACCCAGATCCAGCCGCTCGCGCTCGTCTGTGGCGACGTCGTCGACCGCCCCGTCGATCGGTAGCGGCGTCTCGACGGCCATCCCACAGTCGCTGGCTTCCGCAAGCTGGTGGAGCGACCGCGCCAGCCCGTCGCTCGAATCCATCATCGCGCTCGCGTGTGGAGCGAGTGCTCGTCCGGCCCCGATGCGAGGCTCGAACCGAAAGAGGTCGTTCGCGCGTTCGGTCGCGCCTTGCTCGAACAAGCGCAAGGCAGCCCCGCTGCGGCCCAGCGCCCCCGTCACACAGACCGCCTCACCAACCGCCGCCCCCGAGCGCAGGACCGGCTCGTCGGTCCGGCCGACGGCCGTCGTCGCCACCGTGAACTCCTCGTGGTGGTCGAGGTCACCACCGACGTATTCCGAATCGACCGCCTCGCAGACGTCACAGGCCCCGTCGACGAAATCGATTACTTCACTCTCTTCGAACCGAGGGGCGCCGTAGACCGCGACCGCAGCGACGGCGTCGGCTCCCATCGCCGCGACGTCCGACAGGGAGGCCCCGACGGCCCGCCAGCCCGCCGTGTAGCGGGTCGTCCCCGGCGGGAAATCCGTCGTCTCGTGGAGCATGTCCGTCGTCACCACGAGATCCTCGATTACGGCTGCATCGTCACCGGCGTGGGGAAGCCGGCCGGCGAGCACTCCCAGCGCCGTCCGTTCGTCCATGCGGGCCGGTTGGCCTGCCAGTACAAAAAGCCCAACATCAGAAATCGACCGGAGGCTTCAAGCCGTCGTCGCCCAAGACATCAGTCGCATGGACGGCGACCGCTGGATCACGATCGCCCTGTTTATCGCGGCACTGCTCGTGCTCGGGCTGCTCGTCTGGCTCGCTGGCGTCGAGGAGACCATCTCCGCGCTCGAACGTGCCCGGCTCTCGCTGGTCGCCGTCGTCCTCGCACTCGCAGTCTTCTGGCTCGCGTCCTGGGGGATGTCGTTGTACGTCGTCCTCGACGCGCTGGGTCACCCAATCTCGGCCGTCAAGTCGATCCTGGTCTTCTCGGCCGCGATGTTCGCCAACAACATCACCCCCTTCGGTCAGGCCGGCGGGGAACCAGTCAGTGCCTTCCTCATCTCCGAAGCCGCCGATACCGAATACGAGAACGGGCTCGCGGCCATCGCCAGCGTCGACACGTTGCACTTCATGCCCTCGATCGGCATGGCCTTCACCGGCGTCGCCGTCTTCGCGCTCGACGCGACGCGACTGAGCCGAGACCTCTACCTGTCGGTCGCCGTCCTCGGCGTCTTGCTCGCCGTCTTCGTCTTGGTCGGCGTGTCAGGCTACCGCTACCGCCACCAGATCGAACACGCGATCGCCGTCGTCGTCACACCCATTCTCAGACTCGTCGCACGGGTGATTCCCGGTCGGGAACCGCCGTCGCCGGAGGCGATCGAACATCGGATCGACGGCTTCTTCGGCGCGATCGAACGCATTGCGAGCGACCGCGAGGCGATCCTGAAAGCGACCACGTTCTCGGCCGCAGGCTGGGTCGCGCTCTCGGTCGCGCTGTGGGTCGCCGTCTCGGCCGTCGGCGGCTCTGTTCCGCTGGCGGCTGCGCTCATCGCTGTCCCGATCGGCTCGATCGCCGGCGTCACGCCGCTTCCGGGCGGCTCGGGCGCGATCGAGACCGCCTTCGCCGCCATCCTCGTCTCGATCGGCGGCATCCTCCAGGGGACGGCCGTCGCCGCCGTGCTCGTCCACCGCATCGCGACCTACTGGCTCCCGACGATCGTCGGCGGCCTGGTCGCCGCCAGTCTCGGCGCGAGTCGCGCTCGCACGGAGTGACGTGACCGACCCGAACCGGCGACGGCGTCGGTCCCCACCAGTCGTGATCGAGTCGAGACGACGCCCTTAAATGAGCGAGTGCAGTATGCCTCTCCAATGACGACACTCTACGACGTGCCCGCCGACGACCTCATCGAGGCCGTCGCGGACCGACTCGCCGACGACGGCGACGTCGAAGCACCCGACTGGATCGAGTTCACCACCACTGGCGTCGGTCGCGAACTCCCGCCCGAGCAGGAGGACTTCTGGGCCACCCGCACCGCTAGCCTCCTCCGAAAGATCGCCGTCGACGGGCCGGTCGGCGTCGGCGCGCTCGCCACCGAGTACGGCTCCACGAAAGGCGGCTCCAACCGCTATCAGGTCCGCCCCCCGAGCCAGACCGACGGCTCCCGGAAGATCATCCGCACCGCCCTCCAGCAGCTCGAAGACGCCGACTACCTCCAGACCGAAGGCAACGACGGTCGCGTCGTCACCGCCGACGGCCGCCAGCTGCTCGACGAGGTCGCCGACGACGTGCTGGAAGAGCTCGACCGACCGGAACTCGAACGCTACGCCTGAAAGCCCTCGCAGCCGACTGGCGTCGGCTGCTCGCCCTTTTCATGTCCGCCGCGAGAGCTTTGCTCTCGCTAAGGCCCGCCGCGAGACGGCCAGCGGTCGCTGGCCGCTCGTATGGGCAACGCCAGCGCTTTCCGCAGTCGCGGGCAATTCGCCCGCGACAAACCGTCCGCAACTACACAGCTACCGCCTTATTGAGGCCCCAAACCTCCCCGGTCGCGCGCAGTTCTGCGCGCGACACGCTTCCTGACCGCCGCGCGGTGGCCGTGAGCGCCTTTCATGGCGCGAGCCGGGGAAGGGCAGGCTAGCCGTTCGCGACTTCGCGAGCGGCTACAGAAAGCGTCGGCGTAACCCACGCGGATGCCGCGCCGATCGGCGCGGCTCCCGCAAGGCGGTCCTGGCGGAATACTAAGGGCGAGCGGCGAACGCCAGTTCGCCGCGAGGGCTTAGTAGTAGTAAGGCTTTCAGTGGCGCGGCCAGTACTACCACGTACCATGAGTGGCGAGCCATCAGACGACGAACTGGAGAAGCTCCGACAGGAGAAAATGGAACAGATGCGCGAACAGGCCGGCGGCGAGGGGCAGCAAGAGGCCCGCAAGGCACAGCAGGAACAGGCCGAGGCCCAGCGCAAGGCCGTCCTCCGTAAGCACCTCAGCGACGGCGCGCGCAAGCGACTGAACACCGTCAAGATGTCCAAGCCGGACGTCGCCGAGAAGGTCGAACAGCAGGTCGTCGCGCTGGCCCAGAGCGGCCGCCTCGGCGGCGAGCAGATCGACGAAGACCAGATGCGCGACCTGCTCAAAGAGCTCACGCCCGATTCGAAGAGCTTCAACATCCGCCACCGGTGATGGACGCGGCCGTCTGCTTCAGCGGCGGGAAAGACTCGACGCTGGCGGCGCTGTTACTCGATCCGTTCTACGACGTGACGCTCGTCTGTGCGACCGCCGGCGTGACCGACAGCGCCGAGCACGCCCGCAGGGCCGCCGAATCGGTCGGCTTCCCCTTCCAGGCAGTCGAACTCGACGAGCAGGTGGTCCACGACGCGACCGAACAGATCGTCGCCGACGGCTTCCCACGCCACGGCATTCAAGACCTCCACGAACACGCACTGGAAGTCGTCGCCGGCCTGGAGTACGACGCCGTCGCCGACGGCACCCGCCGGGACGACCGCGTCCCGACGATACCCAGAGCCTTTGCCCAGAGTCTCGAAGACCGCCACGGGATCGACTACCTCGCGCCGCTGTCAGGGTTCGGCCGGAGAGCCGTCGATCGACTCGTCGACAGTCATCTCGACGTCGAGACTGGCCCGAGCGAGCAGATTCCCAAGGGCGACTACGAGACAGAGATCCGGGCACTGATCGCCGACGAACACGGCGAAGACGTCGTCAGCGAGTGTTTCCCCGAGCACACCCAGACGCGAGTACGCGGACGGCGATGACGTTCTCGAAAAAATCAGAGTAGTACCTATAGTTTCGATGGTGGCGATACTATCAGGGTAGTACCTACCAACCGCTTCTCTGAAGACTGAGGTACGATGCGACCGAACATCAAACGGCAGTCAGGCCACGGACAGCACTTCCGAGCGGCGAACCCGGTACCGCAATCGTCGACGCAGACCACCAGATCCGCACCGCCAGGGGTGAAGATCATCGCCGGACTGGGGTTTATCGGCAGTCTCTTCGGGCTATTCGGTGGACTCGCACTACTTCAGTCCGGTGCTATCGGGGGACTGCTGGGCCTGGTCGTGGTCGGGATCAGCATCCTGCACGTGTTCGTCATGATCGGGCTCTTGTCGATGGAAGTGTGGGCACACGGGCTCGCGTTGCTCCTCTATGGGAGCGGGTTTCTGATCGACCTGGTGATGGCCAACTTCCTCGCGCTGGTGGTCGGGGGCGTGGTCATCCTCTACCTCTTTGCCATCAGCCACCGTTTCCATAGTACCAGCCGGCCAAGTGGAAAGGTGTAAGTCGGCGTAGCCGGAAACCTCGCGTAATGGCCAAGGACGTCAAACCCACCCGGAAGAACCTCATGGCGATCGAGGACCGGATCGAGCTCTCCGAGCGTGGGCACGACACCCTCGAGAAGAAACGCGACGGACTCATCATGGAGTTCATGGACATCCTGGACCAAGCCCAGGACGTCCGGTCGGATCTGGAGGACACCTACGAGCAGGCCCAGCATCGCATCAACATGGCCCGGGCGATGGACGGCGACGTCGCCGTGCGTGGCGCGGCCGCCGCGCTGAAGAACCACCCCGAGATCACCACCCAGTCGAAAAACATCATGGGCGTGGTCGTCCCGCAGATCGAGTCCACGAGCGTCCACAAGAACCTCGACCAGCGTGGCTACGGCGTGCTCGGGACCTCCGCGCGGATCGACGAGGCCGCCGACGCCTACGAGGAGCTGCTCGAACAGATAATCCTCGCGGCGGAGGTCGAGACCGCGATGAAGGAACTGCTCGAAGAGATCGAGACGACCAAGCGTCGCGTCAACGCTCTGGAGTTCACACTGCTGCCGGAGCTCCACACCAACAAGGAGTACATCGAGCAGAAACTCGAAGAGCAGGAACGCGAGGAGATCTTCCGCATGAAGAAGATCAAAGACAAGAAAGAGGAAGAAGAGCGCGCCGAGCGAGAAGCCGCCGAAGCCGAGCCGGTCACGGCCGACGATTGAGAATGTCGGCCGGCAGTGCAGCCGGACGACTGACTTTTTACGCGCTGCGGTCGCAGTCCTCGTATGGACTGCCCCGAGTGTAGTCACGCCGTACTTCGATTCGCAGTGCCGGACGATCTCACCGAGTATCTTCCTGGTGACGAGCCGGGTGTCGGAATCTGCACGCACTGTCTCGCGCTGTCTCCAGTGACGGACCCGCCCGCAGAGACGCCCGACTTCCAGCGGATCAGTGACGCACTCCCCTCCAATCCCGACGCAGCAGTGCCGATGGTGCTGGCGCTGGGGTTGCTAGATCGATTCGCCCTCTACCGCTCGGAGATCGGAGCGCTGTTCGAACACGTCGAGCGAGCGGGAGCCGACCCGATGCTCGTCGTCGATCGACTGGCCAGCGACGAGACTGTCGACAGCCACGTCGACCTGGCAGGTCGTCGCCGTCAGCTCGAACAGTTGCTCTAGCCTATCTACTTTGGCTAGTTCGTTTTATACTATCGTGACGAGCAAATAGATGCGGTGTCAGAACCGCTACGATCCCCCGAGCGCGAACGCGAATCTGCCCTGTTCAGCGACGTGCTGGCTGTCGGCCCGATTCCCGAATCCACACCCCTCGCGTGCCCGGTCCCGGCACGCGATCCTTACACGCCAGTCGAGTACCGCAGAATGCCCGCGACGCCACCGAACGCCGTCAGTAGCTGCTCGCCCTTCTCGAAGTCCGTCGAGATGAACACCGTCTCCGTGCCGCGCTGTTCGGCCAGTTCCATCAGGTGCTCGATCGCGTCCTCGCGTTCGGCCGATTCGGCCGAGACGGTCTCGCCGCAGGTCGAACAATCGTGGGCCTCGGTGTCTGCGTTCCGGTTTATCAGTTCGTAGTCGGTGTGGCCGTTGGGACACTCGTAAGTGACGGCATCCTTCCGCAAGTCTTCGCTGAGAAGGAGTTCTTCGACCGCACCCATGTTGAGGTTCTGGCGCGTCTGGTCGAACCCGTAGGTCGCCTTGTCGCCGTCGTGTAGTTGCTTGAAGAACTCCTCCATGACCTCCTTGTCCTGGAGGATCTCGTGTTCGGCCAGGACCTCGCTTGCGGCATCGACCAGATCGTACAGGCCGGACTCGTCGGTATAAGAGACGTCGAACTTCCCCAGCACCATGTCTTGCAGTTCGTGATGGAGATAGTCGCCGTCGAGGAACTCGTCTTTCGTGGGCGAGGGACCACCGACGAGGATTCCATCGAGATCGTGGCGCTGCTCGACGAACAGATCGTTGGCCATCCCCGCGACCTCCTGATAGAAGTTGTCGATCGCTTCCAGTCGGAGCCGGGCGAATCGCTGGGCGGACTGACCCCCTTTGCGCTGTTTGCCCGGGACCAGCGAGGAGGCGGACTTGACGGGCTCGACGCGCTTGCCCTTGAGCCAGCCGACGTTTGCCTCCCGGCGGTCCAGCACGATGAGCCCAAAGAGGCCCTTGTCCAGCAGCATGTCCTCGAGGGGCTCGGTCAGGAACTCCGCGTCGCAGTGATAGCGGAACGATTCGATGGGGTCGGGCGGGCTTTCGAGGACGCGCGTGATCATGTCCGTCTGGCCGCCGCCGGCGTCGACAGCGCCCGAAAAGAGGACGACCCCGTTATCTGGCGGATAGACGTCGAAGTACCGGAGTCGGTCCTTGATCGACTTCAGGGCGTCCTGAACGTTCGTGCGGGTCTCCTTGGACTTGATGTTCGACGCCTCGCTGTGCTCCTGGGTGACGTGGGCGACGACGTCGCTGATCTGTTTGTCCTCGGGGATGTAGATGGTGACCAGTTGGGTTCCAGAGCCGCGGTAGTCCTGGAGTTCCTCGATCACCTTCTGGAACTCGTATTTTTGCCGATCAGATTGCTCGGCGTCCTGCTCACTCATTGAGACCTACTAGTCCGATGGACCGTAAGTATGCTACGACCGCGTGCGCCGGCCTGACGTACCTGCTGACTGACACTGGACGGACGGCTTTATATGGGTGCCAACTCTGTACCCAAACAGACCAAATGACGGGACACGTCTTCACGATCGCAGGTGGCAAAGGCGGTGTCGGGAAGACGACGACCGCCGTCAACGTCGGTGTCGCGATGCAAGACGCCGGATACGACGTGGTCATCGTCGACGCCGACCTCGGGATGGCCAACCTCGCGGCCATGCTCGAGATCGACTACGACACCAGTCTGCACGAGGTGCTGGCCGAACGCGCGGCGATCAGCGACACCCTCACGGAGGGCCCCGGTGGCGTGACGCTCGTACCGGGCGAACAGAGCCTGGAAGCGTTCGCGGACGCGGACCCAGCCAAGCTCCGGAAGGTGATCAAGACGCTCTCGAACGCCTACGACGTCGTCCTCATCGACACCGGAGCGGGGCTGAGCCACGAAGCGACAGTGCCGCTGGGGCTGGCAGACAGCGTCCTGCTGGTCACGACGCCCGACAGCGTCGCGATCGGTGACGCCGGCAAGACCGCCCAGCTGGCAAAGCGCGTCGACGGCGAGGTTATCGGTGCGATCCTCACCCGGGCAGAGGCACAGGAAGAGATCGACGAGGTCGAGCGAGAGGTCGCCCACCCGCTGCTCGCGGTCATCCCGGAAGATAGCGAGGCGACGACGAACGAGCCGCTCGTGTTGAACTTCCCTGACAGTCCCGCTGCGGAAGCCTACCGCCGGCTCGCGACCGCGCTCGAACGGATTCTCAACGGCGAGCCAGTCGACACGATCGTCGAGGAAGAAACCGAGTGGTTCCCCTCCGGGGACGAGGTCGACGAGAGTGAGGACGACGAAGACGACAGTGGCGGCGGCGTCCTCGGACTGTTCGGCGGGTAAGGTTCAGCGTGTCCCCGTTCGACGCCTCTTCTGCCTAGATCGCGTCTTCGAAGGTGACGCCCCACCGTTCGTCGTCGTAGCTGCGCTGGCGTTCGCTCTCGAAGCGGTGTTCGATCGTCTGCCGGAGCATCTCCTTTCCCTCGCGATCGATCCGGGCGAGTTCGTCCGCCTTCGCCACAGGCAGGGGCGGGCCGCGCTCGGCGGCGATTTCCCCGAGCACGTGGCGGGTGAGGTTTTCACGGACGGTCTCGTCTTTCGTGACGGCGTAGGGGGCTTCGATCCGGTAGGTCAGATCGAGCCGCGGGTCGTAGACGACGAAAAACGTCACTTCGTAGGCCTCGGGATCGAGTTCGAACGCCAGCTCCAGGCCGTCGCCCTGCGGCGAGAGCACCCGATCGGTGCCCAATCGCGAGCGAAACCAGTTCGTGCAGGTCAGTGTGTCGGTGATGCGCTCGCCGTCGTCGTCGCGTCGTTCGAGGATCTGCCCGAAGAAGGCCGAATCGTTGGCCCAGGGAGCGTTGGTCTTCGAGCGCGCGACGCGAGTGATAGCGTTGCTCGCGCTGTTTTTGACGAATCCCACCAGGGGAACGTCCTTGGCGACGAAGCGCTCGACGAGGTCCACGTAGTTCTGGATGACACTCCGAGGGCGCTCGTGATCGTGCAGCAAGTCCGCCAGTTCCGGGTGGCGGTCGGCCCACTTCAGCAGGCCCGTGGGATAGATCGGTCCGTCGAGAATCAGGAGGTCATCGACGAGGTCGGCCTGCAGTTTGGCGTGGTGGCTCTCGGCGAGGTAGAGCGCGAGCGCGTGCACGACAGTCTGTGCGTAGCGATCGACTCGCGGGACCTGGATGATGCGCTGTTTCGTGTAGCCTTCGTCGTAGCCCTGCCAGTCGTCCTCGTCGACGTCGATGGTCGCGTCGTTGGTGTGGGCACTGACGACGACCGTCCGGCCGCGGTGGAGATCCAGATCGGAGGGGACCGAACTCATCGCGGCCTGGGCGACGTCCAGCACGAGGCCGTTCTTGAACGTCGTCGGGTTGATCGTCCCCGAGTCCAGCCCGTGCTGTGTCTCGAATGCAGACTCGGTGAGTGCGGCGTCCTCGACGTCGATCACGCGGCGGCGCTGCTCGTCGAGGGGTTCGAGGACGGCTCTGCCGTCGACGACGAGCGGGTCGAGGAACTCCTGCCAGACCGTTTCGGCGAGGTCCCGGTGGTCGGTGTCGCTGACGCCGTCGCTGAGGCGGCCGGCGAGTCTCGCGATCCCGTCGACGTGCACCGGGTCGAGTGTCATGCGGTGCTACTGGTGTTCCCGGGACTCGACGTGTTCGTTGAGGATGCGCACGACGGCCTCGGCGACCTCCTCGAAGTCCTGCATGGTCACGTCGTCCGTGGTAAGAAGGACGCCGACGCGCTCGGTCCCCACGCGGAGAAGGTAGCCGTTCTCGAAGGCACGAATCGTGAAACGGTAGGGCCCGAGTTCCGTCTCGGAGGTCTGATAGGCGTTGTTCGTGTCGCGAAAGCCCCGCCACTCGTGGCCGACGAAGGTGTCGAGGTCGGCGTCGCGTTCCAGATCGTCCCGGAGATAGAGCTGTTCGAAGTTCGAGCGATTGAAGTAGATCACCGAGCGCAGGCTGTCGCCGATGCCCGTCCGAGAGATCGCGACGAGTTCCTCGGCGAGCGTATCAGACAGGATGTTCGCCATGTCCGACTCGAAGAGGGCCACCTACAAATATCTCCCCGTGGCCGCCCAGCACCTGCCAGTGCCTCCAAGATATGAAAACCTAATACGCCTCCGAGTACATTTTTTAGATATGGACATCGGACTCGTGATTCTGGACGGCTGGGGACTCAACGACGACGAAACCGTACGCGACGCCGTCCGCGCGGCGGACACACCGAACTTCGACACGTACTGGAACGCTGGTGCGCACAACCGCCTCGACGTCTCGGGCCGGCGGGTCGGTCTCCCCGAGGGCCAGTTCGGCAACAGCGAGGTGGGCCACCTCAACATCGGGGCGGGCCGCGTGGTCAAACAGGATACGACGCGGATCACCGACGACATCGAAGACGGCACCTTCTTCGAGAACGACGAACTCGTCGCCGCGATGGACTACGCCGACGAGCACGACGGCCAGGTCCACCTGATGGGGCTCGTCTCCGACGGCGGCGTCCACTCCCGACAGACTCACCTCCACGCGCTGATCGAGATGGCCGCCGACCGCGGCGTCGAGGCCGTCACCCACGCCTTCATGGACGGCCGTGACACCTCCCCGAAAGGCGGGGCGGGCTACCTCGTCGAGTTGCAGGACGTGATCGACGAGCAGGGGACTGGCGACGTGGCGACCGTCACGGGTCGGTACTACGCGATGGACCGTGACCAGAACTGGGAGCGCACCAAGCGTGCCTACGACGCGATCGTCTCCCGGGAGGGTGACCACCACGCCGAGACGGCCGTCGAAGCAGCCAACGAGTCCTACGAGCGCGAGACGACCGACGAATTCATCGAGCCGACGACGATCGAAGGCGGGGAGACGCTGGACGACGGCGACGCGGTGATCTTCTTCAACTTCCGCTCGGACCGCGCCCGGCAGCTGACACGGATGCTCAACAACGTCCGATCCGACGATTGGGAGTACGAGCTGTCGCCGCCGGAGACCCACTACGTCTGCATGACCCAGTACGACAAGACCTTCGACCTCCCGGTGGCCTACCCGCCGAACCAGCCCGAGAACACGCTGGGTGAGGTCGTCTCGGCGGCCGGACTGACCCAGCTCCGCCTCGCCGAATCCGAGAAGTACCCCCACGTCACGTACTTCCTGAACGGCGGCCGCGAGGTCGAGTTCGAGGGCGAACACCGCGAGATCGTCGAGAGCCCGGACGTGCCGACCTACGACCTCCAGCCCGAGATGTCCGCCGAAGAGGTCACCGACACCGCCATCGAGTACATCGAGACGGAGGATCCGAACGTGCTCGTGCTCAACTACGCGAACCCAGACATGGTGGGCCACACCGGCGACTTCGACGCTGCGGTCGCCGCCGTCGAAACCGTCGACGCCGAACTCGGCAAGCTCGCGGAGGCGATCATGGCCGCCGGCGGCCACCTCCTGATCACGGCCGACCACGGCAACGCCGACGACATGGGCACCGAAGACGATCCCTACACGGCTCACACGCTCAATCCGGTCCCGATCATCTACCTCGACGACGAGGGGGCCGACGGCGGGCGCACAGTCAGAAGTGGCGGGACGTTGGCGGACATCGCGCCGACGATGCTCGAACTCCTGAGGATCGACAAACCGAGCGAGATGACCGGCGAGAGTCTGCTAGAATAGCGGTTCACGGGAACCGATCGCACCGGCGATACCGCCGATGATGACGGGATAGGCGATACCCATGAGCAACAGCGCCGGGAGTAGTTCTGGCTGGATCGACAGCGAGCCACCGCCGTAGTTGTTCGTCACGTCTACGGAGAAGACCGACAGCGCACCGAGCAGAGTCGCGGCCGCGTATCCGCCGGCCAGTGGGACGCCGACTGCGGCCCCGTCTTGCCACCGTTCGGGGGTCGGCCGCGCCCGGCGTACGACAGCCAGCCCGGCGAGATAAAGGACGACCATCGGGACGAGATAATAGAGGAAGTCGGGGACGGTCGTCGACGTGGAACTGTAGGCCTCGACGAGGTAGTTGGACGTCTGGCTCGTCATCCCTCTCGTGCTCGAGGTCGTCTCAGCGATCTCGACCTGGTGGGCGTTGTAGAGAAACCAGCCCGCGAACTCTGTCACGCCGTAGTAGGCACTCTCACCCCGATCGGGGAACTCGACGATCAAGAGTACGAAAAACAGGGCGAAATTGAGGGCGTACGCCGCGACGCCGGCCAGCACTGCCGGAACGACTGGCACACGTTCGAGAGAGGTACGCGCCGCCGCGAGCGACTGCTGTGCCTGCCGATTCCTCTGGGTCCAGGCTGCTCGTCGCCCGGAAGTACCCGGCCGAGTCTCAGGTGTGCCGGATTGAGGATCGCGTGTCCCGGACTGCTGGGTCGGTTGCCCGCCCTGAGGCTGTTCGGTCGCCCGCTTGGAGGTGTCTCCAGCGGACCCCGACGCCGGCGCACCGACCGTCGGTTGCTGGGTAGCCGGCTCCGACGGCTGTTGGCTTGACTCGTGCTGTGTCTGCCCAGTTTCCCCCTGGCGGCCGGCCGTCGTCGACGACTCCGGGTGCGGTGGCAGGACCCGCTCACGGAGTTTTTCGATCTTGAGTCCGCACTCGGGACAGGCCGGGGGCTGTCCGTCGAGTTCGACCTCACAGCGCGGACAGTTCCAGTCCCGAACCACGTCCCTGAGCGTCCCGATCGGGAGGCCACAGGATCGACAGTAGTTCACGTCGTGCCCGATGTCGGTCTCACATCGAGGACACTCCATCGTCTATAATATACAGGAGCTGTCACTTAGGTCTGCTGCCGTCAGTCGGCGTCGAGCGGTCCGCGATGGGACGCGATCGACCCGACATCGACGGCCCCCCGATCCAGACGCCAAATGTCAGTAGCGCGAATCCGCCGCCGGCGACCGCCAGCGCGTCGAAGGGGCCCACGAGGTCGGTGACCTGCCCGAGGCCGATCGCCAGCGGTGCGCCGGCCGCCGAGACGGCCATCGAGACGCCGCTGAGCGTGGTCGCCCGGCCGGTCGTCCCGATGCAGTCGTTGACGTGCTGTTTCAGGAGCGGGTCGAGCGCCCCGCGAACGCCCCGGAGCGCGAACAGCGCCGGCATCGCGACCAGCGGGAGGGCCAGACTGGCTATCGAGAGTGTCGCCATCCCCGCGACACCGATCGCGAGCCAGCCCCACAGGCCGACGTTCGTTCGGATCCAGTCGGCTCTCGCGCTCGCGAGTGCCGCGACGCCGGTGAAGCTGGCGTACAACAGTCCCAGATGGGGGACCGCGAGCCAGCGCAGACTGATCGGCTGGGTGAGTCGCGACATCGCGCCCAGTAGGCCGAGCGTGAGCGCGGCCCCCGCGACGATCCAGCGGAGCGAGGGGGCAGCGAGTTGCCCGAGGACCGAGCGCATCTCGCCGACGGTGAGTCGGTCGTCGGCGTCGACGGCGATCGTCGGCAACGCGAGTAGTGCCACGAGGCCGATAGAGCGGACCGCAGCCGTCGCGAAGAACGGATAGGCGAGTCCGTAGGCCGCGATCGCACCGCCGACGATCGCCCCGACGGCGCTGGCGCTCAACTGCAATGCTCGGCCCCGGCCCTGGACGCGGACGAACTGATCGCTGTCGAGCCGCCGGTCGAGCAGTTCGTACAGCCAGGCGTCGCGACTCCCGGACTTCAGCGTCGCCCCGAGCGCCCACAGGAGGTAGATCCCCGCCAACGGGAGGAAGGCGGTCGTCAGACCCATCGTGAGCACGCCCACGATGGTCAGAGCATGGCCGACGACGAGGCTGTTTCGCCAGCCGATCCGGTCGCCGACGAAGCCGGTGGGGAGTTCGCCGGCGACGATCCCGATCCACCAGATCGCGTCCAGCGTCATGATCTGGCCGTAGCTCAATCCCCCTGATCGGAGGTAGACGACCCAGATCGGTGCCCACATGCCGACCGTGCCCGCAGTCATGTAGAGGTAGTAACCGCCGATCGGCCCCGGCGAGAGGCGACGACGAAGGGCGGCGAGTGACTGCTGGACATCAGTCATTCGAGACAGTCGATGCTACGTCTCGTACCGGCAAAAGTGATTTCTGAAGCGTGTTTTGGTAGTTGAAGTGGTAGGTTGGTACCTTACCAGCGGTGATGAACGAAGTCGTGGACGTGCGCCTCGTAGATATCCCGGACCGCGCCGTGCGTCTCGTGAGAGAGAGGAGCGAGTTCGGCCGCCGCGATATTCTCGCGGACGTGCTCGGGCGAGGTCGAACCCGGGATCACAGTGGTGACGGCGTCGAAGTCCAGAACCCAGCGCAGCGTGAACTGGGCCATCGTCGCCTCGTCGGGGACGAGCCGGCGCATGTCTTCGACGGCGTCCAGGCCGGATTCGAACGGTACCCCGGCGAAGGTTTCGCCACCTTTGCGGCCGACACCGGCGTCGACGCCCTCCTCGGCGGCGATCCGGCGATGATCGTCTTCAGCGAGATTCTCGACGTCGTGGATGGCATCCGCGAGTAGCCCCGACGCCAGCGGGACGCGGACGATAACCCCGACATCTTCGTGTTTCGCGCGTTCGAAGAAGCGTTCGGCCGGGCGCTGGCGGAGCGGGTTGAAGATGATCTGGACGGACTCGACGACGTCGTACTCGATGGCCTTGGTGGCTTCCTCGACCTTCTCGACGCTGACGCCCGCGTGGGCGATCTCGCCTTCGTCTTTCAGGTCTTCGAGCACCTCGAAGGTCTCGGGTTCGTAGAACGCCGCCGTTTCGGGACAGTGTAGCTGGAGCAGATCGAGCGTGTCGACACCCAGGCGGGCTTTCGAGCCCGCGACGGACTCGCGCAGGCCGGCTTCGGAGTGGCGGCCGTCCTCGTCAGGCCGGGCTTTCGTCGCGACGAAGATCCGATCCGCGTCCTCGCGATCCTCGAGGGTCTCGCCGATGAGTCGCTCGGCACGGCCCTCGCCATACACCTCGGCTGTGTCGACGAAGTTCGAGCCCGAATCGAGCGCGGTGTTGATCGATTCGGTGACATCCTCGTCGGCGACGTCGCCCCAGACCGGGCCGACGTTCCAGGTCCCGAGGCCGATCTCTGTCAAGTCCATGCCGGTCGAGCCGAGTGTGCGCCGTTGCATACTCGGACCGAAGGCCAGTGTCGTGAAAAAGGGTCATGCTACGTCCTCCCGCAACCACTTTTTACTGCGTCGGGTGACCTCACTGCGTTCGGTCACCACTCTCTGCTCACGAGCGCGGAGCGCCCGTTCGCACGGCTAGAGAGGGAGCAAAGCTCCCTCTGACCATGCGAGCGGGCGAACCCGCGAGCAGACAGAGGGACGCCGCGGCGTCCCTCTCGGCTTGCAAAAACCTGGGGAAAAGCACCTCCGCGCTCACTTCGTTCACGCGGAGTGAAACGGCTCCCTTCGGTCGCCGTATGCTACGACTCCGCCGCCTCCCGAATCAGTCCAGCCAGATTGTCCCAGAACCCCTCTTCGTACTTCGTCGCCGAATCGATCGTCGGCCGAGCGTTCGTCTCGTTGACGACGGCCCGATCGTCGGTCACCAGCAGGTCCACGCCGAGGTAGTCGACGTCTAAGACCTCGGCCGCGCGCTCGGCGAGATCGCGGAGTTCGGCGTCGAGGTCGACACCCGTCGCCTCGGCACCGCGGTGGACGTTGTGCTTCCACTGGCCGCGCTCGCGATCCTCGGCGGGCAATCGTCGTTCGACCGCGCCGGCGTACTCGCCGTCGACGAGCATGACCCTGTAATCGCGGGCGTCCGGAAGGTACTCCTGCAAGAGATACGACCGATCCCCAGTCGCCTTGTAATCGTGCACGAGGTCGAGATAATCCGTGACGCCGAGCAGCGAATCCAGATCCATGACTTTCGCCACGCCAGTCCCACGTGTCGTCGAGTTGGGTTTGATCACGACTGGCGGGTCGAACTGCCGGGCAGCGGCCGCGACGGCCTCGTCACTCACGGGATTGGAGACGAACGTGGTCGCGGGGACGGGAATCCCCGCCTGGGAGAGACGCGTGAGCACGTCGGCCTTGTTGCGCGACCGGAGGATCGCTTCGCGGCTGTTGACCCACGGCACGTCGAGGAAGGCGTCGATCACGCCGCCCTCCATGAGCCGCGAGGGATAGACGAAGCCGACGTCGGCGTCGGGAAGGTCGGGCTCCGAGAGCGAGAGAGTACGTTCCTCGGGCTGGACGGCGACGACCTCGATTCCGCGGTCGGCCAGCGGGTCACGCATGCGCTCGAAGGTCTCGGCCTGGGTCGTGACCGCGAGCCGGAGCATACCCTCGCGTTATCGCCGCCGGGAGAAAAGCTACCCGTTCATACGGTCGGTTGTAACGATTTACCAGTATGATCGCACGGCTCGTGCGGTCAATCAGGAACAGACTTACAACCGACCGTATCACCCACCGCTCACGGGCGGAAAGAGCGCGAGTTCGGCGTCTGCGTCGAGTACCGTCTCGTACCCCGCGGCAGTTTCGAAGGGATCAGCGCCGTCGACGAGCAGCCGGATGTGTTCGGCCAGTTCGCCGTCTTCGCGCACTTCGGCTTCGAGTTCGGGGTAGCGCTCGAACAGCGCGTCGAGGGCCTCGGCCACGGTCGCGCCCGAATCGAGATCGAGAACGACTTCCTTCTGGTCGGTGACCTCGGCCAGATTGGCGAACAGCTTCCAGTGCATAGCTGGATGACGGCGACGCGACACAAAGAGCGTTCCGCTACGCCGGCGTCGTCGCTGCGGCTTCGACTTTCCGGAGAGCCTCCGGCGTCGCGAGCACGTAGATCGACTCCTCGGCGTCGAGAACGCGTTCGCGGTCGGGGATCGTCTCGACGCGCTCGTCGGCGACCACGCTAGAGACAGCGATCACGGTCACGTCGAGCGAGCCGACAGGTGCTCCATCGAGGGCGCTTCCAGCATCGATCTCGACGACGCCCAGCGTCTCCGTGGCCGCCCGGAGCAACGAGGCGAACTCCCGATCCGGCCTGGAGTCGACCGACAGCGTCACGAGTCGGTAGCGCTCGCTGGAATCGAGTTTCGGTGTTTCGGCCGCGTCGATCGCGACCGTGACGATCTCGCCGGCGGTTCCCCGAACCTCGGCGTTGCAGATCCGTTCGCTGCCGTCACCGCGCCAGATCTGAACGATGTCACCCGCGCCGGCCGCGTAGGCCGGGTCGGCCCGGATCGCCATCGCCGCACTCTCTGGTGGGAGTGTGGGTCCGATCCCGGCTGCCCGGCGGCCCAGCGCGAGGTAGGTGACGGTCCCCTCGTCGTCGAGTTCGACGTCGACGTGGCCGACACCGTAGTCGGCCTTCAGGCGGGCGGTCAGGCGCTCGCGGAGCTCGGCGACGGTGAGTCGCCGCGGGAAGATGAACGACTCGCCGGCGATCTTCGTTTTGGTCTCCTCGGAGACGGGATCGTAGCCGACGATGTCGTCGATCTCCGCGGGCATCTCGACGGTGAGCACTCGCCCGACCGCCTTGACGACGCGTCCGACTTCGCCGGAGATCGTCGGGACGCCGGTCGTGGCGAACACGTCGGCTGCGAGTCGGTCGCCGGCCCGCTGGCCGGCCGCGCTGGCGAACGCGCCCGCGGCGATGACGCCGATGTGATAGAGGACTGTCCCGACGTCGACGACCGCCTCCTCGTTGATCACTGTGCCGAGTGCGACCCGCGTGTTGAGATCGATCGCGATCACGCTCAAACCGACGAGGACGACCAGCCCCAGCGGGGCTCGCTGGTCGGCGTACCAGCGATAGACGAACGCACAGATCCCGGCCACGAGACCAGCACCGATCGCCAGGCCGCCGGCACGAGCGACCGTTCGCAGCACCTCGCCCGTCACTTCGATCGTCTGGAGGGCGATCACGCGACCACCTCCCCAAACCGGTCCAGTGCGGCACTCGTCCCGACGACGAACAACTCGTCACCGGCCGCCAGCGTCGTGGTCCCCGGTGGCGCGAACTGCCAGCCGCTCGCCGTCCGGACGACGAGAACAGCGACGTCGTAGTTCTCTCTGGGCTTGGCGAGGCCGATGGAGATGCCGTCGAGCGCGCCGCCAGCCCGAACCGTCAGCCGCCGAAACCGCTTCCCGGAGCGGCGCAGCAACGAGAGTACCTCGTATTCGTGGCGTGTACCCTGGGACTCGACGACCAGCTTCGCGCTGTCGGTGCGGAGCAACGGACCCGCGTCCGTTCGCGAGACAGCGATAGTCGCCTGACCCTCCCCGCCGCTGGTCGTCGGTGCGCGGGACGGCGGCGGGGTCACCTCGGGCTCACCGGCCTCGCCCTTCGACTCGGTGGATGGCTCGGGCTGCGTCTCGGCGCTGGCTTCCGAGGAGCGCGCACTGACGATCTGACCTCGAACCTGTGCGCCGTCGGTGATCGCCGTGACGACGTCGCCGCGGGCGAGTCCAGTCGGCACGAGGCCGTCGACCGAGACAGCACGTCGCCCCGATTCGACGCGGCGGGACAGGCCCGAAAAGGGTGGCGCGGCCGCGACAGTCGCCCGGCCGCGTTCGTCGATCGAAACCGTCACGTCACCGAGATCGAACTCGGTGCGGAGACGCTCGGCCAGCCGTGATTCGAGTTCGGACACCTGCAGATCCGCGGGAAAGCGCCAGTCGGTGTCGCGGAGCTTCGCCCGGAGGTCATCGGGTAGCGGCGGGTAGCCTTCGATGTCCTCGATCTCGCCGACGACGTGGATCCGAATCTCGTTGCGTCCGGCGACGACGTCGACCAGATCCGTCGAGAGCGTCTGCTCGCCGAGTTTGCGCAACGAGATTCGTCGCGGGACTGACGCACCGAGCTGGTCGCCCTTGGCGTGGGCGTACAGCGACATCATCATCACGACGAGCAGGCCGGTCATGATCGTCGGCGCGTTGGCCGAGTCCAGGATCGTCGGGTCCGCCAGCGCGAGCAGCCCGCCGTTGATCCCCGCGAGCGCGACCGCGAGCACGACCACACCGAACCCCGGAAGGGTGACGTTCGTGATGTACTTGAACAGAAACCCCAGTGTGCCCGCGACCAGCGACGGGATGATCCCGGTCAGCACGCCGAGGTAGATCCCGTAGATGATCGCGATAGGAAGCGAGGTCGCCATACGACTCAGCCTCGGCCGCCCGGGGTTTAGCTTCTGCGACACCACTTTTTCCCGCTCGGGTATCCTCGGGCCTTCGGCCCTGTGGGTACCACTCGCGGCAAAAACATGGGGAAAAAAGGCCGCTCGCGCTCGGTAGAGCGCTCGCGGTGGTCCACGGAGTGCAGCGACGTGGACGTCGTCAGAGCGAAGCTCTGACGGAAAAACGCCTCGCGTTCGCTCGGCGTATGCTCGCCACTACGCCTGCTCGCTCAGCCACACGCAACCACTGTTTCCTCCGTCAGAGGGCGTCATAGAATAGTACTCACACCGTGGAAAGCCACCCGCATAAATTTAGGCCGTGCGAAAAATTGTTTGATGTCTGAAAGATATAAGAGGACGGAGTGCGAACAGAAAACTGTAATGAGCACCCAGAAGACCGTTCGTCAGGAGGCAGGGACCGTCGAGGAGAACCCGCTCCGACTCGACAGCGAAAAGGCCGAACAGATCATCGAAGCGCTGAACACCGACCTCGCGGACGCGTACGTGCTGTACCACCAGCTCCACAAACATCACTGGAACGTCGAGGGTGCGGAGTTCCGCGACATCCACGTCTTCCTGCAGGAAGCCTACGAGAACGTCGAGGCGGCCGCCGACGAGGTCGCCGAGCGTCTGCAGGCGATCGGTGGCGTCCCCCACGCCAGCATGGACGCCCTCTCGGAACACGCGACCGTCGAGCCCGAGGACGAGGACGTCTACGACATCCGGACCTCGCTCGAAAACGATCTGGAGATATACGGCGACATCATCGAGAGCTACCGCGATCACATCGAACTCGCTGAAGGGCTGGGCGACCACACGACGGCGCACCTCCTTCGCGAACAGCTCGAAGTCATCGAAGAAGACGCCCACCACTTCGATCACTACCTCGAAGACGACACGCTCGTCACCGGCAACTGAGCGGCACGCAGTAAAAACCGCCCTTCTATTCGACGTTCGGCGCGGTTTCGTCGGTCCGACCCGGAAGCGCCAGTTCGATCTCCAGTTCCGGTTCGTCGACGCCCTCGAAGTCGATTTCGAGTTCGACCGGCTCGCCGAACGCGAACGGGAGTTTCCACTCGTCGGTCGTGATCGTCAGTTCGTCCTCGGTCTGCAGTTGCTCGCCGAGATCGATCAGGAACTGCCCGGCTTCGCTGGCGTCGAGCCGAAACGTCTCCTCGTAGTCTCGACCCTGGCGGATGAGCGTCCGCTCGTCGTCCCGATGCTCGACGTCGCCCGCCCCCGCATCGCTCATCGTCGCACCTCGATCGTCGTGTCGCTGGCGATCCACCCGTCGGTGTTGTCCGATTCGAGAAACACGGACCTCCCGGGCGTGCTCTCACAGACGGCGATCTCCGGTCGCTCGTCCGACGCTCCTTCCACATCGGTACCAGGGCGTGACTGCGTCCCAACTGTCATTGTCCATTTTTAGGCTAGCCTAAAGAAAAAGGATGCGGTTCGAACGATGTCAGGTCGTCTCCGACTGTTGGCGTCTCGAGTGCGGTCGCTCGGCGAAGTCCTCCGTGTCGAGGAGGGTCGTCGCAAGCCGATCGGTGACGGTCTTGCTGAGGACGCCCACGAATTGGTGTGCCTCGGCCTCGGTGTCGTCTAGTTCCAGTACCTCTTCGAAAAACTGGACCAGGACCACGTAGGTTTCGTAGTACTCGCCAGCGCGCGCCCGGCCAGTAGGTGTGAGCGTCGCGCCTTCGTAGGGCTCGTAGGTGAGCAGTCCCCGGTCAGCCATCCGCTGGAGCATCTCCGTGACCGCCGCTGGCGAGCGGTCTAACCGCTCCGCGATCCGGCCCGGAGGCAGCGGCGGCGACCGCGCTCGTTCCTCGCGGTAGAGCGCGAGGAGATAGCGAGACTCGTCGCTCATCCCGCTGGCGCACCCGCGGGTACTCGGTCTCCGTCGCCCATACTTTTTAGGCCGGCCTAATACCATTTGAGTGTTCCGGAATTTTGGCGAGCCTAAATACTGGCACGTCAGCGGCGAGAACCCAAAGACGATCAGGATGTCACTCGCGATCCGCACTCACTCCTGCTCGCTCATCCACACCAGCAGCCCCTTCTGGGCGTGGAGCCGGTTCTCCGCCTGGTCCCACACGATCGCGTTCTCGCTCTCGATGGACTCGTCGGTGACTTCCTCGCCGCGGTGGGCCGGCAGGCAGTGCATCAGTTTGCGGTCGCCGATCAGGTCGGTCGTCACCTGGAACCCCTCGAACTCCGCGAGTTTCTCCTCGCGGCGGTCCTCCTGGCCCATGCTGACGAACACGTCGGTATAGACGACGTCGGCGTCCTCGACCGCTGCTTCCGGGTCGTGGGTCGTCGCTGGAGCCTCACCAACCGCGTCGGCTCGGGCCAGCACCTCGTCGTCTATCTCGTAGCCCTCGGGCGTCGCCACAGTGAGATCCAGCCCGACCATCGCCGCGCCGAGGACGAACGACTGGGCGACGTTGTTGCCGTCGCCGACCCACGCCACACGCACCTCCTCGAACCCGCCGAAGTGCTCGCGGATGGTCAGTAGATCCGCAAGCGTCTGGCAGGGATGGGCGTCGTCGGTGAGACCGTTGACGAACGGCACAGTGGCGTACTCGGCCAGTTCCTCGGCGTCGTCGTGATCGAACAGCCTGGCCATGACGACGTCGACGTACCGCGAGAGCGCGCGGGCGGTGTCTTTGACCGGCTCGCCGCTCCCGAGGTGGATGTCGTCGGGCCCCAGGAAGATAGCGTGGCCGCCGAGCTGGGTCATGCCGGTCTCGAAGGAAACCCGCGTGCGTGTACTGGGCTTCTCGAAGATCATCCCGAGGGTCTGGTTATCGAACGGTTCGTCGCCGTGCCCGGCCGCCTGAGCGGCTTTGATGTCGGCCGCGCGGTCGAGCACGGTTTCGAGTTCGGCTGGCGTGAGGTCGTCGACGTCGAGCAGGTGGCGTACCATTGTCAGTCCTCCAGTAGCGTCTCGGTGGCGTCGCGCAGGACCGCCACCGAGTGGTCGTACTCCTCCAGGGGAAGGTGTTCGTTCGGGGCGTGATCGAGGTCCGAGTCGCCCGGACCGTAGGTGACCATCGGGCAGTCCCAGACCTTCGCGTAGACGTTCATGTCGCTGGTGCCGGTCTTGCGGAGCAGTCGCGGGTCGCCCCCGCGCTTGCGGATCGCCGCCCGGAAGGCCCGGCCCGGTGCAGTTCGGGGGCTCATCATCACCGGTTCGACCTGGTCGTCCCAGTGCACAGTTCCGTTTTCGAGGTGGCCGTCGGTGATTTCGCGGATCTCCTCGGTGGTATACTCGGGCGGGACCCGGAGCTGGAGTCGCATCGTCGTCTCGACGGAGAGGCCGTCTTCGGAGACCCCGCCGTCGATACTTGTGGGTTTGGGCGTCACGCGCTCGAAGACGGGGACCCAATCGTCCGGTTCGAACTCCTCTTCGACCCGGTTCCACCAGTTGATCGCGTCCTGGATCGCGTTGTCGTCCGGTCGCGAGGAGTGGCCCGACTCGGAGGTGGCGACGTAGTTGCCACCCAGCAGGCCACGGTAGCCCAGCGTGATCCCCTCCCAGCCCGAGGGTTCGCCGTTGATCACGGCGTCCGGTTCCGAGTCGCGGTCGTCGACGAGGTGGAGCGCGCCGCGGGAGTCGACCTCCTCGCCGACGACGCCGACGAAGGAGGCCCCCGTCTCGACGGCGACGACGGCCATCGCCGCCAGCGGCCCCTTGGCGTCGACGCTGCCCCGTCCCCACAGCACGTCTACCTCCTCGCTCGTATCCTCGTCGGTGGGTTCGCCACCGAAACGGGCGTCCTCCCGGGGCAGCCGTTCGACCCGGACCGGGATGTCGCCCGGGACCGTGTCGATGTGGCTCGTCAGCAGTGCCCCGTCGTCGGCGGGCGCGCGGACGTTGCCGACGTCGTCGACCCAGACCTCCCGGTCGTGGGCCGCGAAGAACTGGACGAGTACCTCGCCGGCGTCTTCTTCTTCCGGAGTTACCGAGGGCGTCTCGACGAGGTCCACGAGCAACTGTCGGGCCTCGTCGGTCGGAACGGTCGTGGTGGGGATCGTGGTGCTCATTACTCTGTCAGCAGGTCTTCGAGGGCGTCGACGACCTGATCTGCCTCCGATTCGGTGATCGTCAGCGGCGGGAGCAGCCTGATGACGGTGCGTCCCGCCGGCAGCGCCAGGATCTGGTGTTTCATCGCGAGGTTCTTCAAATATCGGTTCGCCCCGCGCTTGACCTCGACGCCGATCATCAGGCCCTCGCCGCGGACGTCACGCACCTCTTCGCCGAGGGTGGCCTCGAGCTCGTTCACGAGGTAGTCGCCCACCTCGCCTGCGTGGGCGGGAATCTCCTCCTCGACCATCGTCGAGACGGTCGCGCCCGCTGCGGCCGAGATCACGGGCCCGCCCGAGAACGTCGAGGCGTGGCTGCCGTAGTTCTCCGCAACCCAGTCTCTGACGAGGGTCGCGCCGACCGGGAAACCATTGCCCAGACCTTTCGCGGAGGTGAGCATGTCCGGGACGACGCCGGCCTGTTCGCAGGCCCACAGCGACCCCGTACGACCCATGCCGGTCTGGACCTCGTCGAAAACGAGGGCTGCACCGGCGTCTTCGGTGATCTCGCGGGCGGCCTGGAGGTAGTCGTGAGAAGCGGGGTTGATCCCGCCCTCGCCCTGGACCGGTTCGACGATGAAGGCGGCGGTGTCCTCGTCGACGGCCTCGTCGAGTGCTTCGGCGTTGTCGTAGGGGACGAACTCCACGTCGCCGATCAGCGGCTCGTAGGGCTTCTTGTACTTGTCTTTCCAGGTCGTCGCGAGTGCTCCCATCGTCCGCCCGTGGAACCCCTGCATCGTCGCGACGATCTTCGAGTTGCCGGTGGCGCTCCGGGCGAATTTGAGGGCCGCTTCGTTGGCCTCGGTGCCCGAGTTACAGAGCCAGGTGTTGTCGAGGTCGCCAGGCGCGGTCTCGGCCAACAGTTCGTACAGCGCCGTGCGCTCGGCGTTGGGGTAGGATGCCTGGACGTAGGTCAGTTTCTCGAACTGCTCGGTGACCGCCTCGTGTACAGCGGGGTGGCTGTGACCCAGCGGGACGCAGGCGTAGGACGCGCCCATGTCGAGGTACTCGGTGCCCGAGTCGTCGTAGACGAAACTCCCGTCGCCGCGTTCGATCTGGATCGGCTTTTCGTTGAAGACGAATCCGGTCATGCATCTACCTCCTGTGTGTCGTCGACGTCGTCCGCGAGTGCACTCGCGTGGACGTGCGTGCCGCTTCCGTCGAGGGCAGACGTGATCGGCGCGTCGGCGTTGGCGTCGGCCACGACTGCCTCGGGAGCCCCCTCCGAGAGGGCCTCCTCGACGGCCATGATCTTCCGACCCATGAAGCCCTCCGCAGCGGCTTCGAGGGCGTCCCAGCCCTCGTCGGTCTCGACGCTCTCGATGAGGGTCGAGGAGTCGTCGGGATCTTCGTAGACGCCCTCGACGTCGGTCAGCAAGACCAGCGTCGCGTCGAGCGCGCCGGCGATGGCCGCCGCCGAGCGGTCGGCGTCGGTGTTGACCGGAATGATCTCGTCCTCGTCTTTTCCAGCCATAGGGGGAGCCGCCACGGGCGTGTAGCCGTCATCCAGCAGCGATCCGAGCAGGTCCGAATTCACCTGCTTGATCGTTCCGGAGTGGTCGCCGCGCTTGATCTTGCGCTTGCCGTCTTCGACGACGCGCACGGCCGACTTCCGGGGGCCGTACAGCAGTTTTCCGTCGACGCCGTTGAGTCCGACCGCGTCGACGCCCTGGGTCTGTAGCCCGGCGACCAACTGGGTGTTGAGGTGGCCGAAGGCCATCTCGAAGACCTCCATCGTGGCCTCGTCGGTGAACCGCCCGACGACGCCGCTGGGCGTCTCGACGTACTCGGGTTCGATACCGAGACGTTCCAGGGTGTCGTCGACCTTCGTGGAACCGCCGTGGACGACGACCACGTCTTCGCCCTGCTCAGTGAGACTGGCGACGTCCGCCAGCGCCCCTTCGGGATCGACCGCACGGGCGCCGCCGACCTTGACGACTACCGTCATGGTGCCCCCACGGGGTGTAGACCCTGGAAGTCCAGACCTGCGGTCTCCTCGATTCCCAGTGCGACGTTGGCGGCGTGGACGGCCTGGCCGGCCGATCCTTTCATCATGTTGTCGATGGCCGAGAACACGACCAGGCGCTTGTTTCCGGGGTCGAGTTCGAAGCCGACCTCGGCCTTGTTCGTGCCCGCGATGGCCTTCGGCTCGGGGTAGCGATAGACGCCACCGCCGCCCGCGACCATCTCGACGAACGGCTCGTCTTCGTAGGAGCCGCGATACGCTTTCCAGAGGTCCCCCTTCGACACCGGGCCGTCGGGGAAGACGTGACAGGTCGCGCTCGCGCCGCGGATCATATCGACCGCATGCACGGTAAAGGAGACGTCGATACCGAGGAACTGCTCGATCTCGGCCTCGTGGCGGTGGCCCGTCGGCGCGTAGGGACGGACGACGCCGCTGCGCTCGGGATGGCTGGAGGCTGCGCCGCCACCCGCGCCACCTTCCGAGGAGCCGACTTTCACGTCGACGACGACCTGCTCGTCGCCGGAGAGGATGTCGGCCTCGAACAGCGGCAACAGACCCATGATCGTCGCCGTGGCGTTGCAGCCACCGGAGGCGATCAGGTCCGCGCCTTCGAGGTTCTCGCGGTTGAGTTCGGGCAGGGCGTACTCGCTCTTCTCCAAGAGTTCGGGGCGGCTATGGCCGTCGTACCACTCGTCGTACTGTGCCTCCGTGTCGAGGCGGAAGTCAGCCGAGAGGTCGACGACGGTGTCGGCGGCGTCCTGGAAGGCGTCGATCTGCTCCATCGAGACGCCGTGGGGCGTCGCCGCGAACAGCACGTCGACCGATTCGAGGTCCTCGGGATCGGAGAAACGGAGGTCCAGCTCCCGGAGGTTCGGGTGGGAGTGACCCACGGTCTTGTTGGCCTTCGAGCGGCTGGTCGCCTGTTCGATCTCGAACTCGGGGTGGCCGGCCAGCAGGCGGAGCAGTTCCCCGCCCGTGAAGCCCGTGCCACCGACGACGCTTGCGGAATACGTCATGTTGCGTCCTCCTGTGCCTGCGTCTCGAGCCAGTCGACGACAGTCCCCGGGACGTCGACCTCGGTCACGTCGTTGAGGGCTTTGAATTCCACCGTGTGGTTGACCTCGTGGACGGTGTAGCCGGTCGGCTCACCGTTCTCGTCGACGCCAGTTTCCATGAGATCGATACCGAGAAGCCCCCCACCAACTGCTTCCGAGGCGCGTTCGACCAGGTCGAGCGCCTCGTCGTCCAGTTCGAACTCGGCGGTGTCGGCACCCTTCGCGGCGTTGGTCAGCCAGTGATCGGAGGAACGGACCATCGCGGCGACGGGTTCGCCGTCGGTCGCCAGCACGCGGATGTCGCGGCCGGGCTTGTCGACGAACTCCTGGACGTAGAAGATCTTGTGCTCGTAGTGACCCAGCGTCTCCTTGTGTTCGAGGACGGCTTCGGCCGCATCCCGGGTATCGAGTTTGGCCATCAGGCGGCCCCAGGAACCCACGACGGGCTTGAGGACGCAGGGATAGCCGAACTCCTCGACGATCTCGAGGGCGGCGTCCTTCGTAAAGGCGACTTCCGTGTTTGGCGTCGGGATATCCGCTTCTTCCAGTGCGAGACTGTTTTTCACCTTGTCCGCACAGATTTCAGCGGTCTCGGGCGAATTGACGATCGGCACGTCGTAGGCTTCGGCGAACTTCGTGGCGTAGAGACTGCGGGAGGTCGCGAGACACCGGTCGAGTACGAGATCCAGGCCCTCGAACTCGCTCGGCGGGTCAGAGAGGGAAAACTGCTGGCGGCGAACGTCGATCTTTTCGATCTCGTGGTCGCGCTCGCGGAGTTCGTTCAACAGGAGCTTCTCGTCCTTGCGGATGCGCGAGTAGAGAAGTCCGATCTTCATGGTGTCACCGTCCCGGGCGGGCCGCCCTCGAACATCGCTCACTCACCCCAGTCCTCTTGCAGTTCGGGTGCCGTGTCGAGTTCGACGGGATCGATCCCGACGACCTCCAGTTCGGCACCGCAGGTCGAACAATCGACGATCTCTCCCACTTCGAGGTTCTCGTGCAAGGACACCTCGGCCCCGCACTCGACGCAGTCTGTCATGGTATCCCCACCTCACGCGCGTATCTACTTAAAGGCGTCGAACCTATCAGGAAAAAGTATTGATCAGAGTGCCGACTAACGGCTATTTAGGCCGAATTAGCGCAACTCCAACGAAACAGTATACGTATTCTGGTATGTTAGGCCCCCGACGGGGGTCGTCGGTGTCGGGGTCGCCCGTGGAACGTCTCAGACATAGGATTCGACCTCCGAGTCGAGTTCGGCAGCGGCGGCCGCGAGTGCGTCCTGGCGTTCGGCCAGCGCGGTACCGTCCTCGTCCAGGCGTTGCTGGGCGGTGTCGAGCGCTTCGGTGACTGCCTCGGGGGCCGGCCCGCCACGGGAGTCGCGCATCGCGACGGACTGTACGGGATCGAGCGCGTCTTCGACGGCCTCACGGTCGACGAACTGCGAGAGTGGCTCTCCGACGATGTCCGCACAGACCGCATCCAGCGTCTCGTAGTCGGGAGCGTTCTCCTCCGGGCCGAGCGTCTCGGCCGCTTCTGCAACGACTTCGTGGGCCGTCCGGAACGGCATCCCCGCCATCGCCAGCAGATCCGCTACCCCTGTCGCCGTCGAGAATCCTTCGCCAGCGGCATCTCGGAGCGTCTCGACTGGCCACTCGGCCGTCGTAACCGCCCCGGCAGCGACTTCGACGCTCTCGGTGACGCTGTCGATGGCGTCCCAGGCGTGACGACCCGCCCGCTGCAGATCACGGTTGTACGCGCGGGGCTGGCCCTTCAGATTGGTCAGCAAGCCGTTCAATCCGGCGGTGGCGTCGCCGGAACGTCCACGGACCAGTTCCAGCGTGTCGGGATTTTTTTTCTGGGGCATGATCGATGACGTCGAGGAGTACTCGTCGGCCAACTCGACGTGGCCCTTGCTGGCCATGACGATGACGTCCTCGGCGAGTCCCGACAGCGTGGTCGCCAGGTTGGCGAGCGCTGCGGTGACCTCGACGAGGAAGTCACGCGTCGCCGAGGCGTCCATGGAGTTCTCGGCCACCCCGGCGAACCCGAGCAGTTCCGCGGTACGCTCGCGGTCGACGTCGAACGGCGTCCCCGCGAACGCCGCCGATCCGAGCGGGTTCTGGTTCACGCGACCGTAGGCGTCGAGTAGGCGGCTGGTATCGCGCTGGAGTGCCTGCTCGTAGGAGGCGATCCAGTGGCCGACCGTCGTCGGCTGGGCCGGCTGGAGGTGGGTGTAGCCGGGCATCACGATGCCACGCGTCTCCAGGGCCATCTCGACGAAGCGCTGGCGGGCCTCGATCACGGTCGCGATCGTCGCCAGCAGGTCCGCGCGCATGCGATAGCGGATGCAGGCCGCGACCTCGTCGTTGCGCGAGCGGGCCGTGTGCATCTTGCCACCGGCTGGTCCGACGCGCTCGATGACCGCCGACTCGACGGCCTCGTGGACGTCCTCGCCGTCAGTGAGCGCGTCGTGGCCGTCGGCCTCGATCTCGTCGAGCGCCGCCAGAATCTCGCCCGTTACGTCGTCTTCGATGATACCCTGCTCTGCGAGCATCACGACGTGAGCGCGGTCGACGGCCAGATCGGCCGCGAAGATGCGCTCGTCGTCCGAAAGAGAAGAGAGGAACCCGCGGGCGGGACCGCCGCTGAAGCGGTCCCGGCGGACTACTGTTTCGTCCGAGGACTCACGACGTTCGCCCTCGCTGGGTTCCTCTGCCATCGTTCACTCCTCCTGGCCGCCGTCGGTCGCCGCCTGCTTGGCCTTCAGGTCCTCGGTGACCTTCTTGGCGAGGCGGGACTGGAAGCCGTGGTACTTCGCGACGCCGGTGGCGTCCTGCTGGGTGATCCCGCCCGTGACGTCCGACTCGTCGAAGGAGGCCGCCGATTCACTGTAGACGGCGTAGTCGGACTCGCGCGAGACCGGACGACAGTGCCCGCCTTCGAGTTTGACGGTGACGGTGCCGTTCACGCGAGTCTGGGTCTCGTCGATGAACCCTTCCAGGGCGTCGACGATTGGCGCGTCGATCAGGCCCTGGTAGCCCTTCTCGGACCACTGCTGGTCGATCTGCTCTTTGAACGCGCGCTCTTCCTGAGTCAGGACGAGCCCTTCGAGTGCTTCGTGTGCGGTGAGGAGAACGGTGGCGGCGGGATGCTCGTAGTTCTCGCGCACCTTGAGTCCGAGCATGCGGTCTTCCATCATGTCCGTACGGCCGACGCCGTGGGACCCGGCCTGGGAATTGAGCTGTTCGATGAGTTCGACCGCGCCCAGATCCTCGCCCTCCAGTGCGACCGGAACGCCGTCCTCGAACTCGATCTCGACGAGCTCTGCCTCTTTGCCGGAGGGGTTCTCGGTCCACTTGTAGATGTCGTCCTCGGGGATCGTACTCGGATCTTCGAGTTCCGAGCCCTCGATGGAGCGACTCCAGAGGTTCGTGTCGATGGAGTAGCGACCACCGTCGCCGCCTTCGACTGGGAGGCCCTGCTCTTTGGCGTACTCGTTCTCCCACTCGCGGGTGAGACCGAGTTCGCGCACGGGTGCGATGACGTCCAGCTCGGAGTCGCGCCAGATCGCCTCGAAGCGAAGCTGGTCGTTGCCTTTCCCCGTGCAGCCGTGGGCGACCGCCGAGCAGCCCTGCTCCTCGGCGACTTCGAGGATCGACTTGGCGATGACCGGGCGTGCGAGGGCGGTCCCGAGCGGGTAGCCCTGGTAGTCGGCGTTGGCCTTGACGGCGCGGAGGCAGAGGTCGGCGAAGTCCTCGCGGGCGTCGACGACGAACTGCTCGACGTCGAGGGCCTCGGCGGTCTCTTCGGCCTCTTCGAACTCGTAGTCGGGCTGGCCGACGTCGACGGTGACGCCGATGACCTCGTCGAAGCCGTACTCTTCTTTCAGTAGCGATACGCAGACTGTGGTGTCGAGCCCGCCCGAGAAGGCGAGCGCGACGGTTCCTGAGTGTTCACCTGGCATTGTTGTTGATGTCGGGGTTCGGTTTTCCCGCCCAGAACCCGACGGGTGGGCGGTAGCAAGCGCGTGAGACGAATCCGTCGTGGGAAGTAGTGTAGTAGGGCCTAACGGCCCCGTCGTCGTCGGCGTCGGATGCCAAAGAAAGAGGCAGACGCCCCGCTGGAAGCCTCGCGAGCACCAGCCGAGTCGATCTGCGTCATGTACCCGTTGCTATCCCCAGAACAGTACTAATATCTTCCGAGACGCCCACCGCCGTGTGGCGTGTTCTCGTAGCACAGCAGAGCGGCACTACCTGGTCGACGTGCGGTTTCCGTGTCGATCAGAACCGCGGTCGCTTCCGGGGCCGCGATCGTTCGACGGACCCGTGTCATCGGAGGGGCCAGCATCGTCCGGCGGGCCACCCATGCCGGGGCCGCGCGTCCAGTTGCCGGGGACGCCCTCGGGCGGGCCGCCGCGCGGGACGTCCGGGATTCCGTGGCCGACGCCACGCCCGACCATGCCGCGGGCGATCTGTGCGACGTCACCGCCGCGGAGGGCACCGGCCTGCGATCGCAGCGTCTCGATGGCCGTGACGTTCAGCCCGGCCGCGTTCCGAGCCTGTGGCGGGAGCGCCATCGCCGTCCGCTGACTGCGATTCAGCTGGCGTTCGACCTGCTGGATCTGGGCCGCCAGCGCGGCCGTCCGCGCCCGGTAGGCCTGCCGGTTCATCGTGCCGTCCTCGGCCGCCGCCGTGAGGTTCGCGCGGCGCTGCTGCAGTCGGTCCAGGCGCGATTCCAGTCGCTGGACGTGGGCCTCGACGACAGCCGCCTTGCTCTCGTTGCTCTGGGCGGCCGCGATCGCCTGTCCGAACGCGCGGCCCTCGACAGCGCCGTCGATCTCGGCGTCGCCGACGCCGACGACGCTCGCCATCTGTGCGCCCGGCTGGGCGGTCTCGTTTGCCTGACTCGTCTCGGGGGTCGCCTGCTGGGCGGACTGACCCGGGAGCGCCATGGCGGCCGCTGGCGTCACGAACAGCGCCGCGACGAGCATCACGAGCACCGGCCGGGGAAGCGGAGTCTCTCGCATCGTATCTACACCTCGTACCGCTATCCCCCTATAAACACGAGTTTCTCACGCCCGATTAAGCTGGATTAAGCGGCCTTCGAGACGGCCCCAGTCGTGCGGTTTCGATACTGGCGAGCGTGAAAGGACGAAACAGTTATAACTCACTTTCCTCGGGATCGACGAGGACGTTCTCCCGGCCCAGCCGGAAGACGTCGATCTCGTCGTCTTCACGCAGACTCTTGACGACCTGGCTGGTCTTGGCGTCGGTCCAGTCGAACTCGCTGGCGACTTCCTGCTGTTTGACGCGGCCGCCGCGCTCGTCCAGCAGCCGGAGGACGCGCTCTTCGTTGCTCAGCAGTTCCTCGTCCGGCTGTGGATTCTCGCTGGCCGTCTCCGCGTCGGCTCGGTCGGCACCCGACCCGGGGGCGATCGCCTCCGTGTCGGCTCCGCCGCTGGAATCGGGAGTCGTGTCCTCGGCATCCGCAATGTCGAACAGGTCACGAGTGAACACGAGCCAGATCGTCCCGACCATCCCGACCGCGAGGAGAGCGGCAAACGCCAGCAGCGCTATGGGGAACGACGACCCAGAGGAAGCGGGACTGGCCGTGACCTGCGGACCCGCAGCACCGAACTCGATGGGGCCGCGCCAGGTGACGGTCTGATCCCGGCGGTCGTCCGGTTCGGGTGAGACGGTCGTCGCGTCGTATCCGTCGGGCCAGGTAGCGGTCAGTCGGGTGTTCGATTCGAGGAAGAAGCCGGCGAGTGCGTCGCCCATCCGGATCGTCTCGCCGTCGACGGCGGCGAAGTTCGTCCACCGGAACCGGTAGGTGACGGTGCCGTACTGCTGGACCGACTCGATACTGGTCGAGACGGAGAGTCCGCGGATCGACATCTCGCGGCCGGTGGTGTTCTCGGCGGTCCTGGCAGTGCGTTCCATCCGGTCACGAAATGCAGAGAGGTACGCCGAGGTGTTGGCCTCGATGTCGGACTGTAGCGACTCGAAGGCGGCCGTCTCGTTGTCGGTCGTGAGTTCGACCCGGTAGGAGACCTCCCAGGAGGCGGTCCCGTTCTCGGCGAGGTCGATCCCGAGGACGACGCTGTCGGGATCGACTTCAGTCTGGGCGAACGTCTCCGAACCGAGACCCGACTGGTGGGGATCGTCTATCGCGACAGCGACGCCGCTGAGGGTGCTTACCACGAGTGCGGCAACCAGGACTACGCGGGCGGCGTGACCAGTCATCGCCGGAGCGTACGAGCCCTCTCGGGAAAGGCGTAGTGGCCACCTCCGGGCTGGGATAGCCACAACACCTTTAGTTCTGCGGCGAGCACCGCCGAATATGGCCCTCGACGCAGAAGACGTCCTGAAGATCGTCCTCGTCCTCGTGGTGATCTGGCTCGCCCTCGAAATCGTCGGTGAAGTTCTCGGTATTCTCGCCTGGGTCCTCGGCCCGTTCCGGCCACTGCTGGGACTGATCGTCGCCGTCCTGATCGTGCTGTGGCTGCTCGATCGGATCTGAGGACGAGTGCTTTATTCGATGACAAGGGCTACACAACCGCGTGTATAGTCTGAACGTCCCGCTACCGTCCTCAGTGACGCGACTGGCGAGCCGCTTGGCCCGTGATCTCCCGCGGGCGCGGGCTCGACCACGTGGCGAGCACACGCTGGTCGTCAAACGACTCGGAAGTGGCGACGGTGCACGGCTCGCGACGTCCGTCGACGAGCACCTCTCGGATGTCGCACCGTTCGAACTCCGCGTTCGAGAGGTAGACTCCTTCGAGACGGCGGCGACGGGGGGAAGTCCCGTGAGCTATCTCCGTGTCGAAAGTCAAGAATTGCGGCGGCTCCACGAGCGGCTCTGTTCGCACTTCGAACCAGTCGACGGGATCGAGGGCAACGACTACGTCCCGCACGTCACGATCGCTCGCGGCGGCGACCTCGCCAGTGTGCGACGACTGGCCGACAGGGAGATCGATTCGATTCGCTGGACGGCCGAGGAGCTGGTCGTCTGGGACAGCGAGCGGAATCTGGATGTGCGACAGTTTTCGTTGCCGCGGTGAACGTCTGAGAGTCGTCGCGGGACAGTCGTCTAGCGCTGGTCGGACCCGCTCTGGGGGGTAGTTGTCTCGCCTAGCTCTTCGGGGAGGCGGCGACGGTTGATGTCGCCGCTCTCTTTGATGATGTTCAACGCGGTCAGCAGGTCCGAGCGGGTGAGCAGGCCGACGAACTCCTCGCCGTCGTAGACCAGCAGCCGGCCGATGTTGTTGCGCTGGAGTCGTTCCATGGCGTCCATCGCGCTGGCGGTCGGCTCGATCGTGTGGAGATCGGCCGTCATCACTTCCTCGACGCGATAGGCCTCGCGTTCGACCTCCCGGACTGCGCGGGCGTCGTCGAGCGTCACGAGGCCGACGATCCCGCCGTCGCGTGCGACCGGATAGCCAGTGTGGCGCTGTCTGAACATCTGCTCGATCAGATCGGCGACGGACATCTCCGCGTCGACGGTGTCGATCCGATCGGCCGGCGTCATGATGTCCTGGACCTGAAATCCCTCGAAGGCGGCTTTCATCATGGTCTGCTGGGCCTCGCCCGAGGCGCCGATGTAGATGAAGAAGGCGATCGCGACCATGAACAGCCCGCCCGGCCCGAACAGCCCGAACAGCCCGAGCAAGATCGCGAAGATCTTGCCGACCTCGGCGGCGATCTTGGTCGCGCGCGCATAGCCACGTCTGCGGGCCAGCAGCGCACGCAGGACGCGGCCACCGTCCATCGGGAAGCCCGGCAACATGTTGAAGATAGCCAGCGCGAGGTTCATCAACGCGAGATATCCGAGGACGAACTTGGTGGCTGCGAGTGTGACGCCGCTGCCGGCAGGGACGGCGAGAAAAGCCCCATACGAGAGGACTGCGAGGGCGACGCTGACGAACGGCCCGGCGAGAGCGATGAACAGTTCGTGCTTCCAGTCTTCGGGCATCTCGTCGAGCTGGGCGATCCCGCCGAACAGCCACAGCGTGATCGAAGAGATCGGATACCCGTACCGGATCGCGACCAGCGAATGGCCCAGCTCGTGCAAGACGACCCCGACGAACAGACCCAGGGCGGCCGTCAGTCCGAGCACCCACCTGATCGCACCCTCTTCGAGCGGGCCGACGGGCAGCCCCGCCCCCCAGACGTCGTTGAGCAGGCCAACGGTCTGGCCGACCTGTGCACCGATGATCCAGGCGAAGAGCGGAAGCACGAGCAGGAACGTGAGATCGAGTTGAATCGGAATGCCGAACGCACTGCCGATCCGGAAACGTGCCATGCTCGTGGATTGTCACGGAACCCCCATAAGCACGTGTGTCGAGTCGTCGACTCTCGACAACTCGTATATAGTTTCGAAGCGTTTTCTGACAATAGAACGTGTCTAGACACCAATAACAGCCGTTTCAAATTATCTCGATTGATATTTTCGGAGAGTATCTTAAGTAAGGGAAGTTGGTATCCGCAACTACCGGTCGCCGGGGATAGGGCGACCATGAACAACCGTGATCGACATCGTTTCACACGGCTGCGGCGCTGGCTGGTGGCCCACAGAGGTCCACGAGCGACTGTGAGACGAGCGTCATCACAGAGAGACGCATGAAACGACACCCAGAGCGGGACGAGAAGACGGGCATAGACAGACGAACGTACTTGCAGATCGCGGGTGGGGCCGCGATCGTCGGTGGAGCAGCCGGCTGTCTGGGTGGAGCACGGGCCGAAGAAGTCCGGTATGGCTACGGTGGCGAGCGATACGTGCTCGACTCGACAGCGCTCGACGCGGAGTCGCTCAACCTCACAGCCGAGAGCGAGCCGAACGACGCCTGTGCCGACGCGAATCCGATCGAACTCGACACGGACATCAGTGGAACGCTGGAGACGGCCGGCGTCGACTGGTACTCGTTCGACCTGAGCGCCGACACGGCCTTCGAGGTCGTCTTCGATCGCATCCCAGAGACCGGCGTCACCGGCGTCGTGGTCTACGGGCCCAACTGTGAGTTCATGCAGTTGCGCCAGGTCGGAACCTCGCAGTCGGTCCGACTGGCCGCGACCGCGAGCGAGGCCGGCACCTACACCGTCGAAGTGACGGACATCAACAGTGCCGACGGCGAATATACGGTCGCGGTCGACACCGGGTCGTACAACACGCCGACGCCGACACCCGAAGACGACTACGGCGAGGCTGGCTTCGGCGAGGCCGGCTACGGGGGCACTGCGTAAGCGCCAGCCCCATCGGTCGTACCCACAGCTGGACCCAGCGGCGTACCTGGTTCCGGCTGTGGTTCGGTACGTATGTGTTAGAGAACAACAATCAAACGATCACGATACATATCCTGACGACGTAGATAACCCACAACCACCCATGACAGACAATCACAACTACAAGACACCTGCACAGGGGACACTCGACTGGCACGTCCCGCTCAACGATAACTTCGCGTCACTCGACATCGACGTCGAGATCCGTGATACGGACGCGAACAAGGAGAACTACGAACCGAAACAGAACGCCAAGTTCCTCGCGACCGACACCGGCGACGTCTACCTCGGTGACGGGAGCGCCTGGCAACAGCTCGGCTCGATGACGAACGTGAACGTGGGGTCGACGGCCCCATCGAATCCGTCTGAAGGCGATCTCTGGATCGACACGAGCTAGGATCATGGCCGAGTACTACCTCGCGCCGGACGGCGACGACGCCAATCCCGGGACAGAGACCCAGCCGTTCGGAACGCTCCAGACACTCCTGAGTTCGCTCTCGGCTGGCGACACGGGATACGCCCGCGGCGGGACCTACTATCCGACGGGCTACGCCGATGGCTCCGCCCAGGAGGGGACGTCCGGCTCGCCCATCCGACTGGAGGGCTACCCGGGCGAAGATCCAGTCTTCGACTTCGGCAACGACACCTACGGCGGGCTCCGGCTGTGGAACTGCGCCTACTGGGAGCTCCGGAACTTCACCGTCCGCAACGCCCCGAGCTACGGGGTCTACCTCTTCGGCGGCACCCAACACTGCCTGCTGGAGGACCTCACGGTGATCGGGTCGGGCGGCGATTCCAGCGCCAGCGGTGCCGGGATCAACCTCTACAACGCCCCCGACACGACCGTCCGCAACTGCGTCTCCCGGGACAACTACGATCCCTCGAGCGGCGGCGGCAACGCCGACGGCATCGCCGCCGAGTCCTCGCCGCGCTGTGTGATCGAAGACTGTGTGAGCCACGGCAACTCAGACGACGGGTTCGACCTCTGGAAGGCAGAGGGCGAGACGATCCGCCGATGCGTGGCCTACGACAACGGCTGGGATCCGGACGGCAACACCGCCGGCGACGGCAACGGCTTCAAACTCGGCGGCGGATCGACCAGCGGCGGCCACCGCATCGAGCGGTGTGTCTCCTACCAGAATCGCTCGCGCGGGTTCCACTACAACGAGGCGAACATCCCCGTCGAACTGTTCAACTGCACCGCCTGGGACAACTCGACGAACTACTGGTTCGCCGAGGTCGAACACGTCCTCCGGAACAACCTCTCCTACCAGGGGTCGGTCTCGATGAGCAGCGCCACCGACCACCAGTTCAACTCCTGGAACCTCGGGATCGACGACCCCTCCTTCGAGAGTACCGACCCGACGAGTTCGGACTTCCTCCGGCTCTCGCCGGACAGTCCCGCTATCGACGCCGGGACCGACGTCGGTCTCGACTTCGCCGGCGACGCCCCTGATCTCGGTGCCTACGAGACCGACGGCGGGACAGATAGCGGGACGGCGACGAGCCCGACGCTGAAGGTCGCGACGGCCGACGGCAGCGGCGGCGTCGGGTTCCAGACGGCGACGGCGCGATACTACGACGGCAGCCAGTGGGTCGCCCCGCCAGTCTCCTACTACGACGGCAGCCAGTTCGTCACCGTCGCCGAGGGCGAGACGAGTGACAACAGTGGAGGTGGCTCGACCGACCCGAACCTGGTCGAGAGCTTCGAGAGCGGCGACCTCTCGGCGTACAACGGCGACACCGGGGCCTTCGCCGTGGCGTCCGACCGGGCCACCGACGGCTCGAACGCGCTCGTCAGTACGGCGGGCCAGTCGGCCTGGCAGAGCATCCGCTCGACGAGCGGCCTGGAGACGTACGTCCCACACGGCTCGACGGTTGCGGTCGACGTCTACGTCACCGACAGCAGCGACTGTGCGATCGTGCGCTTCGGCGTCGGTGGCGCGAACAACTGGATCGGCGCCGGCTGGAACGGCAACAACGGCGGTATCCAGGTCTCGGAAGCCGTCTCCGGCAGCTGGTCCCAGCTCACGATGGGATCGATGAGCGCAGTCCCCGGCGAGTGGATGACCTACGAAATCGCCTGGGGCGTCTCCGCGGACGACGCCGTCGACGTCACCATCACCGACGCCGCCGGCGAGGAGATCGGATCGGCCAGTACGAGCGCCGACGCCAGCCACCAGGGCGACGACGGCGTCGGCTTCGAGTACACCTTCCAGTACGGCGGCAGCGGGCCAGTGTACTTCGACAACATGCGTCTGGTCTAGGTCGGGACGCACTCTCTTCGGGCACGTACTCAGGACACACTCCCTTCAGGCACGTACCACAACTCGTAGCCGCCGTTGTCGTAGACGCGAGCGGCGGTCGGATCGGCGTTCAACCAGCGTAGATCCGACTGGCGGTAGGGAATCAGCGTCTCCCGCTGGGCGGGCGTGAAGTACGCGTCGGTGTAGAACACCCGGTCGAAGCGGTGGGTCGCGATGTACGTCTCGTTGTAGCGTGTGCCGACCGTCGTGTTGACCGCGTCGTAGCCGAATCCCCTGGGCAACCCGGTCTGGTAGTTCGGCGGCCAGAGATTGGGGTCGACGCTGCCGCGGACGTACCACTCCATCTTGTGACTGATCGAGTAGGTTCGGATCGGCAGCGTCTGGTCGCCCTCCGTGAGGACGAACTCGCTGCCCTCGTACTCGGCGTCGGTGAGTTGCTCGTTGGGCCAGTAAGCCCCGTGTGCGCCCAGGAGGGCCGCGACGACGATCCCTGCACCGAGAATGGCCACTGCGAGGTACTGTCGCCGCGGCCGCCACTCGGTCGTTCGTGCGAGCAACAGCCCGTAGAGGAAGACGGCCATCACGATCATGTATCGCGCGACCCGGATCGGCTCGAACTCGATGAGATACACCAGCAAGAACGCGACGGCGAGTCCGAAGCCGACGCCGAACTGTGCCGTCGCGAACGCCTCCGGATACCGCGAGCGCCGCCGCAGCACCTCGGAGACGACGAACAGGCCGAACAGCCCCGCCACGACGAGGTAGACGAACACCATCCCGTACAGTTCGACGAATCGGACGAGGAGTTCGGCCATCGAGAGCGGTGCCGAGGCGGCCTCCTCGGCGACGGCCTGGCCCGGCGAACTGCCCCCAGAGAGCCACGTGCCGACGATCTGCTCGATCGAGGTCCGGGTCTCCCGGAAGTTGATGTACCAGAGGTACGTCGCGGGGGCGACGACGAACGCCAGCGTCGGGCGGATCTTCCGGACCGACGCGCCCCGCAGCCACTCGTAGACGTACCCGAAGGCGGTCGTCGAGAGGATCAACACGACCAGAAAGCCCGCCGTCACGGGGTGGAAGAAGACGATCCCGATCCCGAAGACCACGAACAACAGCAGATACGTGTGTGAGTTGCTCCGGCGGTACTGTTCGAGGATCGCGAGCACTATCGGAAAGAGAAAGAGCGAGAGAAACGAGGGGATGATCGTCGTCTGGAATATCGTGAACACGAGCGGCGTCGCCGCCACCAGCCCGTAGACGACCGTCTCCCGGCGGCCAGTCGCGACCCGGACGAGATAGCCCATCGAGAGAATATACATCGCGGTGAACGCGAACTCGACGACGTACTCCGCACCTTGCAGGGGAACCCCGAGCAGGACCAGCTCCGAGACGAGGGTGTGCTGCATGGGATACCACGATCCCGCGGCGATCGTCCCCGTCTGGAGGATCCCCTTCACGTCGCCGATGTGGACGAGGATGTCCGACGCACCACGGCCGTACAGGCGGTAGCCGCGAGCCAGCGGCAGGAAGAAAAACAGCGCGTAGTCACCCAGTGCGAGCGCGACGGCGTGTCGCCAGTAGCCCGAGCTGTCGATCGCCGAGAGCAGCGCCACGACAATCGAGACGACGAGCACGCCGTAGAAACACAGCCAGAACAACAGGGGAAACTGCGCGGTCAGCGACGTCTCGAAGTCGGGAGCCGGCTCGACGGTCACGAACAGCCAGGTCGCGACGAGCAGGCCGAGGGCTGCGGCGACGAGCAGTCCCTCCTGAATTCGTCCAGACCGGGAGACGGGCACGCCGCTCACAGTCGGCTCCCCCTGCCCGAATCGCCGTCCATACCCGCTGTTCTCCACGGAGGCAGTTAACCCTTCGTTGCCGATCGCCACCTTTGGGCGGACATTAAAGCCCTCGCTGTCGTAGCTGTGGCCGTGAGAATCTCCGAACGTCGAGGTCGGGAAGCGTGATCGACGTCGTCTCCACGTCGTACCGCGAGTGGAACGAGTTCGACGGCGTCACCGTCTGCGGGTTCGCCTTCGACGGCGAGACGCTGCTCTCCGAGCAGTCGCTGTGTACGCACTTCGCCGACGTGGAGACGCTTTCGGGGTTCGCCGACGCGCTGGACGCGCTCGACGGCTTCTTCGCAGTCGCCCTCGAAGGAGAGGATGGACTGTTCCTGGGTGTCGATCACGTCCGCTCGATCCCGCTTCTGTACGCGCCCGAGGCCGGCCTCGCTGGCGACGACGCCGCAGGGATTCGCAAGCGACTGGGCGACCCGCCGAACGACCCGCTCGCCGAGAGCGAACTGCTCGCCGGTGGTACGGTACTGGACAACCGGACGCTCGTTTCCGACCTGTTCACGGTCCGCCCGGGCGAAGCGGTCGAACTACGTGACGGCGAGGCCGAGACCGAACGGTACTTCGAGTACTGTCCGACCGGCGGGACGGGCGTCGGTGACCGCGAGGCTCGCGAGCGCCTGCACGAGGCCCTCGACACGTCGTTCGATCGCTTCGTCGACTTCGTCGGAGATCGGCAGGTCGCCCTCTCGCTGTCGGGCGGGACAGACTCGCGGCTGCTCGCGACGGAACTCGCCCGCCGTGACTGTGACGTGCTCGCCTATTCGTTCGGTCGGCCCGACTGTGCGGACGTGACGGTCGCAGCAGAGATCGCTGCGGCACTCGACATCCCCTGGACGTTCGTCGAGTACACGATGGAGGGCTGGCGCGAGTGGTACTGCTCGCCCGAGCGCGAGGCGTTCGTCGCGGCGACGACCACCGACGACAGCATCCCCAACTACGGGCTCATGCCGGCGCTCGCCCACCTCCGGGAAGTCGGGCTACTCGACGACGACGCCGTCTGTACCGCGGGCCAGACCGTCGTCGGGATGAGCGAGAACGTGCCCGACCAGTTGACGGTGCCGGAGCCGACAGTCGACAGTCTCCGCGACGCAATCGTCGACTACTGGGCGCGCTGGCAGTGGGACAACCCGGCGTTCGATCGGGCCGTGCGCGAACGGATCGCCGACAGCGTCAGCGCCGAGGTGACGTCCCTGGAGTCAGGATTCAGCCAGTTCGAGCGCTGGAAGATGGCCGACCGCCACGTCAAGTACTTCATCGCAGAGGCCCGCCAGTACGACTTTCACGGACTCTCGTGGTGGTACCCGCTGTGGGATCGCGAGCTGGTCGCGGCCTGGGAGGCGACCTCCTTTTCCGATCGCCGCGGCAAGCAGTTGTACACGGCGGTCGCCGACGAGCGGTTCACCGACGTCGCCGGCGTCTCACCTGCAGCGGCGGCCGGGACCGTCGCCGGGACGGCCGCACCGTCGCTCGCCGGCCGGGCGTTCGACAGCGTCGCCGAGACCCTGGCGGACAGTCCGATCGCCCCCCTGATCGCACCCGTCTACTGGTGGCTCCAGCGCCGACGATCGACCTACGGCGACCACCCGCTGGCGTGGTACGGCATGATCCCGCCGGACCTGTTCGCCAGACTCTACAGCGGGCGCGAGGACGTCCACACCCTGCAGACGCTGGACGCCGTCGACCGAGCCTCGTTTCTGGACGGGACCGTGACCGATCCACCGAAAGACGGCGTGCTGTCGCTACCGTACGACGGACGCGAGTGATCTCTGCGTTCGTCTCGATCAGCAGACGCCGTGGCGTTCGTAGAACCGCCGGACCCGGGCGTCGGCGAGTAGCGGGCCGTGGACCTGCAGGCTCTCGACGCCGACGAGGTTGTTCAGTTCGAGCACCCGAAACGTTTCCTCGCCGGTGACGACGAGATCCCAGCCGAGATATGGGAGATAGGGCAGGTCGGCCGCGATGGCCGTGACGCGCTTGCGGATGCGGTCCCATCCCGGAACAGTCGTCCCCTCGATCCGCGCGTCGCTCTCGGGATGACTTGCGAACCACGGACGCTCGGTCGGGTCGATGGTCGTCGCCTCGCTCAGCCGGCCGGTCTCCAGGTCGATCGCAGCGGTGAGTCCGCCCTGCGAACAGTTGTCCGCCGGTGCCGATTCGGCAGTCCCGATGCGGTGGATGGACGCGGCGACGAACGCCTCGCCGTCCTCATGCACGGTCAGAACTCTGACCGTGTTCGTCGCGTCGGGATAGAGGGCGTCGGCGTACTTGGCCTGCTCGACGAACCCGGCGACGAGATAGCCGTCGAGGTCGCTCATCCGCCGGCGGAATTCCCGGTCGGTCACGAGTTCGTCGTTCAACCGGTAGCTGTCGTCCTCGCGGCTCGCGAAGTCGATTCCCTCGCCACGCCCGCCGAAGACGGGCTTGAGGACGATCTCGCCTTCCTCGTCGATCCGGTCGGCGACGAACTCGGTGGCCGGGGTCGCGTTGGCGACCCGGGGGGTGGTCATCTCGACGCCGTCTTCGGTTGCGACGCGATCGGCCGGGAACGCGCGGCCGTCGATCACGACGCCGTGGACGGGCTGGCGTTCGGCCTCGAAGGGAGACAGCAGCCAGTGGCCAGCAAGCTTGTTCTCGACGAGGTGGCGCCAGTGGCCGTTGATCTCCCTGGTCCGAACGTGCTGGCGCGTCGAGAGATAGGCGTCCACGCTGTGGGTCTCGAAGTCGTAGAGCCCGTCTGCAGAGGGCACGAATCCGCGCCGCCAGAGCCACGCGCGACGGCCGAGCGACAGGGCTGGCGAGTTCGCCCTGCGGGCGTACCGGGCCATCGCCACCTGTTCGCGGGCGGCGTGATACAGCGGTGCGGCGAGATTCTGCCGGAGTGCATTCCCGACAACGGATCCGAGTGTCATTCCTCTCACCGAGGTGCGAAGCGGTGTTGAAGGTCACGGTCACAGGAGGCAGTTTAATGGCCGCTGGCCGTCTCCATCTGGCAACTCACGCATGGATATCGAGCCGATCGGAACGGACGCCGGCGGCTACACCTACCGTCCGTACGAACCCGGGGACGAGGAGGCGATCGTCGACCTCCACAACGCGGTCTGGGACGGCGGGCGGACGCTGGCGTGGTTCCGCTGGAAGTACGTCGAGACGCCCGCCGTCGAGCACGTCCCGGTGTTCGTCGCCGAGCACGAGGGCGAGATCGTCGGTGCGCTGGGGTTGGCCGCCTATCAGATGTGGGGCGACGGCGAGGGCGGCCTGGGCGTCCTCGGGAGCGACCTCGTCGTCGCGGAGTCACACCGCAGGCGAGGGATCTTCACGTCGCTGTACCGCGACGGGACGGGTCGCTACCGCAGGGGAAAAGGCGTCCCCGACGCGGAGTGTCCGGACTTCTTCTTCGGGTACGCCAACCCCTCCTCACACCCGGGGATGCGGAAACTCGGCGCGGTCGACGTCGAGCCCCGTCGCTCGTTCTACCAGGTTCGACGACCCCGGTACTACGTTCGGGATCAGTTCGGGTCGACAGTTGCACGCGTCCTGGGACCCGTCGTCGACGCCGGCGCGCGCCGCTGGCTCCGGCGTCACGATCCGACACCGTCGGCCGGCGTCACGGTTCGACGTCACGAGGACGTCCCTGCCGAGACGCTGGCGACGCTCGCGGACGCCGCACGACCTACTGGCGTCTCGCCGCTGGCCGACGAGCCGTTCTATCGCTGGCGTTTCGACGGACCGCGCTGGCGACCCGACGGGACCTACGTCGCCAGTCGCGACGAGCGACCGGTCGCCGCGACGATCACCCGGACGACCACCGAAGCATCGACTGGCGCGGAGACGGTCTCACTGATCCACACCGTTCCATTCGGTCGGAGCGACGACCGTGACGAGGGTGTTGCTGCGATCCTGAATCGCGTCGCCGCCGACAGCCCCGACGCGGCGTTCCTCCGGGCGTGGAACCCCGTCTACCCGGAGCGCCTGCTCCGCGAGCGTGGATTCCTCTCCGATCAGCGTCGCCCGCTCTCGTGGGCCACTGGTTCGGACCTCCACCTCGTCGCCTTCGACCTGCCCGAGAGTCGCTATTCGAGGTCGAACTTGGAGGGCAGCGGCCCTGCACTCTGGTCGCTCGATAAGTGATCTCGAATGCTGATCTCGACCACACAGCTATGGGACAGGGAGTCGTTAGTTGTCCCATCCGACTGGAAAATCGTTCTACATGACAGACTCCGAATATACGATCCGACCGATAGAGCCGGACGACGGGGACGAGTTCATCGAGATCTTCAACCGGACCTGGTCGGCCGCAAAGACGAGCGAGTGGTTCGAGTGGCGCTACCTCGACAATCCCTACGTCGAGGAGATCCCGGGCTACGTCGCCGAACACGAGGGCGAGATCGTCGCCACCCGACCCTACAAGGCGATCACCGTCCGGTCGGGTGACGTCGAACGACTGGCCTTCCACGGCGTCGACTCGATGACCCTGCCCGAGCACCAGCGAAAGGGGTTGTTCACGCGGCTCAACGAAGCGGCGATCGAGGACTTCACGGATCGACCCGAGGGCGAACGCCCGGCGTTCGTCTTCACCCACTCCAACGAGAATTCCAAGCCGGGCCACCGGAAGATGGGCGTCAGGTACTTCGGCGAGATGGTGCGACACACGCGCGTCCAGCGTGCCGGGTCGTACGTCCGCGACCAGATCGGTGGTCTCCCAGGTCGAGTCGGCAGTGGCGTCGCGAACGCGCTCAACAGGGCCTATCTCCGGTCGCGTGACCGTCGCACCCCCTTCGAGACGGAACAGTTCGACGTCGAACGCCACGAGTCGGTCCCCGTAGCGACGCTCGCGGGGATCGCCGAGTCGAACCGACCCGACACCGCCCACGTCGTGTTCGACGAGGCATTTCACGACTGGTACTTCGCCGAGCCAGACAACCAGCCCGAGGCAACTTACGTCGTCCGGTGGGACGGCCATCCGATGGCGGGCGTGGTCCTCGGCCGCGACTACGACGAGCGCAACGACACGACGATGGTGCGGATCCGCCACGCCGTGCCCGCCGCCAGTACGCCGGAGCACGCCGCGGCGTTTGCGGCCGCGTTCGAGGTCCTGCTGGGCGACTATGGGGACGTCGATCTGCTCCGGACGCAACTGGACGTCGTCCCCGAGTCGGTGTTGCAGGCGTACGGATTCGTCCCCGACGACCGCTTCCCGATGTCGACACTGGCCGATCGCGCGGGCCTGACCTTCGGGTTGCGGCCGATCCCCGAGGAGTCCTGGAAACTCGACGGGCGGCCGATCCAGAGCGCCGAGTCGACCCTCTGGACGATTGCCTGACAGGAATCGAGGTCGGCGACGAGCACCCGACCTGCTCGCGTGGGACTACTGTTTTGTATCTCGCCTCCGTTGACCGGCCAATGGCCTACAAGGACTACCTCGCGGGGAAGAAGGTCATCCTCACCGTGGCGACGACCGGCGGGGTCCACGGGAAAGAGACCAACCCGAACGTCCCGGAGCAGCCCGAGGAAATCGCCTCGGAGGCGCGCCGCTGTGAACAGCTGGGGGCGGCGATCGTCCACGTCCACGGCCGGGACGAGCACGGCGAGAACAGCGCCGCGCACCTCCAGCAGGTCGACGACGCGATCCGCGAGCGCTGTGAGAACATCATCGTCCAGAACACGACCGGCGGGCAGGCGCCCTACGAGGAACGGGTCAAGGGGATCCGGACCGACCCCCGGCCGGAGATGGCCAGCCTCGACATGGGGCCGTTCAACCGCGGCCAGCACCTGACGACGACCCACACCCGCCACAACGTCGAACGCCTCGCCCGGGAGATGGTCGCACACGACATCAAACCCGAGATCGAGGTGTTCAACAACGGCCACCTCAACGAGCTCCACGGCCTCATCGAGAAGGACATTCTCGAAGAGCCCTATTACGTCAACCTCATCTTCGGCCGCGGGACCTTTGCGCCCCCTTCGCCGGAGAACGTGATGAACGCGGTCCGGAACCTCCCGGAAGGGACGATCTTCAACGTGCTGGCGACGGGGCCACACCAGTTGCCCCTGACGACCCAGAGCGTGCTGCTCGGCGGGCACGTCCGGGTCGGCATGGAGGACAACCTCTACTTCCGGCGGGGCGAGCAGGCCCGGGGCAACGCTCAGCTGGTCGAGCGCACAGCCGAGATCATCGAGTCGCTGGGGTGTGAGCTGGCGACGCCCGACGAGGCTCGCGAACTGCTGGGTCTCGCCCGCTGAGTGACGAGACATCTGGTGACGCCTCCTGGGCCTTCCGGGATCAGCTGAGGTACGTTGATACGTCTGGCGCACGACGTTGTGGTATGACCTGCCCACACCTGTCCTACCGCACGGAGGCCGGGGGCAAATCCTTCGATCACGAGCGCGCCTACTGTGCCGTCATGGAGGCGTTCTGCACGCCGATGCAGGCCGACGTCTGCAACGATCGGTTCGCGTTCGACCACCGAGATCACTGCGAGATCTTCCAAGAGCACGAGGCGGAGGAGTACCCGGTCGGAGAGACGACGCGCCCGCCGGAAGTCGAGGTGCTGAAACCCGATCGAGAGGGCTAACCACCCAGTGCCGAGCCGACCGACCTGACGTTCTGTTCGATCTCCCAGCCGGCAACGCGGACGAGCACCGCGGCGACGAGCAGATAGACGATCCCTCCGAGCGCGACCAGCCCGAGCAGTTCGACCAGCGGCGAGTCGACGACGACCGTCTCGCGGACGGCCCAGACGACCGCCCCCATCGTCCCGGCGGCGACGATCGGGTAGCTCACTTCCCTGAAAAAGCGTCGGAGTCGCATATCTAGCAGCCGCCGCGAGATGAGCAGATCCAGCGGCAGCGCCCCCAGGCCGAAGGCGGCGACGACTGCTGCACCCGTCCCGACCAGTCCGTACTCGGTGGTGGCCGGAACGATCAGCACTGCCATCACGATCACCCGGACGGCACCGATCTTCGCCGCGAAGTCCGGCCGCCCCATCGCCAGCCAGACCGGACCGAACGAGCCAGCCATCGAGAGGAGCAATCCGTAGACCGCGAGGATCTGCAGTGCGGGGATCATCGGAATCCACTGGGGGCCGAGGATCGCCTCGACGAACGGCGGGGCGACGACGAAGACCCCGACCCCCGCGGGGAACGTGAACGCCGTCACGAGCTGCAGCGTCCGGAAGTACGCCTCCCGCACGGCCGCCACGTCGTCCTGCAGTTTCGAGTACGCCGGGAACATCACCGTCCCGATAACTCCTGTGACTTCAGTCGCAGGTGTGAGTGCGAGCCGATAGGAGAGGCGATAGAACCCCAGCGCGGTGGTCCCCAGCAGCGCCCCGACGACGAAGTCGTCGCCCTCGTCGGCCAGGAAGTAGACGATGCCACTGGCGAAGATCCACTTGCCGAACCCGAACATCTCGCCGGCGGCCTCGCGGTCGAACGACGGACGCGGCCGGTAGTCGTGGACGACGAACGAGACCAGCAGGTTCGAGATCTCCGCGAGGACGCGGCCGACGACCAGTGCCCAGACGTTCCCCCACGCGAACGCGAGCGTGATCGTCACGGCCACGTAGACGAGCGTCGTGCTGGAGAGGTGAACGAACTGCTTGTGAAACTCCAGGTCCTTCTGGAAGTAGACGACGCCGGGATTCTCCAGACCCTGGAGGATCGGGACGACGGCGATTACCTGGATGATCGGCTCGACCTCGGGCGCACCGAAGAACTGTGCGGCCGGGCCAGCGACCACGAACAGGACGGCAGCCAGCAGGAAGCCACGGGCGATCTGTAGCGTCCAGGCAGTGTCGAGATAGCGGTCGACGTCGTCCTCGCGGTTCTGGATGAGCGCGCTCGTGAACCCGAGCTGGGAGAACCGCTCCAGGCCCGTGAGGATGAGCAAGGCGACGCCGATCAGCCCGAAGGCCGCGGGGCTGAGCAGCCGCGCGAGCACCAGCAGCGCGACCAGTTCGAGGACGCGCTGACTGATGTTCGTGACCGAGAGCCAGACGCCCGACCGGGCGGTCCGGGTCGCGAGGTCGCCCGTCGGAATCACAGCGCGCATCGCAGCACGCAAGCGGTTTCGTATCACGAGTGATCAGTCATCGATGAACCGCTGGTACCACAACTCGAGCCAGACCAGATCCCACAGTCGGAACCCGTGGTCGGCCCGCCCGGCGACGTGTTCGTCGAGCAGCCCCTGCAGGGCGTCCCGGTCGAAGGGCTCGCGCTGACCCAGTCGTTCGAGGTGCTCGCGGGCGAATCCCCGTAGCTCGCCGCGGAACCACTCGGTGATCGGGACGCCGAAGCCCTGCTTTGGTTTGTTGCGTACCTCCTCGGGAATCTCGGCCTCGAAGGCGCGTTTCAGGAGCCACTTGCCCTCGCCGTCGCGGCGTTTGTACTCCGCCGGCACGCTGGCCGCGAACTCGACCAGTTTGTGATCCAAGAAGGGTGAGCGACCCTCGACGGAGTGGGCCATCGTCGCCCGGTCGGCCTTCACGAGCAGGTCGTCCGGGAGGTAGGTCTCGATGTCGACCGAGAGAAGTCGGTCGAGCCGGGTCGGGCCGTCCGCGCGGTCGAACGCCGCACGCATCCGCGCGAGGTCGTCCTCGTGTTCAGGTCCCTGCCAGACTTCCCGGAGGTCGTCTTCGAGTGCGTGGCAGATGAACTCGGCGTAGCGTTCGACCTCGTCTCCCGCGGCCGCCCGGAGGAAGCGCCGGCCGTGCTGGACCGGGGTCTGTCGCTGGAGCCCCGTCGGCAAGTCGGCCGCGAGGTCACGGGCGTACTCCCGGAGCCGGCCCGGCGCTCTGCTGGCCAGCCCGGCAAGCCGGTCGTAGCGATAGCGGTCGTAGCCCGCGAAGTTCTCATCGCCGGCGTCGCCGTTGAGCGCCACGGTGATGTCGTCGCTGGCGACCTGCGCGACGTAGTAGGTTGGCAGCGCCGAGGGATCGCCAAACGGTAATTCGAACTCCTCGACCAGTTCGGGCAGCACGGTCGCGGAGTCGGTCGTAACGGTGAACTCGTGGTGGTTAGTGTCGTAGGCCTCGGCGACGACGCGGGCGTGTTCGAGTTCGTCGAACGCGGTCTCGTCGAAGCCGATGGAGTAGGTCTCGACGGACCGATCCGTGAGACTGTCCATCAGCGCAGCCACGATGGTCGAGTCGATCCCACCAGAGAGAAACAGGCCGACGGGGACGTCAGAGCGCATTCGCAGGCGGGTCGACTCCCGGAGTTCGTCCCGGAGGCGGCGAGCAAGCGATGCGGGCGAGGCGTCGTCGAGCTGGTCGGCGTAGGAGAGCGACCAGTAGCGCTCGGTTTCGAGGCCGTCCTCGTCGACGAGCATGTAGTGGCCCGGTTCGAGCGTCGCGATTCCCTCGAAGCCGGTCGCGGGCGCGGGGACGTAGCCGTAGGTCAGGAACTCCCGGATCGCGGGCAGGTCCGGTTCGGCCTCGACGGCGCTGTCGCTCAAAAGGGTTTGAATCGTCGAGCCGAACCACAGGGTCCCGTCGTCGTAGCGGTAGAACAGCGGTTTCTGGCCGAGTCGGTCTCGGGCGACGAACAGCCGCTCGCGCTCGTGATCCCAGATGGCAACGGCGAACATCCCGCGGAAGCGTTCGAGGCAGTCGACGCCGTACTCCTGATAGGCTGCGAGGACGACCTCGGTGTCGGTCCCGGAGTCGAAACTGTAGCCGTCGAGGTCCTCGCGGATCTCCTGATAGTTGTAGACTTCGCCGTTGAAGACGATGGTTGCGCTGCCGTCGTCGGCGTGCATCGGTTGCGCGCCGGCGTCCGTGAGGTCCAGAATGGCGAGCCGTCGGAAGGCCAGACAGACGGGGCCGTCGGCGTAGACGCCCTGTTGGTCGGGCCCGCGCTGGGGCATGCAGGCGGCCATCGATTCCCCAAGTTCGGCGGGCGGGTCGGTCTCGAAGTCCAGCTTCCCGCCGATTCCACACATTACCGGCCGTTCTCCCGGTCCCGACTTAGTTCGTCCGGCTGGGACCCGTCCTCGTCGACGTCCCTCGCCGTCCGCTCGCCGACCTCGAGGACGCGGTCGTACACCGCCTCGAAGCCCGCGACCATCGAGGTCACGTCGAACCCCTCCCGGGCGCGCTCGTGGGCCGCCGCGCCGAGGTCGTTCGCGAGGTCTGGGTGGGTCACCACCAGTCGCAGGGCGCTGGCCATCGCCTCGCTGTCGCCGGGATCGAAGAACAGCCCCGACTCGTAGGCCTCCAGTAGTTCGCTGTTACCGTCGACGGGCGTCGCCACGCAGGGCAGGCCCGCCGCCATCGCCTCCAGCAGCGCGCCCGGCAACCCCTCGTAGTGCGAGGGGAAGACGAAGACGTCCATCGCGGCCAGACAGTCCGGGACGTCGTCACGAATCCCCGCGAAGTGGACCGACGTCTCGATGTCCAGCTGTGCCGCTTGCGCTTCCAGCGCCGACCGCTCGGGTCCGTCACCGACGATCAGCAGGTGTGCGTCGGGCACGTCCTCCCGAACCGTAGTCCAGGCGTCGAGCAGTTCGTCGTGGCCCTTCCGGTCGATGAGTCGGCCGACTGTGCCGACGACCGGCGCGTCCTCGGGAATGCCGAGCGACGCACGAGATCCTGCGGGCGGGTCGTGGCCGAACCGCGAGAGATCACGGCCGTTGTTGACGACGCTGACTCGATCCTCGGGCGTCCAGTAGCGCTGGACGAACCGCTTGCCTGACTGGGAGTTCGAGACGACGTGATCCGCGAATCTGGTAGTGAGGTTATCCAGCCGCTGGGCCAGGTCGTGCTCGCCCGTCGGGACGAGCCGAACGCCAGTGATGACCTTCGTGTCGGGTGCGACGACGCCCGCCGCCCGGGCGATGAGGTTGTCGTAGGTCAGAAACGACTGGATGATATCGGGTCGCTCGCGCCGGACGATCCGGAGGAATCTGAGGGGCGCGGTGACGTACTCGCGGGGGTTCGCGGCCCCTTCGACCGCGAAGGCGTGGGTCTCGGAGGTGACGCCCTCGACGCCGAGCGTGCGAAGGGTCACTCGGTCGTCGAGGCGGTCGGCGAGGGGGTTCTGCTCGAAGATAGTCCAGACGGTGACGTCGTAACGGTCGTGGTCAAGACCGTTGGCGAGGTCGACGAGCGTGCGCTCGGCCCCACCGACCGACAGCGCAGTGACGAACAGCCACAGATCCACCCTGTCTTCGCGCCCCGGTTTCATTACCGCCACAGAGACGGCCCGACTGAAAATAGGTGCCGGTCGGTTCGTCGGTGGGCCGCGACGCTTCTCATCGCTGTTCACGGTCGCGCCGCGGGGGGAACTGTCATTAGGTGGCCAGTCGACGTCTCGCTATGGACGTCACGCAGATCACGCACCTCTATCACCCCTCTTTCGGCGGGATCGAGAACTACGTCGCCCGCCTCAACGCCGCGCTGGAAGCCGACGGCCACACCGCGCGCACGGTCACGACCGACCAGAGCCTCTCGCCGGCCGACGACCCCGCCGACTGGCCGGGCGTGACCTACTGCGAGACGACGTTCTCCATCGTGCGCAATCCCTTCTCGATCGAGCTCTATCGCCATCTGAAGCGGGACAAGAGCGACGTCTATCACCTCCACAGCCCCTGGTTCTTCCCGAGTCTCGAAGCCGTCCTCGCGCTGCCCGACGACGCCGCGATCACGATGACCATCCACGGCGTCCACGTCCCACACACCTCGCTCCTGTCCCGGGTCCTCGATACGGCCTACAAACCGATCGCCCAGTTCATCCTCGACAAGGTCGACCGGATCTTCGTCCTCGGGCCCGCAGAACGTCGCCGGCTGACCGACCGCTTCGACGTCTCCGACGAGCAGGTCGTCGTCGTCCCCAACGGGATCGATCCCGACGCCTACGACGTGCCCGACGAGCGTGTCGACGAGTTCCGCGAGCAGTACGGACTCGATCCCGACCGCCCGACGATCCTGTTCGTCAGCCGGCTCATCCCTGCCAAACAGCCCGAGATCCTGCTCGACGCCGTTCGAGACCACCTTGAGGAAGACGTGCAGGTACTGGTGATCGGCAAGGGCGACGACGAGTACGCCGGCTCGCTCCTCGGGCGCGCCGACGAGCGCACTCGCTTCCTCTCGAACCTCTCGTTCGGCGACCTCAAGGCCGCCTACCACGCCGCGGACTGCTTCGTCGCCCTGGGCACCTCCGAGGGACTTTCGACCGTCCTGCTGGAGGCCATGAACGCCCGCCTGCCCGTAGTCACGACGCCAGCCGGGGCCAACGCTGACGTCGTCTCCGGGCCCGAACACGGCCGCGTCGTCGAGATGCATCCCGACCCGCGCGAAGTGGCTGCTGCGATTCTGGAGATTCTCGCAGACGAGGACGAACGCCAGGCGATGGGCGAACGCAACCGCGATCTCGTCCGCCAGGAGTACGCCTGGGAGGTCGTCTACGAGCGAATCAGGGAGACGTACGAGGAACTACTCGACGAGCAGTAGCACCGCTACCGGGCTGAAATACGTGAAAAGTGTGGTCTCGTCTGCCGTGAAGCGAGAAGAGATTAGTTTCGAACGACGTTGGTCGCGCGCGGACCCTTGGGGGCCTGCTCGATGTCGAATTCGATGTCCTGTCCTTCCTCGAGGTCCGGTCCGCCAACGTCTTCCATGTGGAAGAAAACGTCCTCGTCCGCGTCCTCAGTCTCGATGAAACCGTAACCGCCTGTGTCGTTGAAGAAATCAACCGTTCCGTTTGCCATTGCCTTTGTTTGGAAGGGCGAGGGGTATGTAAGGCTTCTGAGGGTCGCGTTACCACGACCACCGATCCCCGCTACTCGGCGAGCCACGTCCGCAGGTACGCGAGACTCCGGTAGACGTTGCCGACGGTCGCGACTGCGGCGGCAGCGGGCGTCGGCCCCAGCCGCACGGGAAGCAGCGTCTCGACGACGCGCTCCGAAAACGGGGTGTCCCACTTGCGGTCGTACTGCAGGTCCGCGGGGCCGAACCGAGCCATCTTCCGCCAGTAGTCCCGCAGCGAGGTGGCGTACCAGTGCGTGACGGTCGCGTCCGGCTCGTAGAGGACGCGATAGCCCGCCTCCAGCGCACGGCGCGCGAGGTCGGTCTCCTCGTGGCCCCACAGGAACTGCTCGTCGAAGCCGCCGACGGTCTCGAACACTTCGCGACGGAAGGCCATGTTACAGCCCGTCAGGCCGGTCGACCCGCGGCGGAACGACGCCGGGACGGCCCGGACGTAGTGGCGGCGGTCGCCCTGATCGTAGCTCCCGACGAACCGCGAGATGACGCCGTCCCCGGGGTGGATGACGCGCCCGGCGACGATGGGGTTGGCCTCCAGGGCGTCGACCATTGCGGGAAGGTAGTCGGCGTGGGGGATCGCGTCGTCGTCGAGAAAGACCAGCCGATCCGAGCGAGCGGCCTCGATCCCGGCGTTTCGGGCGACCGAGATCCCCTTGTCGTCCCGGAGGATCACCTCGTAGTCGTCGAACGCCTGGGCTTCCAGAATGCGCAGGCAGTCGATCTGCTCGCGTGGCGCGAGCGAGCAGACGATCACGCTGACTGCGGGTGCGTCGTCGGTCACGGTCGACCTCGTGTCGTCACAGACGTCGTCGGCATGTCGATACAGGGCCTTCGTCGCCAGCGCATATAATGGCAGGCCCCAGCGGTCACGACGCTTATCCTCGCTGGACGCCTCCGAGAGGCTATGTGGCCCTGGGGACACCTCGCTTTGGGATACGTGCTGTACTCGCTCGGTCGCCGAGCGGGCCGACGAGCACCCCCTACGGACCAGCAAACCCTCGCACTCGCGCTCGGGACCCAGCTTCCGGATCTAATCGACAAGCCGCTGGCGTGGTGGGTCCCGATCCTTCCGGGCGGGCGAACGCTCGGACACTCGCTGGTGTTCGCGGTCCCGCTCGTGCTCGTCCTCGGCTGGGTCGCCCACCGACGTGGCCGACGCTCCTGGGTCGTCGCCTTCGCCGTCGGCTACGCGAGTCACCTCGCTGGCGACCTGTATCTGGCCGTCGCGTGGGGCAACTACTACGAACTGAACATCCTCCTGTGGCCGCTGACGCCGACCGTGCTCTACGACGCCCAGCCCAGCGTCCTGTGGCACCTCTCGTCGATCACGCTGACCCCGCTGTTCCTCGCGGAACTGGCACTGGGCGCGTTCGTCGTCGCGCTCTGGCTGGCCGACGGTCGTCCCGGAATCGGGTCTGTTCGGCGGCTGCTCCGTCGGGCGGGCCCCACTCCGAGCAAGTGACGACGGGGATTGGCAGTTTTTTGTACCGGTGGCGTCTCCCCACAGGTATGGATATTCTCGTCACCGGCGGTGCGGGCTTCATCGGCGGCCACCTCGCCGAGCGGTTCGTCCGCGACGGCCACGACGTCGTCGTGCTCGACAACTTCGACCCTTACTACGATCGGCGGCTGAAAGAGCACAACGTCAAGGTGGCCCGCGAGGCCACCGAAGCGAGCGAGGGCACCTACGAACTCGTCGAGGGCGACGTCCGCGACGAGAATCTGGTCGCCGACCTCGTCGGCGGTGTGGACTACGTCTACCACCAGGCCGCCCAGGCGGGCGTCCGGGCGAACATCGAACCCCGGAAGTACCACACCGTCAACGTCGACGGGACGCTGAACGTCCTCGACGCGGCGCGTGAGACCGACCTCGAACGGATCGTCTTCGCCAGTTCCTCCTCGGTCTACGGCAAAGCCCGCTATCTCCCCTACGACGAGGCGCACGTGACCGAGCCCGTCAGCCCCTACGGTGCCTCGAAACTCGCCGCCGAGCGCTACGGCCTCGTCTACGGCGACCGCTACGACGTCCCGTTCGTCTCGCTGCGGTATTTTACCGTGTACGGCCCCCGGATGCGCCCGAACATGGCCATCTCGAACTTCGTCTCCCGCTGTACGAACGGCGATCCCCCAGAAATCTACGGCGACGGCTCGAAGACGCGGGACTTCACCTACATCGAGGACGTGCTGGACGCCAACCGGACGCTCCTGCACGAAGACGCCGCCGACGGGGAGATCCTGAACATCGGGAGCACCGACACCATCTCGATCGAGCGACTGGCCGAAACGGTGCGAGACGAGCTCGCGCCCGACCTCGATATCGTCTACAGCGAGGGCTACGATATCGACGCCGAGCACACCCACGCCGACATCTCGAAGGCCAGCGAGCTGCTCGGCTACGAACCCTCTCGAACGATCGAGGAGGGCGTCCGGGAGTTCATCGCATGGTATCGCGACAATCGCGCGTGGTACGAGCCACTGGTTCGGGGCGAGTAGCCGGGATAGATCGACTGCCCGAACCCCGCGCCGAACGCTTATCCCCCAGTCCATCGAACACCGCTGACAACAGATGTCTTCGACGCTCTCACTCGACGTTCACGCCAGCGCGGCGACGCTGCCGCCGGCCTGGAACGACGTCGTCGCCCGCTCGCGCCTCGGAACGGTCTTCGCCCGAACGGAGTGGCTCCGCGCGGTCGAGCGCGGCACCGGCGCCGAACCCAGACACGTCGCCGTCTCGCGGGACGGGACTCTCGTCGGGATCTGCCCTAACTTTGTCTCCGAGCTCGACCTCCCGGTCTCGCTGCCCGCGGGGCTCAGACCGCGCGAACTCGTCTCGGTGTCGCCCGGCTTCGGCGGTCCGATCGTCACGGGCGACTACGACGCGGTGTTCGACCGGCTGCTGGAGGGCGTTCGAGCGGCCGCGACCGGCGGCGTCTGGGACCACCGGATCCGGGCGCTCGATGGCGACGTGAGCCAGTATTCCGAGCAGCTGGACGCTCGTGGCTACGTCCCGTCGGTGCCGACCTGCCAGCTTGTCGTCGATCTGACCCAGCCACTGGACGCCATTTTCGAGTCCTGGGACAAAGACCGACGCCGGACCGCCCGCAAGGCCCGCGAGGCCGGCATGTCCGTCAGCCAGCCCGACCCGACCTCTGGTGAGCGCGAGGCGTTCTACGACGCCTACGCGGCGATGATCGACCGCGTCGACGGCGTCCGCTTCGCGCCCGCGTTCTTCGACGCGCTGTTCGAAGCGCTCGGCGATCGGATCGTCCTCTTCAGGGCAGACCTCGACGGCGAGGCCGTGGGCTGGCACTGCTATCTCCGGGACGACGAGCAGGACGACCTCCATCACTTCTTCTCGGGACTGCGCGAGGAGCACTTCGGCCACCACCCATCCAGTCGGCTCCACGAGGCCGCCATGGAGTGGGGCCGCGAGCAGGGCTTTTCGACGTACAACTTCGGCGAGTCAAACGCCGACGTCACCGAAGGGGGCTTTCGCTACAAGTCCCAGTACGGCGGTGAGGTGCTGCCGGTACTGACGTTCGAGCGGGGGCTCGCACGCGGGCGCTGGGCGGTCTACCGCGCCGCGCGGCGGGCCTATCGAACGCTCGGCGCCCGCTCGGAACGCCGTGTTCGGCTGGCCGGACGGACGCCGGACCCGGGCGAGACATGACCGGCTGGCGCTGGCGAGCGGGACGAGCGGTCCACCATCGCCTGCCGGCCGCAGGTGGAAGCAGTCGTTCGTACCAGCCACCGACGGGGGCGCCGATTCCCGCCAGCGACGCCCGCGCGGCGACCGCCCCGCCGCCGATCGACCCCCAGCCCGCCGCCACGAATCCGATCCTGACCGCGAGTGATCTGGGAACCGATATCGAGTTCGTCGCCGACCCGTTCCTCTATCTCGACGACGACTGGCATCTGTTCGTCGAGGTCTACCGGCCCGCCGTCGACCCGCCCGCAGCCATCGCGCACCTCCAGAGCAGCGATCGCGGGCGCTCGTGGACCTACTCGGGCGTCGTCCTCGACCCCGGCGTCCACCTGGCGTTCCCCTTCGTCTTCGCCTGGGACGGCGAGCGCTACATGCTCCCGGACCCGTGGTCCGAGCGGCCGGGCGTCCCCGCGGATTTCACACTGTATCGGGCCAGCGACTTTCCGACGGCGTGGGAGCCGGTCGCGACGCCGATCTCACCCGAGCAGGAGTTGCACGATTGCGTCCTCCTCCGACACGAAGGACGCTGGTGGGCGTTCGCGGGCGAGGGTGGCGAGCTCTACGCCTTCTACGCCGACACGCTCGAAACGGACGACTGGACGCCCCACGCGGACAATCCTGTCGTGACGAATCGCCCCGAGGCTGTCCGGCCTGCGGGACGACCGATCGCTCGCGAAGACGGCTTCGTCCTCCTCTTTCAGGACTGCGCCCGGCGCTACGGCGAGCGCGTCTGGGCCTACGAGATCACCGAGCTGTCGCCGTCGACCTACCGCGACGAGCGCGTCGGAAGCGGCCCAGTGGTCGGGCCTGCAGGCGGAATCGGCTGGAACTCGGGGCGGATGCACCACGTCGACGCCTGGCTGTTCGAGGATCGCTGGCTCTGTGCCGTCGACGGGAACGTCGGCCTGGGTAAGCCGCTCTTCGGCGATCACTGGGCGATCGGACTCTACGAGCAGCGGCTGGCGTGACGCAAGCGACGACCGACACCTTTTCGCGCCGGCCATCGTAGAGGCAGTCAATGGGAACGGGCGACTCCTCGACGGCCAGCCTGCCAGCCGACCTTCTGCTCGTCGTTACGCTGGCGCTGTCGGTCGTCGCGGCGTGGCTGCTGGACGCGCCCGAGGCGATCCGGCTCGTGCTGGCGGTGATCGCCGTGTTTCTGCCCGGCTACGCGCTGATCGCGATGTTGTTCCCCCGTCGCCGACTCGGAACCGACGAGTCACCCGGGACGCTCGCCGAGCGCGTCGAGCAGCTGGACGCCTTCGACCGGGTCGCGCTCTCGGTCGCGGCGGGACTTGTCGTCACGCCGCTTCTGGGGATCGCACTCGATTTCACGCCGTGGTCGCTTCGTGAGGGACCGACGATTGTGACCATCGCCGGCTTCGTCGTCGTGACCGCCGCCGTCGCCGCAGTGCGCCGGCGTCGACTTCCCCCCGATCAGCGATACGCCCCGACGACGCGGTGGCGAGACGTCGTCGCCGATGGCGACCTCCTGTCCGGACAGGCGATCGTCACAGGAGTGGTCGCGCTCGCGGTCCTCGTGGCCGCTGGCGGCGTCTTCGGCGTCGTGGCCACCGACCAGCAGGGCGAACGATTCACCGAGTTCGCCGTCCTCGGTAGTGAAGACGGCCAGCCCGTCGCCGCGTCCTATCCCGACTCCGTGACCGCTGGCGAGGAGGTGTCGATCCGGCTGGAGATCACCAACCACGGGGGGGGCCAGCAGACCTACACCGTCGTCCCGCGCCTGGAGAACGTGACGCGATACGGCAATCAGACCGCCGTCCTGAGGCACGAGCGCTTCGAGTCCGTGACGATCACGGTCGACGAAAACGAGAGCGTCCAGTTCGAGCACACAGTTCGACCGACGATGACCGGCGAGGGCCACCGGCTGACGTTCCTGCTCTATCGGGGTGCCCCGCCCGAGCAGCCACGGACGGGCAACGCCTACCGGTGGACCCATATCTGGCTGGACGTGGCGCCAGCGGAGTAGGACCTCACGCCCCGCCCGCGACGATCTGCTGGATCTGCCAGCCGACGAGTACGACGAATCCCAGCCCGAGCAGAACCCCGGCGACCCTGACGCGGCGTCGCCAGGCCAGCTCCAGCCCCTCGGCGACGGTGAGTTCGGCGATCAAAAAGTAGCCGATCAGCGCGATGACGTAGAACTGCGTGAGCGAAAACTGTCCGAGAGAGACGAGCACGAGGATCGTCGCGAGCATCCACGCGACGTGATAGCGGACGAACTGCAGGCGCGACTCGGCCATATCGAAGTCTCTGCCCGGAGCCGACAAGGGTCTTCCCCTAACCGCAGCCACCAGTTGCGACCAGGCGCTTGCCCCAGTCGAAAGCGGTTTCGTCGGGCAGGCTGAATGACAGCAGTATGGAGACGCCGCTGGTGAGCGTCGTCGTCCCGACCTACAACCGGCCGGAAAAACTCCGCCGGGCGGTCGAGACGGTCCGCGCCCAGACCTACCGCCCCATCGAGCTCGTGGTCGTCGACGACCACTCCGCCGAGCCAGCGGCCGACGCCCTCGACGAGATCGCCCTCGACGACATCTCACTGACGGTGATCCGCCACGAGCAGAATCGCGGCGGCAACGCTGCCCGCAACACCGGAATCCGCGAATCGACCGGCGGGTTCGTCGCGTTTCTCGACGACGACGACCGCTGGGAGCCCGCGAAGATCCAGCGCCAGGTCGAGACTTTCGAGGCCAGTCCCGATTCGGTGGGCTTCGTCTACACCGGGTCGCGGTACGTCTACGACGACGGCGAGCGCGTCATCTGCAACGATCTCAGCGGGGACGTCACGCGGGCAATTCTGGAAGGAGCAAGCGTCGCCGAGTTCTCGGCGGTGATGGTCCGCGCGAGCGTCATCGAGGCGGCCGGGCTGCCCGACGAACGCTTCCCGAGCTGGCAGGACCAGGAGTGGTTCCTTCGGCTGTCGCTGCACTGTGCGTTCGCGGCGGTCGAGGAACCCCTGACGATCCGCCACTGGGACCACCCGGGTCGGATCGGCCAGAACTTCCAGAAGCGCCGCGACGTCTCGTTTCCGCTGTTCGTCGAGAAACACCGCGACCTCGCCGCCGAGTACGACCTGGAGCAGCGGTTCGTCGCCTCGCTGCTGGAGACGCTGGTCATCGACGCGGCCCAGAATGGCTACTACGGCGACGCCCGCCGGCTGGCGGTTCGAGCGATCCGCACGGATCCGACGCTGCCGACACCGTGGCTGTACCTGCTGTCGTGTCTCGGTGGCCGGGTGACCTATCGGCCGGCCCAGCGGCTGATGGCGCTGGTCCAGTCGAGTGGAGGCCGCGACGGTGACTGAGGACGACTACTCCCGGCGGAGATTTCTCAGCGCGATCGCAGCCGGGACGGCGACCGGGCTGGCGGGCTGTTCGTGGTCGGACGGCCCGACGAACACGCCGATCGGCGAGACGCCGACTGCGGCACCGATCCCGACGACGGCGGAGCCGCCGCTCTCCCCGACACCCACACCCGAACCGACACCCGGCCCGACGCCGACGCCGGAACCCACACCCGAGCCGACGCCAACGCCCGAGCCGACGCCAACGCCCGAACCGACGCCAACGCCACAGACGAAGCTGTACGTCGCGCCGGACGGTCGTCCGGGGGCGGCCGGGACCCGCGAAGATCCGCTCGACGACGTCCCGAGAGCGCTCAGATGGGCGGAACCAGGTAATTCAGTCGTCCTCCGAGGTGGGACCTACAGACCCACTCGACCGGTCGACGTCCGCGGGCTGGGCGGTGACGACGGTGAGCCAGTCACCCTCCGGGCGGCATCGGGCGAACGGCCGATCTTCGACTTCGAGCGTTTGGACGTCGGGGGTTTCCGCTTTCGGGATTGCCACTGGCTCGATATTCGCGGGATCGAAATCCGCCGTGCACCGAGCCGGGGGCTGTTCGTCGAGGCGGGATCGACGCACGTCACAATCGAGAACGTGACCGTCCGAAATTCAGGCGGCGATCCCGACGCCAGCGGCACGGGCCTGTTCGTCTTCAACTCCGAAGCGGTCACGATTCGAAACGTCGTCTCTAGCGGCAACTACGACCCGTCCTCTGGCGGCGGGAACAGCGACGGGATCGACGTCGAGGCCTCGCCCGGAACGCTGGTCGAACAGTGCGTTGCCGCCGGCAACAGCGACGACGGGATCGACCTCTGGGCGACGACCGACGTCACGGTCAGAAACTGCGTCGCCTACGACAACGGCTGGAAACCCGACGGGTCGAGAGGCGGCAACGGCGACGGGTTCAAACTCGGTGGCGGTGGTGACAGTGGCGACGCGCTGGTCGAGCGCTGTGTGGCCTACAACAACCGATCGCGTGGCTTCGACGACAACAGCGCGACGCGGAAGCTCACCCTTCACAACTGCACGGCCTGGAACAACCCCGTCAACTTCCGGCTGGGTTGTGTCTTCGACGCCATGCCGCCGCGCTGTCCGGCCCACCGGCTGCGCAACAACCTGAGCCACGAGGGGCTGGCGGTGCTCTCGCCGCTGGTCGACAGTCGGCGCAACTCCTGGGACCTCGACATCGACGATCCCGAATTCGCCTCGGTCGACCCGCGAGACGAGTCGTTTCTCCGCCTGCGCACCGACAGCCCGGCCGTCGACGCGGGCGTCGACGTCGGGCTTCCATACAGCGGTTCGGCACCGGACCTGGGAGCGTTCGAGTTCGAATCCGGTCGGTAGGTTTTATTCCCCGCTGGCCGTTGCCTCTACCAACGATGCAGCAAGTGTGGGCGCAGTCGATCGGGGACAGGTGGTTCGCGTAGATGGTGGCACGCGACGCGGGCCGACAGACCAGCAGCGTTCGGGCGTGGTACGCGAGCCGCCCCTATCGACTGACTGCTGTAGGACTGTTCCTGCTGGGGAGTGCAGCGGGTGCCCTCGCGATCGTCGGACCCTCCGACGGACCGAGAGACGTGTTGACGGCGTTCGCGGGCGTCGGGCTGTTCGGCGCACTGCTGTTGTTTTTTCTCCGTCCCAGCGCGACGAGTGCGACCGATCCGGTCGAAGAAGTCTACAGAGCCTACGCCGCAAACGCCGACGCGCTGGCTCGAAACGTTGATCTCGGCGAGCGCCGCGTCTACGCCCCGACGACCTACGCGACCGAGGGATTCACTGCAGTCGCGCTGACCGTGCCCACCGAGGAGCGCGAGCGGGTTTCGATCGATCGGAATCGCCGACCGGTGTTCGGCACAGCCGATCACGATGACTGGTCGGCGATCACGCTCTATCCGACGGGGGCAGCGCTGTTCGACGCCTTCGAGGGGATGGTCGTCGCCGACCTCTCGACGGATCCGGTCGAACTGGCCACCCAGCTCGCCGACGGTCTCGTACTCGGTCTCGAACTGGTCGAAGCCGTCGAGCCGGACGTCGACATCGAGACCGGGACGGCGACAATCGACGTCGTGGACCCACGATTCGGGTCGTTAGAGCAGTTCGACCACCCGGTCGCGTCGTTTCTCGCCGTCGGCTTCGCGCTCAGTCTGGACGTTCCCGTGACTGTCGAAACCGAGTCAGACCGCGTCGTCTGTCGGTGGCCATCCGACGAGGTGGGCGATGACTGATCCCCGGGAACGGCGGTCGCTTCGACGGTGGCTCGGAGACGTGGTCGGACACACCTATCGCGAGCGTGGCCTGCTGGGGTTGCTCGCCCGCGGCCCGCGGTTCGTCCGGGACGACCTCCTTGGCGAGCGTCTCCGATGGTGGCTGCTCGTCCACCCACTCCGGGGCCGACTCCTCGATCGCGGGACGCTGCGGTCACGCGCCAGCGAGGCCGAGCGGCTCTGGGACGGAGCGCAGCAAGAGCCGGTCACGGTCGAGGCCCCCACGGGGACGGAGGTGCCGAAACCCCTGGCCGAGACCACCGGAACGTACGACCCGGAACGACCGTTCGTCGCCGAGGTGGAGGACGCACGAGTGCTCGGCGAGCGTGGGATCGGACTGGTCGACGACGAAGTCGTGCTGGAGACGACCAACGCCAGCAGGATGTACCTCTACTTCGCGCTGGAGAATCTCTACGACGCGATCGAGGCCGGCCGGTCGACGCGTGACGCATACCGATCCTACCGTGCGGTGGTGCACGGGGCGTCGTCGCTCGAATTGCCCGACTCCATCGATGGAACGCCTCCCGAGACGGCCGCCATCATGCTCCCACACTGGCGAAGCTACTACCACTGGGTGATCGAGTACCTGCCGCGACTCAGAATGCTCGAACGCTACGAGACCGAAACTGGGCGGCGGCCGACGCTGTTGGTCCCGCCGGAGCCGAAACCCTGGATACGCGAGACCCTGCGACTGTGTGGGTGGGGGCCGGACGACTGTACCGAGTGGATCTGGCCCGAGGCACGGATCGAGCGCCTGGTCGTGCCGAGCCATCGCAACCAGTTCGTGTCACCCCACGACAGCCACTTCGGCGACGACTTCAACCCCGCCCCCGAGGACGCCCGCTGGGTCGCCGAGCGGATGCGCTCGAACGTCGACGGACTCGACCCGGGCGAGGGCAACCTCGACGCCGGGGCGTTCTCCTCGCGAGTCTACGTCTCCAGACGGGACACCGGAACGCGGCGTGTCGCGGACGAGGCGGCCGTTCTCGACGCGCTCGAACCGCTCGGCTTCGAATCCTACGCCCTCTCGGAGCTGTCGATTCCCGACCAGATACGGCTGTTCGCCCACGCTGACGCCGTCGTCGGACCTCACGGAGCCGGACTCGTGAACCTGATCCACTGTGAGGACGCGGCCGTGTTCGAGTTCTTTCCCGACGATCACGTCCAGCCCTATTACTTCTCTCTCGCCCGCCAGCTCGGGTTCGAGTACGACTGTGCCGTCTATCCCTCGCGAGACGACGAGACGGTCGTCGATCCCGAGGACCTCCGCGAGCGCGTCGCGGCGTTTCTCGATCGCTCGGGGCTCATCGAGCGGTCGTGAGATCAGCGATCAGCCTTTCCCGTGAGATCAGCGATCAGCGACTCGTACTCCCCGAGGACGCGGTCGCTGGCGAAGTTCTCGGCTCGCTCGCGAAGCAGATCCGGATCCGGCGGCTCGTCGAGGCTCGCAGCCAGCGCGTCGGCCAGCGCGGCGGCATCACCTACTGGAACGAGCCGCCCCCACTCCTCCTCGCCCAGAATCTCCCGGGGGCCGCTCGGACAGTCCGTCGAGACGACGGGACAGCCACACGCGAGTGCCTCGACCAGCACCGTCGGCAGCCCCTCGTAGGTCGAGGACAGGGCGAACACCGACGCCCGGGCCATGTACGGCGCGGGGTCGACGTACCCCGGGAAGGCGACGGCGTCTCCGAGGCCGCGCTCGCTGACCAGCCGCTCGACGCGCTCGCGTTCGTCTCCGGTGCCCGCGAGGACGAGTCTCGTCTCCGGCCGCCGGTCGTGCAGGCGGTCGAACGCAGCCAGCAGGGTCGGCAGGTCCTTCTCGGGCGCGAAGCGGCCGACCCACAGCACCACGTCGAGATCCGGATCGTCGAGCCACGGAACGATCACATCTCCGTCGGCTCGCTGGCGAATCGTCTCGACTGGCACGGGATTGGGGAGGACGACGACCTGATCGGGATCGACGCGGGTCCGCTCGCGAATGCTCTCGGCGACCCCCTCGGAGACGGCGATCACCCGATCCGCGAGGGGATAGATCCAGCGAGCGAGGTGGTTGGTCACGTCGCGTTTGCCCCCCATCTCCATCCCGACAGTGGTGTGCTCGACGATCGCGACGGGTGTTCCGCTGGCGGAGAGTCGCGCCGCGAGCGTCGCGACGACGTTGGCGTAAGTCATCGCCGAGAAGAGGATCCGGGGGCGCTCGCGCCGGAGATACCGGGCGAGCGAGGGGATACTGGCGACGATCCCCAGGCCCGGAATCGCTGGCGTCGCTAGCTCGACTACCGCGACGCTGTCGTCGACTTCCGGGCGCAACTGCCCGCCGGGGTAGGAGACGAGCAGGGCGACATCGTGACCGCGCTCGGCCAGCCCGTTCGCGAGGTCGACGGTCACGCGCTGGGCTCCGCCGGGTGTCAACTCCGGCAGGTAGATCGCGACGCCGGCCATCAGACCGCGAACCCGGCCTCAGCGCCGAGTCGATCCCGGACCGTTTCGGCCGCGTCGGCCAGTTGCTCGGCCTCGCCGCCGCCGGTCGCGAACTCCGCGCCGCCGCCCGCACCGCCGCCGGCAGCCTGGGCGACCTCACGGGCGATCTCGTCGGCCTGCTGGTCGAGGTCCGAGCCGACCGCGACCGCGAGCGAGCCGTCACCGCTGGCAGTGACGATGGTCACGCCGAGGCTGTCGGTGAGCGCCGCTTTGGCCAGCGCCTCGGCGTCTTCGAGCACACCGTCCGAGAGGTCGATCACGGTGACGTGTGGCTCGTCGGTCGCCGGCGGCTCCGAGCGACGGGCCGCCCACCAGCGAGCGACCCACGCCGAGCGGTTTTTGTCGAGTGTGCTGGTTAGCTCTCGGACCTTCGTATCGAGCGATTCGACGCGATCAGGGACCTCCTCGGGCCGGGCGTTCAGCAGCGTCGCGGCCCGTTCGAGTGCACTCGGATCGGTCGTCGCAACCGATTCGGGCGTGTGGCCCTCCTGCGGGGCGGCCCACTGCTGGCTGAGCGTGAGGCTCTCCCTGATCGTCTGTTCACGCCGTCGATAGTAGACGACGGCGGCGACGAGCGCGAGCGCGAGTACGAGCGTCTGGAATCTGTTTCGGGACATGGTCATTCGTGGATGAAGCGCTTGAGTTGCGGGCCGACGACGGGGTTGGTGACGACGGGGCTGAGTCGCTCTGCGATGGCTGCGGCGCGACCGTATCCCTCCAGCGAGGCGCGATTGGCACGATGGGGCGGCGTGACGAAACTCGACAGCGGCGAGGCCGTGCCACCGAACTGGCGCTTGAAGCCGTGGACGCCCGTTCCGGGGCGCGAGCGGCCGAAGTCGACGACGTCGATCCCGGTCGCGCAGGCGTCCTCGATGGCCGCGGCGTACAGCCGGTAGTTGGGATGATACTCCCAGGCGTCTTCTCGAGAGGCGTTCGACCAGATCATCCGGGTGTCGTCGAAGTCGAGCATGAGGATCCCGCCGATCGCGTCGCCGTCGTGTTCGACGACGAAGACCGCCAGGTCGTCGCCCAGTTCGCCCGCGAGGTCGACGAAGAAGTCCTCGGGAAACTGCGGGCTGCCGAGCCGACGCATCGTCGCCAGGTAGAGCGGATAGTACTCGGTCACCGTGGCGGGCCTGACGGTCACGCCGGACTCGACGGCCGAGCGGACACAGCGGCGGGCCTCGCCGCTGAACGAGCGCTCGCGCACGGCGTCGAACGCCCGGTCGGTGTCGAGACGGATGACTTCGCCCGTGCGGACGGCTCCGTAGCCTGCCGGATTGTAGCCCGAGACACCGGTCCAGCCGGCGTCTTTGACGATTCGCGCGCCGAGTCGGCCGAGGCCGTTCGCGAGGTCTCGCAGGACGGCAACGGTATCGACACCCTCGCCGAGCAGGGGAAAGCCGTACTCACAGAAGGGGTTGACCACTGTTCGGCCGCCGATGCCGGGGATCGCAAAGCCGGGGACGACGCCCACTGGTTCGTCCTCGCCGCGTTCGGTGACGACCCGGAAGGCCGGTTCGTAGCCGAAGGCGTCGCCGACAGCCTGGTGCCACTCCCAGGTGTGAAAGACCGTCGCCGCCGGGTGGTCGGCGACGAACTCGCGCCAGCGGTCGCGGTCCTCGGCCGCGGCGGGCCGGCTCTCGTAGGTCACGGCCGCTCCCCCGCGCAATGGCCCCGTTGCATACAGGCAGGATTCTCAGCAGACACACATAATCGTTGTCGTGGGTGGGTCGGCCGTTCGAATGGATTGTGGAAGTGGTGGGTAGTCTGGGCTATCGAACCGTCGTTTCGACGAACGGTGTCGCGATCCGTGCTGCATAGAGGGCGCCAATGAAGAATGGGGCGACGCCCGAGTCGGACTATTCGATTTGGGAGATACGGCCACCGTTCCGAATACTCACCGATGTGCCCTTGATGCTGGGACTCCTGACTGCGAACTCGAAAAGTGAGTCGAGGACCTGCGATCCTACTGTCCGGGTCGCTCTACCTTCGAAATCGAACGCAGGGTTTGGAAGAGGAACATCATGCTCTTTCGCATATACGACCACTGGTTGAAGGTCCCGATCAGATAGACGTCGATCGTGGGATTGTACACCATGAAGGCACTGCTCGCACCCAACCCGCCCCAGCAGTGGAAGCGTTTGAGAAACGGCAACGGGCGGATGCGGACGATGCCGTAGCCGTAATCGATTCCCTGCCATAGTTTGTTCCACTGCTGCATCTTCTGGAGCGTCTCCTCGGATACGAGCTCCCCCTCGACCAGGGCCCGATGGAACCGGAATAGTTCTTCTGCGGTGTTCACCGTCTGCCCGCCGGCGTAGAACGCGCTCAACGAGGGCACGTCGTCCACATCGATTTTCTTCTCGTCGATGTAAAACGGGGCCGTGGGAAGCTCATTTTCGACAGCAGGGTCAGAGAACGGCGGTAAGTACGAATGCTCCATCTCCAACGGATCAAAAAGGAACTCCGCCAGAGCCTCGTGATACGGTTGCTCAGTTACGTTTTCGATGAGCAATCCGAGCAGGTTGTACCCGAACTCCGAATAGTAGCAGTCCTCCCCGGGCGAGAAATGCGATTCCAGATTGTGTTTTGCCCACTCGATCGTCTCTTCCGGTTCCCATATCCGGTCGGGTTCCGCCATCATCTCGTCGAATAGCGTCTTCCCCTCGGGAGATTCCTCCAATCGCGTGTTGAAGAACATCTTTCCGCCTTCGGGAAGTGAATGGGGCAGTCCGGACGTGTGACCGAGGAGATGACGGATGCGGATATCGTCTGTGTAGTCTGTGCCGTTGATCGTGTGAAGACCGTCCAGAAGTGACTCGGACAGGTACTCCGATATCGGGTCATCAAAGCTCAGTTGCTCGTCCTCGGCGAGCATAGCCACAATCGTCGAAGTAAATGTCTTGCCAATGCTGGCTGCGTAGTATGGTTGCTCTGGATCGGCTTCGATACCCGCCGTCTGGCCGGTGGCAAGGTTCCAGTGGAGATCACGACTGTCGGAATGGACCAACAGGTACGCGGAGTGGAGCTCGGAGTTGTCTTCGACGGCAGATTGTAACCTGGATTCCAGACGGGATTTAGCTTCTTGACATTCCATAATGTTAGAATATTAGATATTGAGAATATTAAACGGTGGTATGGTTCCCGACTTCGAAGAAAGTCTTCTACAAAAACTCATACTCAGAGAGATTCTCGGGAAAGTCGGAGAATGAGTGGTTGCGTCGATAGTGGCCCGAACCGATGAGGACAAGGTGTCTCTGGGACTTTGCCGGCCCCTAGTAGAATGATCGTGTTCTACAGAACTATCGACCGGTTCGAGTTCGGAAAACGCGCCGAAATACTGCTCGACACGTTCAACAGAGAGTGTTCCGGCATCGTCAACACGCCAACGGAGCGGGTCGCCCGCCGAAAGACTAGCCTCCTCTCTAACGGAGGTGGGAATCGTCACAGAATAGTCCTCACCGACCGTCGTTTCGACTTCGATCTCGCGAGACATACGAGGCGGTCCGACCTGCGCGAAAAAGTACTTCATTCCGCGAAACACAGCCGAGCCGCTTTCCGAGAACCGACCCCTCCGTCAGGAGATGAACGCCTCGATCCGGTCCATCGCTTCCTTGAGATCCTCCAGCCCCGTCGCGTACGAAACCCGGAGGTGGCCCTCGCCGCCCTCGCCGAAGGCCGTGCCGGGGACCAGAGCGACTTTCTGCTCCTGAAGCAGCGCCTCGGCGAACTCGCCGCTGTCCTCCCACGGGCATTCCGGGAAGGCGTAGAACGCGCCTTTCGCGCGGAAGCACTCGATCCCCATGTCGTCGAACCGCGAGAGGACGAGCCGGCGACGGCGGTTGTACTGCTGGCGCATCTCCGCGACGGCATCCTCGCAGTTCTCCAGGGCCTCGATCGCCGCGAACTGCGCGGTGGTCGGTGCGGACAGCATCGTGTACTGGTGGATGCGGTTCATCGCGTCGATCGCTTCCGGTGGCCCCATCGCGTATCCGAGTCGCATCCCCGTCATCGCGTAGGCCTTCGAGAAGCCGTTGAAGACGACCGTCCGCTCGCGCATACCCGGGAACGTCGCGATCGAGGCGTGGTCGTGCTCGTAGGAGAGTTCGGAGTAGATCTCGTCGCTCAGGACCACGAGGTCGTGCTCGCGGGCGAACTCGGCGATCGGCTCCAACTCCGCGGCGGTCATCGTCGCGCCTGTCGGATTGTTCGGGTAGCAGAGGATCAGCACGTCGGCTTCCTCGGCTCCGGCCTCGTACAGTGCGTCGACGGTGAGCTTGAACTCCGTCTCCTGTGTGGTCGGCACTGGCAGGGGATCGCCGCCGGCGAAGATGACGCCCGGGACGTACGAGACGTAGCTGGGCTGGACAACTGCGACGGTGTCGCCGGGATCGACGACGGCTCGCAGCGCCAGATCGACGGCCTCGCTCGCGCCCGAGGTGACGAGAATCTCCTCGTCAGGGTCGTAGTCGAGTCCGTAGCGCTCGCGCTGGTCGTCGGCGATCAGTTCGCGGAGTTCGCGCTTGCCGCGGTTGGCAGTGTAGGAAGTCTTGCCCAGTTCCAGGGAGGTGATCGCGGCCTCGCGGGCCGCCCAGGGCGCGGAGAAGTCCGGCTCGCCCACGCCCAGGGAGATGATGTCGTCCATCTCCTCGGCGAGTTCGAAAAAACGCCGGATACCCGACGGCGGCACCGTCTCGACGCGATCGGAGGGCTCGATCGTCATGGCGAGATCGACAGGCGGTCGTCGTCGTCACCGTCGCCCATGACGATCCCCTGTTTCTTGTACGAATCCATGAGGTAGTGCGTCACTGTCTGGGTGATCTCGGGGATCGGCGCGATTTTGTCGCTGATGAAGTGGCTCACCTCGCGCATGGAGTCGCCCTCGACCTCCATGTCGAAGTCGTAGTCACCGCTCACGAGGCGGAGTTCCCGGACCTGTGGGAACTTCACGATGCGGTCTGCGATGTCGCTGTAGCTGGTCTCGCGATCGAGCGTGACGTTGAGTTCGACGATCGCGTGGACGCGCTCGCGGTCAGTCTCCTCGAAGTCGACGACAGCCTGGTAGCCGCGGATGACTCCCGATTCTTCGAGGTGTTCAATCGTGTCCTCGACTTCCTCGGGGTCGGCGTCGGTGAGTCGCGCGAGGTCGTCGATGCTGTAGCGGGCGTTCTCCCGGAGCAACTCCAGGATCTCCTCGCTGGTGTCCATACCGGGTGAGAGGCCACCGCGGACAAAAGGATTTGCCCCTTCGTGTGATGGATTTGCGGGGTGACTCGCGAATGCTGACCCAGTAGGCGGTCTTTAAGAGAGTTCCCGACGTACTCAGATGTAGTAGGTGGGACATGACTGACTTTGCTGTTACGGGGATCGGAGAAACGGCAGTTCGACGGGACGTCGAGGTGGACCTCACGTCGGTCGACGAGACGCTTTTGGATGAGGCCGGCTCGATCATGGTCGCCATCCCGGCGTTCGACGAAGCCGCGACGATCGCTGACGTCGTCGCGTCGGCAGCGATACACGCCGACACTGTGCTGGTCGTCGACGACGGGAGCAGCGACGAGACTGGCCGCGTCGCCAGCGAAGCTGGCGCGGACGTCGTCCGCCACCCCACGAATCGTGGGTACGGCGGCGCACTGAAGACGATCTTTCGGGAGGCCGCGCGGCGAGATCCCGTACACCTCGTCGTCATCGACGCCGACGGTCAGCACGACCCCGACGACGTCGTGTCGCTGGTGGCCGCCCGCCTCGAAACCCAGGCCGACCTCGTGATCGGGAGTCGCTACGCGAACGTCGAAAGTTCGATTCCGGCCTACCGTCGGCTCGGCCTGTGGCTGGTCAACGGTGCGACCAACCTCAGCCTCGGCACGCGCGGGGACGCCCGAATCACCGACACGCAGAGCGGCCTGCGCGCCTACGGCCCCCGTGCCTACCACTCGCTGGCGACCGACGCGACTATCGGCGAGGGAATGAGCGCGAGCACGGACATCCTCTATCACGTCGTCCGACGGGGCTACCGTGTCGTCGAGGTTGGTGTCACCGTCCGCTATGACCTGCCCGACACCAGCACGGAAAACCCGCTGGTCCACGGTGCCGAGCTCATGGCCAACATCGCGCGACTGACTGCCAGCGAACGGCCCGGGACAGTCGTCATCTTGCCAGTCGTAATGGCATCACTGCTCGGGATGCCATTCGCCCGCCGATTCAAGGGCTCCCCAAGCGAGCGGACGCGGCGCTGGACCGCCACCGCACTCGTGGGTGCGCTCGTCGGCCTCTGCACGTATCTCCTGCTGACCAGGCCACGTCAGGTTCCCGAGACGGCCGCTCCCCACGAGCTACAGGTCCGCCGGGTCGTTCGTGCAGCCGATCACCTCGAACCGGACGTCGACGTCGCCAGGAACTGACGAATGCCGGTACTCGACTGGCCGTCACGGCAACGCGCGTATCTCACACTCGACCTGGAGTGTGACTTCGGGACGCTGCTGGCCGCGAACGTTCCCTCACCCGGCGCCAACAGCTACGCCGCGGCCGCCCACACCGACCGCCTCGCCGACCTGCTCGATCGCCTGTCGGTTCCGCTCACCTGTTTCGTCCAGACGGACCTGCTCGACGAGCGCCCCGAGACCGTCGAAGCCCTGCAGCAAGCGGGCGTCGAGGTTCGCTTTCACCCCCACTCACACACCCACCGCCACCGCTCGCGGACGTCGATCGAATACGAAGTCGAGACCAGCACCGAGCGCTACCACGAGTTTTTCGGCGAGGAGCCTGTCGGCTATCGCTTCCCGAACGGTGACGTTCGGCGCGAAGACTACCGGCACCTCGCCGAGGCCGGCTACGAATTCGACGCCAGCGTCTTCCCGACCTGGCGACCCGGCCACTTCGACAACACCGACCAGCCCAGGACGCCCCAGTACCTCCCCGAGTTCGACCTCTACGAAATTCCCTTTACCGTGTATGCCTCCTGGCTCCCGATCCCGACGGCCCTGTCGTTCTGTCGGGTGTTCGGCCGGCCCTACACCGAACTGCTGGTCCGTCGACCGCCGCCGGTCGTGGTCTTCAACATCCACATGCACGACCTGGTGACGCCCCCGACCGTTCGAAATCTGCCACGGAAGTACCGGGCCGTGTATTCGCGCAACGACCGCGGGTTCGAGATGCTGGCGTCGATCCTGAAACGGCTGCAGGAGCAGGGGTATCAGTTCGGACACGTCGACGACGTCCACGACACGTTGCGTGAGTGAGGCTGGCGGTCAGCCGGCCACCCAGGGTCCGACCGCGACGGCGAGTCCGACGAGGGTAGAGATCCCGCCGAAAGCAAAGTAGACGAGCCCTGCTCGCTTGCCCTCACTGATGAGTTCGCGCTCGGACTTGTCCGAGAGGATGAAATCTCCGGACTGGGTGGGTTCGTCGATCACGTAGTCGCGTTCGCCCCAGCCAGCCCGCTCCTCGCGGGCCGTCCCGAGCACGTAGATCTCCTCGCCGGGCTCGATGACCCCCTCGGAGTAGCGCCGGCGGTCGCCGTAACTCAGCGGGCCGATACTCCCCCGGGAGGCGTGGTCGATCGCGCCTTCCCTGTCGAGAAACCGCGTGATCATCTCCGGTGGTTCGTCCCCGGCCCCGACCTTCGTCTGTGTCGTCTCGACGTTCAGATGTCCGTCAGAAGCGAGTTCGACCTGAACCTCGCCGGTGCCGTCGTCGACGAGAAACGGGACCGCCGTCGTATCCGCGTATTTGGTGTTCCAGCTCCCGCCGCCATCGCCGCTGCTCTCGTACTCCTCGACCTCGACGTAGGTCGCCAGCGACTCGGTCCGGGTGATCGGCGAGTTCAGGAGCGACTCTCCCTCGATCGACCGAGAAACACCCTTGATCTCGACCGTTCCGGGCCTGATTTCGCGGATCGGTGTCGTCTCGGTCTCGGCGATACGCTTGCTCTGGGCGCGCTGGGTGCGCCCCTTGTTTACCAGCAGGAGTCCAACGACGACGAAGACCGCGCCGAACCCCGAAATAAAGAGCCGCTCGATCATGTATCGGCGCTGTTCTGCTGGCACCGACAAAAATCCGGGTGGCGTGCGGCAACTCGGAAGTGTCGGAACCAGACGCGAGCAACCGCGCCAATCGATCGATGCGTCTCCGGAACGTGGATCAGAGATGAAGTGGCCGGGGAGGATTTTCGACCTGTCAAATTCTCGACAGTGGGCCAAACCGGATTTGAACCGGTGACCTCCCGGTTATCAGCCGAGCGCTCAACCTGACTGAGCTATTGGCCCAGGCGAGCGCAACTTCACGTACCGGGCAGGTATGTTTAAGCGTTACTTTTCGGCTCCCGTCCCGGGGACGGCTCCCGTGTCACTGTGGCCCATCCGTCTCGACGGCGCTGGTAACCAGCGTCTGCTCGGCCCGCCGGAGCAGTTCCCCGGCTGTACTGCTCGCACACCCCAGGCGGGCGGCCACGTCGTCGACGCTCCCGGCCCGAGGAATTTCGTAGTAGCCGACGTCGACCGCGGCCTCCAGCGCGGCTCGCTGGCGGTCGGTCAGCCCAGCAGTGGCGGGCCGCTGCTCGAAGGGACGGACGTGCTCGATCTCGACGATGAGTTCGTCGACGAGAGCGTCGTGGAACTCGCTCAAGGCAGCCTGTTCGCCGACGGCCTCGAAGCGGGCCACACCGCTGGCCTCGAAGACCACAGGTGGCAGAAAGGCCACCCGCGCCTGCCCGATCAGTTCCAGCACTGCGGCGTCGAGCCCGAACCGCTCCTGGATAGTGAACGCGTAGGTCCCGCCGTCGCCCTCGACGAGATGGGCCGTCTCGACGATGTCGACCGATTCGAGCAACTCTTCGACGACCGGGCGCGCGGCGTCGTACCAGACCAGCGACGTCACCGACGCCGTCGGTCCCCAGCCCAGCAACTCCATCCGCGTTACGACTGAGCCCTTCAGAATTTTGCGATGTATCGGATGGGCTCGCTCGGCCGGATAGGTCACCGCGAACGTGACTCGGCGCACGGCCGCCGTTCGCTCGGCCACTATTTAAATGGCCGGACGAGTCCGGGGACACGCTCTCCCCGATCGCGTCGCTACGGAGCAGCGATGGCAGTCGAGACGACCCGTCAGAAGAGTAGCGACGAGCGCGCGGCGACGCGGACAGTACAGACGCCGGAGGGGCGAACGGTCGCGTACGCGACGTTCGGATCGGCGTCGGGAGCGCCGTTGCTCGCGTTCCACGGAACGCCTGGGTCGCGGCTGTTCGGTCGCCTGCTCGACACGCAGGCTCGCGAGCAGGATGTTCGTGTGGTGGCGATCGACCGCCCAGGCTTCGGCCGGACGGAATCCGTTCCCGGGTTCGGGCCTGCCGACGTTCCCGACCTCGTCGATCCGGTTCTCGATTCACTCGGGTGCTCGCGGGTCGGCGTGCTCGGTTTCTCCGGCGGCGCGCCGTACGCGCTGGCGCTGGCTGCGGCGCGGCCCGACACGGTGCGGTCAGTAGACGTCGTCTCGGGGGCGGTCGCGCCGTCGCTCGTCGAGGAGCCGCCACGGCAGATGCGACTGCTCTCGGGGATGGCTCGGCGAACGCCGCGGGTGCTCGGCTGGCTGCTCCGGGGCCAGTCCTGGCTCGCTCGCCGCCGACCTGCGATCATTGCCAGCCAGTACACTGATCCCGAAGACGTCCGGGAGAGCGTCGTCGAAACCGTCGCTGCGGAGTTTCGTGAGGCGATGGCCGAGACGCGAGCGGGGACGATCCGTGAACTCCAGGCGGTCGGGACGACGTGGCCCGTCGATCTGGAGACGGTCGAGCCGTCGGTGCGGCTGTGGCACGGCGACCGCGACGAGAACGTCCCGATAGAGGGCGCCCGGCGACTCGAAACGCGCCTGCCGAACGCGACGCTGCTGACAGTCGAGGGGGCCGACCATCTACAGACGTTGCTGGAGTGTCGCGAAGAAGTTCTCGAAGGGGACGGCGATCAGCGCGAGTCGTCGTCGGAGTCGACGTCGTACGCGTCGTCGTCGACGTCGACCGTATCGTCGTCGTAGGGCTTTTGATCCTGCTGTCCGGCCTGATGCTGGCCGGGCTGGTTCTGCCCGGTGAACACCTGACCTTCGACGTTGACGTCGACGTTACCGGGGAAACCGCCGGTGTAGACCTTACCAGTGGCGAAGCCGCCGGTCTTGGCGTCGACGTAGGGCGTGACGACCCATTTCTTGATCGCGAGGCGAATCGGATACCGCGTGAACGGGACCACGAGCAGGAACCCGAGGACGTCCGTCACGATCCCCGGGGTCAGGAGGAACGCGCCCGCCGCAATCAGGAGCGCGCCGTCGATCAGCTCGTCGGTCGGCGGCTCCCCCTGGGCGAGTTTGCGCTGGATCTTCCGGATCGTGTGTCGCCCTTCGGCTCGAACGAGGAGCATCCCGATCAATCCCGTGAGGACGACGATGAGTACCGTCTCCAGTCCGCCGATGATACTCGCCACCCCCAGCAACAGCAGCATGTCCAGCAGCGGGATGAGCAGCAGGACCGCGATCAGCCGGAGCATTACCCTCACCTACCAGTCCGTGATGTATCAACCTTTTCGAGTGTGTCCGGGGGTGGAACATGGAAATAGTCGCCCAGGAGTGCAAGACTCTTTTCGGCGCGCCACCGAGTCGGGGGCATGGACGAGGACACGAAAGTCGAGTGGCGCGAGTGGGGCCCCGACGCCTTCGCGGCCGCCGAGCGCGCCGGCAAGCCGATCTTGCTCTCGCTGGCGGTTCCGTGGTCGCCCGAATGTGCCGAGATGGACCGCACGACCTATTCGGAGCCGCGAATCGCGGCCAACATCAACGACGGATTCGTTCCGGTCCGGGTTAACGCCGACCGAAATCCCCGGGTCCGGGACCGCTACACGATGGGGGGCTTTCCCTCGACGGTGTTCCTGACCCCGGAAGGCAAGGTCCTGACTGGCGCGACCTTCCTGGGGGTCGACGGCTTCCGCGGAATCCTCGACACCGTCCGGGAGACGTGGGACGCCCGCGGGGAGTCCGGCGGGTCGATCCCGCGAGCGCTCCGGGATCGGGAGCAGCCGGGAGGCGAGCTGACTCCGAGAGTGGAAGAACACATGATCGAACAGCTGCTCGCGGCCTACGACGAGGAGTTCGGCGGCTGGGGAAGCGACGTGAAGTTTCCCCTTCCTCGGACAGTCGAATTCGCGCTCGTCCGCGCTCGTGAGCAAGCCACGCGGACGCTGGAGGCGATCCGGGCACATCTGCTGGATACCTACGACGGCGGGTTCTATCGCTACGCGAGCGAGCGCAACTGGGCCAACCCGCGCCGGGCGAAGTTACTCGACGACAATGCGGCGCTCGTTCGAGCATTCGCCTACGGCTATCGCTACACCGGCGAGGGGGCCTATCGCGACGCCGCCGAGCGCACCGCCGAGTATCTGACGACGACGCTGTGGACCGACGACGCACCCGCGGGCGGCGCGTTCGCGGCCAGCCAGGCCGGCGACGACAGCTACTACCGCATGGAAGCGACCGAGCGCGAGGGGGCCGACCCGCCCGCGGTCGATCCGACTGTCCTCGCGGATCGCAACGCCCTGGCCGTCGACGCACTGCTGACCTACCACGGCTACGTCGGGGACGAGCGATCGCGACGCTACGCCGAGCGCGCGCTCGAGTCCGTCCTCGAACTCGTCGACGACGAGGGAGCGGTCGCTCACTACCCCGACGAGGGGAGTCCGCGCGGCACGTTGCTCGACCAGGCACGCGTACTCACGGGGCTGACGACGGCCGGGCAAGTGCTGGGCGAGCGCGGGCCGGCCGACGCGGTCGCCGACTGGACTATCGAGAACCTCGGCGAGGGCGGCCCGCTCCGGGACGGCCCGCCCGAGGACGTTGGCCTGCTCGACCGACCGCTCTACCCACTGGACTCGGCTGTGGAGTTCGCCGACGCGGCGCTCGATCTGGCGGCGTTGACCGGCGAGGATCGCTACCGAGAGGCTGCGCGTCGCGCTGTCGGGACCTATGCGGGCGCGGCCGAACGGATGGGCGTCGAGGCCGCCCACTACGCGACGGTGGTCGCCCGCGTCCGCGACCCACAGGTCGTCCGCGTCGGCCCCGACGCGGGCAGCGACCTCCACCGCGCCGCGCTCCGACTGGCCGACCACGAGACGACCGTCGTGCCGAGTGTCGGTGGCGAGACGGCGACGCTCATTTCGGATGGATCGCCTGCCGGCGAGGCGACGACACCGACCGAGTTGGAATCGCTGCTCACGGACGTGTAAACTCCCGGTGTGTTTTTAAACGTGGAACGTGTTTCGCCAGTATGGCGAGTCTGCGAGACCTGGGGTTGTCCGAGTACGAGACGCGGGCGTATCGATCCCTGTTAGAGACGGGGCCGACAACGGCCAAGGAGTTGTCCCGAGCCAGCGACGTCCCGATGGGGCGGATCTACGACGTGCTCAACAGTCTGGAGACGCACAACCTCGTGCGGAGTCAGACCGCGAGCCGGCCGAAGAAGTACGTCGCAGTGGAGCCGGAGACGGCGCTAGATCGATTGTTGGACGACAAGAAACGTGAACTCGAAGAGAAGGCCAGCCAGTACGAGGAGATCGTCGACACGCTGGCCGACGACCTGGAGACGGCCGAACCGGTCGGCGAGACGTTCTGGACGGCCGCGGTCGGCCCGGAAGAGACCTCGGACCTGCTCGTCGAGCGGTTGACCGCCGCCGACGATCGGATCGTCGTCGTGGTCTCGCAGTTCTCCCAGCAGTTCGACCTGGACGAACTGGGCGACCGCGTGGTCGAAGCGCTAGAAGACGCCCTCGACCGGGGTGTCGACGTCTCACTGCTCATGCGACCCAGCATGGTCGAGGCCCTGCCCCGCAGCGTCGGCGAGCGCTATCGGCAGTCACTGCAACCACACGAGAACTTCGAGACGCGCACCAGCGAGGACGTCATCGGGACCTTCGAGTTGATCGACGACACCGAGGTCTGTATCGAGGTCCCCCACCCGCTCCGCGCGGGCGAGACCTTCGCCGTCATCGACTTCAAGGACCCCGAGTTCGCCTCGACGGTCGAAGACGAGTTCGCCGAGCGGTGGGCTGGCGCGAAAGAACTGCGATTGTAGTATCAGTCGTCCGCGGGCGCGTCGCCGTTGACCTCGCCCTTCAGATCTTCGAACGTCGCGAGCCGTTCTGCGTGGGCGTTGTGCTGGTGGATCGACTCGTCGTTGGATTGCTTCATTCGGATCACGGCGTCCTCGGGGAGATCAGGGTAAGTCTCGATGACGCCCTCGGCCATCGCGCGGACGCAGTCCTCGACGAACTTCGCGTCGGCGTGTGACTCGTAGGTCATGTGGTCCTCGTCCGGTCGTTTCGCGAGGTTGTAGATCCGGGCGCTCATCGAGTCCCGGGCGACCTCGATGAGTTCGTTGAGGTCGACGGGCGGATCACCGTCAGTCTCGACGGTGAGCGTGGCGTGGCCGCGCTGGGAGTGACCCGGCTGGGGCACTTCATCGAGGAAGTCGTTGATGACGTCTTCTTCGACGTTCAGGTCTTCGAGTGTCTGCTTGGCGCGAGCGACCGACATCCCCTGGCTACAGGGACAGACCGTCATTCCCGTGACTCGAGCGCCGATCTCCTCGCGAGTCCCCTCTTCGGTCGCTGTCGCCGAGGCGATGATGTCGGCGGTCGATTGGGTGGGTCGATGACTCTCGGGCGTCTCCTCACGGGTGACGTACTCGGCTTCCATTCGCACCTCGGCCTTGCTGGTGTAGTCGTGCTTGTCGAGGAGGCGTTCTGCGGCCTCGCCACAGACTTCTTCGACGTGATAGGCCTCGTCGGCGACGGCGGCTTCGAGCGTCTCGTCGATGACCTCCATGTTGCGGCTCATGTCCGCGCCCTTGCGCCAGGACGGCAGGTCGACGAAGACTTCGAACTCGGCCATCAGGACGATGGGGCGTTTGTCCTCGCGACCGAGTTTGACGAGCTTCTCGACGCCGGTGACACCGACGCGGTTCAACCCCACGGTCACGTCCGGGCTGCTCGCCTGAACGTCCGGCAACTGCTTGCTCATTCGAACCCTCCTATGGAAGAAACGTGGTTAGGGCTTTCGGAAGCGTCGTTACTCCCCGAGTTCGTCCAGCGCGGACGGCCGCGGATTCATCTCGCGGAACATCGCCGCGAACCCCTCGTCGTCGAACTCCGCAATGGTCTCGTCCAGTTGATCGCGGACACGTTCGCGGTCGTCGTGAAGGTGTTCGAACTCCTCGCTGTTTTCCAGCTCGGCCTCGCTCTTGTTGGCCCGCAGGGTCGCGATCTTGCTCGTCAACGAGTAGAACTCCTGAAATTGATCCTCGTATTTCGCACACGTGAGCAGCCGCTCGACGGTCCGAAAGAGGTCCTCCCGAGAGACGGGCTTGGTCAGGTAGTCGTCGAACGGCATCTCGATGATGTCGAAATCGGGATCGACCGCAGTCACCATCGCGATCCGGGCATCGACGCCGCCTTCACGGAACTTGTCGAGGACCTCGTCGCCGGACTCGCCCGGCATCCGACGATCCAGCAAGACGACGTCGATCCCCTCGTCGATCACCTCCAGGGCTTCCCGTCCGCTGTAGGCAGTACGCACCGCATAGCGCTCTCGCAACTGTGCTGCGTACGCGTCGGTCACGTCCGGCTCGTCGTCGACGACGAGGACCGTCGGCACGTCACTGTCTGACATCCAATCATACAGTATACTCGTCCCAAGACGCAAAAGACTTCCGGCAATCCGAACCGAATCCGGCTTCCTTCCCCGACTCCGTGTTCCGTATTGACACGGAGTATTCGCCGCGAACACGGCCTCTTTAGGGTATGGGGCCGGACGTTCGGATATGACCGATACTACCGAGAAATGGCCGTTGAAGCGCCTCATGACCGAGGTCGTCGGCTCGGGACACAAGTCCGCCGACGACATGAGTCGTGAACAGGCCCGCGAGGCCTTCGCTCGAATCCTCTCGGGCGAGCCGGATCATACCACTCTGGGTGCGTTCTGGCTGGCGAACCGCTGGAAGCGAAACACCCCCGAGGAACTGGCAGCTTTCGTCGACGTCATGCGCGAGCAAAGCGTCGAGACCGCTGCACCTGAAGCCGACCCCGTCGACTGCGGCGCGAACTACGACGGCAAAGATCGAACGGCACTGCTCGGCGTCGCGGCGGGGGTCGTGGCTGCGGCAGCGGGCACGCCCGTCGTCGTCCACAGCGGCGATCGGGTCCCCACCCAGAAACACGACGCCTACAAGCACGTCCTCGATTCGTTGAGGGTTCGGACGGATCTCGAACCCGACGAGAGCGCCGCGATGGTCGACGAGGTGGGATTCGGCTTCTACTACCAGCCGAACTTCAATCCCGGCGTCCACGGACTGTTCGACCGACGCGACCAGATGGGCGTGCGCACGTTCGTCAACACGATCGAAACGCTGGCGAACCCGTCCGGGGCGCGGGTCCACCTCGGGAGTTTCTACCACCTCGCGTTCGCCAAGCGGATGACCGAGACGCTCGGGGCCTGCGAGACGCAGGACTTCGATCGTGTGCTCTTTTTCCAGGGTCTGGAGGGTTACGACGACGTCCGTCCCGGCGCGACGACTGTGGCCGAGTGGACGTCTGCGGACGGACTGGAGGACTACACCATCGAGACGGCCCAGTACGGGATGGACTTCACCGAGGAGGACGCACTGGCTGTCGAGGACGTGGCCGAGGATTCTGCCGAGATTACCGAATCCGTGCTGGCTGGCGAGCGGACGGATCAGTTCGCCGACGCCGTGGCGCTGAACGCCGCGTTGCGGATCTACGCGCGTGGTGATGTCGAGTCGCTCGACGATGGGCTGGAGACGGCTCGGAGTGTGCTTGAGGATGGGCGTGCCGCTGACGTGCTGGCGGATCTGCAGGCCTTCTGAGCCTCTCAGAGGACGGCCGGTAGCTCGGTCAGGTCCGCGATCCGAGTATCGGGCTCGCGGTAGGGCGTCTCCTCCTCGGTTTCGACCCAGATCGACCGCATTCCGAACGTCTCGCCCATCAGCAGATCCTCGTTGTACTCGTCGCTGACGAACGCGACTGGTCGGTCATCCTCGGGAAGGCACTCCACGTAGCCCTTCGGATGTGGCTTTGGCCGCTGGATGTCCGAGGAGACGACCAGCTCGTCGAAGCAGTCGAGGATTTCGTGTTCTTCGAGCACCGTCTCGATCCACGGCCGCGCCATGTTCCCGAACAGGACGAGTCGGTGCTCGCTGGCGAGGTCCCGGATGACGTCGGCGTGTTCGTCCGGAACGTCGGGATCGAGCCACGTCCGGTCGAGATACTCCCGACAGGCGTCGCGGGAGGCTCCAGTGAGCGTTTTCAGGAGGTCGAGATAGCCGTCGGTAGTCTGGACGAACCCATCACGGAACGCGAAGTAGGCGATCCAGCCAGGGTACGGGTCGCTGTTGGGATCGACGCCGAGAATGTCCGCATGGTCGCGTTCGTCGCCGTGCTCGACGATGACGCCGCCGTAATCGAGAACGAGCTGCATTGGAATTGTGAGAGACTGTCGTCGTCGTGATCAAGTCTTCGATACGGCGACTCTGGAACCTCCTCGACTCGCGGCTAGGACTCGGAGACAGCAACGTCACCAAGCAGGGAAAGCCCTCAACTCGCTGGCGGCCACTGAGCGGCATATCCTCACACCGTTCGGATAGGGGCCGCTCAGTGACTCTCTTCGCTTCGCTCAGCGCCACGCGAGTCTCGCCCTTTCATCCGCCAGGCTTCTACCGCAACAGCACCACCCCGCAAAGCAGGCCTGCCCTTCCCCGAGTCGGCCGATAAACGGCCTCCCGGCCACCGCGGGGCAGTCAGGAAGCGTGTCGCGCGCAGAACTGCGCGCGACCGGGGAGGTGCGGGAGGCGTGACCGAAGGGAACGCCTCCGGATGTCCGAGCGGGGAGGAACGACCCGCGAGGAGTGGGGACACGATAATGCGGTGCTGCCCTGGAGGACTGAAAGGGCGAACCACGTCTTCGAGCGGGCCAGCCGCCCGCTCGAATGGTCTGAGAGAGCTTTGCTCTCTCACTAGTCGCGCTGAAAGAGAGTCGCTGGGTGGGCACTATCCGAGTGGAGCGAGGGTATCCCACCCAGCGACCGCGAGCGTGGTGAGGGTTTTCGAGGAGTTGTCGCTACTAGTAGTGTCAGTTCCTAGCGGGCGTTTCGAAGATGCGTCAGCGCCTCCTCGTGAGTCATCCCGCGCACGCCACACGCACACGAGAGCAGTTCAGGATCGTTCAGTTCGTCCACTTGCTCGCGTTCGTCACGCACCAGCACCTCATTTTCTTCATCATATTCGAACGTCACGCGATAACTCACCTGTGCGACACCCTCGATCTCGTGCGCTTCCTCGGGATCGGGGTTCTCGATGGCCTCGGCGTGCTCGGCCTGCATGCTTTCTTTCCACTCCTCCAGGGTCGCCTCGGGATCACGACCGTCAGCCATACCAGAGCAGTCCCCAGCCGAGGGAGAAAAGCCCACCGCCACCGTTATGCCCGCCGGCCGTCCACTGGAGCACATGAGTGACCTGACTGCGACACTGCACACCTCCGAAGGTCCGATCGAAGTTCGACTGTTCGACGAGCGCGCCCCGCGCACAGTGGAAAACTTCGTCAATCTGGCCGAACACGACCCGGCAGCCGACGACGAACCCGGCGTCGAGACGACCACGTGGGAAGACCCCGAGAGCGGCGAGATCCGCGGCGACTCCCTGTACGCGGGCGTGGAGTTCCACCGCGTCATCGAGGACTTCATGGTCCAGGTCGGCGACCCGCTGGGCAACGGCAAGGGCGGCCCCGGCTACACCTTCGACGACGAGTTCCACGAGGACCTGCGCCACGACGGCCCCGGCGTCCTCTCGATGGCAAACCGCGGCCCCAACACCAACGGCTCGCAGTTCTTCATCACGCTCGCGGCCCAGCCCCACCTCGACGACAAACACCCCGTCTTCGGCGAAGTGATCGACGGCATGGACGTCGTCGAGAAGATCGGATCGACCAGCACCGACATGCACGATCATCCGACGAGTCCGATCACCATCGACTCCGTCGAGATCAACCGGTAGAATCAGGACGAATTTTGGACAACGCATTTGGGGATACAGTCACCAGTCAGCGGTATGCAACGACGAAAATTCCTGGCCGGAACGGCCGTCGCACTGAGTCCAGCGATCGCCGGCTGTGGCGGCGACGACAGCGGAAACGGAAATGGCAACGGCAATGGCAACGGCAACGGAAATGGTGGCGGTAATGGCAACGGCAACGGCGGAATGACCACCACGGATGGGAACGGAATGACCACTACCGACGATGGTGGAATGACCACGACCGACGGCGGTGGGACGACCACGACCGAGCCGCCGTCGGAACTGACGGTTACGCTGGCCAGCAGCACCTTCGACCCGATCGAGGCGCACGTCGCGGTCGGCGGCACCGTCGAGTGGGTCAACGAGGACGGCTACGGCCACGACGTGACCAGCGCCCAGTACTCCGACTCGGCCGAAAGCTGGGACTACAGCGAGTCACTCTCGGGTGGCGAGTCGGTCTCGCGAACCTTCGACAGCGCGGGCGTCTACGAGTACTACTGTACGATCCACGGCGAGAGCACTATGTGCGGGGTCGTGCTGGTCGGCGACGTCTCCTACGACGGGAGTCTCCCGTGCCGGGACGGCGGGAACGGGACGAACTACTGACTGAGACAGCGCCGGCAGCGAGTGGGCGACTACCGCCAGGTGATCCGCGCGACCGCCAGCAACGCGATTGTCTCCAGACCACAGAGCGCGGCCATACTCAGCTGGATCGTCGGCGTCGTGATCTCGTACCACCTGATGAACGCGTCGTCGAGCAGATAGAGGTACAGCCAGACGATGTTCTCGACGAACAGGAACGTGGCGAAGACGAGATACGCGAGCGTGTGACTCGCGCCGTGGCTGCGATAGTTGCCGACCCAGACCCAGCCGAGCGCGCCCAGCAACAGGAGGTTCGCGACGGCCGCGGCCTGCGCGACGGTCATCCAGACGCCCATCGATTCCTCCTTGTTCGTTCGCGAGTAAAGGTGCTTTCCAAAATTCCTCCCATAACTACGCCTCCGAGACGGTGTCGAAGATTTCCTCGACGGTCTCCCAGTGTGTGCGCACCTGCTCGGTCGGCAGGTAGACCGCCCCGTAATCGTCCGAGGAGGCCGTGACGACGTTGTTCTCTTCGAGCACGCGCAGGTGATGGGTGATCGTCGTGTAGTCCATTTCGAGGGCCTCTGCCAGCTGATTGGGGTTTCGCGGCCGCTCGTCGATCGCCCGCAGAATGCGGACGCGCGTGTCCGCCCCCCGGGAACTCGCGAGCAGCTGCCAGAGGATCCCCTCCATCGACTGGCGATTTTCCCGCCGCTAATGTAAAACAATCCGTTGCCCTACCCGAGCAAGAACCTGATCGCCTCGGGGAAGCGCCGCCCCCACGCGTCCTCGTGATGGATCGCACCGGGTTCGTGAACGTATCGCAACTGCTCGTCGTAGCCGATGTCTTCGAGGAGCGCCACGAGGCGCGCTGCACCGGCTTCGAACCGTTCGGATCGCTCGGGGTTGTCGGGGAATTCGTCGCCGCCGACGTCGACGTAGAGCCTGGCGTCGACGTACCCGGTCGACTCGATGTAGTCGAAGATTCCCGCCCAGGGACCGCCGGCAGCCGGGCTCATCGCGCCCGCGAACCCGAAGACATCGGGGTCGCGAAACAGCGAGTAGAGGCTCATCAGCCCGCCCATGGACGAACCGAAGACGCCGCGGTCGCTCCGATCCTCGCTCACTCGGAAGCTGTCTTCGACCAGCGGGACGACCGTCTCGACCAGCCACTCGGCGTATGCCTCCCCACACGAGTCGACCCCGCCGTAGCGGTCGCGTTCCTCTTCGGGAAGCGCCGAGGCGTCGAAGAACGGCGAATACTCGATGGTCCGATGCTCCCCGGCGTTCGGGATCGCGATCACGATCGCTTCGAGATCCGGGGCGAGTCGCTGCATCGTCTCGTCGACCTCCCACTCGCCGTCGTTGCTGGTCGCCTCGTCGAAGACGTTCTGTCCGTCGTGCATGTAGACGACCGGATAGTCTCGGTCGCTTTCGGCGTACCTCGGCGGAAGATACGCCAGCAGTTCGCGTTCGAGATCGAGATACGGGACATCGAGGGAGTCGGAGACGCGAACGTCGCCCGCAACAGTACTGTCGGGACCGCCGTCGTACGGGTGCCACGAGAGCTGTGCCATAGCGGTCGATCCGTCGGCGGACGCTTGAAGACTTGGATCGCAATCCCGGGTCGCCCGTGGTCGCATATTCGCCGTGACCGACACCCCGAAGAGGACCCCACTCCGAGTGAGACTATGAGCGACGCGGACGACCCGATCGATCCGGCCGACGTCGGCGAGGCAGACGCCCCGCCGATCGGCGAGAAACCCTACAAGGTGCTGTTCGAGGCCAACAAGTGCATCGGCGCGGGCAAGTGCGCCTCGGTCTCCCCGAACTGGTCGCTGGATATCGAGACGGGACTGGCCGTGCCCGAGACCTACTTCATCGACGAATCGGACCTCGACCACAACGTCCGCGCGGCGGAGGTCTGCCCAGCCAAGAAAGACCGGGGCGTGATTCACGTCATCGATCGGCGCACGGGCGAGGAGATCGCTCCCGACCCCCACGGCGACGGAACGGTCTCGGTCGAGTGGTAACTACTCGTCGGGGTTCTCCGAAGGGCGAGCGCCCTCCGGCGGCCGGGCCTGTTCGGGAAGCAACGGCCGGTACTCTTGGTGCTCGAAGACGGCGATTTCGGTCCCGTCGATCGTGCGAACGTACGTGAAGATCGTGTCCTCCTCGTAGACCGATTTGAACATCCCGCGCCCGATCGTCAGATCGTAGCGGAGTGCCAGCAAGACGCTCGTCTTCGAGTCGAGGTCGAGCACCTCGATGACGAGATACAGGTACCCCTCGACCTCGCTGCTGTACACCTGATACTGGTCGAGGTCGTGTTCCTCGTAGAGTTCGCGAAACTCCTCGGCGTGGTTGTCCGGGAGGACCGTCGAGATGCCGAACCGATCGGGGTTGTCGTTGTCGGCACGGCTGACCGGCGCGGTCTGGATCGTCTGGAAGGTCGCCGCCTCCCAGCCCTCCTCGCGACGTGTCTCGGCGATCGACTCCATGTCATCGAGCGTCCGCTGCCAGGCCTGATTGTGCAGGCCGGCGTTCTCGGTGACGCGTTCGATATACTCCGGCTTGTCCTCCATATGCCCAGTTGGGAGATGCGGATGGATAACTTTTGTCGCTGGTCGTGGACCGATCAGGCGACGACGCCACCGATCTCCATGAGAAACGACGCCACGAGGACGCCGACGCCACTGACGAACAGCTTCGTCGGGGGCGTGAGCCGCTCGTTCGGCCGAAGTTCCGATCGGAGCCAGCGCAGCGGTGAGATCCGATCGACATACTGCTGAAAGCGCCCCGGATTCCGTCCTGTCTTCGTCGGAGGTCCGACGTCGTCGGGCGAACTGGGCCACATCCGGGCCGTCGCGTAGCCGATCACCAGCCACCCGGACACGAACAACAGCGTCTTGACGAGCACGAAGTCCCCGCCGAGAACGATCGCCAGCAGGGTCGACGTGACCGTCATCACGACGACGACGCTCAGCACGTACGCGGCCGTGTCGAGGGCGACCAGCGCCGCGTGGCGAACCCGCGTGCCGGTCGAACGGGCGCTCATCGATGTCGGTTTTCGAGGACCGAGCTGACGTCGCGATACGCGTCGTCGTGGCGATGACAGAGGCTCTCTCGCCCCGACTCGCTGACCGTATGATAGTCGGGCAGGATCGGTTCCTCGCCCTCCGCAGCGTCGACGCTGTGACCCTCACAGACGCTCCCGAACTCGTCGTCGAGCAGCTCCAGTGCGTCTTCCTCGCGGTTGTTTCGAGCGAATTCCGCGACGGTATCCAGCAACTCCTGAACGTCCGCCGAGAGGTCGACACCGTCGAACAGTTCCTGGTAAGCGTCTTCGATGTTGCGGAACCGCGTCTCGCGACCGAGCGCCTCGCCGATCCGCTCGCGGACCGAGCGCTCCGCGCGCTCGCGCTCGCGCATGACCTCCCGAAGTGTGTTGATCCCCTCCCAGAACTCCTCGCTCTCGTCTTCGTACTCCGGGGGACGGATCCGAGCCGGACACCGCGTGCTGAACGGACACCCTGCGGGCGGATACCGCGGATTCGGCGGCGTCCCACGCAGCGTGAATCGTTCCTTGTCACTCTTCGGATCCGGTTCGGGAATCGCCGACAGCAACGCCTGCGTATACGGATTGGCGGGATCTTCGAACAGCTCTTCGGTCGGCCCGATCTCCATGATGTGTCCGAGATACATCACCGCCACGCGATCGCAGATGTGCCTGACGACCGAGAGGTCGTGGGCGATGAACAGGTACGTGAGGTCGAACTCGTTCTGGAGATCTTCGAGGAGGTTGATGATCTCGGCCTGGACGGAGACGTCCAGGGCCGAGACGGGTTCGTCGAGCACGATGAATTCGGGGTTGAGTGCGAGCGTCCGGGCGATCCCGATCCGCTGGCGTTGGCCACCGGAGAACTGGTGGGGATACCGGAAGTAGTGTTCGCGGTCGAGGCCGACGGTGTCCAGCAGATCACGGACTTTCTGCCGGCGTTCGCGCGGCGTCTTCCAGTCGTGGACGTCCAGCGGTTCGCGGATGATCTCGCCGATCGTCATCCGATCGTTGAGGCTCGAATCGGGATCCTGAAAGACCATCTGGGCGTTGCGCCGCCACTGGTAGAGGTCGTCCCCGCTCAGGGTAGTCACGTCCCTGCCGTCGAAGCGGATCGTCCCAGCGGTCGCGTCTTCGAGCTGGAGGAGTGTCCGACCGAGCGTCGTCTTCCCACAGCCCGACTCGCCGACCAGTCCGAGCGTCTCGCCGCGTTTGATGTCGAAATTGACGCCGTCGACGGCTTTCACCGGCCGGCCGCCGAAGATGCCGCCCTCCTCGTAGTAGGTCTTGAGATCACGGACCTCGACCATCGTGTCCGAGTCTGACTGTTCGGCCTCTTCGATTGCGTGCTGGCTCATTCGTCGTCACCTCCGTCCTGTAGCTCGACGTGTCTCCTGACTGCTGCGCCCTCGGTGAGATCCTCGGGGTAGAGGAGGCAGGCAGCGCTGTGTTCGCCGTCGCCGGCGTCGTCGACCGGTACCCGAACCGGGTGGACCTCCGTGCAGTCGTCGAAGGCCTTCGGACAGCGCGGGGCGAACCGACAGCTCGTCGCCTGCTCGTTGGGCGTCGGGACGCTTCCCTCGATCGTTCGGAGGCGCTCGCCGGGATGTTGGCCCGGGATCGACTCCAGTAGGCCCTGCGTGTAGGGGTGTTTCGGATCCTCGAACAGCGTCTCGACACCGGCCCGTTCGACGATCTCGCCCGCGTACATCACGTTCACGTAATCGGAGACGTCGGCGATGACGCCCATGTCGTGGGTGATGAACATGATCGCCAGATCCCGCTCTTCTTGCAGCTCCGCGAGGAGATCCAGAATCTGGGCCTGGATCGTCACGTCGAGCGCCGTCGTCGGCTCGTCACAGATCAAGACCTCCGGATCGCAGGCCAGCGCCATCGCGATGACCGCGCGCTGGCGCATCCCGCCGGAGAACTGGTGGGGATACTCCTTGACACGGCGGCGCGCGTCGGGAATCCCGACGTCTTCGAGCAGGTTCGCCGCGGCCCTGGTCGCTTCCTTGCCGCTGATCCCCTGGTGGAGGGTGAGCGCCTCCTTGATCTGGTTGCCGACCGTGTAGACGGGATTGAGGCTCGTCAGCGGATCCTGAAACACCATCGCGACGCGGTCGCCGCGCATCTGTCGCTGGGCCTCGCCAGTGAGTCTCGTGACCTCGACGAATCCCTCTGTGATGGTCTCGGGATCGTCGGGATCACCGCCGGTGACGAACACGCAGTCGTTGTCGTCGACGAGGTCGAACTGCTCGCCGTAGCCCGCAGCGACGATGTCCGCGATCGTGACTTCCCGGCGGGTGTCGCGATCGAACTCGCGCGGAGAGAGCCCCCCGCGTTCGCACAGCTCGGCGGGATCGTACTGCTGTTCGAGACGGCCGAGATCGACGGTCCGCTTCGGGAACGTCGCGGCGTAGTCCCGGACGGCCTCGAGGTGCTGGAATCGGATGCTGCTACCCTGGATAATCCGCCCCGGCGAGTCGACCAGGCCCATCAGCGACCGCGCAGTGACGCTCTTTCCGGACCCACTCTCGCCGACGATCCCGACCGTCTCGCCGGGGAAGATGTCGAAGCTGACACCGTCGACGGCCCGAATCGTCTCTTTCTCCGTGAAGAACGTCGTCTGGAGGTTCCGCACGTCGAGGATCGGGACCTCCTCGGACTCGGGAGACGTCTCGGGGGCTTCCATCGACATCAGCCACCACCTCCTCCGGCAGTAGCTCCGTCACCGATGTCGGCTTCGGGGTCGACGGCGTCTCGGATTCCGTCTCCGAGAGCGTTGAAACCCAATACGACGAGCGCGATCATGATGCCCGAAATCGTCGAGATGTGCACAGAGTCGCCCCCGATGAACGACCGCCCTTCGTTGATCAATCGCCCCCATTCTGGCGTCGGCTGAGCGATGCCGAGCCCCAGGAACGACAGTGCTGCGACGGTGATGATGATACCGCCGAGCAGGAGCGACGCGTAGATCATAATGTAACTCATGATGTAGGGTGCCATGTGTTTGCGCATGATGTTTCGAGGTGTCTGTCCGTACGTCTTGGCGGCGTCGACCCACTCTTCTTCCGCGACCTGTAAGGACGGCCCACGTATCGATCGCCACATCCCGGGCCAGTATGCGAACCCGAGAACTATCGCCAGCAACAGCCCGCCGTCCATCGGTTCTGCGAGCCAGTGCCCGGAGTCCTGGAAGACGACCAGGATCAACATCACGAGCACGAGTGCTGGAATCGAGATGATGGTGTCACTGAGGAAGATGACGACCACGTCTATCAGCCCCTTGTAGTAGGCTGTCAACAGCGACAGCGTGACCGCGACAGCGACGCCGATCCCGACGGCCGACAGCGCGATTACCAGTGACGTCCGTGCACCGAAGGCGAGATGCGTGAGCATACTCTGGCCACTCGGTGTCGTCCCGAGAGGCATCCACCGATCGTAGTTGTCGTAACTCCAGGGTCCGATGGTCTGTTCGTTGTCGGATTGGCTGAACAGGTTCGCTTCGAAGTGCTTCACAGTGACAACTTCGCCGCTCTCCTCGTCGAAGTGTTGGAACTCGTGGTTGTTCGGTTCGTAGATGTGCTCCTGTGCACCGACTGGGCTCACCGCAGGTGCGAACAGGGCGAGGACGACGAACCCGAAGACGACGAACAGGCCGAACAGTCCCCAGTAGTGGTTTCGGAACCGACGGACTGTGTCGTCACGGGGCGTCCAGTCGAGTTCACGATAGTGGTTCCGGTAGACGTTGTAGCCTTTCCAGGCCCAGACGAAACAAGCGAAGGCGTAGATCCAGACGAGTGCGAACCGGATCGCCCAGGCCCACTTCGGTTCGAGGCCCAGGAACGTGCCGTCCCAGCCGCCGGATTGCGTCTGGTGGCCCAGATTCGGAATCACCTCCCGGCTGGTCATCGTCGGGAGGTCAGAGAGTGCACCGACGACGCTCACCCAGGCACCGACCTCCTGATCGACGATGCCGCCGACGGGCGTGTACAGCAACACCGCTGCCAGCACCGCCAGCACGCCCGTCAGGATGAACCGCTCGGCGTATAGTTGTGCCCGCCGACTCAGATCGTGCTCGAAGAGGTCGTCGAGTCCTATCGGGGAGTAATCCCGCAGGAAAAACGCGACGAGGTACAACAGTAGCAGTCCCACGAGGTCGTGAGCCAGCGAACCAGCGACCAGACTGAGCGTCTCGCCGCTGAAGAAGCCTGCGACGTTTCCTTCGATCCAGCGTGGTATCGTCGTGATGCCGTCGAACAGGAAGTTCAGGCCGACGCCGAGTTTCAACACGCCGTCGAGAATGCGACCGAACTCCAGCGCGACGAGCACGAGCGCGCCGACCACCCAGACGAGGGCTGGAGCCGGGTTCGCTCGCACTCGTGCGCGAAGCGAGCGCATCTCTGCTTCGGCGTCCGATGCAACCTCGCCGTCCGGATCAGAGCTGAGAGAGTTACTCATTGTTGGGTACTGACTCGTGGGTCGACGATCGTATACAGGAGGTCCTGCACGAGGTTCAGGAAGATGATGAGCAGTGCGAACAGGAACACCAGCGCGGCCGCCAGCGGCAGGTCACCCTGGGTCAGCGAATCGAAGTACAGTCGCCCGATCCCGTTGAGATTGAAGATACTCTCGACGATGACCGAGCCACCGATCAGGATGAACGCCTCGTTGCTGATGATCGGGATCAGCGGGATCAGGGCGTTCCGGAAGATGTGCTTCCAGACGATCGTGCGGCCTTTCAGTCCCTTGGCCTTGGCCGTCTCGACGTAGTTGGCGTTTGCCGTCTCCAAAATTGCCGTCCGGCCGATCCTGAGTTCGGACGCCATGGCCGCCGAGCCGAGGATCAACGCCCCCGGTAAGATCAGTTTGATGTCGGCGGCGACGACCCATAGCGAGTCGAACGTCAACTGCGGATTCCCGATGATCGACTGGGTGTCCGGCCCGAGCGTATACCAGTTGAACAGACCGCTATCGGCTCGTCGGAGGACCGCAAGCGCCATGATGCACAACCAGAAGTTCGGCATCGACAGCCAGACGATGCCACTGACCGACGCGACGTAATCGCCCAGCGTGTTCGGGTTGAGACCGGCGTAAAATCCCAGCGGGATCCCGACGAACAGCGGGAGCATGATCGCCCAGAACCCGAGCCACATCGTCACGGGCGCGACCGACGTGATCGCTTCCGGGATGGGCTGGCCCGCGCGGACGACCCAGGATTCGCCCGAGAACGTGAGCAGGTCGCCCACGTATTCGACGTACTGATCCCACAACGGATCGTTGAGACCGAGTTCCTCCTCCAGCCTCGCGACGTCCGCCGGGTTCGCGTTTTGACCCAATCTCGCTGCGACCGGATTCAACGGCCCCATCCGGAGCATGACGAACAGAAATGTCATCACCGAGAACAGAATAGGGACCGAGAGCAGGAGGCGCTTGAAGAAGTACCTCCAGCGGCTCATACGATCTCACCCGCCGATTGTCTATACCACGGCGTACCGTGCATACGTATCATCTGAGAGCCTCCAAGTAAAATCTGTCTCACTCGAAACGGAGAGCGAGGTGGTTACGGCGTTATTCTTCGTAGTTTTCCGAGAGTTCGACCTGCCAGTCGAGGTAGTACCCGTTGTTTTCTTCAGGCATCCCGGAGGTGTCGGTGTTCTTCGGCTCGAAGCCGAAGTGGCCGTAGGCGACGCTCTGCCAGCTCCAGCCCCAGCCGAGGGTGTACATCTCCAGGTTCCCGTTGTACCCACGTTCCTGAAGGATGGCGAACCCTGCCGGGTCAACTTGGATTTCGACGCCGTTGCCCGCGAGGGAGTCACGCAGGTACCCGACTGCGTCCATGTATGTCTGGCTGTCGTAGGTCGTCGCCGTCATGCTGAACGGGTTGTCCGAGGAGTAGTCGCTCATCTCCAGCACCGCCTGGGCGCTTTCGAGATCGTTCTCGTTGGGGCTGAACGGATACTCGTCGGCGAACTCCTCGTAGCCGTCCTGTCCCGTGGGCCAGATACCACGCGGCGTGAAGCTGTACGCCGGGACCCCGCGTCCCGAGAACAGTTCGTTGACGATCTGCTCCTGGTTCAGCACGAACGCACACGCCCGGCGGACCTCGATCGGGACGCTCCGTGCGTTGAACGCCAGGTAGCGAGTGACCAGTTCCGGGACGCCGAGGTAGTTGACCGTCTCGCCGTTCTCCAGTTCGCCGTACGTCCCAACATCGCGACCGCGGTCGTCCGTCTCCGAGACGCTGACTTTGTCCGGATCGTAGTACTGGGTCGGCAGGCCGAAGATATCGGCGTTCTCCTCGATCGCGTAGGTGTAGGTCGGCTCGGTCCCCTCGATGATCGCCCAGTGGAGCGAATCGATACTCGCGGTCTCGCCGTGGTAGTCGTCGAACGTCGTGACGCGGAGTTCTTCGTCGAGCGTGAAGTAGTCGAACTGGAACGGGCCGGTCCCGTTGCCCATGTTCTGCCGGAATTCGTCGTGGGACACCTCGCCTTCGTAGCCGTCGATGTCGCCGACGATTCCCTCGGGGACGATCGAGAACGCCGTGTAGGTGAGCACGTCAAGCACCGACGGGTTCGCGGTCGTGATCTCCAGTTCCACGGTGTAGTCGTCGACGGCCGTCACGCCCAGCGAGTCCGGCACGACGTTGCCCTCGTCGTCGGTCTCGTGGACCGCGCCGACGCCTGTCGCGCTGGAGAGCATGAAGTTCGCACGGACGCTGTTGCCCGACTCGACGACGCGCCGCCAGGAGTAGACGACGTCGCCTGCCGTCAGTTCTTCGCCGCCGTGGAACGGCACGCCCTGTTTGAGGTTGAACGTGTAGGTCAACCCGTCGTCGGAGATGTCGACGCTCTCGACGAGCTTGTTGTTGACTTCTGCGACCCCATCGGGGTAGTTGACCAGCGGTTCGTAAATCTGGGTGATCACGTTCGACGAGGCTTCGTCGTCGGACTCGATGGGGTCGATGTAGTTGTGCGTGCTGTTGATCAGGTTCAGTTCCGTACTGTCGTCGGTCAGCTGCGTGCTATTGTGCTGCTGATAGGACGGCCCGAGGGCCCCATACTTCGGGACTTCGACGTGATCATACCAGAACCGCTCGCCGATGTCGTGCATGAAGTTCAGCATGATCGCGCTGTCCCGTGCCGCCTCCTCGATATCTACGAACGCCTGGTTGCGCGTCTCCTGGGCGTCGGGGGCGGGGTTGTTCTCTACTGTCTCCCAGGCGTCCTGGGCTTTGTCGGCGTAGATCGTCGGGTCCAGCGACAACCCGGACGGGGTGTCGGCGTTACCGTTACCGTTTCCGTTGCCGTTTCCGTTGCCGTTTCCGTTACCGTTGCCGTTACCGTTGCCGTTGCCGTTGCCGTTGCCGTTGCCGTTTCCGTTGCCACCATCGTCTCCGCCGAGGAACGCTGAACACCCGGCGAGGCTGGCTGCGGCCCCTCCGCCGAGGAGGGAGAGCATCTTGCGGCGCGTACTTCCTGTTTTTTCATTATCGTTTGGTCCCGACATACTGGACACACCTTCAAAGAGAGAAGATAAAAACCTGTCGCCGATTCTGGTTTCGAACTGCTATCCACCGGTTTCATAGGAAGGAGGGTAAATAAAGGAGATATTCAGGCGTGATAAGTGGAAGAATTATAATCAGACATCCCTGTTATTCGAGGAGATAATAATAAGAAAAACAGATTCATAGTTTCGAGGGGATTCGAAACCGCTTTTCGGCTGCCACTGTGAGAGAGGGGTGCGCGAGGGTGGCTGAGCTAGGCCAAAGGCGGCGGGCTTAAGACCCGCTCCCGTAGGGGTCCAGGGGTTCGAATCCCCTCCCTCGCATCTGCGACGAACGGACGTGAGGAGCGATGCGAGCGGGATTCGAATCACGGCAGACCGAACGCAGTGAGGTCTGGCATCGGGTTCGAATCCCCTCCCTCGCACTCCGTGGCGAACAAATCCGTGAGCCACGGGTGCGCTTGTGGGGATTCGAATCAGGGAGCGGGAGGTGAACGAGCGAAGCGAGTGAGCGGGAGCGACCGTGGTTCGAAACCCATCCCTCGCATGTTCCGACTCGAACGAACGTGAGAGTCGTGAAAATCGACTGGATGGGTTCGAAGTGGAGAAGACGCAGCGTGAGCGAAGCGAACGACCGTCTTCGCGTAGTTCGAGATCCCCTCCCTCGCATCGCGAGACACGAACAGGGTGAGCGTCTCGAAGAAAGCGAACGGCGAGCAACGCGAGCCGTGAGCAGCGCGACTCACGAGACACCGCCGAGGCGTCCGATTCGTCGACAATTTCCTTCAAACGCGTAAGTGACAATCAGATGTATAAAATGACTTTTACTACGTCAGTGAGTAGATCTACCACGGACAGAACTTCGTCCGGGGGAGATCAGATGGAGGCTGAAACACGCAAGCGTATGACCGAAGGACGTGGGGTATCCGAGCATCTCGAACAGGCACTCGACTGCACGGACGAGCAGACCAAGCACTATCACATCCGGCAGGCGCTCCAGTTACACATCGCCGAGAACGACTCGGAGTGATCGACACGACGTGCTTTTGAGGCGGAGACGCTTACAGCGGAGCGATGAGTGAGCTACTGCCGTCGGACGCCCGGGAGGCGTTCGAATCCCACGACGCGTACACGATTACCGACGATGCGGCGACAGTGACGACGACCGTATTCGACGGCGAGGTCACGGTCGAAGAAACCGAGCCCGAGTGGGCTCACAGCTACGTCGTGACTGTGACAGTGCCGACGCTGGCCGCGGCTGTCGCCGACGACGTCGGGGCAGCGGTCGAGTCCGGCTGGCTGGACACCTTCGAGCGCCGGCTCGAAGACGCACCGAAGGCGACCCGGGCGTCGGTCGACCTCGAAACCTTCGACGTCGAGACACGCGTTGGGGAGGTCGTGGTGACCTACGCGTTCACCAGCGGGACGCCCGCGCAGGCGGCCGCTATCGCGAAGGCGTTCGTCGAGTACGTCGAGGGAACCTACGTCGAGGGGATCGTGCCGGGCTACGACTACCAGCCACCGGTCTCGAAGCTATTGCAGCAGGCCCAATCCGGCGGTTCAGACGGCGAGCGCGGTGGGACGCCGCTATAGAATCAGAGCGATTGTTAGTCCATCGCGATGTAGGTCTGGGTGTCTTCGACGCCGTCGACCGCCTGGATGTGTGTCGCGGCGACGTCTTTGACTGCCGCTGGAGAGTCGACTTCGACTTTCGCGATGAGGTCGATGTCGCCAGCGACGATGTGGGCGCTCAGGACGCCTTCGACGGCTTCGATCTCTCGTTTGAGACGGTCCGCTTCACCAGTGTGAGCTTTGACCATGACGTATGCGATAACCATGTTAGGCACCTCCGACGGCCGCGCGGCCGGTTTCACCGACGACGATACTCCGGACGTCACCGAGCACGTCGAACCCGGCGACGATTACCAGTCGGTCGCCGTGCTCCAGGGAGACGTCGTCTGTCGGAATGTCGAGGGCTTCGTCGTCTTTCCCGAACGCGAGCAGTCGCGAGTTCGCGGGGAGTTCGAGTTCGCTGATGCTGTAGCCGCGGACGGGCGAGGCGTCGGTGATCGTAAATTCGACGAGCTGGACGTCGTGGGCGATGTCGGCGATCGCCCGGATGTTCCCGCCCAGGAGGGCGTTTTTCGCGGCGATCGCGCCCAGTCGCTCGGGGTAGATAACCTCGTCGACGCCGTCGGCGTACTTGCGGTAAATCTCCTCGCGGTAGTCCTCGTCGATGCGCAAGACGGTCCGGCAGCCGTAGTGGTTGGCGACCAGACAGGCCACGAAGTTCGTGTTGAGATCGCCCGTGAGCGCACCGAGCGCGTCCGCGTCGTCGACACCGGCTTCGAGCAGTGTCGCCTCCAGCGATCCGTCGCCTTCGACGACCTCGAACTCGGCCGTCCGTGCGCGCTCGACCTTCTGTTCGTCCCGCTCGACGACGACCACGTCGTGACCACTCTCCCGCAATGCACGGGCCGTCCTGAGCCCGACACGTCCCGCGCCCACGATAACGAATCGCATGTGCTACCGTATGACTACCCGAGGGATAAATGTATCCACGGGATAGCGAGACTCCGAGCGAAGCGAGGGCCGCGGGTCGTGTGTTCGCCCCGCCGACGGTCGCAAACTACTTGCCGTGCGGTGTTGTATCATGCGACACGATGGTGCGGGCATTTATCATGGTCAAGACGGCCGCAGGGAAGTCCGAGGAATTACTGTCGGCGATTCGAGACGAAGACGGAGTCGAGGAGGCACATATCGTCGCTGGTAAGTACGACATCATCGTCGAGGCAGTCGGACAAGAGGTCTACGACGTGATGCAGTCGGTCGCGACCGGGATCAGGAACATGGGTGGGGTCGCAGACACGCGGACGTACATCTGTCTGGAGTAGTTCGCGGCCCTGTCTGACCCGCACGTGAGCGACATGGCAAAGAACCTCCGGGACAAAGGACGAGTATGGTCAGTGCGGCCGACGCCATTGGACTCGTGGTCATTCTCCTGGTCAACAGCGCCGTCGCGGCGCTCCTGACGCGGTTTTTCCGGGTTCGTCTCCACACTGCCTGGGGCAGCGCGATCTACGTGCTGTTGCTCGGCCCCGTCGTGTTGCTCGGGCTGACACTGATCCTCAGTGGGGTCTTGAGTCTGGGCGCGAACCTCGGATCGCCAGCCGCCGTCCTCCTCCTGACGATCGCGCTTCCGCTGTCGCTCGGGGCGACGTTCGACTACTTCTGGATGCCAGCGCCCGACGAGGTCGAACTGCCGGGGACACGAGATTCTGACCGACGGGAAGAATCTCGCTTGTAGCGACTGGGAGAGAAACACGCAACACACTTTGCGTTCGGGCCTGCAACGACGGGCATGGTCACATCGAGCGCCCCCGGAAAGGTGTATCTCTTCGGGGAACACGCGGTCGTCTACGGCGAGCCCGCGGTCCCGTGTGCGATCGAGCGCCGGGCGCGTGTCACCGCCGAACAGCGCGACGACGACAAGCTCCGGGTCAACGCGACGGATCTCACACTGGACGGATTCACTGTCGAGTACGACGGCAGCGTCGCCGACACGCCAGATATCGACGTCGCAGAACCCCTGCTCGAAGAGGGGATGGGCTACGTCAATCAGGCGATCGAGCAAGCCCGCGACGCAGCCGGCGCGCAGGACGTCGGCTTCGACGTCACCGTCCAGAGTGCGATTCCACTCGGGGCCGGGCTGGGTTCGTCTGCAGCCGTCGTCAACGCCGCGATCGACGCCGCGACGCGCGAACTGGGCGTCGAACTCGACCCCCGCGAGATCGCCGATCGCGCCTACCGGGTCGAGTACGAGGTCCAGGACGGCCAGGCCTCACGGGCGGACACGTTCTGCTCGGCGATGGGCGGCGCTGTCAGGGTCGAAGGCGACGACTGCCGGCAGATCCCCGACGTCCCGAATCTGCCGTTCGTCGTCGGCTACGACGGTGGCTCGGGCGATACGGGCAAGCTCGTCGCAGGTGTCCGAGACCTCAGAGAGGAATACGGCTTCGCCGCCGACACCGTCGAGGCGATCGGCGATATCGTCCGCGAGGGCGAGGCGGCCCTCGAAGCCGACGACCTCGACGAGCTGGGCGAGCTGATGAACTTCAATCACGGCCTGCTCTCGGCGCTGGGCGTCTCCTCGCGGTCGCTGGACGCGATGGTCTGGGCCGCCCGGGAAGGCGACGCTCTCGGCGCGAAACTCACTGGTGCGGGCGGCGGTGGCTGTATCGTCGCGCTCGACCCCACGGAGGGCACCGAGACGGCGCTGCGGTACACGCCGGGCTGTGAAGCGACCTTCCGGGCCGAACTGGACACCGACGGCGTCCGGGTGGAGTCGTGACGACAGTCCTCAAACTCGGCGGGAGCGTCGTCACCGACAAGTCCGAACCGGAAACCGTCGACCGCGAGGCCCTCGACGACGCTGCAGCGGCAATCGCGGCCGCTGACACGACCGGCGGTTCCGACGCAGTTGGCACGGCCGACAGCGACGGACTGGTCGTCGTCCACGGCGGCGGCAGTTTCGGCCACCACCACGCCGCGGCCCACGGCGTCACCGACACCGAGGGAACCCACGACGTCGAGGGGGTTCTGGCGATTCACGACGCGATGCGGGAGCTGAACGACGCTGTCGTCGGAGCCTTACAGGACCGAGACGTTCCGGCACTGCCGGTCCATCCACTCTCGACAGCCCACCGCGATTCCGCGGGGGAGACGACACTCCCCAGCGAACAGGTCGAGACGATGCTCGCGGAGGAGTTCGTCCCCGTGCTCCACGGTGACGTGATCGCACAGTCGAACGAGGGGGCGACCGTCCTCAGCGGCGACGAGATCGTGACGCTGCTCGCGAGGCAACTCGCAGCCGACCGCGTGGGACTCTGTTCGACTGTCCCGGGCGTGCTCGACGCCGACGAGGTGATCGATCGGATCGAGCGCTTCGAGGCGGTCGCGGACGCGCTCGGAGCCAGTGACGCGACCGACGTCACCGGCGGGATGGCCGCGAAGGTGCGGGAGTTGCTCGACCTCGACACGCCGGCGTCGATCTTCGGGCCGGCGGATCTGGCGGCGTTTCTCGCGGGCGAGCAGCCGGGGACGCTCGTCCAGCGGCGTCGGTAGAAGTGGGCCAGCGAGAGGCACAAGGTACTTGCCACTTACTTCCGACGTCACACGCATGGCTGCCCTCTCTGTACGTGAGTCGGTTCGATACGGAGTGCGACTGTTCGGCTACTTGCTTGCGACGACGATCCTCGGCGGTGGACTACTCGCCGGCGGGGTCGTACTCTCGACGCGCGTCGACGTCCTGGGGACGCTCTCGGGGACGGGGAACGCCAGTTACGCTCTCGTCGCAGCCGCGATCGGTCTGTCGGCGCTGGGCGTGCTGGTCTTCGCGACTGGGCTGTTCGTCGTCGGATTCGTGGCCGTCGCCGACGCCGTCCGAGTCGGTGTCGAACGCTCGTCGCCCGGTCCGAGTGCGGTGGGGTCGCTCGAACCTGAGGCCACCGAGTCCCGATCCGACGAGACGACCTCGGACGACCAGTCTGACGCGGAGTCGAACGACGCCCAGTCGGACCCACTCGGGGGCGACACCGACCCGTTCGACGAGCGAGACGATCCGTTCGACGAACCCGAAACTGAGGACCCGCTCGGGAGGACGAACGACCAACCGCAGAACCCCCAGCGCGAGACGAGTCGCCAACAGGCCGGCCCGACGCGGAGCGGCGACGACGAAGCCTGGCGACGAGAGATCGAAGCCAAGCTCGACGAGGAAGAACAGTCCAGTCCACGGGAGTAGGAGTCGAAATCGACGTCCAACCTGCGCCTGCGGCCAAGTAGAGAACGGATGGTTTTACGTTCTACAGGTAGTTGACAGAAGCATGAATCGACGGCAGTATCTCGGAGCTGTTGCAGCCGGTTCGATACTGGGGCCGGCGACCACGTCGGTCACGACAGCGTCGACCGGATCGATGGCGAGCGATCTGACGATCGCCGACCCGGACGGTGACGACGACGGACCCGGGACCTACACCTATCCAACAGAGGATGCGTTCCCGGACGGATGTTACGACGTCTCAGAAGTCGTCATCACGGATACGACGACCCACTGGGAGTGGACTGTCCATATGAACGGTCCCGTCACGAACCCGTGGGGCGGCGACGAGGGGTTCAGCGTCCAGGCGTTCCAGCTGTATCTCCGTGACCCCGACGCCCCGAGCGACGTTCCACAGTCGATCACAGCACGGGCTGGACTGACCTCGACCTTCCAGAACGGCTACCACTACCGCGTGATCGTTCACGGCGCCGATGGACAGAAAGCCGTCGAGAGCGCGGACAACGAGCTGCTCGTCGACGGTATCGAAACCTCGGTCGACCAGCAAGCAGATACGATCGGCTTTCGCGTACCCAAATCAGCGTTCGAGACCGACGATATCGAGCGGATGAAAGCCGCATTTCTCGTGTTGAGTCAGGATAGCTTCGGGACCGGTGACGTCCGTCAGGCGTTCGGCGAAGAAGCCGGCGACTGGACGTTCGGCGGTATCAAAGAGGGGACAGCCGAGACTGCACCACGGATCGTCGATCTCGTCGGGCCGGAGACAGTGCTCGATCAGCAACGCCTCCTCTCGGAGTACGATGCCGGGTCCTCGCCGACGATTCCGCTGTATTCGGTCGAATCGCTAGTCACGGGCGAACCGCCCGACAGAGTTCGCGCGGTTGCGTCGCCGGGACCGACGCTGTTCGGCGGAACGGAGGGACGACTCGACGCGTCTGACTCCACTGACCCGAGCGGACAGGAGTTGTCCTTCCAGTGGGAACAGACGATGGGGCCGAGCGCGGAGTTGAGCAACGCCACGTCGCCACGGGCGACGGTTACCGCTCCGCGGGTCGACTCGGAGACGCGCGTGGAGTTCAGAGTGACGGTGACCAACGAGGACGGCGTTTCGGGGACTGCGACCACTGCCGCGGTGATCCGACCACAATCCGAGAACCCCGCTCCGGTCGCCCGAGTAGTAGTCGGCGACCGGGCAGTCGACCCCGGCGAGGTCGTTCTGTTGGACGGTGCACCCTCGGAGGATCCGAACGGCGGTGAGCTGGCCTTCCAGTGGGAACAGACCGGCGGCGAACCCACCGTCGACCTGTCCGCCGCCGACAGTTCCGGTGCAGCCTTCACCGCTCCCGACGTAGACGAAGACGCCACGCTGGAGTTTACGCTCGCCGTCAGCGACGGCCAGGGGAAAGTCGACACCAGGACCGTCCTCGTCACCGTTCGTGGCACGAGAACCGAGACGACGACCGTGCCGTCCACCCCACCAGAGACGACAGCCAGGCCACAGAAGACGACTGAACGCGGCGGCGGAAACGCCGTGACCAAAGACCCGATCGACAACTCGAAGACGCCGCCGAATCCGGACGACACCGCCCCGCTAGCCGATCCCGGTGAGGCAACCACCGGAAGCGGCTCCGGGCCAGGATTCGGCAGCCTCCTCGGCATGCTCGGTATCGCAGGCGGTGCGGTATACACACTGAAGCGACGCCTCAGCGACGAATAGGGGGATAATCCTGTTTCGATCCGCGACCGATTGTAATTATAGATGGACACTTTTATTTGGGTCCTCGTGAGAGACGGGAACACGATGCAGCACCCGTTGGTTCTCGGTGCCGCTCCGAAACCAGCCACTGCACGAAGCCCTAACAGGGAATGAAACGACGACAGTACCTCGGCGGCATGGCCACCCTCGGCACGTTTTCGGCCATGTCCACAGTTACAGAAGGCGCACAGTCACTGGCAACGACCCGATCGGTCGGCGACAGCCACCACCCGGGCCCGCCGCGTGTCATGCACGCTGGCGAGCGACTCGTCGATCCGCTCACCCCCGACTACAAGGGCGACGGCGCACCGGACGGCCGGAGCGCACTCGCGCCGCGGATCCCCGACCCCGAGCGCGACCCGGCCAATTACGGCGCTGATGCGTTCACCTGGCGCGTCGTCGACACGCCAGCCGACAGCGACGTCTCGCAATTTCACTCCAGAGACGAGGAGTACGACTACGGGACGAACACCGTGGAGTTCGACCCCGACGTGCCCGGGACGTACACGCTGGAGCTGGACGCGCCGGACGGCACCCATCGATTGACAGTCCGCGTGTTCCCCGACCCCGCCGACGGCGCGGCCGGCCCGCCGCGAGTCGACCCCGTCGCCACACTCGAGGACGGCGAGTTCGTCCTCGAAGCCAACGCCTCGCCGGCACCGGAGAGCGACACCGCTCCCGAAGCACTGGACGTCGAGTTCCTCGTCGACGACCGGGATGGCGTGAGCGAGAGCGACCTCACGATCGAGGGCGCGACCGCCCGAGTTCCAGAGAGTGCGATCGACGGCACGGCTCGCGTCCACGTCGTCGCGGCCGACGACCAGCCCGGGATCCTCGGGACGGTCGAACTCGACGCCGACGCGGGCGAGGCCACGCGGCCGGACACGCCCCCGGAGTGGATCCACGACTCGGTGATGTACCTGATCTTCGCTCGGTCGTTCGGCTCCGAGGCCGGCGAAGTTGACTTCCAGTACCTCCAGGACAGGGTCGACTACCTCGCCGACCTGGGCGTGGACATCGTCTGGCTGACGCCGATCGTCGAGGCGACCAGCCACCAGGAGGACAACCCGCCCGGCGGCCCGCACGGCTACGACACGACGAACTACTTCCAGACGACCGACGCGCTGGGCAGCGTCGAGGCCTACGAGGCGTTCATCGATGCCTGCCACGCCCAGGACATCAAGGTGTGTTTCGACCTCGTGATCAACCACACCGACGCCCAGCACCCCTTCTTCGCCGACGCCGACGCGAACGGCGAGTCCTCGAAGTACTACGAGTGGTACGAACGCCTCGCAGACGGCACACCGAACAACTACTTCGGGTGGACCGACCTGATGAACATCAACTACCAGGACGTCGCGATGCGCGAGCACGTCCTCAGCGTCGTCGACTACTGGGCCGACATCGTCGACGGCTTCCGGTGTGACATCGCCTACGGCGTCACCCACGACTTCTGGAAGGAAGTCCGGCAATTGGTCCGCGCCAAAGACAGCGACGTCTTCCTGCTCGACGAAGCGATTCCGTACGGTCCGCGCTTCAGCGAGGGCGAGTTCGACATGCACTTCGACGAGGTCCTCACCGAGCGCGTCCGCTCGATCGGGAAGGGCGGCGTCGACGCCGAAGAGTTGCTGGACGCGGTCAGCGAGCGCAAGAACCGCGGCGTCCCCGACCACTCCGTCTTCCTGCAGTACGTCGAGAACCACGACATGACGCGGTATCTCGACGAGGCCCCGAAGCCGGCCGAGCGCGCGGCCGCCGGCGCGACGTTCACGCTCCCCGGGATGCCGATGCTCTACTACGGCCAGGAACGAGCGATCACCGAGTACAGCGAGCCGCGCATCGAAGAGCGCGGTCACTTCCGCTCGTTCATGAACTGGGAGGAGTACGACGCCGAGCACCTGGCGTTCTACAAGGACCTCGTGACCGCACGGAAGGACGTCCCGGCACTCAGAGACGGGTCCGAACTCGTCGGCGCCTACTACGAGAGCGACAGCGAGCAGGTCGTCGCCTACGGCCGCGACGCCGGCGCCCAGAAAGTCGTCGTCGTGCTCAACTTCGCCGACGGCACCGAAGAAGTCGCGCTGCGCGGCCCGGTCTCGACGACCGACCTCGTCTCGGGCGCGGACGTCGGCGTCGACAGCGATGACGGGCGAACTCACGTCGCAGTCGACTCCGTGGCCGTGCTGGAGACGCCGTCGCTGTCGGGGCTGGGGAGCCACGTCGCCGGTATCGACGACGAGACCGGCGACGACCACGGTCCCGGATCGTACACCTATGCCAGTGCCTACCCCGAGGGCGCGTTCGACCTCACAGGAGTAGACCTCTACGAGAGCGAGACGAGCTACCAGCTTCGGTTCACGGTCGACGGCCCCGTCAGGCTGGACGACGGGCTCGCGGGCCAGCACTTCCAGATCTACGTCCGCGACCCGACCGACCCCGACGGCTGGGAACAGGCTCGCGAGGGGCTGGACGCACTGCTGACGGAGAACTACCAGTACCGGATCGTCGGTAACGAGGGCGACGGCGTCCGCGTCGAGACAGCCGACGGCGAACTCCTCGCCGGCGGCTCGCTGTTCGCCAGCCCGTCGACGAACTCGATCCGGCTCGATATCCCGAACCACGCCATCCCCGGCGGCCTGAGCGACAAGGAACTCGCGCCGCTCGTGCTCGGGTACGACCCCGACGCCCCCGGCAAGGTCGCTCGCGTCGGCGAGTCCGCGGGCGACCGTCAGTTCGGCGGTGGCGGCGAGAACTCCCCGCAGGTGATCGACCTGGCGACGCCCGACGACCGGAGTCAGTCCGAAGCGCTCGACCCCGGCGACGACCTGGCCGAGATCCCCTACGTCGTCCTCGCGGATCCCTTCGACGGCGAACTCGTCGAGCAGTGGGACGACGCAACCGGCGACGACCACGGCCCCGGCAGTTACACCTACCCGACCGACGAGGAACTGACGCAGGGCGAACTGGACGTCGAGGCGTTCGACATCCGCGAAGACGGTGATCGCTACCGGTTCACTTACCACTTCGCCGACGACATCTCTAATCCCTGGACCGGCCAGCACGGCTTCTCGTTCCACCACCTGCAGGTGTATCTCGACAATCCCGCAGCCGAGGCCCCGACGGCGACCGAGGGCCGTGCGGGGACGAACGTCGCCTTCGAGTCGCCGTACACCCATCGGATCAGAGTCGAGGGCTACGAGGGCGAGAGCGTCGTCGAGGACGGCGCTGGCGAGGTCGTGACCGAGGACGTCTCGGTCGGGGCGTATCAGGCGCTGAACGCGATCACAGTCACCGTCCCGCGAGAGGCACTCGGCGGCGAGATCGACAGCGCGTCGGTCGCGCCGCTGGTCTTCGGCTTCGACCCCGAGGCTCCCGGCCGCGTCATGCAGGTCGCGCCGGAGGCGACGGAGACGAGCTTCGGCGGCGGCTCGACGGGCGAGGACCCCGCAGTCGTCGACATGGTGACGCCGGAGGGAGTTTCCCAGAGCGACGTGCTCGCTGACGGGCAGTCGATCCCGTATCTCTCGCTTGCCGGATTCTCCGGGACGCTCGTCCACGCGTGGGACGACCCGTCCGGCGACGACCACGGTCCCGGTAGCTACACCTACCCGACCAGCGAGCAGGTCCCGGAGGGGACCTACGACATCCGATCGGTCGAACTCTACGAAGTGAACGACCGCTACCGGTTCGTCTACTACCTCAACAGCGAGTTGACCAACCCGTGGGCCGGCGCCGACGGCTTCTCGCTGTACGACCTGCAGGTCTACATCCGGGACCCCGCGGCCGGCAGTGGAGTCGCGAGCTCGACCGAAGCCCGCGAGGGAGTCAACGCGAAGTTCACACAGCCCTACCACTACCGCATCGCGGTCAACGGCTACAGCCGGCGCGTCGTCGAATCCGCGGACGGCTCTGCGATCACCCAGGACGTCGCCGCGCAGGGACATTCCGACCTGCAGGCCATCGCTTTCGACGTGCCCGCAGACGCCTTCGAGGGCGACCTGAGTGAGATGCGCTTCGCGCCGCTGTGTCTCGCTCACGACAACTACGGCACTGGCAAGCTCAGGGCCGTCAACGCCGAGGCCGGCGAGTGGCGCTTCGGCGGCGGCCGCTCGGACAGCATGAACCCCAACGTGATCGACATGATCACGCCCGAGGACGTTCCCCAGTCCGAGGCGCTCGCGTTCTCCGCCGAGAGTCAGGCCCGCCTGCCGTTCGTCCCCGAAGCACAGACGAATCCCGGCAAGCCGGTCGCGCTGGCGGAAGCCCCCGGCACCGCGTTCGCGACGACCGAAGTGACGCTCTCGGCTACGGGGTCGAGCGATCCTCAGGACCAGGACCTCGACTTCGAGTGGGCGCAAACTGGCGGCCCCAGCGTCGAACTCTCGAACGCGACGGCGGCCCAGCCGACGTTCACGGCGCCCGAGGTCGAAGAGTCGACGGACTTCACGTTCGAACTCACGGCGACCGACCCCGACGGCAACAGCGCCACCTCCTCGACGACCGTGACCGTCGAACCGCAGTCCGCCAACGCCGCACCGGTCGTCCAGACGAACGGTGCTCAGACGGTCTCGCCGGGCGACCCAGTCCTGCTGGACGGAGCGGCCTCGAACGATCCCAACGGCGGAACCCTGTCCTTCCAGTGGGAACAGACCGGCGGTCCGAGCGTCGACCTCTCGAACGCCGAGACCTCGGGCGCGGCCTTCACCGCACCCGACGTCGACGGAGAGACGACGCTGACGTTCGAACTCACGGTCGCGGACGGCCAGGGCAAGACCGTGACCGACACCGTCGCGATCACCGTCCGCGGAAGCGGTGACGGCGGCACGGAGACCGACGACGGCGGCGACACCGGCAGCGGGTTCGGGCCCGGCTTCGGTGCCGCTTCGGGCGCGCTCGGAACGGCCGGTGGACTCGCCTACGGTGCCCGCTCGCTGCTCGACGACGCGGGCGGGTCCGAAGACAGCTGAGATCGGCAGCAGAGCAGGGTAGCGCACCCCATTCATTAACCGTGATATTTATACCATCTATCTGTGTGGGATGCACTCATGAAACGGCGACAGTACCTCACCAGCGTGGCAGCGATCAGTGCGATTTCGACCGTCGGCGCGGTGCCGGCGAGCGCCCAGGAGTCACAGACGATCTCTGACCCGGAGGGCGACGACTACGGCCCTGGGACGTACACCTATCCGACGACAGACCAGCTTCCAGTGGGGTGTTTCGACGTGACGGGAGTCGACATCGTGAGCACGGACAGCGCGTGGGAGTTTACCTTCCAGATGGGGACCGTGCCCAACTCCTTCGGATCGAGCAGTGGATTCAGCGTGCAGGCGTTCCAGTTGTACTTCCACGACCCGAACGCGCCCGACGACGCGCCAGCGACGACCGAAGCCCGAGAAGGGGCCGTATCGACGTTCGAAGAGCCCTACCACTACCGCCGGCACGTCACTGGATTCGGCGAGGCATTCGAAGACGCCGAAGGCAACAGCGTCGGCGGGGACGTCTCCTCCTCGGGCAACACGAGCGAGAACACTGTCACCGTCCCCGTCCCAAAAGGTCCCTTCGAGACCGACGATGTCTCCGAGCTCAAAGTCGCCATCCTCGTGTTCAGCCAGGATGGGTCCGGAGGAGTTGGTGGGATCAGACAGAACCTAGCTGCGGAAGCCAGCGACTGGACGATCGGCGGGGTCAACGAAGACGCAATCGACAGTGCTCCCAGAGTGATGGATCTCGTCGCGCCCGACAGTGTCCTCGATCAGCAGGAGGCGCTGAGTTACTCCGCCGGCTCGCCGCCGGTCATCCCGCTGGTGCCGGTCGCGAATCTCGTCTCCGGGGAGGCTCCGAGCAGTGGAAGTCCGCCGACGGCGGCTGCGACGGCCGATCCCGGTTCGGTCTACGGTGGCGAAGAAGTCACCCTGGACGCCTCGGACGCGACAGACCCGGACGGCCAGACCCTTTCGTTCCAGTGGACCCAGACCAGCGGCCCGGAGGTCAGCCTCTCGAACGCCAGTTCAGCCCAGGCGACGTTCACCGCGCCAGAAGTCGACGCGGAGACGACCATGGAGTTCGAGGTCGAGGTGAGCGATCCCGACGGAAACGCCGCCACCGCCTCGGCGAGTGTCACCGTCCAGTTCAACGCGGCACCGACCGCCGACGCCGGCGAGAGCGTGACCGCCAGTCCCGGCGACTCGGTGACGCTCGACGGCAGCGGGTCGAGCGATCCCGAGGGGGGTTCACTGACCTACGAGTGGTCCCAGACCGGCGGCCCCGACGTCGAACTCAGTGATTCGACCGCTGCGAGTCCGTCGTTCACAGCGCCGGACCTCGACAGCACGTCGACGCTGACCTTCGAACTCACGGTCGAAGACGGGCAGGGCAAGACCGCGACTGCGACCGTCGAGGTGACCGTCGAAGTCGAGACGACGACCACGACGATGCCGACAGAAGAGCCAACCACCGACGAGCCAACGACTGACGAGCCGACTACCGAAAGCGGAGACGGCGACGGCGGTTCGGACGACACTGGAAGCGGGTTCGGGCCCGGATTCGGCGTCGTCTCGGCAGCAGTCGGGACCGCTGGCGGGGCGGCCTACGCGGCGAAGCGAGTGCTCGGAGACGAGCCAGCCCCCGAGGACGAATAGAGCACACGATCGGCTCGCCCCCTCGCGGCTTCGCCGCTCGGAGTGTCGAACGTCCGTGAGAGTCACGCGGGACAAAGCTAAAGACTTAACCGCCTTACAGGCCCAAGTACGGACAATGGCTTTTGAGGATCTCCTGGAGGACCCCGTCATACAGAAGTACCTCCACGAACTCGTCGGACCGAAAGGGATGCCCGTCGCCGCCGCGCCGCCGGACGGCGAAGTGACGGACGAAGAACTCGCCGAAGAACTCGGCCTCGAACTCAACGACGTGCGGCGTGCGTTGTTCATCCTCTACGAGAACGACCTGGCGAGCTATCGCCGGCTGCGCGACGAGGATTCGGGCTGGCTGACCTATCTCTGGACCTTCGAGTACGAGAACATCCCCGAGCAACTCGAAGAGGAGATGTATCGCCTGCTGGACGCGCTCGAACAGCGCCAGGACTACGAGTACAATCACGAGTTCTACCTCTGTGAGAACTGCGGGATCCGCTTCGAGTTCGGCGAGGCCATGGACTTCGGCTTCGAGTGTCCGGACTGTGGCTCCCAGCTGGAGGCCATGGAGAACACGATGCTCGTCGACGCGATGGAAGACCGAATCGAAGCACTGCGCGACGAACTCAACGTGGAAAACGACATCGAGGCCTGATGGTCGTCCTCGCTACCAAGTGTTACGTCGCCGGCGACGCCCGCGAGCGGACGATGGACTCGCTGCGCTCGCAAGTCCAGAACCTGCTGGGCGATCTGGACGTGACCTACGACGTCGGCGTTCGTGACGACGATTTTCCGACGGTGCCGGTCGAAGGCCCCGACGAGACGATCGCTCGAAATCTCCTGCGCGAGGAGTTCGGCGAGATTACGCCCCACCTCACGGCCGGGGAGGTCCACGTCGGAACCCTCGAACGCTGGGACGACGACGGCTTCTACCTGGACGCTGGTCAAACCGTGCAGATTCCGAGCGCGGAGATCGGCCTCGGTCCGGGGTCACCCGAGCAGATCCGAACCCGGTTCGGCCTCGTCCAGCACCTGCCGCTGCGGTTCGTCCCTCAGGAAGACGGCCCGGCGCGACTCGCGGACGAAGAGCGTGACCGGCTGTTCGAGTGGACCCGTGGGACGGGGCGCGTCAACGTCAACAGTGCGACGCGGGCGGAGGTTCGAGCGACGGTCAACCGGGCCGGCCACGCCCAGGACATCGTCACCGTCGAGCGACTCGGCCTGCTCGAACAGAGTATCGTCTGCAAGGAAGGGACCGATCCGCCGGGGCTGCTGTCCTCGATCGGCTCGTATCTCTCGGCGGAGTTGCTCGCAGTCGTTCCATGATAGTGGTTGCTGTACCGATGTGTCGGTACGACTGTGCGAGTTCGTGCAGTCGGTCCAAAGTCTACGGAGAGGAGCCACTATGAACCGTCGGTATCTCGTCCTGTTCGGACTCGGCGCGCTGGTCGTGCTCACGGGCTGTCTCGGCGGGAGCGGGCCGTCCGACGAGCAGTTGAACGAGAACGCGACCTACGACTGGGACACGAGCGCCAACGCGACCATCTACCTCTCGGGCAACTCCTACGCGTCTGTCTATCGACTGGACAACCGGTCTGGGCTCTCGATCTACCAGCGAGACACCTTCAACAACCGCGAGTCGATCTCGATCCGGGCGGTACAGTTCCGCTATCCCAACGGGACAGTCGTCAACGCGACGGCGTTCGAGGTCGATAGCAACGACGAGCGCGTCCGCCTGACCCCGCCGAATCGGACCGGGCAGGTCGCGTTCACCGTCGAGCAGTCGGGCAAGAACTTCCGGACACCGACGTTCGTCGGCGGCAGTTACGAAGTCGTCCTCCCGCCGAACACCGACGTCGGCATTCCGATCCTCTCACACGTCGTTCCCGGGGGCTACGAACGTGAAGTGATCGACGGACAGGTCCACCTGACCTGGGACGAGGTCGACGGTGACACGCTCGTCGTCGAGTACTACCTCGACCGGGATCTACTCATCTTCGGGGGGATCTTCGGTATCCTGCTGATCGTGGCGATCGGTGGGAGTGTCTACTACTGGCGACAGATCCGCGACCTGGAGAAACGCCGCGAGGAGGTCGGACTCGACGTCGAAGACGAAGACGACGATCCACGAGATCAGGGCCCACCGCCGGGAATGAAATGAGGCACTGGTCCGCCAGCCCGGTCGTCACGCCTTTGACGGCCGTCCACTTACAGAAGGTATGCGCGTCGCGCTGGTGACCGTCGGCGACGAACTGCTGGCCGGCGACACCGTCAACACCAACGCCGCCTGGCTGGCCCGTCAGTTGACCGACCGCGGGGTCACCGTCGAGCGAGTCACGGCCGTTCCCGACCGCGTCAGCGACATCGCCGCCGTGGTCAACGAGTATCACGCCGAATACGACGCCGTGCTCGTCACCGGCGGGATCGGGCCGACCCACGACGACGTGACCATGGACGGCGTCGCCGCCGCGGTCGGGCAGGAGCTCGCCCAGAGCGAGCCAGCCCTGGAATACATCGAGTCCCACCGCGGGTACGCTCGGGCGGATCTGACAGCGGGCACGGCGAACATTCCCGCTGGCGGGGAGTTCATTCCCAACCCTGTGGGAGTCGCGCCTGGCTGTCACGTCGAGAATATCTACGTCCTGCCGGGCGTCCCCGAGGAGATGCGGGGGATGTTCGGCGAGATCGAGGCACAGTTCAGCGGGACGATCCAGCACACCCGAACCGTCGCCGCCGCCGAACCGGAGAGCGCCCTGCTTGATCGGATCGAACAGCTCCGCGAGCGCTTCGACGTCACCGTCGGCGTCTACCCGGGCGAGCACGTCCGTGTGAAAGTGTCGGGGCCTGCAGAAGAGGCGGTCACGACCGCTGCGCAGTGGCTCGAACAGCGGGTCGAACCACCAGAGCAGTCGACGGATGTCGACGATCAGTCCCGGTAGAGATACGCGAGCCAGCCGACCGTCAGCGCGAGGCCGCCGACGCCGACGACGAGGCCGGCGAGGTTGACCAGCGGTTCGTTGACGGAGACCGCCGATTCTGCGAGTGGTGTGAACATAGTCGATCCTGCGAGCGCGGGGCTCAAAAAGTGTGCGTCTCGACCCCATCCCACGACGTCACGGCCGGTCACCCGGCTCGTCGGGAGCGTGCCTGCTCGTGGTGATGAGCTGCCTTGCGCGTCTCGCCTTTCTCGGCCAGCAACGCAGCGAACTCCTCGTGGACGGTGGCGTCGGGTTCGAGGTCGAGCGCCCGTTCGTAGTGGCAGGCCGCGCTCTCGTGATAGCCCGCCGCCGCGAGCACGTCGGCGTACTCCCGGTGGACGACGGCGTCCTCGGGCCGTTCGTCGAGCACCTGCTGGAGATGGTGGGCGGCCCGGGCGTGGTGGTCCGCGTCGGCGAGCGAGCGCGCGTGATCGAGCCGCGCCGCTTGATCGTCGAACTGTGCTGTGTGCGTCTGTCGTCCGTCGGATTGCTCCGAGGCCCCACCCCGGAGTCGATCGGCGAACTGCTTGAGTTTCGAAAGCATCTGTCCCCCCAGACGAGCGCGAATTCGACGACGTGATTGTTAAGTGTTCGTCATAGTGGTTGCTGTAGCGATTTACCGGTCCGATGGCACCGTTCCGTGCGATCGATCCGGAACAGACCGACAGCAACCACTATCAGACACCGAGGGGCTTTCCTGCCGGCGCACACAGGAGTGGATATGCGCAGAATCGGCGTCGTCGTCAACCCAATCGCCGGCATGGGTGGCCGGGTAGGGCTGAAAGGGACCGACGGAAACGTCCAGCAGGCGCGCGAGCGCGGTGCCGAGCCACGGGCGACCGACCGCGCCCGCGAGGCTCTGGAAGCGATGGCCGCGACCGACGCCGATGTCGAGATCGTGACCTACGCCGGCGTCATGGGCGAGGCCGTCGCCCGCGAAGCGGGATTCGACCCCGAGATCGTGGGCGAGGCCGCCGCCGGCCGCGACGCCGACATCGTGGAAACCACGGCCGACGACACTCGCGCGGCAGTTCAGTCGTTTCTCGATCGCGGGGTCGATCTCGTGCTGTTCGTCGGCGGCGACGGGACGGCCGTCGACGTCGCCGAGGCACTGGAGGGTGCGGAGGCCCCGATCTTCGGCGTTCCCGCGGGCGTCAAGGTCTACTCGTCGGTATTCGGGGTGACACCGCGAGCAGCCGGCCGGATCGCCGCGACCTTCGACGCCGTCGAGGAGGGCGAGGTCAACGACATCGACGAGGACGCCTATCGCGAGGGGACGGTCCGTTCGGAGTTGCGCGCGGTCGTGAACGTTCCCCGGGCCGAGGAGCGCCAGGCGAGCAAGCAACTGGCCGCCGGCACAGTGGAAGCCGTCGCCGAGGGCTTCGCCGACGAGATTCGAGCAGATGTGACCTACGTGTTCGGCCCCGGCAGCACCGTGGGTGCAATCGAACGCGAACTCGACTTCGAGGGGTCGCCGCTGGGCGTCGACGTCTGGCGCGACGGCGAACTCCTGGTCACAGACGGGAGCGAGCAAGAGATTCTGGACGCGCTGGGCGAGGAGAACGTGATCGTCGTCTCGCCGATCGGCGGCCAGGGGTTCGTCTTCGGCCGCGGCAACCAGCAGCTCTCGCCGGACGTGATCCGCCGCTGTGAGATCGAGGTCGTCGCCTCACGCCGGAAGGTCGACCAGCTCGGCGTCCTCCGGGTCGATACCGGCGACGCCGAACTCGACGGGCAGTTACGCGGGTGGCAGCGGGTTCGCGTCGGTCGGTTCGAACGGCGACTCATGGAAGTCGTGTAAGCTACCAGCAGGCGGTGGCGTCGTCTAGGTCGCGGGTGGACGAACGACCAGATATAGTCGTGTATGCACAAGGTTAAGGTACACTGCCGATCATAAAGGACGTATGGAAACCAGGAAAGTGCAGCGGCTGGGGCCATCGACGCTGGCGATGACCCTGCCGGCGGAGTGGACCTCCAACCAGGGCGTCGAGAAGGGCGACGAGGTGTCGCTGCGGATCGGCGACAAGGGAACGCTGACCGTCCTCCCCGAATCAGTGCAGTCCGAAGAGTCCGAAGCGATCATCCACGCGGCGGGGCTGGACGCCGACAGTCTCGAACGCGCGATCGTCGCCCAGTACGTCCTCGGGCGGCGGATCATCCACGTCGATGCCGGCGACGGCGCGACGCTGGCGAGCGAGCACATCAACGCCGTCTACAACGCCGAGACCCAGCTCATGGGCCTGGGCGTGATCGAGGAGACGCCCGAGCGGATCGCCATCCGCTGTTCGGTCGACCCCGAGGACTTCACGCTGGACAACCTCATCGAGCGGCTGGAATCGACCGGCTCGACCATGCGAAACGAGGCGATCAAGGCGCTGGCTCACGGCAACCCGGATCTCGCTCAGCGAGCGCTCAACCGGGAACGACAGGCCAACAAGATCTTCGTGCTCATGCTTCGGTTGATCTTCACCTCCTACCAGAATCCGAATCTCGCCCGGGCGGTCGGGCTGGATGACGGCTTCCCGCTGATCGGGTATCGCTCGATCGCGAAGAACCTCGAACTGACGGCGGACAACGCCGAGGACATCGCCGAGATCGCGCTGGAAGCCGAGGACCACTCGCTGAAGGTCGACTCCTCGACGATGCAGCGGATCCGCGAGTTCACCGATCAGGTCAACGAACTCACCGAGCAGGCCGCCCACGCGGCCGTCCAGCGCGACTACAACGACGCGATCGAGGTCCGCCAGCGCTACTCGGAAGTCGAGAATCGCGTTCGTGAGATCCTCGACGACCTCCCGGAGATGGCGAACACGGACTTGCTCGAAGTCCGGGAAGTGCTCGTGAGCCTCCAGCAGACCGCCGAGTACGCCGTCCGGAACGCCGAGATTGCGACGAACCTCGCGCTGAACGAGGAGAGCGAGCACACGACGATCCAGACGCCCGCCAGCGAATGACTTAAGTTTCGACTGGCGGTAGCGACGACCATGACCGAAACGGCGACGGGCTCAGACCTCGGAATCGGCCTCGCGATGGCCTTTGGCGCACTCGGGCTAGTCGGTGCGGCCGTAATGTATCTCGCAGCCGAAACACAGGAGATTGCGGCCGGCGGGTTCGCGCTGGCCGTCATCGCTGGTGGTCTGGCGGTCGCAGCGCTGCACGTCTACGGCGGGTAGGGCAATCCTGCCACAAACAAACGATTTTTACCGCCCAGCACGTACACGTAGGCATGGGCGAATTCAGCGAGGAGGAACGGCGCATTCTGGAGTACGTCCGCGAACGCGCTGCCGGTGGCGAGGCCTACCTCCGCGCCAAGCAGATCGCCGAGGGGATCGGCCTCTCGGCCAAACAGGTCGGCGTCCGCCTGCCCCGACTCGCGGAGAAGTCCGAGGATGTCGACATCGAGAAGTGGGGCCGCGCCCGGTCGACGACCTGGCGGGTCACCCGCGCGTGACAGCCGCCGTGCGGCGGACGGCTGGTCGTAGGCAGGCTTTTTTGCTCCCGGGACCCCTACGCCCGGTATGACGATTCGGGTCGAGCGCGTCGTGTCCGTGCCTGCACCGCCAGAACGGGTCTGGGAATTCATCGTCGACCCCGAGAAGCGCGCTCGACCGATCAGCGTCGTCGTCGACTTCGAGTTGAAAGACGGGGACGGACGAAAGGCGACCTGGCAGATCAAACTCCCGATCCCGGTGATCAACCGAACGATCACTATCGAAACCGAGGACGTCGAACGCGACCCACCCCGGTACGTCAAGTTCACCGGTCGCTCGAAAGTGATGCGCGTCGTCGGCGAGCACGAACTCGAACCCACCGAGGAGGGCACGCGACTGACCAACCGCTTCACCGTCGAGGGGCGGGTCCCAGGTGTCGAACGCTTCTTCAAGCGGAACCTCGAAACCGAGTTCGACAACCTCGAAGACGCGATCTTCGAGGATCTCGGACTGCGGCCATGAAGCTCGCGCTCGCCCAGCTGGAGATCGAGCCAGCCGCGAGAGACGAAAATCTCGAGCGAGCGCTCACAGCGATCGAATCGGCCGCAAGCGACGGTGCGGACCTCGTAATTCTGCCCGAGCTGTTCTCCGTGGGCTACTTCGCGTTCGATTCCTACGCTCGCGCGGCCGAGTCGCTCGTCGGCCCGACGCTCGAACGGCTCCGAGAGACGGCTGTCGAGCAGGAGGTTGCACTCCTCGCTGGGAGCGTCGTCGAAGATCTGGCCGAGACGGCTGCCGAGACCGATGTACTCGTGCCGGCCGGCGAGGGGCTCGCCAACACCGCGGTCCTATTCGATAGCGAGGGCGAGCGCCGGCTCGTCTACCGAAAGCACCACCTCTTTGGCTACGACTCGGCCGAACAGGAGCTGCTCACGCCGGGCGAGCGACTCCCCGTGGCCGACCTGGGCGGGCTCGGCGTGGCCGTCACGACCTGCTACGACCTGCGCTTTCCCGAACTCTATCGCGAGTTGGTCGAAACAGGGGCCGAACTGGTGCTCGTCCCGAGCGCCTGGCCCTATCCCCGCGTCGAACACTGGCGACTCCTTCCACGGGCGCGAGCGGTCGAGAACCTCTGTTACGTCGCCACGACCAACGGCGTCGGGACGTTCGACGACGCAGAACTTCTGGGCCGGTCGGCAGTCTACGATCCCTGGGGGACGACACTGGCCAGTAGCGGGGACCAGCCAGGGCTCGTGACGGCGACCGTCGAGGCCGAACGTGTGAGCGAGGTCAGAGCGGAATTCCCAGCGCTGGCGGACAGGCGATAGGTGAACAGTCGAGACACCCTCTTTTATGATGGCGTAGTCCTTACGCCTACTCGCCGGCACGACGCTTTTCTCGTCATCGCCGGCGAAAACCACGATCCGCCTCGCTGCTCGGCCGCGTCGCTCGCCTCGGCCACAGGTCGTCCGGACGACCTCTCCCGGTCGTCTCTCGTCCACCACGTCTCCTGTCCTCGCGGTCGTCAGGCTTAGTTCCCTCCCGCGACAGCGTTCGGTATGTCCTGGCGTGAGATCCGACCCGTCGCCCTCGGCGTCGTGCGGCGCGGCGACGAACTGCTCGTCGGCGAGGACTCCGATCCGGCGACCGGCGAGACGTTCTACCGGCTGCTCGGCGGCGGTGTCGAGTTCGGCGAGCACAGCCGCGAAGCCGTCGTCCGTGAGTTCGCAGAGGAGATGGGCGTCGAGTTTCGAGTGGAGCGCCACGTCGGTACTTTCGAGGACGTCTTCGACGTCGACGGCGAGACGGGCCACGAAATCTGGCGGGTCTACGCGGGCGAAATCGTCGAGGAGTGGCCCTACGAACGCGAGCAGTTCGAGTTCGACGAGCGCGAGCGCGGAGAGACGTGTCTCGCGCGGTGGCTGTCCGTCGAGACGCTTCGAAACGAGGTGACGTTCTACTCACCGGCGGTGCTGGACGCGCTGGAGGAATCTGCCCGGTAACACGGGGTCAGAAGAACTCGGGGCGGTGGCCGTGCGAGCGTTTCATCGCTCGCGTCGGGGAAAGGCAGGTCCGTTGTGGCGGAACCAGTGAGGTCCTACTCGTCGGTCTTGATCTCCGCGCTCAGCCCCTGAGCCATCTCGATCTCCTTGGAGTTGTTCAGCGTCCAGGCGGTGCGCTCGGTGACGGCCTCGATGACCTCGCGGGCGTGTGGCGGGCCCGACCCGGACATCTTCACGCCGCCGAAGGGCAACTGGACCTCCGCGCCGATACACGGAAGGTTCCCGTAAGCCAGGCCGACCTCGGCGTTGTCACGGTAGTAGTTGATCTGTCGGTAGTCCTCCGAGATGACCGCGCCCGCCAGGCCGTAGTCGACGGCGTTGTGGATCTCGACGGCGTCCTCGATCGTACCCGAGTACTCGATCAGCGCGACGTGCGGGCCGAACACCTCCTCGCGGATACAGCGCAGGTCGGGGTCGTAGTCGACCTCGTAGACGAACGGCCCGACCCAGAACCCATCCTGAAAGCCGTCCGGGATCTCCGCGTCGTCGAGTCGCTCGCGATCGACGAGGACGTTCGCGCCCTCGGTCCGGGCCAGATCGTTGTAGCGGCCGAACTTCTCGACCTGGCTCTCGTCGACGACCGGCCCCATGAAGGTGTCTTCATCGAGGGGATCGCCGACAGCGACGTCCTCGGCCAGATCGACGAAGCGGTCTTTGAACTCGTCGTAGACGTCCTCGTGGACGATCAACCGCTCGCTCGACACGCACCGCTGACCCGTCGTCTTGAAACTCGACATCACGGCGGAGTGAAGGGCGATATCGAGGTCGGCGTTCTCGGTCACGATGATCGCGTTCTTGCCACCCATCTCACAGCAGGCGCTTCTGCCGGGCTGGCCGCCGATCTTGCCTGCGACCTTGTGACCGACCTCCGCCGAGCCGGTGAAGAGAACGGTGTCGACGCGCTCGTCCTCGACGATGGCGTTGCCGGCGTCCCCGTAGCCCTGGACCATGTTGAACACACCGTCAGGAATACCGGCGTCGTCGAACATCTCGGCGATGGTCTGACCACACCACGGCGTCTGCTCGGCGGGCTTCCAGACCACGGTATTCCCTTCCACCAGTGAGACGGCCATGTGCCAGAACGGGATCGCGACCGGGAAATTCCAGGGCGTGATACAGCCGACGACGCCCTTCGGTTTGCGGCGCATGTAGCTGTCCTTGCTGGAGATCTCGCTGGGCACGATATCACCGTGGGGGTGGCGAGCGTTGCCGGCGGCCCACTCGACCATGTGCCAGGCCTCGGTCACGTCGGCTTTGCCCTCGCTGATCTCCTTGCCGCACTCTCTGGTGACGATCTCGCCCAGTTCCTGGTGGCGATCCCGGAGTTCGTGGAAGACGTCCCAGAGGTACTCCGCGCGGTCGATGTAGGACTCTGCACGCCACTCCTCGACGGCGTCTTCGGCAGCTGCGACGGCCTGCTGTACGTCGTCGGGCGTCCCGCGTGGGAACGTCCCCAGTGTCTCTCTGGTGGCCGGATCGACGCTGTCGAAGGTCTCGGTTCCCTCGCCGTCGATCCATTCGCCGCCAACGTAGTGCTGATAGGAATCTGACGCCATGCTCGGGAATTGGACGCCGGCTGATATAAAGATCATTATAAACCACCATGATAAAATCGCCGCTCGATATGCGCGGCGGGGGACGGCCATCCTTTTGGTCCGAGCAGCGAATCGGATAGTATGCAGATCGATCGGGCGCGGGTCGAGCGCGTGGTTCGGGCGATCGTCCACGAGGCCCGCGTCGAGAAGATCCCGTTTCTCGCCGGGAGTATCGCCTATCACGCGTTCGTCTCGCTGTTGCCGCTGTTCGCGCTCTTGCTGTACGTCGCCTCGGGCCTCGGAAATGCGTCGATGGAGGCCGGACTCATTCGATTGAGCCGCGCAGTCTTCACCGAGGGCGCCCAGGAGGTGCTAATCGCGGAGATGCGCGACGCCAGTCGCTCGACCGGCGTCTCGGTCCTCGGGATCGTCGTGTTGATCTGGGGGACGTTACGAATCTTCCGCGGGCTGGATACGGCGTTCTCGGACATCTACGAGACAGAAGCCGAGAACACCTTTTTCGACCAGCTCACCGACGGCGTGCTCGTGCTGGGCACGTTCGCCATCGCGATCCTGCTCGCGGTGCTGGTCTACCGGGTCGTCCCGACGGAGGGCGCTCTGGCGTTCGTCGAACCAGTGGTGGTCGTCTTCGGCCTGACGCTCGTCCTCCTGCCAATGTACTACGTCTTTCCGGACACGGACGTCAGCGTCCCCGAGATCCTTCCCGGGGCCGTCTTCGCCGCGGTCGGCGTGACGACCTTCCAGGCGGGCTTTCGCTTGTACGTCAGTTCGGGCGAGCAGAACGTCGTCGGCGGCATCCTGCTGTTGTTGACCTGGCTGTACGTCACCGGCCTCGTCATCCTGCTCGGGGTCGTCGTCAACGCGGTCCTCTCGAACCGGAGCGCGGACGTGAGCATCCGGCCTGTCATCGGCGGTATCAGCCCGATCGACGAGACCGGACGCTGGACGAAGACCGAGTTGCAGCACGCCCTCTCGACGATCGACGCACGAACCACCTCGCGGACGCCGCTCGGGCTGCGAATCGACGAGGAGACGATCGAGCTGCCGGCCCCCCAATCGATCGAGATCGCGAGCGAGGACGGACTGCTCGGGAGCGGGCCTGAATCGTCGACACTGACGCTCCGGTGGACGCCCGCAACGTTCGACGACGCGGCCGATGAGACGGCCGGAGACGAAGCTGACGAGGCATCCGAAGACGGAGGCGACGACGCACCCGACGACACCTGATCAGTCTTCGAGCGCTTCCTCGAAGTGAGCGGTCGTGATCGAAATCTCGTCGGCGTACTCGTTTGCTTTCTCGGGATCGTGTGCCAGTACGATGTCGTCGATGGCGGCCATGGCAGCCTCCCGGACGAGCGCCTCGATCTCCGCGCCGGAGTAGCCCTCTGTCTGTGCAACGAGGGCGTCCAGATCGACGTCCTCGGCCAGCGGCTTGCGATCGGTGTGAACGTCGAAGATCTTCCGGCGCCCGGCGGCGTCCGGCAGCGGGACCTCGACGTGTTCTTCCAGCCGACCCGGGCGGAGCAGCGCGTCGTCGAGTACGGCCTTGCGGTTCGTGGCGGCGACGACCACGACGTTTGGGTTGTCGACGACGCCGTCAAGCTCGGTCAGCAGCTGGGAGACGACCCGCTCAGTCACCTCGTGGGTCTCGCCACGCTTGCCCGCGACAGCGTCGATCTCGTCCAGGAAAATGATCGTCGGCGCGGTCTGGCGCGCCAGTTCGAACACTTCTCGGACTGACTCCTCGGACTCGCCGACGTAGCGATCGAGCAGTTCGGGCCCGTTGACGTGGACGAAGTTGACGCCGCTCTCGCCCGCGAGTGCCCGCGCGAGGAGGGTCTTTCCCGTGCCGGGCGGGCCATAGAGCAGGACGCCACTGGGCGGATCCGTGTCGGCGGCCTCGAACAGCGGCCCGTACAGCAGCGGCCACTCGACGGCACGTTCGAGGGTGTCTTTCGCGTCGTCGAGTCCGCCGACGTCCTCGAAGTCGACGGTCGGTGACTCGGCGACGTACTCCCGCATCGCGGAGGGCTCGACCGCGGCCATCGCCGTCTCGAAGTCCGCCCGCGAGACCGTCGGCTTCTCGCTGTCGCGTCGCAGCGCCGCCATCGCCGCCTCGGTCACCAGCGACGCGACGTCCGCGCCGACGAATCCATGTGTGCGTTCGGCCAGCCGATCGAGGTCGACGTCGTCGGCCAGGGGCATCCCGCGCGTGTGGACGTCGAGGATCTCACGACGGCCCGTAACGTCGGGGACGCCGATCTCGATCTCGCGATCGAAGCGACCGCCCCGGCGGAGTGCGGGATCGACCGCGTCGACGCGGTTGGTCGCGCCCATCACGACGACGCGGCCGCGATCTTCGAGGCCGTCCATCAGCGTCAGCAACTGGGCGACGACGCGGTTCTCCATGTCGCTGTCCTCGTCGCGCCGTCCCGCGATGGAGTCGACTTCGTCGATGAACAGGATGGACGGCGCGTTCTCTGCCGCCCGGTCGAACGCCTCACGGAGTTGCTCCTCGCTCTCGCCCTTGTATTTGGAGACGATCTCCGGCCCGGAGATGACGTCGAAGTAGGCGTCGACCTCGTTGGCGACCGCCCGCGCGATCAACGTCTTGCCCGTGCCGGGCGGGCCGTACAGGAGAACGCCGCTGGGCGGTGCTATCGAGAGCCGCCGGAAGACGTCGGGATTCGACAGCGGGAGTTCGACCATCTCTCGGACTTTTTCGAGTTCGTCGTCCAACCCGCCGATGTCCTCGTAGGTCGTCCCGCCGGGTTCTTGCTCGCTCTCATCACTATCGCTCGCGGCGCTGTCGTCACCCTCGTCGCGCTGTCGGACGGCCTCCTCGGGCGGGACGACGTCGACGTCGGTCCCGGGATCGACTCGGACAGACCCGCCGGGCGTCGTCTCCAGCACGCGGAACCCGCCGACGCCGTCGACGTGGAACTGTTCGTTCCGCCTGAGCGGGCGGTCGAGCAGCCCCTCTTTGACCAGCGGGCCGGCCGCCGTCGGCTCCATCTCACCCAGGTCCTCGGTCGGCGTGACGGTGATCGACTCGGCGTCAGTGACCGTCGCCGGACGGACCCTGACGGTGTCACCGATCGTCACCCCGGCGTTGGCTCGGGTGTCGGCGTCGATCCGGACGACGTCCTCGTCGCCGTCGTCCGGCCAGACCTTCGCCACCGTCGTCGAGTCCCCTTGGATGATCACCGAATCGCCGCTGAGGACCCCGAGCCGACTCCGTACTGGCTCGGGCAATCGTGCGATCCCGCGGCCTGCATCGCGCTTGCGCGCACCCGCGACCGTCAGCTCCACCCCGTTGCCGCCTGTCATGTGGGGGCGTTCGGGACCGACTCCCTTGAGGGTTTCAGTGGGGCAACGAATATACGGTACCACGACCCACACTCGTGTATGGTCGCCACAACCGAACGCGACGACATGACGTGGTACCAGTGTGAGGAGTGTGGGCTGATGTTCGACGACCAGTCCGAAGCCGAACAACACGAGACGAACTGCGATTCGGAAGACCCCTCCTACATCCAGTGAGCGGCCGGAGACCGCTCACACGACGAGAAAGGTCGGCAGATACAACAGGAGACAGACGACGGCAGCCCGCCGGTCGATCCCGCGCCGCCAGTAGAACAACCCGAGGACCGCAATCGAGACGCCGACCATGTACAGAAGCGATGGTCCCATCGCTGCGGGGTCATCGACCACGACATCGAAGAAGACCGCGCCGACACCGAGTGAGAACACCGGATCGGTGATGTTGCTGCCGAGGAGCGATCCGACGGAGATTCCACCTCGACCCTCGTAGGCCGCGATCCCGGCGACGACGACCTCGGGCACGGTCGTCCCGAGTCCGGTCAGTAGACCGATCAAGTACTCCGGTACGCCGAGCAGTTGGGCGATCGCCACACCGTTGGTGACCATCACCTGCCCACCGACGACGACCAAGAAGAGGCCGCCGACGATCCAGGGGACCGACTGCAGCGGCGTGCGTGGTTCTTCCAGAACCTCCTCGGTGATCTCCTCGCCCCCCTCGTTCGTGTAGAGGATGTAGATGAACTGCGTGTACGCGAGCATCATCAGCAGGCCCTCCGAACGGACGATCTGCCCGTCTTCGAGGGTCAAGAGCATGATAATCATCGAGAGGATCATCGCCGTCCCGTAGATGGCGATGTTTCGTCGTTTGGCGACGATCGGCGCAATGAAGGCGACGACGGCGATCGCCAGCGTGATCTGAGCAGTCTCAGAGCCGACGATGTTCCCGACGACGAGGTCGCCAGCCCCGTAGTAGGAGGCGTAGATCGACGTCACCATCTCCGGGACCGACGTCCCGATCGAAACGACGGTGACACCGATGAAAAACGGCGAGACGCCGTAGTAGAGCGCGAGATCGCCAGCCGCGTCGACGGCTCTATCAGCCCCGAACACGAGCGTCGCCAGTCCGACGCCGAATACCACCACCTCCGCGAGCATTCACGCCCGACTACTCCTGACAGCTATTTATCCATTCGCCCCATCTCGTCCTCCTGCAACCACCTTTTTCCGCTCCCCCCGTCGGTCGGTCGCGCAAAAAGCTGGACCAAAAACCGCTACTCCGCTACTATCTCCCGCCCCATCTCCCCCATCTCGTCCTCCTGCAACCACCTTTTTCCGCTCCCTCTCGCCGGTCGGTCGCGCAAAAAGCTGGACCAAAAACCGCTACTCCGCTACTATCTCCCGCCCCATCTCTCCCATCTCGTCCTCCTGCAACCACCTTTTTCCGCTCCCTCTCGCCGGTCGGTCGCGCAAAAAGCTGGACCAAAAACCGCTACTCCGCTACTATCTCCCGCCCCATCTCTCCCATCTCGTCCTCTTCGAAGACGAACACCCGCCCCTCGACAGCGTCGAAGTCGACCTCAATCTCGTAGCGGAAGCCCGTTCGGTGGACTCGAACACCGGGATAGAGACTCGTCGTCTCGCCCTTTTCGAGAAGGACCCGGCCGACGCCGCTGGATTCGAGGATGTCGCCGTCGGTCTTGCGCTCGTCGACGTACGTGAGGATTCCCTCGGTGCCGCTCTCGTCGGTGACGAGGGCGTGGACGTCCTTGCCGGGGCTCGTCGTCAGCGGCGTCTCGGCCGTGGCCGGCACGCCATGGTAGAACACCGTCCGGCCGTCGAGGTACTCGACGGCGATGCCGTCCTCGGTCAGTTCGACGGGCAGCGTCGAGGGTGCGACTTCGCTCGGGCGACTCATACCCCGGCGTTCGTGGCGGCAGTGCAAAAGAACCGCGTTCGAGTGCGCACGTACCGACCGAATTTTTCCCAATCAGATCGGCTGATAGAAGTGTCGAAGATACTGAAAGCGAAGAAAACCGAAAATACTTTGTGATAAACAATGTCGAATAAGGTAGAGACACGGTCAGGTTCGATACGAGGGGGCGTGTGTGACTTTCTCACACGCAGAGGCTTGAGATCGTGCCGATCGTGCTGAGAGTCCGCCCGCGACTACGGGCAGACGTGGACGGACCGATCGAGGTGGCGAGAAGAGCGCCACCATGGATCACCAGAAGACGATGACACGAACAATCGCCAACTCAAGGGGGCACCGAACGGTAAGTATTCGAGCAGTCTGTGTAGCACTACTGGCTGTCATGGGAGTCGTCGCACTCGGAGCGACGGCACCGGCAGGAGCGGGCGCTGACGGACCGACGTCGCTCGCTGGCGGCGCTACGAGTGGGTCGACCGTCAGCGGGACGGTAACGTCGGCGGCCCAGGACGGCGGGCTCTCCGGGCAGGCCAGCGTCGTCCTCAAACAGGGCGGGACGGTCGTAGACAGTACGTACACCAACAGTTCCGACGAGTACGCGTTCAACGGCGTCGCCGACGGGAGTTACACCGTCGTCGTGCGCGCAGACCAGCACCAGACGAGTCGGACGTCGATCTCGGTTGCTGGCGGCGACGTGACTGAAGACGTCACGCTCGACGCACGCGTGCTGAACACCGACTCGGGCAACAGCTACGTCAGCATCAACAACGCCGTCCAGAACGCGAGTTCCGGCGCGACGATCACAGTCGCGCCCGGGACGTACTCCGAGAACGTCGACATCGGAACCTCGGGGATTACACTCGAAGCGACCGGCAACGCTTCGGAGACGATCATCGACGCATCCAGCGGAGATGACTCGCTGCTAGTGACGGGTCAGAACGTCGTCGTCGAGGGCTTCACCTTCCGCAACGGCGGTGCAGCGTCGTCGGTGGCACTCGTCAATGACGGGATCACGCTCCGTGACAGCGTCATCGACGGGAATAATGTCATCGGAAACGGCATCTACACGAACGGCCAGATTACCGTCGAGAACGTCAATATCACCGAGGCCAATAACTACGGCATATTCGCAGACAGCGGATCTACCGGCACTGAAGTCGAACGGTCCGAACTCGTCCGAAACGGTGTCGGTGTGATCGTCAAAGATGCGATCACTCTTCGAAACAACACGATAGACAATTCCGACGGCGGGGCGGGCGCGGGTCACGGTGTCTGGCTCACGTCCGGCTCAGACGGCACCGTCGTCGTCGACAACGAGATCAGTAACAACGACGGCGGGACTGCCCTGCAGGTGAACCAGCAGGGCGGCGGAGCTGTCACCGTTACCAACAGTGTCGTCAACAACAACAATATCTTCGACAACGCGTATGGTTCCTACGTCAATTCTAACGGCAACCAGCTCGACGCCCGCTACAACTGGTGGGGAGCCAGCGACGGGCCAGGCAATCAAGGACCTGGGTCCGGTCAAGGACTCAACGGTGCTATCGACTTCGACCCGTTCCGTACCTCGGCCAACCCAGGAACGCCAGTCATCCAGGGAAGCGTCGACTCAGGTGCGGAGGACTTCACGGCCGGCAACGGCGAGGTGACGATTCAGCTCTACGCGGGTGGGTCGCTCGTCGACTCGACGACCAACGACGCCAGCGGGACCTACTCGTTCCGGAACGTCTCCGACGGGAGCTACACCGTCGTCGCCTCGGCACCCAACCACGTCAGTGCCAGCGCGTCGATGTCGGTTGAGGGCAGCGACGTCTCCCAGGATCTTACACTGGAGGGGATCGCTCAGAACGAGCGCAGCGGTCAGTCGTTCGTCTCACCCGCCAGCGCCATCGACTCGGGCAGCTACGACGTCCAGGCCGGCGACACGATCACGATCTATCCCGGCACCTACCAGACGTCGCTCGACTTCAACAGCATCACGACGGCGAGCGACCTGACGCTCACCTCGGCCAGCGCGGCCTCCGAGACGGTGATCGTCGGGCAGGGCGGGACGCCGACGATAAACTCCGGCAGCGCCTCCGACGGCCTGACGATCGACGGGCTGACGCTGAGGTCCAGTGGGTCACCGGTGGCGATCATCAACACGTTCAGCATGAACACCGTCGAGGTGCGCAACAGCATCATCCAGGCCAGCTCGGGCGTTTCGGGCATCTCCGCGAACGAGCAGCTCACCGCTGTGGACAACGAGATCCACAACGGCGACAAGACTGCTACCGGGATCGAACTCCGTGACGACGGTGGGACCGGAAGTATGATCTCCGAGAACGAGATCACCGGCTTCACCAACGGAATCGAAGCCACCGACTCCGACGGGCTGACGATCACCTACAACCAGATCCGGAACAACGGTGACGGCGGCGGCAACGGGATCGGAATCCTCGTGGGCGACGGGACTATCGACGGCTCGACGATCACCGTCAACTGGAACAACGTCGTCGGCAACAACTACGGGCTGTACGCGGGCACCACTACTGGGACAGTCGACGCCGAACTGAACTGGTGGGGCGACGCGGGCGGTCCCAGTGCAGGTGAGGGTGCCGGTGGTCAGATCGACATCGAGCCGTGGCTGACCGGTCCGGCACCCGACGGCCCGCCGACGCCGGCACAGCTCAGCCTCACGACGGCCGATCCGGTGCCGAGCGAGACCGGACAGGCAGGCACGTACGCGATCAATTTCACCTTCGGTCAGGTCGGCAACCCCGCGGGCGAGTACGTCTCGGTCGACTTCGGCTCGGCGACGGCCGATCTCTCGGGCGTGACGACCGGTGACGTCTCGATCGAGGGGCCAAGCGGCAGCCGGACCGTCGAGGCTGTCCTGACGCCCGATGGCCAGACGCTCGTGCTCGACCTCGCCGCGGGCGACGTCATCGACGACCCCGCGAGCGGCGACCAGTTCGACGTCACCGTGGGCAACGTCGGGAACGCCGACGACGGCACGCAGACGTTGACGCTGGGACTCCACGACGATAGCGGCGGTTCGCCCGCCGCGGCCTTCGTCACACAGTCCGGCGCCTACAGCGTGCAGGACACGACCGCACCGACCGCCGACGCGGGAAGCGACTTCACCGTCGACGAGGACACCTCGTTCACCTTCGACGGCTCGGCCTCGTCCGACAACGGTGACAGTCTCACCTACGAGTGGGATACCGACGACGACGGTACCTACGAAGTCACCGGTGAGACTGGCTCCGCGACCTATGCCGATCCCGGCTCCTACGCCGTCACGCTGCGGGTGACCGACAGCGGTGGCAACACCGCGACCGACGTGGTGAACGTCACCGTCAACGACGTAACGCCGCCGAACGCGGACGCGAGCAACAGCCAGACGTCCGGTGACGAGGACACCTCGTTCACCTTCGACGGGACGGCCTCGACCGACAACGTCGGCATCGACACCTACGAGTGGGACTTCGACGGAGACGGCACCGTGGAGACGACCGGCGCTACGCCTTCGTACACCTATGCCGACCCCGGAACCTACACGGTGACGTTGACTGCGACCGACGCCGCCGGTAACTCGGGAACGGACACGCTGACGGTGACCGTCAACGACGTGACGCCGCCGAACGCGGACGCTGGTACCGACTTCACCGTCGACGAGGACACCTCGTTCACCTTCGACGGGTCGGCCTCGTCGGACAACGGCAACATCGCCAGCTACGAGTGGGACACCGACGACGACGGCACCTACCAGCTGACGGGTGCGACCCCGTTGGCGAACTACGCTGACCCCGGCACCTACACCGTCACCCTGCGAGTGACTGACGGTAGTGGGAATACCGCGACCGACACCCTGACCGTCACAGTCCAGGACACGACTGCGCCGACTGCTGACGCCGGACCGGATCAGACTGTCGACGAAGACACCTCGTTCACCTTCGACGGCTCCGGCTCGTCCGATAACGTCGCTGTGACGAGCTACGAATGGGACTTTGACGGTGACGGTACGACCGACGCCACCGGGCCGGCTCCGAGTTACACGTACGCCGACCCCGGCACCTACACCGTCACCCTGACTGCGACCGATGACGCCGGCAACACCGACACCGACACCCTGACCGTCACGGTCCAGGACACAACTGCACCGACCGCCGACGCTGGCCCCGACCAGACCGTCGACGAAGATACCAGTGTCTCCTTCGACGGGACTGGTTCGAGTGACAACGTCGGCGTGACCACTTACGAGTGGGACTTCGACGGTGACGGCACGGCTGACGCCACCGGACCGACGCCGAGTTACACCTACGCCGACCCCGGCATCTACACCGTCACTCTGACCGCGACCGACGACGCCGGCAACACCGACACCGACACCCTGACCGTCACTGTCAACGACGTGACCGCACCGACCGCAGAGGCCGGTCCCGACCAGGCCGTCTCACAGGACACGGCAGTGGACTTCGACGGGACCGCTTCGAGCGACAACGTCGGCGTGACGAGCTACGAGTGGGACTTTGACGGGGACAGCACGACTGACGCCACCGGGCCGACGCCGAGTTACACCTACACGGCGGCAGGAAGCTATACAGTGACACTGACCGTCAGCGACGACGCCGGCAACACCGACACCGACACCCTGACCGTCACTGTCAACGACGTGACCGCACCGACCGCAGAGGCCGGTCCCGACCAGGCCGTCTCACAGGACACGGCAGTGGACTTCGACGGGACCGCTTCGAGCGACAACGTCGGCGTGACGAGCTACGAGTGGGACTTTGACGGGGACAGCACGACTGACGCCACCGGGCCGACGCCGAGTTACACCTACACGGCGGCAGGAAGCTATACAGTGACACTGACCGTCAGCGACGACGCCGGCAACACCGACACCGACACCCTGACCGTCACCGTCGGCGACACGACGCCACCGACCGCCGAGGCTGGCCCCGACCAGACCGTCGACGAGGGGTCGACCATCAACTTCGACGGCTCCAGTTCGAGCGACAACGTCGGAATCGACAGCTACGAGTGGGACCTCGATGGTGACGGCACCGTCGACGCCACCGGTACCACGTCGAGTTACACCTACGCCGATCCCGGCACCTACACCGTTTCCCTGACTGTCAGCGATGCCAACGGGAACACGGACACCGACACCCTGACCGTCACCGTTGAGGATACGATCGCCCCGTCCGCCGAGGCCGGTCCGAACCGGACAGTCATGGAGGAAACCGCAGTGAGCTTCGATGGTTCGGGATCCACCGACAACGGCAACATCGCGAGCTACGAGTGGGACGTCGACGACGACGGGACGGTCGAGGCGACCGGGGTGACACCCAGCTACACCTACGTCAACCCGGGAACCTACACCGTCACGCTGACGGTCACCGACGGTGGCGGTAACACCGACACCGACACCCTGACCGTCACTGTCGATGACGTCACGGGCCCGACCGCCGAGGCCGGGCCAGACCAGACGGTCTCGGAGGACACCAGCGTGACCTTCGACGGGACCGCTTCGAGCGACAACGTCGGGATTACGAGCTACGAGTGGGACGTCGACGGCGACGGGACCTACGAAACGACCGGCGAAACAGCGTCTCACACCTACGCCGATACTGGGACCTACACCGTCACGCTCCGTGTAACGGACGACGCGGGTAACACCGACACCGACACCCTCACTGTCTCCGTCGTCGACACGACGCCACCGACCGCCGAGGCCGGACCGGACCAGTCCGTCGAGGAGGGCACGACTGTCAACTTCGACGGCTCCAGTTCGAGCGACAACGGTGTCATCACGACGTACCGATGGGACGTCGACGGTGACGGCACGACCGACGCCACCGGGCCAACCGCGAGGTCCACGTTCGTCGACCCCGGCACCTACACGGTGCGACTGACGGTCACCGACAGCGGTGGCAACACCGACACCGACACCCTGACCATCACTGTCGGAGACCAGACGGCACCGACCGCCGAGGCTGGCCCCGACAGAACCGTCGAAGTCGGCTCGACCGTGAGTGTCGACGGGTCAGGGTCGTCAGACGACGTCGGGATCGACAGCTACCAGTGGAACTTCGGCGACGGATCTGCGGCGAGTGGTGTGACCGCCTCCCAGGCTTACGATCAGCCAGGCACCTACACGGTGACGCTGACAGTCACCGACGGCGCAGGGAACACCGACACCGACACCCTGACCGTCACCGTCGAAGACCGGACCGCGCCGACCGCCGAGGCCGGCCCCGACAGAACCGTCGAAGTCGGCTCGACCGTGAGTGTCGACGGGTCGGGGTCGTCGGACAACGTCGGAATCGACAGCTACCAGTGGAGCTTCGAAGACGGCACGTCAGCCGCGGGCGAGACGGCGGGTCACGCCTACGACGAAGCCGGCACCTACACGGTGACGCTGACCGCCACCGACAGCGCCGGCAACACCGACACCGACACCCTGACCGTCACCGTCGAGTCGACTGACGACTCGGAGACGGCGACACCGGGCGACACCACCACGACACCAGGCGAAGAGACGACTACGTCGGGCGAGGAAACGACCACGTCAGACGAAGATACCACGGGGAGCGGGACGACGACTACCGAAGAGTCGAGTGGGAGTGGCTCGGGCCCAGGGTTCACCGCAACGCTCGCAGTCCTGGCAGTCGCCCTCGCTGCGCTCCTCACCCACCGCCGCCAGCACTGACGGCCGTCCGGACCCGTCTCGATCCTTTTCAGTCCCGAATCACCACCCCTTAATACCGGCTCGTACGCACAGACGACCATGCAGGGACAGGCGAAAGCGCCGGCCGCCGGCACGGTGTTGAACGCACTCGCCAACGGCAAGGGCTCTGCGTTCGCCATCGACGCCTACACGACCGCGACCGTCGAGTTACTGACCGATTCCGAGGAGATCACCGGCGAAGTCGCCGAAGATCCCGAGGCCGACACCCGCCTCATCGAGACCTGCGTCGAGTACGTCCTCGATGCTCACGGTGACCCCGATGTGACCGGCCCGAACGCCGTCTCGGGCGCACACGTCCGGACCGAGAGCGAGGTCCCGATGGCCTCCGGCCTGAAGTCCTCATCGGCCGCGGCCAACGCGACCGTCATGGCGACACTCGACGCGCTCGGCAAAGAGGAGAAGATGACTCGCGAGGACGCCGCCCGCCTCGGCGTCATGGCCGCCCGGGACGTCGGCGTCACAGTGACGGGCGCGTTCGACGACGCTTCGGCGTCGATGCTCGGCGGCGTGACAGTCACGAACAACACGAGCGACGACTTGCTCGCTCGTGAGGAAGTCGACTGGGACGTCCTCGTGTGGACGCCCGACGAGCAGTCGTTCAGCGCCGACGCCGACGTCGAGCGCTGCAAGCAGGTCGCCCCGATGGCCGACCTCGTCGTGGACCTCGCCCTCGGCGGCGAGTACGGCCGCGCGATGACCGTCAACGGACTCGCGTTCTCGGCGGCACTCGATTTCTCGACCGAACCGATGGTCGAAGCCATGCCGCTGGTCGAGGGCGTCTCGCTGTCGGGGACGGGGCCGAGCGTCGTCGCTGTCGGGGATCGGGAGGCATTAGAGGGTGTACGCAAGACGTGGGAACAACGAGACGGATCCACATGGCTGACAACGACACAGAACTCCGGGACACAGACGAGATGAGCCTCGACGAGCTCCGCGAGGAGATCGAGACCATCGATCGCGAGATCGTCGAGAAGATTGCCCAGCGGACCTACGTCGCCGACACGATCGCCCAGGTCAAAGACGAACAGGGACTGCCGACGACCGACGAAGAACAGGAACAGGCCGTCATGGATCGCGCCGGCCAGAACGCAGAGCGCTTCGACGTCGACTCCAACCTGGTCAAGGCTGTCTTTCGTCTCCTGATCGAGCTGAACAAGGTCGAACAGCGCGAGAGTCGCTAAGAGCGTTCAGGTCGTGACCATCCACGTCGTCGAGGAGGAGTAGCCCCACTTCTCGACGTCGATGTCGAACTCGCCCTCCTGCAGCGGCGTCATGTTCGTCCCGACCTCCTTGGCGGACATGTCCAGTTCCTCGCCGATGAGTCGGGACTTGAAGTACGTCTGCGTGTCGGCGTTCTTCCGGAGATAGTCGAGGATCGCCTGCTGTTTGTCCGTCAACGTGGTCGGCGCCGCGGTCGCTGCCTGGGATGCCGTCGTGCTCATACTTTCAGGTACGGACGAAACTGTTATAGGGGGTTTGGTACAGTCTGTTAACACGCTGCAGTCTTGCGGTTTTCTCCAGAAACGGACGCCCGATCGGGAGGGACGACGAGCGTCAGCACTGGCGTTGGTACGAGCAGGAAACGCCGTCGAGGGACCCCCCACCAGGCCGGGTCAGATGTCTTCTTCGATGATCTCGCCGACGGCGAAGTTGGACTTGACTTCGGTGATCTCGACTTTGACCCGGTCGCCGATGTCGGCGCCAGGCACGATGATCACGTAGCCGCGTTCGACGCGAGCGATGCCGTCGCCCTGCTTGCCGATGTCCTCGATCTCGACGTACCGAATCTCCCCGTTCTCGACTGGGGGCTGGGGTTCCGAGGGCGCACTCTCGGTCGTCTCGTTTTCATCTTCCTCTTGCTCGCCGGAGATGAGCGCGACCCGGTAAGTTTCGCCGGGGTCGATCGAACCGGTCTCGACCTCGCGGCGGGGCACCTCGATCACGTAGCGGTCGTCTTCTGCTGATACATCCGCACTGAACAGACACAGGAGTTTCTCTGAGATCTCCAAGGCTATATCCTCCATTGGGCCGGTCGTAGGCCTCCATTAAGAACCTGCCGGCGGATCTGCAGCCCCAGTCTCGTTCGTTCCCACGTGTGCGAAAAATCAGTAGGGCGTCCCGTCGATACGTTTCGGTCCGTCCGAGTCGTAGACGACAACGTCGTCACTCTCGACAGGCTCGTAGTTCTCGCGGACTCCGATGGCCTCTTCGAGTTCGCGGATCGCCCGCTCTTTGAGCGTCCGGGCGAGGTCCTCGGCCTCCGCACGTGAGATGTCCCGACCAAGGCCTTCACACTCGTGGGCCCGGACCATCCCTTCCTCATCAACCGCCTCGCCCATCGGCTGGCTCGTCCCACCCAGCGCGACGCTGAACGGGTAGGTCTGACAGATCAGTGGCCGATCCTCGTGGACCGTACAGGCTCCCGTTCCGTCCTCGTCCTCGGCGTAGAACGTACAGTCCCCACAGGAGTCTGTCTGCAGCGCCCACTCGAAGGTTTCGCCCCCTGGCTCACCTTCGTCCTCGGTCAGTCCGTACGGCATCGGGCGAGCCACGTCGCGCCAGTCGTAGTCGTCACGCGCCTGGATTCGGCTGATCTCGTCGGGAAAAGCCGTCGCCGTGTGGGGTTCCGTGTCGCCGTCTTCGCCCTCGAGTCCACAGGTCTCGGCCTTGCAGCAGGCCCCACAGCGCGTACACTCGAAGCCGATGGATTCGATAGCGTCAGCCAGTTCGGCCACGTCGAGTTCCCTGGCTCGGTCGAGTTCGGCTTCGAGCGATTCCATAGCAGAAAAAGCGGCGCTGGCAACTAAAGGGCCGCGCTATGCCGGCCGCGCCCGCTGGCCGTTCCACCGAATCGCGCCCTCGACTGCCAGTTTTTCGAGGTGGGCAGCAACCGTCGCGCGAGCGAGATCCGCGACGCCGGAAACGTCTTTCTCGTAGGCGGCGTCGGTGATCGCTTCGAGTGTCTCGGTGCCGGCGTCGACGGCCGCCAGAACGCGGTCTTCGCGGTCGAGTCGATGTGCGATCAACCGTCCGAGTACCGCTCGTGGTGCCTCGATCACGGTGCCGTGGCCGGGGTAGAGGCGGGCGGGGTCGCGAGCGTGGAGTCGACGGAGACTACTCAGATAGGTCCGCATGTCACCCTCGGGTGCGCCCACGACGACGCTGCCCTCCGCGACGGCCAGGTCTCCGGTCACGAACGACTCACCGACCCGGAGCGCGACGTGTTCGGGTGCGTGGCCAGGTGTGTCGACAATTTCGACCGTGCCGCCACTGGTCTGGATCGTCGTCGCCGGGGTAAAGGTGCGATCGGGCGAGACGCCGCTGGCGCGTTCGAACTCGCTCTCGCGTCCACGACGGGCCCAAACAGTCGCTTCGTCGGCGTAGGCTGCGATTCCACCGACGTGGTCCGGGTGGTGGTGTGTGGCGAGGACGTGGGCGACGCCGGCCTCGGCGACGACCTCGCGAAGGCGATCGCTGTCGCCACCGGGATCGACGAGAATCACGTCGTCGTCACCGCACACGTAGGCGGCCACCCCACCACCGGGCGCGCGGGACGAGATATCGAGGTCGACCCGCTCGATCCGCATTATCGCGTGTCGGCGAGGAAGTAGACCTGCTTGCGGGCGTCGCGGAAGCTGTACCGGGAATCGACGAGCCCGACTTCTTCGAGGCGGTTCAGTGCGTACCGGACGGTTCGGTCGGGCAGCAGCGACTGCTCGGCGAGATCGCCCTGGGACAGCGGCGCTTCAGTTTCGAGTACTTTGGCGACGAGCTTTGCGCTCGGCGGGAGTTCGCGAAGGCGCTCGCGAAACTCGGCGTCGTTGAACGTGATCTCTCGGGCCACCCCATCGGTAGTCGTGCTCATACAGCACTCTCTGGGAAGCGCAGTGGTAAAACTTGGCTATATGGATGTGAAAACAATACAGTCTCCTAGAGGAGTATTAATCTCCTTTGTATATCTATGGATGACCATGAGAGATCCGAGGATTGCGGCACTGGCGTTCGTGCTGCGGTGCGAGCGAGAGGGGCGGACTGGTGGATGCGAGGGGGTCGGTAGCGATGGATTCTCGCCGGTCGTTTTCAGTATCGTTTTATTCCCGGGATGACGAGAGTCGGACACCGTGAAAGGACAGGAGTGGTACCAGGCGGACGACATCGCCGAGGAGTACGAAGAAAAGCGCTTCTCGCGCGGTGGCCGCCTGATCGACCGGCGGGAGAAACAGGCCGTGCTGGACGCGATCGGCCCAGTCGAGGACTCGAAAGTACTGGAAATTGCCTGTGGAACCGGTCGGTTCACCGTGATGCTGGCCGAACGCGGCGCCGACATCGTCGGTCTAGACATCTCGGGTGCGATGCTCCAGCAGGGCCGCCAGAAGGCCCAGGCCGCTGGCGTCGACGACCACCTGGAGTTCATGCGCGGGGATGCGGGTCGGCTCCCGTTCCCGGACGACCACTTCGACGCCGTGCTCGCGATGCGATTTTTCCACCTGGCCGATACGCCGGCCTCCTATCTCAGCGAGATGCGCCGGGTCGCGAAGGACGTCGTCTTCTTCGACACATTCAACCGTTTCTCGACGCGCTCGATCTACAACTGGGCACTCCCGATGGGCTCGCGGCTGTACTCCCGCTGGGAGGTCGGCCGCCTGCTCGACGAAGTTGGGCTGGATCTCGTCTCCGACGACCACGACTTCGTCCTCCCCTACGGCTTCTATCGGCAGATCCCCAACCGGACGGCCTCGACGTTCCGCAAGATCGACACCGCGCTCGGCGGGCTGCCGCTCGGTGGTCGGCTCGCCTCGGTTTCGTACTGGACCTGCCACGTTTGAATTCTCGGTCAGTTCGTGTTTCTCGGAGACCGCGGAGACACAACACTAACGTCACGGGCCGCCAACACCGTTTTTAATGACGGATCTCGCCGATCTGGTCGACCGCTCGCTCGCCCCCTCGACCCGCCGGGAGTTCGACGAGCGCGTCGACGAGCAGGCCGCGTTTCTGGAGGGGGAGTTCGCCGACGGCGCACTGGACAACGACGCGTTCGCGATCGGGCTGGAGATGGAAGTCTACGCCGTCGCCGGCGAGGCGACGGACGCCGCCAAGGATGCAGGCGGCGCGACGGCACCGTGTTCGTCCTGTCGGCTCCACCAGATCCCGGGCAGCGTCTTCGAGGATACCGACGCTGTCAGCAAGGAACTGGGCTTGCACAACGCCGAGATCAACACCGACCCCAACGTCTTCGACGACGCCGGCCTGGCCGCCCAGGCGACTGCCATCGAGATGGAGACCGAGAAGGCCCACGCCGCCGCCGGGGCCGAAGGCTGTGCGCTCGTGCTGGACGCGATGTGGACCGTCCCGCCCGACTCGGGATCGGTCGAATACCTCTCGGCCACGACGGACGTCGAGGGCGTCCAACTGGCCTCGAACATGCGCAGCGATCCCCGCTACGTCGCCATCGACAACGACATCGTCGAGCGCGCGGGCGGCCAGATCGACTTTTCGGTGCCGGGCGCGGACATCGCCTTCCCGTCGATCCTCTTCGAGTCGCTGGCGACGTCGATCCAACCCCACCTCCAGATCCCAGAGACGGCGAGCTTTCCGACCTACTACAACACCGCCATTCGGACGCTCGGCCCGCTGCTCGCGCTGGCGACGAACTCGCCGTTTCTGCCCGCCGACGTCTACGGCGACGTCGAGGATCCCGGATCCCTCGTCGAGGACACGCACCACGAACTCCGGATCGCCGTCTTCGAGCAGTCGGTCAACGAGACCGCGAACCCGAAAGTGCGGGTGCCGGTCGACATCGACGACGTGACGGACGTGGTCGACCGCGTGGTCGCAGACGACGTGATCGCCCCGTTCCTCCGGGAGTGGATCGCCGAGGAGCCGCCGACGGCATACACCGACGACTACTGGGAGTTCGAGCACAAGCGCGGGACCTACTGGCGCTGGCTCCGCTGTGTCGTCGGCGGCGACCCCGTCGAGGGCGCCGGCGACGAGCGCTCCGTTCGGATCGAGTACCGGCCGCTGCCCACTCAGCCCACCGTCGACGACGTCGTGGGGCTGCAGGCGCTGACCGTCGGGCTGATCCGTGGACTCGTCGTGGCCGATCATCCCCTCGCCGAGCTGGAGTGGGGCGCCGCCGAGCGCTGCTTCTACGACGTCGCCCGCAACGGGCTGGAGGCTGACCTGGCGTGGATCGATGCGGATGGCGAGCGCACCAGCGACCCCGACGAGATCTTCGCCGAGGTCTTCGAGTACGCCGAACGCGGGCTCGACGTGCAGGGGATCGACGACCCCGACGAGTACCTGGATCCCATCCGCGCACGCTGGAAAGCCGAGATGGCTCCGAGTGACTGGAAGAAGGCGCGGGTTCGGGAGTCGCTTGCGGACGGTGCGGATCTGGAGACCGCGATCACGGAGATGCAACGGGACTATATCGCCAAGAGTCGCGAGACTGAGTCCTTCGTCGAGTGGCTCTAGGACGCTGTTTCTCTCGCTCTTTCGCTGAAAGACGATGCTGGCGCGCGCTGGCGAGACTTCACGTCGAGCCGAAACTGCGCGAGGGATGAGCGAGTGACTGAAAGGAACGAGCGAATCGGCTGGGGAGGGTGTGGATGAATTCGGGTGGGACTGAGCCGAACGGTGTGAGGCGAAGGTCGAAAGACGAACGGAATGAGTCTTTCGGGACTGAAAGGGGCGACAGGCTCGGAGAGTGAGGCGAAGTAAGCACTGAGCGAACGAAGTGAGCGAAGCGCACAGCGAGCCGCAACCTCCGAGCCTGTCGGGGCTTTCTACGACTGCTTCACGGTGACCGCAACACCCAGAAAGCCCCCCGGACGCTACAGTCCCGCGACTCGCTGCGGTCCTCGCCTCACTCCGTTCGGCTGTGGTCCTTACGTCGTCGAGGTTCCTGTAGCGTCCGGCCCCTTTCAGACCCACCCACGGGACAGCAACCGCACCACATCCTCCCCAGCCGATTCGCTCGTTCCCTACGGTCGCTCGCTCATCCCTCGCGTGCGTTCGTCGCGGTACGGGGACCGCGACAGCACGCGCCAGAATCTCTCTTCACTGTTCACGAACACCGGTACCGGGACGATCGAGATCAGCAAGATTTGGCCGACCATCCACGAACGGCACACCCACGAAAGGATCCTCGGCGAGCAACAGCGAGCCGTCGAGATCCGCGTAGTCGGCGAGCGGCGAGCAATGCACGGCGGCCGCGAGCGAGGCGTTCGATTCGACCATACACCCGACCATGGTCTCCAGACCGTGCGCAGTCGCGGTTTCGAGCTGTCGCCGGAGCGCCCACGGACTCCCGCACTTGGCGATCTTGCCCACGACGATGTCGCACGTCCCGGCCACTCCCGGCACGTCCCCCGCGTCGACACAGCTCTCGTCGGCTGCGACCGGGATCGCACCGCGCTCGTGGACTTCCCGAAGCCCTTCCAAATTCCCGCCGGGCACGGGTTGTTCGAGGAACTCGACACCGAGGTCGGCCAGCCACCCACTCACCTCGACCGCCGTCTCGACGTCGTACCCGCCGTTGGCGTCGACCCGGATCGTCGCCTCGGGCACGGCCTCGCGCACGGCGGCCACGCGCTCGCGATCCGCCTCGGAATCGGTCCCGATCTTCAGTTTCAGGATCTTGAACCCCGAATCGACGCGATCGCGCGCCCGCTCGGCCATCGTTTCTGGAACTTCGACCCCCATCGAGTACGAGGTCACGGGCACCGCGTCGGGATCGAGTCCCCACTGCCGGTAAAGCGGAACCCCCAGTCGCGTACCAGCGAGATCCGCCAGCGCCGTCGTCGCCGCACTCTTCGCAGCTGTGTTTCCTTTGACGGTATTTTCGAGTCGCCGTTCGACGCGCTGGGCGGCGTGAGGATCGTCGACGTCTTCGACGACGGCCAGCAGATCGGGCAATATCTCGACGACTGTCTCGGCGGTCTCACCGTAGTACCGCGAAGGTGCGGCCGCACCGATCCCCTCGTTCTCACCGTCGCTGACCCGCACGACGACCGTCTCGGCGATTTGGGTCGTCTCCCGAGAGATCCGGAAGGTCTCGGCGAGGGGGAGTTCGTAGCGTTCGAACTCGGTTTCGAGGGTCATACCAGCGTGTCGAGCACCGCCGAAGCCTCGAAGCGGATAGGGTCGGTCGCCGGCGCGTCGATGGCCTCGGCGTAAGATTCGATGGCCTCCCGAGCCTGCTGGTCGTCGTCGATCCCCGACGTGTTCAACATTCCCGCGGCGACCGCACTCTCGGCCACCGGATCGGCGAAACGCTCGTACAGCGCGGCGTACTCCTCGGCCGGCGGGAGCGAGAACGACTCGTAGCCGTGGACGGCCTGCCGGCCGGCTTCGTGACAGAGGACCAGCTTCTCGGGCATCGAGCCGTGGACGATTCCGGCTGTGACGGCGGAGTATGCGGGATGGGCGAGCGCGCCCTGGCCCTCGACGAAGACCACGTCGTGATCCCCAACCGCCTGGACCATCCGCTCGACCGCACCAGCAGTGAAGTCGCTGATCGTCCGGTCGACGGCGATCCCCCAGCCCTCGATCAGGATCCCAGTCTGCCCAGTCGGGACGACCGCGGCGTCCAGCCCCTCCTCGCGTGCGGCCTCGCGCAACTCCATCGCCGCGGTCATCTTTCCCGTCGAGCAGTCCGTCCCGACTGCGAGGACGACCGTCGCGTCGACCTCGCGGGCCCGGGCCTCGCTGACGGTCAGATCGTCGGGCGGGTCGCGAACGTCGACCAGTTCGCAGTCGTGTTCGGCAGCCAGCCTCGCGAACTCCTCGTCCTCGTTGAGCTGGTAGTGCAGTCCCGCGTAGACGTCACAGCCGCGTTCGAGCGCGCCCCGGACGTCCGGCCGCCAGGACGCCTCGAAGCCACCGCCGATCGGTGCGATCCCAACGATCAGGGCGTCGAACTCGGGTGCGTCCTCGACGCCGGCGACGATCGGCGCGTTGGGAATTCGGGGCTCGTCGAGATACTCACGGATCGAGTCACCAGCGCGGTCGCGGTCGAGGACGGCGACGACCTCCTGGTCGCCGTAGCGGAGAACGCCGACGGCGGTCTTCGCGCGCTCGGGAAATTGCTCGTGGGCGAGGATGGCGACGCGCATACCGGACCCTCGGCGTCTGCGGGCAAAAAGCTTCGAATCACTGCCAGCCTCTCTCACCTCGGGGCAAACTACTTTCCTGCCCGTCGAAAACGAGTGGCTATGCCGTTCCCGAACTTCGAGGGGAAACACGACGCCCAGTCTGTCTTCACCCCCGAAGACCTGCTCGCTGGGGTCGAGGAGACGCTTCCGCCGGCGCTGGTCGTCTGCTATCAGGACGCCTTCTTCCGGGAGGTCGTCGAGACCTACACCGACGGGAACACGATCTCGGACGTCGGCATGGGCGATATCTACCGCGTGAACGACGACGTGGCCGTCATGGGCAACTTCGGTATCGGTGGACCGGCGACCGCGGGACTGGTCGAAGAGAAATCCGAACTCGGCGTCGAGGCGTTCTGCATCCTCGGTGGTGCCGGCTGTCTCGACCCGTCGATCACGCCCGACCAGCCCGTGGTCGCCACGCGAGCCATCCGGGACGAGGGAGCCTCCTATCACTACCAGCCGCCGGAGGCCCCCGCCGAACCGAGCCCGGCGCTCGTCGACTCTCTCAATTCCGAACTCGGCGCGGCGGGCCACCAGGTCGTCACCGGCTCTACCTGGACGACCGACGCGTTCTTCCGTGAGACCGTCCCGGAAGTCGAACACTACACCGAGCAGGGCGTCCTGACCGTCGAGATGGAAGCGGCGACGCTGTTTTCGGTCGCGGAGTACGTCGGCGTCGACGCCGCCGCGGTGTTCGCCATCGGCGACTACGTGACGGCAGACGATCGAACCGTCCCCGAGGCGAGTCTCGGACTCCTGCCCGAGTTGTTCGAGCCGGTCGTCGGGACGCTTTCGGCCAGCGTTCGGTGAGGTGCTTCAGGGCGCTCTCGGCCTGTGTCCGGGACGGAGATTAGATCCCGTACAGCGTGACGGTCCAAAACGAGTCGAAAGCGCTGTCGAGGGCCGCCTCTGGCTCGCCGGTGGCGTCGACAGCGGCGGTCGCGTCGGCTTCACGCGAGACTTCGTGCAGGACGCTCGACTCGCCGACGACGAACAGCGGCGCGTCTTCGGGACGTTCCTCCAGGGCCGCCCGACAGCGCTCCAGATGAGAGTCGATCTGACCCTCGCGGATGCGCTCGAACCGCGACTGTGAGAACCCGCCCTTGGAGTGTTTGCTCTTGAGGTCGCTGTCGAAGCCGTGGAAGGCTGTCTGTTCGCCACCCTCGTAGACGCCCATCGCGAACAGGTCCGAGCGGACGAGTGCGAGCGTGTATTCGCCCGTGGGTTCGAGCCACGACCGCTGGAGTTCGACGCCGTCGCTCCACGTGCTGAAGGCCTCGGGTGAGTTCGGCAGGTCGAACGCCGCCGAGACGAGCCCGGCGTCGTCGGCGACCGCCAGACAGGGAGCGGCCCGCGAGACCAGTGTCGCCCGTTCGCCGAAGGCCTCTCTGACTGGCTGTGGGATCTCCCGGCCGTCGGTGAGCACGGCCGTCAAGACGCTCTCGGGCCCACTGTCGATCGATTCGAGGCGATCGAGGATCCGCGAGAGACGGACGCCGGAGACCTCCTCGCGGCGGCGATAGTCGAGGGTATGTTCCTCGCCCTGGAGGCGTTCGACGCGGTCCTCGAGTTGGGTGATCCGGTCTTCGAGTTCGTTCACGCGGCGCTCGGCGTCCTGTCTGTCCGTCACGGCCTCCTTGCGACGGCGCTGTTCGGCTTCCAACTGTTCTTCGAGCGACTGTTTCTCGGCTTCGAGCGTCTCGATCCGCTCTTTGAGGGCGGCGCGGCCGAGCAACTCGTCGAGCATGAGCGAACCCGCGTCGCGGAGGGGCTTAAATCCCGGTCTGACCGGGCACCGACGCTTCGATATCGAGCAACTGGACGGCCCGGTCGGCTTTCGCCAGGAACACCTCCCGGAGGGCGGGCGGGTTGCGGATGCGCGAGTCTGCGTCGACGATCTCCGGCGGAACGGCCAGCGTGTCGGCCGGCACACCCCCCTCACCGTGGACGGGGAAGTGACGCGTCCCCAGTTTCATTACCAGCGGGAGATCTGTCCGTGATACCCCTGTCTCTTCGGCGTACAACTGCGTGGAGACCTGTTCGTACTGCTCGCGACACATCGCTGGTGAGCCCTCGTCCTGTGGCTCGACGTACAACCGCCCGAGGTAGTACCCCCGGGAGAACTGTTCGAACATACTGTGCGTGTGGATGTCTCACACGACGACTGATAAGTGTTCCGCGCAACGTTTGTGTCGGCGGACAATTCCAGCAGTGACTGACCCCGCCGACGAAGAAGAACACGGTCATACATTGAGAGCGAGATTTAAACGCTGATTCGCGATCTAGGCTCGTCTCGACAGGATTTGAACGGTTCGAACGAAAGTTCGGGTTTTTATTGGGGAGGGAAGTAGTGTGTGGTACGATGGGTGCCCGGCAGCGAGTCACGATCCTGGCGGTGGTGCTGGTAGCGGTCGCCGGGATGGTCGCACCGGCGATCGCTGCACAGGAGACTGCGCCGCCAGGCCCCGATCCGGTAGAACCGACGTCGGATGCTCCACTCACAGACGCTTTCGTAGTCGAGACGACCACGAACGAGACGACCGACCAGGCGACAAACGAGAGCGAAAACGAGACCGCGCCGCTGGGGAGCCAGATCAGCGCGTTCATGCAGTCGTCCTCGGTGACGGCCGACGAGAGCGTCGAGAGTGGGATGTGGCAGGCCCGGTTCGAGACGGCCAATCAATCGAACCAGTCGACGATGATCGATCGACGGACGGGAGTTCTGGAGACGCGATTGGATGAGCTACGAGGCGAGCTGACGACGCTGAACACTTCGGAGACGCCCGGACTGACCGACGTCAGTCACGCGGGCCGGGTGGCCTCGTTGACGGCTCGGATCAACGCGCTCGAATCGACGCTCAACCAAACGTCCACTGTCGCGGCCGAGGCTGGGGTCAACCATACCAGACTCGACCGACTCAGGGAGAACGCCTCGGCGCTGAACGGCCGAGCAGTCTCGGAGATCGCTCGTGGCCTCACTGTCGTCGAGAATCCAGGCCGTGGCCCGCCCGAAGATCGGGGGCCACCGGGCGATCGAAACCCCGGGAACGGCGAGGGGCCGGGAAACGACCAGGGCCCGCCAGCGAACGGTAACGAGTCCGAAAGCGGTGACGACCCACCCGCTGAGCCAGGGCCGCCTGCTGAACCCGGGCCACCGAAGGAAGACGAACCAGGAAACGGGCAAGATCCGTCGAGCGGCAACGGGCCACCACACGACGCAGACGAGAAGGATGCAGGGAGCGAGGGATCAGGCCCACCCGGGACCGTCTCCGGGCCCTAGAACGAGGTCACGGGAGTCCGCTCGTGATAATGCTGACATCCAGACGCTATTCGCTATCCAACGTCAGTTCCGTCCCCGCCCCCGATATCGTTATATACGAAGAGCAGTTACGTTAGGTAAATGGACTCCGCCGAACTGCTGGACCTCCTCGGGAACGCCAACCGGCGGCGGATCCTCCGACTGCTGGCTCGCAAGCCGTGTTACGTCACGGAGATTAGCGAGTACCTGGGCGTGAGTCCCAAGGCCGTCATCGACCACCTGCGAAAACTCGAATCCGCGGGGCTGATCGAGAGTCGCGTCGACGAACAGCGCCGGAAGTATTTCTATATCTCGCGCGGGTTCCGTCTGGAGGTGGCAGTGTCGCCCTATGACTTCGGGACAAAGAGCGCCTACCCCGCGAGTTCGGGACTGGACCTGACGAGCTGTCGACACCTCTCGATCGACGTCGAACCGACCGAAACGTCGGATCTGTCCGCACTGGCGGCCGACCTCAGGCGGTTCGAACGACTTCGAAACGAACTGTCGCTGGCCCAGCGGTGGGTGCAGGGTCGGCTGACCGACGTCATGGAACAACTCGGCGAGGCAGTCGACGACGGCGATTCCCGTCTGACGGTCGAAATCCTGCTCGAACTGGCCGACGGAAGCGCGAGCGCACAGGCGCTGAGCCGCCGGGTCGACGCGCCGCCGCCGCTGGTCGAGGAACTGTTGCGATTGCTCGCCTCGCGTGGCGTCGTCGAGCGGCAGGACGACGAGTGGGCGCTGGCAGACGTCTAGATCTCTTTGGTCAGCCCCGAGCGGAAGTCCCGCCCGAAGTAGTAGCCAGCGACGCCAGCGAGGGCGCTCGCGCCGGCGCCGAGTGCGATCATCGGAGCGCCGACACCGAGTAATGTCAGCGTCAGGTTGCTGAGCAACGCCGTGATCGCGCCAGTGAACAGCGTCGCGGTCACGACCTCGAAGTAGTGACGCTCGCTGCTGCCGGCGCCGAGTGCGAACCCGGCTCCGAGGACGCCGAGCAGTCCCCCGATGTTGTCCGGGAGTATCGGGATGAATCCACCGGCGAGAAACGAGAAGACGACTGTCAATACGAGCGTGAGGGTGAACGCCTCGACCGAGAAGAGACTGCCGAGACGGTCGCTGATCCGGCCCCGAATCCCGCCACCGCTGTCGGTCTGGGTGGCCGGGCCCTCTTCGACAGCCCCGACGTCCGAGCCGAACTCGGTCCCGAACTCCGAGCTGAAGTCCGACTGGACGCCTGTCTCGTCCAGCGTCGGATCGAGATCGGCACTGACGTCCCGGTCACGGGTCCGCTGATCCGTTCGCTCGGCCATACAATCCTGTCGTCTCTCCAGGGACATGGGTTTTTTCCTCGTGTTCAGGAGTGGTAGATCTCGCGCCCGTTCGAAAAGATGGTTTCAAGTCCGGGCGAGCGGTATCGAGATCCATGAACCCAGGCGATCGGATCCGCGTCGACCGCGGCGAGCAGTCCTACGACGGTGTCGTGCTGCCCTCCTCGACGCCCCAGCACCTCGTGGTGAAACTCGACAGCGGCTACAACGTCGGTGTCGACCGCGACGCTGCCGAGATCGAAATACTCGACGAAGACGTCTACGACGTCGAGAGTGCCCAGACCGAGCAGAGCCAGTCGGAGATCACCTTCGACGAAGATCTCCCGACCGTGTCGCTCATCTCCACCGGCGGCACGATCGCCTCGACGGTCGACTATCGGACCGGAGCCGTCACGGCACAGTTCGACGCCGAGGACGTTCTCCGGGCCGTGCCCGAACTCGCCGGCATGGCCAACTACCGCGGGCGCGTCGTCGCGAACATCCTCTCTGAGAACATGACGCCCGACGTCTGGCAGGATCTCGCGCAGGCAATCTACGAGGAGATCGAGGCCGGCGCGGACGGCGTCGTCGTCATGCACGGCACCGACACCATGCAGTTTTCGGCGAGCGCGATGGCGTTCATGCTCGATTCGCCCGTACCGATCGTCTTCACCGGCAGCCAGCGCTCTGCGGATCGGCCCTCCTCGGACAACGTGATGAACGCCGTCTGCGCCGTCGAGACCGCGACGAGCGACGCCGCCGAGGTCATGATCTGCATGCACGCCGACGAAAGTGACGACGCCTGTGCGCTCCACCGCGGGACCCGCGTCCGGAAGAATCACACCTCCCGCCGGGACGCCTTCGAGACCGTCGGCGCGAAACCGCTCGGAGAAGTCGACTACGACACTCGCGAGGTCTCGTTCCGCCGCGAGTATCGCGAGCGCGGCACGGTCGACCTCGCACTTCACGACGACATCGAAACCGACGTCGAACTCGTGAAGTTCACGCCCGGTTGTGATCCCGCGGTACTCGAAGTCTTCGACGACAAGGCGGGAATCGTGCTGGAGGGCACGGGATTAGGGCACGTCAACACCGACTGGATCGAGTACGTCGACGACCTCACGAGTTCGGGGACCGACGTCGTCATGACCAGCCAGTGTCTCGAAGGGCGGGTCTGTGATCGCGTCTACGATACAGGTCGTGACCTGCTCGACGCCGGCGTCATCGAAGGCGAGGACATGCTGCCCGGGACGGCCAAGGTCAAACTGATGTGGGCGCTTTCGAACGCCGAGGACATTCCCGAGACGATGGGGACGAGTCTAGCTGGCGAGATTCAGGATCGGTCTGTTCCGTGGACCTGACGCGGATCGTTCGTACTGTCTCACCAGAACGCTTCGAGTGTGCGCTCGACGAGCCGTGATTCGGCGCGCCGAAGCAGTGTCGAGGCAGTCGAGACGGCACAGTCGAGTTCACGCGCCACAGTTTCGATGTCGCCGGTCCGCGGGACCTCGTAATAGCCGACTTCGCGTGCGGCCTCGACAGCTTCTCGCTGGCGATCCGTCAGCGGCGTGGTCACGGCACGGTCGTACGAGCCGACGTCCAGAACCTCGACGTCGAGGAGACGTACGCTGCCGGCGTGTGCTATCGCGCCGTGGCGCAGAAACCCTGACCGGGATGGCTGTATGAATAGTGAGAGGGTGTTCGGCATGCGCTAGCTCGCTCTCCGTAGCGAGCCCCAACCAGAGAGGGACCGGAGGTCCCTCAAGCAGTCGACGCACAGCGCCGACGACTCCGAGCCTGTCGGGGCTTTCTGAGTGTTCTCCACGGTATCGTCCCAGAAAGCCCCCGGACGCTCGACTCGGGGGACTCGCTGCGCTCCTCGCCTCGCTACGCTCGGCTGCGGTGCTTACGTCGTCCGCCATCGTCGAGCGTCCGGCCCCTTTCAGTCCTGAAAGACTCGCGACGCTCGTCTTTCAACCCTCGCCTCACTTCGTTCGGCTCAGTCCCACCCACAGCACCACACCCTCCCCAGCCGACTCCCTCACTCGCGGCGCTCGTTCGGTCGTCCCTCGCACGCCGCCGCCTCGCGATGAAACGCGAGCCAGCGCGCGCCACATCGTCTGGATCATCGTGTTCGATATCTAGAGAGCAATCTTTGAGTAGCCCCCCCTCCACCCATCGGCAATGACCTTCTTCGACCGACTCGCCGACCGAATCGAGACGGTAGATAGCGTCGTCTCGGTCGGCCTCGACCCCGACCCAGGCCGCCTGCCCGAGCACGTCGCCGAGGCCGACCTGCCGCGCTGGCAGTTCAACAGGCGAATCATCGACGCGACCCACGAACACGCCGCCTGCTACAAGCCAAATGCGGCCTTCTACGAAGACGGAGACGGCTGGCGTGCACTCGAAGAGACCATCGCCTACGCCCACGGGAAGGGGGTCCCGGTCCTGCTCGACGCCAAGCGAGGAGACATCGGCAACACGGCCCGCCAGTACGCCAGCGCGCTCGATTCAGGCGGCCTGGACGCCGACGCGATCACCGTCAACCCCTACATGGGCCGCGATTCCCTGGAGCCGTTCCTCCAGCGTGAGCAGAAGGGCGTGTTCGTGCTCTGTCGGACCTCGAATCCTGGCGGTGCAGACCTCCAGAATCTCGAACTCGACTCCGGGGAGCCACTCTACGAGCGCGTCGCCGCCGTCGCGGACCTGTGGAACGCCAATGGAAACGTCGGGCTCGTCGTCGGCGCGACCAACCCCGAAGAGCTCGAAGCGATCCGCGATGTCGTCCCGGACATCCCCTTCCTCGTTCCAGGCGTCGGGGCCCAGGGCGGGGACGCCGAGGCGGCCGTCGAGCACGGACTGGCCGACCGCAGTGCGGGGGTCGACGTCGGCCTCGTGAACTCCTCGCGGGGAATCATCTTCGCGGGCGAGGACGCCCAACGCGGCGAGCAGGCGTACTTCCGGGCCGCCGGGCAGGCCGCCAAGCAGCTCAAACGGCGGCTCAACCAGTTCCGATAGCGCGAACCCGGTAACGCGAGGATTTTTGCCGACCCCAGACGACCACCCAGCCAGTGCCACTGCGACAGTTGCTGGTCGACCCAGCAGGATTTTTCGCGGCCGAACGGGACACGTGGCTCGGCGCCGGGCTGGCAGTCGGAACGCTCTGTCTGCTCGCGCTCGCGAGTCTTCTCGTCCCCATCGCAATCCTCGTGAGCACAGGGAAAGATCTGGGTATCGCCGAGTCGTTTCCCGCAGTGCGGTACGTCGCCGGCGAGGCGGCGTTCGTCCTCGACGGGCGCTCGCTGGGCGTTCTCGCCGTCGTCACGCTCGCACCGGTCCCGATCGTCGCCGGCTTCGCGCTGTGCTTTCACCTGCTGTCCTGGCCCGTCGCCTCGCGAGGATCGCTCGGCGAGACGGCCCGCGTCACCGCCTGGGGGGCGCTCCCACTGGCGATCGCCAACGCCCTGACCCTGGTGGGGACGCTGCTCGTGATCCCCCAGACGGTCGACGACCTGGGGTACGCCTACGTCACGCTCACTGGGCGGACGATCGTCCAGCACTCAGACCCGACCCTCGTGTTGCTCCTGGCGAACCTCCTCGGAGTCGCCTGCGTCTGCTGGGCTGCCGTGGTCTGGATACGTGGACTCGAACGCGTCCGCGGCTGTTCGATGTGGCAGGCAGCCCTCGTCGTTGGTATCCCAGTCGCGCTCGCAGTTGCGATCAACGCCCCGAACCTGCTGTACGGCTTTCTCTAGAGTTGGAACGTGTCGAAATCCTCGCCTTCGCTGGGTTCGTGCTCTTGCGACGGCCCCCTCGCGGGCGCACACCGCATGCAAGCTCCGAACTCCTCGTCGAAGTGCTTCTCACAGACGACCGCCCCACACTGTGGGCAACTGTACTCGGCCGTCCGGTTCTCGCAAATCTCACAGAGGCCCGTGACGCTCATGGCAGTCGATAGCACACGAGAGCGTTTAGGCTTTGGCTGCCGGCGGCGAGACGCTTACGGGACTGGCGACCCAAGGCGAGTCGTGGACGAATCGCGGCTCCTGCTCGGGATGGCAGCAGTGTTCGCCGGGACGACGGTCCTCTTTGCGATGTTCGGGATCGTCTACAGTCCCGTCTTGCTCGTCGTAGCCGCGCTGTTCGGCGTCGTGACGTACCTCTTCTGGACACATGGCACCGGCCGACTGGCCGCTCGCGTCTACGAGCGCGTCGAGCGCCAGGCCGCCAGTAACGCTGGAGGGAAACGTCGACGAACTACCGACCAGCGCCGTGGATCCGGCAGCCGTCAGCGCCGCGCTGGCGACGGCGGCTTCGGGGCCGGTCCACGCGAGGAGTGGATTCCACCAGGAGAGCGCCGTCGCGGTAGCCAGCGCGGGCGACAGCAATCAGATCCGAGCCAGCGCCGTCGAGAAACTGGCCGAGACCCGCGCGGCCGCGCGCCGCGTAGTTCCGACGGGCCGACTGCCGCCGAGGCCTACCGGACGCTCGGACTCGATCCCGACGCCGACCAGCAGGCGATCAAGCAGGCCTACCGCAAGAAAGTCAAGACCGTTCATCCCGACACCGACGGTGGCGACGAGGAGCGATTCAAAGAAGTCAAAGCCGCCTACGAACGACTCAGTGAGGACTGACCGAAACCGAAATCAGTCGAAGCTTCCGCGGAAAGTGAGGTCCTCGAGCGACTTCCGGTCGCTCGGCTGTTCCCGTTCCTGCAACTCCTCGGGCAGTGTCTCGGCATCGGCGCGCTGGCCGACCGCGACCATCGCCTCGGCGTCGAACTCCTCGGCTGGCACGTCGAGCGTGTCGTGGATCGATCCCCAGTCGAAGCCGGCCATCGGGTGGACCGCCAACTCGCGCCGCGTGGCCTCCAGCGCGAAGTTCTGCCACGCAGCGCCCGTATCGAACGACCGCGTCGTGGCTTCCTCGCCGTTGTGTTCGAGCGTCCGCTTCGAAAAGAGGGCCACGAGCGCGCCCGCGTCCTCGGCCCACGTCCGGTTGGCGTCGTTCAGCAGTCCGAGCAGCGTCTCGAAAGTCTCGTCCTCGCGTGTCGCGTAGACGAACCGCCAGTGCTGGTTGTTGAACGCCGAGGGCGCCCAGCGGGCAGCCTCGAACAGCGCGAACAGTTCCTCCTCGTCGACGACCTCGCCCGTCATCGCCCGCGGCGACCAGCGATTGACGAACAGCGGATCGACGTCGTGCTCGCGTGTTCGGTGTTCGGCGACCTCGTCTCGAAGCTCGGCGACCTGTCGGTGTTGCTGTTGCATCAGTTTCTCCTACGGTCTCCACCTACATGTATTGAGTTAGACAATAGTGTTACCGGGTGACGTCGATACCAGTGGGATAGAGCATAGCACGGTCTGCTCGAATCTTCGCTCGAACGATCAGAGGTGCGTCGCTCGCGAGTTGCGAGCGACAGTAAATATGGACTCGCGGGGATTTGAAGATTACACGAAATCGTACACGGTTGTGCGTGTGCCGAAAGCTTATCTGCGAAGTCGGCCCTAATTTGGAGTAATGGCGAGCTCCACGCGCGACCCCGATGCTGATCACGAGGACGAGATCAGAATGTGGCGAGGGGACGACGGGTGGGTCATCACCGATATCGAGACTGGCGTCACGACGCAGGGTGAGACTCGCGAGGAAGCGCTGGAGATGCTCGACGAAGCCGTCGCGCTTCACAAGGGGGAGATTGGACGGGAACCCACCGATGAAGAACTCCGGGAACTCGGTATCGACCCGGAAGACAACACGACCGGTGACGCCGAACTCCCGGACTTTATACAATAGATGGGGCGACGAACGTTCTCCGGCATGGAGGTCGTGAAGGCGCTGGTAAACGTCGGCGGCTTCGAATGGCGACGGATGAACGGTGACCACGCCCAGTTGTACTACGAGCATCCGACCAACGAAGACGACAGGCGACAGGTCACTGTCCCGCTGCACGACGAACTCCGGACCGGGGCGTTGCGAAATATCGCCGAGAGTGCCGGAGCCAACGACTTCGAAGCCTTCTGTGAGTGGATCGACCATCACGCATGAAACCACTCCGCTATCAGGTGGTTCGATCTATGCATGTATACGTGGTATCACGCAGCGAGCCGAAGGCTCGCGAGGAAACCCGAAGGAGGAAGAAGCGGTAGTGGACCACCGAAAGACCCACTCCGTTCGTCTTTCGAGCTCTCACTCGCTCACGGGACGCTGGCACACGCTACGCGGTGCTCGCCGAGTTGTTCGCGAGAGAATATGGACCGGCGGGGATTTGAACCCCGGGCCTCTTCCTTGCGAAGGAAGCGATCTGCCACTGATCTACCGGCCCGCGTATCATATCCCACGAAACGCAGGCGTTTGAATGAACCGATTCCCCCTGCGCGTGAGACGCATCGAAAGACGAGTCGTCCGACCGTCACACTCGCGGCGGCGAGTGCTCAGTCCTCGAGGACGATTTCGATGGAGACGTCGTTCGGGACCTGAATGCGCATCAGCTGGCGCAGCGCCCGTTCGTCGGCGTCGATGTCGATCAGCCGCTTGTGGACGCGCATCTCCCAGTGTTCCCACGTCGCGGTCCCCTCACCGTCGGGGGACTTGCGAGTGGGCACTTCCAGCGTCTTGGTCGGCAGCGGGACGGGCCCGCTGAGCTTGACGCCGGTCTTGTTCGCGATCTCGCGAACGTCGTCGCAGATGTCGTCCAGATCCTCGGGACTGGTGCCCGCGAGTCGAACGCGTGCTTGCTGCATTATTCGCGCTCGGTGACGCTCAGGACCTTCCCTGCCGCGATGGTCTGACCCATGTCACGGATGGCGAAGGAACCGAGCTCCGGAATCTCGCTGGACGGCTCGATGCTGAGCGGCTTCTGCGGTCGGACGGTCACGACTGCAGCGTCACCCGACTGGATGAAGTCGGGGTTCTCCTCGGCGACCTCGCCGGAGGAGGGGTCGATCTTCTTGTCGATGGACTCGACGGTACAGGCGACCTGTGCCGTGTGGGCGTGGAAGACCGGCGTGTAGCCGGCGGTGATCACGCTGGGGTGCTGCATGACGACGATCTGGGCCTGGAAGGTTTCCGCGACCGTCGGCGGGTCGTCGGCCGGACCACAGACGTCACCGCGTCGGATGTCGTCCTTACCGATGCCACGAACGTTGAACCCGACGTTGTCACCGGGGCCCGCGCTCGGGACTTCCTCGTGGTGCATCTCGACGGTCTTGACCTCGCCGCCGACATCGCTGGGCTGGAAGCTCACGTTGTCGCCGGGGGACATCGTCCCCGTCTCGATCCGTCCGACCGGGACAGTCCCGATACCGGAGATCGTGTAGACGTCCTGGATGGGGAGTCGCAGCGGCGCGTCCGTCGGCGGCTGGGGCTCCGGCAGGTTGTTGAGCGCTTCCAGCAGGGTATCGCCATCGTACCAGGGTGTGTTCTCCGAGGTTTCGGAAACGTTGTCGCCCTCGAAGGCGGAGGTCGGAATGAAGCTCGCGTCGTCGGTGTCGAACGCGACCTGCTTGAGCAGCTGCTTGACCTCTTCGACGACCGACTTGTAGTCGGATTCGCTGTAGTCGACGAGGTCCATCTTGTTGACGGCGACGATGAGCTCGTCGATACCCAGCGTCTTCGAGAGGAAGACGTGTTCCTGAGTCTGCGGCTGCACACCGTCGTCGGCCGCGACGACGAGCACAGCGTTGTCGGCCTGGCTCGCGCCAGTGATCATGTTCTTGACGAAGTCGCGGTGGCCCGGACAGTCGACGATGGTGAAGTAGTACTCGTCGGTGTCGAACTCCTGGTGGGCGATGTCGATGGTGACACCGCGCTCTCGCTCTTCGGCGAGGTTGTCCATGACGTAGGCGAACTCGAAGCCGCCTTTGCCCTTCTCTTCGGCTTCCTCTCGGTACTGCTCGATGACGTGCTCCGGCACGCTCCCTGTCTCGAACAGGAGGCGGCCGACCATCGTACTCTTTCCGTGGTCAACGTGGCCGATTACGGCCAGGTTCTGGTGCGGTTTGTCCTCACTCATTGGTATCTCACGCGCAGAGGCGCTGTGTCGGAATCTTTCGGCAGAAGCAATTAAAACCGTTTCGATACGCCGCAGGATCGATCCCGACGCTGTCTTGCGTTTTGGCAACTGGTGTCACGCCCGGTGCACGATTGGCGTCGCTGACGGGCCAACGTCGAAAAAACGGATCAAGTGCACGGAGCGGAAAGGGCGGTCCAGCTATTCGAGGCGACCGACGTCCGCCAGCACCGCTGTCGCCGTCTCGGGACCTCCTGCGCCACGACCGCTGACGTTCAGCCGGCCGGCGTTCTCGGTTTCGAGCTGGACGATGTTGCGGGTTCCGTCGGGCGCGAGGTCGCTATCCCGGGGGACGAGCCGCGGTCCGACCCGGACTTCACCACCGGACACCTCGCCGATCAGGCGGATCGTCCGACCGTCTTCCTGGGCGAGTTCGAGCGCGCTCGGCGGGATATCCTCGATTCCTTCGACGATCGCGTCGTCGAGCGTGTACTCGCGCGCGCCCTGGGAGAGTACGTTCGCGACGATGACACACTTCAGCGCGGCGTCGGTCCCCTCGACGTCGAAGGAGGGATCGGCTTCGGCGACGCCCAGATCCTGGGCTTCCGCGAGCACGTGCTCGTACCCTAATCCTTCGGCTGCCATCCGCGAGAGGATGAAGTTCGCCGTGCCATTCAAAATGCCGCGCGCGGCCGAGATTTTTCCTGGGCCGTAATCTTCGATCGTCGAGAGCACGGGAATGGCGCCGCCGACGGTCGCCTCGAAGCGAACCTCGCCGTCGCTCTCGGCGGCGAGAGCCATCACGTCGGCGTACCGTTCGGCGACCGGGCCCTTGTTCGCGAGCACGACGTGTCGATCCCGCTCCAGGGCGGCCTTAACGTGGCCGAAACCGGGCTGGGCGTCGCCCAGCGTCGTCGGCGTCGCCTCGACGAGGACGTCGTAGTCGGCCTCCAGCGCCGCCTCGGGGTCGGCCGTGCCGACAGCCCCCTCCGCCTCCTTGCGGTCGAGGACGGCCGCGACATCGAGTCCGTCTGGATCGACCGCGGCCGAAGAAGAGTCGGCCATGGCGGTGACGCGATGGCCGTAGTCACTGGCGAGGTCGGCGACGGATCGGCCGACGACGCCCGAGCCGACGATGGTGAGATCCATCAGGCCTCACCCCCTGCTGCGAGCGGCTCGATGACACGGAGGTCCTTCTCGTCGGCGACCACCCGGACGGCCGACAGCGTCGACTCGACCGACCCCTGCTCGGTCGCGAGCCGGACCCGCGCACTGGAGACGTCGTCGGCGCCCTTCGGTGCGGAGAGCGAGAGATCGGTGACTCGGCCCTCGGTCTCGTCGCGCAGGCGCGAGAGCGTATCCGAGAGGTCGGTGTTGACCAGGTGCCCTATCAGGACGACAGTGAGTTCGGCGCTGTAGCGTTCCTGGCCGGCCTGGATGACGTTGACGCCGGCGTCCTGAAGAGCGTTGACGATATCGTCGAAGCGTTCGGGCGTCGCTTCCAGATCGACCTCGACGGGGATGTGTCCCCGGGGTGTGACGTTGCCACGCTCGTGGAAGATCGAGAGGAGATTCCCGCCGTTGTTGGCGATCGGTTCCAGAGCTCGCAGGAGTTCGCCGGGCTCGTCGACGAGCTCCAGCCGGACTGTGTAGGCCCGGACCGTCTCCGCACGGTCGCTCATCGGTCCATCACCCCGAGAGAGGCAACGCTCATAGTGTGCGTCACTGACGCCGCTCGCCTATAAGAAACCAGCCATTCGAGCCGGATTCAGGACGCTTCCTGCTGGCTGATCGCCGTGTCGACCCACGGCGGACGCTCGACAGTGACCTCGCCCGTGGACAACGAGAACGTGACCCGTCGTTCGATCGTTCCGGTGACGCCGTCTTCAGTCGCAGTGACGCGGACCCGGACCGACGCCTCGTGGACGAGACCACGCTCGTCGACGATCACGGTCCCCTCTGCGATATCGACTGTCCCGTTCTCGGGGATCTGACTCTGGTTCACCGCCGTGAGTTCGTAGCGGACCAGCGTGCGATCATCGCGTTCGACCGCCGCGACTGGCTCGTACGAACCGATGCGGAAGACCTCCCGCAGGTCGGAGCCGAACTGGACGCTCTGATCGAACGGCTGGGCGTCGCGGACGCGATACTCGGTTTCGTCGTTCTGGACGAGTCGGGAGACGGTGGTGGTGCCGTTGTTGTAGCCGGCGCTCTCGCGGCGTTGCGGGGACTCCTGTCGGTTCGAGAACTCGACCAGGGAGGTCAAGATTCGCTGCTCGTCGGCGTCGACCCGGACCGTCACGTTCTCGGTGTAGCGTCCGGATCGATTCGCCGTTCCCTCCCAGGTCGTCCCGTTGTACTGTCCGGTGAAGTCGAGGCCGGTCAGTGCGTCGTTGTGGGCCGCGATCAGCGCCGTCGTGTTGGAGATGCCGTCGGCGCTCGTGCCGGGTGGATAGCTGACCTCCGAGAGCGGGATCGACGTCCCGGTTCTGGTAGGGGTAGCCGTCTCCGTACTATCTGGGGTCGCTCCAGTGGTCGATATCGGCTGGGCGACGGTGCTGTCGGTCGGCTCGTCGCTGGGCGTGTCGGTCCCGCCGCCGCTACAGCCCGCGAGCACGAGCAGGACCGAGAGCGCGATCGCGACGACAACGCGGTTCGACATATCTGATACTGTGTTCGAACTCAGAAATAGCTAGGCGACGTGAAACGTGTCGATCAGATGAACTGGAACAGCGTCGCGACCAGCAGGCCGACCCACAGGAGAAGCCCGGAGACCAACAATCGGTTCAGCCGACGCTCGCGAGTCGCCCGCTTTGCCGCACCGCCGGCGATCAACCCGAGCGCGAGGATGATACCCGTCCGCTGGACGACGATCTCGATGGGCAAGACCTCGACGCCGAGATAGCCGTAATCGAGCAGGAACGCGATCCCGAGCGCCCCGGAGGCGGTCACAGCCGCGTCCATTCGGCGAGTCAATCGATGTGAGAAGACGTAAGTCACGATGGGGATGCCCAGCGAGATGAACGGGTACAGCACCGCGGCGATGGCGTGCATCGAGAGATCGGTGGACCACTCCAGGAGGATACCACCGGCGCGCACGCCGAGGACGATCGCGACGATACTCAGCATCAGCAGTGCCTGCTGGACGCTGAGGCGGCCTCGGATTCGTCGCACTCGTGCCCGGTCGACCGACGTGAGTCGGCGTCGCCAGACGTCACGCATCGAGATCCAGCCGACCAGCAACCCAGGAAGCGTGATCGTCAACTCGACGAAGGTCGCCCAGCCATCGGCGTCCGAGCGGTCACCGTTCGAGAGATAGGCCCGCCAGACGACATCGACATTCTCCAGGGACATGAACTCCTGTTCGACCTGTCGCTGGCCCTCTTCGACGCCGTCGACGGCGTGTCTGAGCGTGAACCAGTCGAAGTGTTCCGTGTGGACCTGCATCGCGACCCACGGCTCCTCCTCGGGCACTGGCGACTCGTAGAGCCTGATGTGGGTCCGGTGGCCGTAGTAGTCACCGTTGTGAAGCTGGTCGGTCTCGCGGATCCACTCACCATCGGTCCACGGGTCGCCGGTTCCGTCGTAGACGTAGGCGTACCGGGCCGTCCCGGTGGTCTCCCCCCAGTCGATGGCGGTGTTCGAGAGGTTGATCTGCCGCGGGAACGGATCCTCGGGATCGGCGTGCATATCGGCTGGATCCGTCTGGTTCCAGGTCGACTCGCCACTGGACTTGAGCGCCGTGACGACGGTGTCGGCGTCCGCGCGTACGACGACGTTTATCGGGCTCCGCTCGCGGAATCCCTTCGAAGGACTCAGGTAGTTCCAGACGCCGCTCTCGTCGCCTTCGAACCGATACAGTTGTCGTTCGCCGGAGTCGGGTTCCGGCGCGTTCTGGATGGCTGGCTCCGTGAAGACCACGAAGATTCCCCCGAAGACGAGCGCCAGCGCCAGCACCGTCGCGGCGATGACGGCTGTCCGTCGCATATTCCCTACCCAGGAAGTCCAGTGACATGTCTCTGGTGGTCGTTCGTGCGTGCAGTACACTGGATTCTATCGAGATAGTATCGTGTTAAACGAATAAACTATTGTGAAAATGATTACCTTTATTGTTCCGCCATAATACCTGGACGTGGGGGCACGATGACAGACCATAGCAGGCGGTCCTTCCTGCGCCGAACGGCGGCGGGGGCAGGGGTAGTCGCGGGCCTGACAGCCGCGAGCACCGCCACGGCAGCGACGTACAGTATCGACACGAACCTCTCGAGCGACGCGTCCATCTCGGGAGCGGAACTGGACGACGCCATCGCGGCAGTCAGTCCAGGGAGCCCGCTCGTGGGCCTCGGAGACACGTTCATCGAGATGCAACATCAGACCGGCGTCAACGCCGTCTATCAGGCTGCTCACGCGGCCTGGGAATCGGCGTGGGGGACTTCCTCGATCGCCCAGTCGAAGTACAACATCTACGGCTGGTCGGCCTACGACTCCTGTCCGAGCAGTTGTGCGAAGACGTTCGACTCCTTCGCAGCGTGCGTGAAGTTCGTCATCCCACAGATCAAGGATCTGTACCTCGAACCCGGCGGGACCTACTACGAGGGCGCGACCCTCCGGGGGATGAACGTCAACTACGCGACCGACCCGAACTGGGCGGAGGGCATCGCGGGCGTGATGAACTCACTGGCTGATCACCTCGACCTCTCGGGCGGCTCGCCGAAATTCGAGACCGGCCAGCGCGTCGCGACCACGGCCGACCTCTCGGTTCGGGCAGGTGCAGGAACGAACGACGAGCGGATCACGGTCATCCCCGCCGGCGGCGCGGGCTACGTCCGGGGCGGCCCGGTCGAGGCCGACGGCTACACCTGGTTCAAAGTCGGCTACAACGCCGGCTACGAGGGGTGGTCGGCCGCACCGTGGCTAGCCACTGCGCCGCTCGACACGACGAAGTTCGACATCGGTCAGCGCGTCCACGCGACGACGGCGCTGAACGTCCGGGCCGCCGCCGGACTCGAGTACGACGTCGAGGCCACAGTGGGAGCCGACACCGGCGGCTGGATCAAAAACGGCATCATCACCAGCGACGGCTACACCTGGTGGGACGTCGCCTGGGACGACGGCTCGCGTGGCTGGTCGGTCCAGAAGTACGTCGAGGCCGGCGACGGGGCCGACGGCGACTTCGTCTGGCCCGTCTCGGGACCGATCACGGCCAACTACTACGACCAGCGAAGCTACGGCTATCACAGTTCGATCGACGTCGCGGCCGACCGCTGGACGCCGATCGGCGCGGCCCGCAAGGGCACGGTCAGCAACGTCCTGACGCTCGATGCCGGCGGTCGATCGGTGTTCGTCGACCACGGCGCGGGGTATCAGACCCGCTACATGCACCTGGTCGACTGGAACGTCTCGGAAGGTCAGGAAGTCACCCGCGGCGACACCGTCGGCTACGTCGGTTCGACCGGTCACTCGACCGGTCCGCACCTGCACTTCGAGGTGGAACGCTACGGCGAGAACCAGTACATCCCCGGTGCAGAGGGCGCGTCGGTGAGCAAGGGCGAGCCGATCAACTACGAGTACGACGGGTTGTGACGGGCATCGGCCGACCGCGACCGCCGAGAGTCACCAGAACCGTACACCAGCGCGTCGGCTCACGTAATCACTACCCCATATTTTCTCGGATTGAAATAGAATTATTTAACAATGATGAGCGAAAAGAGCAGAGTGCGTCCAGTGGCCGGACGTGCAGGGAGTCGCGTGCTGCGTGGACTCTGCTCAGTTCCCACACCCACATCTGTCAGGAAACGCGTGGCAGTACAACCCACCTCCGGCGCTGAACGCACGACGTCTCGCCTGCGGACCGCAACGATCCAGCCACCACCCACCACCCATCGTCGTTCCGTTGGGCGAGCCGACACCCGTCAGCGTCCCACTTTCGACGGTCACCCACGACTGACGCTGGCGGTTCTCCTCTCCCGTCTGTCCCTTCGATCAAAAGAGTGATAGTGACCGCTAGGAGAGAGTCAGCTATGTACGAAACGCTCTCGGAAATCGTTCCGGAACTGCTCTACGCTGTTCTCGCGAGTGCACTGACGCTGCTCGGGCTGTTCGTCGAAAACACCGGCATTCAGACTCTCGGCAGTGGAGACACGACGATGGGGCTCTGGATGACTGCCGTGGGGATCGTCGCGCTGTACGCCGGGTTCAAGCTCGCTCGCGAAAAAGTCGTGCCCGGTCTCCGGGCAGCCTGATCGTCGTCGACCACCGCAGCATTCTTTTTGGCGTTCTCCACGAGCAAGACCTGAACCTCGTATCGAGTCGGTCTGGAAGATTCACACAAACGTTTCCTCGGAAGAGCACCCAGCAACAGTATGGAGATTCGGCGCGGCCGTGCAGCGACGCCCGAAGCCGACCAGGGCGCGACCGAGGCAATCGTGACCGCGGCCGCCAGCGAGCGCGAGCCACTCGCTCGCGTGTGGCAGCCCCATCGGCAAGTCGCGTTCGGCCGCCGCGACGCTCGAAGCGATGGCTACGAGCAGGCCATGGAAGCCGCCGAACAGCACGGCTTTCCGGCGACGAGCCGGGATGTCGGGGGGCGAGCAGTCGCGTTCGCCGGCGAGACGGTCGCGTTCGTCCACGCGATCCCGGTCGAGAACGGCCGCGAGACGATTCAACAGCGCTACGACGACGCCACCGCGCTCCTTCGGGACGTCCTCATCGACCTCGGCGTCGACGCGCAGCCGGGCGAACCCCCAAACTCGTTCTGCCCTGGCAGCCACTCGCTGCAGGCTGAAGGGAAGATCGCCGGACTGGCTCAGCGCGTCCGGACGGACGTCGCCGTCGTCGCTGGCGTCGTCCTCACGAACGATCACGACGCCGTCGCCGCCGTCCTCGAACCCGTCTACGACCGCCTGGGAGTGGCGTTCGACCCGAAATCAGTAGGGAGCGTCGAGGCTGCCGGCGGGCCGGACGATCCCGCAGTCGTCGCCGACACGATCGCCGAGGCGCTGGCTACGTGCTAACTATTCTGCATTCGCGTAGTGTCTCGCCGCGTCCTCGATCTCGCCCCGTTCCCAGAGGAAGTAGCCGTACTCTGTCTGGACGATCGAATCCGATCCCCAAAGGTCCAGCGCGCGCTGGAAATGTTGTTCGGCGCGGGTCCCACAGTGACTGCTCGATCGCCCGTTCGAAACGACTCAGCGCCGCCTCGCGTTTGCCCTTGCGCAAGAGATACGCCGCCCGCTCGAACTCGGCAGCGGCCTCCTCGAGGTTCTCCAGCACCGGGAGCGAGTAGCCGCTGCTCGCACCCGCGCCAGCAGAATCGGCGTCGTGCGTCCATTCGAGCCCGACCGAGACCCTGACGCGGTCGCCGTCAGTCGCCCGAAGGTCGACCGAGACATCTTCGGGAGCCGACAGCGCCGAGCCGCGGCCGTCGGGGCGGGTGTGTTCAAGCTATTCCGGGCGCGGACGGAACCACGGCCCTTTTTCTCCCTGCCCCCGTTCGTCCGACAATGACCCACCTGCAACTCGACGAACCCGTCCCAGGGGAGGCCGACGACGGCGTCTGGCTCACCTGTATCGAATGCGGGGCCACGTTCGCCCCCTTCGAGGCGGTCCGCTACACCTGCGACGACTGCGACGGCCTGCTGGAAGTCCGCTACGCCGACCTGCCGACCTTCGAAGACTTCGACTCGGAAGCCCCCGCCGACGGCGTCTGGCGCTACAGCGCCGCCCTGCCCTTCGAGGAAGGTGTCTCGCTGCCCGAAGGCGGGACACCACTGCACGAGGTCCCCCGACTGGAAGACGACATCGGCGTCGCACGCCTCCGGGTGAAACACGAGGGAATGAACCCCACGGGGTCGTTCAAGGATCGCGGCATGACCGTGGGTGTCCGCGTCGCCGAGGAAGTCGGCGTCTCTCGGCTCGCCTGCGCCTCGACGGGCAACACCTCCGCCGCGCTCTCCGCGTACGGTGCTCGCGCCGGACTCGAAACGCTGGTCTTGCTGCCGGCGGGCAAAGTCGCCGCGGGCAAGGTCGCCCAGGCCAGCCTCCACGGCGCACGCATCCTCGAAGTCGACGGCAACTTCGATCGCTGTCTCGACATCGTCCAGGATCTCGCGGATCGAGGCGAGGCCTACCTCCTGAACTCGCTCAACCCCTTCCGCCTGGAGGGCCAGAAGACGATCGGACTGGAGATTCTGGAGCGGTTCGAAGTCGACGAGGGGACCTACCCCGACCGGATCGTCCTTCCCGTAGGCAACGCGGGCAACACCGCCGCGCTGTACAAGTGCTTCCGCGAACTCGTGCAGTCGGGCGCGCTGGACGAGGATGCTGTGCCGAAGCTCACCGGCGTCCAGGCCGAACAGTCGGCACCGATGGTCGAGGCCATCGAGAACGGCTGGGACCACGTCGAGCGCTGGGACCACGTCGAGACTCGCGCGACCGCGATCCGGATCGGCAACCCCGTCAACGCCCCGAAAGCGCTCCCGGGCATCCGCGAGACTGGCGGGACGGCCGTCGCCGTCAGCGACGAGCAGATCACCGCGGCCCAGCGCGACCTCGCCGAGGAAGGCGTCGGCGTCGAACCCGCCTCCGCTGCCTCCATCGCGGGCCTGCGAAAGCTCCGCGAGCAGGGCGTCGTCGACGCGGACGAACAGGTCGTCTGTCTCACGACGGGCCACCTCCTCAAAGACCCCGACGCCGCGGCCGAGGCCGGCAGCGAACCCGAGCCAGTCCCGGACGACACCGACGCCGTACTGGATCGGCTGTGAGGCCGATCCACACCCGCTGTGATCGAGCACCTCTCCTCGTAGCGCGCTGACGTGCGTCTGACGGGCCTTTATGCGACCGAATGACACACCTAGGGAGCATGGCGGCTCAACACGGACACCAGGGGGACGACGAGCGAGTCGACAGTGTCGCGCTCGCGGACCGACGAGAGGCAGATTCCGAGCGTGACGCTCGCGTCGCCGAGTTAGAGGCGGCACTCGACCGGAGAGACGAGCAGGTACAGGCACTGATCGATCAGTACGAACACCTCCTCGCGACCCGGGAACGGTTACGACGGGACGCCGGAGACAGCGAGTTCGTCTGGACGGACGACCGCGACGGATCGACGACGTTACTCGATCGACTGCGCTGATCTATCGATTCCGCTCGGCCGATTCTTCGAGCGACTCGATCGCCGCTCCGGTGACGTCGAACCGTGCGCCGCCCTCGTCGCTCTCGCCGGCCTCGATCGTCCAGCCGTGGGCTTCCGCGATCGTCGAGACGATGTACAGCCCGTAACCGGTGCCGTCGGCGTCCTCGGAGTAACCCATCTCGAAGATCTGCTCGCGAATCTCGGGATCGACTCCAGGGCCGTCGTCAGAGACGTAAAAGCCGTCGCCAGCATCGCGGACGCCGACGCGAACCGTCACGTCCGACCGGCCGTGCTCGATCGCGTTCCGAAAGAGGTTCTCGAACAACTCGACCAGTCGATTGCGGTCGGCGGCAACGACACCCGAGGAGTCGACATCGAGCGTCGCCTCGGGCGATTTGACGACCTGCCAGGCGTCTCTGGCGGCTGCGCCGACCGAGACGAACTCCGTCTCGCCGACGACTTTGCCCTTACGGGCGAGGGTGAGTAGCGCCTCGATCAGCCGATCCATGCGTTCGAGGGCGTTCTTGATCCGGACGACGTTGTCCGATTCGGTCTCCTCGTCGACGAGTTCGGCCGCGGCACTCGCGACGTTCAGCGGATTGCGCAGGTCGTGGCTGACGATGCTCGCGAACTCCTCCAACCGTTCGTTCTGCCGTTCGAGTTCGCGCTCGCGTTCTGCTCGGTCGAGTGCCGCCTCGACGTTCGACGCCAGGATGTGTGCCAGATCGATCCCGAAGTCGGTGAACACGTCCGCGTCGGCAGACAGCCCGAGCGCGCCGTGTTCCCCCAGCGGGAGAATCGCCGCCGTCAGGTCGTCGGCCGTCGACTTTCCGTTGGTCTCCGCTGCGGTGACGTACTGCGGATCGCCCATCTCGAACGCCCGCGTGTAGTACCGCTCGTACTGCTCGAAGAGGTCGCCGTCGGCGGCCGCACTCTCTTCGGGGACGCCCTGCAGTACGCCGTCCGATCGCAGGGCCATCTGGATGTGTGAGAACACCGGGATATCGGCCGTCAGGTTCCGTGCGACCCGTCCGATATCGGCCCGCGATTCGGCCCGGACGAGCTCGCGGCTGGCCTCGTGGACCTCCCGGACCATCTGTTCCTGGCGTTTCTCCTCGGTGACGTCACGGCTCGAACCGACGATCCCGATCGGTTCGCCGTCCTCGTCGTAGCGGGGCGCTTTCGTGATACTCATCCAGCGCGGCCGGCCCTTCTCGTCGATCCAGTGGTCGATCCGGTTGACTGTCGGCTCCCCGCTGTCCATCAGCGCCTGCTCTTCCTCGTAGGTCTCGCGGGCGGTCTGGGGGTCGAGCACCTCGTAATCGGTCAGCCCGACCAGTTCCTCGCGGTCGAAACCGTACTCACGGGCCGTTGCCGCACTCATCGCCTCGAATCGGCCCGCGTCGTCCTTGAGAAAGATGTGATGCGGGTAGTACTCCAGCAACGAGTTCAGGAGGTCGGGATCGGACTGGAAGTGCGTCTCCATTCCGGCGGCGTGTCTGAACTGCCGGTAGATCAACTCCGCTCGATCGGGCGTCGTCGAAACCACGGTCGCACCGGCGTCGATCGCACGCTTGAGACAGGCGTGATCGCAGTCGATCGAGTAGATGGCGACTGGAACCGACAGCCGCTCGGTCGCGTCAAGGTAGTTCTCGACGCCGTCGACGCCTTCGTCGGCGTCGTTCAGCGGGGGCGCGTCCAAGACGATAGCCAGATCGAACGCTCCATCGGCAGCCGCCACCAGGTCCTCGACGGTGGTCGTCTCGACGGGATAGTCGAGTTCCGCAAGGACTGACGCGACCGACGAAAGCCGGCCATCTTCGTCGACGAAAACGATGGACAACGACTCGACTGACGGCTCAACACCCATTGTGACTCGCTCTATCCCACCCTACACGCGCAGGCAAAAAATACTATCCCCCAAAGTATCAGGGGAGAGAATCGGTCATTCGCCGTTGTCCAGCGAGATATACGTCGTCTCGATGATCCGTTCGTCGGCGTGCAACTCCTCGATGAGTTCGTCGCTCGGCGCCGAATCGAGGTTGTACACCGTCAGCGCCTCGCCGCCCAGCGCCTCCCGCCCGTTGAACATGCCGGCGATGTTGACGTCGTAGTCACCGAACAGCGTCCCAATGAACCCGATGACGCCGGGTGTGTCGTCGTTCCTGACCACGAGCATGTGGCCGTGGGGCACTGCCTCGACGCGGTGGCCCTGGATGCGGACGATCCGCGGGTCGTCGTCCGCGAACTGCGTGCTCTCGACGGCAACTGTGCGTTCGCCGTCGCTGACCTCGACGGTCAGCAGGCTGTTGAAGTCCTCGATCTGTCGCGTCTTGGACTCGGTGACCTCGACACCGCGCTCCTCGGCGATCCGCTCGGCGTTGATCGTGTTGGCCTGCCACTCCAGGGGCGCGAACACGCCCTGCAGCGCGCTCGCGGTGACGACGTCGACTGTCTCCTCGGCCAGTTCGCCAGCGTAGGTTACCTCGACGCTCTCGACGTGGCCGCCCAGCAACTGCATCGCGATCTTGCCGGCCGTCTCGGCCAGTTCCACGTACGGCCGGATCGTCGGATAGACGTCCTCACCGAACGACGGCGCGTTCACCGCGTTGCTCACGACGTTTCCTTCGAAGGCAGCGATCACCTGTTCGGCGATGCTGATCGAGACGTTCTGTTTCGCGGACTCGGTGCTGGCGGCGATATGCGGCGTGACGATCACGTCGTCGACGCCCAGCAGTGGGTTGTCCGGCTCGACCGGCTCCTCCTCGAAGACGTCGACGGCCGCGCCGTAGAGGATCTCGTCCTCGACGGCCTCGGCCAGTGCTGCCTCGTCGACTAGCCCGCCGCGAGCGCAGTTGATGAGGTATCCGTCTTCGAGTTCCGCCAGCAGATCCTCGTCGACGATCTGCTCGGTCTCGGCGGTCTTTGGCGTGTGCAGCGAGACGAAGTCGGCTTGCCGGAAGCACGTCTCGATGTCCGCGACCAGTTCGACACCCAGCTGGCGGGCTCGCTCCTCGCTCAGGTAGGGATCGTACGCCACCAGATCCATCTCCAGATTCCCGAGGCGTTTGGCGACCTCCTGGCCGATCCGGCCCAGTCCGACCACGCCGAGGGTCTTGCCGTTGAACTCGCTCCCGAGGATGTCGCTCTTGGCCCAGTAGCCGTCTTTGAGCTGCATGTGGCCCTGTGGAATCTTCCGCGCCGTGGCGAAGGCCATCGCGACCGTGTGCTCGGCAGTCGCGCGGACGTTGCTCTCCGGTGCGTTGGCGACGACGACCCCCCGGTCGGTCGCGGCCTCGACGTCGACGTTGTCCACCCCGACGCCCGCCCGCCCGACGATGACCAGTTCCGGTGCCGCATCGAGCAGTTCGGCGTCGACGGTCGTCTCCGAGCGGACGATCACCGCGTGAGCGCCCGCGACCGCCTCTAGCAACTCTCCACGTTCGGCGTCGACGACCGTCTCGACGTCGTGGCCGGCCTGTCGCAAGCGTGCCAGCCCCGCGTCGTCGACGGCGTCCGTGACTACGACGTTCATATCTGTCGTGACTTCCCCGCCGGGCATAACGCTTACCTTACCACTTTTTCCGCCTCGGGCGTCCTCGCGCGCTCTACAAAGCGCGCTGCGGGCACCCTGCGGCGCAAAAACTTGGGGAAAAAGGCCGGAATCGCCTTATCAGGGCGATTCCGGGGAAACGGCGGCCTGGTGGCCGCCGTATGCTGGTGGTGGCCGCGACCGCAATGTCGGTAACATCACCGGGACCAATTCCAATTTATCCTGGGCCAGTTTTTCCACCATCTTATAAATAGGTGCGTTGTTGAACATTTACCAATGGATCGTCAAGAGATCGATGAGTACGTACGTCGCAGCCAGCAACTCATCGAATCCTCACCGCAGATGGACGAGGAGAATACGAAAGTCAAACTCGTTCAACCGTTTCTCGAATTACTTGGATGGGATCTCTACTCTACTGAAGTGTCGCTCGAATATACTATACCAATGGCCTCTGGCAGCACTCACGTAGATTATGCACTCCTTGTCGGAGACTCACCTGTAGTCTTTGTCGAAGCAAAGCCGGTTCGATCAAATCTCACTGATACCGAAGTGCAACAGCTTCGGAGTTACATGAGGCAGGAACTCGGCGTTGACTGGGGGATTCTGACGAACGGTAAATCGTTCGAAGTTCTGACCAAGAACCGCCACCAAAATGATGGTGAGGAGGTTTCCGTCGTTCAGTTTGATCTTGATGACCTCGTCGAGAACCCGGAAGTCTTGGAATTGCTGACGAAAGAGTCGATACGCTCCGGGAAGTCTGACGAGGTAGCCGAACAGGTCGCCCAGACGAACCGAGCAATCCGACGCCTGCAAGAAAACGAAGATCAAGTCACTGAATCTGTCACGGAGGCCATCGAGAGTGAGGTGGGTGAGGTAACTGTCGATCTTGAAGAACAGTCTCGCGAGTTTGTGCAAAATCTCGTCTCGGTACTTCGTGAACAGCGCCATTTCGTCAGCGAGGAACCGCCGGGAGAAACGGAAGAATCAGAGACTTCTTCTGAAGAGATTGAGCCGCTAAGGAACCGAGTAGCTGGGAAGATTGCCCGGAATGAAATCAAAGGTAACGACAACGCACGTCTGGCAGTGTTTCCAACAAAAAAATCAGGGCTTCCTTTCCTGATAGAGAACGAAGCGTGGGGATTCGTTCGAGTTGGAAGCGAGTTCGATTACATAGCGATGTACGTTACCGGAGATGTCCGAAAAGTGAGGTATTTCGCGAAGGTGAAAGACATCGTAGATCCTGACGAGGCCAACTTAGCGCGGGAGCCGGAAGACTACCAAGATGGAGCCAAAATCTCAGAAGGCAAGAAAGTAATCAGGTTCGAACCCGGATCGCTCTACGAACTTGAGGATCCAGTCCCGTACGAGACCGCCTATCCACAGTCACTCCAGTATTCTACAATCGGGGCATTCCGGACTGCGGACACAACAGACGATATGCTCTGATTTATTGAATTTCGTTCAAAACACCATCACACCATCGAACAGGTCGTCTCGACGACGTAGTCCTCCCCATCGACCTCGACCACTTGCTGGACGTACTCCGTCCGGGCCGAGCGCTCGGGGTCGCAGTCGACGCCAGTCTCTTGCTCGGACGCGCCCGCGCAGTCGACTATCCGTCCATCGGGGAGGACGAGCGTCTCCGCGCCGTCGCGGTCGAGGACGGCATAGGACTGGTCCCACTCGGGGATGGCGTGGACAGTGGCGATTCCGCCGTCGACCGGGGTCCGCGCGACGATCCGCCCGACGACACCCCCCTCGAAGACGTGCGGAAGCAGGGTCATCGCTTCTTCGAGGTCGGACTCGGTGAAGGTTTTGAGGCAGACCGCGGGATCGAGTGCGAAATCGTCGAGCGCGAGGTCGATTCCGACTGCGTCGAGCGCGTCGAAGAGTGCGGGTTCGACGGTCTCGCGGAAGGCCTCCCGAACGTCGCCGAGGTCCTCGTAGTCCGCTCTCAGGGCAGCGCGAGCCTCCTCGGTGTCGACTTCGGCGAGGACGCCGTCGACGGTCTCGGCCACGCCGCCGGCCAGCGCGTCGCTGGCGAGGAGATCACGGCGTGAGGTCTCGCTGCCCTCGCCTCGGAGGTCCGAGGTCGCGGCCATCGTCTCGACACAGCCCCCACCGTCGACGATCTCGTTGAGCGTGTTCCGGTACTCTTCGTACTCGCCCTCGTCGGTCATGCCAGCCGGTACGTGCCCGTGGTATTTTAGTTCGTACATTTCGACGCCGAAGCAACTCTGGTGGCTCGGGTCCCGAAGCGCTGCGTAGAGCAAGTGGGCGTCAACTAGACGGTGCGATGTGCGTTATTTTCCCCATCCGACGGCGAGCAGTAACTGCCGCTCAATTTTAGGGACGAATATGAACACAGAGACTACGCCCAGGGACACCACGCCTGCGAGTATTGGTTTCGGATCTACCGGGTAGCCCAGATAGTACGACAGTACAATTCCCCAAATCGCGACTACTCCTAAAACAGCCATTATCCCGAGACTCAGCAATCCACCGAGTACACCGGCAGCCCACTGAATCTTAGGCGACGATGGGAATGGATCTGGGGGTGGTGGTTGGACGTGTCGAATCCAGTCAGCGTGCTTCGAATGTACTGACTCATCGTAGGCGTTCCCAAATAATTCCTTGAGGCCTGCGATAGTCACAACTACCCACATTATCCCCCAAACTTGCTGAACAACCAGCGGCCCCCATTCGATGAGTCGAGCAATCATCGATGTCATCATCGGTATCACGCCAGCCAGTTTAATAAATGCACGTTCTAGATTGATATATCCATTTCCACCCCATACATCTCTGTCTCGAACCAACGCGTGTCAGGGAAATGCGCTGGGTGCAAAAGACCCATACGGGAAGGATAGTTTCGGACCCGACCGAACGTGTCAGCGATAGCGACGACGGACTTATGACCCATGCTACCGATTCTCTTCTGGTATAGCACAGTCGACGAATGCGGGGGGCTGATGACGACGACAACAGAGACATATGGACGACACCGACGCTGTCGAGACACTCACACGATTCGGATTGACGACCTACGAAGCACGGGTCTTTCTGGGACTACAGAAACTGGGGAACGGAACCGCAAGCGACGTCGCGGAGGTGACAGACGTCCCGCGCTCGCAGGTGTACGGGGCTGCGGAATCGCTCGAAGAGCGACGACTCCTGCGGGCACTCCAGACCAGACCGACAGTCTACGAGCCGGTCGACATCGAGACGGCCGAGACACGGCTGCTCGAACAGTTCGAGGCTGCAGGCCGGGAGCTGTTCGGCTACCTCGACGACGTCCAGCGAGCCGAAGACGAGGGCGGGGAGGTCAGCGAGGCGCTGTGGACGATCCGCGGTCGCGAGCAGGTCTCCCAGCGGGTCGCCGAGTTGATCGGCGACGCCGAGGATCGAGTCCTCTACGGGGCCGCCCGCGAGCCGATGTACGACGCACAGATCCGCGCAGCGCTAGAGGGGGCCACCGACGACGGCATCGTCCCGGTCGTGATGAGCACGAGCGAGCCGTTCCTGGACGAACTCGACGAGAAGGCGGTCCAGACGATCCACGAACCGGACGAGCACATCCCGCCGAGCACGTCGCGGGTGCTGATGGTCGACGACGACACGCTCCTGCTGGGGATGGTCACCGACCGCGGTGGCGGTGATGAACGGGAGATCGCCCTCTGGAGCGCCGAGACGACCTCCGCGGCCGTACTCATGCGACTGATCGTCGAGTTGTTCCAGACCGATCCGATATCGCTGGGCGGGGCCTAGCTCATATATTAATCCTTATCAATACCACCCACTACCGGCCGGGTATGGGACAGTCTGGCAACGACGACGTTCCCGAGTGGGTGACTCGACGGCGGCTGCTCGCCGCCACCGGATTCGCCGGAATCGGCGCACTCGCCGGGTGTACAGGCGACGGCGGAGACGGAACCGACACGCCGACGTCGACGACCGACGGACCGGCCGACGGGACGACGACCACGACGACGTCGGTCCCCCCGGGAGAGTTGCTCGGGCCAGCGGACCTCCCGGAAGCGGATATCCGCAGTTCTCATCATCCGGGTCCGCCGCGGTTCACCAGCGTCGGCGCGACGCCGCTGGGCGAACTCCTGCACGGCGAAGGGACGAACACCAACCTCTCGCCGCTCGACGTCGAGTTATCAGGCGTCGACGGCGACCTCGCGCCGTTCGATCCCGACAGGGACGCCTCCTACAGCTGGTCGGTCGCCGATTCGCCCTCCGGGTCGAGTGCCGGAACTGGCGACACACCCGTCATCCACTTCGAGCCGGACGTTCCGGGCGAGTACACGCTCGAACTAGACGCGCCTGACGGTACCCACGAACTCACAGTCAGGGCCTTCCCCGAGGAGAGTCAAGACGATCCGCAGCCACGGGTGACGCTCACCGCCGAACAAGACAGTGATCAGTTCGTTCTCGAAGCAGACGCCGAGCCAAGCCCCGAGGGCGACAACACGGTCGAAGATCTCGACGTCGAGTTCTACGTCGACGACCGCGATACCCTCGACGGCTCGCTGTCGGTCGACGGTCACACCGCGACCGTCCCCGTCGACGCCGTTTCCGACACCGCCCGGATCCACGCCGTCGCCATCGGCGACCGCCACAGCGTCGCCGACTACGTCAGCCTGGAGTCGGACGGGTCGACCGCGCATCCGAACGATCCGCCGTCGTGGGTCGAAGATTCCGTCATCTACGAGATCTTCGTCCGGCGCTTCGACGACGACGTGACCTTCCAGACCATCGAGGACCGACTGGACTACCTCGACGAACTGGGGGTCGACGCGCTCTGGCTGACACCGATGCTCGAATCACACAGCCACAGCAATCCCGGCGTGCCCGGCGGCCCGCACGGCTACGACATAAAGGACTACTTCGAGGCCGCCGACGCGCTGGGCAGCAACGAGGACTACCAGTCGCTGGTCGACGCCTGTCACGAGCGGGACATCAAGGTCATCTTCGACATGGTGATCAATCACACCGCGCGCGAGCATCCCTATTTCCAGGCCGCGAAGATCGGGACTGGTACCGACGACGCCGGCCAGGAGTTCTACCGCCAGCTCTACGAGTGGGAGTTCGGCAGCACGGCGCTGACCTACGCCTACTGGCAGGGCATCCCGGTCGTCGACTACGACTCGCTCGCGCTGCGGTCGTGGCTACTTGCCGTGATCGACCACTGGCAGGAAGTCGTCGACGGCTTCCGGTGTGACGTCGCCTGGGGCGTCCCCCGAAGCTTCTGGAAGAACGTCCGCGACCGCGTGAAAGCCCGTGACGAGGAGTTCCTCCTGCTGGACGAAACCGTCCCGTGGCACAGCGACTTCGCCGAAGCCCAATTCGACGCCCACTTCGACTACGGTTTCAACGAGACGGTGCGGGCGATCGGCCGCGGCGAGGAGGACGCGAGCGCCGTCAACGACGTCCTCGACGACCGGGACGCGATGGGCTATCCCGACCACACGACGTTCTTCAACTACGTCGAGAACCACGACATGAGTCGGTTCCTGTCGATCGGCGACAAAGCCTCCCAGATGGCCGCCGGCGCGGCGACGTTCACGCTCCCGGGCGCACCCATGATCTACTACGGTCAGGAGACCGGCGTCGGCGACCAGCGCGGCACGATGAACTGGGACAGCATCGACGAGGACCTCAAGGCCCACTACGAGAACCTCGTGAGTGCCCGCAAGTCGGTTCCTGAACTGGCCTCGGCCGCCGACACCCAGCCGGTCGAACTCGACGACCAGCCCGACGGTGTCGTCGCCTACGCTCGCCAGGGCGAAGACGGCCAGGTCCTGGTCGTGCTACACTTCGAGTCCGGCTCGGCGACCGTCTCACTGCCGGCTGGCGTCGAGACGACCGACCTGCTGACCGACAGCGACGTCGCCGATGGGTCGGGCGTCAGCGTCGACAGCGCGGTCGTCCTGCGAGCCGACGACGCGTCGTTCTAACGCTGACGCACCGCTGTCGAGACGCTCTTTTGGAATCGACGGCGACTGCCTACCGCCACTCGGGAAGCGCAGCGGCGTCTTCGAGTGGCAGTGTTACGAAGGCGTCGTCGCGCGTGATATCGGCGAGAATGAACGTGTCGCCCGTGGAACCGTGTTCGACCGAGGCCATGACCTCGGCGTCCTCAGCGACTGCCGCGACAGCCTCCGTCTCCTGCGACATGTTTGGTAATCTGTATCACTCCTACATAAACGTGCCGGAAACCAGGCGATTGCGTCGGGGTAGCGTCAGACACACATACGTTATCTGTTAATATTAACCCGTATGGGTCGCTCTCTCATCCAATGTGTAAGGTCTTAGTACGTGGGGGCGGGAGTAGTGGGCATATATGAACGTCGCAGACGCCATGACGCCACGCGAGGACGTCGTGACGGTAGAGATCCCCGGCACCCGAGACGACGTGCTCGAATACCTGCAGGAGCGGACCTTCTCGTCTGTTCCAGTCATCAAGGAAACCGAGGACGGCGAGGAGTTTCGCGGGATCGTCTCCCGCGACGCGCTGATCGACCGACCCGACGAGGACCAGCTCGCGCTGCTGGTCGAGGAGGTCCCGACCATCACCGCCGACGCCTCGATCCAGGACGCCGCGCGCCTGATGGTCGAGGAGAACGAGCGCCGCGTGCCGGTCGTCGACGGCCGACTGGAGGGAATCGTCACGATCACCGACGTCATCCGCGCGATCGCCGAGGGCAAAGTCGAGGGCGACGTGCCGGTCGGCGATCTCGCGCGCCGGGACGTCAACTGCGTCTACGCTGGGACGCCGCTGCCGGTCGCCGAACGCGAGCTTTCGCATGCCGACGTCCCCTACGGCGTCGTGCTCGACGACGAGAGTGAACTCTGCGGCATGCTCACCGAAGTCGACATCATCGACGTCGCCCAGGTCGTCGAAGGCGAAGCCGACACCGGCGAGTCTATCGCCGACGACGACAGCGACTGGAAGTGGGAGAGCGTCAAGGCAGTCGGCAACCGCTACATGCCGACCCGCAACGTCGAGATTCCAGCCGAACCCGTCAGCGAGTTCATGACCGCCGATCTGCTGACCGTCAACAAACGCCGGACGGCCAAGGAAGTCGCCCGGATGATGCTCAACAACGACATCGAACAGATCCCGCTCCTCTCAGGCGATTCCCTCGTAGGCATCGTTCGAGACATCGATCTGCTGGAGGCGCTCGTATGAGCGGGGGGAACCCAGTCGTCGAACTGGCGAAGCGACGCGGGTTCTTCCTCCAGTCGGCCGGCGCGTACGGTGGCGTCTCGGGCTTTTACACGTTCGGTCCGCAGGGCGCGGCCCTCAAGCAAAATATCGAGGACACCTGGCGCGAGCGGTTCACGATCCAGGAAGGTAACATGGAAGTCGACGCCCCGACCGTGATGCCCGAACCCGTCTTCGAGGCCTCGGGCCACCTCGATGGGTTCGACGACATGCTCGTGGAGTGTCCCGAGTGCGGCGAGTCCCACCGCGCCGACCACATCGTCGAGGACAACACCGACATCGAGGAGGCCGAGTCCCTACCGATCGAGGAGGTCGAGGAGATCGTCGCCGAGTACGAACTCGTCTGTCCGACCTGCGGCGCCGGCCTAGCCGGGCAAGCGATCCAGGACTTCAACCTCATGTTCGAGACGAACATCGGCCCAGGTTCGTCCTCGCCGGGCTATCTGCGACCCGAGACCGCCCAGGGGATCTTCGTCGAGTTTCCACAACTCGCGGAGTACGCCCGCAACCAGTTGCCCTTTGGCGTCACCCAGATCGGCCGCGCGTATCGCAACGAGATCAGCCCCCGGAAGTCCCTCCTGCGAGTGCGGGAGTTCACCCAGGCCGAACTCGAACTGTTCGTCGACCCCGAGGAAGACGAACCCGACATCTCGGCCGTCGCCGACGTCGAGGCACCGTTCTACCCCGCCAGCGAGCAGGAGGGCGACGACGGCGAGATTACCGAGGCCACCGTGGGCGAGGTCCTGGAGGAGGGCGTCGTCGGCGATCCCTGGATCGCCTACTACCTCGGGATCGCAAAACAGTGGTACGAGTCGATCGGCGTCGACATGGATCGGTTCCGCTTCCGACAGCACCTCCCCGGCGAACTCGCACACTACGCCGCCGATTGCTGGGACGCCGAGGCCGAGGTCGACGGCGACTGGATCGAACTCGCCGGCTTTGCCTACCGTGGTGACTACGACCTCAGCAAGCACGCCGAACACTCCGACGAGGAGTTCACCGTGTTCAAGCAGTACGACGAACCGATCACCGTCGAGAGAGCCACTGTGGACCCGGACATGAGCTACCTCGGGCCGGAGTTCGGCGGTGACGCCGCTGCGGTCGCCGACGCACTCGAAGTACTGGCCGAACGGAATCCGGATGCATTCGACGGCGAGGACGTCACCGTCGAGGTCGACGGTGCGTCCTACACCGTCCCGGTCGAGAGGGCCGGCTTCGCGGTCGAGGAAGTCACCGAGAGCGGCGAGCACATCACGCCCCACGTCGTCGAACCGTCGCTCGGGATCGACCGGGCGCTGTACACGGCGCTCGATCACTGCTACCGGGAGGACGAGATCGACGGCGAGGAGCGTACGTTCCTGCAACTCCCGCCCGAGGTCGCACCGACCACAGTGGGCGTCTTCCCGCTGATGGATCGGGACGGCCTCGCAGAGAACGCACAGGAGGTCGTCGACGACCTCCGGGCGGCGGGCCTGTCGGTCACCTACGACGACTCGGGTGCGATCGGTCGGCGCTACCGCCGCCAGGACGAGGTCGGCACGCCGTTCTGTGTTACCGTCGACTACGACACGCTCGGTGACGGCGACGATCCTGATCTGGAAGGGACAGTGACCGTCCGCGAACGGGACACGACCGCCCAGCGCCGCGTCCCGATCGACGCGCTGGCCGAGACGCTGACCGAGTTGCGGGACGGCGACCGACACTTCGACGACCTCTAACCGTGCGCGGGATTCTGGAAGGGATGGAGTCGGAGATAGCCCGCCGCGTGGTCCACGCCAGCGGCAGCCTCCTCCCGCTGGCGTACGTCGCGGGCCTGCTCACCTGGCGACACGTCCAGTTGCTGGTCACGGCTGGCTGTGCGCTCGCGGTCGCCCTGGAGGTGATCCGCCTGATCGTCGGCCTGGAGTGGTGGATCTACGACCACCTCACTCGCGAGTACGAGGAGGACAACCTCGCCGGCTACGCGCTGGCACTGATCAGCGTCACGATCGTCGTCTTCGCCGTCGAGCCGGCGATCGCGGTCCCGTCGATCCTCATGCTCACGCTCGGTGACCCTATCAGCGGACTGCTCGGCTCGGGCGACTCGGAAGTGCTCGGCGATCCCGGGACCTTCGAGGTGATCCGCAAACGCGGCTCCGTACTCGGAATCATGTTCGGCGTCTGTACCGCGATCGCGCTGCCATTTGTCACGCCGATCGCGGCAGTCGTCGGCGGCGCGGCGGCGATGCTCGCCGACGGACTCAAGCCCGTGATTGCCACCTATGTCATCGACGACAATCTCACGATTCCGCTGGCCGCGGCGGGCGCGATCTGGGTGACGCTGGCGTTGCTGTGAGCGGCGCAGCCATCCGACTGCCGTCTCGCGGTCGCCACCACGTTTTTTTGACTGGGCGGCGACAACATCGACCGCCATGACGACCACTGCGCTCGCACTGATCGAAGTACTGGGCGTGGAACTGGGTCTCGGCGCGGTCCTCGGTGGCGGCCTCGTGACACTGCTCGTGGTCTTCGGGGTCCTGTACCTGCTGGGCGGCGAGGAGATCCTGCTGGCAGCCGGGCTAGAACTACTCGATTGAGGATCGTCTCTCGACCAGGTGGCTCTCGAAAAGCGTTCCCGGCTGGGGTAACGACGACTCAGGCGTCGTCGAACGTCTCCCACTCGGCGTCGGTTCCCAGGATATCCATGAGCTGAGTGACCATCGACTGCAGTTCGTCGATCTGCTGATGCTGTTGATCGATCTGGTGCAGTTGATCGTCGATCTGCTGGCGCTGTTCGTCAATCTGGTGCTGTTTGTCCTCGAGTTGCTGCTGGAGATGGGTGATCTGATCTCCCTGTTCCCCGATCTGTGCCTGTTGGTCTTCGATCTGTGCCTGTTGCTCCTCGATCCGCTGGCGCTGTTGCTCGACTGTCTCCTGGAGTTCCTCGACGTCCGAGCGACTTTCCTCGTGCTTGTGGCCGACCTTCTCGACTTTCGTCGAGAGTCCCTCCATCGCCTCGGAGAGATGTGTGATGTCTTCGTCGGTCGCGAGTCCGTGCTGTTGGGGCTCGCGCAGCATCTCTCTGTTCGTGACGATGGCGTCGGAGACGCTCTCACACCCGTCCGGGAGTGCGAGTGTCAGTGCTGGTGGGCCTGCCGAATGCTCTGACTCGGCGTGTTCGTCCTGTTCGACATCCGGGTTCGACTCTCGTGGCTCGCTGCTCATGGTAACGACCCTGTTCCGAAGGGAGATAAACTACCGTCAGACAATGAATTCTCGATTGGTACTATCAGACTTCAATTATTTATGGGGTAGAAAAGTGCCCCCGGACCGACTGGCAAGTCCCGGGTGGCGGTCGAACCCATCAATCGTGTTGATCGTGCTGGCCGTCCTGTACTTCCTGGGCGGTGAGGAGATTCTGGTCGAAGCCGGCCCGGAGCTACTGGACTGATCCCCCGTCGGGGCAGCGGTTTTTCGAGCGCCGATCCGACAGCTACAGGACTCCAGGCCCCGGTGGCCGAACCATGCCGCCGTACGGCGAGAACGAGCGGACGCTGTCGGTGATCAACCGCTTCGAGGACGCTGTGGGATGGCTGGTCCATCCCGAGGAGACGCTCGCTCGTGCGAGCCATGCGCTCGAAACCGAGGACGGACTCTGGGTCGTCGACCCGCTTGACGCACCGGGGCTGGACGACCTGTTGGCCGAGTACGGCGAAGTCGCCGGCGTCGTCGTCTGTTCGAGCTGGCACGCGCGCGACGCAGGCGGTATCGCGACCCGGCACGATGTCCCGGTCTCGATACCGCAGTGGATCGAACGCGTGCCCGAGCGAGTCGACGCCCCAGTAGAGCGGATCGGCTGTCCGATCGGCGAGTTCGAATGCCGGCCGACGACCCCGCTGCCGAGCTGGCAGGAGGCGATTCTGTGGCGCGAGCGCGACGGGACGCTGTACGTCCCCGAGTCGATGGGGACGGCCGGGCACTTTCTGGTCGGCGACGAACGACTGGGCGTCTCGATCTATCGACGGCTGCTTCCGCCGCGGACAGCGCTCGCCGACATCGAGCCCGAGCGCGTGCTCGTCGGGCACGGCGAAGGGATCGTCGAGGACGCGACCGACGAACTCGACGTAGCGCTGCGGACGGCCCGGAAGCGAGCGCCCCGTGCGTTCGCGGCTCACGCGGCGGCGGCGATCCGCTCGCTGTGGGCATCACGGCGACACTGAAGAGAGAATCGAGGTCACGAGGCCGAGAGGGTCAGGTCCAGCGCAGCCGAATTCGTGATCCTGGACTCACCGAGAAACGCTCGTCGCCGCGGCCCTGGTTCACGGCGAGTTCGACGTTGCCGTGGCTGCCGACCGTCACGAGGCGGCTCCCGGTGTCGACCTCGGCGTAGGTCCGGCGCGCCGGGGCCCAGACGCCGTTGACGGTCACGTCCGTGTCGAACTGAGCCTGGAGATACCGGCCGGGGATGTTCGTGATCACGTTCCCGAAACTATCGACGACGAGGGCCTTACCCGTGATTCCGTCCTCGCGTTCGATCAGCTCCGGGAACGTCAGATCGACGTACTCCTCGGTCGGTTCGAACTGTTCGTGGGTCTCGAACCCGGCGACACCGGCCTCGTGGACGGTCGCCGCGGCGGGCGCGAAGACGTCCCGGCCGTGGAACGTGACGCTGCCGGGGTCGTCGTAGTCGATCTCGAAGACCTCGAAGTCGTCGGCGAGCGCCCGGGCGGCCGGAACGAGCACGCCGTTGTCCGGGCCGACGAGCGCGTGCTCACCGGCGCGGATGGCCAGCGCGGCCCGTTCGGTTCCCACCCCAGGATCGACGACGACGCAGTGGACTGCCGGCGGAAAGTACGGCAGGACCTCGCGCAGCCAGAACGCCGCGGCCTCGACGTTCTGCCGGGGGAAGTCGTGGGCGACGTCGACAATCCGGGCGTCCGATCGCTGGAGGACGACGCCTTTCATCGCCGCAGGATAGGGCGAGCCGAAGTCAGAACTGAGCGTGATCATCGATCGCGAGTTGGGACGGCAACGGCTTCAATCTCGGGACAACGCGGGCTGGACTACCGATCGTCCTCGCCGGCTTCCCAGCGCTCGGCCACGTCCTCTTGAACGACGGTCCGAAGCCGCTGGAGACCGTTGCACTCATGGATGACCTCGACGACCGGATCGGGAACGCGGTCTTCCCACTCTCTGCCCTCGATCATGCGCTGGCGGATATCCGTTCCCTCGAGGCGGCCGCGGTCGAACATCCCCGACTGGTGGACTTCGACGCCCCGCTCTTCGAACAGCCGGACGACCAGCGGGTTGTTCGAGTAGACGACGTCGAATTCAGGGCACATGCTCTGGACGTGGCCGACCCAGACGGCGTTGCGGTCGATGTCGACGATGGGGACGACGTAGGTGACGAGGTCGTGGTCGCGCTCGAACTCGGCGATCGACTTGGTGAGCATCATGATGCGCTCACCGGCAGTAAAGGGGTTGTGCTCGGTGTGGGAGGCGTCGGCGCTCCCGATCCCGACCACGAGTTCCTCTACCTCCGTGGCGATCTGTTCGATCATCGCGTGGTGACCGTCGTGATACGGCTGGAAGCGGCCGATGTAGAACCCGCGAGTCATGTCCCTACTGCCGAACTCGGAGCCGTATTTTAAAAAAGCCGCCGTGTCTAGCAGGTAGTCAACACTACCGGACACCTATACCCACCGAGAAGCCGGATATCCGGCGATTCAGCCAGTCTTCCACCGAGACGAGAGCGGCCCGAAGACGGATAGAGGGGAGAAAGTATATCAGTCGACAGACCCTGAGAAACGGGCACAGAACCGACTCAAATGAGCGACCACAACGATACCGACGACACCCCCGACGCCGACCGGGACGAGGCGGCCACGTCGGCTGACAGCGAGTCAGAGCGGGCCGTCCAGGACGAGGAGGCGCAGTCGTCTCCGCCGGCGGCCAGCGGCGGAGGTGAAGATACCGCGGGTGCGGACGACGAGCCAACCATCGAGGGACTCCTCGACGGCGACGAGCCAGTCGAGGCCGATTCCGCGACGGGCGGCGAATCGGACCCTGCCACCAACGGCGACGCGGACGCCACCGACGACGATGAGAGCCCATCCACCGCAGACGACGACCTCGGCAGCGACGTCACCGTCGACGGCGAGGAGTCGTTCGAGGGCGACGAGGACGATATCCTCGGTGGCCTCAACGTAAAGACGACCGAGGAAATCGAAGTTCCCGACCGACTGGTCGATCAGGTCATCGGCCAGGACCACGCCCGGGACATCGTCAAGAAGGCGGCCAAACAGCGCCGCCACGTGATGATGATCGGCTCGCCCGGGACCGGGAAGTCGATGCTCGCCAAGGCGATGAGCCAGCTCCTCCCCAAAGAGGATCTGCAGGACGTGCTGGTCTATCACAACCCGGACGACGGCAACGAGCCGAAAGTCCGGACCGTGCCCGCCGGCAAGGGCGAACAGATCGTCGACGCCCACAAAGAGGAGGCGCGCAAGCGCAACCAGATGCGGTCGTTTTTGATGTGGATCATCATCGCGATTGTCATCGGCTACGCGCTGTTCTTTGCAGGAAGCCTCCTGCTCGGCATCCTCGCGGCCGGGATCATCTATCTCGCCTTCCGCTACGGGGCCCGTGGCAGCGACGCCATGATCCCCAATCTGCTGGTCAACGCCTCCGGCCAGCAGACCGCGCCCTTCGAGGACGCGACCGGTGCCCACGCCGGTGCGCTGCTGGGCGACGTCCGCCACGACCCCTTCCAGTCCGGTGGCATGGAGACCCCGAGCCACGACCGCGTCGAGGCCGGGGCCATCCACAAGGCCAACAAGGGCGTGCTGTTCATCGACGAGATGAACACGCTGGACATCCGCTCCCAGCAGAAGCTGATGACCGCGATTCAGGAGGGTGAGTTCTCCATCACGGGCCAGTCCGAGCGCTCCTCGGGCGCCATGGTCCAGACCGAACCCGTCCCGACGGACTTCATCATGGTCGCGGCCGGGAACCTCGACGCCATGGAGAACATGCACCCCGCCCTGCGCTCGCGGATCAAGGGCTACGGGTACGAGGTGTACATGGACGACACCATCGAGGACGAACCGGAGATGCGCCGCAAGTACGCCCGGTTCGTCGCCCAGGAAGTCGAGAAGGACGGCCGCCTGCCCCACTTCACCGAGAACGCCGTCGAGGAGGTCATCCTCGAAGCCCGCCGCCGCGCCGGTCGAAAGGGCCACCTCACCCTCAAACTGCGTGACCTCGGTGGCCTCGTCCGCGTCGCTGGTGACATCGCCCGCGCCGAGGACAAGGAGTACACCACCCGCGAGGACGTCCTCCAGGCCAAACGCCGCTCGCGCTCGATCGAACAGCAGCTCGCGGACAACTACATCGAGCGCCGCAAGGACTACGAGCTCACCGTCAGCGAGGGCAGCGTGATCGGCCGCGTCAACGGCCTCGCAGTGATGGGCGAGGATTCGGGCATCGTCATGCCCGTCATGGCCGAAGTCACGCCCAGCCAGGGTCCCGGCGAGGTCATCGCCACCGGGAAACTGCAGGAGATCGCCGAAGAAGCGGTCCAGAACGTCAGCGCGATCATCAAGAAGTTCTCCGACGAGGACATCTCCGAGAAGGACATCCACATCCAGTTCGTCCAGTCCTACGAGGGCGTCGAAGGTGACTCCGCGTCCGTGACTGTGGCGACCGCGGTCATCTCCGCACTCGAAGACGTCCCCGTCGAACAGGACGTCGCCATGACCGGCTCGCTGTCGGTTCGCGGTGACGTGCTCCCCGTGGGCGGTGTGACCCACAAGATCGAGGCCGCCGCCAAGGCCGGCATCGACCGGGTCATCATCCCCGCGGCCAACGAGCAAGACGTCATGATCGAAGACGAGTACAAAGAGCAGATCGAGATCATCCCGGTCCAGCACCTCTCTGAAGTGCTGGAAGTCGCCCTCGCGGGCGAACCGGAGAAGGACTCGCTGGTCGACCGCCTGAAGTCCATCACGGGACAGGCCCTGGAACGCCAGGTCGGCCGCAGCGGCTCGCCAAGCCCCAACTAGATGGCCCCCCAGTGGGCCGCCTTCGTCGGGCTCACTGGTCTCGTTCTGACCGCGTTTCTCGGACTCGCGTGGATCTCACAGCAACTCATCACCGAACAGCTCCCGCTCTCCGAGCAGGTCACTCCAGCCGGCGTCGATCCCAGTATCTCTTCGACACCACAGCCCGTCTCGACGTCGACCGCGACATCTCCAGCAGGGGTGCAGTCGGTCTCGACCGGCGCGTTGCTCGCAAACGTCGCCGTCACGCAGGGACTGTTCGGCGTGGTGCTGGTCGGCGGCGCGGCCGGCTTCGCCATCCCGGCGTGGGCGTTCGGACTCGGGAACGACGCCCTCACACTCACGAATCTGGGGTGGGGTGTCGGACTCGGCGTCGGCCTGTGGCTGGCCAGCGAGTTCGGCAGTCGCGTCGTCGACGCCGCCGGGATCGAGTACGACGAGGGGCTCCGCGAGCTACTCGCACCCGACTCCCGGGGCGGCTGGGTCGTCCTCCTCGGGCTCGTGCTGCCCGTCATCGCCGGCGTCGAGGAACTGGTCTTTCGCGGCGCGGCCATCGGCGTCGTCGCCGCCGGACTGAACGTCTCGCCGTGGACGATGGCCGTCGTTTCCTCGTTCGGATTCGCGATGGGCCACGGCGCGCAGGGCCGGGCAGGTATCGTCGTCACTGGCATGTTAGGATTCGTGCTGGCGACGGCCTACGTACTCACGGGGAGTCTCCTGACGGTAATCGTCGCGCACTACCTCGTCAACGCCCTGGAGTTCGTCGTCCACGAGGGACTGGGAATCGCAGAGTAGAAGCGTCGACCGACGCGCGGCCTATAGCCGTTCGACCTTTCTGAGTTGCTGGACGACGCCCGGCGGCGCACCGCTGGGGCCGTCCCTGACGCGATGATCCGGGATGAGAAGCGGCGCGGGATTTGCGTCCAGCGCCGTCCGCACCTGCCGTCGGTCGTCGTCGTCCTCGGGGTCGAGTCCGGCAGTCATCCGCGTCAGTTGCTCGACGCTGACCTGCTCACCGTAGGGGATCTCCCGAACGGCTTCGAGCACTTTTCGCTGGTCGGTCGGCACGGTGAGCGCGACCGTCACGTCCGCGAAGCCGTCGTCTTCGCCCTCAAGATACGCCTCGATCCGGTCGAGTAGCGGGTGATCGGTCCCCGCCTCCGCGTCCGGTGTCCCTGGAAACGACACGGCGAGGACGCGCTCGCCGGCGGCCCCGATCTGAACGTAGCGGTCGAGTAGGTCCGATTCACGTGCGTAGATCCCGGCAGCGTCGGTCATGTCTGGGTGGTCGAGCGTGACGGACTTGAAGCTGGCCGTGAACCTATTCTTGGGTCAGTGCATCGAGCGGCGCAGGCTGTGTCGTGAGGTGCGTGTCTTCGAACCCGCTCGAATACTTCAGCCCGTAGCCGACCGCGCGGTCGGCGCCGATGTGGCCGGCCCAGATCAGCGCGAGGAGGACAGCCATCGAGACGTCGGCATATATTCCTGCCCCGCCGAGCGCGGCCGGGAGAACGTACGTGTGGGCAGTGTTGTAGCTCAGTGCGCCGACCTTCGGCCCGGCGAGATAGCCGACCATCGCCAGGTCCGGCGCGAGCGCGAGCACGACCAGCAGCCACCACGGGCCGCCGAGGGTGAAATAGACGGCGAGCGCGCCGGCGAAGACAGCCAGTCCTTCCAGACGAAGGTAGGTTCGCGGTTCCATAGCGACCGACTCGGTTTCGATCGGGAAAGAGCCACCGCCAAGAGCAACGCTTAGGGTGGCGGGGCTGTCACCTGCTGGCATGCCGAGTGCACAAGAGCTCGCGGATCGTGTCGAATCAGGCGACCTCCGTCTGTACGAACTCCAGGATCACGCCGACCCCAAGACGGCCGCCGAGGCCCGTCGACTGCTGTTGAAAGAGGAGACCGACGCCGACCTCGACACCGTCGCGGACTTCTCGTTCCCGGCCGAGCGCGCCGACCCCAACATCGAGAACATGATCGGGGCCGCCCAGATCCCGATGGGCGTCGCCGGGCCGGTCCCGGTCGACGGCTCCGCGGCCGACGACGACTTCTACGTCCCCCTCGCGACGACAGAGGGGGCGCTCGTCGCCAGCGTCAACCGCGGCATGGCCGCCATCCGCGACGCCGGCGGGGCGAACGCGGAAGTCCTGAAGTACGGGATCACCCGCGCGCCCGTGTTCTCCGTCGCCGACGTCAAGGAGGCCGCCGACGTCGTCGAGTGGGTCGAGGACAACGAAGACCAGATCGAGGAGGTCGCAAACGCCACCGATCCCCACATCGAGTACCAGGAAGTGACACCGTACGTCGTTGGCGACAACGTCTACCTGCGCCTGCACTACGACACCGGCGACGCGATGGGGATGAACATGGTGACCATCGCCTCCCGGTCGGTCGCCGAACTGATCGAGGACGAGACCCCCGCCTCGCTCGTCGCGGTCTCGGGCAACCTCTGTAACGACAAGAAGCCCGCCGCCATCAACGCCGTCGAGGGGCGGGGCTACACCGTCGCCGCCGACGTCTTCCTGCCCAGCGACGTGGTGGAGGACCGCTTCGGGACGACCGCCGAGGCCATCGCCGAGGTCAACACCCGCAAGAACCTCGTCGGGAGCGCGAAAGCCGGGGCGCTGGGATTCAACGCCCACGTCGCGAACATCCTCGGCGCGGCGTTCCTCGCGCTGGGCCAGGACGAGGCCCACGTCGTCGACGGCTCGAACGCCATCACCAGCGTCGAGGCGCGCGACGACGGGCTGTACGCCTCCGTGACCTTCTCGTCGCTCCCAGTCGGGACTGTCGGCGGCGGGACCGGCCTGCCGACCCAGAGCGAAGCCCTGGACGTGCTCGGCCTCGCAGGCGGCGGCGACCCCGTCGGCACCAACGGCGACGCGCTGGCGGAAGTGATCGCGAGCGCGGGCCTCGCTGGTGAACTCTCACTGCTGGGTGCGCTGGCAGGTCGACACCTCGCCAGCGCGCACGAGGAACACGGGCGGTAGACCCGTCCCGACGGCTGTACCGACCAGCCCGCCGTCCCGGGAAAGGTGATATATTTACTGCCGGTGGCGTACCATCATTCAAAAAAGGCCGAACAGTCGGGGGTGTACGTACTCTGCCTTGACTGCCATACCTACGTGTAGGTGGCACTTCCGACCCTGTCTACCGATGGCCCCGACATCCGTGTCTGACATGACTCCGTGGGGGTCGCGGGTGTCACCACACTTCTCACGGGAACGAGACGGAATCGGTCGGTGATAGAGTAACTGTTAGGCGTCTCGGCGGCCTGGCTCCAGTATGACCGACGCCGCGACCCTCGCCGCACGCGTCCGGGACGGCGACCTCCGCCTGTACGAACTCGAAGACCACGCCGACGCCGCCACCGCCGCCGCGGCCCGCCGCCATCTCCTGGCCGAAGAAGTCGGTGCCGACCTCGACACCATCGCAGACTACGCCTTCGACGCCGCTGTAGCCGACGCCAATGTCGAGAACATGATCGGTGCGACCCAGATCCCGCTCGCGATCGCCGGTCCGCTTCCGATCGACGGCGAATGCACGAGCGACGCCGTCTATCTGCCGCTCGCGACCACCGAGGGAGCCCTGGTGGCCAGCGTCAACCGCGGTGCGGCAGCGATCCGGGACGCCGGTGAAGCGAGTACACGGGTCCTCAAGCGCGGGATGACGCGCGCACCGGTCTTCTCGGTCGCGAACGTCGAAGAGGCGGCCGCAGTCGCAGACTGGGTCCGGGCCAGTTTCGACGACCTCGCCGCCGCGGCCGAGTCGACGACCAGCCACGGCGAACTACAGGAGGTGACCCCCTACGTCGTCGGCGACAGCGTCTTCCTTCGGTTTTCATACGACACCAAAGACGCGATGGGGATGAACATGGCGACGATCGCGACCCGCGCGGCCGCTGAAGTCGTCGAAGAAGAGACGCCGGCGTCGCTGGTCGCAGTCTCGGGCAACCTCTGTACCGACAAGAAGCCCGCCGCCATCAACGCCATTCAGGGCCGGGGCCGATCCGTGGCCGCCGACGTCTTCCTCCCCAGTGAGGTGGTCGAGGCCCGCTTCGGGACGACCGCCGAGGCCATCGCCGAAGTCAACACCCGCAAGAATCTGATCGGGAGTGCCAAGGCCGCGAGTTTCGGCTTCAACGCCCACGTCGCCAACGTCGTCGCCGCCGCCTTCCTCGCGACGGGCCAGGATATCGCCCAGGTCGTCGAGGGAGCCAACGCGATCACCAGCGTCGAGGCCCGCGAATCAGGGCTGTACGCCTCGGTGACGCTGCCCTCACTCGCGGTCGGGACCGTCGGCGGCGGGACGAAACTACCCACTCAGTCCGAGGCCCTCGACATCCTTGGGATCGCGGGCGGTGGCGATCCGCCCGGCAGCAACGGCGACGCGCTGGCGGAGGTCGTCGCCGCCGGCGCGCTCGCTGGCGAACTCTCGCTCCTGGGGGCGCTCGCCGGCCGGCACCTCGCCAGTGCCCACGCCGAGCACGGCCGCTGAGCAGGTCACTCCTCGCCCACGTAGTCGAAACTCTCGGCGAGAACGATCACCCCACCGACGCCGATTCCGAGGACACCGATGGCGAAGGGGATCAACGCGGGCGTGACGAGATAGGAGACGCCGAGAAAGATCGCACCGACGCCGGCCAGAATCTCGCCCATGCCGCGGTGGGTGTCCTCGATACGGAGGTGGCCGACGCCGACGCCGGCAAAGCCCGCGCCGACCAGCCCCATCGCAGCCACGCCGAGGTCCGCGTCACCGACGGTGAGCGGGCCGACGAAGCCGTTGGCGACGACGACGACTCCGGCGAAGACGCCGAAGAGGCTGCTCAACAGATCGAGCCACACCCGCTGGTTCGAGGCGCTCATCGACCGAATCCTCGCGAGCCACGGGCTTGAGAATGGCGGTCCCTAGCCGGCTTCGCCGTCACCTTCGAGTTCCGTCGCGGGTTCTTCGCTCGCCGAGAGGAGGTCCGCGACGAGGGCGAGCTGATAGCCGCCGCTGGCCAGTACCGCGAAGGCGCCGGCGGCGACGAACAGCCGCTCGGACGAGCCGTAGGGCGCGAGCAACGCCAGGACGATCCCGGCCCCGGTCACGAGATGGCCGACGCCGCGCTTGGGAATGCCGAGCGCGACGATGTCGTAGAGGCCGGCGATCCCATAGGCGAACGCACCGACCACGAGAACGGCCACGACCAGCGTCCCGGTGAGCGCTTCGAGGCTGTCGGTGAGGACCAGACCCACAAGCGCCAGCCCGAGCAAGAGGCCACCGACTGCTGCACCGGCACCGAGTACCAGATCGCGACGACTATCGGAAAGTGTCGATGCCATTGTCGGCCCTTCGACGCGAAAGCATTTGATACTGCCGGCTGTCTCCGAACGGCCGCGACCGGGCTGCTCGTCAGAGCAACCGATACGTCCCACGGGACTCCGAGACCTCACCGGCCCGGACGAGCTTTTCCAGGGCGCGCTCGACGTACTCGGTGTCGACGCCGTGTTCGCTCGCGTACGCGAGGACATCCTCAGTCGTCGGCTCCTCGAGTTCGGCCAGGGCGTCCCTGACGACCTGCTTGCGGCTCCGGGAGCCGCCCTGTCCGCGCTCGGCGCGCTCTCCGGCAGCGGTCGCCTCCTCGGGGTCGATCCCACTGGCTTCGAGATAGTCGGCGTCGTCGACCCCCGCCTCGTCGAGGTAGGTCTCCATGGTCGCGAAGTCGTCGAGGTCGGCGAAGGCCTCGGCCTGGCCCTGGCGTTTCGCCAGCATGGCGGCCCGGACCTGCTTTGCGTGGTCGGGGTCCTCGGTCGAGACGAACTGCTTGAGCCGGGCGAATTGCTTCCGGCTCCCACAGCGAGGGCACTGGGTGGTCTCGGGCCGGCCCTCGACGACCCAGAGCGCGCTGCAGTCGCTACACCCCACGACGGCGTACATACCCGAGCGTAGACGGCCGGCGTCAAGAAAGCGTCGGGCCATCGCTTAAGTCCGTGCCGGGAGTCGATCCGGTTATGCAGACAGCCGCACCAGCCGACGGCGAGACGGTCGAGGTCGTCGACGGCGTCCACCTCACACAGCTCGGCGCGGGCGAGCAGATGAGCGTCCAGCACTTCCACATCGAACCCGGCGCGACAGTTCCCGAACACAGCCACGAGCACGAACAGGCCGGCTACGTCACGCGCGGAACGTTTACGTTCGTCATCGACGACGAGGAGTTCGTCATCAGCCCAGGCGAATCCTACGTCATCCCCGGTGGCGTCCCCCACGAGGCCGAAAACAGGAGCGACGTCCCGGTCGACGGAATCGACGTCTTCAGTCCGCCCCGAACCGACCCCGACTGGATGGACTAGACGTCTTCGGCGTCCGGAGACGGCTGCTCGTCGCGGACGAGCCGGGCACAGTAGCGGATGTCGGCCTCCGGATCGACGAGGTGAGTCCGACGACAGAAGGCGTCGACCGGCTCGCCAGTCGTGGCGACGAACTCGCCGCCGTCGAGCAGTCGCTCGGACTGCTCGAAACTGCCCAGGTGCTCGCCGTCCCAGATGTATCGCGTCCGGATTCTGAGACTGCCGTCCGACTCGCTACAGAAGAACGACCGCTCGACACGAGCCTCGCCGGCCTCGTGCACACCCTCGTACTGCAATGCTGCACCGTCCTCGATTTCGACTGCGGTCGCCGGCTGGAAGGTCGAGGTGACGTCGGCGTCGGGGACCGGATCCCGACCCTCGGCGGCGGTCCCGTCGAGACAGAACTCGATATCGTCCTTGCGGTGCAGATAGTGGTGGTCTTCACAGAACGCCAGCAGTTCCTGACCTGTGTGTCGCACTCGCCGGCCATCGTCTTCGAGCAGCCAGCTCTCGTCGACGGTCGTCACCGTCTCCTCGCCGTCGACGTAGGCCGTCTCGACCGCCAGCACGCCTTCCGAGAGGTAGTAGGTTCGCTCGATTGTCGCGTAGCCGTACTGGTGAGTCCCCCGAAAGAGGGGGTCGCCGTCGGCAGCAGCCACCCGGGGGCGCAACTGCTCGAAGTCCGATCGAACTGCCGACAGCGGCACGTCGACACCCATCACTCTCTTCTGGGCGGTCGAGGAGCAAAAACTACCCGGCTCTCACAGTTCCGTGCGCATCTCGACGTGCGGGATCCCTGCTTCTTCGAACTCCTCGCCGACCTGCTCGTACCCGACCCGCGCGTAGAACGGCGCGGCCCGCGTCTGGGAATGAAGGACGAGCCGGTCGACGCCTTCCTCGCGAGCGATCTCCTCGATGCGACCCATGATCGCACGGCCAAGTCCCCCGTCGCGGTAGTCGGCCAGCACCGCGATTCGCTCGACTTTACCCGTCCGGTCGTCGAGTGTGCGGAATCGACCTGCACCGACCGGCTCGCCGTCGTCGTAGGCCGCGAGGTGGATCGCCGTCTCGTCGTGTTCGTCGACCTCGATCTCGGGGTCGACGCCTTGCTCCTCGACGAAGACCGTCTTCCGAACGGTGAGGGCGTCCTCGTAGATCGACTCCGAGCGGCCGACGCGGATCTCCCGCTGCATAGTCGTCGGTATGGGCCTCGGGCTGAAGAGCGTGACTCTCCGGGCGAAAATAGTTAGCCCACGCCGCCCGAGGGTGGGGATATGGACCCACGAATCCGTGAACACGCCGAGATCATCGTCAACCACTCCATCGACTGCGAAGACGGCGATCACGTCGTTATCGACGCCCACCCCGTCGCAGAGGACCTCACGACCGCCCTCGTCGAGGCCGTCGCCGACGTCGGCGGGCACCCGCTCGTGATTCAGGAACGGCTCGGCCAGCGCTTCCGCCGGGCGTATCTCAACAACTACGACGGTGAGTTCGAGACGCCCGAACACACCGGCGCCCTCTACGAGGCGATGGACGCCTACATCGCGATCAAGGGCAGCGACAACGAGACACAACTGAGCGACGTCGACACTGAAACCAAGGCCGACTACGAGCGTGCCTACGAACCGGTGAGAGAGACGCGCCTGAACAAACCCTGGAACCTCACGCTCTACCCCGCGCCCGCCAACGCCCAGGTGGCCGAGATGGCCACCGAGGAGTACGAGAACTTCGTCTGGGACGCCATCCTCAAAGACTGGGACGCCGTGCGCGAACACCAGCAGGAGATGGCCGACCGACTCACCGAGGCCGAAGACGTCCGCATCGTCTCGGGCGACACCCTGGACGTGACGATGTCCGTCGAAGGCAACAAAACCCTCAACGACTACGGCGAGGCCAACCTCCCCGGCGGCGAGGTCTTCACCGCGCCCAAAAAGTACAGCGTCGAGGGCGAGGCGTACTTCGACATCCCGATCTACCACGAGGGTCACGAGATCGCCGGCGCACACCTGGTTTTCGAGGACGGGAAAGTCGTCGAGCACAGCGCCGAGAAGAACGAGGACTATCTGACGGACATCCTCGACACGGACGAGGGCGCTCGGTACCTGGGCGAGCTCGGCATCGGGATGAACCGCGACATCGACCGCTTCACGCGGAACATCCTGTTCGACGAGAAGATGGGCGACACCGTCCACATGGCCGTCGGCCGGGCCTACCCCGAGACGGTGGGTGAGGACAACGAGCAGAATTCCTCGGCCGTGCACGTCGACATGATCGCGGACATGAGCGAGAATTCCTACATCGAACTCGACGGCGAGGTCGTGCAGCGCGACGGTGCGTTCTGGTTCGAAGACGACTTCTGAGTTCCCGGTGCTGCCAGTTTCACGTCCCGTGGTACCGAACGACACACATTACTCATAGTGGTCCCTTACGCACACCCATGGAGGGACTCCTCTGGCTGGCGTTCACCCTCGTGCTCTCCGTCTTGCCGTCACTGCTGTTTCTGGGACTGTGGCGCGGACTGATGGCGTTGCGGGACGACGAACTGGTCCAGCGACTCGACGCGGAACACTTCCCGGAGACGACGATCGCCCCGCGGCCGACGTTTCTCGGCAAGGATATCGAGGCTGTGTTGTCGATTCGAGGGCCGAGAGGTGGCTCGGAGTGCCCGAACTGCGGTGCGCAGAGCGCCAGCGGCGTGGACTACTGTGAGCAGTGTCTGGGCAGCGTCGAGTGAGAAAGTGTTCGAACCGCGGTCGCGGTCCAGCATACACCGACCACAGGGAGGCGTTTTTCCGTCAGAGCGAAGCTCTGACGACGTCAACGTCGTTACACACCGTTGACCACCGGAATCGCCCTCGCAAGGCGATTCCGGCTTTTTCCCCAAGTTTTTCTCGCGAGCGGTGCCCGCAGCGAGCGCGTTCATGCGCTCGCGAGGACACCCGAGCGAGAAAAAGTGGTTTAGAAGTAGTCGATCATCTCGGGCAGTTCCTGCTTCATGCCCTTGCGCTCGCGGATCTCGGCAATCTTCTCCGGCTGGAGGTTGTCGGCCATGACGCGGAAGCCGGCGTTCTCGGTGTTCCAGGAGGCGCGGCCTTCCGTGGCCGAGCGGATGTCACTGGAGAAGCCGATCATCTCGTCGACGGGCGCGATGCCCTCGACGACCATGAGGTCGCCTTCCTGGTACATGTCGTCGACGCGGCCACGGCGGCCCTGGATCTCACCCGATGCGGCGCCCATGTGCTCGTTAGGGACGTCGATACGGACGTCCTGAATCGGTTCGAGCAGGCGGATCTCGGCGTCCATCAGGGCGTTGTGGACGGCCTGGCGGACGGCCGGGATGACCTGGGCGGGACCGCGGTGGATGGCGTCCTCGTGCAGGCGTGCGTCGTGCAGGCGGATGAGCGACCCCTGAACCGGCTCGTTGGCCAGCGGGCCGTCGTCGAGGGCCTCTTCGAGGCCTTCGATGACGAGCTCCATCGTCTCGTTGAGGTGCTGGATCCCCTTCGTGTCGTCGATGAAGATGTTGGTGCCGTGGATGTGCTCGACTTCCTGGGAGGTGTCCTTGTCGAGGCCGGCGTCCTGGAGCGCTTCGCGGCGTTCCAGTTCGGGCATGTCCATGCTGGCCTCGCCGAGCTTGATCGTCTCGACGATGTCCTCGTCGAGGGGTTCGACGGTGATGTAAAAGCGGTTGTGGCGGTTCGGCGAGATACCCTCGACCTCGCGGCTCGAACTCTGGGGGGCCTCGCGGTAGACGACGATCGGTTCACCGGTGGTGATCGGAATGCCCTGGTTGCGCTCGATACGCTGGCCGATGACTTCGAGGTGGAGTTCACCCTGCCCGGAGATGAGGTGCTCACCGGTGTCCTCGTTGATCTCGATCTGGATCGTCGGGTCTTCCTTGGCGACCTGCTGGAGCGTCTGGATGAGCTTCGGCAGATCGTCCATCGACTGTGCCTCGACGGATTTGGTGATGACTGGCTCGGAGATGTGCTCGATAGACTCGAACGGCGTCATCTCGACGCTACTGACCGTGGAGCCGGCAATGGCGTCCTTGAGGCCGGTGACGGCGGCGATGTTCCCCGCGGGGACTTTCTCGACTTCCTCGCGTTCGCCACCCATGTAGATACCGACGCTCTGGACGCGGTTTTTGCCCGCAGTCCCGGAGACGTACAGCTCCTGGCCCTTTTCGAGGGTGCCCGAGAAGACACGGCCGGCGGCGATTTCGCCGGCGTGAGGGTCGATACCGATGTCGGTGACCATCAGGACGACTTCGCCGTTCTCGTCGACCAGACGCATGTCCTCGGCGAGTTCGGATTCGTCGTCACCACGCCAGATGCGCGGCACGCGCATCGGCTGGGCATCGATGGGGTTCGGGAAGTGCTCACAGACCATGTCGAGCACGACATCGCTGAGCGGCGTCCGCTCGTGGAGTTCCTGGCGTTTGTCGGCGCGTTCGAGCTCCATGATTTCGCCGAAGTCCATCCCGGTGCGCTGCATCGAGGGCATCGAGACACCCCACTTGTACAGCGCCGACCCGAAGCCGACCGTGCCGTCCTCGACGGAGACGGTCCAGTCGTCGATGTCGTCCATCTCCTCGGTCATGCCGCGGATGAGTTCGTTGACGTCGCGGATGACGGCCAGGAGACGCTCCTGCATCTCCTCGGGCCCTTCCTGGAGCTCGGAGATGAGGCGGTCGACCTTGTTGATGAACAGGGTCGGTTTGACACCCTCGCGGAGTGCCTGTCGCAGCACCGTCTCAGTCTGAGGCATGGCCCCTTCGACGGCGTCCACGACGACGAGCGCGCCGTCGACGGCGCGCATCGCTCGCGTGACGTCCCCGCCGAAGTCGACGTGGCCGGGGGTGTCGATGAGGTTGATGAGGTGGTTGGTGTCCTCGTACTCGTGGGTCATCGAGACGTTGGCCGCGTCGATGGTGATCCCGCGTTCCTGTTCGTCTTCCTCGGTGTCCATCATCAGCTTCGTCGCCTCGCCTTCGTCGGCGATCATGCCGGCACCGGCGAGGAGATTGTCTGTCAGCGTCGTCTTGCCGTGGTCGACGTGAGCAGCGATGGCGATGTTCCGGATGTTCTCCGGCTTGTCCATCAGTGTCTCACATTCCTGGACAATTTTCTTGCGTCGGCCCATTATGCGCGTCTCTACCGGAAGGAGGGTCAAAAGGGTAGTGTTTCGGCCTGAGGGCGACGGTTCAGAGCCCGAAGGCCGAAGCTCGGGAGGCGCCGAGGGAACGAGGCGTCTCCAGGTGTTTCCGCGTGAGCGCGACGATTGGAGCGCGAACGCGGAAGCTCGGCAGGGAGCGAGCCTGTCGAGCGGACTGCCGGTGTTTCCGCGTGAGTGCGCTATACAGGCGCACGAACGTCGAAGCCCGGTGGAGACGACCGGAAAGGAGCTATGCGTTCCCAAACAGTCATACGTCTCTGCCCCGTGTGACCAACACACATGGACATACGGGTCACAGGCGACGGCCCGGCAGAACCGTTCCTCGGTGCGGCGAGCCTCTTCGAGACCGAGCACGACCTCCAACAGCAGGTCCACATCGAGATCAGGGAGGATCCGGACGAGCGGACGCGGGTCAGCCACGACGACGACACACACCGACTGGTCATCTCCCGGCAGGCAGCCACGAGCGCGATGGCCCGCGAACTCGCATTGCACGAGTTCGGGCACATGCGTCACCACGAAGACGGCCACCCCTCGCACGTCCAGTCCCTGGAAGAAGTGCTCTTTCTGGCGCTGACGGGCCGCAGCGTCGAGCGGCGGAAAGTGACACACTGCTATCAGATAGCCAACCACGTCAAGGACATCTACGCCGACGACCTCTGGATCGGGCTAGCACCGACTGAAAAGCTCGTTCGATTCTTCGAGTCGACGCTGGCGGCGGCGGTCGCGGATCGACCGACTGCCACGTCCCCAGCGTGGAAACGGCTGACTCCTGCTGCCGATCCCGACATCACCGCCGTCAACGCCGCGTTCGCGCTGGCGCTGTGTGAGCGCCACGACCTCCTCGACCGCGGTCATCGGATCTACGAACTCGCCAGGGTGGCCGCCCGGGACGCCCCCGAGGTCGGCTTCGAGACGTTCAAACACCGGTTTCGGGCGCTCGATCCCGAGCCCGACGAGAGCGACTACCGCAAGTCGATGGTCGAGATTACCCGCGAGTACGTCCTGGGTGGCGAGCAGGCCGCGGATTGAACACGAGCGTCAAGAGTCGTCGCTGTCGACATCGTCGTCTTCGTCTCCATCTTCGTCCTCGACGTGATCGACGGGATCGGTCGACGGGAATCCCTCGTCTTTGAGGTTGTCGACGACCGAGCGACCGCTGTCGTCGACCGTCCAGTCGTGAGCGTGTGGTTCGTGGCCGTCGAAGACCTCGTGGACCATCTTCACACCATCCGAGAGCGTCTCCAGGCCGTAGCCGCCTTCGAGGACGAACCCGAGACCGGCGTCGATGCGATCACAGAGGTCTCGCAGGTAGGCGGTCTGGAGGCCGTAGCCGTCGGTCGTGACGACCATCCGTGAGATCGGATCGTGCTCGTGAGCGTCGAAGCCGGCGCTGACGAGCAGCAAGTCGGGATCGAAGTCCGCGATCGAGGGTCCGATCACCTCCTCCAGTGCGGCCATGTACTCGGCGTCGCCACAGCCGGGCGGGAACGGGACGTTCAGCGTCGTCATCTCGCCGCCGTCCTCGCCTGTTTCACCGAGTGCGCCCGTCCCCGGATACAGTCCTTCTTCGTGGATCGAGGCGTAGAAGACGTCCCCGCGATCGTAGAAGATGTCCTGCGTGCCGTTGCCGTGATGCACGTCCCAGTCGAGGATCGCCACGCGGTCGGCGCCGCCGACATCGAGGGCGTGCTGGGCGGCGACGGCGACGTTGTTGATGAAACAGAATCCCATCGCGTCGTCCTCGACGGCGTGGTGACCCGGCGGTCGTCCGAGCGCGAACGGCGTCTGTCGGCCGTCAGCGCCGTCGAGAGCGGCTTCGGCGGCCCACTGGGCCAGTCCGGCCGCGGCGAGCGCGGCGTCCCAGGTCTCCTCGACGGCGACGGTGTCGGCGTCCCAGTGGCCGCCGCCGTCGGCACAGAATTCGCGGATCTCTTCGACGTAGTCGGCGTCGTGGACTGCGAACACCGCCCCCTCACCCGCGGCGTCGGCCGCGACGTACTCGACGTTGTGACACTTCGAGAGCGTGCGCTTGATCGCCCGCAGACGGTCGGGACTCTCGGGGTGGCGCGCGCCGGTGTCGTGTTCGAGGCAGATGTCGCGGTAGCCAAACCTCATTCAAAGTACGGCCTGAGTTCGTCGTAACATTCGATGTCGTCGTCCTTAACAGTGCGGCGTCCGGCGTGGCGGGCCAGCAGCGCGGCCGCGGCGGCGACGGTATCTGCTTCGGCCTCGAGAATCGACGCGAGCGCGACGCGAGCGTCCATCGCCACCCGATAGCGGTCGTCGATGTCGAGGCGTGCGATCCGGTCGACAGGTGCGATCGGCAACTGCAGCGTGTCGGGATCAGGAACCTCGTCGACGCCGAAGTCCGCTGCCATCAGTGTCTTGCGGCCGTCCTCGCTCGCCCGCGCTGCTGCCTCGACCGCCAACCCAGCCCCACGGTCCTGAATCCGTTCGGTGAGTGCTTCGGTCGCGTCCGACCCGACCCGAAGCGAGCCGGCGTTTCGACGGATGATCGAATCCACCGGCGTAAACGGTAACTCGACGCTCATACGCCACATCGGGGCCGATGTCGGCTTAAGGGTTTCCTCATGGTGGTTCCTGTAGGTCTGTTTCGGGGTAACTCTCAGAGGATCTCGTCGGCCTCCAGTCGGTCACCCTGGCGGTGACCCCGGAGCGTGACCTGCTGACCCAGCTGGACACTCGCGTCTGTCTCGACGTTGATGGTCTCCTCGCCGTCGTCGACGATCACCGGATCGCCCGTCTGGACGACCGTCCCCGTAATCTCGACTTTTTCGACGGTCTCAGCGACCGCGTCGTCGCTGGACGAAGACGCCTCGGTTCCACTCTCGGACGCGGAGTCGCTACTCGCTCCACCGCCGCCCTCGGCGAACGCGTCCAGTCCGGCGCTCTGGTCCCCACCGCCGCCGCTGCTCGATCCGGCTGTCGCGCCGTCGTCGAGCACGACGACCGTCGCACCCCAGCCAGCGGAGGCTTCCAGATCGTCCTGCCAGCCGTCTTGAATCTCGGCGTCGGCGACGAACACCTCGTCGCCCGGCCCGAGGTCGGTGTCGGCCTTCTCACCCCACAGCGCCACGCGGATGTCGCCGGTGTCGTCCTGCACGCGGATATTTCGAACCTGGCCCTCGCTCCCGTCGTCGCGGTCGAACGTCCGTTTCGGGTCGACTGAACGGACGACGCCACCGATGTCGACAGTCGTCTCGATCTCGACGCTGTCGATCGGGTCAGTCTCGGGGCTGAAGTCGATCTCGTCGTCGATCTCCTCGACTGCGCCGCGGTCGCCGACGTGCAGTTCGAGGGAGCCGTCGCGCTCGCGGACGTAGCCGTCGACGACCTCGACCGCCGTGCCGGTGTCGAGTTCCTCGGCGCGGTCGGCCTGCTCGTCCCACAGCGTCACGCGAATTCGTCCGGTCTCGTCGCCCAGCGAGAGGTTCGAGACCCGCCCTTCCGAGCCGTCGTCACGGTCGAAGGTTCGGATCGATTCGGTCCCGAGGACGATCCCGCGGGCGTCGACGTCCGATTGGCCCATCGAAAGCGAGTCGATCGAACTCGTCCCGCCGATCTCGACGTCGATTTCGGCGTCATCGTCGGGTTCGGCCTTGTCGACGCTGACTTCCAGGCCGTTGTAGCCGTCTTTCGGGCGACCCTTGATCCGCAGGACTTGCCCGACTTCGAGACTGCCCTCGTCGATCGAGCCGGCCTGTTCGTCCCAGAAGGCAAGCCGGACCGACCCGGTCTCGTCGGCGGCCTCGACGTTGATGACCATCCCGTCGTCGTCCTCGCCGTCGCGTTCGAAGGTCCGGAGGTCACCGATCGACGTGACCTTCGCGAGGAATTTGACTTCCTCCATGCCGCTCTCGATGTCGGCGATCGAATTGACCTCGTTCTCGCTCAGTTCGTGCGCGATGAGCATCGCCGCCGTCTCCTCGTCGGCGAGGCCCCCCATCTGTTCGACTTTCTGCTCGACGGCCTCCCTGAAGTCCTCCTCGGAGACGTCGGCGTCGAGATCCTCGTAGACGTCCTCGATCGCACCCATATCTATGCCGTGTTCACGTCTGGATCGCGTTTAAACAATACGGTCGCCGATTCGCTACCGCATCACGTCGGCGACGGCCCCCGGGTTCGTGCCTCCGTGTTCGACCACGACGCGACCGGGAAGGCCGCCGATGAACCCGAGACTCGCGCGGTACTCGGCCTGGCCGAGACACTGCTCGCACATCTGGTTCGTCGACTCGACGCCGATCACGACCGTGAGCGTGTCGCTCGTGTCGTCGTAGTCGACGCTCGACAGCGTGGCAGTGTGACACGGATTGTTCGCCGCGATCACGCCCTCGATCGCGACCGAGCCATCACCAGAGGCGAAACCGACGGTCGCCGATCCGTCTGGAGTCCCGCAGCTCGTCTCCTCGGTTGCGATCGACTGGCCGACAAGCTGTGGCTGGGTCCCCGAGGTGGTCTCGATCGTCTGCTCCGACGTCGACGTGCCAATCGCCCCGTCGTCGGTCGGCGTCGAGCCGTTCTCGTCAGTCTCCCCAGTCCTCCCACATCCCGCGAGGCTGATCGTCGCAGCGACCCCACAACCCCCGAGGAACGTCCGTCTATCCATGTTTCGACAACGGTGAGAGAGCAAAAAGGTCTATCGGAGCGGCAATTACCCCTGTTTTTCGAGGCTGGTGTCACGCCGTGTCGTGGTGGTGGTCGAATCGTAACCCCTTTAGTCGACACCGGAGTACTGAGAGATGAGTCCGGGTAGGGTAGTGGACTATCCTCTTGGCTTGCGGAGCCAGGGACCAGCGTTCAAATCGCTGTCCGGACGTTCACTTCGTTCACGTCCGACGTGCCTCACGGTCGCGTGAGACGGTGTCCAGGCGTGTTCCACCGTTTCAGTTTCGCTAGAGTAGCCTGTGCGCTTCGCTCGAGCTGACATTTATATACGAGTTCGGCCCACCCGATTGTAGTGGCCGACTATCACCACCGGACGGCGATCACGCGCCTGGAGACCACCGATCGACAAGCGGCACGGCTAGAACACACGATCGCCGAATATCAGCGAGCAGCGAACATCGCCGTCGATGCCGGCCACGAAATCGGGGAACGACGGAAGACGAGATTACAGGCACGTGTTTACGAAGACATCCGTGAGGGGACTGAGCTCGCGAGTCAACATGCAATTCTCGCGATTCACCAAGCCGCCGAGGCACTCCGCGGTGTCCATCAGTTGCGAGCGCACGGTCGCTCACCCTCGAAGCCGAAATTCACCAGCCCGACTGTAACCTACGATTCGCGTACGATGACGGTCGACAGAGACGACGAATCGGTGTCGTTGACTACCACAGATCGTCGAATCCAGTGTCGCCTCGTCTTGCCCACAGATGACGACGGATATCAACAGCAGTATCTCTACAGCGACGAGTGGGAACTAACAGAATCAACACTGACCGCGCGTGACGGCGACTACTTTCTTCATCTGGGTTTTCGAACGGAGGCTACCGACGATACCACCGAGTGCGGAACGGTACTCGGGGTCGATCTCGGTATCGAAAACCTCGCCGTGACCTCAACGGCACAGTTCGTATCCGGTCGAGAACTGACACATGAACATCGAGAGTTCGAGAAAGTGAGTGGTGGACTCCAACAGACTGGAACACAGTCTGCCCACCGTACGTACGTCAAACGCGGAAGCGCCCAAGCGCGATTCAACAGGGACTATCTCCATCGTGTCTCGAACAAGATTGTGCACGAGGCAGTCGAATACGGGTGTACACACATCGCGTTCGAAGATCTGAGATACATCCGTGAAGGCATGCCCGGGAGACGAAAGTTCCATCAATGGGCGCACCGACAACTGGTCCGATGCGTCGAGTACAAGGCTAGAGCGGAGGCTATAGAAGTGGTCTTCGTCGAGCCAGCGAACACCTCACGACGATGCAGCGAGTGCGGATATACAAGCTCTGCGAATAGAATTGAGCGTGATCTCTTCGAATGCCAAGATTGCGGGAGCGAAGCCAATGCCGATTACAATGCGGCGAAAAACGTCGGCTTACGATACGTCCGTTCCGGGCAACAGACTTCGGGACGGACGGGCGACAGTCGACTCGCCCTGAAGTCGGGGACTGTGCATCCTGATTCGGGATTCGTCCAATACGGATCACAGGACACCGACAAGTCTACACCGTCGGAAGCGACATCGTGAGCGAGTAGGTGTCGACAGTCGATATCTCCGTCAGGACGTCTTTACAGACGACGGCCCCCGCACAGTGGTAACTGTACGAGCACGAAAGCACCATCCGGCTGGACCACCAACACCGGCGTATGGACGCCCATCTCCGGGCCGGGATCGCGATCTACAACACCGGGCACTATCACGCCGCCCACGACGCCTGGGAGGCCCACTGGCTGGACATGCCTCCAGGCGACGACCGGGACTTGCTTCAGGGGCTGATCCAGTTCACCGCCGCCGTCCATCACACGACGACCGACAACTGTGATGGCGCGCGTGGCCTCGCCGGGAGCGCCCAGACCTATCTCGACGGCCTCGGGGGCGTCTACCAGCAGGTCGCGCTCGATCCGATTCTGCGGTATCTCGCGGCCCTGGAACGCGATCCCGAACGCGTCGGCGCAACTCCACCACCCCCGATCGAGTATGACGAGCGCGCGATCGATCTGGAGTCACTCGACCTTCCTGCGACTGGCGTGGCGGCGACAATTCTGGCCGAGGAGTTGGGGTACGACGAGGCGACGATCGAGCAGGCAGTCGCGTACGCTCGTGCGGACGTGGCTGCTGGGGAGGCGACGAGTCCGTTCGTGACACTGGTGTTCGACTTCGTTCGTGACGACGAACACCGGGCAATCGTCGCTCAGCGACTGACCGAACACGTCAGGCGGCGACAGCACCGAGAATCAGACGTCGAGAATCTGTTTTGATCGGGTGTGCGCGGGTCGCACCACGGATCGGGATCAGACGGCCGGCGCGGGTTTTTTATTTGGGCTTTCCAGGCGCGTCTCCCTGGCGATTTCGAGCATCTCCTCGACCGAGGGGCAGTCCTGGCGGGTCGCGCCGCTGTAGATCTGCCCCACGGTGGGTTCGTCACCGTAGGTCTCGACGACGACGAGTGCCGGGGTCTGCGGGACCCACTCCTGAACGTCACCGAACGCCTCGAAACGATCGGGTGCGTCGTCGCCGGCGTCCGCGTCGGCCGGTGGATCCGCGAGCAGGGCGAACGGCGTCTCGTAGCGACGGCCCCACACCGACGCTCGATCGACCGTGTCCGGCAGGACTGCCACGACTGGCACGTGCTCGGACTCGAACTGGTCGATCCGCTCACCGAGGCGTCGAACCTTCCGCCGCGACAGCGGGCAGTAGTGATTGCGCAAGAGGAGCACGAGCGCGATTCCACTCCCGCTCTGTAGGTCGGCCGCCGTGTAGCGGTCCGACCCGTCCCCCACGTTCGGTAAGGTAAACTCTAAGGCCTGTCCAACTCCGTGGTGCGATTCGTACATCTGCACACCCCCACGTGGGGCATGTCAGACCGAGTATATAGGTATTTCGGCTGTCAGACGAGGAGTGTGTCGACCGGCAGTACAGCCGGGCGAATAGTTGTGTCGACCGGCAGTACAGCCGAGCAAGTCGCGAACCACTACGGGTCGTACGCGCTCGCGACGACCTCGCGGATCCGCTCGGCCGTCACTTCGCCGACGCCGTCGGTCGCCTGCAGTTCGTCTTCTTCTGCCGTCAGGACGGTCTCGACGCTACCGAAGTGTTCCAGCAGCGACTGCGCAGTCACGGGGCCGACGTCGGCGATCGAGGCGACGACGTACTCCTGCTGTTCGGCCAGTGTCTTGGCTGCTTTCTCGCCGTGGGCACTCACGGTTCGGTCGGCCTCCTCCTGTTCGCGCGTCGCCAGCACGTCGAGCATCTCGGTCGTGTCGGCCTCGTCGTCGGTCCGGACGACGCTGGCGCCGAAGTCCACCGCCAGCGAGGCCAGCGCCCCCCGGATCGCGTTGGGGTGGACGTTACGCTCGCCGTACAGTCCCGTGCCCTCGATGATCACGACCGGTCGGTCGTAGTAGCGGGCGTCGTCTTTGATCTGCTCGAACAGAGAGCGGTCACCGCCGGTGAGCGTATCCAGAAAGTCGCTGACAGTCTTGCGCTCGACGACCACGCGATCGGAGACGACGTAGTCGCCCACCTCCAGCGTCTCCAGGCGCGTCTCGATTCCGTCGCGCTTGGAGAGATCCCTGGCGATGGTCGAGTCTAACTCGCGCTGGTCGATCACGATCTCGACAGTATCGTCGTCGGTCCCGGCCGTGGCGACCGTGTCTTCGGGCTCGGGGTCGTCGGCGTCAGCGTCGGCGTCGTCGGGTTCGTCACCGGCGAACGCATCGAGACCGGTCTGGCCCTCGCCCTCGTCTGTGGTGTCGCGTTCGGGCGTGGCCGCGCCCCCGTCGGATTCGGCGGCCGTCAAGGCGGACGCTCCGCTGGTTCCGCTCTCGGTCGCCTGATGCGTTTCGCTCGCGGTGTCACCGCTCGCGGCTTCGGCGGACTCCCCACGGTCGTCCGCCCCCGTCTGGAACTCCTCGACGCTGGCCTGGGAGAGCTCGGCCTCGATCTCGCCTTTCATCGATTTGAGCGCCTTCAGTTCCTTGTACATCCGTTTCTCGTCCTGGCGAGCCTTCCAGAAGTACGCCTCGTCACGGGTGTCTTCGGCGATCAGGACGACGACTTTCCCCTCGGTCTGGCGACCGGTCCGGCCCTTGCGCTGGATGGATCGGATCGCCGTCGGAACGGGTTCGTAAAAGAGCACGAGATCAACCTCGGGGACGTCCAGCCCTTCCTCGGCGACGGAAGTCGAGACCAGCACCTCGAACTCGCCCGCCCGGAAGCGGTCGAGGGTCTCCTGCTGCTCTTTTTGGGTCATCCCGTCGCTGCCGTCGGTGTCGCTCTGGCCGACAAACTTCTCGGCATCGAAGTGATCGTTCAGGAAATCGGTGAGGGTCTCGGCCGTGTCGCGGGACTCGGTGAAGACGATGACGCGGTCGCCGTCCTCGATGCCCAGGGTCTCGGCCAGGAGCATCCGCGTGCGGCGGAACTTCGGGTGAAGGTCGTCGAAGTTCTCGGCCTTGCGCATCGCTTCGCGGACTTTGGGCTCGCTCACGAGGCGCTGGCTGGCCTTCGACGAACCCGAGGCCCGGGCGGCGTTGCGCTGGCGCTCGAAATAGCGACGGAGGGACTCGACGCTCTGTGTCTCGGCGTAGGTGACCGCCGTCCGGAGTTTCCGTACTTCCGCCAGCAGGCTCATCCCCTGGTAGCCCTCGCTCTGGTCGTTGTTCATCAGCTCCCGGAGCTTGCCCTGGATCTCGTGGATCTCCCGCTCGGACATGTCCGGCTGGGTCTTGTTCGTCACCCCGAGCTGCTTGAGCTGGGAGAGTCGATCCTGGATCACTTCGTGGAGGGCGTCGCGAATCTCGATGACCGTCTCGGGTAACTCGACGCGCTTCCAGTCCACGTCCGTACGATGGGTGTACTCGGCGACGTCGGCGTCCTCGTCGGTCATCACCGCCACTTCCCGGAGGCCGAGGTTCTCACAGACTTCGAGGATCGACTCCTCGTCGTCGCCGGGGGAAGCGCTCATGCCCGTGGCGAGGGGGTTCTCGGCCTGTTCGTGGTAGCGCTCGGCGATGTAGGTGTAGGCGTAATCCCCTGTGGCGCGGTGGCACTCGTCGAAGGTGACGTGCGTCACGTCGGCCATCGAGATCCGACTCCCCACGAGGTCGTTCTCGACGACCTGTGGCGTCGCGATCACGATCTTCGCGGACTCGAACAGCTCGGCGCGGTCGTCCGGCCGAACCTCGCCCGTGAAGACGACGATCTCGTCGTCGGGGATCGTCAGGGCCTCCCGATAGAAGTCGGCGTGCTGGGAGACGAGGGGTTTGGTCGGCGCGAGCAGGAGTGCCGTGCCGCCCACCTCGTGGAGTCGGTGGGCCGTGACGAGCAGCGAGACGGTGGTCTTGCCCAGGCCCGTGGGCAGGCAGACGAGGGTGTGGTTGCCCAGCGCCGTCTCGGCGAGTTCGAGTTGGTACTGTCGCTGCTGGAGGACGCCGGATTCGAGGAGCGGGCGATCGATCGTCGCACCATCGGATGCCGCCATTCATCTCCCGGTTCGACTGCGACGAGGTTAAGGGTTCCTTGACCGCGGTGAAAGTGATTTGGACCTCGTGATTGGTTTCGATACTGTGGCTCGACCGCTGGAAACGGCACCAAGCACGGAAAGCCCTCCACTCGCTGGCTAGGAATCGTTGCCTGCACCGCAAACAACAAGCACGGAAATCCCTCCACTCGCTGACTAGGAGACGGTGATAGTGACGCCACCAAGCAGGGAAAGCCCTCGCCTCGCTCGGGGCTCCGGGACTCGCTGCGCTCCTCGCATCCGCTGCGGTGCTTACTTCGTCCGGGAACCGCCGAGCGAGTCTCGCCCTTTCAATCCTCCAGGCACCGCACTGCGGCCGCAGGCCTGCCCTTCCCCGGGTCGCTCGATAAAACTCGCTCCCGGCCACCGCGGGGCGGTCAGGAAGCGTGTCGCGCGGCGGACGCCGCGCGACCGGGGAGGTGCGGGAGACGTGACCGAAGGAAACGTCTCCGAATGAACGAGCGGGGAGAGACGGCCCGCGAGTGTGGGGTCACAACAATGTGGTTGCGGTGCTGTCCTGGCGTCCTCGTGAGCAGGGCGGGACCTTCGGTCCCGCTGGCAGCCGGCGCAGAGCGCCGGCGACGAAGCGAACGAGGGCTCGGAAGACGAGCGGAGCGAGTCTTCCGGCGGACTGAAAGGGCGAAGCACGCTCGCGACGAAAGCGAGACGTGACCGAAGGGAACGTCTCGATAACGCGAACGGGGAGCGAAGCGACCCGTGGAGGGAGTGAAACGACCGAGGATATGCCGCGTAGCGACCGCGACCGTGGTGAGGGCTTTCGAGACGTTGTGAGTCTCTGCTGTGTAATCGACTGCAGGTAGCTAAGCCAGTCGAGAAAGTCAGTAGCGACTACCGAACAGCGTCACACACGAAAAAAGACAGGTCGGGTTAACTCGACGAGATGACGTCGTCGGACGGCAAGCCGCCCGACGTGCAATCAGCTCTTACGAAGAGCTGATAACGTCGTCGATACGGACGATCATCGTCGCGGCCTCGGTCGCGCTGTCGACGGCCTCGCGCTTGACAGCGGCGGGGTCGAGGACGCCGTATTCGAGGGGGTCGGCGACGACGCCGGTCTGGCCCTCGGAGATGAGGCCGGCGAGGTTGCCGCCCTCGTGTTCGGCACGCAGATCGACCAGCGCGTCGATTGGGTCCATGCCCGTGTTCTCCGCGAGCGTGCGCGGAAGGACGTCGACGGCGTCGGCGAAGGCGTCGACGGCAAGCTGCTTGCGACCCTCGATCGACGCCGACTGTTCGCGAACGTACGCGGAGATGGCGATCTCGGTCGCGCCCGCGCCGGGGACGACGCCGCCCTTGTCCAGGGCAGCGGTCACGACGTCCAGCGCGTCCTTCAGGGCGCGCTCGACCTCGTCGACGACGTGCTCGGTCGAGCCGCGAGCGAAGACCGTGACGGTCTCGGCTTCCGACCCTTCGACGAACGCGAGTTCCTCGTCGCCGTACTTCTCGACGTGGACGCTCGCACTCCCGAGATCGTCCGAATCGAGGTCGTTGACGCCGCTGACGCGGCTCGCGCCGGAGGCGGAGATCACGGCAGAGAGATCGTCGTCGGAGACATCCTCGAACGCGAGGATACCCGCCTTCGCGAGGTGGGCGACGACGCGGTCGTCGATGTCGTCGCTCGTGAAGACGATCTCGACGCCCAGCTCGGAGAGCGCTTCGGCGTAGCCCGCCAGTTCCTCTTCTTCGGCGTCGAGCGCGGCGTTGAGCTGGTCGACGTTGGTGACGTTGTACTCGGCGTCGATGCTGCTCTCGCGAAGCTCGATCGCGCCGTCGATCGCGGCCACGGCACCGTCGTCGACCGAACGCGGCATGTTCTCGTGGGCCGGCTCCTCGTCGACGATGACGCCCTCGACAAGTTCGGTCGCCGAAGAGGACGCACCGATCTGGGTCTGCAGTGCGATGGCGTCGCGATCGACGCCGTCGTCACTCTCGACCTGCCGGACGGCCTCGACGACCGCCTGGGCCAGCACGTCACCGGCGATGTCGCCGGTCCCCTTGCCGGTCATGCTGGTCTTGGCCACCTTGAGCAGCTGCTCGTCGTCCAGCTCGTCGGCCAGCACCTCGTTCTCGATGGCCTCCTGGGCGAGCTGGGCCGCCTCGTGGTAGCCCTCGACGATCGTCGTCGGGTGAACGTCGTCGTCCAGCAGATCCTCGGCCTGGGCCAGCAGCTGGCCCGCAAGCACGGACGCGGTGGTCGTCCCGTCGCCGACGTCCTCCTCCTGAGTCTCGGCGACCTCGACGATCATCTGGGCCGCGGGGTGCTCGATATCCATCTCCTGGAGGATTGTCGCCCCGTCGTTGGTGATGACGACGTCACCGTCGTCCGAGACGAGCATCTTGTCCATCCCGCGCGGGCCCAGTGTGGTCCGTACGGACTCGCTGACGGCCTTTCCGGCCGAGATGTTCGAACTCTGTGCGTCCTTGCCTTTCGTCCGATCGGCGTCTTCGTTGAGAATGAAAAGGGGCTGTCCGCCCATGCGTCGCTGGCCACTCTGAGACATATTTGTGATCCTCACCTGAATCATCGTTAGCGGTTCTATATAAAAGTACTGGATCCATGGCAGCCGGGCCGCCGGACAGAGTGGGCACAAACGCGCCCAACGCTTTATTACGGTTTGCCGCACATACCAGCGTGAATGCTCGAACTGGAGCACGGGTTCCGGGTCGTCGACGTCAACGCACGCCTCGAACCCGACGCCGACCGCCGGCCACGAGAGGGGACCGGCGATCCCGAGCGCCTCGAACGGGAGATGCACCAGGCCGGAATCGTCCGCTCGGTCGTCTACCCGCCCGGACGGGAGGAGAACTATCTCAAGGCCAACAACGCCGTCGCCCGGATGAGCGTCGGCCGGCCGCTCGTCCCGCTAGCCCGGATTACCGGCGCGCTCGATCCCGGCCAGGGCGCTGGCGCGAAGGTGAAAAACCTCGCTGCCTCCCGGAGCGAGCACCACACCTCGCCCGAGGACGTCGAGCAGTACGCCTACGACGACCGCTTCGAGGGGTTCGTCCTCCATCCCACACACGACGGCCTCCCGGACGACGAGGTCCTGTCGGCGCTGGCCGACGTCGAGCTACCCGTGCTCGTCCACGCCGGCCGCCAGTTTCCACCGGCCGCGCTCGCACGAACCATCCTCCCCTACGGGATCCAGACGATCCTGGCGAGTTTCGGTGGCTACCCGCTCCAGCAGGACCTCATGACCGCCGCAATCGACCTCCTGGAGGAGTTCGACACCTGCTATCTCGACACCAGTTACGTTCGGTTTCGCGAGCCACTGGAACGCGCACTCATGGAACACCCCGATCGAATTCTCTTCGGGAGCGGCGCGCCGAGCGCCCACCCTAACGTCGCGATCATGGAGATCCTGACGCTCGACGTGCCCGAAGACGCCATGCGAAAAGTGTTCTCGAACAACGCCGCCCGTGTGCTCGAGGAACTCGCACCGCGGTCGTTCTAGAAATAAACGCCCGTGGTCGGTCTAACCGATCACGGCGTGGACTGACCGGCGTCACGCCAGTCGTAGACGGTGATCGCGCGGTCGGTCCGTTCGGCCGCACCGTTGGGATTGCGTGCTACGCTCCGGTCACTCGTCCGGGCTTTCACTCCGTCTTTGAGACCGACTGCCGTCCCGCTGACGACACTGCGGCCGGTCCCGAACCACTCGGAGGGGTCGGTGTTACGCCGGAGAACGTCGCCAAGCGCACTCACGGCGTCGCTGGCGGCGTGTGCGGCCAGCCGCCCGACGACAGTCGGTCGAACGCCGTAGTTTTTGCTCAGGCGATAGGCCAGCGAGCGATACTTCCAGCCCCAGTCGCGCTCGGGTTCGCCGCCGTCGGAGCCGTAGGCCTGTTCGACGGCCATCTCGCCGTCCCAGGCGACGGTGTAGTCACCGCTGGCGACACGGTGGGCCAGGTCACGAGCGCTCCCGATATCGAGGTACTCGTCGAAGCCATCGAAGGCGTCCAGAACGGCCCGTCGAAAGGCGACGTTGCCGCTGTTGAAGAAGGTCACGTCGCGGCCGGCGATCGTCCGGGACTCGACGGTGTCGGTCGTCGCGCCGGCCCGCAGCGATCGGCGCGTCGGCCCCGTGACGACGTCGGCCTCGGCCAGTCGTTCCCTAACGGCGTCCTCCCAGCCGTCTCTGACAGCCAGTCCGTGATCGAGAAGCGCAACCGCGTCGCCGCTGGCCCGCTCGATCCCGGCGTTGCGGGCGACCGAGACCGTCCGATCGGCGATCTCGACGAGGACATCGACGTCGTCACGATCGCGCACCATCCCGGTCGTCCCGTCGGCAGAGGGACCGTTGACCACGACGACCTCTGCCTCGGGAGCCGCCCGCGACAACGAGTCGAGTGTCCGGGCGAGTTGGTCCCGGCCGTTGAGCGTCGGGACGACGACCGAGAGATCCATACCTACCCGTAACCCTCCCGACCACTAAAAAGATCGCGAAACGGCGGTTTCTCGAAAAATCGTCCACGTAGCGGGTTCGAACGCCAGGTTTTGGCCTATCTCTCGGTCTCCGCGCCGGGGGCGTTGCGCTTGACGCTCTCGATGGCGTCGTGTGCCTTGTTTCGCTCAGTGTAGCCCTCGCCGCTGTCGGCGATCACGTTGCCGTTGCGGTGGCGCAGCCGCCAGCGCCACTCCTCGGACTGGTCCTCGTACACCTCGAACGCCGCGAGGCCGACGTCGAGCGCGTCCGCGTCGGGCGCGAGTCGTTTGATGCGCTCGACCGCTTCTTCGGCGCTGGACTTGGAACTGTAGCCCTCACCGCTGGTGGCGACGATCTCGTTGTTGGCCGCTTTTAGCCGCCAGCGGTGGTCACCACGGTTGTCCTCGTAGACCTCGAAATCGGCGTCGGCGACGTCTTCGCGGATCGAGTCGACCGAACGTTTGGCGTCCCGGCGTCGGGTGTACCCCTCGCTGGCCGCCGCGAGGATGTTGCCGTTTTTGTGGACGAACCGCCAGCGCCACTCGCCGGCGCTGTCGCGGTAGATCTCGAACGACGCCGGGTCGAACCGCAGGTAACTCGCCGGGCCGGCGTTGTTTTTGACACTCTCGATCCCCTGAGTGGTCTTCTGCTTGCTCGAATAGCCCTCGCCGCTGTCGGCGATGATGTTCCCGTTGTCGTGGACGAGCCGCCAGCGGTGTTTGCCCCCGTCGTCCTCGTAGACCTCGAAGGCGGCCTTGCTCTCGTCAGCCACGTCGGGGATGATCGGCGTCTCCTCCAGTGCCTCTTCGACTTCCTCGTCAGGCTCGGGGACGATCTCCAGAAGCGTCGCACCGAGGGCGTTGCGCCGGACGCTGGCCATCCCCTTCTTGGCGTTGTGCTTGCGGGTGTAGCCCTCGCCGCTGTCGGCGATCACGTTGCCGTTGCGGTGGCGCAGCCGCCAGCGCCACTGCCCGCCGCGGTCCTCGTACAGTTCGAACTGCGCCTGGCTCGTGTGTAGCGAATCGTTCAACGCCTGGAGTTCGTCGACTTCCGTCTGGAGTGCCGACTGGGCGGCCTCGCCCGCAGCGCTCTCCTCACGCTCCTCTTCGAGTTCACGCGTTGCCGCGTCTAGTTCGCGCTGTGTCTCTTCGAGTTCGTCTTCGAGGGCCGCGGTACGGCCCTCGCTGGCCGTCAACGCTTCCTTGGTCGCGCCACCGACGAGCGAACCGGCGACACCACCGAGCAGGATGATCGCCAGCCCGGCAGCGTACAGGAAGATCACTGGCTGATTACCGGTCAGCGTCGACCACTCCGCAGGGAAGACGAACGTGAACCAGATCACCGCAGCGAAACAGATCGCCTCGCCCAGATAGGCCGCGTAGTTGGCCCACGCTTTCAGCGGGAGTCGGATGATCGGTCCCGCCACGAGCATCGCCAGCCCAACTGCCATGAAGATGATACTGCCCTCTCGAAGCGTGAACTCGTCGGCTCCAAAAGCCGACTCACTCGGCAGAAAGAGGATCACCCCGATCGCGCCGAACAGCAATCCGAGCAGGAACACCCAGTACCCCCGTACCTCGTCGTCCGTGTCTGGCTGGCCGATCCGACTCTCGTAGAACCCGTACAGTGGACCCTGATCTGTCGCCATATCAATAAGTAGATTCTCATTCAGAAGTAATAAAATGAGGTGTCGATTCGGCGAGAGAACCGATGAAGACATCAGACCTGTGTATGCACAGCGTTTTCGACAGTTCGTATAGGAATTATCGACTGCTGTCACGACAATCATTCGAGTAGTGTCCACTACCGTCAGTCCTGGCTGGCAGGTTCACCGCCGGCCGGCTCGCCACCAGTGGCAGAGCCCGACTCCGCTCGATACCAGTCGAACCCCTGGCTAGTCATCGCTTCGGCGTCGACGTCCTCCTTGTAGAGGGCAAAGGCGTCGCCGTCTCGTGTGTAGATGACCGGTGCGATCGCACCCTGCTTGAGCGTATACCCCAGCGGGAGTGTGTACCCGACATCGTTCGGTTCGAGCGAGAACGACGGCGGGATGTCGAACGTACAGCGCTCTCCGACGCCGATCGTGACCTCGACGCCGAGCCGATAGCGGTCGTACTCCGTATCCCGGATCTTGGCTCTCGCCAGCGAGATGGGGTCGTCGCCGTCATTGCGAATGGTGAGTTCGCGCGCGTCGCTCCCCTCGCGGTCAGAGACGGTGACTACGACCAGATCGCTCCGTTCGAGCGTCGTTCGTTTCTTTTCGAGGTGGCCGAAGACTGCGAGCGCGACCACCGGCCACAGGACGAGCGCGACCGCAGCGGCATAGGCCAGATCGATCCCCCACTGCCAGCAGCCGACACCAACCGCCAGCGCGACGACGAATCCAACCACGACGGCGACGGTGCGCGATTCGAGGCGTTCAAGCTGGGCGTAGCCGCTCTTGATCAACACCGTCGCGACGAACGGGTCGGAATCCTCGCGCTGCTTGCGGAAGGTCCGGACCAGCGCGAGCGCGAGGATTGGCCAGCTCGCCAGGAACGCGACCGTGGCGTAGTAGTCGGGAACGGCCGCGTAGTAGGTGTCGTAGGCGACGACGCCCCCGGCAGTCAGTCCCGCGAGAGCCCCGCCGACGACCAGCGCCTGGACCCACTCGCTCTCGGCCTCGTGGCGGACGTACCGTAACGTCAGAAACGCCACGAACGGGAACGAGAGCAGGAATATCGTCACCGGATACGCCAGCGACAGCGGCTCCCAGAGGATCTCGGTCACGAGCACGCTCTCGGTCGCCAACGAGGCCGCGAAGAACGCGACCACGACCATCCGTGCCCAGATCGGCAGCGAGAGCCACTTCGCGGTCGCCTCCTCGCCGTGTTTCTGCGAGAGGACGTAGAGCCCGCCCGCGAGCAACACCGTCGCGAACACTCCCCCGAAGAGCAAGACCGTCGGACCGACAGTCCCGACTAACGGAACCGTCACCGACGGCACGTACCCGTCTGCATCCACGAGCACCAACGCGAACGCCAGCACGCCCGCGACGAACGCCGCCGCGAACAGTATCCGCAGATACTTCGAGAGTGTGAACAGGACCTTCGTTTTGACTTTGTTCTTGAACATCCCTTTCACGGTCTTCTCACCCCACACCTGCGGACGGACGACTGGCTACTGCCAGCCGTACGACTCGACCCCCTGCTAGAGGGCCCAACCCCACGAACCATGATTTTCACCTCGAAACCGACCTTTAAATTCCTATCGGTAGTGTATACTATTTAAGATGGATGGGAGTTCGTTCGACCCGTTCGCTGTGAGAAATGCTGTGGGATTAAGAGGGGTGATCGTCTTGTGGACGAACATGGGGTGGCATCGACAGCAGTCGATCGAACAGCACACACAGCGAGGGGGTGGGCCGTGGCTGGCTACGGCATCATCGCGGACGTGAGCGAGGCGCTCGTGGGCCTGCTCAGCGATCGAATTCGTGAGCGCGAGGACGTCGGCACCGTCGACCCGGACTCCGTCGCGCTGATTTCCCCGGACGAAGTCGGCGAGGAGAGCGACGTCCGACTGGGAATATACCTCTACAACGTCACCGAGAACCCGACGATGAAAAACGCCGATCGGACGCGAGCCGAAGGGACGAACTATCGTGATCCGCCGCTGGCGATCGATCTGCAGTATCTGGTGACCGCGTATCCCGGAAGCGAAGACAGCGAGGACAGTGTTCGCAGCGCGACCCAGCACCGACTGCTCGGGCTGGCCATGCAGGTCTTTCACGACAACGCTCGCATCGACGCCGCGGATCTGCCCGGCGAAATTGGGGAGGACGCTCTCCCACAGATCGCCGTCGAGTCCGAGCCGATCGACGTCCTCACCGGTCTCTGGTCGAGTTTCGACGGGGCGTCGTTCGCCCCATCCGTGACCTACCACGTCGGTCCGGTGTTCATCGACTCGAACCGCGAGGAGTCGATCCCGGACGTCCACGAGCGCGAGACCAGAACGAACCCCAAGCCCGATCCGCGCCGCGACCGCTAGTCTTCGTCCAGCGTGACGGCCTCGGTTGCGGCCTTCCGGAGCGCGTCAGAGCGACCGTAGGAGCCGGGCGCGATCGCCACCGTCCGCAGGCCTTCTCTGCCGGCGATTTCGAGGACGGGCTTGAAGTCCGTGTCCCGCGAAGCGATCGCGAGGACGTCCGCCCGGTCGGTCGTCGCGATCGCGGTCGCGTCGACAGCCAGCTTCACGTCGACGTCGCCGCTGGTCGTGACGACCTCGTAGCCGTGTGCCTCCCCGGCCTGGATCAGTCCGGGCGTCGCGTGCTCGTCGAGATACAGTCGCGTCACGACCAGCCGGCCGTACTCGGTCGCGGTTGCCCGTACGTCGTCCAGATCGACGTCGAACTCCTCGCGGAGGACGTTCGGCCCGTCGACGAACAGCGCCACGCGGGGCTCGCCTCTCGCGGCACCGAACAGTCGGCCGAGCGGGTTCATATCCACTCATCTCGCTTCGCGGATATGGATGTTGCGAGATTCGAATGGCATTTATCGCAGTGGCATAAAATATAGAATTAAGAGCATATTGACGTACAGTGACCCGGACTGGCTACGAGAACAGTATTGGGAGAAGAGACTTACACAGAAAGAGATCGCGGAGAAGTGCGACGTTTCGGTTCGGACGATTCGACGCCATATGAAGCGGCATGGAATCGAGCGTCGTGATCTGGAGGGGGAAGATCACCCACTACACGGCACGAACCGATCGCCAGAGGTCACATCGAAGATCTCCGACTCGCTCGAAGGACGGACGTTCTCCGCCGAAGCGTGCGAGCGGATGTCCGAATCACACGTGGGAAACCCGATCCCAGAAGCGGTCCGGCAGAAGATTTCGGAGTCGCTGACCGGGATCGAGCGATCGGAACAGACGCGTCAGCGAATGAGTGAGTCGACAGCGGGTGCGTCGAATCCGAACTGGAAAGGCGGATATAGTCGCCGATACGGCCCGGGATGGGCGACAGCGAGAACTCGGGTCCAGAACCGAGACGAGGTCTGCCAGCAGTGTGGTCACGATGGACGCGACCGTCGACTGGAAGTTCATCACATCATCCCCGTTCGTGTCTTCCGTGACGATCCCGAGCGGGACTTGCAAGACGCCCACGATCTCGATAATCTCGTGTTACTCTGTCGTCGCTGTCACGGGAAGGTCGAGCACGGTGCTATCGAGGCTTCCTTCGCTGAGTCTGAAACCAGATAGTGTCGCACCCTATCACACCACTCGCCGACTCCGATTGGTGTGATTTATAAGCCCGCAACCCATCGTCCCGATTGCCGGACGCGGACGCTCGGTTAGTGTAGTCCGGCCAATCATACGGGCCTTTCGAGCCTGTGACCGGGGTTCAAATCCCCGACCGAGCATTCTGCGAGGAACAACGTGACGAGCAGAAGCGCAGGGAGCGGGATTTGAACCACGCGAGTCGCAGCGCCCGAACAGCGTGAGGGCGACCGTCTCGGCGTGTTCAAATCCCTGACCGAGTACATTCCTTCCGAAAACGTCGACGTTCGCAGTCCCACTATCCGAGACTCTCTCTGGCGTCGTCGATGGCGTCGATCTCCTCGCAGGTTCCCAGGCCTGCTCCGCGAGTTCAGAGACGAGGATGGTCGCTCTGCATTCCCATGTATTGAGAAAGATAATGGTGTATTATCTTCGATATAGCCGTATCGTAAAAGGCATGATAGATCTAGAGAACGAAGTCGCGATCGTGACGGGCGCTGGACACGGGATCGGGGAAGCAGTCGCGAAACTACTGGCCGAAAACGGGGCCAAAGTAGCAGTGACAGACGTGGTCGACGGGCGCGAAGCAGTCGCCGAGAGCATCGAGTCCGCCGGTGGGAGTGCGATCGCGCGGGAGATGGACGTGACCGATCCCGAACAGGTCGAGGCAGTTGTCGACGAAGTCGTCGAGGAGTGGGGGGCAGTCGACATTCTGGTCAACAACGCTGGGGTATTCCCCGCTCAGGAACTCGATGAGATGACTCGGGAAGACTGGGACCGTGTCATCGACGTCAACCTCAACGGGGTGTTCAACTGTACCGAGGCGGTGTTACCTGTAATGCAGGAACAGGAATACGGCCGCATCGTCAACATCTCGTCGGCTTCTGGCGGACACATCGGCTGGGCGGGGACACTGGCTCACTACGCGGCAAGTAAGGGCGGCGTCGTCGGTTTCACCCGCAGCGCGGCGATCGCGCTCGGGCCGGACGGGATCACGATGAACGCAGTTATCCCGGGCATGATCGATACGGGAGCCGCCCAGGAGGTCTCCTCCGAGGAGGAGATCGAAGCAGCAGTCGGCATGACTCCGGTCGGTCGTCAGGGGACGCCGCGTGAGCTGGCCGGAGCAGTCGCGTACCTCAGCTCCGATCTGGCGGCGTTCGTCACCGGCACGACACTGGTCGTCGACGGCGGATACACGCTCGTTTGAACGGGTTTCGGGCCACGCCGAAGGCGATCCACCCGGAATACCGTCCTCGATGGCGGTGCTCTCCCACCTTTTTCTCGTTGGGTGGCCTGCGGCCACCACGCCTCGAAAAAGCTGGATCAAAAAGCCGGTCTCTCACGACGCTCGAGACCGGAGAAACGCGGCCTCTGGCCGCGTATACTACCCGAAGATCTGACGCGCGTCGTCGATCGCGTCGATCAGGACGTCGATCTCCTCACGCGTGTTGTAGATGTAGAACGACGCTCGCGCGGTCGCAGCCACGCCGAGTTTGTCGTGCAGCGGCTGGGTACAGTGGTCGCCGGCCCGGATGGCCACGGCGTAGTCGTTGATGATCGACGAGAGGTCGTGTGCGTGAACGGAATCGATGTTGAACGAGACGAGGCCGCCGCGTTTCTCGCCGACGGGCGGGCCGAAGGTCTCGACGTCGTCGAACTCCGCGAAGCGTTCGAGGGCGTACTGGGCCAGCTCGTTCTCGTGGCGGGCGATCGACTCCATCCCGATGTCGTCCAGATAGTCACAGGCCTCCGCCAGCCCGATCCCCTGGGCGATGTTGGGAGTCCCGGCTTCGAACTTCCACGGCAACTCGTTCCAGCGTGACTCCTCGAAGGTGACCTTCTCGATCATGTCCCCGCCGTAGAGGAACGGCTCCATCTCTTCGAGCAGGTGCCGTTTTCCGTAGAGGACACCGCTGCCGGTGGGGCCACACATCTTGTGGCCCGAAAAGGCCAGAAAGTCCGCGTCGATGGCCTGGACATCGACCGGCCGGGTCGGGACCGACTGGGCGCCGTCGACGAAGATGTAGGCGTCGTGGTCGTGCGCGATGTCGGCGAGCTCGGAGACGGGGTTGATGGTTCCGAGGGTGTTCGAGACGTGGACGGCACTGACCATCTGGGTATCGTCGGTGATCAGCTCGCGGGCGTGATCCATGTCGAGCCGGCCCTCGTCGTCGATTCGGATGTACTTGTCCTCCGCGCCGGTCCGCTCGCAGATCTGCTGCCACGTCACCAGGGAGGCGTGATGTTCCATCTCCGTGAGGACGACTTCGTCGCCAGGGCCGAGTTCGCGCAGCCCCCAGGCGTAGGCGACGAGGTTCTCGCTTTCGGTCGTGTTCTTGGTGAAGACGATCTCCTCGCGGCCCTCGGCGCCGATGAAGTCGGCGACGGTGTCGTGGGCCTCCTCGTAGGCGATCGAAGCTTCCTGGCTGAGGTGGTGCAGCCCGCGGTGGACGTTTGCGTTGTAGGTGCGGTAGTACTCGGAGATGGCGTCGATGACCTGGTCGGGCTTCTGAGAGGTGGCTCCGTTGTCGAGATAGACCAGCGGCGTGCCATCGAACTCGCGATCGAGGATGGGGAAGTCCTCGCGGATCCGCTCGACGTCGAGGTGGTCGGATTCACTGACGGTCATTACGTACGTATCGGGCCCCCAGCCTGGTGATTCCTTCGGTTTGCCTAAAATAGTGCGACGGGAACGAACCGGAACGCACCCAGCAGGTCAGACGATAGTGATCTCGTCGACGATCCGCTCGGACCCTTCGACGCCGTCGCCCTCGACGACGATCTCGTAGGTATACGTTCCAGGGGAGACGTCTTCGTCCGTCGAGAGCTTCCCGCCCCACTCTTCGGGGCGGAACTCCTCGTGAGGACCCGACCAGTCGAGTTCGATCGGATCGAAATCGGCACTGGGGAACTCGACAGTGACCGATTCGAGCGACTCCGCGCCGAGGTGCTGGCCCGTTTCGCCATCGAAGACGTCGACGTTCATCGCGATATCCATACCGGCTGCGAACCGGCGGATACTCGCACAGCCGCCCCCGTTGCCGCCGCCCGGCGCCGTCGTGGTCGGAGCGTCGGTAACGGTCGTGTTTCCGGACGGCGTTCCCCCGTTTCCGTTCCCGTTTCCGTTCCCGTTCCCGTTCCCGTTTCCACCGTCGTCGTCGGGCCCCGGATCGGTGATGTAGTTACACCCTGCGAGGCCGACAGTTGCCCACGTCGCCGCACCTGAAGCGACGACTCGTCGCCGCGTAAGGTGCGCTCCTGTCTCCTCATCAGCGCCACCGTTCCGATTCGCGTCCGTTCCTTCCTCGTCGTGGCTCATTGTACTCGGCACTATCAGTGCAACCCACTTAAGAACCGCTGCCGTTCCGAGTTTGTGGGATTGCTCAGCTAGCAACTGACCGGAATTCCGATTATCCAAACCTAAACAGCTAAACGTTCACTCTAAGCCATATATTTTGCCAGTGTTAGGCTTTATAGACTCTAAAACGTCATAGATAGGCCATTCCCATCCGGCAAAAACACCGAAAGGGGTTAATATGTTGCCCCCAAACGTGTTTAGTACAAGATGACGCCTAGCACTGGACCGGAGACAGACGACGCGACAGACAGTTCAGACTCCAAGCAGTTGACGACGCGACGGAAACTGATGGCGACGGGTGCAGCGACCTGGGCGACGGTCGGCCTCGCAGGGTGCACCGGTAACGACGGCGGTAACGGCAACGGAAACGGAGACACGACGGAGCCGTCCGGCAACGGAAACGGCAACGGCGACACCACGACGGAACCGACACCCACGCCGACCCCGTCCCCACAGCCGGAGAACTACATCGTCTCGACGAACACCTACTGGAACGGTCACCCCGCACCCGAAGGGACCGGCGGCTACGTCGGGACGTGTTCGCCCGAACGACAGTTCCGCCGAGATATGGACGTGACGTTCGTCATCGGCGTCTGGGATCCCGACACCGGGGATCCAGTCACCGACGACGTCGTCGACTCGGCGACGGTCTCGTTCCCTGACCGACCGTTCGACGACGTCGAACTGGAGTTCGTCCCCGCCGAGGAAGAGGGCGACAAGCCCCAGTGGAACGGCACCTTCGACATCCCGGACGACGCCGAGAGCGGCTCGGTCGCCTACGAGCTTCAGGTCTCGGACGGCGACGCCAACTTCTACGAAGTCGGAATCGCATCGGCAGGGTTCACGATCATCGATCCCGAGCCGACCGGAGCGACGAACTACGTCGTCACGACCGAGACCTTCTGGAACGGCCATCCCGCGCCGGACGGAACCAACGGCTTCGTCGGTGCGTGTTCGCCCGAACGGCAGTTCCGCGCCAGCGACATGGATGTGACGTTCGTGATCGGGCTCTACAACGGGTCGTCCGGAGAGTTCGTGGGTGCGAGTGCCGTCGACTCCGTGATGGTCACCTTCCCAGACTCCGACCAGTTCGACGCCGTGGAACTCAGCTATCAGGAACCTGCCGAGAACACCGAAGAGCAGTGGAACGGCACGCTGGCGCTGACCGAGATGGACTCCGTCCCCCCGGGCACGTATACCTACGAAGTCGACGTCCAGGGTGCAGACGGCAACGTCACCGACCTCGGTGTCGCGTCGGATAGCTTCACCGTCATCGAAGAGTAGCCCGGTTGGGCCAGTTCTCAGTTTCTCGCATTCGCCGAAGGATAGTAACCCCCTCCCGTTGTACACGCAGCATAGAGCCATCTACGTATGAGCCAAGACAATGAGCAATCTCCCGAGGAAGAGCCGGTCGATGAGGGCAGCAAGCGTCTGGAGTTCGCCGACGCGGTCGAACTCGCGACGACTAAGGAACACCTCTGGTCGCTCATCTCCGATCCGGAGACGCTGACCGAGTGCGTCCCGGGCGCGGAGTCGATCGAGCGCGTCTCCGAACGGAAGTACGAGCTCGATATCACTCGCGGCGTGGCCTCGATGTCGCTGTCGCTGACCGGCGAGGCGGAGTTCGTGGAGATGAACCCGCCGGACTACATCGTCACGACCGGGTACGCGTTCGGTTCCAAGACTGGCAGCGAGTTCGACATCCTCGCGGCCATGGAGATGGAGGAACTCGACGCCGAGACTGTCGAACTGACCTACCGGGCGGAAGTCGAGTACAGCGGCGGCGTCGCGACGATTCCCAAACGCGTCATCAAGCCGATCGTCAAACGCGATGTCGACACCTACTTCGACAATGTCCGGACGCTCGTCGAGAGCGAGACGTCACAGTCCCCGGAAGCGTAACCCTTAGTTCGATCCGACAAAATCCACTCCTATGACAGCCACTGATCCGACCGACCACTTCGACGAAATCTCCCAGTTCGACTCGAAATCGCTGTTCAAACCCAAGGTCGTCTCGCTCGTCGTGACCAACAGCCCGGAGACTGGCCCGAACGTGATGACAGCCTCCTGGTGGATGCTGGCGGGGTACGACCCGCTTCGCTACCAGCTTGCGGTCAGTCACAAGACCCACACCTACGATATCATCGAACGTAATCCCGAGTTCGTCCTGGCCGCGCCTTCGACGGACATGATCGACGCGCTGACGCTCTGTGGGCAGGTCAGCGGTCGCGACCTCGACAAGATCGACCACCTCGGACTGGAGACGATTCCCGGACAGGATGTGGACGTCCCGCTCCTGGCCGACGCCGTCGGCAACATCGAGTGTTCGGTGATGGAGTCGTTCGAGTTCGAGAACTGCACCTACTACTTCGGGAACGTCGAGAACGCCTACGTGACAAAAGACGGGCTGGACGGGCGCATGCTCTCGCTGGACGATGCGGACGTGCTGGCGTACATGGGCAGCGACTGGGGCGAAGACGACACCGACACGAAGTACCGGTACTACGCCGACCTCGGTCCCGAGAACCTCGAACGGTATCCCGGCGACGAGGTCATCGAGTCGCTGCCGGACGACGTAGCCGAGGATCTCTGATCAGATCTCTTCGAGTCCCAGGTCAGATCTGAGGCGCGCTTTGATCTCTTGGAACCGGTCGCTGCTCTCGACGTCGAGCCGACGGTTCCACCGCGGCCGCTCGAAGTCGACGTCGATCCGGTCGATGATCGTCGCCGGCTTCTCCGAGAGGACCAGGATCGTGTCGGCCATGTAGATCGCCTCGTCGATGTCGTGGGTGACGAACACGACCGTCTTCCGGTCGTCGTGCCACAGTTTGAGCAGTTCCGTCTGGAGGCGGTCTTTCGTCTGGGCGTCCAGCGAGCCGAACGGTTCGTCCATCAGCAGGATGTCAGGGTCGACCGCCAGCGCTCGAGCCAGTCCGACCCGCTGTTGCATTCCTCCGGAGAGTTCCTTGGGGTAACAGTCCCCGAACCCCTCCAGCCCGACTCGGTCGAGCCACTCTCGGGCGATCTCGTCTCGTTTTCCTTTCTCGACGTCACCCTGCACCTTCAGCCCCGTGGATACGTTCTCCAGGACGGACTTCCAGGGTAACAACACGAAGTCCTGGAACACCATCGAAACGTCGGGGTGGGGACGCGATCCGTCGCCGGAGACGCCGGTGCCGTCGAGTTCGATCGTCCCTGCCGTCTGGTCGACGGTCCTCGCGATGGTCTTCAGCAGGGTCGTCTTTCCGCACCCGGACGGTCCCAGAACGACGACGAACTCCCCAGGATCGACGTCGAAACTCACGTTCTCGAAGACGACGAGCTCGTCTGCCCCCGACTCGAACGTTTTGGAGAGCCCGTCGACCCTGATCGACTTGCTCATGGTAGTGACCAGCCCCTCGAACACTTAAACGGATTGGGGACACTGCGGTGACCTCCGCTGCTGTCGGACATCGCACTGTTGCGTAGACCTATCCCCCGTGATCTCGATCGGTACGCGCGCGGCCTCCACGGGAAAGACCGCAGTGCTGTCTGGTGAATTGGGACGATCTCGGCGTGGCTGTGTGCTATTGCAGGAATGTAATATATAAAAGTTTCTTTTTAGGAGATTAATGTCCTCGACCACAATTCTGCTAAATGGCGTGTTTAGTCTTGTTAAGCGGTAAACACGGCAATTAGTCTATTGAGTCTCCCTTCCCAAATGACCGGAAACGGCACCCATTATAAGTTGCTCCCCGATAAATTTCGGTCCGTGACCCGAAACGAATACGCCAGTTCTGGAGCGGGACGGGCTAGAAGCGGCACTGAACACCGGTCGGCAACGACATCCCGGCGAGGGTTTCTCGTCGGCGCTGGCGCGACGACGCTCGCGACGCTCGCTGGTTGTATCGGAAATATCGGTGGCGACGACGGCTCGACGCAGCAAGTGACGTACCGTCACCGGTACAAGCGAACCGGGATCGGGACCGGCCTCAACGACGCCGGTGTCGAACTCGGCACGTGGGAAGAAGAAGGACTCGACGTGTCCTTCGAGACGTCCTCGGGGTCGAAGGCGGCAGCCCAGTCGGTCGCCAGTGGCAACGACATGTTCGGCAACGCCGGTATCAGCACCGTGCTCGGTCTCAACCAGGAAGGTGCCGACCTGGTCGTCATCGGGCAGCTTCTCGACCCGATGGGCGGTGTCGTGACGACGGGCGAGCAGGGGATTACGACGTGGTCGGATCTCGAAGGGAAGACCGTCGGGAAATACCCCTATGGATCGACTGGTCCCGAGGCGAAAGCGGCGATGCAGAAAGAGGGCGTCGACGTCTCGGCGATCACCTTCCAGAACGTCCAGCCAGGTAACGGCGAGCAGCTTCTATTCAATGGAAACATCGATGCGATGATCAAGTTCGTCCCATTGAGCAAGGCGCGGCTGCTCGACGAGGGATACTCTCCGAACGTTCTGATCACGTCACACGTTCTCGATCACCTCGGCATCTCACTGTACACGCGTCGGGAGGTCGTCGAGGAACAACCCGAAACCGTCGACAGCTTCGTTCGCGGGTGGCTGAAAGCCTACCAGATCTTCGCCAACCAGATCGACGAGGTCTTCGAAATCTACACGCCACTCGCCGTGGAAGGGTTCGACGAGGAGATTCAACGCGAAGCGCTCCCGGAGTATTACGCGGCACAGGTGCCCGACCCGTCGATCGGTACCGAATACGGGAAAGGCTGGACCGACTCCGAAAAGTTGGACCGGACGATCGAGACCTTCAGCGACGCCGGACTGATCGACGGTGGCGTCGACGCCGAAGCGATGTACACCAACGAGTTTATCGACGACAACCGGGAGCTGGCCGTCGAGACGGCAACGGAGATTTACGACCGTCTAGAGGACTTCGAAATCGGGCCAAACTACATCTAACTCCAGTATGCGCCGGCCGACTGTCCCCCGATGGCGGCAGTTGTTCTCCCGGAAGATCCAGCTCCCGGCAGCCGTACTGGTCGTCGTGGTGAGCGCCTGGGAGTACGGTGTGCCGGAGATGGGGATCCAACCGTTTATCCTCCCGACCCCGTCGGCGATCATCGTCGCGTTCGTCGAAAACCACGAGACGATCCTCGCGGAGTTGCAGGTCACGCTCCGGGTGTTCGCCATCGCGTTCGGGCTGACGCTCGTTACGGGATATCTGATGGCGCTCCTGATGTTCGAGTGGAAGGTCCTGGAAGCCACGTTCTTCCCGTACATCATCGTGATCCGGTCGATCCCGATCGTGACGCTGCTGCCGATCTTCATCACCTGGTTCGGGTTCGGCGGCCAGACCGTGATCGTCGTCAGCTACCTCATCAGTTTCTTCCCGATGGTCGTCAACACGCTGTCTGGCTTTCAAGAGACCGATGGGCAACTCGTGGAGATGCTGGAGAGTTTCTCGGCCAGCCGCTGGGAGGTCTACAGAGACGTCTACTTTTACTCGTCGTTGCCGACCGTCTTTGCGGGGATCAAGATCAGCGTTATCCTCGCGTTTACCGGTACGATCGTCGGCGAACTCGTCCTTGCTAACCAGGGGATCGGCGCGCTCATCATCGAGTACAACAGTACCTTCGCCACCCCCGAGATGTTCGCGGCGGTGTTCACGGTCTCGCTCTCCTCGCTGTGCTGTTTCGGCGCCGTGGTCGGCCTCGAACGGCTGTTCGTCGACTGGACCTGACGTTCGCTCCGGCGGCTGGACGGTGGCGCTCGACTCGTCGCTGCTGCACCGGGTTCTGCCGCGTCGTCTCACCGGCTGAGGAACGCCTGCAAGATCCGCTGTTCCTCCTCGTCGGTTATCTCCTCGGCCGCCATACAGACGTGAACGACCTTGCGGACGAGTTCGGGGTCGTCGAACGGTGACGCGCTGGAATCGTCTCCTGATTCGAGCCGTGATTCCAGTCGCTCGACACGATCACGGAGGTCCTGAACGGTCTTCTGCAGGTCCTCTGAAGTGTCGGTGTAGTGGGTCGCTCGCTCGCCGCCGGGGATGGTATCGAGATCGAGTACCGCTTTGACGAACCGGCGGCGGTCATCCCACTCGAATCCCGGGAGGCTGTTGACCCGGTTGCTTACCGTCGCGGCCGTCACGTCCAAAAAGCTCGCGATGTCCCGTTGGGTCGCGTCAGGATGGGCGGCGATCGCCTGGAGCGTCCTGATCTGCCTGTCCGAGATGTCCGCTTGATCCGGGTAGTCCGTTTCGGGACTGGACGGATCGGGTCTCTCGTGCTCTTCGGAGCCGCCGCCGTCGAGCACTTGCTCGACGTGCTCGGTCGAGGCGTCGGGAATCCTCTCGGCCAGTTCCGCGGACGAGGCGTCCGGATCCGCCGCTGCCTCTTCGAGAATTCGCTTGCGGTCGATCCGTGACGCGTCGTTGTCCCCGGAACTCATTACGTCTCGGGTATTGTCCGCTACGTGTTAAAAAGCTTCAGCTTGGACGCCTAGAGGTCCAGCGTCGTCTCGAAGAACAGTTCCTCGACGTCGTATTCCCGATCGATCAGTCCCTGGTCCCTCGCGTAGCCGACGAACGTCCGTAGCTCTTTCCGAGTCTTCGGTCGGAGGCCGTACGCCCAGGCGTCCTCGCCGAGGATCTCGTGCTGTTCCTTGTAGTGGAGGTGGTTCCAGGTCAACGAGGTGTGACTGCTGGGGCTGACGTTTCGCTGGATGCACCTCTCGAGGGCCTCGGCGAAGGCGTCGTAGACGCTGACGGCGACCCACGGATCGTCCTCGAGGATTTCGTCCCGGATGGCGACGGTGTGCATCGGCGGGTGCAGCCCCGTCTTCTCGAAGAAGGCAATCTCCTCGGCCTGCGGGTCTTCGAACATGAACTCTGCGTCGTCGTTGCGACAGACAGCCCTGAACAGCGACCCCGAGGGATCCATCGCCGCGTCCAACTCGCCCGAGAACAGCATATCCTGCATATCTCGGGGTTCGTAGATGGCGTCGCCGCCCTGCTTGCCGGGCACGCGCTGGATGTCGAACTTTTCGGGCAGGTCGACGGGGACGTCGTCTTCCCGACGGCGGAACCACTGCACTTCGGTGAGATCCAGATCGTAGTGTTCCTGGGCGATCCCGCGGACCCAGACGTCGGCGGTCGTCTGCCAGGACTGGGTTCCCACCTGTTTGCCTTCGAGGTCTTTTGGCTCCTCGATGCCGGCGTCGGCGTTCTTGTAGAAGAAGGCCAGCCGGAACTTCCGGTTAGGGAATACCGGGATCGCCGTGTAGGGGAACTCCTCGCCCTCGGCCATCGAGGAGACGTACGAGGCGATACACACTTCGCAGATATCGAACTCGCCATGCCGAAAGAACCGACGGTGTCGCTTGGGTGGGTACTCGCTGATCGGCGTCAGATCGATCCCCTCGGGTTCGACCTCGCCGGTCAAAAGCGGCTGTACCGTGTCCATGTCGCCGACGCTCAGCGAGAGGTCCAGGGCCATACAGACACGCGGGCCAGCACCATATTATCTGTTGTGGGTCTTCCTACTGCGTGACTCAGTCGCGGTCCTCGGCGACCGACTCGATCGCGTCGAGGATCGTCTCGTAGCCGGTACACCGACAGGCGTTGCCGGCGACCGCCGACCGGATCGCCTCGCGGTCGGCGTCGGGATCGTCTTCGAGATACGCCAGCGCCGTCAGCACGAAGCCGGGTGTGCAGTAGCCACACTGCAGCGCGAACGCCTCGTCGAAGGCCGCCTGAACCGACTCACCGAGCGACCCCTCCTCGATCCCCTCGACGGTCGTAATCGTCGCGCCGTCGGCCTTCCCTGCGGGGACGAGACAGGACTTGACGGCCTCGCCGTCGAGCAGCACCGTACAGACGCCACAGCGGCCGCTGTCACACCCGGACTTGACGCACGTCTTCTCGCAGGGGCCCCGAAGTACGTCCCGAAGCGGGGCGTCCGGGGCCATCTCGACCGTCCGCTGCTCGCCGTCGAGTTCGAACTGGATGTTCATCGCTCACCTCCTGTCCGTTCGAGGGCCGTCCCGATCGCCCGCTCGACCAGTGCCGGTGCCAGCGACCGCTTGTACGCGGCCGAACCCGAGAGGTCGTCGAGCGGATCGATGTCCTCGACGACCGCCTCGCTGGCTGCCTCGATCGCGTCTTCGGACACCGGCTGGCCCACCAGCGCGTCCTCGACGGCCGGCGAGCGAACGGCCGTGTCGGCGACTGCGGTCAGGCCAACGCGGACGTCCTCGAAGCGACCCGCTTCGGTCGTGACTGCGGCCGCGACGCCGACGGTCGCCCAGCCGTCCTCGACCCGAGAGTGTTTCTCGTAGGCCGTGCCCATCCGGGGATCGACGTCGAAGCGGACTCTCTCGATCAGTTCGTCGGGGTCGCGGTCGGTCCGCATGTGGCCCACGAGGTACTGCTCGATCGGGACCGTTCGCGTCCCTTCGGTGCTCCCGAGTTCGACCGCGGCGTCGAGACAGCACAGCGTCGGCAGCAGATCGAAGGCCGGATCGGCGTGCCCGAGAGCGCCGCCGACAGTCCCCATGGTCCGGACCTGGCGGTCGCCGACCACCGTCGAAGCCTCTCCCAGCATCGCGAGTTGTCCACCCAGATCGTGCTCGGACAACTCGCGATACGTGGTCGTCGCGCCGATCGTCGCCGTCCCGTCGGCCACGTCGATCCCCGAGAGAGCCGACACCCCGCTGACGTCGACCAGCGCGTCGGCATCGACGAATCCCTGTCGGACCAGCAGCATCAGAGTCTGGCCACCCGCGACGACTTTGACGAACTCCTCGGTAGCGAGGTGCTGGCGAGCGCCTTCGACTGTCTTCGGTGTGTAGTAGACCGTCTCGCTCATTCCTCAGCCTCCCGGAGTCCGAAGAAGACGTCTTCGTCGCGGACGGGCGCAGTCGTGAACCGAGTGCCGACGGCGTCCCGGATCGCGTTGGTGATCGCCGGCGCGACCGGCGTGATCGCGGGCGTCCCGACTCCTTTCGCGCCGTAGGGACCGGACTCCTCGTTGGATTCGATTATCTCGACGACAAGGTCGTCCGGCAGTTCGTGTGGCGAACTCACGGGGTAGTCCGCGAGGTTGGGGTTCTCCGGGATCCCGCGGTCGAGTTCTAGCTCGGCAAGGGTGGCGAACTCGACGCCGTGCTGGACCGCGCCGTGGAGCTGTCCTTCGACCATCGCGGGGTTGATCGCGTAGCCGACGTCCTGGGCAGCCACGTACGTCCGCAGATCCACGCCACCAGTCTCGGGATCGACGGCGACACTCGCGAAGTGGACTCCGTAGGAGGGCGGGGCGTAGTTGGTCTCGGCACGAGCAGTCGCCGAGACCGGTTCGGTGAGCACCGTCGAGAGGTCGGCGGTGTCTCCGTCTCCGTGGAGTTGCCCGCCCTCGATCGAGATTCGGTCGACCGGGACTGCGAATCGATCGCTCGCCCGCTGGCGGATAGCGTCGGTCAACTCCTCGGCGGCCTCGGCGACCGCGCGGCCGATGAGATACGTCGACCGATTGGCGACCGAGCCGTACTTGTCCTCGATGTCGTCGTCGTGGGTCTTGGATCGGACGGTGATCCGGTCGATCGAGAGACCGGTCTCCTCGGCGACGATCTGGGTGAGCGCGGTCTCGCTCCCCTGTCCCAAATCGATCGCGCCGACGATTGCAGTCACCGTCCCGTCGGGGTTCGCGACGAGTTCCGTCTCCGTGTAGTCGGTGTTGTGCTCCGAGGCGGGTGTCGACACTTGCGTGCCGGCGGCCATCCCCCACCCGTGGAGGTGACCGTCCTCGTCCGCGTCGCGGCGCCGTTCGAAGGACGCCTTCCCGCGGTCGAGACACTCGCGGAGTCCGCAACTCGTGATCGGCTGTCCGGAGTAGGGTCGTTCGTCTCCCGTCTCGACCCAGTTTCGTTCCCGGACTGCGATCGGGTCGAGCCCGGCCTGTCGGGCCAGTTCGTCGACGTGTGACTCCAGCGCCCACGTGATCTGGGTCACGCCGATCCCGCGGTACTCTCCCGAGGGCGTGTTGTTGGTGAACACGGAGACGCCCTCGAAGCGGTAGTTCTCCAGTCGGTAGAGGTCCAGGGGTCTGTGTCGGCAGCTATTCAGGACGATGTGGCCGACCGAGTTGGGGTATGCGCCGGTGTCGGTGACGACGTCCACGTCCAGTGCGGTCAGCCGCCCGCCGTCAGTGATCCCCGCACGGAGCGTGAGTGTCGTCGGGTGACGCGAGTCCCCCGCCGTGAACTCCGCCTCGCGGTCGAAGGCGAGCCTGACCGGCCGGTCGGTCTCGCGGGCGAGCGTCGCGGCGACGGGTTCGAGCGTCAGCGTCTCCAGGGAGTGCCCGCCGAAACTCGACCCGGCGGCCGGCGGCGTCAGGATCGTGACCTCGAAGCGGTCGTCGAACAGCGCTTCGAGGACGTGTTCGGTGTGGGTCCGGTTGCCGATCGTCTCGACCAGTTCGAGCCGGTCGCCGTCCCATTCGGCGAGACAGCAGTGTCGGTCGAGGTTGCAGTGGTTCACCCGCGGCGTCCGATAGGTCTCCTCGAGGATGTGATCGGCGGCCGCGAAGCCGGCCTCGAGGTCGCCGACCGACAGCTGGTGGTAGTCGTCGACGTTCTGCTCGTAGTCTGGGTTCTCGACGTTCCTGGGGTGGCGAACCGGCTGGCCGTAGTCGGGGACGCCGTCGGGTGTCCGGGATTCCTCGTGAAGCACGGGCGCCCCGTCGCGGACGCTCTCGGCGGGATCGTGGACCGACTCCAGCGGCTCCAGTTCGTACTCGATCGCGTCCAGGGCGGCCCGGACGCCAGCGCGCGACTCGGCCGCCACGGCTGCGATGGCGTCGCCGTAGTGGCGGACCCGGTCGTCGAACCCGCCCAGAAAGTCCGTTCTCGTGACAACGCAGGCGACGCCGTCGATCGACTCGGCCGCGTCTGTCCGAACGCTCGCGATCTCGGCGTGCGGCTGCTGCGAGCGGAGGACGCCAGCGTGGAGCATCTCGGGCCGTTCGAGATCCGTCGGGAACTGGGCCCGCCCGGTCAGTTTCTCCCAGCTGTCCCGCCGGCGGGTGTCCCGGCCGACGGCTCGGCGGGGCTCGCGGTCGGCGCCCCCTCGGGCAGACGCTCGCCCGCGCGCTCCGTCGGGAGACCGCTGCTCGTTTGCTCGGGGGGGTGACTCCTGCTCGCTCATCCCTCCTCACCGGCGTATTCCGCCAGGTTGTCGAAGTACGTCTCGACGTTGGCGTTGATCTGTCGACGGAGGAGCCGCGAGCCGAGCGTCGCCAGTTTGCCAGCGAACCGAATGTCGACGTGGTAGTCCATCCGCGTCTGGTCGCCCTCCTCGGCCAGGGTCACCTCGACGTCAGCGTCCATCCTGGCGTTCGTCCGTGAGTCGGTCCCGACCGCCGAAAAGGTCAGGCGCTCGGGCCGCTCCAGGGTCTCGATCCTCACGTCGCCTTCCATCGTGACGGTGATCCCGGCGACCGACTGGTGGATCACGCCCTCGTAGTGACGCTCGGAGACGCGTTCGATCTCCGTTGCGCCCATGACACAGGCCGTCAGCGCTTCGGGGTCGGTGACCGGCTCCCAGACGGCCTCCCGTGGTGCGGGGATGGTCGCCGTCCCGTCGTATTCCATACTGGTCGGTCGGGCGCGCCGATACTAAATCCCCTCGCACGATCCCCGTTGCCGGGAGCCGACGCAACGCTGAAACGAGTCCGTGGCCAAAGCCGGTGTATGTCCGCGCCGGCCGACCGCTGGCCCGCCGCCGATCCCACGCTCTATCGACGACTCCGCGAGCAGGACGACCCGGGCGTGCTCGCGACCGTCGTCTCCGTGGAGGGAGCGGCCTACCGCCGACCCGGCGCAAAGATGCTCGTCGATACCGATGGAGACGCCATCGGCGCGATCACCGCAGGATGTCTCCGCGATCGGATCGTCGAGGCGGCGCTGGCCGTCCGCGAGACGGCGACACCGCGAGTCGTGGCCTTCGATCTCGCCGACGACGACACCTGGGACCTCGCGAGCGGCTGTGACGGCCGGATCGAGGTCCTGCTCGAACCGGTCGGCGAGGCCATCCGTGACGCGCTCGGCGCGGTCGCCGACAGGCGGGCCGTGACGCTGATCACGGCGGTCGAGTCGAGCCATCCCGAGGTCGCTGTCGGCGACCGCGCGGTCGTCGATGCCGGGGTGAACAGCCACGACGAACGGGGCCGGACGCTGCCAGCTGACGTCAGTGAGGCCCCGCAGGTACAGTCCGTCGAGACGACGGCGATGCGAACGGTCGAGACGGCCGACGGCGAGGTGACAGTGCTGGTCGACCCGATCGAGCCACCCCCCCGGTTGCTGCTGTTCGGGAGCCGGCCCGACCTCCGCCCCGTCGCCTGGCTCGGCCGGGCGGTCGGCTTCGACGTCGTCGTAGCCTCGCCGCGGGGCGGGGCGGCGACCGACGAGACCGCCCCTGCGGCTCACGAGGTGCTCGCGAGCCATCCGACGGACCTACCTGCGCACACCGACCGGTGGACCTATCCCGTCGTGCTCTCTCACAACGCGATCGACGATCAGATCGCCGTCGAAGCGCTGTTGACCGACTCGCCGGTCCCGTACGTCGGGCTGCTCGGCTCGCGGGACCGGTCGCGCCGGCTGCTCGAAGCGATCGAAGACGACGGCGTCGAACTCACCGACGACCAACTGGATCGGCTCTCGACGCCGGTCGGGCTCGATCTCGGGGGCGACGGGCCGACGGCGGTCGCGCTCAGCGTGGTCGGCGAGGTCCACGCGGTCCACCACGGGGCTCCGGGTGGTCGACTGCGCGACCAGTCTGGGCCGATCCACGACCGACCACAGTGACCGACCGGCCCTACCGATCCGCGGGCCGGTCGACGTCCTGGAGTACGCCCGGATCTCCCGTCTCGACCAGCGCAGCGTCGGGGGCCGACAGGAGGATCTCCCGGCCGCCCCGGTCGCCGTCCAGTTCTGCCAGCGCGTCGAAGTGCTGTTCGTCGAAGACGACGGGATTACCGCGCTCCCCGTCACAGGCGGCCGCCAGCGCGCTCCCGGCTCCCGCCCGGTAGGCCTCGAGCAGGCCGGCGATCGAGTCGGGCGAGACGTGTGGCATGTCGCCGAGCGCGATCAGGACGGCATCCGCACCCCGTTCGCGGGCGGCCGCGACGCCCGTCGCGACCGAGGCTCCCTGTCCCTGGCGGTAGCGGCCGTTCTCGACGACCGAGACGGGGAGAGATGAGAGGTCGTTCCGAACCCGGTCGGCGTCGTGGCCGAGGACGACCGTCACCCCGTCGAGCGGGCTGGCACAGAGCGCGCGAACGGCGTGTCGGACGATCGACTCGCCGTCCAGCGACGCCAGCAGTTTGTTCCGGTCACCGTAACGCTCGCTGGTCCCGGCGGCGAGGACGACCCCGTGGACGGACGCGTCAGCCGTGGGCCGGTCGTCCCCGAAGTCTTCGGGGCGGAGTACCGGTAGTGATGCCATGCTATCGCCCGTTCGGACCGCGTGAAAATCAGTGTTGCCGCGACGGTCTCGGGTCGCTACTCCTCGGTCACTTCGAAGACGAAGTGGCTGGCCGGCAGCGGCCGGACGGGATGATTGTCCAGATACGAGAGGTGCGGGAAGATCTCGAAGTTCGGCTCGTCCTCCTGCATCTCGTAGATCGTCGGGTAGATGTCGATGAAGTGGTAGCCGGGTTCGCCGGCGGCCGGGATGTCCATCTTGATGACGCCACCTTTGTCGTCGCCGCTGGTCCCGCAGGCATAGCCCAGCGGCTTGTTGTCGTAGACGAGGAACGGGCCGTTCTCGTACATCGTCCAGCCGACACCGGACAACTCGATCTCGATCGTCGTTCCGACCGGCCCTTCCCTGGGTGTGAACTTCTCGATGCGGGGCTGGACGACGAAGCCAGTCACGGCGATCTCCCGGCCGTCTACTTCGGCCGTGATCGGGCGCGTCGCTCCTTCCTCCGGCGGGATCTCGATCTCGACCTGGAAGCGACCGTCGGCGTCGGTCTGGACGGTGGGGAGGACATCCCGATGTTGCTCGGGCGTGATCGGGATCCCCTTCACGCGGTGGCCTTCGTGGCGATACCAGATCAGGTCGACTTCTTTGTTCGGCGGGAAGTCTTCACCGGTGATGAACGCCTGCGTCCCGGCCTGACCGGAGGTTGGCGTGATCTCCAGGGTCGCGTCGCTCTGGGCGTCGAGGTCGGGGTAGTGGAGTTCGATCGGGTTCTCCTCGAACTGCTCGTCCATCCAGGCACCGCCCAGTTCCTGCTCGGGTTCAGTCACCTCGACGGTCCACCGAGAGGGGCGGTCCCCACACACTTTCCCGTAGGGCGACTGGGTGTTGTTCTGGAGGTAGGGGATGCCGCGGTAGTTGCGCCAGACCTCGATCACGTGCTTGCCGGGCGGGCCGACCGCCCGGATCTCGGCAGTCGCTGTCCCGCGGTTCATCACGCCGGTCATGAACCCGAAGGTAGAGTTGTCCCAGGAGACCTGGTAGTTGTTGGTGACGACGTTCGGGCCGAGGCCGTAGCCCTTGAACGTGAACGTCCCGCCGAGCGGGGCCGACTCCGTTTCCAGTTCGAACCAGGGATTGATCTCCAACTCGGCCTTGTCGATCGTCTCGCCGTCGTGCTGGATCTCGATCTTGTGCGCGCCGCCGTAGTCCTCGGGGATGGTCCACTCCTGGTCGAAACGTCCGTCCGCGTCGCTCGTGACGGTCATGAGGTGGTCGGTCCGGGGCCGATACTGCGGGCCGACGATCTCGTTGGCCTTGAGCACGCCCCAGTCACCCTCCGTGGAGTGCCAGAGCACCTCGAAGGCCTCTTCGGCCGGGAAGTTTCGTCCTTTGAGCGTGATCGTGTCGCCGACGTACCCTTCCTGATCGCTCAGTACCAGCGTTCCGGAGGTACCGCTACCAGTTCGGTGCTTCTCGAGCGTTTCCTCTAACTCCGAGGATAGTGAGGGGTCTTCGTCCATGAAATCGGGTTACAGGCGTACGCAGATATACTTACTGTCGGCTATCTATCTCTGGGAATCTACGACTGATACTGGTGGCTGTAACATCTCGAACTGACTCACCACCACGGCGTTCGAACACGGTCACGAACGTACAACCACCACTATGCGGATACAGAGATCGGGGTCTAGATCCCCCGTTGGGACCCCGACAGATCGGAAGCCACTCGGACGGTGAAGCCGCCAGCGTCAGCCCAACAACAACCTGAGTTGCGGATACTTTTCGACGATTTCCAACTCTTCGAGATACGCGTCAAGTCCGAGGATACGTCCGGCCCCGAACGCGCCGACCGCGAACAGCAGCAGGACGTACACGAGGTGGAAGTCGATGACGAACGCGTCCGTGAGCGGGAACGACGCGAGCCAGTAGAAGGTCATCATGAGCGCGCCACCGAATGCACCCAATCGGACGAATATCCCGAGGAGGAGCGCGATCCCGACCAGCGTCAATCCGACCTGGTTCAGCGGCGTCAGCAGCCAGTACCAGTCGTTGGCCATGATGCTCCAGACGTCGTAGCCGAGGAAGTCTCGGAGGGGGTTCTCCGGACTGATCGCGTAGTTCAGGTAGCCTCTGACGCTCCACTCGGGATCGATGACTTTCGACAGTCCGGCGTAGAGGAACACCCAGCCCATGATCAGCCGGAGGCTGAGCAGCGAGTAACCGATCCACCTCTCGGAGTATGCGAATTCGACGCCACGGCCGAAGATCTCTGATTCGAGTTTTCTGGAACTCATGTCTGCGCTCTCACAGCCACATATATACTGGCGGTTTCCATAAACCCCTGACCTGTTCCCAGGGTTCGGGAAGGGTGTGACGATCATTTCGCCCGGTCGACCCACAACCGGTTTGTATCGGCCCGACCGACCACCCGATATGTCCGACGACCTCGCGTGGGACCTGCTCGACAGCCAGACGGCCTACACCTGCCCCGGCTTCGACATCATCAACGAGACAGTCCAGTTGCCGGACGGTACCGAGACGGATTTCGACTACCTCACCGAGAGCGAGAGCGTCGTCATCCTCCCGTTCACCACGGATGGCGAGGTGGTCGTCATCGAGGAGTGGCGCGAACCGGTCAAGCGGGTCAATTTCGGCCTTCCAGCGGGCGGGCTCGAAAGCGAGGACGGCGACACCGCTGCCGCCGTCGAGCGTGAATTGATCGAGGAGACCGGCTACGAAGCGGGCGCTATCGAGCATCTCACGACCGTCGAACCGGCCAACGGCTTGAGCGATATGGTCTTTCACTACTTCGTCGCCGAGGACTGCACGGCGACAGCGGAGCAGAATCTCGACCACAACGAGTCGATCGGCGTGACGACCGCCGACTTCGAGGACCTCGTGGCCGCGATCCGGGAGGACGACCTCAGGGACGGGCGGAGTGCCCTGGCGATTCTGTACTACCACGCCTTCGAGCGATAAGACCCAATCAACTCGCCGACTCTCACCGAACGTCGGCGCTGGACGCGCGATTGATCATGGAGACGGCAATACCGCCCAGCAGGAGGGCAAGCGCGACCAGCACGCCGATCGAGGGGACGAGCGTGTTCCAGATTCCACCGAAGGCGGTAATATCCCAGACCTCCATGACGTCGGCGTCGAGCATGATCGCCCGGGCGGCGTCGACACCGTAGGTGATCGGGTTGAACTTCGCGACCGTCTGAATCCAGCCCGGCAGCGTCGAGATGGGGAGGAAGGCACTGGAGACGAACAAGAGCGGGAACTGCAGGAGGTTCGCGCCGATGATCGTCGACTCCTGGTCTTTCGTCAGCAGTGCGAGCGTGTTCGAGAAGGCGACGAACCACAGCGAGAAGAGGATGCCCACGAGCATGATCCCGACGACACCGACGATCCCGGTGGCGATCTCCGCACCGAGCAGCACGCCCAGTCCGAGGATGATCGCGATCTGGAGGACGATCCGGACCATCTCGGCTGCAGTCTTGCCGACGAAGACGGCAGCGCGATTCATCGGACTCACCAGCACCTTCTCGAACATCCCGCTCTCGATGTCGTTGACCAGCCCGATCCCGGAGGTCGCGCCCGTCGCCAGCGACACCTGAATGACGATCGCCGGCAGGAGATAGGTCTCGTAGTTGGGGATCCCCGGCGGTAGCGACTGGCCGGCGACGTTGCCGAACACCTGCGTGAACAGGACGAGGAAGATCACCGGCTGGACGAGCGACCCCACGAGGACGAAGCGGTTGCGCACGGCCTTGATGTTCCAGCGGACGAAGTTCACCCAGACGTCCCCGAAGAAGGTGTTTCCTCCCGACCGGGCGCTCTGCTCGGCCGTGTCGGTGCTCACTGTGACTCACCTCCGTCTGCCGCGGGCGGGCTGGCTGGCTCGGGTTCGGCCACCTCGTCGTCGAGATGCTCGCCGGTGATAGCCAGGAAGACGTCGTCCAGCGTCGGCGCACGGACGTCGAAGCCCGTCACCGTCAGCCCCTCGTCGCGCAGGGCCACCAGCAGGTCGGTCCCGTGCTGGCGTGCGGTCGGGGTCGTCACCGAGATCCCGTCGTCGGTCTCCTCGACGCTCGGCGTTCCGGGAAAGATCCCGGCGCTCTGGGCGACGGTCACGGCACGCTGGCGTGCTTCCGGACCATCTTCGAGCCGAACGTTCAAGATTTCGCCGCCGACCTCCTGTTTGAGATCGGCGGGCGAGCCCTCCGCGACGATCTCGCCGTCGAGGATGACCCCCAGCCGCTCGCACAGCTGGTCGGCCTCTTCGAGGTACTGCGTGGTGAGAAAGATCGTCGTCCCGCGGTCGTTGATTCGTCGGAAATAGTCCCACAACCGGTTTCGGGCTTTGGGGTCGAGGCCGGTCGTCGGCTCGTCCAGGAAGACGAGTGGTGGTCGATGGACCAGCGCCGTCGCGGCGTCCAGGCGCTTTTTCATCCCGCCGGAGAACTCCTTGGCTTCCTTGGTCGCGACGTCTGCCAGATCGACCAGCTCCAGCAGTTCCTCGATCCGCTCGGCGCGCTCGCCCTTTCGGACGCCGTAGGATTCACAGGCAAAGCGGAGGTTCTCCCGGGCCGTGAGTTCGGGATCGACGCTGGTCTCCTGAGCCATGTAACCGATCGACTCTCTGACCTTCCGCGGCTGTTCGAGCGCGTCGTAGCCGTTGACTCGAATCCTTCCCGAGGTCGGCTTGAGCAGCGTCGCCAGCGTCTTGATCGTCGTCGTCTTGCCCGCCCCGTTCGGGCCGAGAAAGCCGAAGAACTCCCCACGCGGCACCGACAGCGAGACGCCGCCCACCGCCTCGGTCCCGTCGCCGTACACCACCTCCAGGTTCTCGGCCTCGATCGCGAGTGATTCTGACATCTGTCTCGGATAACGTGAGCCGCCTGCATAAACGCGTTGATTGAATATTTATTCAACAGTGTTTTGTCGGTTGCACTCTTCCATTCAGGTATGACCACAACGATACTGGTGACGGGCGCGACGGGGACGGTCGGCTCGCGAGTGCTCGCTGATCTCGCCGACAGGGACGTCACCGTGCGCGCCGCACTCCGCAATCCCGAACGCGAGCAAGCGGCCCTACCCGAGGGCGTCGAGTGGGTCGAGTTCGACTTCGAGCGCCCCGAGACGTGGGGCGCGGCGTTCGAAGGCGTCGACGCACTCTTTCTCATGCGCCCGCCAGCGATCACGCGAGTCAGTGAGGCGATCCTTCCGGCGATCGACGCGGCCGAGCGAGTCGGGGTCGAGCACGTCGTCGTCCTGTCGGTCCTCGGAGCCGAGAAGAATCCCATTCTCCCGCACCGCAAGATCGAGAAGCACGTCCTCGACACCGGCCTCGACTGGACGTTCCTCAGGCCCTCCTTCTTCATGCAGAACCTCGTCCAGACCCACCACGAGGAGATCCGCGACGGAGAGATCGTCGTGCCCGCCGGGAGCGGCGAGACGAGTTTCGTCGACGCCGCCGACATCGCCGCGGTCGCCGCCACAGCCCTGGCCGAACCCGGCCACGAGGGCCAGGCCTACGATATCACCGGCCCCGAAGCACTGACCTACCACGAGGTCGCCCGAATCCTCTCCGAGGTGCTCGATCGCGAGATATCCTACGACGAGCCCTCGCTGATCGAGTTCGTCCGCCACTCTCGACGCCAGGGTCGGGACTGGCCGTTCGTGCTCGTGATGGCCGGGATCTACACGACCGCCCGAGTCGGCCTCGCCGGCCGGGTCACCGACGATGTCGAGCGCCTGCTCGGACGCCCACCCAGGTCGTTCCGCGAGTGGGCCGAGGAAAACACGGAGGCCTTCGAATCCGGCGAGAGGAACTCCGAAGCGGCCAATCCCACCGACAACGATATGTGATTAAACATTTATTCAATAGTATGAATCTCACAGTGTTCGGTGCGAGCGGTCGGACGGGCGTGCCGCTGGTCGAGCAGGTCCTGGCAGCGGGCCACACGGTCACGGCGTTCGTCAGGGCGCAGTCGAAACTCCCAGTCGAGCACGAGAATCTGACGGTGGTCGAGGGCGACGTCTACACCGGGGAGGGCGTCCGCGAGGCGGTCGCGGGGGCCGACGCCGTCCTGAGCGTTCTCGGGCAGACCGACAGCGGGCCGGACGACCTGCTGACGGTCGCTGGCGAGCACGTCATGGACGCGATGGAAGCCGCGGGCGTCGAGCGCTACGTCACGCTGGTCGGGGCGGGCATCCGGATGGAAGGCGAGTCCCGATCGCTGTTCGGCACGGTGATTGGGACGATGCTGAAGATGACCTACTGACCCACCGAGAAGACCCACAATGACAGCCTTAACACGACTCACCGAGAACGACTGACCATGCCGGCCGGAAACCCCTTTCCCGAGGAGCCGTCGGACACCCAGACGGCGATCATGAAAGCCACCTTCGACGCACTCGTCGCGTACGGGTACGCCGGGCTGACGATCGACCGGATCGGCGAGTTCTTCCCCAAGAGCAAGTCACTGCTGTATCACCACTACGAGGGCAAGGACGATCTCCTGCTGGACTTTCTCGAACGCCTCATCGAGAGTCGGGAAGCGGAGTTCAGCCCTCGCGAAGACGTCGACGCCCGGACGCGACTGGAGCGGCTGCTCGAGGGGATCGCCGCCTCCGAGATGAGCGACGCGGACCGCGGGTTCTCGCGGGCGCTGGTCGAACTCCGGGCCCAGGCGGCCCACGACGAGGACTACCGCGAACACTTCACGCGGAGCGATCAGTTCTTCCGCGAGTGGATCGCCGACATCGTCCGGGACGGGATCGAGGACGGCGTCTTCCGTGAGGTCGACCCCGAGCAGGTGGCAGCGACGATCCACGTGCTCGCGGGCGGGATCCTGACCGAGCGCGTCACCAGCGACGACCCGCAGGTCGAGGCTGTCCGCGCGGAACTGGACGCCTACGTCCAGGCGCGGTTGCTGGCGGAGTGATCCGACGTGGGAAACTAAGTGTCGATCGAACGACGGTCCCAGTATGACCGACGATCCGCCGTCCGTCCCGGTTCTCGACGCGGGAGGGGCGACGATCCCGAAACTCGGACTCGGGACGTGGCAGAACACGGGCGAGCAGTGCGCCGAGACCGTCGAGAAAGCCCTCGAACTCGGCTATCGCCACGTCGACACGGCCCAGGCTTACGACAACGAGCGGCAGGTCGGGGCGGGGCTCGCCGCGGCCGACGTCGACCGCGAGGACGTCTTTCTGACGACGAAGGTGTGGCGGTCGAACCTCCGGGACGCGGACGTCCGCGAGTCGGTCCGGGAGAGTCTCGACACCCTCGGCACTGACTACGTCGACCTGCTGTTGATCCACTGGCCTCATCCCCGGGTGCCGGTCGAAGAGACCCTCAAGGCCATGGCAGACCTGCAGGGCGACGGGCTGGTCTCCCATCTCGGTGTCTCCAACTTCACGACCGCGCAGCTCCGGGAGGCCAGAGCAGTCGTCGACAGTCCGATCGTGACGAACCAGGTGCTGTACAACGCGGTCAAGGATCAGTCGAAGCTCCTGTCGTACTGCAGAGAACACGACGTCGCGCTCTCGGCGTACAGTCCGCTGGCGCACGGCGACCTCATACGGGACGAGATGCTCGCTTCGATCGGCGAGGCCTACGACAAGAGTGCGCCACAGGTCGCGCTCCGATGGCTCGTCCAGCAAGACGGGGTCGTAGCGATCCCGAAAGCGACGAGTCGTGAACACATCGCGTCGAACCTCGCCGTCTTCGACTTCGAGTTGACCGACGAAGAGATGCGACGAATCCGGGACCGAACGCCGGGACTGGGGCGGCGGTTGCGGAACCGACTGCCGTCGGTGATGCGGCGGCTGCCACTCTAGATCGTGGTGATACTGGAGTCGGAGATGGCCGCCACCAATTCCGGCGGCGGTAGCTCTTTAGTCGCCGCCGCCCCACACGCGGGCATGGACCCGGATCTCTCGCAACTCGACGAGCGACTCGCCGACCACGACGTCGACGGCTATCTGATCGACGCCGCCTCCGAGGACGCCGACCAGTACTATCTCTCGGGGTTCGACGCGCCCGACCCCTTCCTGACGCTGTACGACGGCTCGGTCCGGCTGCTGTTCACCCGCAGTCTGGAGTTCGGCCGCGCGAAGCGTGAGAGCCACGCCAAGACCGTCGAACGACTCACCGACTACGGCTACGACGACCTGCTCGACAGCTACGACCCGGCCGAGGCGGTCGTCCGCGGTCGCGCCGCCTTCCTGGACGCCTACGACGTCGAGAGCGTGGCTGCCCCACCCCGGTTTCCCCTCCAGACCGCCGACGGTCTCCGCGAACAGGGTGTCGACGTGGTGGTCGACGATAGCGAGACTGTCACGGAGATCCGCGCGAGCAAGACTGACGAAGAGATCGAACACGTCCGGGCGGCCCAGGAGGCCAACGAAGCCGCGATGCAGGCTGCCGAGGACCTGCTCCGGCGGGCGGACGCCGACGGTGACCGCCTCGTCGTCGACGGCGAGGTCCTGACCAGCGAGTGGGTCAAAGAGACCATCGAGGTCACGTTGCTGCGCCACGGCTGTGCGCTCGACGAGACGATCGTCGCCTGCGGAGCCGACGCCGCCGATCCCCACGACCGCGGGAGCGGCCCCCTCGAGCCCGACGAGCCGATCATCGTCGACATCTTCCCGCGGGACAAGGCCACGAAGTACCACGCCGACATGACCCGTACCTTCTGCGCGGGCGAGCCCGACCCCGAAGTTCGGGAGTGGTACGACCTGACCGAACGCGCCTACCGCGCAGCGCTGGACGCCGTCGAGCCGGGGGCCACAGGCAAGGACGTCCACGACGCAGCGTGTGACGTCTACGAGGACGCCGGCCTCCCGACCCTGCGCAACGATCCCAGTACCGAGACGGGATTCATCCACTCGACCGGCCACGGCGTCGGGCTGGACGTCCACGAACTGCCTCGGATCGCGCCCGACGGCGGCGAACTGGAACCGGGTCACGTCATCACGATCGAACCCGGCCTCTACGACCCTGACGTGGGCGGTGTCCGCATCGAAGACCTCGTCGTCGTCACCGAGGACGGCCACGAGAACCTCACCGACTACCCCGTCTCGCTCGTCGTCGAATAGTGTGAGTCTCGGGCGTGTGCCACCCACCACGAACATCAGGAACAACCATTACATTTATTGTCTGGGGGGTTATCTGGGGTAGATACGATGCAGCCACTCCTCGTACGTGGTGCACGCTCCTTCTGAACGGCTAGCATCGTCGCCGAACCGATTGCGTTCCACCACGTCCCAATGAGTACGAATCCGACAATGACCCAGTATCGCGCCGAAACCACACCCGCGGACCCGACGCCCGAACCGGAGCCCCCGATGCGACGGAGTCCGGTCTCGCGGACGGCCCCGCGGACGTTCGAACCCACGAACACGGGCACGCTCCCGCCGATGTTCGAGACGGAGGCCGAGCAGCAGGATCGGTAAGTGACTCCTGCCTAGCTGTTACTCGACACGAAGCCACGACTGGCCAGCGACTCACCAGCCCACTCGCCGACGAGCGCGAGCAGTGCTCCGACGATTCCGAACAGTGCGACAGACATGACTATCACGACGCCGGTCAGCACGGCGGGCACGGCCCAGTGCTCAGCGGCCGTCCAGAATTCCGGGTACGCTTCGTACAGCCCCGCGATGATTGGGCCGAGCGATCCCACGAAACCAGCTCGGCGACCGGCGAGGGCGACGGTCGCCGCCCGGTCGCTGTAGGCGTACCCGACCAACAGACAGCCCACGAGAAACGGGATACCAGTGATCTCGGCAGTCGTACTCGATACCGGCCCGACCGAGAAGAAGACGGTCAGCGGGACTGTCACGAGACCGACGACTGTCGCCACCCGGAGTCGATCGTCCGTGAGCCACTCCCGGATCGATGGCCACATCCTATTTTGTGATCTCCATATCGAGTATTAAAACATGTGATTCGCTCAGTCTCGTAGTTCGTGACACAACGCCTATCCCGTCCGCGGGCCTGCTGTCGGGTATGACCGACTACACCACCGTTTCCATCCCGAAAGACCTGGCCGACCGCGTCGAAGAGACCATCGAGGGCACGAGCTTTTCGAGTACGAGCGACCTCGTTCGATTCCTGCTGCGGAGCATCGTCGTCCAGCACCAGCGCGAGGGCGAACTCACCGAAGCGCAGTTCGCCGAGATCACCGAGCAACTGCAGGACCTGGGATACCTGGAGTAGTCAGTCTGAACCCTCAAAGCAGTTCTTCCGGTGGTTCGATGTCCAGCACTTCGAGCGTCAGCCGTCTCCCGCTGCGGTCGAACGCCGCCAGCGACTCGCGATCCCACGGCGGGATCGCGACGAACACGACCGCGTGGAGGTCGTCGGTCTTCGACACGTCGAGGTTGCCGTTCGGGTGGGAGACGAACCGGCCCTTGGTCTGGCCAGCGGGCGTCCCGAGATCCATCCCGAAGACGGCGTTGACCGACCCGCCCGCCTCGGGCACGTAGAAGTGGGTGAACACGGGCGTCTTTTCTGGGAGGTCGGTGACGTCGAGTTCACCGGCGGGCGTAACCGCGAGCGAGACCGTCACCGACTGTGGCTCGCGCTCGCGGGCATGGTCGAGGAGGTACTCGACCAGTCCTGCCGTGGCGTAGCACTGCTTGGTCATCCGAACAGCATCGACCGGACCGTCTTAGCGTAGAGTCGCGGCGTCCGCCGGCGCGCCCCCGAGAACGCGGTCCGGATGGCTTCGCCTGCGTCCTCGTGGATCCCCGCACCGTGCCCCACGAGCACTCGCTCGGGGTCGAACCGTCGGAGCCGTTTCGGCGGTTTCAGCCGCAGGGCCGGGTGGACGCCGATCCGCTCCTCGCCGACCAGAAAGTACTCCGCGGTGCCGAGGGCCTCGGGGACCAGAAGCGTGTCGTCGTGCTCGCCGTACATGATCGCCTCCTTCCAGAACGCGTTGTCGATCAGCTCGTGGACACCGAAGCCCGACTCGCCGAGATCGGTGTAGACCCGCTCGACCGGGGCGTCCAGTTCCTGGGCGACCGCGTCCATGAAGTCGGGGACGTACACCGAGACGTCGTGTCGGGTCGCGATCGCGGCCGCGTCGCGCTTGTGCCTGTCGAGCAGGACGACAACCCCTGCGACCTCGCCGTACTCGGCGAGCAGTTCGTCCAGCCCCGCGGCATCGACGGGATCGACGACCCAGACGCCGCCGTTCTCGCCGACGACGGCGTGGCTCGCCCGCTGCATGTCCTCGTCGGGATAGGCGATCCAGCCCACTCCGCCATCGTAGCGGTCGATCTCCCGCAAAGACGCCTCGCCCGACCCTTTCATTGGCATACCTCGATCAAGGGCCGCGAGTGGTTTAAACGCCCGGACGTCGCGACCGATTAAATAAAGGATATGCCCAGAGTATGGCTCGAATATGCCCAAGATAAGCGTCGAAGTCCCACAGGAGTTGCTGGACGACCTCGACAGTCACGTCGGCGAAGAGGGGAAGTTCGTCAACCGCAGCGAGGCCATCCGCGCCTCCATCCGGAAGACGCTGGACGCGCTCGACGAAATCGACGCCCGCCACGACAGACTCGACGATGAGTACGAGTAACCACCGCCTGGCCGTCGGACAGGTCGCGCTGCTTTCGCTGTTCGTGACGGCGCTGGTGACCGCACAGGTGACCGCCTCGAAGGTCCTGGCGTTCGACCTGCCGCTGTCGGTTCCGATCGCCGGCGAGACGCTGTTCCTGCCGGGCGCGGCGCTGGCGTACGCGCTGACGTTCTTCGCGTCGGACTGTTACGCCGAACTGTACGGCCGCCGCGCCGCCCAGGTCATGGTCAACGTCGCCTTCGTGATGAACTTCGTCCTGCTTGCGCTGGTCTGGAGTACGATCTACGCGCCGATCGCGCCACCGTTCGTCACCGAGGTCGGCCAGGCTGAATTCACGAACGTGCTGGGCGCGTCGACCGGCATCGTCGTCGGCAGTCTCGCCGCCTATCTCGTCAGCCAGAACTGGGACGTGATCGTCTTCCACTGGATCCGCGACGCGACCGACGGCGAGTACCTCTGGCTGCGCAACATCGGCTCGACCGCCACGAGCCAACTGCTGGACACGGTGATCTTCATCACCGTCGGGTTCGTCGCCTTTCAGGGAGCATCGCTCGATACCGCGCTCCAGTTGATCGTCGGCCAGTACCTCCTCAAACTGCTGATCGCGCTCGTGGACACGCCGTTCGTCTATCTCGTCGTCGGGTTGGTCCGCTCGCACGAACGTGACGGACAGACGCTGTCGTTTGGCGGCTGAGGGCTCTGCTCTGTGCTCCAGAATCGTTCATCCGTTCGTCTGAGCCTCTTTCCCCGAGAAAACGTGCGGTAGTCGTCCTGCTCTACGCCTCTGCCTCAGCCACCGGCACGACCGCAATCTCGCGACCACTTTTTACTGCGTCGGATTCGCTCACCACGTTCGCGCACCGCACCTTGCAAAAACGTGGGGAAAAACACCTCGACCTCACTGCCTCACGGCTCCGCCGTTCGGCCATCCCGAGGCCGCTGACGCGGCCTCGCACCGCTCGGTCGAGCGAAACGGCGCTCGCTCCAGTCGCGCCGTATGCTGGTCCTCTACTTACGCCTCTGCTTCAGCCACTGGAACCACCGCAATCTCCATCTCGATCCCTTCGACCTCCCAGGTCTTGCGGTGGCCATCCGCAACCTCGCCGAGGACGTCCGCACGGACCTCCTCTTTGACGAGGTCTTCGTGCTGGCTCACGAGGTCGGCAACGCGCTCGTCGCTGACGTCCAGTTCGACGCGGATGCGTGCTTCGAGATCGAGTTCGAGGTCCTTGCGCATCTCCTGGACGCGCCGGATGACCTCCCGAGCGTAGCCCTCGCTCTCGATATCCTCGGTCAGCGTCGTATCGACGTAGACGACGCCCTCACCGTCGAGTGCCTGGAACCCGGTTCCGGCGACGCCCTCGGGGAGCTGCCGGACGAACTCGACCATCTCTTCGTCGAGGTCGACGCCCCGTCCGAGTTCCTCGGCGACGGCGCTTTCCAGCGCCGCGACCGAGGGCTCGGCGATCCGGGCCTCGTTGCAGGCCTGCATGATCTCCTGGGCGTCGCCGCCGAAGGCTGGCCCGAGCTTGCTCATGTCAGCCTCGGCGCTGTAGGTGAGTTCTCCCCAGTCGGCGTCGGGCCCGACGACCTCGATCTTCCGGGCGTTGAGGCGGTCGGCGATCAGGTCGGCGCGGAGTTCGATCGTCCCTGGCAGGTCGCCAGTCTCGTCGTTTTCGACGTCGACGACGACGCGCTTGACGGGCCAGCGAAGTTTCCGCTCGGCCTGCTGGCGGGCGTTCGAGCCGGCCTCCTCGACGGCGCGAACGACCTCGATGTCGTCTTCGAGGCCTGCGTCCTGCCAGTCGGCCTCGCGCTCTGGGAAGTCACACATGTGGACCGTCGGATGACCTGACTCTCCTGTGAGGTGCTGGTAGATCTGCTCGCTGACGAACGGCGCGTACGGCGCGAGCAGCGCGACGACCTCTTCGAGCACCTGATACAGGGTCGCGTAGGCGGCCAGCTTGCTCGGACTGTCCTCTTCTTCCCACATGCGCTCCCGTACCTCCTGGATGTAGAACCGGGAGACGTCCTCGACCACGAAGTCGAGGAGGGCGTGCAGTCCCTTGTCGTGCTCGAAGTCCTCGAAGGCGTCGTCCATCTCGGCCTTCACGGTCTGCAGGCGCGACAGGAGCCACTCGTCGATGAGTTCCAGATCATCATCGACCTCGTCGACTGTGGTCGCCTCGGGATCGAATCCGTCCGCCCGCATATATGGGAGCGGGAAGCGGAAGACGTTCCAGAGGATGTTGAGTCGACGCTGCATCTCGGCGGTCTCGTCCCAGGAGAAGCGCATGTCCTCGCCCTGCGCGGTGACGGAGAGCAGGAACAGCCGCATCGGGTCCCGGCCGTGGTTGTCGATGACCTCGTGGGGGTCGACGAGGATGCCCTTGGACTTGGACATCCCGCGGCCGTCGGGCATGTTGGCGTAGCCGTGCATCAGCACCTGCTCGTAGGGGATCTCACCGACCGACGCGCCACCCATCCCGAGCTGGGACCAGAACCAGCCGCGGGTCTGGTCGTGGGCCTCGATGATGAGGTCGGCCGGCCACAGCTCCTCGAAGGCCTCGCTCTGCTCGGGATAGTCGAGGGTGCCCCAGGTCGCGACCGACGAGTCGAGCCACACGTCGAAGACGTCGCCGACGCGGCTGTAGGTGCGGCCGTCCTCGGTGATCGTCAGTTCGTCGACGGTGTCCTTGTGCAGGTCCACCGTATCGGGGTCGATCTCCTGATCGACGCGCTCTGCCAGTTCCTCGCGGTCGCCGACCACGATCGCGTCGCTCATCTCCCCAGACCAATCTTCAGGAGTCCAGATGGGGATCGGGATCCCCCAGTAGCGCTGCCGGGAGACGTTCCAGTCGGGAGCCTCCTCGACGAAGTCTCTGAACCGGTTGTCCCGGGCCCACTCCGGATGCCACTCCGAATCCTCGATCAGATCGAGCAGTTCGTCCTTGATGTCGGTGATCGTGATGAACCACTGGTCGGTGACGATCCGGACGATGTCCGTATCGCAGCGCCAGCACTGCCCCTCGCGGACGGTGTGACCCGACTCGCTCGACAGGAGGTGCCCATTTGAATCGAGGTCGGCGATGATCTCCTCGTTGGCGTCCCGAACGAACGTACCGGCGTACTTGCCCGCCGATTTCTCGTAGGTGCCGTTCGGCCCCACGGGACAGAAGATCTCCAGGCCGAGTTCCTGGCCGCGCTCGAAGTCCTCCTCACCGTGGCCGGGCGCGGAGTGGACCAGCCCTGTGCGGTCGGCTTCGACGTACTCTGCAGTGTAGACCTGGCCCGAGCCCTCGCCCTGGGCGTGGTCGGGCACTTCCTCGGCCAGCGGATGGTCGTACTCCCAGCCGACGAGGTCCTCTCCCGAGAGCTCTTCGACGACCTCGTAGTCCTCGTAGTGACCGTGCTTGAGGACCTCCTCGACGACGGCCTCGGCGACGTAGAGGCGTTCGGTCTCTCCATCCCTGGTAGCATCCACACCGACGTACCCCAGATCGCCGTCGACGGCGACGAAGGTGTTCGCGACGATTGTCCACGGGGTCGTGGTCCAGATGACGAGGTTCCCCTCTCGATCGCTCAGGGGGAATTTGACGTAGATCGAGGGCTTGCCGACGTCGTGGTACTCGACCTCGTTGTTGGCGATGGCGGTCTCACACCGGGGACACTGATTGATCGAGCGTTTGCCCTGCTCGACCAGGCCGCGCTCGTGGGCGTTCTGGAAGCCCCACCAGGCGGCCTCCATGTACTCGGGGTTCACCGTTTTGTAGGGATCGTCCCAGTCCATCCAGACGCCGAAGTCCTGAAAGTCGCTCTGTAGACCTTCGAGTTGTTCCTCGGCGTAGGCCTTGCACTCGTCGATGAAGTTCTGCTCGCCGAACTCCTCGATGTCTTTCTTGTTCTGGAAGTCCAGGCGTTCCTCGACGCGCGTCTCGATCGGCAGGCCGTGCATGTCGTAGCCGGGCCGATCAGTCACGTCGTAGCCCTGCATGCGGAGATAGCGAATGTAGATGTCCTTCAGCGTCTTGTTCCAGGTCGTCCCCATGTGGGCGGCCCCGGAAGTGTAGGGCGGCCCGTCGACGAAGAAGAAGTCCTCGCCGTCGGCGCGGTGCTCCACGGTCTTCTCGTAGGCGTCGACCTCGTCCCAGTACTCGAAGACCCGCTCCTCGACGGCTTCGGGGTCGTACTGGTCGTCGACGTCGGCGAATCGCTCCATACCAGAATCCATCCGCGCCGGGATTAAAGGACAATCGGTTGTGTGCCACTCGTTGCTAGGGAGACTCGATCCCAGTCACGTCGAAGCGAGCGCCGCCCGCGTCGCTGGCCGAGACGTCGAGCACCCAGCCCTGTTCGTCGGCGATCTGCTGGGCGATATAGAGACCGAAGCCGCTCTCGCTGTCGACCGTGGTCGTGGCCGGTTCCAGCGCCCGCTCGGGCGGGTCGAACGCGATCCCGGGGCCGTCATCGGCGATGTAGAATCCCGACTCGGTCCCGCCGACTTCGACAGTGACCGCTGGCCCGCTGTGGACGATCGCGTTGTCGATCAGGAGCTCGACCAGCAGCTGCGTAGCGTCGCGATCGGCCACCAGCCGGCGGTCGTCGGCCAGCGCCAGCGCCGACTCGGGCGTCGAAAACGCCTCCCAGACGTCCCGGACGAGCGCCGAGAGCCACAGCGTCGTCGACTCGCGCTCGCGTTGGTTGAACGTCGCCAGCGAGACGATCTTGTCGACGATCGCCGCCACGCGCTCGATCGAGGCTCCGGTGTCGTCGACGGCGGCCCCCTCGCACTCGATCTGAGAGAGGTGGCCGGTCGCGACCTGCAACTCGTTGCGGAGTTCGTGGGCCGTCATCAACGCCACTTTCCGCAGCCGCCTGTTCTGTCTGCGGAGGGCCTCTTTCTGCTCGCGAAGTTCGCCCATGTCCTGGGTGATCCCGACGAGTCCGACGATCTCGCCCGAACCGTCGCGCCACGGGACTTTCGAGGTCCGAAGGAAGCTATCGGTCGAGTCGGCGTACTCGTCGATGTCGAGCACCGACTCCCCCGCCCCGATCACGCGCCAGTCGTCGGCATAGTTGGCCTCGTCGTACATCTCGTCGCCCGAGAGCGTCTCCATATCGGTCAGTCCGAGCAACGCCGAAGGGGCGATTAGCTCGTCACTGGTGATGAGGTGGCGCGCGTCGGCGTCCTTGGCGTAGAGATGGGCCGGAAAGCCCTCGAACATCGCCGCGAGCAGCGTCTCTCGACGGGTCGGTTGGCGTGCAGACGGGGGCCGATCGCCGTCGAGCACGTCCGCGACGGTCTCGACGACGGTCGCGTCGGTGAGTGTCGCAGCGTCGACCGCCACGGTGTCGACCTCGGGAAGGTCGGTCCCGAACACGACCGTCGGAAGTTCGGGATACAGCCCGTCGACGGCGTAGACGACGTTCGAAACGTCGGTGGCCGTGCTATCCGCGGGAACGACCAGACAATCGACTGCCGACCGGCACAGGCGGACCATCACGTCGTCGAGATCGACCGACTCGGCAGTCACGTCGCCGACTGACTCCTGCAGCCCCGAGGCGAACGCCTCGACCGATTGGCCCGCGCCGTCGACGACGAAGACCTGGCGACCGTCAGTCATCAATCCACGTAGGAGAGCCAGCCATATAATTCTCGGAGTCGAATCCGTCAGCGGACATCGCCCTCGTAGCGGTCTGCGACGCCCTCGCCGTCGAACGTGACGCTTCCGGCGTCGGCGTACTCGACGGTGAGCGTCCAATCTTCGCCGGCGAGGTCGTCGAGTTCGACGATCTCCAGCCCGGGCAGCGGGCCGCGCTCGGTCTCGCCCTCGACGGCCAGCGGGACGCCACCGCGCTCGAACGTCGACAGGCGGTAGGTAACGTCCGTCCGGCCGTCGTCGTTCCACAGCAGGAGACGCTCGCCGTCTGCGTTGTCGAGGTGGGCGACACCGACGTCACAGAGCGTCTCGACGATCGCACGGAGCTGCTCGCCGGTCGCCACCTCCGCGAAGTTATCGAGCCACGTCAGATCGGACCGCCTGCCGTCGAGAAACGCGGTCGCGTACTCCTCGATCCGTTGTTTCGAGCGGGCCGGCAGTTCGAGGTGGCGCAAGATCGCCTTCGTTCGGGCCAGTCGCCCGCTTCCGGGCGCTCGGAGGGTCGGCGCGTCGGTCGTGAGCGTCACTGTCACCGACTCGTCGCTGGAGTGGTCGTCGATCCGCACGATCTGGGTGCTGGTCTCGGCGTCGTACTCGATCGTTTCCTCACCGCCCCGCACCGCGACGTCGACGTGCTCGCGCAGGCCACGGAAACACAGTTCGAGGTCGCGGGTGTCCGGCACGTGTTCGAGCGCGCCCGTCGCGGCCTCGACGGTGAACTCCAGCCGACCCGATTCGTAGCTCTGACGGAGCGTCGTCGTGGCGTACTCGCCGTCGAGGTACGCCTGGCTCGTCCCGTCGTCCTCGTACAACTCGAAGGTGTTGTCCGCGCCGGGGAACGCGAGCACGCGAAGCGTCTCCGGATTGTCGACGTCGCCGAATCCGGGGTCGCCGTCTTGTGGAACGATCGCCCCCGCTTTCGCGAACACGGGCGTATCCGAGAGGTCGCCGTAGCAGGCCTCCAGACCGCCGTCGTAGCGGTCGCCGGACTCGAAGTCGTACCACTCCCCCTCGGGCAGCCAGACGGTCTGCCTGGCGAGATTGGTGTCGTCCGCGCGTTCGGAGACGTAGGGTGCGGCGAGCAGCTCGCTGCCGAAGTAGTACTGCTGGGGGACGTGGTAGGCCAGTTCGGTGTCGGGATGGGGGTAGTACATCGGCCGCACGAGCGGGACACCCTCGTCGTGGTTGTGCCAGGCCATCGTGTAGAGGTATGGCACCAGTTCGTGCCGGCGGCGCATGGCGTCGCCCAGTGCCTCCCGAACAGTTGGCTCGAACGTCCACGGCCGCTTGTCGATGTAGTCGATGTTGCCCGTGTGGAAGCGATTGATCGGGCTGAAGGTGCCGAACTGTGCCCAGCGGGCGTACAGTTCACCGAAGCCGGTCGGCGTGCCGGTGCCGCCGAAGTGCCCGCCGATGTCGTGGCTCCACCAGCCGAAGTCGACGTTGCTGCCCGTCGACGTCAGGTAGGGCTGGAAGGCCAGCGAATCCCAGGAGATGTAGGCGTCCCCGGAGAAACCGACGGGATAGCGATGACCGCCGAGGCCGCCCCATCGCGAGAGGATAAACGGCCGGCGGCCGTCCCGCGTGCGGTCGAGTGCGTGGAGGTGGTTGAGCGCCCACAGCGGGTCCAGTCCCTCCATCTCTGGTGATTCCTCCCACTGCTGCCAGTCGATCCACCAGAAGTCGACGCCGTCCTCGTCCTCCAGTGGATCGATCACGTGCTCGAAATACCCACGAAGGAACGTATCGTCGCTGGCGTCGAAGGGGATCGGCGTCTCACTGGCAGGGTCGATCCCCATGTGCTCGGCCAGCGCGTCGTAGCAGTCCTCGTGAGGGTAGACGCCCTCTGCGGGGTGGAGATTGAGCGTGGTCTTCAGGCCCGACTCGTGGAGCCAATCGACGAACCCCTCGGGGTCGGGAAAGAGGTCGCGATTCCACGACCACCCGGTCCAGCCGCCGTGGAATGCGTTGTCGACGACGTGCCAGTCCATGTCGATGACACAGACCGACAGCGGGAGGTCCTCCTCACGGAAGCGCTCCATCAGTTCCTGCAGTTCGTCGGCGCTGTAGTCCTCGTAGCGACTCCACCAGTTGCCCAGTGCCCACCTGGGAACCATCGGCACGTCGCCGGCGACGGCGGTGAAGTCGTTGAGGCAGTCGAGGTAGTCGTGTCCGTAGCCGAAGAGATAGAGGTCCTCGTACTTTCGGGGGGCGTCACGAGGTGTGACCCAGCCGTCGTCCTCGAACACGAGGCTCTCGGAGTCGTCGACGACAGTCCAGCCATCGCCGCCCAGCAGCCCGGGTTCGAGGTCGGTAGAGCCCTCGACGCGGTCGAGGGTTCGGACTGTCCCGCCCATGTTGCCGTCGTCGGCGTCGCCGTAGTGCCAGACCGTCCCCAGTTCGCGGACGTGCGCCGACAACGTCTCGGCGCTGAACGGCTCGCCGCGCTCGTACTGGAGTCTGAGCGCGTCGGTTTCGATCGCGATCCGCTGGTCAGTCTCCTCGACCGTGAAATCGGGCACGGGCTGGTCGCGATACCAGAACACCTGGCTCGGGCGGTCCTCGAACTCGCCGTCAGGATCGTACTCCGCACGGACGAGTCGTGGGGTGAGGACGGTGAACCGATAAGTGTCGCCGCGGACGACCGCCGCCTCGTCGGCCACGGAATCGAAATCCGGCACGTGGTACGCCGCGAGGGTCATTACACTGGCGTCCACGGCGCTCGGTTATAAGCGCGGCGTCACGCGACCACCGATTGTCACTCCTGGGTCGGGTCGTGACCCTCGCCCGCCTCCGAAATCGTGACGAGGTCGTCGTAGTTGAGCGTCAACTCCCAGTCGAAGGTCTCGAACTCGGCGAGATCGATCAGCTCGTAGGAGGGGGCCGTGCCACGGCGGGACTCGCCCTCGCGATCGATCGGCACGCCCCACTGATCGTAGGCGGCGAACTGGTAGGTGACGTCGGTCCGGCGGTCCTCGTTCCAGAGGACGAGCCGTTCGGTGTCGGCGTGGTCGATCCGCTCGACGCCGACGTCGACGAGCGTCTCGACGATCGCCCGAAGTTGCGGGTGGCTGAGCGCAGCCGCGAAGTTTCCGAGCCAGTCCAGATCGGCCCGCTCGCCCCGGCAGAACTGTTCGGCGTGAGTCGAAAGCGGCGGTTTCGCGCCGGCCGGCATCTCGAAGTGCCACAGCAGGTCCTCGAGCTGTCGCCGCCGCCAGTCCGTCTCAGCAGCGAGGGGCCCGTCCCCGTCGAGGTAGATCGTCACCTGCTCGCCCGGGTCGACGTCTTCGACGGCGACAGTCAGGGTCCGGGTCACCGGATCGTACGACTCGGCGTGACTGGCCGCACCGTCGACGGTCACCTCGACGGCGTCGTCGACCCCGCGGACGCAGAGTTCGTAGGACCGGCCGTCGGGAACGTGTTCGGTCGCTCCCCGGACCGGCCCGATCTCGAAGGCCAGCCAGTCGTCTTCCCAGTGGCTGGAGAGTTCGGTGATCGCGTACTCGTCGTCCTGATAGTCCTGAGTCGTCCCGTCGTCCTCGTACAACTCGAAGGTGTTGTCCGCGCCGGGGAACGTGAGAATCCGGAGGGTCTCGGGGGTGTCGACGTCACCGAATCCGGGCTCGCCGTCCAGCGGAACGATCGCCCCGGCTTTCGCGTAGACCGGGACGTCTTCGAGGTCGCCGTAGCGGGTGTGGAAGCCGCCAGTGTAGCGGTCGCCGGACTCGAAGTCGTACCACTCCCCCTCGGGCAGCCAGACGGGTCGTCGTGAGAGGTTCGTGTCGTCGCCCCGCTCGCGGTCGTGGGGTGTGACCAGCAGTTCGCTCCCGAAGTAGTACTCGTTGGGGCGGTTGTACGCGGCGTCCTGTTCGGGATGGTGGTAGTACAGCGGCTGGATCAGCGGCTCGGCCCGGTCGTGGTTGCGCCAGGCCATGGTGTAGAGGTACGGCACGAGTTCGTGCCGCCTGACGAGCGCGTCTTCGAGGGCGTCGGCGACGTCGCCGCCGAACGTCCAGGGCCGCTTGTCCACGTAGGGCATCTTCGAGGTGTGGATCCGGTTGATCGGACTGAACGCACCGAACTGCGTCCAGCGGGCGTACAGCTCCCCGAAGGAGTCCGGATCGCCGGTCCCGCCGAAGTGCCCGCCGATGTCGTGGCTCCACCAGCCGAACTGGACGTTCGACGCAGCGCTCGTCAGATAGGGCTGGAAGGCCAGCGAGTCCCAGGTGATGACCGTATCGCCGGAGAACCCGATCTGATAGCGGTGATTCCCGACGTCGGCCCACCGCGAGAGGATGAACGGGCGGCGACCGTCCCGCGTGCGGTCGAGTGCGTGGAGGTGGTTGAGCGCCCACAGCGGATCGAGCCCCTCCATCTCCGGCGATTCGCGCCACTGCTGCCAGTCGATCCACCAGAAGTCGATCCCCTCCTCGTCTTCCATCGGATCGATCACGTGATCGAAATACCCACGAAGGAACTCGATGTCGCTGGCGTCAAATTCGACTGGCTTCCCGGTGTTCGGGTCGATTCCCATATGCTCGGCCATCGCCCGGTACTGGCTCTCGTGGGAGTGGACGCCCTCCGCGGGGTGGAGGTTGAGCGTGGTCTGCAGGCCCGACTCGTGGAGCCAGTCGACGAAGCCCTCGGGGTCGGGAAAGAGGTCGCGGTTCCAGGTCCAGCCCGTCCAGCCGTCGTGATTCGGGTTGTCGACGACGTGCCAGTCCATGTCGATGACACAGACCGAGAGGGGCAGCTCGCGGTCGCGAAAGCCCGTCATCACGTCGCGGAGTTCGTCCTGGGTGTAGTGCCAGTAGCGACTCCACCAGTTGCCCAGCGCCCATCGGGGGATCATCGGAACGTCGCCCGCGATGTCGGTGTAGGCCCGGAGCGCGCCCAGGTAGTCGTGGCCGAACCCGAAGAAGTACAGATCCTCGTACTCGTCGGCCGCGTCCCGCGGGGTGACCCAGCCGTCGTCGAATACGAGGCTGTCGGAGTCGTCCAGCACGGTCCAGCCGTCGCGAGCGAGCAGGCCGTTCTGGAGGTCCGTCTTGCCGTCGACGCCGTCCAGCGTCCGGGTCGTACCGCCGAGGTTGTCTTCCTCGTCGCCGTAGTGGTAGGTCTCTTCGAATCCAGTGAGGGTGATCGACAGCGAGTCCGAGTTGAATCGCTCACCGACGTCGTAACGCAAGCGGAGGTGGTCGGTGTGGATTTCGAGGCGGCCGTCGACGCGCGTGACCTCGAAGTCGGGCACGGGCTGGTCGCGATACCAGACGGTCTGTGTCGGTCGGTCCTCGAATTCGCCGTCGGGGTCGTATTCGAGTCGCAGCAGCCGGGGCGTCAGGACGGTAAATCGGCAGTGATCGGTCGTCACGGTCGCCTCGTCGGCGGCGACCGGGTCGAACTCGGGCACGTGGTAGTCTGCGAGTCCCATTGGCCCCGGATTTGCGGGCGGACGGCTTAAGCCTGGGTGGCGGCTGCCAGCGACTCGAAGGTGACGCCAGTCAGTCCCTCCGAGACATCCCAGAGGCGTCGCGCGACCTCCTGATCGTACGATCGATCGCTGGAACGCTGGGGTTCGGGCGCGCCGCGCATGTTCATGAAGCCGCCGGGACCGACGTAGCTCCCGCCGTCGACGCCGTCGGCGACGGCCGCGTACACCATCGGGAGCGCGCCGTTTTCGGCCGACTGTGCGAGGACAGCGTTGGCGACTTTCATCGCGTACAGCCGCAGGGTCGATCCCGACTCCTCTGGACCGCGGCGCTGAAGATTGGTGTCGGCGTACCCTGGATGACAGGCGACGCTGAGTACGTCTGCGCTGGCGGCGTCGAGCCGCCGCTGCAGTTCGTAGGCGAAGAGGACGTTCGCGAGTTTGCTCTGGCCGTAGGCGTCCCACTTGGCGTAGGACTGTTCGCCCTGCAGATCCGAGAAGTCGATCTCGCCGCGCTCGTGCATGCCACTCGATTGAGTGACGATCCGAGCCTGCCCGTCGCTGGCTCGCAGGAGATCGAGTAGCTGGCCAGTCAACGCGAAGTGGCCCAGATGATTGACGCCGAACTGCATCTCGAAGCCGTCGGCGGTCTCCCGGCGCGGGATCGCCATCACGCCCGCGTTGTTACAGAGGACGTCCACCGCGTCGACATCCTCGTGGAGACGCTCGGCGAACGCCCGGATCGAGTCGAGATCCGCGAGATCACACTTGCGGACGTGCAGGTCGGCGTCGGGCAGTTCTTCGAGGATTTCCTCTTTGGCGTCGTTGCCGCGGTCGGTACTCCGGCAGGCCATCACGACGGTCGCGCCACGACCGGCGAACATGCGCGTCGCCTCGTATCCCAGCCCGCTGTTCGCGCCGGTGACGACGACGGTCTGGTCGTCGAGCGCAGAGACGTCCGAGAGAGTCCAGTTGCTCATACCGGACCGATGAACTCTGCGGATAGAAGGCTATCGCCTAGCCAGTTTGGAAGGACACAACCGTCCACAGGACCTAGTCAGGCGCGATGTCCGACCCAGTCCCGATCACGATCTACCGCCGCCATCCCTGCGAACTGTGCGAAGACGCCCTGGAGACGATCGAGTCCGTCGCCGAGGCGGCCGACGTCGAGGTCGCGATCGAGCAGATCGACGTCGACAGCGAGTCCGACCTCCGGGAGCGCTACGGCGAGACGGTGCCGGTCGTGTACGTCGACGGCACCAAGCAGTTCGAACTGTTCGTCGACGAGCAGGTGCTTCTGGGAGCGCTTCAGGACGCGAGAAAGTCGGCGTGAGACGAACGACCGAACTCAGAGGACCTGGCGCTGACAGGTGCCACAGAGGTTCTGCTCTTTGACGTCGACTTCGCGGACGGTGGGCGAGAAGTTCATCACGCAGCGTTTGTTGTCACAGTGTTCGAGCCCGAGGGTGTGGCCGATCTCGTGGACGACCTCCTTGCGGACGCGCTCGGCGAAGACCTCGCTCGAAGAGCGATTCGAGAGGCCGCCATCCGAAGAGGTCTGGAGGCGAAAGGTCGAGATGACGGAGCCGTTGCCGTCGAGGTAGGCGAGACCGAAGACGTAGTTGCGCCGGCGGTAGTACAGATCCTTGGGAGTGATGGCGATGTTTTTCTTTCCAGATCCGACGCGGCTGGCCAGTTCGATGAACTCCTCGGCACGGTACTGGTCCCGGTTGGAATCGTACGCGCCGGTCGGGATGGGCTGTGCGTCGTGGACCGTGACGTCACAGTTGTAGACCGTCCGGAGGCCGGTCGAAGCCTCGCGCTTGACGACCGCGGGGACGTCACCGACCGGCACGATGTCGACGTGCATGCACTCCTGTATGAGAGACACCGAAATAAAAATCCCGGCACTGGTCGGGCGCGGTGTCAGACCGCCGCTGGGGCCGAGGCCGGAACCGCCTTCAAGGAGGCACCCGAGTGAGCAGATATGGACGCCGACACAGTCGTCCTCGACATCGACGGGGTGCTCGTGGACGTGGCGGGATCGTACCGCCGGGCCATCGTCGAGAGCGTCGAGCGGGTCTACGGCGAGACGATCGCCCAACCCGCAATCCAGCAGTTCAAAGACGCCGGCGGGTTCAACAACGACTGGGAACTGACCGACGCCGTCGCGCTGTACGTGCTCGCGGGCCGTGAGGGGTTCCCGCTGAGCATCGAGACCTTCACCGATCGGATCGCCGAATCCGGTGGCGGCCTCGGCGCGGCCCGCTCGGTCGTCGACGACGAACTCGATCCGGCCGAGCGCGAGCGCGTCCTTGACGCCTGGGACCGCGAGCGCCTGCGCGACGTCTTCCAGCAACTCTACCTCGGAAGCGAACTCTACCGCGAAATCGAAGGCGGCTCACCCGAACTCCAGACGGAGGGCTACATCCACGACGAACCCGTGCTGCTCGACCCCGAGGTTCGGGACGAACTCCTGGAGCGATTCGACGTGGGCGTGCTGACTGGCCGACCCGCCGCCGAGGCCGACATCGCCCTCGACCGCGTGGGCCTCGATATTTCGGACGAGCACCGCTTCACGATGGACGACTGGGAGGCCGGCAAGCCCGACCCGGACGCACTGGTGACGCTGGCCGAGCGCTTCGACAGCGGATCGATCGTCTTCGTCGGCGACACCCTCGACGACGTTCGGACCGCGACCAACGCCGCCGAGGCCGACGCGAGCCGAACCTACCACGGCGTCGGCGTACTGACCGGCGGGCTGACGGGAAAGGAGGGTCGACGGAAGTACGAGCGAGAGGGCGCGAGTGCCGTGCTCGACTCCGTGAACGACCTGCCCGACCTCCTGGAATAGATGGCCCGCGACCGGATCGGGGTGGCCACGTGGGCGCTGGGGCTCGGGATGACGACCGGGCTGGTCGTCAGTGCAGTCACGCGACCACCGGCGGCGCTCTCGACGATCCAGTTTACCCTCCTGCTCGCGCTCGCGAGCGGACTCGTTCTCGCGGGCCTGCTGTGGACTCGCTGGGAGCAGTGGCTCGTCTTCGGCGGCTGGCTCGGGATCGCCGTCTACTTCTCGACGCTGTTCGTCGGGAGCGTCGTCCTCGGCGGGGTTCCCGGGCTCGCAGTCGCCGACGGACCGGCCCGGACTGTCGTCCAGTTGCTCGGGAGTACGGTCGCGTTCGCCATCACCGTCTGGGTGTGTTTCTACGGCGGCGCGCAGGTGATTCTCGACCGGGTGGCGTCGCGTCTCGACCTCGACATCTGATATCCGGTAGCGCTACGCTTATTCGCCTCTCGCCGAACAGTCGCGTATGGAGATCGCAATACTCGGCGGTACTGGAGACATCGGCCAGGGACTGGCGCTGCGGTGGGGCTACGACACCGACCACGACCTCGTGATCGGCTCGCGCGAGCAGACCAAAGCCCGAACCAAAGCCGAGGAATACGAGACGGAACTGGACAGCCGCAGCCGCGAGGTGTCGATCGGCGCGGCCGAGAACTCCGAGGCTGCCGCCGGAGCCGACGTCGTCGTCGCGGCCGTCCCGGCCTACCACCTCGCGGATACGATCGAATCCGTCGCCGACGCCCTGGATGATGAATCGATCCTCGTCACTCCAGCCGTCGGGATGAAACGCGACGAGGCCGGCTTTCACTACAACCGCCCCGGGGCCGGCAGCGTGACTGCGCTAGCCGCCGAGGCCGCGCCCGAGGAGGTTCCGGTAGTCGGCGCGTTCCACAACCTCCCCGCGGATCGGCTGGCCAACCTCGACGCCGACCTCGGGATCGATACGTTGCTGGTCGGCGAGGACGCCGATGCCAGGGACATCGTCGCGGATCTCGCCGCCGGGATCGAGGGACTGCGCCCACTGGACGCGGGTGGACTCGCCAACGCTGCCGAGATCGAAGGGCTGACCCCCCTGCTCATCAACGTCGCTCAACATAACGACGGCCTGCACGACCTCGGCGTTCGGTTCGACTGATCGCCGCCGGGCAGTCGGTTCGAGTGGCGAAGGTTGAAACTTATTAACTCGGCCCCTCTCTATTAGTACATGACTGTCGCGAGCGTCTCGATGCCAGAAGAGTTGTTGAATCGAATCGACGAGTTCGCAGAGGAGCACGGCTATACCGGGCGGAGTGAGGTCTTGCGGGAAGCCGCGCGGAACCTGATGGGCGAGTTCGAGGACAAGCAACTGGAGGACCGGGAGCTGCTGGGCGTAGTGACCGTCCTGTTCGACTACGAGACGACCAACGCCGAGCAGCGCATGATGCAGCTGCGCCACGAGTACGACGCGCTGGTCTCCTCGAACTTCCACAGCCACGTCGGCGACCACCAGTGTATGGAGCTGTTCATCCTGGAGGGGCAACTCGAAGACATCTCGACGTTCGTCGGGAAGATCCGGGCCACTCAGGGGACGACGACCGTCGATTATTCGGTCACGCCGATGGATGCGACTGGTCCCCTGGCCTAGGAATTGTTTTCGCTGCTGGCGATAGTTCGAGTATGGCGTGCGCTGGCGAGTGTGCCGAACGGAGTGAGGCCACGAGTCAGGAGCGAGACCGACGGTCTCGCTGGCCCTGCGGGCGACCCGTGAGTCGCCCGCAGAACAGCGTCGCGCGAGGGACGAATGAGTGACCACCGGGAACGAATGAGTCGGTTGGGGAGGGTGTGGCTGCGGTGGGTGGGACTGAAAGGGGCCGTACTCTCGGCGACGTCCGAAAATCGCGTACGCGATTTTCGGTTGACAACGGAGTGAGGAGCGCAGCGAGCCCCCCGAGTCGAGAGTACGGGGGCTTTCTGGACCTGCGGAACTGCAGAGTAGACTCAGAAAGCCCCGACAGGGTCGGAGGCTGCGGCTCGCTGTGCTCCTCGGCCTTCGGCCTGCGGTGCTTGCGTCGCCTCGCTCTCCGACCCTGTCGCCCCTTTCAGTCCCACCCACCGCACAGCGCCCACGCCACGCCCTCCCCAGCCGACTCACTCGCCTGCGGCTCGTTCGTCCCTCGCACGCTGCTGGCTCAGCAGAGACGCTTCGCCAGCGCGCGCCACATTCCGTCCAGCACCAACGACTAGCCGACTATCGTCAACGAGTCGAAAAGCGACAGAAATGCCTAGGCGCCGGCTTTCTGGAGGGCGGATTCGATGTCCTCGGCCTGGGTAACGCCGATGAAGCGCTCGACGATGCCGTCGTCGTTCTCGATGACGAGCGTGGGCAGCGAGCGGACCTGATATTCGTTGGCGACATCCTGTTCGGCGTCGACGTCGATCTTCTCGAACTCGACGTCGGGATACTCCGCTTCGAGGTCTTCGAGGATCGGATCCTGGGTCTTACAGGGGCCACACCAGTCTGCATAGAAGTCCTTGAGCGTGACAGTCATGCGTCCGTCGATAGTAGCCGAGCGGTTCTGATAAGGGTTTTCACTACGTGCGTCCGGGCGGCCAGACCACCGATCGCAGATCCAGACACGGCACCGATCCTGGGTCGAAACACTTAGGCCCCAGAACGCCCGAGAAGGGAGTATGAGCTCAAGCGACGGCGGCGGACTGATGTCCAGTGCCGGCCTCGTCCGGTACTTCGACGCCGAGGACCGCAACGCGATCCGAATCGACCCCAAGACGGTGGTCGCCTTCGGCGCGATGAGCGGCATCCTCATCCTCATGCTGAACGCCCTGTGATAGTGATTACTGTAGGTCTGTTCCAAATCGACAGCCCGGGGTCGGGCGGTCGGAGTGGTAAATCGCTACAGTAATCACTATAAATCGCCCCGACCCACTGGAGCCCGGACCGCGATATTTTCAACGACGGGCCGCCAACCCGCGGCCACATGCACTTCGACCAGCGCACCCAGCAAGCGCTCCGCGAGGCCGGCCTCGAAACCACCGAAATCGAGGCTATCTCCGAGTCTGTCGTCGCGGCCACGCGCGACGCCGCCGACGCACTCGAAGCCTTCTTCGATGGACGAGAGACCGTCTACTCCGATATGGACATGGCCCACAGCGCCGGTGACACCGTCGAGCACACGATCGAGTACTGCGATCTGTTCACCCACGCCGCCGACATCCGGGGCTACCTTCGCTTCGACACCTGGGGTGTGCCCGTCGAGGGCGGGCGCGTCCTCGACGACGATTTGATCGAACTCAGCCTCGGGCCGACCGTCAACGAACGCGTCCGATTCGCACCCGATCCCGGGGAGCTATGACCGACGCCAGCGAGTCGAGCGACGACCCCACCGGCGTCAAGATCCGCGGGATCTACACGACCGCGCTGACCCACCTGCTCGCCGAGCGCGACGGCGTCGAGGTCGTCCAGCCCTCCCCGGTCATCGCGGATCGATTCGGTCGGGACCTCCCGCTCGAACCCGCCGAGGCGACCGTCTGGACGACCGACGACCGGCAGGGCGTCGGGGTCGTCGGCCCCGCCGCGACAGCGATCCGTGAGGTCCTCGCGAGCGTCGGCCGCGACACCCTCACCTGGGAAGATTCCGCCCCACAGGGTGCGGTCGTCGACGGGACCGTCACCGAGACGAAAGGCAGCGGCGCGATCGTCGATCTCGGTGATCGGTCGGGCTTTCTCCCGTTCTCCAATAGCGACGACCACGTCGAGACCGGCGACGACCTGCGCGTGCAGGTGGCCGAGCCACGCGCGCCCTGGGATAACGGGCGCCCCGTCCTCGACACCGCGCTCGATGTCGAGCGCCCCCTGGTCACGCTCGTCCGCGACGGCGCGAGTCGAGCGAGCGGCCAGCCCGAACTCGCCGAACTGCTCCCGACCGACCCGCCCGAGGGCTGGCGCGCTCGCTGGGGCCGTGCCGCCGACGACGCCGGGCTCGACGCGCTCGGGGACGCCCTCGACGCGGCAGTCGAACGGGCAAACTCACTCGACGCCGCACTCGACGCCGCAGGCGACATCGCAGAGCCTCCCCGCACCGTCTTCGAGGGTCAGCCCACCGTCTGGGCGTGGTTCGGCCGGGAGTCCCGGTTCGCACTCGACGAGCAACGCCGCGAGGTGACGACGACCATGGCCGGCCACCACCGGATCAAGGCCGGCGACGAGCGCGCCAGCGCCGCCGTCGACTTCGTCGAGGCCGTCTGTGACGGTGACGGCGCGTTCCCCTTCGAAGCAGTCACGCGCCAGTTCGGGCCTACCGAGGGCGAGACGATCGCGATCGACCACGGCAAGCCCGCAGGCCACTGCATCCGCCTGGGGCGCGGTGAGATCACCGACTACGACTCGGACGGGACGGTCAGGGTCGAACGAGAGATGAGCCCCGGCGGGACCTACGACGGCCTCGGGATCGATCGCCAGGCCGGCGACGTCGCGATCACGAAACTCACCGAGGGTAAGTGGTGGTATCCGACGATCTATCGCGGGAGCGACGGCGAAAAGCGGGGGACGTACGTCAACGTCTGCACGCCGGTCGAGATCTTCCCCGACAGTGTGCGCTACGTCGACCTGCACGTCGACGTCGTCAAACACGCCGACGGCACAGTAGAGCGCGTCGACGACGACGAACTCGACGCCGCCGTCGAGGCCGGCCACGTCCCAGAAGCCCTGGCGGAGAAGGCGCGCGCGGTCGCCAGCGCCGTCGAGAACGCCCTGTCGTGACGCGCTACTGATCTCCTTCGCGTCGCTGTCGCAGTGCGTACCAACCGCCCGCTGCCAGCCCCGTCAGTGCCGAGAGCGTCCCGAATCCGGGACCCGAACCCGAGCCGGACTCGGAGGGCGTGGAGTCGTCGGTGGTCGGCGCAGCGTCGGATCCGTCGCCGGGCGATGTCTTGCGGTCGGCCGGCTCGGTGGTCTGGGAGGGGTCGTCGGCCGGCGTTTCCGTATCGGGCGTCGGCGACTCGGGCGTCGGCGTCGACGTGCGCGGTCGTGTGGCGACCGTTTCGGTCTCTGCGGTCGGAATCGGGAACGTGAACAGCCCGGCCGTCGTGTCCGCATTTCGACTACTGATCGAAGAGGCGATCACGCAGTCGTCGGTCGCCATCGCGGTGAAAAAGGAGACGCGATCGCGGTCTTCCCAAAAGACCATCTCCGCCGGTGTCTCGGAATCGGAGACGTCGTGGACCGAGACGCCACCGCGGTACCACGAGGCGTAGAGCCGGTCGTTCCGGAAGTCGAAGTTGTGCGCGGTCGTCCAGACCCCGGCAGTCGTCGGCTCGGGCGTCCGCGGAGGCTCGATCGCCGCCAACTGCTGGGGGTCGGTCGGCGTCGAGATGTCGTAGAGTTCGATCCCGCCCGGGCCGCCGACGTACTGGTCGTCGGGGTCGTAATCCCAGGCTTCCGAGCCGACCGCCAGCAGATCGGCGGACTCGTCGACGCTGACGTAGTGGTCGTTACCTGGGAGTTCGGTGTACTCGGAACCTGGATCGCTGATCGACGCCAGTTCCCCGTGCGATCGCCCCCGGACTTGCGAGACGGCCGACATCGCGGACGGATCGCTGACGTCGACGATCCAGGTGCCGGCGTCCCAGTGGGCGATGTACGCACGCCCCTCCTGAACGTAGACGTCGTGGATGACCCAGAGATACCCCTCGACGTCGGACCAGGCGTCGTCGTAGTCGAGCAAGGACCACCGCCCCACCTCCTGTGGATCGTCGTCACTGCAGTCGACGGCGACGAGTTCGTTCTCGACGAAATCGTTGCCGGTGAGATAGGCCACGCCGTCGTCGAAGGCCATGTTGTGAATCGGAAAGTCGGTCTCGTAGAAGGCCACCTGCTCGGGACTGGCGGGATCGGCGACGTCGTAGAGCAGAACGCCCGTCAGCTCCGGGCCGCCGTTCGCTGGCCCGGCGACGGCCAGTCGATCGCCGTCGATTTTGACGTCGTAGATTCCCTGGAGCGGCCCGTTCTCGCGATCGGCGAGCAATCCGCGCGGGTTCGCGAGCACCGTCGGATCGGCCGGATCGGTGATATCGACGGTCGCGAAGCCGTCGAGCGTGGCCACGTAGGCCGTCTCGCCGTCAGGTCCGGCGACGGCGTCGTGGGTCCCGTCGATCTCGATCGAGCCGAGTGGTTCGAACGTCTCGACCTGTGCGGCTGTGTCGGTACTCCCATACCCCCCACCCACCAGCGGTGACGCGAGGAGGGCGCCGGTCGTCGCGAGGTACGTTCGGCGTCGCATACCCACAGATAGGCCAGCACACACTTCAGCGTGACTCTGCGAAACGACGAGAAAGGACGTCCAGCCTGACTCAGAAGTTGACGCTGAACCCGCCGTCGCGGCCGCCGCCGTCGTTGCCACCGGGGAGGTTGGGCACGAGCCACGAAAGGAACGCGTCGGGGCTGCGCGTCTGTAGCCACACCTTCCCCGGCCCCGTAAACTCACAGACCAGCCCCTCGCCGCTGAACAGCGTCGACTTCAGCCCGCCGACCTTCTTGACGTTGAACTCTGTCGTCCCCTCGAAGGCGACGATGTGGCCCGTGTCGACGACGTAGGACTCGCCGGCGTCGAGTTCTTTTTCCTGAATCGCGCCGTAACTGGAGAGGAACGTCGATCCCGTCCCTGTGAGTTCGAGCAGGAACAGCCCCTCGCCGCCGAAGAAGGTCTTGCCGCCCCCGAACTTCGTGTCGATCTCGACGTTGGGCTCGGCCGCGACGAACGATCCGGACTGGACGTAGATCGTGTTCTGGTTCAGGCCGTACTGGATCACGTCACCCGGCAGCGGCGGCGCGAGCGTGACGTGGCCCGGCCGGTTCGCCGTGAACGTGTTCATGAAGAAGGACTCGCCGCCGAATGCCTTGCGCTTGAGCGATCCCAGCACCCCGCCGCTGGCGCTGGTCTGGATCTCGATCCCGTCGCTGTGGCTCACCATCGCGCCGGCCTCGGCGACCAGTTGCTCGCTCTGGTTCAACTCGGCCGTGATCAACGCGTAGGACGGCCGGTGCTGAATGTCGTACTCCATAGGCCAGGGTCGACCGGTGAAGACATATACTTACCCCAACATGTCGGGGCAGCTTGAAGCACCGATAAGTGGTATGGTATAGCATGGCGGTAGACGATCACCACACCACGGAGAGGCCGACCGAGACCGAACAGGAGGCGCTCCATCGCGTCACCCTCGGGATGGAGTGGCTCCATCGCGCACACGGACACCTGCTGGCGTTTCACCATAACGTCGGTCACGCGATGGATCACTTCGCGGCGGCCGAGCCCCTCCTGCGGGAGGCCGGCCACGTCGACCTCGCGGACGCGATCCGGGCGGAGTATCTGCCACGGGGCGTCGTCGACGAGAATCGATGGTCCTACGACGTCGTCGAGGACTTCGAGGACGGCGTGCTCGCGGACATGGACGCCTTCGAGACCACGGTCCGGGAGCAACTGGCCGACGGGCAGCGCCACGTCGCCGAGCGCGAACAGGAGCGTCGATGGAAAGAGCGAGCCAGCGAAGACTGAGTCTTTTACTGGCCCGGACCGAAGTCGGGATATGCTCGATCCCGACCTCTCCGGGCAGGTCGCGCTCGTCACCGGCAGCGCGAAAGGCGTCGGTCGTGACCTCTTGCTCGAACTGGCTCGCTGCGGCGCGGACGTCGCCGTCCACTACCGGACCAGCGGCGAGGCCGCCGCCGAGGTCGCCCGCCAAGTGAGCGACCTGGGCGTCCAGACCACCGCGCTGCAAGCCGACGTGACCGATCCCGACGAGGTCGCGGCGCTGTTCGACGGCGTCGAAACCGATCTCGGCACGGTCGATATTCTCGTCAACAACGTCGGCGCGTTCGCCCCCAGCCACTGGGAGGAGATCGACTTCGAGACCTGGAACACGGTGATCAAGACGAATCTCAACGGGACCTACCTCTGCTCGAAAGCCGCCCTCCCGGGGATGCGCGAGCAAGGCTACGGCCGGATCGTCAACGTCGGCTACGCCTCCAGCGAGAAGGGGCTGGTCAACCCGAAGAACTTCCCCTACTTCGTGGCCAAAGCCGGCGTCCTGATGTTCACGCGCATGCTGGCGGCCGACACACAGGACGATGGGATCACCGTGAACGCCGTCTCACCCTACGTCGTCGAGAACTCCGACGAATTCCCCGCGGAGGCCCCACGAGGTCGGTGGGCGACGGCCGCCGACCTCGCGCAGGCGATGCAGTTCTTCCTCGACCCCGACAGCGAGTACATCTCCGGGCAAAATATCGAAGTCGACGGCGGCTGGTTGCCCGAGCGCGTCTAGAAGTTCTCGATGCGCTCGTCGCGGCGCTCGACGCTCGCGACAGGCGGGAGTGCCCGGATCGAGGATCGCGCCAGGAAATACAGCATGACCAGAAGGTTCGCGGCGGCGGCGATCCAGAGAATCGCGACCGGGCCGACCGCGGCCGCGACGACGCCGCCCGCCAGCGAGCCGAAGGGCGTCGCGACGTTGGTCAGCGTCGCCATCGAACTCGACACGCGGCCGATGAGGTCCTCGGGGGCCACTGTCTGAACGAGCGTGTCGAAGAGGACACGATTCCCACCAGGATAGGCGATCGCGACCGCGAAGCAGCCGACGATCAGCGGCGTCCACTGGGCGATGGCCGCGCCGATCCACGCCGCCGCCGTCAGCGCCGAGCCGGCGATGATGAAGTGGCCGTACGGAACCGAATCGAGTCGCGCCGCGGCGATCGAACCGACGAGCGCGCCCGCCGCGAGCCCCGAGAGGAGGATTCCGTACAGTCCCGACCCGCCACGTAGCGCCGCGTAGGCCGGCAGGACAGCTAGCAACATCCCCATCGCGAAACTGATGACGATCTGGGGGAGGATGACGCCCAGAAACGCCGTCCCCCGGAGATACGAAATCCCATCCCGAAACTCCGCGACGTACGAGCGCGTCTCCGCGCGGATCTGTGCTCGCAGCGAGTTGGGCGCGGCCGACGACTCGCCCGCCTCGGGCGCCGCACGATCGGGTGCGTCTTCGCGGCGCGTTCGAGCGGGCAGCGTGAGCCCCGCAAAGAGGACGATCGCGAGCGCGAACGTCCCGACGTCGATCACGAGCGCGCCGACCGCACCGACGGCGGCCATCCCGACGAGCAGCCCGCCGACGGCGTTGAACGTCATGTTGACGCCCTCGTGGGCGGCGTTGAACACCGAGTTCGCCGTCGAGAGATGTTCGTCCTCGACGGCCCGCGGAAGCGCCGAGGACTGGGCGGGATAGGTCACCTGGTTCAACAGCGAGGCCAGCGGGATCACCACGAGCACGAGTTCGACCGACAGCAGGTCGTAGGAGGCCGCCAGCGGGATCGTCCCGATCAGCAACGCCTGGCCGGCCTGGGTGACGACCAGCGAGGTCCGCACTTGCAGGCGATCGACCAGCGGCCCGACGACGAACTGCAGCGTGCTCGGCAACAGGATCAGAAACGACGCGATTCCCGTGTACACAGTCGAGTTGCCGAGGTCGTGGACCAGCCACAGCGCGGCGACGTAATAGATACTGTCGCCCGCGTTCGTAACGAGTCTCCCGGCCAACAGCCGGAGAAAGGTCCAGTTTCTCGCCAGCGGATGCACACCCGCAGCATTTCTGACTAACCGGTTAATCAGTTTCGGTCCCATACCCTTCGAACGACATTTGACGGTTCGGGTCGATCTTCCGACAGAAACCATCCTGGTGAATACAGTGCCCGACATCCACGTCTACGACCACGTACGCCCCACGAGTGCCGACGTCCCCGACGGCGTCTACCGCGTCGTCGGCGTCAGTGAAACGGTGACGCTGCTGCGCGTCGGCGACGCCGATGGCCGCCGAGTCACGACCGGCGAGATCCACAGGATCGACCGCGACGCCCTCGACGGGTTCGAAACCGCCGAGAACCCGGACGACGGCTGGGCGATCACCGCGACGCTCGCCGGCCTCCCGAACTCGATCTACTGGCAACTCCGGACGTTCGTCCGCACGCTGGCAGCCAATCCGATCCCCGCCGCCATCGCCAGCGTACTCCTCGTGGTCGGCTCGCTGGAAGCCCCCGGAGTCACACTCCCCGAACCCGTCTCGACAGGGCTGGTATTCGTCGGCGCGCTCGGACTGGCCTACGTCGGCAGCGGGCGGCTCTAGCGCTCGCGAAGTCGCCCACCTCCTAATGAACCTGCGGATATTGTCTCGAATGGCCGCCGCCACGTCACGCGCTTTCACTTTCACTATGGTGTTAACGAGGCTTTATCACCCATCCGGTCCAAGCCAGTTCCATGGCAGCAACCGAAGACCTCGAAGACCTGCCGGGCGTCGGCCCGGCGACAGCCGAGAAGTTGCGCGAGAACGGATACGAATCCTACCAGGGCATCGCCGTCGCCTCCCCCGGCGAGCTCTCGAACACCGCGGACGTCGGCGAGTCCTCCGCCGCGGACATCATCCAGGCCGCCCGGAAGGCCGCCGACATCGGCGGCTTCGAGACCGGCTCGACTGTCCTCGAACGCCGCGAACAGATCGGCAAACTCACCTGGGGCGTCGAGGAAGTCGACGAACTCCTCGGCGGCGGTGTCGAGACCCAGTCGATCACCGAAGTCTACGGTGAGTTCGGGGCCGGCAAGTCCCAGGTGACCCACGAGCTCGCGGTCACCGTCCAGCTCCCCAGCGAGTACGGCGGGCTCGAAGGCAGCTGTATCTTCATCGACTCCGAAGACACCTTCCGACCTGAACGGATCGAGCAGATGGTCAACGGGCTCGACGACGAGGCCATCGAGGCGATGATGGCTCTCCACGGAATCGTCGAGGACGAGGGCGACGCCGACGCCGGCGACGAGGCCCTCGTGAGCGAACTCGTCGAGTCGGTACTGGACAAGATCCACGTCGCGAAAGCCTTCAACTCCAACCACCAGATCCTGCTGGCCGAGAAGGCCCAGGAGATCGCCAGCGAGTCCCAGGACGAGGAGTTCCCCGTCCGCCTGCTCGCGGTCGACTCCCTCACTGCGCACTTCCGCGCCGAGTACGTCGGTCGTGGCGAACTCGCCGAGCGCCAGCAGAAACTCAACAAGCACCTCCACGACCTGATGCGCGTCGGCGACCTCAACAACACCGCCGTCGTCGTCACCAACCAGGTCGCCTCCAACCCCGACTCCTTTTTCGGCGACCCGACCCAGCCCATCGGTGGCAACATCCTGGGCCACACCTCGACCTTCCGGATGTACCTCCGCAAGTCCAAGGGCAACAAGCGGATCGTCAAGCTCGTCGACGCGCCGAACCTCCCCGACGGCGAGGCCGTGATGCGCGTCGAGGAAGGCGGCCTGATGGACGAGTAAGGGGCGCCCTCACTCCCGCTCGTCCAGCACCACGGGCACGCCCGACTGGGCGACGTCAGCGGCGAATTCCCGCGAATCCGTCTCCAGTGCGTCGAACGTGTTGTAGTGGATCGGCACCACGAGTTCGGGCCGAAGGTCGCCAGCCAGCTCTGCGGCCTCGTGGCGGTCCATCGTGAAGGTGCCGCCGATCGGCGGGCAGAAGACGTCGACGTCGAGTTCCGCATGTCCGTCGAGGACGTCGGTATCGCCGGGCCAGAATACGCGGGTTCCGTCTACCGAGAGCAGGAACCCACAGCCCCGGCCCTCGGGATGATAGGGTGAGCCGTCGGCGCGGGTGTGCGGACCGTCGGGCTCGTTGTACGCCGGCAGCGTCCAGATCGGGACATCCGCGACGACCAGTTCGTCCTCGGCACCGACCGTGCGCACCTCGTGATCGAGGTCGGCCAGTCGCGGGAGGTCGCGACTCGACCCGCGGATATCCATGCCGTCGAAGGCGACGACCGTCGCGTCCGCGCTCGCGACGCGGTCGATCCCGTCGGGATCGTAGTGGTGAGCGTGGCTGATACAGACGACGTCGCCATCGCGGGGTCGGTAGTCCCGCGCCGGCGGGTGGGCGACGCCGGGCGTGTCCGGCTCCCACTCGCCGGTGAGCACGCCGTAGCGGCCGGGATCGAGATAGACGACCGTCCCGTTCGCCGATTCGAGCCGGAGGGTCGCGTAGCCGAGCCAGTCGACGGTGAGGCCGTCGTGAGTGCGTGTCATGACCGCGCGTAGGCAGGCCCCGGACAAAGGTCTGGCTCCAATTGCACGAACAGCGGTATTGATACTGTCTGGACACGGACGAGTCACATGCAACGAACACTTGCGCTGATCGCTGTGGCACTCATAGTGGGGCTGGCGGGCTGTAGTGGCGGCGGCTCGGCTGGGGGGAACGGAGACACGACCGGCGGCGACGTGCAGACGACGGCCGACAACGGAGAGGCGACGACAACCAGACCTGTCGTGACGACTGCCGCGAGTGACGAACAACGCCCGGAGATCGCGATGTTCCAGTTCGACCGCTCCGAGCACTACGAGTACGACGTCGTCTACGTCGACGGCGTCGCGGGGACGACGGTCGTCGACGTCGATGTCGCTGGTGGCGAGGCGACGATCAACGTCACCGGCGTGATCCGCGGTGAACCCGAGTCGAACGTTTACACAGTCCCGACGAACGATCCCGACGCCGTCGTGGACGCGATGGAGGACGACATCCGGCAGCCCGGACTCTTCCACGTCCTCCAGGCGCAGGACGTCAGCGGCATCTTCGTCGAGCAGGGGATCACCTACGAGGTCGGCGCGGAGTACCGGAGCTTCATGGGGAACGTCACGGTGATGGGAACGAACACAATCGGCGGCGTCGACTGTCTGAGCTACGAGTACGAGATAGAGGGGACGATCCTCGAACGTGGTTGTCTCTCGCCGGAACTGGAGCTGCCTGTCTCCTGGACGAAATATTTCAGTGACGGCACCGTCCGGACGTCGTTCACGCTGGTGAGCTACGCGGATCGCTGAGGGACCGCTAGCTGGGGCTGGCTACTGCGTCTCGGCCAATCGTTCGACCCGTTCGAGACTGTCTGCGCCGTCAGGGTCTTTGTCCTCGCGGACGCCCAGAAATCGCGGGAAGCGGAGCGCGTAGCCCGACTCGTAGGTGCTGGACGTCTGCAGTTCCTCGTAGCCGACCTCGAAGACCACGGTCGGATCGAGATCGACCGCAGTGCCGTCCTCGCTACGAATCTGCGGTTCGAGCCGGTCAGTCAGCGTCTCCAACTGTGCGTCGGTGATTCCCGTCGCGACGTTGCCGACTGTCGCGTATCCTGTGTCGGTCCGAGCCGAAACCTCGAACGTCCCGAGTAACTCGGCGCGGCGGCCCTCGCCCCACTCCGCGCCAGTGACGACGAGGTCGAGCGTCTCGACGTCCGGTTTGCGCTTGCGCCAGTGTTTGCCCCGGCGGCCCGGGGAATAGGTCGAGTCGGGATCTTTGAGCATGATCCCCTCGTGGCCCGCCTCCAGAGCGTCGGCCTCGATGTCGGCGACCGCCTCGGCGTCGTCCGCGAGCCACCAATCCGAGACGCCCGACTCCAGCAGGGTTTCGAGTCGCTCTCGACGGTCGACGAGCGGGGCGTCGAGCAGATCCTCGCCAGCCACATGCAGGCAGTCGAACGCCTGCAGACGAACAGTCACGTCCTCGCGTGCCTTCGCGACGTCGTGTTTCCGGCGGAAGCGTTTCAGGACTTCCTGGAAGGGAAGGGGATCGCCCGCGTCGTCGACGGCGACGACCTCCCCGTCGAGGATCGCCGGAACATCGAGGTTCGACTCGACGAACTCGACGACCTCCGGCAGCGGGTCGGTCACGTCCTCCATGTTGCGGGAGAACAGCCACACCTGCTCGCCGTCGTAGTGGACCTGAACGCGTGCGCCGTCGTACTTGACTTCGACTGCCGCCTGTTCCCAATCTTCGAGCGCCCCGGTGACGGTCCCGGCCTGGGCGAGCATCGCCTGAACGGGCCGGCCGATCTCGAGGTAGAGGTCGGCCAGCCCCGACTCGCCGTTCTCGCGGGCGACCTCGGCTACCAGCCCGTAGTCGTTGGTCACCTGCAGGGCTCGCTCGACGGCCTCGACGGACACGTCGAAAGCCGCTGCGATAGCGTCTCTGACTGTGCCCTCGCCGACGCCGATCCGCATCTCTCCGAGGACGAGTCGTGCGAGGTACTTCGCCTCGTCGGGGCTGGCCCGGTTGAACAGTCCAAAGAGGAGGTCCCCCTTCGTGTCCTGACTGCCCGACCCTTCGGTCGCAGCCAGTTCGCGCAGGTCGGCGTCGGCATCGGCGACGGTCAGCTCGTCGCTGTCCCCGCCGGTGAACGCACCGAGGCCGCGCTGGCCGCCGAAGTCGTAGCTCGCCGCGACCGCACCGATCTCGCCGCGATCGGCCAGCCGCCGTTCGATATCGTCGCTGGTCACGTTCTGGCCGGCTGCTCGGGCGATCGCCTCGTAGCACAGCGCCGGCCCGATATCCAGCGTCGTCGAGTCGTGGGCCGGAAACACCCGACCCTGCAGGAAGCGGACGATCGTCGGCAAGTCCTCGCCGGTGTCGGCCAGTATCGCCCGGACCTGCGCGGTGATCTCCGTGTCGGCACTCGCGGCCTCGATTTCGCTGGCTCGGTCGGCGAAGACGGAGAACTCCATCGGCGTCAGGTTCCGTCCTGACGCACCTAAAGCGTTCGCTACGGGGTGGGGGCCGTCGGCGAGCGCATCGAGAAGCCGCCCGACGTCACGTTGGCGTCGGGGTCGTAGGTGATCTCCGCCTGGACGGCCACCTTGTACGCGCCCTTGGGATAGGTGCGGTCGACCTCGCCGCCGGTGTAGTCGAACTGCCGGTTGTCGTTGGTGTCCAGATGCGGGACGGCGACCACCGTAAACTCGTCCGGCGGTGGGCCGTCGAGTTCGACGACGACGTTCCGGTGGGTCCCGGGCGGCAGGTACTCGGTGCGGCCGATCACCTTCCCGTCTTCGGCACGCTCGTGGAGGACGATGAACCCGCCGTCTGACATCGACACCGACTCGATCGTGACCGAGGCGTCGGTCGTCGTCTGCGGGCTCAGGACCATCGAGGCAACGGGCGAGGACAACAGCATGAACGCGACGTAGGCGATCCCGAGCATGATGGCGGCATGTTTCGCGCCGTCCTTGAGCGTCCCCTCGCCGAGCTGGCCAGCGATGAAGCCCGAGCAGACCGCCTGCACTAGCGCCGTGTGGAAGAAGACCATGGTGTAGGCCGCCTTGTCGACCTCGCCCAGGCGGGCGAACTGCTCGACGTTGACCCCGAGGCGATTCGGTCCCTCGGGCGTGTTGACCGACTCCGGTAAGCTGGGAATCAACACCTCCTGGACGGAGATGATGATCACGAGGAAGACGGCAAAGGAGACGTAAATGACGACCAGATAGGTGAACATCTGCTGGCGGCGCTTGCGACGCAAGCGGAGGTCCGACCACGCCTGGGTCGAGGCGATCCGCAAGACTGGACCAAGATTTCCACTGGCGCGCATCGCGTTCGTGAGCAGTGAGACGACCCGTGCGATCGAGGTCGTTCGGACGCGCTGGCCGAACCTGACCAAGGCCTCGTCGGCGTTGGCCCCCATCTCCACGTCGCTCCAGATCCGATCGACTTCGTCCGAAAGGACTTCCAGATCCGTGTCACGCACGCGATCGAGGCTCTCGACTATCGACATGCCGGCCTCGTTGAGGCTCGCCAGTCGTTCGAGCATCTCGGGCGTCGCGGCCTCGATCCGGTCGATCCGGCGTTTGTACAGTTCGCGGACGATAGCGAACGTCACGAGCAAGAACAGCGTCGCCTGGATGAGCACGTCGTCGAGGACGCGAATACTCACGCCGTCGGCGGCGAAGGCGGCGGGCCCGCGGAGTGCGATCCACGCCAGCGCGATCGGGACGGTGACATACAGCAGTTTGGTCGGATGCCAGAAGATCGTCTGCAGTGGCGAGCCGATCACGCTCTTGATTCGACCGACACGATCGTACAGCCGCAGTTGCGCGAGGTTCGACTCGGCGGCGTAGCTCCGCCCCCCGTCCGGTGAGGTCGTCGGCGTCTCCGGGACGGCGAGGCTGCGATCGTCGCTGCCGGCGTCGGGCGCGGTCGTGCTCTGGTCGCTGGCGTCGAGTTCGCCGACGCCAGTCTCGCGGGCGACCCCCAGCTGTTCGAGTTTCTGGGAGAGAAACAGCATGAAGGCGGCGTTGGCCAGCGGGATGATCAGATACGCCAGCATCTGGATGAACAGGAGGGTGTCAGTCGTCGTCAACCCGAACACCAGCAGGATCGTCACCAGAAAGAGCATCCCCGCGACCAGCACTGTCACGTAAGCCTCGGCGATCGTCGCCAGCAGTTCCAGCACCTCTGCCTGTCGTTCTTCTGCTTCCTCCTGGTATCGCTCGTACTGGTTCTGGAGGAAGGTCGGGAGGCTCTGGCCGCTCTGGAGGACGCTCGCGAGGTTCTCCGAGAAGGTCTTCCACTTCTCGCTCGGGGTTCGATAGGCCACCCGCCTGACTGCCGAGATGATGTCGGTGTTGAACAGGTCCATCTCCCGGACGCCGACCCGGACCTCTGCGGCGGCGTCGCCGTATATCGCCTGGTTGTTGCCCAGCGTCCGCATCACCGTCGGGAAGGTCGTCCCGCCGCGGGAGAGGGCGTACATGAACGCGACCGTCCGCGGCATGGCCTCGTTGATCCCGCGCCGCCGGACCTCGGCGTTGCTCTGGGGGATCTGCCAGCGAAAGACGTACGCGAGGGTCGCCGAAAGCGCTCCGAGGACGACCCCACCGGCGGCGCGCAGGAGGAACCGTTCGGTGTCGCTGAGAACGATGACCAGATCCGGGTTACCCAGGACTTCGCCCATCACCGAGGGCAACTGTGCGAGCGTCGCGAGTACAGCCGGGAGGACCGCCAGCGTCCCCGTGATCAGGTACGCGCCGAGGACGCCGCCGAGGATGCCGGCCAGCACGGTGTAGAGGATCGTCCGCGCGACGTAGACGCGATAGGTCTGGTCGATGTAGGCCGATTCGAGCGTCCGCTGGCGTCTGGTCGAGTCGGTGACGAACCGCGAGAACAGCAGTCGCGAGAGCCGCGAGAAGAAGGCGCTGACACCGCGGCTGATCGTCCCCACGAGCAGGAGGGCGAACACCGTCGCCGCCAACCCGAGCGGAAGGAACTGGATCGGCTCCATATCAGTCGGTCACAGCAGTCGTCTCGCTGGTCTGGATCTGATCCATCACCGCCGGCTTGTCGGCGTAGTAGCGGTTGATCCACGCGGTGAAGCGCCGATAGTCGGTCACGCCGTCTTCCCAGAGGTGTTCGAGGACGGCCCGCCGGTCTCTGAGTTCCTGCTGGAGTTCCGAACGACTCCAGCCGCGGTCGGTCTGGATCTCGTCGAGCAACTCGGAGTTACGCTGGCGGAAGGTGTCGTCGTCGGCGTTCCAGGAGAAGGCGTTGGAGTAGTCTAGCTCACCTGTCCGCTGGTCGATTCCTTCGATCTCCGCGAGAGTCTTGATCCGCCGGACGCGCTTGTCGTTGTGCCGGGTCAGGACTTGCACGCAGAGCAGATCCAGCGAGGCGACCATCGGTCGCGGGACGTTGATCGGCTCGTTCTCCAGCCGGTTGATCACCGTCTGCACCGAGTCAGCGTGCATCGTCGAGTAGGTCGTGTGCCCGGTGTTCATCGCCTGGAACAGCGTGACGGCCTCCTCGCCACGGACCTCCCCGACCACGATGTACTCGGGGCGGTGCCGGAGTGCGGACCTGAGGAGGTCGTACATCGTGATGTCGTCCTCGTCGAATCGTTCCCGCGTCACCGAAGACAGCCAGTTGTCGTGATACAGCGAGAGTTCGCGCGTGTCCTCGATGGTCAGGACCTTCGAGCGCGGCGGGATGAACATCGACATCGCGTTCATGCTCGTGGTCTTGCCCGCCGCGGTCCCGCCGGCGAAGATGAGCGACCGGTTGGACTCGATGGCCAGCCACAGGAACGCCAGCATGTCAAGATCGACGGTACCGAACTCCAGCAGATCCACGGGCGTGAACGGTTCCTCGGCGTACTTCCGGATCGTGAACGCCGACCCGCGCGGCGTGACTTCCTCACCCAGGGCCAACTCGATCCGCGAGCCGTCGGGCAGGGTCGTCGAGACGACCGGGTCCGAGACGGAGATGTGCCGGCCCGACCGCTGGGCGAGCTGGATGACGAAGTTGTGCAGTTCGCGCTTCTCGAAGGTGATGTTCGTCTCGATGTCGGTGTACCCCTCGTGATAGACGAAGATGGGCAGCCCGATCCCGTCACAGGAGACGTCCTCGATGGCGGGATCGTGCATCAGCGGATCGATCTTGCCGTAGCCGCGGAACTGCCGGTAGAGGTAGTAAAAGAGGCGGTAGAAGCTCTCGACGTCGACGACGACGCCGTACTCCTCCAGGCGTGCCTCCAGTTCCTCAGCCAGCGCCGTCTCGGGGTCGTCTTCGACGTCTTCGCGATACAGCAGCGGCGTTCGAATGTCCTCGAACAGGCGTTCGAGCAGGTCGCGTTCGAGTTCGTCCAGCGTCGGCTCGACGACGTGATAGCGGTGCTCGTTCTCCTCGGGATCGTGATTGATCGAGACGAACGCGAAGGGAGCGTTGACCCAGTAGCGCTCGACCTCGTCCATCCCGGCCAGCCCGTCGAAACTAACCAGCGGATCGTGTTCGCTGGGGTCGTAGTCGGCGACGTCGACCGACGACCCGGTGATGACCCGCACCGTCCGGGTGAGCCACCCTTTCGCGCTGCTCAGTGGCCCCCTCGATCGATCGTCGTTCCCGCGGTCAGATCCTGCCATAGCTGGGGGTCCGCCGCGTCACGCGACGGTGATTTGCCGTGAGTTGCGCACCCACACACTTAAATTGGATACCCCCAGCTATCGATTTCGGAAACGCCACCGTCTTCCCGGTTCCGTCGACGGGCGATCGGCGCGCAGTCGACCGATCCCAGAACAGTTATCTGAATGGTACGTTATCCGCCACGTATGGTCGTTCCGCGGGAGGCGTTGCTTCTGGTCATCGGACTGTTGCTCCTCGCTCAGCCAGTCGTCGGCAACGGCCCTGGTCCCGAAACGCAGTACACCTACGAAGTCGAGCCAGTCAATCTCTCGAACCACGAATCTGTCGAGATACTGTTCGAGCATCCAGCGGTGGCAGTTCAACGCTCATCTACTGTTCGAGTAGTTCGGAATGCAGCTACCGAGACGTTTTCAGAAGAAGCAGAGATAGTTGCGCCCGAGTTGCGAGATCTCGTCGATAGGCGGTTTTTTGCCGACGACAGTGGTGACCAGTACTACCGCGTCGACGCCCGGATCACGAACGGGACGTTCAAACTGGACGCGAGTCCTGTCTCGGCACGCGCCGTCGTCGAGGAACTGGGCGTCTCGCTGACAGACGCTCTCGAGCCGATCCGCAATGCAGTCGATGGCGACGTGACGAGTCGCACGGAAGCCCAAGCCACGGTCGTGACCGACGGCGACCGCGCACTACTGGTCAGGGTCGTCGATACCGAAAGCGTGCCCGACAGGCTCGCGATCGTAAAGATACCCGCCTACGCCGTGGGCGTCGCACTCGTCATCTACGCGGAACTCTCACTTCGGCGTGAGTAACCCACTCACGCCCCCTCTGCTGGAAGTCACGTCCGTTCGACTCGAAGCAACGCCACCGCGAGCGCGCCCATCACGACGACCCCGACCGGGATCGGGATGCCGGCGAAGTCACGCTCGAAGAAGTAGAACACGGAGGCCGCCGACAGCGCCAGCGTCGCGACGCCGAGCAGCCCGCCGATCAGTCTGACGGGATCGGCCGACAGTCGCTCCTGCAGTTCGTCCTCACGGAGATAGAAAGCGATGCTGACGGCGAACGCCGCCACAATAGCGAGCGCACCGAGCGTCCAGGCGAAACTCCCCAGTTGCATAGTGCCGCCGTAGTGGCTGCTCGCACCGACTGGTGTCGCCAGAAAGACGTCACCGAACAGCTGAAATCCAGGATACATCTGTTCGAGCAACCCCGCCGCCGAGGACGTCTGCCCATTGATCTCGATGACAGCCGGGGCACGGAACTGGATCGCAAACACCGGGAATCGAATGATCGTCATCTCACTTGCAAGCGGTTCTGTCGGCAGCGACGCGCGATAGACGATGTTCCAGGGCAACACCATCGACAGCCACGCCGAGAGGACGGCGAACTCGCCGGCGTACTCCGAACGAACCCAGGCCATTACACCAGAGGGGACGGGCCGGGCGTGTAAAGATATCGCTCCGTGGAGCGGGGTCCGAGAACCGGGGCGGCGTTACGTTCTTTGGCAGTGACTACATACACGCAACCAGCAAATGCGGCGGGAAGACTTCAGGACGGACGTCGACGTGGACGAGCCAGAGCCGGAACTGACGGTCACCTTCGAGGGAACGCCGCAGGTACTTCGCGAGCGCTTCGACGGCGACGATCCCCTCGACGCCGAGGACATCGACGTCGCCTACCGGGAGACGCCGACGGACGAACCCGGCGTCCTCAGCGTCACCGACCGCGTCACTGGCGAGTACATCTTCGAGGCGCCCCTCGAAGACAGCGCACTCCGCGACCTCGTCGAGACGGCCGCCGCCCGCGACGAAGACGAACGCGACTATCACCTCCGGATCGACCCCGGGGACGGCCAGGACTTCGTCTTCGAGAAGTCGACGCTACTGGTCTACGATATCGACGGGAATCTGGATCGCGACCGGAGTCTCATCCCCGGCGGCGTGGAACTCTAGTACCACTTTTTACTTCCTCGGGTTCGAGTCGCGCTCGCCGAGTGCGCTCGAGCCACTCTCTGCTCACGGCGGCGTCGCCGCCGTTCGCATGGTATGCGAGAGCGCCGCTCTCGCACTAGTCGCAAAAACGTGGGGAAAAACTACCTCCGAGTCGCGGCTTCGCCGCGCTCGGAGTGAAACCGCTCGCTCCGCTCGCGGTATGCTCGTCCGTGACCGCCCCCGCAACCGCTATTCCAACGCCTCGACCACCGCCGGCAGCACCTCGGTCACATCTGCCCGGTGGTCGTAGTCAGCTCGACTTGAAACTGAGGTCTCCTCCAGATTGATCACTGCCAGCGTCGCGCCCGAGCGCTGAGCGCGCGAGGGGAGTCCGGCGGCAGGCTGGACGGTCAGCGACGAGCCGATCGCGAGGAAGACGTCGCTCCGGCCGGCCAGTTCGTGGGCGCGGATCGTCGGCTCGTCGGGCATCGACTCGCCGAAGAGGACGACCGCGGGCTTGAGATCCCCGCTACAGTCGGGACACGTCGGTGGGAGTTCGCCGTCGCGTGCGCGCTCGAAGATCGGGTCCGCCGGCTCGCGGTGGCCGCAGTCGACGCACTCGACCTCGCGATTGGTCCCGTGGAGTTCGACCACGGATTCGGAGCCGGCGGCCTGGTGGAGGCCGTCGACGTTCTGGGTGAGGATAGCGTCGAGGTGGCCCGCGCGTTCGAGGGCCACGAGTGCCTCGTGGGCGGCGTTTGGTTCGATCTCACGATCACCGTAGAACGCCTCGCGGAGGTCGATCCGATCCGTCCAGAAGCCCGCGGGATCGGCCTGAAAACGTCGAAAGTGAAAGTCCCGCTGGTCGAAGCGTTCCCAGATCCCGCCGTCGCCCCGGAAGGAGGGGACCCCAGAGGCCGTCGAGACACCAGCCCCAGTGAGCGCGACGACGCTGTCGGCGCTTGCGATCTCGCTGGCGAGTGCGGCGATACGCTCGTCCATGCCGAACTGTCGCTGGCGAGCGATAAAATCCCCATCGGTCGTGCCGAGAAGTTCCGAGCAAGCGACAGCCACTGCAGAACTCATCGGGAAGTTCGTCATCATTTGTCGTTGCGGTCGGTCCTAATACAGTTCTAAGTATTCTAATACAGTTACCCGAAGATACTTGTGAAAAACACAGATATTATCCACCAATGAACGAAACGTTCGTCACCGAAATATCGGATTTAGATATTGAACAAGATAGTTACGAGAGTATATGAGCAACAAGTCCCCAATTACGCGTGCAAACCTTCTGGCACAGATGGTCTCGGACCCGTCGGTGACGACGGATGTTCTCGCCGACCAGGAGCGGCAGTTCGAAAACTCACGGTTGGCGGGACCGCCGCCAGTCGATCGCCTCGGGGAGAGCGAGTCACCGGCGTACGTGCTGACGAATCAAAAACGTGGCATCGGACTGGGAACAAAACGTCGAACGACTGAACCTGACAATGATCGCGGGACGATCTTTCTGGTGACTGGCCGGCGCATACTCTGTATCGTCGGTTCCGATCCGAACGACGAAGAGATCGACATCCCCTACGAGTCGGTCGCGTCGGTGACGGCTCACACAGGCTGGCTCGCGAACCGGCTCGAGATCAGAACGCCGACGAAAGCCTATCACTGCTGGGCCGACCGCAACTCCAACGAAGTCGTCCACGCGGCAGCCGAGTTCGTCGAGCAACGAATCGCAGAGGAGCCGACCGAACTGTCGCGGCAGGACGGAGCGAGCCGAGTCACCTATCGGGGCCAACCGGCGGACAGTCAGGCCGGCGACACAGGCGGCCTGAACTAAAGCGGTCGCAGGGCCGGGGCACGTTGCGAGCCCCGCTACAGTCGTTCCAACGCCGGTTGTGAACGTCGTATTCTGTGGCCGGTCGCCGACCGTCTGTCAACCGATCGAAGCCGACGGGCGGGCCGAAAGACTGGGATTTATGCACACGCCAGTCCGCAGTTCGTGTGATGAAGCTTCACGAATATCAGGCCAAGCAGGTCTTCGCCGACGCCGGGATTCCGACACCGGCGTCGACGCTCGCGACGACCGTCGACGAGGCGGTCGAGGCGGCCGAGGAGATCGGCTACCCAGTCGCGATCAAAGCGCAGGTACAGGTCGGCGGCCGCGGCAAAGCCGGCGGGATCAAGCTCGTCGACGACGCCGAGGAGGCCCGCGAGGCAGCCGAGTCGATCATCGGGATGGACCTCAAGGGAATCCACGTCGACCGCGTGCTCGTCGAGGAAGCGGTCGACTTCGTCAACGAACTGTACGTCGGCGTGACGATGGACCGCGGCCAGGGCGAGCCCGTGGCGATGGTCTCGACCCGCGGCGGCGTCAACATCGAGGAGGTCGCCGAGGAAGACCCCGACGCCATCGCGCGCGAGCACATCGACCCCGCCTTCGGGATGCAGCCCTACCAGGCCCGCAAGGCCGTCTACGACGCCGGCGTCGACCGCGAGGTCGCAAACGACGTGGCGAGCGTCCTGCGAACGCTCTACCAGCTGTGGGACGACCGCGACGGCGCAGACGCCGAGATCAACCCGCTGATGGTCACCAGCGACGGCGAGGTCATCGCTGCGGACGCGGTGATGAACATCGACGACGACGCGCTGTTCCGCCAGCCCGAACTCGCCGAGATGGAAGACGAAGCCGGCGACGGCGACGCACTCGAACAGAAAGCCGACGAGTACGGCTTCGACTACGTCCGACTGGACGGCAACGTCGGCATCATCGGCAACGGTGCCGGCCTCGTGATGACGACGCTGGATCTGGTCGACTTCTACGGCGGCTCGCCCGCGAACTTCCTCGACGTCGGGGGCGGCGCGAAGGCCCAGCGGATCGCCAACGCCCTTGACATGGTCTTTTCGGACGACAACGTCGACTCGGTCGTGTTCAATATCTTCGGCGGGATCACCCGCGGAGACGAGGTCGCAAACGGGATCAACCAGGCGCTGGAGCAGTTCGAGGAGATTCCCAAGCCGGTCGTCGTCAGGCTGGCAGGGACCAACGCCGAAGAAGGCATGGAGATTCTGAACGAGGAACTGGTCACGGTCGAGCACACCCTGGAGGACGCCGTCCAGCGTGCGGTCGACTACGCTGATGAGGAGGTCGAAGCATAATGTCTGTTCTCGTCGACGAAGACACCCGCGTCGTTGTACAGGGAATCACCGGTGGAGAAGGCAAGTTCCACACCGAGCAGATGCTCGAATACGGGACGAACGTCGTCGCCGGCGCCGTCCCCGGCAAGGGCGGCCAGGAAGTCGCCGGCGTCCCGGTCTACGACACCGTCGAGCAGGCCGCACGCGAGGAAGACGCCAACGCTTCGGTCGTGTTCGTCCCGCCCGCGTTCGCCGCAGACGCCTGTTTCGAGGCGCTGGACGCGAAGGGGCTCGATCTTGTCGTGGCGATCACCGAGGGTATTCCGACCCAGGACATGAGCAAAGTGTATCGAAAGCTCAGCGAGACTGACACCCACCTCGTCGGGCCGAACTGCCCGGGCGTCATCACGCCGGGTGTCGCAAAGTTGGGTATCCTGCCAGGGAACATCTTCTCCGACGGGAACGTCGGGCTGGTCTCCCGCTCGGGCACCCTCACGTATCAGGTCGTCGACAACCTCACCAGCCGCGGGATCGGCCAGACCACGGCAATCGGAATCGGCGGCGACCCGATCATCGGGACGGACTTCATCGACGCGCTCGAACTGTTCGAGGCCGACCCCGACACTCACGGAGTCGTGATGTGTGGCGAGATCGGTGGCGAGGACGAAGAGGAGGCCGCGCGCTACATCGGCGAACACATGGACACGCCCGTCGCCGGGTTCATCGCCGGCCGGACCGCGCCGCCGGGCAAGCGCATGGGTCACGCCGGCGCGATCGTCTCCGGCAGCGGGACTGGAACGGCCGAGTCGAAGATCAACGCACTGGAAGACAACGGCGTGCCAGTCGGTAACACCCCCGAGGAAGTCGCCGACCACATCGAAGACCTGCTGTAAGCAGGGCCTACTATCGGTTTCTACGAGAGAGAAGCGAGCAGCAGCGCTATCGAGGAAAAGACGCCACGGCGCGGGGAAGTTTGATAACCGTGACCACACAACGTCGTAGTCGATGACAGAGCGTGGGGCGATTCGCGTGTTGCACGTCGACGACGATCCGGACTTTCTGGAGGTCGTCGCGACGTATCTCGAAAGCGAGGAGGAGTCGCTCTCGGTCCACAGCGAGGACAGTGCCCAGGCGGGACTCGAACGGCTGACCGAGATGGAAATCGACTGCGTGGTCAGCGATTACAGAATGCCCGGGATGGACGGGCTCGGGTTCCTCGAATCAGTCAGAGACGAGTATCCGGAGATGCCGTTCGTCCTCTACACGGGCCACGGGAGCGAGGAGATTGCGAGCGAAGCCATCTCCGCGGGCGTCACCGAGTACATGCAAAAGGAAACGGGGACGGACCAGTACACCGTGCTGGCGAACACGATCGTCAACGCGGTCGAGCACACCCGCGCCGAGAAAGCCCTGCGCGAGAGCGAACAGCGCTACCGGACGCTGGTCGAACAGAGCCACGACGGGATCTACATCTACCGCGGCAGGCACTTCGAGTTCCTCAACGACCGGATCTGTGAGATCACCGGCTACGACGAGGAGACGCTCTATGGGATGGACATCTTCGAGTTGATCCACCCCGAAGATCGAGAGCGCGTCGGCGAGATCGCACAGCGTCGGCACGCGGGCGAGGACGCCCCGAATCGCTACGAAGCACGGATCATCACCGATTCAGGCGAGACGCGCTATCTGGAGTTCAGCGTTGAGACGATCACCTACGAAGGTGCGTACGCCGGAATGGGGTCGGTACGGGACGTGACCGAGCGCAGACGGCGCGAACAACGTCTCGACGAGTTCGCCAGCATCGTCGCCCACGACCTCCGGAATCCGCTGAACGTGCTCGCCGGTCGGCTCGATCTCGCGCGCGAGACCGGCGACGATACCCACTTCGACGCGATGGAGCGATCGGTCGACACGATGGAGACGCTGCTCGAAGACATGCGTGACCTGGCCAGACTCGGGATGCCGGTCCACGAGACGGGCGTCGTCGACATCGAGGAGGTCGCACGGACGGCCTGGAGACAGGTCGAGGGTGCCGAGACGGCGACGCTGGAACTCGACGACGAGCTGCCGACGATCGAGGCCGACGAGGATCGGCTCGAACGTCTCTTCGTCGAGTGTTTCGAGAACGCCGTCGTCCACGCCGCCGACGCGACGGTCCACGTCCGGACGACGGCCGGAGGGCTCGCGATCGACGACGACGGGCCTGGGGTCGACGAACCGGAACGGGTGTTCGAAGCCGGCTACACGACCGACACCAGCCGAACCGGGTTCGGGCTGGCGATCGTCGAGTGGATCGCCGACGCCCACGGCTGGCGGAGTGCGATCGAACAATCGCCGGCGGGCGGAGCCCGAGTCGCGATTTCGGATATCGAACAGATGTAGACCAATTGGGTCGACAAACGTCGTGAACGGTCCATAGTATCTATATAGGTTGGCGAAATAGCTGCAGGTATGGTCCACACCTGTCGGCACTGCAAGCGGACGTTCACAGACGAACTGGCCTACGAACTCCACCAGGATACGTGCTCGTCCGGGCAGCTGTACTGCGACGAGTGTGGCGAGCGCTTCGCCGAGCGGACGGCGACCCGGGACGGCTGGCACTACACCTGTCCCACCGAGGACTGCGACGGGACGGGAATCGGCGAGGACATTCACCAGGTACGGGATGCGCGTCTGGAAGCGCCCTAACGTCGTCCTACTGCACCGAAATACTGGATTAGTAGCGCTGCCGCCGACAGGTCGACGCGACGAACACGGTTTTCACGGGTGATAGTGCGGGTGCAAGCTATACATTGGGTCAGCCATTAGCGGCAGGTGAATGATCGAGGCTCGCGACCTCCGCAAGGAGTACGGCGGGTTCGCCGCCGTCGAAGGGAGCACCTTCTCCGTCGAGGCCGGCGAGGTGTTCGGCGTCATCGGGCCCAACGGGGCCGGCAAGACCACGACGCTGAAGATGCTCGCCGGACTGATCGAACCCACGAGTGGCAGCGTCTCCGTCGCCGGCTACGAGGCCGGCGAGACCGAGATGCGCTATCAACTCGGCTTTCTCCCCGAAGAGTCACCGCTGTACGAGGAGATGACCGCCCGGACGTACCTCCACTTTTTCGCCGATCTGTACGACGTTCCCGAGGACACCGCCGCCCGCCGGATCCACGAGACGCTCGACGAACTCGACCTCGAACACCGGGACCGACAGATCGGGGACATGTCAAAGGGGATGAAACGCAAGGTCGCCATCGCCCGCTCGCTGATCAACGATCCGGACGTGTTGATCTACGACGAGCCCGCGAGCGGCCTCGATCCCCTCACCACGAACTACATCATCGAGTTCACTAGCCGCCTCGCCGAGGAAGGCAAGACGATCGTCTTCAGCGCGCACAACCTCTTTCACGTCGAATCGATCTGTGATCGCGTCGCGATCATGAGCGAAGGAGAGATCGTCGCGAAGGGCGACCTCGAACAACTCCAGGAAGAGCACGGCGAGACGACCTATCACGTCTACACGACCGTCGAGGTTCCCGACAGCGTCGCCAAGAACGGCCGCTATCACCGGGCCGTCGAGACGATGGCCGAGGTCGAGTCGATCCGCGAGAGCGCCCAGCAAGCGGGTGGATCGGTCGCGGACATCCGAACCAAAGAATCGAGCCTCGAAGAGGTCTTCCTCAACGTCGCCGAGGACGGCCGAGAGACGCGCCGCCGCCGGCGACAGGGAGCCGAACCGGAACCGGAGGCCTGAGCGTGCGGCCGCGAAAGCTGCTGCGGATCGCTCGCTGGGAAGTGACGAAAAACGCCGGCGGGATCGACCGCAAGACGGCCGCCATCGTCGGCGTCACGCTGTTGCTGTTCGGCGCGGTCGCACCCCTGGTCGTCGCTCAGGGCGGCGTCGCCATCGATCAGGGGATCTACCGGGTCGGGGTCGACGAGGAGAGTCCCCTGTACCCGGTCGTCGAGGACGATCCGACGTTCGCGATCCGTGACCCCGGTGCCGAACTCGGTGAGGAAATCGACGTCCGCGTGTCGTTCACCCGGGCCGTCTCCAGCGGCACGACCAAGGGTGAAGCGGCCCTTTCGGAGTTGCGCAGCAGCGTCACCGCCTACAACGACCGAGTTATGCGCGGGGAAGCCAACCAGTCGGCGGCCTTCCCCGTCTCGGTGACGCTGAACTACGTCGAGCGTGACGTCCAGATCGGACCGGGTGGGAGCGGCGACGGCGGAACCGGCGACGGGACCGGTGACGGGACGGGTGGCGGAACCGGCGACGGGACCGGTGACGGGACTGGCGACGGGACCGGTGACGGGAGCACGGGAGGCGGTGGAACTGGTGACGGGAACGCGGGTGGCAACATCGGCGGGGGGTTGCCGAGCATCACGGGCAGCAGTGGAACGACGGGCGCGCCCTCGGACATCGCGCCGCCGTTCCCCTTCGAGTCGCTCGTGCTGGCGTTCCTGTTCGTTCTGCCGTTGAACTTCGTCATCCAGGCCTACGGGTCGACGATGCTGAGCGAGCGGATCAACCGTCGCGGCGAACTCATGCTGGTCTCGCCGGTCACGCGCGCGGACATCATCGGCGGCAAGACCCTCCCCTACTTCGCGGGTGCGATGGCCCTCGAGGTGCTGATCGTCGTCGGCATCGTCACGCTGCTGGGGGCCGAAGGCGGGCTCTTTTCGATCCTGGCGGTCGTTCCGCTCGTCCTGCTCTTTCTCTCGGCGACGTTCCTGGGAGCGATGTTCGCCCGGTCGTTCAAGGAGTTGACGTTCGTGACCGTCGCGATCACCGTCTCGCTGACGACCTACGCGTTCGTGCCGGCGATTTTCACCGAGGTGACGCCGATCGCACTCGTCTCGCCGCTGACGATCGTCGTCCGGGACATCCAGGGCGCGTCGATCTCGCTGTCGGCCTTCGGCTTCTCGATCCTGCCACCGCTGTTCACCGCGACGTTGTTCTTCGGTCTCGGTGCGGGCCTCTATCGCGAAGAGGACATGTTCACCCAGCGGCCGATCCCGCTGAAGGTGCTCGACTCGCTGGCCGGGCGGATCAAGCGCGCACGGAGCATCGTCGTCGTCGTCGCGATGTTGATCCCGCTGGTCATCCTCGCCGAACTGGTCGCGGTCGCGGCGATCTATCCCGTCTCGACGGCCGTCTCCCAGACGATCTGGCTCAGCCTGATCCTGCTGTCGATCGTCGCCATCGAGGAACTGGCCAAGAGCCTCCCCGTCTACGCCGGATTCGTCCACAACCGCTACGACCGATCACTGCGGTCGGCGCTGGTCGTAGGCGCGTTCGCGGGCCTGGGCTTTTTCGTCGCCGAGAAGGGGCTGTTGCTCGTCCGACTGGTCTTCCCCGACTCGCTGCCCGAAGTCCAGCAGTCGGCGGTCGCCTCCGCCGGCCCTGTCGCCGACATCGGTCCGCTAGTGGCGATCTTGCTGTTACTCGCGCCACTCCTGTTGCACGTCGTGACCGCCGCGACCTCGGCGATCGGCGGGCGACGGGGGAGACGCGGCTACGCGGTGGGATTGAGTCTCGCCATCGCGATTCACTTCGCGTACAACTACACGGTGGTGATGCTCTTTGTCTCGTGACGTCCGCATCGCCATCGCCCGGCGGGACATCGCCAGTCTCTCCCGCGAGAAGACGATCGTCCTCGCGCTGGTCATCCAGCTGTTCATCGCCGCGTTCTCGTCGTTCCTCGTCGTCGGTCTCACCTCGCTGTACGACCCGGGCAGCGTCGAATCAGATCAACTGACGTTTGGGATCTCCGGGGAGGCCCGCGAGGAACTCGACCGGGCGGCCCGGGCCGCGGAGGTCAACACCGAGATCTATCCGTCACAGGAGGCCGCCCTCGAAGCCTTCCGGGAGGGGGAGGTGATCGGAGTCCTCCACTCGACCGACACCGGGCCGACGATATCGGTGACGGCGACGGTCCCGCAGGGGAGCGTCCAGTCGACAGTCACCGTCGTCCAGGTCCGGGAGGTGCTCGAAGAACTGGAGCGTGACGAGCGGACGCGCCGGAGTGCTCACCTCTCGACCCAGCCCGTCCCGCTGCCGCCGGAAGCGGAAGCCAGCCCCTACTTCGGGTTCACCTACACCATTTTGCTACCCTTGCTGCTGTTCCTGCCGCCCTTTATCAGCGGCTCCGTGACCGTCGACGCCCTCACCGAGGAGATCGAGCGCGGGACCCTCGAACTGCTCCGGGTCGCGCCCGTCTCGCTGACGGACGTCGTCGACGGGAAGGCCCTGGGCATGGCCGTGCTCGCGCCGATCCAGGCGGTGCTGTGGATCGGGCTGTTGAGTATCAACGGGATCGCCGTCTCGAACGTCCTGGCGCTGGTGGCGCTGGTGTCGGCCATCTCACTGGTCGTCGTCGTCCTCGGGACGGTCCTGGCGCTACTACTGGGCCAGCGCCGGCAGGCCCAGTTGCTGTACTCGATCGTCGCGCTGGGGCTGTTCGGCGCGGCCGCGCTGCTGCCCGAGCACCCCGCGACCGTCGCCGCGAAACTCGCCGTCGGCAGCGCAACCCAGGTGACGACGCTGACTGTCGCCGGGCTGGCCGTCCTGGCCGTCGTCCTCTACGCGGGGACGCGACGGTACGTCGGTTCGATCGACCCCGAACGGTATTCGTAGTATCACCAGCGGATAGGTTCAATCATCGCTGTGGTCTTCAGAAGATTATACCACGAGATACCCATAGAGACAGGTACAGATGCGACGACGATCAGTCCTCGCGCTCGGCGGTTCGGCCCTCTCGATAGCAGTGACTGGCTGTCTCGGCGGTTCCGGGTCCAGCCCGGAGACGACACCGACCGCACGGCCTCTGGCGGAGCGGGAGCCGCCCGACGTCGACTGCTCGAACGTCTCCCGACCGATCCCACCGAGACAGCCCGACGAGAACACAGTACAGCCGGTCGACTACCCTGGCGAGCCGCCGTCGCCGCTCGAAGATAGCGCGGTCGACTACGTCACGCGCTTCGAGGAGGCCTATCGGCGGAACTACGAGATCCTCGAAAAGGGGCCACTCCGCGAGTACAGCGGTGGCGTCACCGAGACGTGGACCTACGACGCGCCACCGGGTGGCGCAGTCGTCCGACTGAAAACCGTCTACGGCGGCCAGGTACTCGACGACGATGGTCCCGGAGCCATCTACGACTCGCCGCAGGTCTTCGTCACCTACTACGTCGACCCGTCGAGGGTCGTCCGCGCCGAAACGAAGGGGCAGAGCCAACTCACCCCCGAGAGTCTCGATCCCGACCCCTGGGAGAACGGCGACGGACTCGCCTGCTTCGCGTAGCCGGGAGGTTTTTCGCCTCGCCGCCCACCGTTCCGGTATGGAGTATACGACACTCGGATCCACGGGGATCGAAGTCAGCCGCATCTGTCTGGGCTGTATGAGTTTCGGCACGCCCGAGTGGCGCGAGTGGGTCCTCGACGAAGCGGAGAGTCGCGAGATCATCGAGCGCGCGATCGACCTGGGGATCAACTTCTTCGACACCGCCAACATGTACTCTGAGGGCGAGAGCGAGCGGGTCCTCGGAAACGTCCTCGCGGAGTACGACCGCGACGGGCAGGTCGTCGCCACGAAAGGCTACTTCCAGATGGACGAGGACGATCCCAACTCCGGCGGCCTCTCCCGGAAGGCTATCGAGCAGGAGTTGTCGAACTCCCTCGACAGATTGGGGATGGACACCGTCGACCTCTATCAGACCCACCGCTGGGATGACGACACGCCGATCGAGACGACCATGCGAGCGCTGGACGACGCCGTCCGCCGCGGGCAGGCCCGCCACGTCGGCACCTCCTCGATGTACGCCCACCAGTTCGCCGAGGCGCTGCACACCAGCGAACGCCACAGTTTAGAGCGATTCCAGACGATGCAGAACCACTACAACCTCCTCTATCGCGAGGAGGAACGCGAGATGCTGCCGCTCTGTGAGAAGGCAGACGTCGGCGTCATCCCCTGGAGTCCGCTCGCGCGAGGCTATCTCACACGCCCGCACGAGGAGTTCGACGCGACGACCCGCGGCCAGAGCGACGACTACGCCCGCGAACACCCCTACTTCGAGGGCGGCGGCCGCGAGATCAACGAGCGTGTCGCCGAGTTAGCGGCCGAGAAAGGCGTCACGATGGCACAGATAGCCCTCTCGTGGCTGTTGCACCAGGAGGCCGTCGACGCGCCCATCGTCGGGACGACGAGCGTCGAACACCTCGAAGACGCCGTCGAAGCCCTGGAGATAGACCTCACGGCGAGCGAGCAGGCCTATCTCGAAGACCCCTACGAACCCGTCCCGATCTCCGGGCACGAGTAGGTCACTCGACCGACGCGGCCACGCGCTGGAGGACCTCGTAGTCCTCGTCGCTGTAGGCGATCAACGCCACGTCCCTCAGCGAGACAGGGTCGAAGCCGGCGATCTCCTCGGCGATGATTCGACCGCCATCGTCGAGGTCGAAGCCGGCGATCCCACAGCCCAGCGCGGGCATGACGAGCGATTCGGCGTCGAGTTCGTCGGCAGTCTGGAGCGTGTTCCGCGTGGCCTCGCGGATACTCTCGGCTGTGGCCTGTCCGCCCGCGGGCATCGCCGCGGCGTGGATGACCCACTCGGCGTCGAGGTCGTAGGCGTCAGTCGCGGCGACGGCGCCGAGATCGACTGGTCCCTTCGCGACCGCTTCTTTGGGGAGGCCGCTGCCGGCCGCGCGTTTGAGCGCGCCCGCGACGCCCGACCCCATCCGCAGGCTGGTGTTGGCGGCGTTGACCAGCACGTCCGCCGACTGTGCCGCGATGTCCCCCTGGATGACGCGGAAGTCCATACCTGAACGGTCGGCTGGCACGCACTAAACTGTGGGTGTGAACACGAGTGTTCGGCCACGAGGGCCTCGATGGCCTGACTCACGGCTTCGCCGTTCGTCTCTGGCGAGCCTCACTTCGTTCGCCTCGCCCTACTCACCGGCCTCACTCGGCAGTGGAGAAGAGTTCTCGGCCACGAGGGCCTCGATGGCGCTACTCTCCTGCCTCTCCGAACCGTGAGACTACGAACTCAGACACGCTTCGCGGTCTTCGGTGGCCTACTCTCCCGCTTCGAACTCGTGGCCACATTCGGGACAACACACCTCGTCGTGACGCAGCGCCGCCGAGTGCTCGCGAACGTCGCGCATCACGCTCGAGATCCGGTCCTCGGCCTCTAACTCTTCCTCGACCGAGAGATCGACCCCCTCGACTTCCAGCAGAAACTTCGCGACCTCGGTTGCCTCGTACATCACGTCGTCCAGTTCCTCCGCGGTGAAGAAGTCACACATCGCGCCGTAGAGGAAGGTCGCACCCGCTTTCCGCACTTTCTCCTCGAAGGACGCGCGGGCCTGATTGACCGCCTGGGGCGTGTAGGTGTCGGTCATGAACGGGACGAGTTCGGGCAGATTCTCGCCGATCTTGGTCATCTCCACACCTGTCTCGGTCCGGAAGTCCGCACAGAGCCGCGCGATGGCCCACTCCCGAGCGGTGATGTAGGTTCGCTCGCGCAGGAAGTCGTTCGCGCGGTCGTAGGTCCCGCTCTCGATCTTCGTGAATCGCTCGTACTTCTGCACGTCTTCAGGCACGTCCCGCTCAGCCGCGGAATCGGCTGCTCTCTCGGCGTCCCCGGGAGCGTCGTCCGGTGAGGAGGACTCCGCCGCCGCAGCTGTGGAGTCGTCCGACGGGGCGCGCTCGTCGGGTTCGGCTGCCGTGGCCGTCGAGTTTTCGGGTGGCTGGCTCTCGGTCTCGCCGGGGTCGGTCTGCTCGGCGGACTGCTCGTCGTCTGTCATTGGTAGCAGTGGGTGGGCCCGGTGAAAAAGCGTGTCGCCGCCGGAGCGGTATCAGGGGATCGTCCCGTTGCCGTAGCGCTCCCAGGACGAACACTTCTGGAGGAGGGGCTTGGCCCGGTAGAACGTCCCGTCGTAGGCGACGTAGTGGATCGGCTCGGGTCGTTCGTAGAGGCGGTTCCAGAGGGCGACGTCGAGTTCGGCTGCCCCGTCGCCGGTGTCGAGGTACGTGTCGAACGCTGTCCGCCGGGCATCCGAGAGGTTCTCGTAGGCGATCGCCGACGCGCGCTCGTCGTCAGTCGGGTCTGTGACCTCGAAGACGAGGTAGGTGTACTCACAGTCGGGGCGGAAGTCGTCGCCCTCGCTCGCGTCGACCAGCCCCGGCAGCGCGGTGGTCGATCCCCACACGACCAGCGCCAGCAGGATCACCAGGGTCGCGAGACGACCGAGTCGGTGCATACCGTACCGTTCGGAGTGGAGACGCCTATGTCGTTCGGTCGGCGATTCGATCCAGAGATTTAACCCGCCGGACGACGACAGCAGAGCTATGAAGGTGCTGCTGGGCCACAGCGGGGGCGAACTATCGTGGGAGGCCCTCCGGCAGACCGTCGAGCGAGCGGCGGCCGCCGGCGACTCGCTGACGGTCGCGATCTACGACGACGACGCTGTCGGCGACCCGCTCGAAGACATCGAATCACAGGTCCGGGCCGAACTCGCCGACGCCGGGATCGACGCCGCCGTCCGACGCCTGGAGGGCCACGTCGGCGGTGCACTGGTCGAACTCGCCGACGGCGAGGACTTCGACAGATTGGTCGTCGCCGGTGGGAGTCGGAGCGCGCTCGGGAAGATCCAGCTGGGCAGCGTCGCGGAGTTCGTCGTCCTCAACGCCGAAACGCCGGTGACACTCATCAGATGACGAGCAACCGAACCTATCCCGACGAGGCGGCCGGGACGTTCCCGCGACCGCCGCGGACGATCACGGATCGGGACGGCCGTGAGATCGACCTCCGGGCAGCCGACCGCGACGACCGCGAGACGCTGCTGTCGATGTACGAGGCGTTCGACCCTGCCGACCGGGCCCAGGGGATCCCGCCCGTCAAGGAGTACGCCATCGAGAACTGGCTGGAGACGGTGCTGGAGGCGGAGAATCTGAACGCGATCGCCTGGCACGACGGGGACGCAGTCGGTCACACGATGCTGGTCGCCGATCGGGAGGGCGAGCACGAGCTGGCGATCTTCGTCCTCAGCGAGTACCAAGGGGCCGGGATCGGAACCGAACTCATCGCGACGCTGCTCGGCCACGGCCAGCGCGAGGGACTCGAAAAGGTCTGGCTGACCGTCGAGCGCTGGAACAAGGCCGCGATCGCGCTCTATCAGAAGGTCGGCTTCGAGATCTGTGACACCGAGAGCTTCGAGATCGAGATGACGATCCGCCTCGACTGAACAGACCTCGCTTAGACTGACAGGACGGGCTGGCTGGCGTAGGAGAGAACGTACTGGGCGACCTTGCCGAGCATGGCGGTGGGCTGTTCGCGGACGGACTCGCGCGGGACGACGACGAAATCCGCGCCGATCTCGTCGGCGGTGTCGAGGACGACGCCGACGGGGTGCTGGGTGAGTTTTGTCGCGGAGAATCCGAGTGCAACTGACTGGGTCACCGGGACACCGTTTGCGTACCCGCGGACAGTGTCCATGAACGCCTGGTGGTCGTCGGCGACGTCGTCGGCGTCGATCGCACCGTGCTGGACGCCTCTGGCGACCGACTCGCCGACGACGTGCAAGACGTGCACGCCCGCGTCGTACCGCTGTGCGACCGCGACGGCATACTCGACGGCGCGTTCTGCCTCGGACGTCCCGTCGACTGGGACCAGCACCGTTTCGATTTCGACGGCCATCGAGTAGTCCTGCGACCGGCGCCGGCAAAAAGCCACCGAGCCGATCACCGCCGGTTCGACGTGCCCGCTCGCCGCTCGTCAGCAGACACCCGCGACGTTCTCCTGCCCATTTATACCTCGGACCCACGATAGGTGAGTACATGTTCGACACGATCGTCCTCGCGACAGACGGCTCCAAGAGCGTCGAGCGGGCCGTCACGGTCGCGCTGGACCTCGCCGAGCGCTTCGACGCCACAGTCCACGCACTGTACGTCGTCGACGAAACCGAGGTCGAGGCCGCGCCCGACCGCGTCCGCGACGACCTCCAAGACGCACTGCACGAACAGGCCGAGGAGGCGCTCGGCGAAATCGAATCGCGGGCCGACGACGTCCAGACGGCCGTCCGAGATGGAACGCCCGCCACAGAGATCTGTGCCTACGCCGAGGACGTCGACGCCGACCTCGTCGCGACCGGGACCCGCGGTCGCCACGGCGAACATTCCTTCCTCCTGGGTAGCGTCGCCGAAGCCGTCGTCCGGCGCTCGCCCGTGCCCGTCCTGACCGCCCGACAACTCGAAGCCGGCGAGGATGGAGCAGTTCCAGACCCGGCGGATCTGGAGGCCTGAGCGATGGACGAATGGCTCATCGACAGCGATCGGCTCTCGCTCGAACGCAAATCGGTCCTCCCGGGCGAGGGCTTCTTCCGCCCCGACGACGTCCAGCAAGCCCAGCGAGAACAGGAAGCCGCCGAGTCGCTTGCGGGCGCGGAGACGGTCGTCGTCGCCGACCCGGACGCCGACGGCCTTGCCTGCGTCGCGCTGGTGCGGGCCGCCCACGGCGAGGCCGCGCTCGTCCCCGCCAGTCCCCACGACCTCGAACGACGACTCGCCTGGGTCGCGGAGTATCTGGAGACCGACGCCGACGTCTACGTCTGTGACCTCTGTCCCGACCGGGAATCCGATCTGGCTGCACTCCCGAATCTGGCCGAGCGAGCGGGCTCGGTCCGGTGGTTCGACCACCACCAGTGGAACGACGACCTCGCCGCGTTGGTCGAAGAATCGGGCGTCGATCTCGTCGTCGGCGAGTCAGACGAGGAGTGCTCCGCGGACGTCGCCCTGCGCGAACTCGACGCCGAGTTCGACGACGTGCTCGTCGATCTCGTGGCCGCGACGCGTGATCACGATCTCTGGATCCGCGACGATCCCCGCAGCGACGATCTGGCCGACTTCTCACACTGGAGCGAGCCCGAGGAGTACCTCGAAGTCGTCACGGAACACGGCGCGGACCTCTCGCCCGCTGCTCAGGACTTTCTGGCCGAGCGCCGCGTCGAGAAGGAGGCCCTCATCGAGAAGGCCGTCGAGCGCGCTCAATTGCGGGAGGTCGGTCCCTGGACCGTCGGCGTGACCTACGGTCGGTGCTCGCAGAACGAAGTCGCCGAAGCCCTCCGCGAGCAGGGTGCCGACGCCGCCGTGATCGTCAAGCCCGCCGGCAGCGCGAGTCTCCGCGGGACCGAGGGCTTCGAGCGCTGTCACGAGGTCGCCGAACAGGTCAACGGCGGCGGCCATCCGCGCGCGGCAGGGTGTAAACCGGACGTCTACGACGACATGCTCGACTACGCCCACCACTGGACGACCCGGGGAGCGGTGGCGAAGCAAGCGATCGTGGATGGATTTCGGCGACTAGACTGGGAGAACGAGGACGCGACCGAAGAAGCCGTCGACGGCCTCGACGATAGTGACCAATAAGGATTTGAGGCGCGCGCTGGCTCGACCCTGTGTCGAGCCGACATTGTGCGAGGGATGAGCGAAGGAGTCAAACGACTGAGCGAATCGGCTGGGGGGGTGTGGTGCTGTTGCGGTACGTGTGGGGTGGGACTGAAAGGGGCCATCTCCTCGACGAACCCGGACGACGTAAGCACCGCAGGAGTGAAACGACGAGGAGCGCAGCGAGTCCTGGGAGTCGAGAAGATGGGGGCTTTCTGGGACACTGCCTCAGAGATGACCATCCAGAAAGTCCCGCCCGAATTCAGCCACATCTTCCCCAGCTGACTCACTCGCCTACGGCTCGTTCGTCCCTCGCATGAGTGTGTCACGACACGAGGTCGTGACCGTACGCGCCAACGGAAAAATCAGAATCTGCTGTCCAATCAGAATCTACTCGCGATCCCCGACGACCCACTTGTCCGAATACCGTTCACCGCAGGTACAGACCGCGTAGGCGTGAATCACGTCGCCCTCGGCGTAGATCCCACCAGCCTCTTCGGTCCGTTCCTGGGCGAACGCGAAGACGATCCGCGCAGTGTGATTCGCCTCGGGCTCGTCGTCTTCGGCCGGACAGAAGCCACCCGTCAGCTCGGCGTCGATGGTCCCCTCGGTCTCCATGGCCTGCTGGGCCAGCTCCATCGGGTCGATACCGGCGGCCTTCTGGAAGGCACTCCGCCCTTGCTCACCGGGCAAGACCAGCACCACGCCGTCGGCGACGGATTCGGCGTAGTCCTCGAGCGCGTCGATGTTGTCGACGGCGTCGTCGTGCAGGAAGAACGCGACGTCGTCGGGCCGCTCGCCGGCGAGAAACTCGGATCGGTCGGTCATACAGAATCGAGTCGAGCCGAGTGGAAAAGTCCCGCGATGGAGCCGCGAACGGCGGAGCGCCGAGAAACGGAAAGTGGTAGTTTCAAATGCACCCAACCCCCACGGAGTGATAATGAATGGCAATAGCTTCGGTCGGCTCTTCCAGGTGACGACCTTCGGAGAGAGCCACGGCGAGGCGATGGGTTGTACGGTCTCTGGCGTGCCGGCCGGCGTCGAGTTGGACGAAGACGACATCCAGAAAGACCTCGACCGGCGCAAACCCGGCCAGTCGATGATCACCACCTCCCGTGGCGAACCGGACAAGGTCTCGATCAAGTCCGGCCTGCAGGACGGCTACACCACAGGGACGCCCATCGGGATGGTCATCCAGAACAAGGACGCCCGCTCGGGCAAGTACGAACCGTTCGTCACCGCACCGCGACCCTCCCACGGCGATTTCACCTACTCCGCAAAGTTCGGCACGCGAAACTGGGGCGGCGGCGGCCGGTCCTCGGCACGAGAGACGGTCAACTGGGTCGCTGCCGGCGGGATCGCGAAACAGGTCCTCGAACAGAGCGAGTACGACGTCCGGATCAAAGCCCACGTCTCACAGCTGGGCGACATCGAAGCGCCTGAAGTCAGCTTCGAAGAGATGCTCGAACACAGCGAGGAAAACGAGGTCCGGTGTGCCGACCCCGAGACGGCCGCGGAGATGCGCGACCTCGCGGATCAGATCCAGAAGGAAGGCGACTCCATCGGCGGGGCGATCTACTTCGAGTGTCGGGGTGTCCCGCGTGGGCTGGGCGCGCCGCGGTTCGACAGCTTCCCCTCGCGGCTGGCCCAGCTCATGTACTCGATCCCGGCGGTCAACGACTTCGAGTACGGGATCGGCCGGGAGGCCCGGACCACGCGCGGGATCGACTACAACGAGGACTGGGAGTTCGACGAGAACGGCGACCCCGTTCCCGTCGGCAACGACCACGGCGGCATCCAGGGCGGGATCACGACCGGCCAGCCCATCTACGGCGAGGTCACGTGGCACCCGCCGGTCTCCATCCCCAAGAAGCAGGAGACTGTGGACTGGGAAACCGGCGAGAAAAAGGAGATTCAGGTCGTCGGTCGCCACGACCCGACCCTCCCGCCGCGAGCGGTGCCGGTCGTCGAGGCGCTGCTGTACTGCCAGGTGCTGGACTTCATGCTGCTGGGTGGCCGGATCAACCCCGACCGACTCGACGGGCAGGCCGGCGAGTACGACACCGACTACCACCCGTCTAGTCCTGTGAACGACCCCGAGGACGCCGACACGCACGCCGAGACCGTCGACGAGGACTAGCAGCCTGGATCCGAGGCTTCGTCCTCGCTCAACTCGCTCTTCACCACGCGCCAGCGCCGCCGCGCACAGATCACGGCGTCGAAGAAGACGACGACGAGACCGAACAGTCCGAGCCACTGCAACAGTGGATACTGGGCGAACAGCTCTGTCCCGTAGTAGAGGACGACGAAGACCCCGAGATAGCAGACGCGGGCGAGACTCCGGCGGCTAAAACCCTGCAAAATCTCGTTCGTGGTACTGTTGCTCATCTCCCGAAGCTTAGGAATCGTCCGACAAGAGTCTAGGGACCGGTCGAGTTTTGGACGTTCGGACGAACACGGAGGTATGGACGCCAATCAGGACTCCCCGTTCAATCCCTTCGGGATGGACGAGACCTGCGAGAACTGTCCCGAGCTGGCCGAGACGCGATCGAACGTAGTCCACGGCTACGGCGACGTCGGCGCGGAGTTCGCGTTCGTCGGCGGCTTTCCCGATTCGGGAGCCGACGAGGTCGGGATTCCCTTCATGGGTGCGGACCGGGAGACGATGCTCGAGATTCTGTACGCGACCGGCTTTACCGAGTCCTCGCCAGAGACGACCGAACCAGACCTCGAAAACGCCGTGCTGACGTACGCGGCGCGGTGTCACCACCCCGAGCGCAAGCCGACCGACGCGGAGTTCACCAACTGCGAACCCTACCTCAACAGCGAGGTGCGGATGATCAACCCCGAGATCATCGTCGCCGTCGGCCAGCACGCCCTCGAAGCGCTGGCCTGGGAGTACACCACCCGTAGCGCGGAGGACTTCGACGTCGAGGACGAACACGCCACGACCATCCGCGGCCGTGGCTTCGAGATCGTCCCAATGGTCGAACCCGCCGACCAGTCCGAGAAGCAGACTGACGCAATTATCGACCACCTGCTCGACGTGCTCGGGCGGGACTATCGACAGACGAAGGGAAGGCGCGGCCGGTAGTTCGACCGGGCGCGTAGGTGGCGTATGCCGGTAGTTCGACCGGGCGCGTAGGTGGCGTATGCCGGTAGTTCGACCGGGCGCGTAGGTGGCGTATGCCGGTAGTTCGACCGGGCGCGTAGGTGGCGCGGCCGTCTAACGCAACGCGTCGGAGGGGGCGAGCGGCAATGTTTCTGTGGTCCGTGACTACGCGGTCGCTTCGACCGGTTCGGCCACGGCCTCGAACGCCTCGGCGGTGAGTCGCGTCGGGTCGTCGGTTTCGTCCTGCCCCGGTTCGAACGCCAGGTCGTACTCGTGCCAGTCGCCGATCCGTGCCGTCGGATCGAGGATCTCGTCTTCGCTGAATCCAGCGTCCGACTCCGTCACGACCAGCTTGCTCGGGGACAGCGGCGACTCACTTCGAGGTTCCAGTTCCAGGTCGGCGACGTGCCAGTCACCGAAGCGAGCGGTCACGTCGAGTATCTCGCCCTCGGGGAACTCCGACACCGGTTCGGTCAGTCGATAGGCGTCTCGGCTCATTACGGTTGTATATATTAACTCGAAGTTGAAAAAACTTTTCGTGGCCGTCTCACGTTCGCCTGATGACGCTCCCGCGGACAGCAGCGGCTGTCTTCCGGTGATCGGCCACGACGCGACGACCAGAATCGCAGTCAATGCGGAACGGACCGACAGCGATCACTATCAGTCGTGGGGGCCCCATTCCCGGCCCATCTCGGCGAACTCGGCGGCCTCCGAGCGGAGGTCCGAGAGGTGCCAGACAATATCGGTCAGCGTGACGATTCCGACCAGATCGATATCATCCATCACGGGGACTTTCTTGACGCCCTCGTCGGCCATCCGGCGGGCGACGTGCTGGACGGTCTCGTCGGGCGCGGCCGTCACGACCGCACGGTGGGAGAGTTCGGATACCTGAATCTCCGAGAAGGGACGGTCGGTCTCGTATCCCGCACGGAGGGCGTCCGACTCGGTCACTATTCCGGTTGGATGACCCTCCGGGCTCAGGAGGATCACCGACCCGACGCCGTGCTCACAGAGCTTGCCGACCGCCTCCCGCAGCGTCGCCCCGACCGGGCAGGTCACGACATCGCTACTCATTAGCTCCCGGACGAGCATACACGACCTTCGAGGCGAAGCGGGAAAAGACTGCTCGCCCGATCAGGCGTCACCAGCAGTGGCGACGGCGTCCGCACCATCGCGCTGTTCACGCTCGTGGCGATACGCCAGGATCGCGTCCTGCAAGTCCTCGGCCAGATCCTCCCGGAGCGCGTCGGCCACGTCGGCGTCGATGTCGACGGCCTGGGCGTCGTCACCGAGCAGGCTGTAGGTGCCGGCAGTGTCGACGACCAGCGTCGCCAGGCTGCGCCGGCGCTGGAAGACCGTCGCCGACGTGACGACCGTCTGGATCCGGTAGGCCGGAACGATGGTGATCCGACGCGACCAGAAGCCGTTGCGCGTGATCACGTGGTCGTCCTCCAGTCGATACCCGCGCTGAGACCACTTGAGATGGGCGGCAGGCGGGACCAGCACCAGCCCCAGCAGCAGCGCGTACCACGGGAACGAGAGTTCGGTGAACCGGACGACTCCGTAGGCGACCGCGACGAAGAACGCCACCACCAGCGAGTACCGGACTGCGTAGCGTTCCCGGGCGCGCTTGGGCGGGCGCTCGAAGTCCAGGCCTTCGAAATCATCGATCCGGTGGGCCAGCGAGACGACGCGCTCGCGATCGGCGACCGGGATCGCCGCCTGTGAGCTCGACCCGCTACCCTGATTGCCGCCGGCGTAGCCAGCCGTCTCGATCGAGAGACTGGCGTAGCCCAGCCACCGGGCGATGACGTTCTCGGTGAGCGTGATCGTCTGGACCTTGTCCTTGGGGATCGAGCCGCTGAACCGCTGGAAGAGCCCGCGTTCGTAGCGGTACTCCTCCGCCCGGTCGCTGAGGACGAACCCGTAGTAGCGCGCCATCGAGAGCAGCCCGCTGAAGATCGCCGAGGCGACGACGAGCGCGAGGAGGCCAGCGACGACGACGAAGAGCGTCAGCCCATCGGGCGTGAACTCGGCGAACACCGAGGGACCGGCGAACGACAGCGGAATCGCCAGGATCGAGAGCAACCGCAAGTCCATCGAGACGATCCCCAGGATCACCAGCTCGCGCGGGGTGAGTTCGAACAACTTCGTCGCCGACTCCTCGACGGCCACCTCGTCCGCGTCGGCCTCGCCGGACTCGCCACGCTTGCGTCGACTGACTTCTTCCTGGACGGTCTCGGCGTCGTCGAGACTGACGTACCGCAGCTGGGCTTCGGTCTCGCCGCCGCCCGCGGTTTCGAGTCGAATCTCGGCGATCCCCAGCACGCGCTGGATCACGTTCTGTCGGATGTCGACGTTCTGGATGCGGCCGTAGGGAATCTCGCGAGCGCGGCGCGAGAGCACGCCCGAGTCGATGTCGAAGGTGTCCTCGGTGAGCCGGTACTCGAAGCGGCGGTAGTAGGCGACCTGCCAGCCGACCGAGAGCGCGATCCCGACGACGACGATCACGGCGAAGACCGCGAGCCCTTCGAGACCGCCGACCGATCCCGCACCAGCGATCCCGGCGATGGCGATCCCGATGACCGCCTGGAGACCGCGTTCGACCGCCCGGTAGGGGATCGAGAGTGGATCGAGTTGCATGGTCAGACGGCGTCCTCACCCTCGGACTCGATCGCGAGTCGCTTCAGTCGCGTCTGGAGGTCGTCGGCCTCCGGCGGCGTCAGCCCCGGAATCGTCACGTCGGCCCCGCGCGAACCCGCGGTGTAGACCACGAGTGTCGAGAGCCCGACTGACCGCTCGATCGGTCCGCGACTGGTGTCGATGTGCTGGACGCGAACGTAGGGCACGACGGTCTGGACGCGCGTGATCACGCCGCGATCCAGAAACAGCGAATCCTCGCGGACCTCGTAGCTCCAGGTTCGATACAGCAGGATCGAGTGGGTAACTCCAAGCCCGGCGATGAAGACGCCAACGACCGGACCGACCCACAGCCACGACCGGTCGACACCGAAGGCCACGGCCGTCGCGACGCCACCGACGACCAGCCCGATCAACAGTGCACGGCCGATCCACAGCCACCGGACCCGCGAGTCGAGCGTCCGCTCGTCGGTCGTGTAGGTGGCCACCTCGTCGGGTGCGGCTGTCGTCTCGTCGGGCTTGGCCGCCCGCTCGGTGGGTGAGTCGACGCCGCCACCCGCACGCGAGTCGTCGACACCGTCCGCAGGCGAATCGACTCCGGTCCCCGAATCCGGTTCGTCCTCGCCCTCCGGCTCGGCCCCCGAATCCGGCTCTCCGGCTCGTTCGTCAGTCATTGTCGACCACTGGGGCCGTCTGCGGTTTATAAACTGCGTTCGGCCCGCCGAAGACGGCCCGCGGTCACCTCGACGCCGGGTGAGTACTGTACCAGCGGATCACCCGCGGGCTGGTCGAAACCCGCCGCCTCGAACAGCGTGTTCTCCTCGATCGTGAGGTCGGCGGGCTGGACCGCCCACGGCCCGTGATCGATCTCGCCACAGTAGAGTCGCCCGTCACCGGCGACCAAAAAGCGGTAGTTCTCGACCAGAAACGCTTCAGTCGACTCGGGGTCGGCCGGCTCGGGAGTAGCGCGGGGTTCGATCGTCGCCTCGAAGTCCGCGGGCGAAACGCCCTCGTGCGTGCGGTGACTCTCGAAAGAGATCGTCCCGTCGCGTTCGGTGACGTCCATCTCGGCCCGGTAGTACGGGAGCCGAAAGAGCCGGCGTGCGATCGGCACGCCGATCCGGTCGTCGGCGTCGAGGTTGTAGAAGTAGATCCCCGAGTCGTCACGGTGGCGGACGTACGTTCGGAGATTGAGTTCCGGAAACGAGAGTCCGAACGGGACGAATCGAGGGCGGATGTCTTCCATCACGAATCCGACGACGCTCAACCAGGCCTGCCCCTCCTCGTCGGTGTCGGCCGCCAGCCCATCCGGTAGTGTCGGCTCGACAACCGACGGATCGACGGGCCAGCTCGCGAAAAAGGCGTCGCGCCAGGTCATCGCGAGCAGCTGTCTCGACCTCCGAGAGCGCCTCGACATACCGGCCGTAGGGGCCGGCGACAGTTGTACGGCCCGCCTCTCTGTTCGATCAGCGAACGCCCGTCTCGCGAACGTTCTGTCCCACGGGCTCGGCGAACAGTTCCTCGCGTCTGTTCTCGTAGACCACGGTCCCACGAACCATCGTGAGTTCGGGGAAGATCCCGTCCATCCCCTCGAATGGCGTCCAGTCGCACTTGGTGTGGGTGTCCTCGCCGCGGATCTCGCGGACCTCGTCGGGATCGAACAGCACCAGATCGGCGTCGAAGCCCTCCTCGATCCGCCCCTTGTTCGGGATGTCGAAGACGCTCGCGGGATTGGCGGCTGTCAGATCCCGGACGCGCTCGTAGCCGAGCGTGCCTTCACGAGCCTCGTTCAACAGCAGCGGCAGCGCCGTCTCGACACCCGGCACGCCGCTGGGAGCGTCCCAGATGGAGGCGTCTTTCTCTTCGCGTGTGTGGGGTGCATGGTCGGTCGCGATCATGTCGACTGTCCCGTCCGCGACTCGCTCGAAGACCTTCTTGCGGCGGTTCTCCCGCCGAAGCGGGGGGTTCATCCGCCCGAACGTCCCCAGTTCGGGCAGGTCGTTGCGCGAGAGGAAGAGATGGTGGGGGCTGACCTCGCAGGTCATGCCCGCCTCGCTGGCGATATCGATCGCCTCGGGCGTCGACGTGTGAGCGATGTGTATCCGTGCGTCGTGCTCGCCAGCCACCTCGCAGGCCCGTCGAACGGCCTCGATCTCGGCCTGGGCGGCGCGGTAGGCACTCCAGGCGTCTGCGTCCCCGCGCTCTCTCGCGCTCTCGTTGAACCGCGTCGCGTCCTCGGCGTGGACTGTCACAGTGATTTCGCGGTCGGTCGCTTGCTGGAGCGCGTCGGCAAACAGGTCGGCGTCGATCCCCATATTCCCGGTCGAATCCGCGAGGAAGACTTCGCCGAGGGCAAAGAGTGGGCGTCGCAGGAGGATGTTGGGCAGCCACTCGGCGGTGACGCCGCCGTTGATCCCGAAGTCGACCAGCGAGTCCGCGGCAAAGTCGCGTTTCTGGTCGAACGTCTCGCCGTCGATCGTCGGCGGATCGGTGTTTGGCTGGTCGACGACGGTCGTCACGCCGCCCGCGGCGGCGCTCTTACTTCCGGTCTCCCAGGTCTCCTTGTGGGCGTAGCCGGGCTGGCGAAAGTGGACGTGGACGTCGATCATCCCCGGGGTGAGCCGCTTGCCCGAGCCGTCGACCGTCCGCTCGTCCGGTGTGGTCGAGAGCGTCTCGCCGATCTCGGCGATCGTCTCGCCGTCGACCCGGACGTCCCGCGTGCGGCCGTCCGGCAGCGTGGCGTCGGTGATGAGCATACGACTGGCTGTGGCCGGTGCGCCCCTAAGTGTCCCGGTCCGACCCTCAGCGGCTGAACAGCGCGCCCCTGATCTGGTCGTAGATCGATTGGTCGCTTCCCGAATCGACCAAGCCACCGAGTTCGTCCCAGGTGATCGGCAGGTCCGGGCGGAACTCGTGGCTATACCCGGGGATCTCCGCACTGGTATCGTGATACGGAGGGTAGAGATCGAAGCTATCGTACTTGCCGGTGAAGCGATACTGGCCGTGGCCCAGCACCCGGTACTCTTCAGGTGGCTCCAGACCCATCATGAGATAGCAGTCCCGGATCTGACAGCGGAGGTTGTACACGAGGTAATCCCGAAGCGAGACGGGATCGACCAGTGGTGCCGGGAACAGTTCGACTCGAGCGTCTGGGTCCCGGTCCGGTTTCTCACCGCACCAGACCGTTTTGCGTTCGCCTCTGGCGACGTAGTAAGTGATCCCAATACCAGACACTGCCTCGATTTTTTCCTCGTCGTCGAGGTAGATCTCTTGCTTGTAGAAGACCGCATCCTCGCCGCCCGCCATCTCGTCGGGCAGTGCTTCCGGGCGCGTCGTCTCGCCGATGTCGACCTCAGGGTCGTCCGCGTAGTGACTCAGACTCTGCTCCAGCAGGTCGCCGAAGTACGTCTCGATCTCCGCTTCAGAGAGATCCGCGAGCGCCTGCCGAACCGTCTCGAAACGATCCGCGTCGATATCCCACGGGAGTGTGTCGTAGTCCGTCTCCTGATCGACGTAGTACTGGGCATACTTTCGAGCGTGGCCGACGTGTTCACCCTCGTTGTGTGTGCGCTCGTCCGCTTTGTCGGGGTAGCCGTCTTGCCCATGCCCTTGAATCTCTCCATCAAATCCAACTGAGATAGTATGCTCCACTGAATTGTTATCGATGACTCTGACACCCATTCCCCTTTCATCATCTCCAATAATTTTTGCTTCCATGGCTTATTCCTCCTCGAAACGACTCGAGTCGGTATCGTCTTCGAGGTCGAACTCTTGGTCGGTCTTCATCCCGAGCACGTTGCGGATGATCTTCTGGACTTTGCCCGCGATGTCTTCGCCGAGTTGGGTCGTCAGAGCGACTCCGAGGGCTCCGCCAGCGAGGGCGCCAGCCACGCCGCCAACCGGTCCGGCGACTGCCGACCCCGCTGCCCATCCTTTCGTGCCTCCGGTGGTCGCGCCCTTGATCGGGCTGCTGGCCGAGTCCTGCACGCGACTCGCCACGTCGATATCGTGGTGTTCGATGTACTCGACGACCCCTTTCGGCGTTTCGACCGACTGCACCAGATCTACCAGTTGCTCTTTGCTCAGGCGGTAGGTTTTCGAAGTGGCGTCGTCGACTTTCTCGGTTCCCGTATCGAGGAGTTCCTTGCCCTTCTCGACGACCGCTTCTCCCGGGTACCGCTGCACGTGTACCTCGGTCTTGCGCATCCGCTGAATGCCCAACTCGCCACCTTCCATCACGCGCTGGGCCGTTTCCTCGGCCTCGCGCTCTAACGCCGGGTCGGGATCGATTTCAAGTCCAACGTCTTCCTGGGGCAGCATCGACACCGCCCCGCCAGTCTGCTGGCGAACGTGCGCCAATTCATGCGCCAAAACGTGCTGACCCTCCGCTGACTCGGGATCATACTCACCGGAATTGAACGCGACATGATTCCCGACCGTGAACGCCCGCGCGTTGATCTCCTCACACGCACTCGCGGCCTGCGGTCCGGTATGGATCCGCACGTCACCGAGCGAGTCCCCCATCCGGTCTTCCATCGCGCGCTGGATACTCGCGTCCAGTGACTGCCCGGACGACGAAATCACGTCCCGAACGGAGTCGAGGACTCCTGTCTCGCCAGCGGGTCCCATCCGCTGGACCGCCTCTTCGCTGCGCAACTCCGAGTGTCTGTTGCGCCGTTCGATATCATATGGGATCTCCGCGGAACGTTCGGCCTGGCGCTTGCGAAACGCCTGCATGTCCGGCGGAATGCCCATCGTCTCGACTTTCATGCCTTCGGCGGCCCACTGTTTGACCTTGTGTGTGCCGTCGCGCTGTTCGAGGCGCTGGAGGCGCGCTCGGGTCTCGCCATCGGGCACTTTCACGCCCAGGCGCTCACCCATCGCCTCGCGCGACCGGTCGGGCTTCCACCTCGACGATCGCCGCCGCTCGTTCGTCGTTCGATCCCCCCGCGAGGACCCCCGCCCTCGCTCGGATTTCGTGTCGGCCTCAGACCGCCGACGTGACCCAGACCCCATCTCTAGTCTCGACTCGCGTTTCTCCAGCACCCCTGATAAATCTTCCTGAAGTAGTAGATTTAATATAGAATTCCGAGGAACCAACCACCTCGTGGAGTCACTGATTCGCGATGACGTCGCTGGCGATGTTTCGGCCGCGGGCTTTCAGCGAGACGTCCCGACGGGTGCGGACTTCCTGCAACAGCCCTGCTTCGACCAGATTATTATAGATCTCCTCGACCTGTTCGACGTCCATCCCGACGAACTCGGGGATCTTGAACGGCGAGACACCGGAGTACAGTGCCATCAGGACCTCCTGTTCGGCCTGGGAGATGTCGGCGTCGATCTCCTGTTGCTGGCGGACCAGCCCGGCGAGGACCCCGACGACCTGGCTCCCGCCGGAGACGTACGTCTGGACCACTGCGTCTTCGACGGAGTGTTCGATCTCGACGGCGCGCCGCTGCTTCCCCCGGACCTCCTGTTCGGTCACCTCGACGGTCCCGACGTCGTCGCGTTCGATCTCGACGAACTGGCCCGAAGCGATCGCCAGGTCGACCGTCCCCTCGCTGAGTTTGAGCCGGGCCTTCTCCCAGCCCGCGTCCTGGACGACGCCGCCTTTGACCGCGGGGTGTTTGACGAGGACGACCCGCTGGTCGAGGATCGCGCCGTAGAGCTTCTCCTCGAAAGACTCGCTTTGCGTGGCCGAGACGAGATAGACGTCTTTGCCGATCTGGATCGAGAGGTAACTCGACACCTGCGCGATCGCCTCGTTGACGTCGCCGCGCGATTTGATGCTCGCGATCTTCGACAGCGGCAGGGTCTGTTTGCCCTCGTTCGTGAGGATGAGCAGGCGTTTGGTCGACAGCAAGAGCCGACAGCGCTGCCACTCGACGCCACTTGCTTTGCGGCCGTCTTCGACGACCTGCATGAACTTCCCCTGCGCGTCCGCGAGTTTCTGCTCGCCCTCGCTCATCGCTCGATCACCGAACGTTGGACAGTCACAGTCTTAATGGTTCGTCTCACAGCACGTCACTGGCGCGGCCACCAAGCTTCGACAGCGCCGAGAACGCCCGCTTGCGCACCTGCTCGTTCTCGGTGTCGTCGATGATCGACTCCAGGGCCTCCCGCGAGCGCTCGCCGCCGACTTTTCCCAATGTGAATATCGCCTGCGCACGGACGTCGCTCGGCTGCTCGTCGTCCTCAACGACCTCCAACAGCTTGGTCTCGACCGTCTCACCGTCGAACTCCGCGAGACTCGTCGCGGCGAACTGCCCGGTCATCTGATCCTCGTCGTCCAGACACGAGATCAGGGCGTCGATCACACGCTCGTGCTCTCCGTCGGTGACCCGGCCCAGGAGCCAGGCGGTGTTGCGGCGCTGGGCGACCTGCGTGCTCTCTTCGAGGATCTCGACCAGCGGCACCACGACCGTCGCGTCGTCGGTCTCGGAGAGTTCGTCGACGATGGCCTCGCGGATCTCGTGGCTCTTCTCGGTCGGGACGTTCGCGAGCAGTTCGATCAGCGAGTAGACGGCGGTCCGGCGGACGGTCGCGGCGTCGTCGGAGAGGGCATCGACGAGATACTCGACCGGCTGGCCGTTGTCGAAGTTACCGAACGCGCCGACAGCGATCCGCCGGACACGTTCGTCGCTGTCGTCGTACATCCCGAGCAGGGCCTGTAGGGCCTGTCGGTTGCCGATCAGCCCGAGCGCCTCGGCGGCCTCGCGTCGCACCGCGGGACTCCGATCGTCGAGCAAGGTCTCGAGCGGGTCACAGGCACGCGGATCCGCGATCGCACCCGCGGCCCGGGCAGCACGAGCCCGGACACGATGATCGTCGTCGTCGAACGCCTCGACCACGTTCGAGAGGGCGTCCGCGTCGCCGAACTGGCCGAGCCCATTGGCGGCAGCCATTCGTAACTCGGGCACGTCGCTGTCCAGGGCCCGGACGAACGCCTTGGCCTTGACCCAGTCGGCTTCGTCCTCGAAGTCGATCCCGGCCATGCTGGCGATCAACTGCTCGATGGCGTCGCCACCCAGTTCCTCCAGCGAGTCGACGGCCGCGGCAGTCACGCTGCCGTCGTCGTCCGATTGGGCGGCCTGGACCAGCGCGCTCACGATATCTCGGCGATCGTCGTGGTCGGCGAACCCACCGAGGAGAGTGGCGGCCCGCTGGCGAATCTCGGGATTGTCACTCTCGCGGAGCACGCGGGTGAGTTCCTGGACGTCGCCGTCGCGTTCGAGCTGGTACAGTGACATCAGCCTTTCTGGTAGATCCTGTGGGACTTGTCGTGCGGTTCGAAGGCGTCGCGCATCTCCGAGGGGATGGTCTCGGTCATCCCGATCATGAGATACCCGTCCTCGCGGAGCGAGCCTTCGATGGTCTCGAAGATGGGAACCTTGTAAGAGGCGTCGATGTAGATCAGGAGATTCCGACAGAGCACGAGGTCGAAGTCCCGCTTTGGATCCCCGCGGATGAGGTCGTGCTGCTCGAAGGAGATCATCTCCCGGACCGAGTCTCGGACCTGAAAGGTCGACCCCGACTGCTGGATGTAGGGTTCCAGTTCGGACAGCGGCTCCAGTTCCTCGGCGATGTCGGTCGTCTTCGAGGTCTCGTAGGTCCCCTTGCGAGCGGTTCGAAGGATGTCGCGGTTGATGTCGGTCGCGGTGATCTCGACTCGGTCTGCGTCGATCCGGCGGTCGTCCAGCGCCAGCATCGCCAGCGAGTAGGGCTCGCGGCCGTCCGCGCAGGGGGCGCTCCAGATCCGTACCTGTCGGTGCTCGTCGGTCAGCGTCCGCAACACTGGCCGGAGGCGCTCCCACGCCTCGGGGTTGCGGAAGAACCCGGTGACGTTGATCGACAGCGAGTCCAGCAGTTCCTCGCGCTCGCCGTCGTCGCGTTCGAGCAACCGACGGTAGGCACGGTAACTGTCAGTCCCGGTCCGGCGCATCCGCGCGGTGATCCGCCGGTCCATGTAGGCGTCGTTGTAAAAGCCCGATTCGAAGTCCAGTTCCTCGCCGATGTACTCGATCAGGTAGTCGAACCCGCGCTCGGAGCCCGATCGACGCGTCATCGTCGCACCTCCGCGGGGACCGACAGTGCCACCGACATCTCAGAGCGTCACCACGTCGAGGATGTGCACGATGTTGCCGTCACCCAGCACCGCAGTTCCCGACAGTCCGGGTGTCCCGCTGAGGATCCCCTCCAGGGGTTTGACGACGACCTCCTCCTGGCTCTCGACCGAATCACAGTGCAGTGCGATCTTGCGTTCGGACTCACGAATGCGGACGAGCATGCCGTCGCCGTTTTTCGTCTCGCCGGGGACGTCGAAGGCGTCGTCTAAGTGGACGATCGGGTAGATCTCGTCGTTGTGTTTGATCACTTCGCTGCCGTTGATCGTCCGAGCGACGGTCGCACGAGTGATCTCGTCGACGTTCTTGATCGGGATGCCGTACTGCTCGTCGCCGACCTGGACGAAGAGGACCTTGACGATGGCCATCGTCACCGGCAGGCGCAGCGAGACGGTCGTCCCCTCTCCGGGCGTGGACTCGACGTTGACCGACCCGTCGAGTTTCGTCACCGTGTCGTGGACGACGTCCATCCCGACGCCGCGGCCGCTGGTGTCGGTGACCTCCTCGGCAGTCGAGAATCCGGGATGGAAGACGAGGTCGTAGATATCCGAGTCGCTCATCGTCTCGATCTCGTCGACCGACCGGACGCTCTTCTCGATGGCCTGCTCTTTGATCGCCTCGACGTCCAGGCCACCGCCGTCGTCGCGCACCTCGATGATGACGTGGTCGCGCTCGCGCGAGGCGGACAGTTCGATGTGGCCAGTCCGCGGTTTGCCCGCAGCCTCGCGCTCCGCGGGAGGTTCGATCCCGTGGTCGACGGCGTTCCGGAGGATGTGCATCAGTGGATCCGAAATTTCAGTGAGGATCGTCCGGTCGAGTTCGATGTCCTCGCCCTCGATCGTGAACTCGACGTCCTTGTCCAGATCCCGCGAGAGATCCCGCACCAGTCGCGGGAACTTCCCGACGACCTTCTTCAGCGGGATCAGGCGCATGTCCATCACCGTGTTCTGGAGGTTCGCGGTGATCTTGTCGAGTTCGTTGAGGTTCTCGGAGGCCGAATCGAGGTTCTCCTCCTCGACGGCCCGGCGGAGCTTGATCCGGCTCGTGACCAGTTGCTCGACCAGCCCGTGCAGATCGTCGAGCTGGTCGACGTCGACCCTGACGGACTTGATCTCGTCGACGGAACTGGTGTCACTGCCACCGGAGGTCCCGCCCGACGATCCGCCAGCGCCGTCCTCGGTGCTCTCGCCGGTCGCGGACTCGGTAGCCGTCCCGGCCGCGTCGGTGACGTCGGTGATCGTCGCCTCGTCGATCTTGCTGGTGGCGGCCATCGCCGCCTCGACGGCCGAACGCTGCGCACCAGTGACGAACACGGCGAACGTCTCGTCGTACTCGCCGTCCTCGATCGCGTCCCACGCCGGATCGGTCGCCAGGATGTCCAGTTCCTCCTCGATCGACTCCAGCGTCAGCATGCCGTCGACCCCCGGCATGTCCGAGTCGCCGACGGAAATCTCGACGTGATAGACCGGCCCCTCGGCGTCGGGAATCTCGATGTCGCCGACCAGCGCGTCGGCGTCGGCTGCCGCGGATCCGCCGCCAGCACCGGGCTCGTCCCCGGCACCGGTCCCGCCTTCGGAGACGCCTTCGTCGCCCTCCATGAGCCCGCGGATGTCGGCGACGATGGCGTCGGTGTCGACCGTCGATTCGCCGGTCTCTTCGACTTCGTGGATGATCGCCTCGATCTGGTCGACACCGGCGAAGACCAGGTCCATGATCTCCGGCGTGACCTCGCGTTCGCCCTCGCGGATCTCGTCGAGGAGGTCCTCGATGGCGTGGGCGAGGTTCGAGGCGTCCTCGAAGCCCATCGCACCGAAGTTGCCCTTCAGCGTGTGGGCCGTCCGGAAGATGGCGTCCATCGCCTGCTGGTTTTCGGGATCCGATTCGAGTTCGAGCAGCGAGTTGTTCAGCTCCGTGATGGCCTCCTCGCTCTCTCGAATGAACGCGTCGAGATATTGGTCGTCCATGTCAGTGAACCTCCTGTGTGATCGCATCGAGTATCGCCTGCGGGATCGCCGCCACCGGTGAGACGGTGTCGATACAGCCCGTCTCGATCGCTCGCTTGGGCATGCCGAAGACGGCCGAACTGGCCTCGTCCTGGGCGATCGTCTTCGCCCCGCCCGCTTTCAGCGCCTGGATGCCGTCGGCCCCGTCCTCGCCCATTCCCGTGAGGATGACGCCGATGACGTCGTCGTCGACGACCGAGGCGGCCGTCCGCATGGTCACGTCGACTGCCGGACGAACGCTGTTGACCGGCGGGTCCTCGGTCAGCGCCACGCGAAGCCGACCGTGGGTGTAGTTGACGACTTCCATGTGCTTGCCGCCGGCCGCCACCAGTGCCTCGCCAGCACCGATCCGCTGGCCGTCCCGTGCCTCGCTGACGTCGTACTCCGAGCGGTCGTTCAGTCGCTGTGCGAATCGGCCAGTGAAGCCGTCGGGCATGTGCTGGACGATCAGTACCCGCAGCGAGGCCGCCGCCGGCAGATTCGACATGAGCCGTTCGACGACTGTCGGACCACCGGTCGAAGAGCCGACGATCAGCGTCGGGCGCTCGACGTAAGTGTCGCCGACGGCTTTCGACGGCGTCGGTCGCTGGCCCGCAGCGCCAGTCGTGCTCGGGCCGCGACTGCGCGGCTCGGCCTCGGCGACCGAGAGGACGATCTCGACCAGCTGGTCTTTCAGCCGGGACATCTCCATCGAGACCTCGCCACCGGGCTTGGTGAAGAAGTCGACCGCGCCCTTCTCCAGGGCCTCGAAGGTGACGTCGGCGTCCTCGTCGGTGTGTGCGCTCAGCATCAGGATCGGCGTCGGGTGCTCGGCCATGATCCGCTCGACTGCCTCGATGCCGTCCATCTCGGGCATCTCGACGTCCATCGTGACGACGTCCGGTTCGTGTTCGCGGACGGCCTCGACTGCCTCGCGACCGTTTTTCGCCTGTGCCACGACGTCGATGCCGCCTCCGGAGAGGATGTCAGAGATGACGCTCCGCATGAAATGAGAGTCGTCGGCGACGACAGCCCGCGGCGATGATCGTGCTACCATAGATCGATACGTGTGAGATTGCCTGCAGGCGGCTTAAACGTCACCCGCGAGGGCCTCACGTTGGCCGAAAATATCGCTAGCGCCAAAATAAAGACACCGCCCCGGTAATCAATTGTGATAGCACAGGAGACACGCTTAAGGGAATTTGCCGGGTGGGTTGAGATATCGACCACGAGACAACGGGACGTGAAAACGGTGGCAAACACAGCGCGTGAAGACGACGGCGAACACAGCAGGACTATGACAGACGCAACGAACCAGGTACTCGAGTTCGAACTCGGGGAAGAGACCTACTGCGTGAGCATCGACTACGTGACGGAGATCGTCGACGTCGGCGAGTTGACGTCGGTCCCGAACTCGCCCCCTCACGTCGAGGGAGTGATGGACCTACGCGGGCGAACGACCTCGATCATCGATCCCAAGGTCGTCTTCGACATCGGAGACGAGGGCGAGGCCGCACGGATCATCGTCTTCGACCCGGAGATCGCCGGCGACGACCAGGGAGCCGTCGGCTGGCTCGTCGACGAGGTGTACCAGGTCAGCCAGGTCGACCCCGGGAACGTCGACCGCTCGCCGACCAGCGAGGACGTCCGCTCGATCAAAGGGGTGGTCAAACGCGACGGCGAGTTCATCATCTGGGTCGATCCGACGGCGATCCGGACGTCCTGATTCCCGGCTGGAGCGGGCTCCTATGAACAAGGCTTTTTTACTCAGCCAACTGAGGTACATCCAATAATCGCCGCGGGACGCGGCAGGAGACCTATGATCGAACTCACAAAGACAGGGATCGAAGGACTCGATTCGATCCTCAACGGTGGCATCGTGAAGGACTCGACGACGCTCGTCAGTGGCAACCCCGGGGCCGGCAAGAGCATCCTCGGCCTGCAGTACGTCTACAACGGCGTGGACATGTTCGACGAGAAGGGGATCTACCTCTCCTTCGAGGAGAACAAGGCAGATCTCCGGGAGGCCGCAGAGGCCATCGGCTTCGACAAGTGGCCCGAGTACGTCGAGAGCGGCGACATTCTCGTCTACGACAAGAAAGAGCTCCTCCGAGAGAACGACTTCTCCTCGTCGCTCGACCTCCTGCTCGAAGACTTCCAGGACAACGACTACGAACGGCTGGTGCTGGACTCCCTGGCGATGTTCAACCTCTTTTTCGACGACGAGAAAGAGCGCCGGACCTACCTGCTGAAGTTCTCTGACATCCTCAAGCAGAACGGTCTCACCACGCTCATGACCAACGAGCAAGGCGCGGTCTTCCCGAAGGCTGATATCGGCCTCGAAAACTACCTCACCGACGGGAACATCTACCTCCTGCAGACGCCCACCGAATCGGGCGTCAACCGCTACGTTTGGGTCGCGAAGATGCGCAAACAGAACATCGAGACCGACATCTTCCCGATGGAGATCTCCTGGGGCGGCATTACCGTCCACGAGAACGCCAGCGCCTTCTCGATGATGAACCAGGGCGAATCCTCGCCGATCAAATAGCGATTTCGTTCGTTCTTATCTTCGAGAATAGTCGTTTCAAGCCCCGATACGCCTATATTCACCAGCCAGACCGAAAATACTGCGGGGGTATGAACAGACTCAGAAACCAGACGGTACCTTTATTTGCTGCAGAATTCAAAAGTTGATAACGATGGCTTCGGTGGATCTGCTTCGGACGTTGGGGAACAAATACAGTGCGGAAATTCTGGACGCTGCGGACGAACCGCGATCGGCACAGGATCTCAGCGACGAACTCGACATCCCCATCGCGACGTGTTACCGCCGAATCGACGAGCTGACCGAACACGGACTCCTCGAACTGCACGACAGTATCCTTTCGGACGACCGTCGACGGATCAAAGTCTATCGCCGAAACGTCGAATCGGTCTCGGTTCAGTTCGACGAAGCGTTATCAATCGCTGTGGAAGAACGGTCGGAAGTGACGAACAAGCTAGACGAAGCCTGGCGGACGTTATCCGAGGGGTGACGGCCAGATAGTTCTCTCGACGCAGCTCGGAATAACCGACAGGTGACACACCAGTTATCACCGACGATATTTTCGAGGGTGGATTTAATAGACGGTGCTCAGGACTAGAATATAGTAACGATGATCGAACTCCTCTACGCCGTCCTGACGCTCATCTTCGTCGTGGCTGGCCTGACGATGGTCGGTATGGCCATGCGCGCGTACGTACAAACCTCTCGCCAGGCGATGTTACACCTCTCGCTTGGATTCGCTCTTGCCGTCGCGGGCGCGGCCGCGACGATGATCAGTGCGTTCCTGAACGACTTCGAACAGACCCAGTCACTGCTACTCGTCAACAGTGGGTTGACGACGTTCGGCTATCTCTTCGTGATGTACAGTCTCGTCAGCTACGAGTCCTGACGATCGCTCCAGCTGCGGCCTGAGTTTCCCGGTTTTCTCGAACTATCGATACAGGCCACTCTAAGGCCATCTACCACTCTTTTTCGTTGCTGACAATGAGAATTTCCGCCCTCAAATAGATTTTCAGGCGTGATAACTAGGGGGGTACCATTAAGTCCGATAGGCAGAAAGTCGGAGGTAGAGCCTGTTGAACCAGGCGTGATTCACCAATGTTCGAACGAACTGACGACGAAGACACTGACCGCGGGCAGGTCGGGATCGGCACCCTCATCGTGTTCATCGCGATGGTGCTGGTCGCCGCCATCGCCGCGGGCGTACTGATCAACACTGCTGGGTTCCTCCAGAGCAGTGCCGAAGAGAGCGGCGAACAGGCATCCAACCAGGTCACCAACCGACTCGTCGAAGTCAGCACCGTCGGGACTGTCAACGGTGACACAGTCGATTCGATCGAGATCACGACGCGACTGGCGCCGGGATCGAACGACGTCGACCTCGACGGCGCGACCATGCAGTGGGTCACCGCCGGCTCGAGCAGCAACCTCGTCTCGGACAACAGCGGCGACTCGGGCAACGCTGACGGTACCTTCACCTACGAGACGCTTCGAGACGACGACAGCTCCATCAGCAACGACAACACCCTCAACGACCCAGTCGACCGCGCGATCATCACGGTCGACCTGTCCGGTAGCAATATCGACTCTCCGCTCGACGCCGGTGAGAGTGCAACGCTCACCGTCAGCACCCAGTCCGGTGGCGAGACCACCCTGACGCTGGTCGTGCCCGACTCCCTCTCCGGAAAGTCCTCGGTCAGCCTGTAAAACCGAGCCGATTTCTCCTGTTTTTCGTCGCTATCCGATAGCTGCGGCCCAACCCTCGTTCACCCCCTTCAAACGCCTATTTTCGTTTCTGACAACCACAGTTATCTCGTCTAAATTGGATTTCATCTGTGATAACTAGGGGAGTACCATTAAGTCCGATAGGCAGAAAGTCGGAGGTAGAGCCTGTTGAACCAGGCGTGATTCACCAATGTTCGAACGAACTGACGACGAAGACACTGACCGCGGGCAAGTCGGGATCGGCACCCTCATCGTGTTCATCGCGATGGTGCTGGTCGCCGCCATCGCCGCGGGCGTACTGATCAACACTGCCGGGTTCCTCCAGAGCAGTGCCGAAGAGAGCGGCGAACAGGCATCCAACCAGGTCACCAACCGACTCGTCGAAGTCAGCACCGTCGGGACTGTCGGCGATGTCAGCGGTGACGCTGCTGTCACCGAAATCGAGATCACGACGCGACTGGCTCCCGGCTCGAACGACGTCGACCTCGACGGCGCGACCATGCAGTGGGTCACCGCCGGCTCGAGCAACAACCTCGTCTCGAGTAATATTTACGAAAGTGGAGACAACGCCGACGGCGTCTTCAGCTACGAGACGCTCCGGGACGACGATACCTCGATCAGCGGCGACAACACTCTCAACGATCCCGTCGACCGTGCGATCATCACGGTCTCGATAAATGATCAGAATACGGAGGATATAAATTCCCCGCTCGAGCCCGGTGAGAGTGCAACGCTCACCATCAGCACCCAGTCCGGTGGCGAGACCACCCTGACGCTGGTCGTGCCCGACTCCCTCTCCGGAAAGTCCTCGGTCAGCCTGTAAAACCGAGCCGATTTCTCCTGTTTTCGATCCGATAGCGGCAGCGCTCGGCGACGGAATTATATCTGTCTACCATGATCTAGTAGATATGACGCCCGGGGACGACGATTCGGAGGATGCCGATGGTCGCGTACTCGCCCCTGAAGAGATCGACATCTCCGACGACGAGCACGTCGCAGAGATCGACGATGGGCGATACGTCGTCTCTCCGGACGACCCCATCGACGACGTTCCGAACGTCCAGTCTGACCAGTCCGAGTCGACGACCACAGGCCGGGCTGGCCCGGACTCTCGATCCGAAGATCGATCCGAAGCCTCGTCCGGGGGGAGAGAACAGGCCGGGACGGACCCGATCACCGCGGCGAGCGGGAATCGGACCGATGACGTCGACCTCTCGGCACTGGGCGAGCGGGAGATCTCGCGGTGGCTCGAGCGCGACTTCGAAGCGGCCGAGTCCCGGTACGGCTTCCACGTGACCGCAACGTTCGACGGACGGGTGTTCCAGCGGCGGATGATGTCCAACGACGTCGTGACGATTTTCGAGAGTCTCATCCTGTGGTACGCCCAGCACATCGACAGCGACACGCCGGTCGAGGAAATCCTGGGAATCCTCCTGACCGAGACGAACGTCCCCATCACCTACCCACCGGAGACGCTCGCGCGTGTTCTCAAGACCACTGATCTCGGACCCGAGGACACGATCGGTGACCTGCTGGCCGAAATCGACGACGGTTTCGAACTCTGAGCGATGGGGAAGGGTATCGCGTCGCTCGGGCCGACCGAACTCGCTCAGCTACTGCTGATCGCCGCCGTCGTCGTCACCCTCGTCTTCTCGAGTCCGTTGGTCGGGCTATCGCTGACACAGGCCGAGTCGACGACACTCGGGGATGGAAACGCGACCGTCGCTGCCGTGTCTGTCGACGTCACTGCCGTCCAGATCACGCCCGGCCGGTTCGGAACCGACGTCCCCTACCTCCGGCTCCCGGACGCAGAGATCGACGTCGACGACCTCGAAGGCTACCCGCGCCTCGTCTATCGAGTCGAAGTTCCGGCACTCGATCTCGACCTCGCAGCGACGAAACGCATCCAGGAGACGGGGCCGACGACCGTTCGACTCTCCGACGCCGCACTCGCGGCCGAGCAACTGGCCGATAGCTACGGGGGTCGAGTGACAATCCGAGTGCAATCGCTATCGAGCGACTACACCGTGTTCAACGAGTCGACGACGATCGAGGTGACATCGTGACGCCGCCCGCGGATCGGGACGAAACCGAGCGGACGGTGACGAGCGATCGAGAGCGATCCGTGACCGACACGGAGGATAGCGGCCGTCGGTTGTCGGCACGTCTCGGGGGATTCGACCGGTTTCTGAGTGGACGAACGCGGGCCGCCCGCCGGCGTCTCGTGGCTGCTCTGTTCGGGGATCGAATCGGGTTGACGCTGTTTCTCGGCGTCGTCCTGGCGCTGTCTCTGTGCTGGCGGGTCGGTTTCTTTATCGCTGACACCTACGCCATCGCGAACACGGTCGTCAACGTCGCGGAGGGGCACTTCGATATCCAGCGGATCGAGTACTCACTGACACTGGGATCACAGCCGGGGCTGTATCGAAACGGGTCACAGGTTTTTGGCCGGAATTATGCGGTAGCAATACTCTCACTCCCGTTCTATTGGATTCTCGAAGGTGCGTCTGCGCTGGTCGAGCTCCGTCTCGTCCTCGCTGCCGGCTGGAGCGTGCTCGCAGCGGCGTTCGCCGCACAGCTCGGACGCGTACTCGCCAATCGCCGGGTCGCGTTCTGGGGGACGCTGTTCGCGCTCGGGATGTTCGTCTGCAACGTCTGGCTGGCGCGCCCGCTCGACCCTCACTGGACGGCACTGCTGGCGCTACAGGTGTCGACGCTGCTGGCGGCGGGTGTCGTCGCCGTCGCGGTGTATCGCTTGCTCGGGGAGTTCCACGATCGGCGCGTCGGCCTGGCTGCGGGACTGTTGTCGACGCTCGCACTGCCGATCGCGTTCTGGGCGACGATCCCAAAGCGACACGTCGTCTCTGCGGCATTGATCACGATCGTCGTCTGTGCGTTCGCTCTCAGCCGGCATCCGGAGCGCTCGTCGCTCGTTCGAGCGAGCGCGTACGCGGCGGTCGCCGTGTTGGCGTGGCTGCACGCCGCGGAAGCACTCGTCGTGTTCGTCGTTCTCGCCCCGGTCGATCTGGCGACGGCTCCGCGAAACGACCGGCGGACACTGAGCGTCGTCGCCGCCGTCTTCGCCCTCTCGCTCGTTCCATTCGTCGTGACGAACCTCGCGGTCACCGGCAGCCCCTTCGAGACACCCCGGATGCTCGATAGCCTCGGCAGCGCGGGCCAGATCGGTCCAGACGGCCGCGTGTCGATCGAACCCGAAGCGCCACCGACTACCCCGACACCCACCACCCCGGCAGAACCGACAGCGCCCGGGACGACCCCCGGTACTGCACCACCATCTGATCCCGACGGAGGCCCACTCGGGTGGTTCGTCGGTCTCGTCGAGGGACTGGTCGCGACTGGAGCCGCGATACTGGTGGCCGTGCCGGGCCGACTCGGACAGCTCTGGGGATTCGTCGACGAGGGGATCTCGATCGTGCTCGGCGACCCCGAACGGCTTGGCCACGTCTTCCTCCGGAGCGGTCGGGTTCCCGGCATCGAGTATACGATCAACGACCAGGAGGCGATCGAGCTCACGGTACTGGAGTCCGCACCAGTCCTGGGTCTGCTCGCGGTCGCGCCACTGGTGTGGGGCCGCCAAGCACTGACGGCGAGCCTCGCGTCGGTCCGAAGAGCGCCGGCCGCGATCCGCTCGAATCCACGCTACCAGACCGACCTGCTGGCGGGCGGGATCGTCGTCATGTTTACCCTGCTGTATCTCCCGCGGCTGCCGCTGTATTCCCAGATCACGATGCGGTATCTGGTCCCCGCGATGCCGGTCGCGCTGTACGGCGTCGCCCGGGTTCCCGCCGTCCGGCGGGCACTCGACGAGCAATTTCACGAGTTCGTTCGGGCATATCTCACGGCGTCACTCGTCGGCGTCGTCGGCGTCGTCGTCGCCTTGGGCTGGATCGACCCTGCGCTGGGCGAGGCCATGCAGTTTCACGCGCTATTGAACCTCGCTGTCGCCGGGGTGGCGGCCCTGATCGTCGTCGTCGCGACTGCCCGCGACCGCGAGGAGGGAGTGGCCACGGCGGTGGGAACTGCCGGCGGGGCAGCGACGACGCTGTTCGTCCTCGCGGGAGTCGAATACTTCGACTACGGCGAGTACACCTTCGCGATCACGCGCTGGCTGTCGGAACTACTCCCGATATTTTGATCGGGCAGTAGTCCAAACCGCCGCGGGAGCGTCCCAGCCAGACCGCCGCAGTGCTGTGGTATCAATGGCGATAATCCGGCGGAAGCATTTATTTAGGTAATTCCGGTAGACTCAGAGTGACTACTAATGCCTGAAGTATTGATCGCTGACGATTCGGAGTTCATGCGAAACCTCCTGCGGGAGATCCTCGAGGAGGACCACCAGATCGTCGGTGAGGTCGAAAACGGAGTCGAAGCAGTCGAGACGTACAAGGAGAAACGACCGGACCTGGTGATGATGGACATCGTCATGCCGATCCGAGACGGGATCGAAGCGACGGACGAGATCAAGAATTCCGACCCGAGCGCCAACGTGATCATGTGCACGAGCGTCGGCCAGGAAGAGAAGATGAAAGAGGCGGTCAAGGCCGGTGCGGACGGGTACATCACCAAGCCCTTCCAGAAACCCAGCGTGATGGAAGCCATCGAGGACGTCGTTCCCTCATAGATGAAAGTCGACATCCAGTCGTTAGAGACGTTCAACCAGCTTGCCCACGAGGGCGCAGAGCAAGCGACGGCGTCGATGACCCAGATGACCGGCATCGACGCGATCGTGGACGTGACGAAGATCTCGCTGGTCAACCGAGCCGACGTGGGCGAGGAGCTCGACGCCCAGGAGTTCGTCGGCGTACAGTTCGACTACACGGGCGAACTCGCTGGCGAAACCGTCCTCGTGTTCGACCGCGACTGTAGCGAGACGATGATCGAAGCGTTGCTGGGCGGCGCCGGCAGCGAGGAGATGGCCCGCAGTGGCGTCAAAGAGATCGGCAACATCATGATGAGCGGGTTCATCGACGGCTGGGCCGACTACCTCGGGACGACGATCGATCACTCCCCGCCGACGTACATCGAAGGCGTCGGCCCGGACGTGCTGCCCGACGCGCCCGAAGGCGACGAGAACGACCACATTTTCGTCTTCAAGAGCCAGATCGAGTGGCCCAACGAGTCCCTGGAGTTTTACATCTACATGCTCCCGGAGTACGAGCCGCTCGCGGACGTGATGAGCGAGCACGCCGACACCGAGGACGACGCCATCCCGATCGACAAGCTCGAAGTGTTCAACGAGATGACGATGCGCGGGACCGAGACGGCCGCGGAGAACGTCACGATGATGACGGGTATCGAGACCGAGGCGGAGGTCTCTCAGATCAGCTTCGCGCCGATCACCGACGTCCCGAAACAGGTCGGCAACGAAACCTACGTCGGGACGGTCGTGGAGTTTACCGGCATCCCCAGCGGGTTCATGATGGTCCTGTTCGACGAGACCTCGGCCAAGAACGTCGCCGAGGCGATGATGCCGGTCGAGGTCGAGGACGACGAACTCACCGAGCAGCACAAGATGGCCATCGAAGAGTTGGGGAACATCATGACCTCGGGGTTCGTCGACGGCTGGGCGAACGTCCTCCAGACGAGCGTCGATCACACGCCGCCGCGACTGGTCCACGACATGGGGCGGGCGATCATCGACCCGCTGGCCGCCCAGGTCGGCCAACATCAGGAGCACGCGTTCATCATCGACTCGACGATGCAGACCGAGGACATCGAGTTCGAGGCCGAGATCCACGCGCTGCCCAACGAGCAACAACTCCGCGAGGCACTGGACGAACTGCTGGTGGAACGAGCGGACGAGACTGACGCCGATCCCGAAGAGATATTCCACAAATGAAGGTCTACGGAGGGGAATCGAGTGCCGGTGCCAGTAGCAAGCCCGAGCGGATCAAGGTCGGGATCGCCGAGTACGACGTAACGAAAAACGGGGCCGTGCTGACGACCAGCGGCCTCGGGTCGTGTATCGGCGTCGCGATCCACGACGAGACGGCCCCGGTCTCGGGGCTGGTCCACGTCATGCTCCCCTCGGCCGAGGAGATGGACGACGACAACCCCGCGAAGTTCGCCGACACTGGGGTCGAGACGCTGATCGACGAGCTCGAAGCCGCCGGTGGCGACCGCGCGAACATGATCGCGAAGATCGCTGGCGGCAGCGACATGCTCGACTTCTCCGAGAGCGGCTCTGGTATCGGCCAGCGCAACGTCGAACAGGTCAAAGCCACGCTCGACACGTACGACATCCCCCTCGTCGGGGAGGACGTCGGTGGCGATCACGGCCGCTCGCTCCGGTTCGAAGGAACCAGCGGCGATCTGATCGTCAAGAGCGCCAACAAGGACGCCCAGACTCTGTGAGGGCAGAAAGGATAGTCTATTGATGATTTCTCATAGACCCCCGATATCGTATCCAGATTCCGAGAAAAAGACCGTGTGAACCACCAGACCACCAGCGGTTCGTGATACCAATAGACACGTCCGAAACCCCGTGCAGGCCCCGATCCGGTCCGGCGTCTGACGCTTGTTTCTACTTAAAGCAGGCTGAATACACACGTCAGTTATCAAATACGATACTCTAAACGGTACATTGAAGAGTCTGAAACCCGCTTTTTCATAGTAATGAGCGACTTCGCCGCTGTCGTCACACTGTTGAGTCTGGTCAGTGTGGCGACGCCGCTGAGCGACGCTGCGCCCTGGCTGGCTCGTCCGCTGGTGGCGCTGCCGGTAGATCCGGCCGTCCTGACGCTGTTCTCGGCGGGTGTGGTCGGGATGAGCATCAAGAACGTCTTCGACTCGATCCTCTCGGACGACGAGAGCGACGACGCCGAGGGCGGCGAGCAGATGGGTGACGGCTCGGGCCTGATGGGCGAAGAGGGCGACGACGACCTCGGCGGGCTCGGTGGCTTCGACGAGGGCGGCGACGACGAGTTCGGTGACTTCGGCGACGACGAGTTCGGCGACATGGACGGCGGCGGTGGTGGCGCCGACACCGACGAACTCCAGCACCGCCTGGACGAACTGGAAAACGAGGTCGGCAGCCTCTCCTCGACGGTCAACACCGTTCGCAACGAGAACGAGCAGATCAGCGAAACCGTCGACGACGTCGAGGAGAACGTCCGGAAACTGCTCGACATCTACGAGATGGTGACCCGCGGGGTCAACCCCTTCGCCGACGATATCGACGGGGGCGGCCTCGGCGGTGGTGGTGAGGACTCCTTCGGCCTGTTCGACGGTGACGACGAAGAGGAAGAGGAAGAGGAACTCGACGAGGACATCGCCAACGCCGACGCCGAAGGGTTCTTCGACGACGACCTGGTCGAGGACGAAGGCGACGACTTCGGCGGGTCGGTCGAGGACGTGATGGGCGGCGGTGGCGGCGACAGTGGCCCGAGCGCCGAGGACGCCTTCGAGGAGGAATTCAACGACGACTTCGAGATGGGAGACGGTGACGACGTGGCGATGGACGACGGCTTCGGTGACGACATGGCAATGGACGATGACTTCGACGACGGCGCATCGATGGACGACAGCGGCAGCGACGACGGTGGCGACGGTGGTGGCGGCAAGTCTTTCCAGGAACTCAAAGACGAATACGAGTCCGGCGACGCGGAGTGGGCCGAGGGCGAGGAACCAGCCGAGGGGGGGGACGCCGGGGCGTTCGACGACGAGGCCGACCTCGACGGCGTCGACGGTGGGTTCGGCGACGACCTCGTCGAGGACGACAGCGACGACGCGGGCGACGAGGACCTCGCCGACGACGACCTGTTCGACACCGTCATCGAAGAGGAACCCGACGACGAAGAGACCGCCGAGGCCGCACAGACGACCGAACCGGAGCCGGAGCCCGAACCGACCACGGAGGCGGAGCCAGCGACCGAACCAGAGCCGACCACGGACACCGATCCCGAGACGGCGCCCGGATCGGCCGCGGAGTCGGAGCCGACTGGCGAGACAGCGCCCGAACCGACGACGGAGACGACCGCCAGCCAGACGGGGTCGGCCGACACAGCGACGAACGGCGGCGAGGGCAAGCCATACCTCGGGACGTTGCCCGAGGGCTTCGGCATGGAGCTGATCGTCGTCGAGTGGCTGGAGTACCTCGTCGAGGAAGTCGGGATTCGCTCGACGGCCGAGGCGATCGACTACTACGAGCGGATCGACTGGATCAGCGAGTCCGTCGCCGACGACCTCCAGAACTACTTGCGTGGGTTCGAAACCGAGGGGGCGAGCGGGGAGTTGACCATCGATCATCACACCCAATCGTTGCAGTTCATCGGCCAGCTCAACGGTGGCGCCCCCGAGACGTCGGTGATGGGGCACCTGTTCTCCGGAGGTGGGTCCGATGGGCTTCAGCGTTAGCGGGTCGGCAGCCATCATCTTCGCCAGCCTGTTCATCGCCTTCGGGATGTTCTACACCGCCTCGGCCAACTCCTTCGAGTCCGTCTCGGACGCCCAGCAAGAGCGAGCCGATCTAAATCTCGACGAGCAAAACACCGCGATCGAGATCACCAACGCGACGACGAGCGGCGGCACGCTAACGGTCTGGGTCAACAACACCGGCGGCAGCTACGTGACGCTCTCGGGAACGTCGATCCTCGTCGACAACGACCTCCAGACCGGCTGGCGCTCGAGCGCAGCAGTCGACGGCGACGGGAGCACCGATCTCTGGTCGCCGGGCGAGCGTCTCGAACTGTCGCTGTCGGTCGAGACCGTTCCCGACCGAGTGAAAGTCATCACGAAGACCGGTATCGCAGACACGGAGGTGATCAACTGATGGGGTTCAGTGTCAGCGGTTCGTGGGTGCTGCTGTTCGTCGGTACCTTCGCTGCGTTCGGGTCGCTCTATTCGGCGACGGCGAACACCACCGAACACTACACGGACGCTCGCGATTTCCAGCGCAACCATCTCGCGGAGATCCAGGGGACCGACGTCTCGATCACGTCGGTCTCGCTGGCTGACGGCGTGGGGTGTGGCGTCAACGTCACCGTCGAGAATACCGGCGAGACCACGCTCGACAGCAACGAGACGGACCTGCTGTACGACAACGACTATCAGGCCAACTGGCAATCGAGTGCCCAGATCGAGGGTGACGACTCGACGGACATCTGGGAGCCCGGCCAGACCCTCTCGATCAGCGACGACGATGTGCCGGAAGCGCCCGACAGGATCAAGGTCGTCACGGGGCCGGGCGTCGCCGACACTGCGGAGGTGACGGGGCTGCAATGCTGACCGACAGCCACCGCGTTGGGTCGGCGACCGCGGCGACCGGGGAGGTGAGCCACCATGGCTAGCGTCTCCGCGTCGCATCTGATCCTGTTCATCGCCTCGATCCTTGTCGCTGCCTCCGTCTCAGGGGTGTTGACGAGCACGGTCGGGGACCTCTCGAACGCCATCGACGACACGGGCTTGCAGGTCAGTGACGACGTCCGGACCGATATCGAGATCATCAGCGACAGTGGTTCCGATGCCGTCTACAACGACACCGAGGGTAACATCACGCTCTACGTCAAGAACACGGGATCCTTGCAGTTGGCCGCCGATAGTAACACGATGGACGTGCTGGTCAACGGCCAGTACGAGACGGACGTGACTGTCACGCTGCTCGAGGATTCCGTCACGTGGGATTCGGGCGACGTCGTCCGCCTCGACATCAGCAGGAGTCTGGCGACCAACGAGGACCACCGGATCCAGCTGACGGTCAACGGTGACGAGGAGGTGTTCCAGTTCAACACATGAGTGTCGCAACGAACGATCTCTTCTCGCTCGGCATGGACGAACGGGACCGACTGAACAAGGAACTCGGCGGGGGCATCCCGCCCGGGAGCATCGTCCTCGTCGAGGGCGACTACGGGGCCGGGAAGTCCGCCATGAGCCAGCGCTTCTCCTACGGACTCTGTGAGACTGGCCACCGCGTGACGATGCTCTCGACCGAACTCACGGTCGGGAGCTTCCTCGACCAGATGCACAGCCTCGATTACGGGATGGTCGAGCACATGCTCGACGAGAACATCCTCTTTCTACACGCCGACATCGGCGACTCGAACAACTTCTCCAGCGAGAGCAGCGACGACGACCGCAAGGACCTGCTGCGCCGCCTGATGGAGGCCAACGTCATGTGGGACGCCGACGTGATTCTCATCGACACCTTCGACGCCATCCTGCGGAACGACCCCAAGTTCGAAGCCCTCGTGCGAAAGAACGAGGAACGGCAGGCCGCCCTGGAGATCATCTCCTTTTTCCGTGAGATCATCGCCCAGGGGAAAGTCATCGTCCTGACCGTCGACCCCTCGACGCTGGACGAGGACGCCATCGGGCCGTTCCGGTCGATCGCCGACGTTTTCCTCGAACTGGAGATGATCGAGGTCGGCAACGACGTCCGTCGTCAGATCTCGGTCAAGCGGTTCGCCGGCATGGGCGAGCAGGTCGGGGACACCATCGGATTCTCCGTCCGTTCTGGGACCGGGATCGTCATCGAATCACGGAGTGTGGCCTAACCATGACCGAGCAAGGACGTCCAAAACCGTCGGACGAACTGCGCCAGTACGCAGCCAAACGACCGCATCTGCGTGACCACCTGAAGAAGTTCAAGCAGATCACCGGCGAGTTCCCGATGTTCGTCGAGGAGGCCAAAGGCGAGTACGAGACCGATCGTCCCAACGTCCTCTATCCCGTCGGTGGGCCGATCTTCTGTCACATCTACGGCGACGTCGGCCAGGACATGAAGTACTACGCCATCGAGCCGGAACTGGCCGACGAGGAGCGCGTCGTTTTCAACAAGGTCCGGGATCGGCTGCTCGAACGCAGCGTCAACAAGCCTGCCCCGACAGACGAAGCCGAGTACGACGACCGCATCGAGGAACTGCTCGGCGAGACCACCAACGTCAAGAAAAACGAGAGTGGCAACGGTGTCCTGAGTCGCCTGCGAAACCTCTCTAGCGTGGGCAAAATCGATGTCAAACCCGAAACCTACGAGAACATCCGCTACCGTCTCAACCGGGACATCGTCGGTCTGGGCCCGCTGGAGCCGATCATGCGTGATCCGGCCAACGAGGACATTCACGTCATCGGCCGCGACGAGTGTTACGTCGACCACGGCGTCTTCGGCATGCTCGAGACGACCGTCGAGTGGAACAGCAAGGAGGACTTCGACCAGTGGCTCCGGAACATGGGCGAGCGCATCGGCGACCCCGTCTCCGATTCGGATCCCATCGTCGACTCGACGCTCCCCGACGGATCGCGTCTGAACCTGATCTACTCCGACGACGTGAGCCTCAAGGGACCCTCCCTGACCATCCGGCAGGGCGACGAGACGCCGCTGTCGATGTTCCAGATCACGAAGTGGGGGACGCTGTCCCCGCAACTGGCCGCGTATCTCTGGCTCTGTCTCGAGAACGAGCAGACGGTGTTCGTCGTCGGAGAGACCGCGTCCGGGAAGACCACCACGCTGAACGCCTCCTTCGCGTTCATCCCCCGTGACCACAAAATCTACACCGCAGAGGACACCGCAGAGGTCATTCCACCCCACGATACCTGGCAACAACTGCTGACCCGTGAGGGTGACGAGGAAGACGGCGGCACCGGCGTCGACATGTTCGACCTGGTCGCGGCCGCACTGCGTTCGCGCCCCGACTACATCATCCTCGGCGAGGTCCGTGGTGAGGAGGGGCGGATGGCGTTCCAGGCCGCCCAAACTGGCCACCCGGTCATGCTGACGTTCCACGCCTCCGATATCGTCTCGATGATCCAGCGCTTTACCGGCGAGCCGATCAACGTCCCAGAGACGTTCATGGACGTCGCCGACGTCGCGCTGTTCCAGAACCGCGTCAAGCAGGGCGACGACGTGCTGCGTCGCGTGACGTCGGTCCAGGAGATCGAGGGGTACTCCAAGGAGATGGAGGGCGTGATCACTCGGCAGGTGTTCTACTGGGACCCGGTCGAGGACGAGATCGTCTTCCAGGGGATGAACAACTCCTACGTGCTCGAAGAGCAGATCGCGACCCTGCTGGGCTACGAGGACACCCGCGAAATATACGACGACCTGCAGTTCCGTGCGGACATCATCCAGCGCGCCATCCAGGAGAACATCCTCGGCTACCACGAGGTCAACGAATTCATCGCGAACTACCAGCGTGACGGCCTCGAAGGAATCCCGTTCGACATCCACCGCCCAGACTGATGGCGACGAAAGACTCTGCGTCGGCGGACCTCTCGCTGTCGAGCACCTTCGCAGGACTGCTCGATTCGTACCGGCGGATGGACATCCCGCTGCAGCGGTACCTCCTGACGATCCTGTTGCCGGCGGTCGTGTTTTTCTTCGTGACGATCCTGGCCGCGCTGTTTCTGGACCTCCCCGCGGTGGCGACGGTCCCGATGCCCCTGCTCGGTGTGTTGATGCTCGTGACCGCGGTGTTCTACCCCAAGATCCAGCTCTCCCAGCGCAAGCGCGAACTCAACAACCGTTTTCACCTGATGGTCACGCACATGACCGTCCTCTCGACGACGAAGATCGACAGGATGGAAGTCTTTCGCGCACTCGCAGAGGAAGACGAGTACGGGGAACTCGCCACCGAGCTGGGTCGGATCGTCGAACTGGTCGACACATGGAACCAGAGCCTCGACGACGCGCTGCGCCGTCGCGCCAAGCAGGTGCCCAGCGACACGCTCTCTGATTTCTTCGATCGGCTGGCGTACAACCTCGGGGCCGGACAGGCCCTGGAGGACTACCTCGTCAGCGAGCAGGACATGATAATCGAGAACTACACGACAGTCTACGAGGGGACCCTGGGGAACCTGAACGTCATGAAGGACCTCTACCTGTCGATGATCCTCTCGATGACGTTCGCGCTGGTGTTCGCGGTCGTCCTCCCGGTGCTGACTGGGACGAACCCGACGATGACCGTCAGCGCCGTCATCCTCCTCTTTATCTTCGTGCAGACGGGGTTCTACATCGCCATCCGCTCGATCGCCCCTCACGACCCGGTCTGGTTCCATCCCGAGGAGTACCCGTCGCCGGTCGACGGTCGGCTCAACAAGATGTTCGCGATCGGGATCGGGCTGTCGCTCCTGCTGGCGTTTATCACCTACGGCGGCCGGATGGGAATCAGCCCCATAACACTCGACATGATCACGCCGTTCTGGTCGCCGCCACCGTTGCCGCTGTACGCCGCGGTCCCGATCACGCCGCTTCTCATCCCGGGGCTGGTGATCCGGGCCGAAGAACAGCGGATCCAGGGCCGCGACGAGGAGTTCCCCAGTTTCATCCGCGGACTCGGTGCCACCGAGGGCGCAAAGCAGTCGACGACCTCGACGGTCCTGAAGACACTCCGCAAGAAGGACTTCGGCCCGCTCACGCCCGAGATTGACAACCTCTACAAGCGGTTGAACATGCGAATCGAACCCGCCAGCGCGTGGCGACACTTTACTGCGGAGTGTCGGTCCTACCTCATCCAGACGTTCTCGGAGATGTACCTCGTCGGGCGCGGGATGGGCGGCGACCCCAAGCAACTCGGTGAGTTGATCGCCGAGAACATGAACCAGGTGCTACAGTTGCGCCAGCAGCGCAGACAGGAGACGACGACCCTGATCGGCCTCCTCTATGGGATCACCGCCGCCTCGACCTTCGCCTTTTTCATCGGGCTGCAGGTCGTCAACCTCCTGACCGAGCTGAGCCTCGATCTCGCCAGCAGCAGCGAGTTCAACGTCGCTTCACTGATCAACACCAGCGTCTACAACATTCCGTTCATCGAGTTCCTGCTGATCATCATCGTCGTCTTCAACGGGTTGCTGTCGGCGCTGATGATCCGCACCCTCGACGGCGGCCACAAAATGAACTCCTACATGCACTTCGTCATCCTGACGTGGCTCGGTGCGCTGACCGCCATCTTCACCAAGTGGATGGTCACGCAGTTCCTCGGGATCTGAGGGTGACAATCCGCTTTGGCAACCGTTAAAAGCCGCGATGTGAAAGGACGTGTACGGATGAGCGAGAGCCAACAGAAGCGGCGGCAAAAGTGCATCTCCTGTGGGATCAACATCTCCGGGACCAACGCCGCTGCGTTCAAGTGCCCCGACTGCGGGCACCAGATCTACCGCTGTGCGAAGTGCCGCAAGCAGAGCAACCTCTATGAGTGCCCCGACTGCGGGTTCACCGGACCATAACCATGGGAAAAGTCGCTGCCAAGATCAAGGTCATGCCGAACAGCCCGGACGTCGACCTGGACGCCCTCCAGGACCGTCTCGAAGCAGCCCTCCCCGAGGGCGCGAAGATCAACGGTTTCGAGCGTGACGACGTGGCTTTCGGCCTCGTCGCACTGCTTCCGACCGTGATCGTCCCCGACGAATCCGGCGGCACCGAAGCCGTCGAAGAGGCCTTCGGCGAGGTCGAGGGCGTCGAGAGCGTCTCCGTCGAGAACGTCGGCCGCGTCTGATCGAGTCGTTTTCCCGCGCCGTCCGTGTCACCGCCGGCCACGACAGTAGCGGAACGCACGTTTTATATGGCCGACCGGACTACCGAACGGCAAGAATGCCCAGTTCGAACGGTCCGCTCAAGGGAACACGCAACAAGCTCAAAAACGACCCCCGCGACCGGGGGACCTCGCCGCCACAGCGCGCCGTCCAGCAGTTCGAGGCGGGCGACACCGTCCACCTCGCGATCGACCCCAGCGTCAACGAGGGTCGCTTCCACCCGCGCTTCAACGGCCACACCGGCACCGTCGCCGGTAGCCAGGGCAAGGCCTACAAGGTCGAGATCACGGACGACGGCGTCGAGAAGACGCTGATCGTCAAGCCTGCGCACCTCCGACGACAGGAATGACGATCTTCAAAGAGATCGTCGACGAGGAGTACCTGACCCTCGCGGAGGCGAAGGAGCACCTCGAAGACATCGAACGCGAGCGCGCACTCGACGAGGATCGCGAGATGCGCTACGAGCTCACGCGGGCCGTCGAGCACGTCAACCGCTTCGCGGTGTTAGACGTCGAAGAGTCCGAGGAGTTCGTCGCCGAACTCCAGGAGCTGGAAAAGATCGACGAGGCGACCGCCTACAAGATCGCCAACCTCCTGCCGCAGGATCGAGACGAACTCCGTGCCGTCTTCGCCCAGGAGCGGTACTCGCTGTCTGGCGAGGAACTCGACGACGTGCTCAACGTCGTCGCGAAGTACGTCTGATCACTCCTCGGCGCTCTCTTCTTCCTCGTTGTCCTCGTCTTCGCCGTCGACGTCGACCCGGCGAGAGACGTCGACGCGATAGTTCTGGAGGATATCCCGGCCGAGCAGGACGGGGTACTGCATGTGACTACGGTCTTCGACGCTGGCGGTGACGGTGTGGCGGCTCCCGCCGACGGCGACGACCAGATCGACGACCGGCCGGCTCTTGGAGGCCTTGCGGCTGCCGGATTTGACCTTCGTGATCGACTTGATCGGGCCAGCACCGATGTCGGCGGCCAGTCCGGTGTCGATGCTGGTCCGGGTCGCGCCGGTGTCGGATTTCGCCAGAACGGTCTTCGAGCCGCTCGTGCCGCTGACGATGACTTCCTCGATGTAGCCGATGGTCTGTGGCTCTCGGGTGCTGGCCGTGACGGTGCTGGGCCGGCAGTCGGGCACCGAGTCGTCCAGTACCGCGGCCAGTTCCGCGACTCGATCCTCGTCGATCGTGCCACCGCCCCGCTCGATCGCGTGCGCGGCGATGTAGGGCGCGGGGCTGTGCCCGGTCGCCTCGTAGAGACCCTTGAATCCCGCCGTCGGATTGACTTCGAGGACGAGCCAGCCGTCCTCGCTCTCGACGAGGTCGACGCCGGCGTAGTCCAGTTCGACGGCGTCGGTCGCCCGGCGCGCGATCTCCAGCACCGAGTCGGGGACGTCGTCGGTGGCGTCGACGACCTCACCGCCGAGGGCGACGTTGGTCCGCCAGTCGTTCTCGGGGGCGTAGCGATACATCGCGCCGACAACCGTGTCGTCGACGACGTACACCCGGAGGTCACGAGCCCGCGCGTCGGGGTCGCGCTCGACGAGCGACTGGAGGAACGCGTAGCGGTTGCCGACCCGGGCGTTGACGCGGTCACCGGGACCGACCTTCCAGGTGCCGCCGCCGTTGGTTCCGATGGCAGTCTTGTAGACGGCCTCGGTGTCTGCGTCGGTCAGCCAGGCGTTGAGGCGTTCGGACTCCAGGGCCAGCAGCGCGTCGGGGACGGGGACGGCTGCGTCTGACAGCGCTGCGGCCGTCGTGACCTTGTGCATCGCGGTCAGCGTGGCGGCGGGTTCGTTCAGCGTCGGCCGCAGGCGGGCGAGCGTGTTCGCCAGCCCGAGTTCCTCGCAGGGTTCGGTCGACTTCGAAAGCAACAGGCGATTGACGACGACGTCGACGTCAGGCTGGAGAGTCACCTCGCCGTCGGTGACGTCGACGACGAGATTCTCCCGGCGGAGCCACGCGGGATCGTGGCCCAGTGCCTCGACGGCGTTGCAGATGGCCTTGGTCTCCTTGCTGTTGTGAAGGCTCAGGACACCCACGGTGACGGGCCTCGGTGCGGTCATAGACAGACGTGAGTCGGCGGCGGTGAAGAACCCTCGGCCGACCCGTCCCGGAGTGGGCGTCACACGTTTTACTATTCCGCGCCACGGGAACTGTATGGACGACGAGGAACCGTTCACCTACGACGGTGGGCGGGTCGATCCGGGCGAGACCCAGAACCTCCGATATACGGTCAGCGAGACGTATCTGGGCGACCCAGTCAAGATGCCGGTGACGATCGTCAACGGCGAGCGGCCGGGACCGTCGATCGCGCTCACGGCCGCGGTCCACGGGGACGAACTCAACGGAATCGAGGTCGTCCGCGAGGTCGCCCACGAGTGGGATCTCACGGACCTCGCTGGAACGCTCGTCTGTCTCCCAGTGCTGAACGTCCCGGGGTTCGTCGCACAGGAGCGATACCTCCCGGTCTACGACAGGGATCTCAATCGCGCGTTCCCGGGCGAAGTCGGCGGGACCAGTTCCAAACGGATGGCCCGGTCGATCTTCGACAACTTCCTCGAGCCCTGTGACCTCTGTGTCGACTTCCACACGTCGACCCGAGGACGTTCGAACATGCTCCACGTCCGGGCGGAGATGGCCAACAAGCGCGTCGAGCGGTTGGCCCGCGCGTTCGCCTCGAACGTGATCATCGACACCGAGGGGACCGCCGGGACGCTCCGCCGGGAGGCCACCAGGGCCGGCGTGGCGACAGTCACGATCGAGATGGGTGAAGCCCATCGGTTCCAGCGCTCGCTCATCGATCAGGCACTGGAGGGTATCCGGAGCGTCTTTGCCGAGTACGGCGTCCTGAAAACCGAGGTCGTCAGGTGGCCCGGGTGGCGGACCGTCGTCGACGGTTCCAGCGAGAAGACGTGGGTGCGGGCCGACGCGGGCGGTCTCGTGGACATGCACGCCGACCGCGGCGCGTTCGTCGAAGCTGGGTCGACCATCTGTACGATCGCCAACCCCTTCAAGACCGCGACAGTGAGGGTCCACGCGCCGTTCGACGGCGTGTTGATCGGCGTCCTCGAGAACCCCGTCGTCTACCCCGGCAATCCCCTCTGTCACCTGGTGAAAGTCGACCAGCCGACACAGCGCGCGATCGAGCGCAGTCAGTCAGCGTGATGGCGCGATCTGCGGGTCTTTAAGTGTATTCTCGTCGTAGCGTTCGAGCATGACCAACGGGGACACCGACGACAGTTCGTCGGACGTACCGACAGCCGTCGTCCTCGACTATCTGCCACACGGCCGTTCGAGCGACGACCGACCCCAGTACGAGAAAGAGCCGCTCGCCTTCGCAGTCTCGACCGGCGCGTTCCGACTGTACGAGATGGTGCTGACCGACGACGCCGACATCTCGATCGGTGACCGCGTCCCCGTCGACCGCGGCGCGGGAGTCGAACGCCTCCACCAGATCGACTACGAGGACCTGCCGGGTGGCGCTCAGTCCGAACTTGCGTACGCAATCGAGGACATCATCGACGCCGACACCCAGCGGTTCGTCGACTTCTACAACGACGCCCAGCCGATCACGACCCGCCTGCACGCGCTGAACCTCCTGCCCGGGATCGGCAAGAAGCTGCGGAACAACATCCTCGACAAACGCAAGCGCCGCCCCTTCGAGAGTTTCGAGGATCTGGAAGCCCGCGTCAGCGGCCTCCACGATCCCAAGGAGGTGCTGATCGAGCGCATCCTCGAAGAGATCAGCGAGGAAGATCTGAAGTACCGGATCTTCGCCCAGCGCGACAGCGAGTAAGATGGACGGACCCGACCACGAGGGGGACGCTGGCAGCACCCTCGACGACGACCGCGAGTTTCGCGACCCCGACGCACTGCTCGCTCGCGCCGGTTCGCGCGGCGACCCCAACCGCGACCAGCACTTCCTGGTCGACGACCGCGTGCTCGACCGGCTGCCGAGCTACGCGACCGAGATCGACGCCGACCTGAGCCACGTGCTGGAGATCGGCGCGGGCAACGGCGCGCTCACCGATCGACTGCTCGCGGTCGCCGAGAAGGTCACCGCGGTCGAACGCGACCCCGACCTCGCCGCGTTCCTCCGCGAGGAGTTCGCCGACGAGATCGCGGCCGGTCGCCTGACCGTGATCGAGGGCGACGCGCTGAACGTCGACCTGCCCGAGTTCTCCGCGTCGATCTCGAATTTGCCCTACGGCGTCTCCAGCGAGATCACCTTCCGACTGTTGCCTCGTGGCGTCCCACTGATCCTGATGTTCCAGCAGGAGTTCGCAGAACGGATGGCCGCCGACCCCGGGACCGACGAGTACGGCCGCCTGTCGGTGACGACGGGCCACTACGCCGACGTCGAGGTGGTCGAGCCCGTTCCCAAAGAGGCGTTCTCGCCGCCGCCGGCCGTCGAGAGTGCGGTCGTCCGGGCGCTGCCCCGCGAGCCCGACTACGAGGTTCCTGACGACGAAGTGTTCATGGACTTCGTGAAGGCCGTGTTCACCCAGCGCCGGAAGACGATGCGCAACGCGATCCGCAACACCGGCCACATCTCGGGGCTGGACGACCCCGACGCGGTGGTCGACGCTGCCGAGAAATCGCTGATGAGCAAACGGGCAGGTGACGTCACGCCCGCCGAGTTCGCGAACCTGGCACGCCTCGCGGTCGAGGTGGGCGAGCCGTGAGCGCGGCCGGGACTGTCCCTGTCGACGTCCCACTCGCTGCCGTCGGTCAGCTATTCTCGACTCCGACCGAGCGGTGGGCGGGGACCGCGGCGGTGCTGGTCGGCGTGCTCCTCGCCAGCTGGGCCATCCGCCAGGTCGGACTGGTGTTGCGGGACCGCTACGATCCGAGCGGGAGTCTCCTCGAAGCCGCGCAAGCGGCGCTGATCGTCGTCCTCTCGGCGGCCGCGATCGCCGCCGTCCTGAACATCTGGGACGCCAGCGCGGAAGCGACGGCCATCTCGGAGACATTCGACCCCAGCCCGACGACGGTCGTCCGGGCGCTGGTGTCACTGCTGTTGTTGCTGGGGGCGTGGGGCGCGACCGTGTTCGCGAAGCGGCTGATCAACGTCGTCTTCGAGGAACACGACGCCTTCTCGCGCCACCAGCGCGAGGTCGGCTACCACGTCGTCCAGCTCTCGCTGTACCTGCTCGCGCTCGTCGCCGGCGTCGCCGTCTGGGGGATCGATCTCTCTGACATCCTGCTCGGGGCCGGCTTCCTGTCGGTCGTCGTCGGACTGGCAGCCCGCCAGACGCTGGCGTCGGTGCTGGCGGGATTTGTCCTCCTCTTTGGCCGGCCGTTCGACATCGGCGACTGGATCGCCGTCGACGAACACGAGGGGATCGTCACCGACGTCTCGATCTTCAACACCGAAGTGCGGACGTTCAACGGCGAGTACGTCACCGTGCCAAACGACGTCGTGACCGCGAAGAGCCTCGTCAATCGCTCGCGGCGGGGCCGCCTCCGGATCGACGTCGAGGTCGGCGTCGACTACGACGAGGACGTCGAGCAGGCCCGCGAGCTGGCGACCGAAGCCATGCGCGACATCGACATCGAGGAGATCCGCGACCACCCCAAACCCAGAACAGTCCTGACGGGATTCGGCGACTCTGCGGTCGTCATGGAGCTTCGATTCTGGGTCGACGACCCGACGGCCGAGCGACGGTGGACCGCCCAGACCGCGGTCGTCAGGTCGGTCAAGGACGCCTTCGAAGAGAGCGAGGTGACGATCCCGTTCCCACAGCGGACGCTCAGCAGTCGCCCGCCCGACGGGCTGCAGCTTCGAGGCGAGAGCCGGGCCGTCTCCGAGTCGGGTGAGGCTGAATGATGGGAGACGAGGAAGTTGACGAGGGAGTGCCGGCGCTGGCCGAACGGCGCGACCTCGAGCAGGTCTATCAGCCGGCCGAGGACTCACACCTGCTGGCCGAGGCCGCCCGCGAGGCCGTCGAACCGGGCGAGCGCGCACTCGACGTCGGGACCGGCTCGGGCTACGTCGCCAGTGCGCTTGCCGAGGCCGGTGCCGAAGTGGTCGCGACCGACGTCAATCCACTGGCCTGCGAGCAGGCGCGTGAATCGGGAGTCCCGGTCGTCCAGGCCAACCTCGCCGACCCCTTTCGAGCGTCGGTGTTCGACCTCGTGACGTTCAACCCGCCCTATCTGCCGACGCCACCCGAGGAAGCCATGAACGACTGGATGGAACGGGCGCTGTCGGGCGGCGAGAGCGGCCGCGTAGTGATCGCACCCTTTCTGGAAACCGCCGGTCGCGTGCTCGCGCCCGACGGGCGGGTCCTCCTGCTCGTGAGCACGCTCACGGACGTCGAGGCGGTCGAAGAGCTGGCAACTGCGGCCGGCTTCACCACCCGAGAGGTCGCCGACGAATCCCATCCCTTCGAACGACTGGTCGTCCTCGAACTCCGTCGCTGAGACGCTCGCTCGATTATTTCCGCTCGAACGTGTCTGATCTGTTCCACAGGCGTTACGTAGTATTGGTGTCACTATAGTACGATACGGAGCCGGGCATGGGGACAGTTATCGACGTCCACGGATCGGGAAAGGCAGGCCTCGACGCGGCGACAGACGAGCGTCTGAGCGGGCAGTATCTGGCAGACAGGCCGCTCTCGGCGTCGGTCGGCGACAACGAGCAGGTGGCGTTCGTCATCGTGAACAAGCGCGGTGGTGTGACCGTCGAGCGAAAAAGTGGGAGCGAGAGCTACAAGCCGGGCCGGAACTACCGGACACTGGTCGCAGTGACGGACGTCCGGCTGTTGATCGCAGTCGGCGGTGCGGGCGAGAGCGGCGACCGGATCGTCTCGGTCCCGCTGTCGACGATCACTGGCGTCGACACCGAGAGCAGCTTTCTCGGCGGGGCGCTGGTCGTCGCGACCGACGCGGGCGAGCGGTGGTCGATTCCGTGTCGGGACGACCTCGATCCCGTCGTGTCGTATCTCCAGCACGCCAAGCGAGCGTGGTCGAAGGTCGACCGGCTACTGGCGGAAGTCGACGAACGGATCGGGGCGGCCGAAGACCGTCTCGAAACCGGGGACCACGAGGGGGCACTCGAAGCGGCCGACGACGCCATCTCGGTCGTTGCCCACGCCCGCGAGGAACTCGGGACGTTCGAGATGGGGCGTGGCGTCGTCGCCAACGCCGATTTCGAGCGTCGCGAGGCGTCGATACGGACGGTCCAGCGGCGGGTCCACGCAGGCGTCGCCAGCGAACAGGTGGAGCAGGCCCGAGACACGGCCGAGGCCGACCGCTACCGCGAGGCACACGACCACTTCGAGCGCGCCAGAGCGGCCTGCGAGCGGGCGCTGGCGATCGACGCCGACGAACCGAGCGAGGACGACCTCACTGAACGACAGGGCGAGATCGAGCGCGAACTGCGCGATCTCGAAGGCGCACCCGCCGCGGCCGCGGCCGACGTGCTCGACGAGGCCCGCGAGATCGACGACCCCAGCGAGCGAGCGGCGGCGCTGGAGGACGCTCTCGAGGCCCAGCGCGACCTGCTGGGGCTATGCTGGGGGCCCGAGGCAGCGTTCGACGGTGACCCCGAAGAGATTCGCGAACGGATCGTCGCGATCGTCGAGGAGATCCTCGCAGCCCGTCTCGACGCAGTCAGACGATCGCTGGTCGCAGCCGATCGCCTGGACGTCCGTGATCGGGGAGACGACGCGCTCGCGGAGTGCGCTCGTGCTACCGAGCATATCGACGCGGCGCGTGCGGTCGCCCGCGAGCTACTGCCCGAACGGGTCGAGGCGCTGGACACCTGGGCCGAAACGGTCGACGAACAGCGCGCCAGAGTCCAGAAAGACGATTCCGGAACGACGGCCGCCGTCTCCGGTGTGAGTAGCGACGCCGCGGCGGCCGGACCAACCACAGCCGAGTCCACGGAACCGACAGACGCAGTCGTTGCCGGAATCGCGACCGTCGACGACGCGTCGGCCGGCAGCGAGGACGATACTGGACCGCCAGTGGCGGGCGAAGAAATCGAGCCCGAATCGCTGGCCGAACGGTTGGCGACACTCGATAAATCGGCATTCACCAGCCTGATCGCGGACGTCTGGCGAGACCTGGGCTGGCGGACGACGGCGTTCACCGAATCGATCGACCAGTACGACGTGATGGCGACCCGGGCAGACCCGGTCGAACTCCGCATGCTGATCTGGGCAGTCCACCGTCCCGACGGCGACCTCGACACCGCGGTCGTCGACCGATGTGCGACCGATCGGGCGAACGTCGACCGGGCCGACGTCGCCGCGCTCGTGACGACCGGCGCAGTCCCGGAGGCAGTCCGCGAGCGCGCGAGCGAACACAACGTCAAACTCCTCGAACGAACGGACCTGCTCGACCTGCTCGAACGCGAGCAGTTGGCCCACCTGATCGACGGTCTCCGCCAATAATTACTACAGGGCATTTCTCGAAGTAGTAAATATTAAAGCTCGTCATTTCGTAGTCCACTCCAATGACAGACATCGTATCGACGACACCGGGTCTGTATCCGTTGCCGGACTGGGCGAAAGACGACCTCTCGGGGCTGAAAGGCCACCAGAAAGACGACCTCATCAGCGGTGACGAGGGCGAGGAGATCGTCTCCGTCTACGACGAAGCCCGCGCCGACGTGATCGAAACTCAGCAGGCCGCCGGGCTGGATCGCGTGGTCGAGGGTCAGCTCCGCTGGGACGACATGCTGGCCCACCCGCTGGCAGTCCACGACAGCGTCGACACCCGCGGGATCGTCCGCTACTACGACAACAACAACTTCTATCGGGAGCCGGTCGTCACCGACTCCCTCTCGAAGGACGGCGGTGACGTCGCCGCCGACCTCGGTGCGGCCGCCGATCTGGTCGACGACGAGGCTCTGCAGGCTGTGCTGCCGGGTCCCTATTCGCTGGCGGATCTGGCGACTGACGAGTACTACGAGGACGAGGCGGAGTTCCTCGACGCCGTCGCCTCGTTCCTGCGCGAGGAAGTGAACGAGTTCCCCGAGGTCGAGACGCTGTTCCTGCTCGAACCGTCGCTCGTGACCGACGCGCCCGGCGACGGCGCGGACGAACGCGCCAGCGAGGCGATCGATTCGGTCGCCAGCGCCGCCGACGCCGAGGTCGTCGTCCAGACCTACTGGGGCGCGCTGGAGGAGAAGGTCCACGCCCATCTGCTCGACGCCGACGTCGACGCCGTGGGCTACGACTTCGTGACCGACCACGAGGCCAACCTCTACAACATCAACGAGTACGGCACGAAAGACGACATCGCCTTGGGCGTCGTCGACGGCCAGAACACGCTGGTCGAGACGCCCGGCGAGATCCGCGAGCGGATCGAGTGGGTCGACGAACAGACCGCCAACGACTTCGAGACCGTCTACGCGACTGCCAACACCGAGCTGTTCTACCTCCCCGTCAACAAGTTCGAGGAGAAACTCCAGGCGCTCGCTGGCGTCGCCGAAGTCGAGGAGGTGCAAGCATGAGTACACGAGAGCAATTCCGACCGGAGGATCACGAGAACGACCACTTCCTGCTGACGACCGTCGTCGGCTCCTATCCCAAGCCCAAGTGGCACGACCGCGCCCGCGAACTGTTCGAGGATGACGACTCGGACTTCGATCTCGACGACTGGGAAGAGTCCAAAGACGACGCCGCCCGACTCATCACTGAAGAGCACGAACGCGCGGGCGTCGACGTCGTCACCGACGGCGAGATGCGCCGCAACGAGATGGTCGAGTACTTCGCCCACCGGATCGACGGCTACGACTTCAACGGCCGCGTCAAAGTGTGGGGGCACAACTACTTCGACAAGCCCTCCGTGGTCGACGAAGTCGAGTACGACGAGCAGTGGCTGGTCGAGGAGTTCGAGTTCACGAACGACGTCGCCGACGCCCCAGTCAAAGTGCCGATCACTGGCCCGTACACCCTGGCGTCGTGGAGCTTCAACGAGGTCTACGACGACGAGGAGCAGTTGACCTACGCGCTGGCCGACCTCGTGAACGAGGAGATCGAGGCGCTCGTCGATGCGGGTGCCCGCTACATCCAGATCGACGAGCCCGCGCTGGCGACGACGCCGGACGACCACGCCATCGTCGGCGAGGCCCTCGAACGGATCGTCGACGACGTGCCCGAGGACGTGCGCCTGGGCTTGCACGTCTGTTACGGCGACTACTCGCGGATCTACCCCGAGATTCTGGACTACCCGGTCGAGGAGTACGACCTCGAACTGGCCAACGGCGGCTACGAGCAACTGGACGTCTTCAAGGACGACGAGTTCACCAAGGACTTCGCGATGGGCGTCGTCGACGTCCACACCGCCGAGGTCGAGTCCGTCGAGGAGATCAAGGAGAACATCAAGAAGGGGCTGGAGGTCGTCCCGCCGGAGCAACTGACCGTCTCGCCGGACTGCGGTGTGAAGCTACTGCCCCGAGAGGTCGCCTACGGCAAGATGGAGAATATGGTGAAGGCGGCTCGCGAGATCGAGCAGGAACTCGACGCTGGCGAGATTGATGTTGTGGCTGGTGCGGAAGCGAGTGCGGACGACTGAACTAGCGTACGCGGCTGAAGGCCACGTTTCACTGAACCGAGCGGAGCGAGGTTCAGCCTTTTTCCCCACGTTTTTGCGAGGAGTGGTTCCCACAGCGAACGCAGTGAGCGAGGAAACCCGACGAAGTAAAAAGTGGGTGTAGATCGATGTCGTGAGTGGTGCAGCGACTGCTGACGACTAGCGAGATTCCGAGTGTAGCGAGGACTCTCGATGGAGCGAGCGGGGAGCGCCAGCGACCCGCGAGCAAGAACGTACGCGCCGAAGGCGCGTTTCATTCGACCGGGCCACAGTTCGTCGTGACGTCGGTGAGTGGGGCGACATCGGTCACGGGGTCCCGGATGAACCAACTCACGGTGAGACAGTGGTCACCGAGCGTCTGCCCTTCGTACTGCGTTCCCCGCTGGCGATGGTCGAGGGTGTATCGCTGGTCGGACTCGATTACAAGCTCGGAGGTGTACGAGAACGCGTCGACGGCACCCTCGGGCGTGACGACCCACTCTGCTGAGGGGCCCACAGAGATCGGGCGGACCTCCTGGGTGTAGCTGTCGGTACTGCCGTTGCCGGTGGACGCTATCGATAGCGCGACCTCAAGCGGTGACTCGGTGAAATTGAGCACTCGTTCGAACCGCAATGGAATCTGTGGGATGTCTTCGGATTCGGAGAGGCAGCCGACTGTGGCGAAAGCGCCGGACAGGAGACCGGCTCGCAGAACCGTGCGGCGACGCAGTCGGAGAGGGCCAGGCATGCGGGTGTCTGGATTCGTATTCGGAAGGTGGAATTAAATTATGTCTGGTTTCAGAGCGCACGAGATCAGTGACTGTCGTCCACACGGATACGGCGGTGACCGCGCCGCTACAACAGTCAAATCATCATAGCCATCGCCACACGCCTCCCCAACCGACTGCGTTACTCGCTTCGCGTCGCTCGCTGTGTTACTCATCCCTCGCACGTCGCTGTCGGCGCACCAGCGAGCCGACAGCGCGCGCCAGCGCGGAATTGGACGTTTGACACCTTCCCCGCCAAGTCCTATCAGGCATGATAACTGAGGGGGCACGTTTAATCTGCAGGCGCTACCGTTGGGAGATATATGGCTTCAGATACTGGTGGCTCCGGCGACGGGTTCGGAGCCGCGAGCACGTCAGACGTCGACGCGGCCGAACTCGGCAGCGCGATCGACGAACTGTTGCGCGCCTCCGAGAACGTCTCCCAGAGCTCACAGCAGATCAGCGATCTCGCCCAGGAACAGTCCGACAACATGCGCGAAGTGGCGGGCGAGGTATCGAACCTCTCCGCCACCGTCGAGGAAGTCGCCTCCAGTGCCAACGAGGTCAAGGCTGTCTCCCAGCAGGCCCGCCAGTTGGCGAATCAAGGCCGTGACGTCGCCGACGAGGCGATCACCGCCATGGAGGCCGTCGACGACGCCAACGAGGAGGTAAGCGACGACGTCATCCAGTTGCGCAACCGCATCGACGAGATCGACGAGATCGTCGACGTCATCAACGACATCGCCGACCAGACCAACATGCTGGCGCTGAACGCCTCGATCGAGGCCGCACGAGCTGGCGAGGCCGGCGAAGGCTTCGCGGTCGTCGCCGACGAGGTGAAGTCCCTGGCCGAGGAGTCCCAGCAGAACGCCGCCGAGATCGAGGCGATGGTGAGCGACATCAAAGACGACACCGAGAGCACCGTCGACTCGATCAAGGAGGCCAACGAACAGGTCGACGAAGGGATCGAGCAGGTCGGCGAGGCCGTCGAGATCCTGAAGAAGATCGACCAGGCCGTCAAGGAGGCCGCCCAGGGCGCCGAAGAAGTCGCCGAGGCCACCGACGACCAGGCCGCCTCCACCGAGGAAGTCGCGAGCATGGTCGATCAGACCGCCGAGTCCGCCGACCGCGTCGCCAGCGAGATCGAGCAGATCGCCGCCGCCAACGAACAGCAGGCCGCGAAGGTCAACGAGATCCAGAGCATGATCTCGCGGCTGGATCTGGACTAATACTGTCGGGCAGACGTATTTCTCGCGCTCCCGGACCACAACACACCTAAAGGGGCCACTCTACCGGGCAGACGTGGAGACGACCCATCGAATCGTCACGGGCGACGCACGCGACCTCGACCTCCCCAGCGACAGCGTCGACCTCGTCGTCACCTCACCGCCGTACCCGATGATCGAGATGTGGGACGACGTCTTCGCCGCTCTCGATCCCGCTATCGGCGCGGCGCTCGACGCCGGCGACGGCGACCGTGCCTTCGATTTGATGCACGACGTTCTGGACTCGGTGTGGGCCGAACTGCAGCGCGTGCTCGCACCCGGCGCGATCGCGGCGATCAACGTCGGCGACGCCACCCGCAATCTCGATCGCTTTCGGCAGTATCCCAACACTGCGGAGATCACGCGCCGCCTTCGCGAGCGCGGCTTCGACGTGCTCCCCGATATCGTCTGGCGAAAACCCGCAAACAGCGGCGCGAAGTTCATGGGATCGGGGATGATTCCGCCGAACGCCTATCCGACGCTCGAGCACGAGTCGATCCTGCTCGTCCGCAACGGCGGCCGCCGGTCGTTTCCGGCCGGGGCCGATCGCCGCTACGAGAGCGCGTACTTCTGGGAGGAGCGCAACCGCTGGTTCTCGGACCTGTGGACCGACGTCCGTGGAACCGGCCAGGACCTCGACGCGGGCGTCCGAGACCGCTCGGGTGCGTTCCCGGTCGAGATCCCGCTACGCCTGATCCGGATGTTTTCGGTCTACGGCGACACCGTCCTCGACCCCTTCTGGGGGACCGGCACGACCAGCCTGGCCGCGATGTTCGCGGGCCGACACTCGGTGGGTTACGAACGCGACGCCGACCTCCGGGCGGCGTTCGACCACCGCATCGACGGGGTCAGCGTGCGTTCGCGCGAACGTGCTCGCGAGCGACTCCAGCGTCACGAATCGTGGGTCGCCGATCACGAAGCCGACGGCGGCGACCTCGAATACGAGGCCGACTATTACGACACGCCTGTTCGGACGAAACAGGAGCGCGGAATCCGCCTCTATACCGTCGCGGACGTTCGCGAGACTGCGGACGGATACACGGCGACCCACGCGCCCTACGACCCCTAACGGGGAGCTTTTGTCCCGGCCGGCACAACGACGCCTATGAACTTCGACTCGTTCGTGCTGGCGGCCGCAACCGCCGACCTGCACGACGAACCCGACGCCCGCGAGCACGCCGACTGCGTGGAGTTTCGGATGGATCTGGCCGACGATCCCCTGACCGCGCTCGACGCCTACGACGGTGAACTACCGATCCTCGCGACGAACCGTGCCGAGTGGGACGGCGGCGAGGCCGACGACGACGCGACACGACTGGACGTACTCGAAACCGCGGTCGAGTACGACGCCGTCGAGGCGGTCGATATCGAACTGAAGACCATGCGCGACGGCGGGACGACCGGCACCGGACAGCCGGGCGTCGACGGCGAGCGCGTGGCCGCTCACGCCCGCGAGCACGGCGCGAACGTGGTCGTCTCATGGCACGACTTCGAGGCCACGCCCGGGATGGGAGAGTTACAGGAGACGCTGCGTGAGGCCTGCGAGTACGGCGACGTCGGCAAAGTCGCCGTGACGGCCCAGGCACGAGCGGACGTGCTGGACCTGCTGGTCGCGACCCGGGCTGCGACCGCCGAGGGCGACACCGTTGCGACGATGGCGATGGGCGAACCCGGCCGTCACTCCCGGGCGGTCGCGCCCCTCTACGGCTCGCGGATCGGGTACGCGCCCGTCGATCCCGCCGAGGCGACCGCGCCGGGGCAGTACGATCTGACGACGCTGCGGAAACTGATCGACACGCTCGCGGGAGAAAGTCAAGCTTAACAACGTATGACCGAGAATTCCAGCGATACGGTGTCAGGATCGCAAAAGCGCCCGTGGCTCGCGGCTGCTCTCTCGTTGCTCTACCCAGGTGTGGGCCACCTCTACTTGCGGGAGTGGGTTCGAGCAGCGCTGTGGTTCGGGCTGCTCGTCACGGCTGCGCTCGTGCTCTTTCCCGCCGATATCACGCCGGAGACGGCCAGCATCGATGCACTGATCGAGATGAGCCGACAGCTCCCGCTGTACGCCCAGTTGACCATGCTGGTACTCACGGTGTTGTGCATGCTCGACGCCTACGCGCTGGCGAGCCGGCACAACGAGACTGTCTCCCGGGAAGCTGGCGAGGCCGCCAGTCGCTGTCCGTCATGCGGCCACGACCTCGAAGACGAAGAACTCGATTTCTGCCCGTGGTGTGCCGAACCGCTGAGTGAAGAGTAATCAGTCTCCATCGGACTCGAACCGCCGCATGACGGCCGTCTCGATCGGTTTCGAGTACGACATCAGCGTCGTGCCGATGATCGCCATCACCAGCACGTAGCCGACGGCGAACGCGCTGATCTGATTCGCAGTCTCCTGCGGGATCGTCCCTGCGGCCGCACCCGAGACCGCGAGCGTTGCGATGATGAGTGAGAACTCCCCGCGAGTCGTCATCGCGAGCCCGACTCGCGTGGACCGGCGAGCGTCCAGATCGAAGGCCCGACCGCCGAGAAAGCCACTGAGGAACTTCGTGGGCGTACTCGCGAGCATGGCGACGGCGATCAGGCCCGCGACGCCGGCGACCAGGTACGGGTCGGTCACCAGCCCGATCCAGAAGAAAAACACCGCGGCGAACGTGTCCCGGAACGGTTCGAGCAACTCCTCGATCTGCTGGACGTGGCCAGTCGAGGCGAAGCCCATCCCGACGAAGAAGGCCGCGACCGCCTCGCTCACGCCCAGCGCCAGCGCGGCGCCGGCGACCAGCACAGTGAGGCCGATCGTCCGCAACACCACGAACTCGTGTGAGTTCGTCCCGAGCAGGCGCTCGAACAGGGGCGTCCCGAACTGGACCGCGACGAGCAAGAGGGCGATGAATCCGAGCCCGACCCCGACCGACGTCGCGGCTGCGGCGACGTCGCCACCGCCGAGGACGACGGCGGCGGTCACCGCCAGATAGACCGCGATCAGGAGGTCCTCGTAGACCAGTACGCCGAGGATCGGCTCGGCCTCGTCGTTGGCGATCCAGCCCAGATCGAGCAGCGACTTGGTGATGATCGCGGACGAGGAGATGTAGACGATCCCGGCGACCAGAAACGCCGGCAGTAACGAACCGAAGAACAGCCAGCCCAGCGCGAACCCGACGGGGAAGTTGATCAGGGCGTCGATCGTCCCGGCCCGTCCGATCTGTTTGCGACGGGCGAGCAGTCGCTCGATGTTGAACTCCAGCCCGAGGAAGAAGAGGAGAAAGACGATCCCCAGTTCCGCGCCGAGTTCGACGAACTCCGTCTCGGCGATGTACAGGCCCTCTCTCGGGAGCGCGGTGCCGGCGACCGAACTCGGGAGGTCGAGCCGACCGACGACGTACTCACTGGCGACCATCCCGGTCACGATGTAGAAGGGGATGACCGACTGGCCGAGCCGGTTCGCGAACCAGCCGACAGTCGCGATCGACGCGAACATGACGCCGACTTCGAGGAGGTTAGCCACGGCTCTGCACCCCCGCGCGGTACGGTCTCGATCGCGGTCGCCGTCGCCCTGTCACACCTGCGTTCATCCGTCACCGACCAGCAGGTCCTCGAAGGCGTCACACTCCTCGCCCGTCCCGATGACGACGACCGTGTCTCCCTCCCGGAGTTCGGTTTCGGGACTCGGGCTCTCGAGCGTCTGGCCACCCCGCTCGATCGCGACGATGATCACGCCCGTCTCTCTGCCGACGTGCGCGCCCCCGATCGTCTCGCCGGCCAGCGGCGAGCCGGGCTGGATCTCGTACCACTCCAGCAAGATCCCACCGGGAAGCGTCGTCTTCTGTTTCTCGGCCTCGACCGGCTGGAAGTACGCCCCCTCCAGAATCGTCCCGACCGTCCGCGCGAGGTCGTCGTTCAGTTCGAACAGTTTCTCTGAGTCTGCGTCCGGCGTCGGACGCCGGAACACCTCCCGCTTGCCCGTGTTGTGTGTGACGATGATCAGATCGACGTCCCCGTCGAGGTCGACGACGTGTTTCTTGCCCACGCCGGGCAGGTCGCTCTCTTCGATTGTCATGGTCGTACTCGCGGCGGCACGCCTATAAAAACTCAGATGGGCGCGGTCACTTCTCGATGATCGACTCTTCGACGGCCTCGCCGAAGTGTCGCGCGGTATCCTCGTAGTAGATCAGAATCTCGTCGCCGGGTTCGAGGTCAGTGACGGCTTTGCGCCCCTCGCGGGTGCGAACCTTGATCGTCTCGGCGTTCTGCAGCAGTGTCTCTATGCGGTCGACGTCGCCGTCCTCGCGCTGTAGTTTCGCCTGCACGCGAAACATCGGTCGTTTCTCGATCTTCGCGCGGCCGACGATGGCCTCGCGGGTGTGGCCCTCGCTGTCGACGACCTGGACCTCGTCGCCGCTCTGCAACTCCGAGAGGTACTTCGTGCCGCCGTCGGGCGTCCGGACGTAGGCGTGGACCGCGCCGGCGTTGACCCGGAAGGGGCGGGAGGCGACGTAGGGTGACTCGGCGGTCTCTGCGTGGACGAAAAAGAGGCCACGGGACATCGATCCGACGAGCATCCCCTCGTCGTGTTCCAGCAGGCTCCCGGTGTCGATACAGACCCGGTCCGCGGAGCCGGTCTGCTCGACAGCCGTCACTTCGGCGTACGTGAGTTCGAGGGACTCGCGGCCGGCCTCGTCCCGAACTTCGACGGTCTTTCTGATCTCGTCGGGGTCGTCGGTGTCCAGCAGGACGCCGTCCGCGCCGATCTCGAGCGTCTCGTAGGCGGTGCGGGCGTCCCCGGCGGTCTGGACGCCGGTGATGAGGTCGGTCTCCTCGCCGACGCGGGCGATCAGATTCTCCAGGGGGATGATCTGCCAGTCGTCGCCGATGACGATGGTGTAGTCGGCTTCCGTCGCGACTTCTTCGGCGAAGCCCTCGTAGTCCTTGCTCAGGATGCGGACGTAGCCGCCGTCGGGACCGTCCTCGGCCCGCAGCGCAGAGAGGTCCGCAGAGCCCGAGAAGTCCGCAGGTAGCTCGACAGTGCCGTCGCCCTCGCCGTCCTTGCCGACGATGGTGGCGTCCGGTTCGGGTTCGTCGCCCTCGGCCTCCATCACGTGGACGTCGCCCCCGGCGAAGGCAGCGATGTTGACCTGCCCGAGTTCCCGGACGCGGTCGACGTCGTGTTTGTCCACCAGAACCCAGTCGACGCCGGCCTCCAGCCCGGCAGTGATCCGTCGCTTCCGTGTCTCCCAGTCGCCGACGTCGCTGTCGGCCTTGAGCCAGACGGTCCGTGTCATTGTCCCTACGCTCGCAGTCGGGGCGCTTGAGAGTGGCGGTTGCTGCCGACCGTGCCGACGACGAGCCGACATCGACACCTCCGCCTGTTCAGTCTCAGTCCACTCGTCGCTGGCCGACTGGTCGCTGTGAGTCGCCGACGGCGGCGCGTGCGTCCGCAACCGATTCCGTCTCCAGAAGCCGTTCGAGTCGGCGCTCGAACTCGGCGTCGGTGAGTTCGCCGCGGGCGTAGCGCCGCCGGAGGTCGTCCAGCGCGTCTGCCTGCCCGGACTCCGCCGTGCCATCTCTTCCCCGCTCGCGGTCCGCCTCGGCGCGTTTGGCCAGCCCGACCGCGATAGGCATGACGACACCGAAGCCGACGATGAAAGTCACCCAGAAGAACTCGAAGCCGGCCGCGAGTAGTCCGAACGCGACTGTCAGCGTGAGTACGGTGACGGCACCTGGAACGAGCGGCGCGAGCGAGTCACTGTCCTCGAGATCGAATGCGCATCTGTCTGCGTGTTTCATGTCTGCATCGAGGGCCGCAAGTACGGTGAGTCTTCTACCAACGTGTTGGGCTCGATGATCGCGGATCGCGAACAGGTGTTTATTTATCTCCAGTTTGTGGAGTGGATAGATATGCGACGGATAGCCCTCCTGCTCGTCTGTGTGTTCGGACTCGCGCTGGCGGGGTGTTCAGGTCCGAGCGACGGGACGGGTGGCGGCCCTGCCGCGGATCTCACTGCCGCCGAGCCGCCGCCGATCACGACCGAACGGACTCCTTCGGACGGTCCGCGAGGCGGAAAGACAGTCGAGACGGCGAGGCCCGACGCGACCTTCGAGGGCGTCGAGATGCCGCCTGGCACCGACAGACGGGGGATCGTCAATAGCGACGCGCTCGCACGAGCTAACGAGCGACTGTTGGGCGGGACGGACTTCGTGCTCGAAATCAACGAGACCACCGCAGAATGGACGAACGGAACGGTCGAGTTCCGTCGTGTTACCCGGGGAACAATCGCCGTGAGCGACGACGTAGCCACGTACCAGTCCAACTACGTCCGCCTGCACGCCGAGGAGCGACGCGTACTACAGAGGGAGGGGTACATCGAGAACGGGACCGAGTACAGCGTCGAGAACGAGACCAGATACGACGCCGAAAACGGGACCATCCAGCACACCGAAAACGAGACGTATCGAAGTATGAGTAGATCAGTCTCGAGACTGAGCGAATCGACCGCTCGGTTCACGCTCAAGGGGCAACTCGACAGTGGTCACTGGGTGCCGACCGACACCACGACTGTCGACGGTCGCCCAGCGATCGCCTTTATTTTCAGCCCCAGTGACGATTCCGAGATGTCCTTTGGAGGACGAATGGTGGTCGATACGCGCGGGCTCGTCCACGAACTCAGCTATCGGGTCGACCGTCGAGATGGACCAGAGCGGCGGGTCGTCTCGGTCACCTACGATCTCGACACGCCCGCCAGCGTCGATCCCGACCCGCCGCCGTGGCTACCGGCAGCCATCGATGCCACCGAGAGTGCGGACCGACCAGCCGAACCGACCGTCACGACGGTCCCAGAGTGAGCCGTTCCCGACCGTCGAGACCCAGAAACTCTTGTACTGTGGCCGACTAGGCCTTCCAATGACTTACGACACCGTCCTGTTCGACCTTGACAGCACGCTGTGTCGCTCGACCCAAGACGACGCGGAGGTCCACGCCGCGGCCTTCGAACGGGCGGGGATCGATCCCTTCTGTGACGTCCAGACCATCCGCGAGGTCGGACCCGGGGTCGGCAACGCCGACAGCGACCACGATTTCTTCCGACGACTGTTCGGCCTCGCGGCCGAGCGCGTCGACGCCGGCTCGGTCGACACCGACGCGCTCGCCAGGGCGACCCTCGCAGTGAAAGACGACACGGCCGTCGAATGGCGACCCGGTGCCCGGCAAGCGTTCGAAGCGGCCCGCGAACGAGCGACAGTCGGCCTCGTCACCAACGGCAGCCGAGAGACACAGCAGACCAAACTCGACGTACTCGGGCTCGACGACGCCTTCGAGACGGTCGTCTACGCCGGTGACGGCCCCGCTCCCAAACCCAGTCCCGATCCCTTTCACGAGGCGCTCGACGCGCTCGACCGCGATCCCGCGGAGGGGCTGTACGTCGGCAACGACTACCGGGCGGACGTGATCGGCGCGAAACGCGCCGGACTGCGAGCCTGCTGGGTCCCCGACGAACATGACCTGGGCGCGCCTGCCGACCCGGCGCACACGCCGGATTATACGTTCGACTCCCCGGACGGGCTGGCGACCATCTTCTAGGCGAGATCGCCGACCGGATCGCTGAAGATATCGTCCGGATCGATCTCGGAGTGCCTCGACTCGATGTGGCGATAGACGGCGATCCGCGCGCCCTCGAAGGCACAAAATGGACACGTCCCGATAACGGGATCGACCACACGTCGCTCGACGGCGGGTGCGTCTGTCATCTATAGTAGCCATTGAAAGTCAATGCACACACGATCGCACGACAACAGTGCGATCGGTGTGTAAATCGTTTCAATTGTTACTATAGTCTGTGTTGTGTACCCGGGCGGAAAACTGTGTCCGCGAGATCAGGGCTCGACGGTCAGCCCGGCGGCTTCCAGCGCGTCGCGCGCCCTGGCGTCGTCGTGGATGACGCTCGCGACGGCGCTGGTGATCTCCTCGGGGTCGTCGTGCTGGAAGATCGACCGCCCCATCGAGACGCCCGCCGCGCCGGCGTCCATCGCACCGCGGACCATCTCCAGGGTCTGCTGATCGGTGCCTTTCGAGCCGCCGGCGATGACGACCGGTTTGGCGGTCGACTCGACGACGTGGGCGAAACTGTCGGCGTCGCCGCTGTAGGAGGTCTTGATTACGTCCGCGCCCAGTTCCTCGGCCAGTCTGACGGCGTGGCCCAGGGCCTCGGGATCGGAGCCGTCGATACCCGGCCCGCGGGCGTAGGCCATCGCCAGCACGGGGATGTTGAATCGTCCCGCTTCAGTGGTCAGCTCACCTAGCTGGGTGATCTGCTCGGGTTCGTACTCGGAGCCGACGTTGATGTGAAAGGAGACGGCGTCGGCGCCCGCTCGGATGGCGTCTTCGACCGTTCCAGTGAGGCGTTTGTCGTCCTCGTCGGGGCCGATGGTCGTCGAGCCGTTGAGGTGGACGATGTAGCCCGCGCCGTTCTTGTTCGGGTGGACCCGCTCGGCCAGCCCCTTCTGGGTGAGGACGGCGTCCGCGCCGCCCGCAGTGATCCCGTCGATGGTGGACTCGATGTCTTTGAGGCCTGTGACAGCCCCCATTGTGATCCCGTGGTCCATGGGGACGATGAGGTGGCGCCCCCCTGTCCCGATGCGCGCGAGTCGTGCGTCTTTCCCTGCGCTCATTAGTATGTGACTCTGTGGCAAGTGACGGTTAAAACGATTTCGAGACGCCGACCCGCTGGCGACACGCTCGGCGGGACAGTGCCGGACCGAAACGTCTGTGTCGCTGGCGCACGCACCCGTCGGTGTGCCACTGACACCCGGTGACGACGCGCCGACGTTCGCCGCCCAGAATCAGCACGACAAGCGGGTCGTCTGCCAGTACGACCGCCCGACAGTCGTCTACTTCTACCCCCGCGACGACACGCCCGGCTGTACGATCGAAGCCGAGGGATTCGACGACTCGCTTTCGGCCTATCGGGAGGCCGGCGTCACTGTCTACGGCGTCTCGACCGACGACGTCGAGAGCCACCGCGAATTCGCCGACGAATACGACATCGCGTTCGACCTGCTGGCCGATCCCGACGGCAATATCGCCGACTCGTTCGATGTCCCGGTCGAGAACGGCGCGGCCGCCCGGACGACGTTCGTCGTCGTGGACGGCCAGGTCGTCGCGACCTACGAGGGCGTCCACCCCGAGGGCCACGCCGCGGACGTGCTGGAAGATCTAGTCGAGACTGGGATCGTTTCGCCGTAGGGGCCACTTCGTCAGTTGATTTCCCGATACGGTTCTTCATATTTGCTTCAGGGAGGTTCACAACTTTCTCCTGACGGGAGGGAACTGATAGTTAGTCGTTCCAGCAAGCCTGTCGCACGTTCGCTAGGAGTTGACCTCGAAACCCTTGGAACCCCCACCGGTGGAAAGCCCTCACCTCGATCGCTAGGAATCAGTGACAACTTCACCAACTCGGGAAAGCCCTCACCTCGTTCGCGGTCGCTACGCGGCATATCCTCGCTCGCGGTGCTCGCTCGGATAGTGGCCGCCGTAGCGACTAGATAAACGCGAGCGAGGTTCGCCCTTTCATCCACCAGGCTTCCGACCGCACCGCATTATCGTTCCCCCACACCTCCCCGGTTCCGGCGCGAGTGCGCCGCGAGAGCAAGCTCTCGCGAGCCCTGCGTCGCTTCGCGCCGCAGGACGCCGGAACACGCTTCCTGACCGCCCCGCAGTGGCCGGGAGCGCGTCTTGTCGAGTGACCTGGGGAAGGGCAGGTTTGCTGTGCTGTTTCCTGGAGGATGAAAGGGCGAGACTCGGTGGCGGTGAGCGTAGCGAACAGATGCGCTCAGCAACAGGGTTCCCGTGAGTGGAACGAACGGGATGCTGCTGAGCGTGCGCCAGCGAGTCGAGGGCTTTCCTGCGTTATCAGCGTTGCAGTTATTGTCTCCTAGCCAGCGAGGCGAGAGGGTACGCCAAGGACCATTCCATCGATATCGAGAACCTCAGCCACGTTCTCAAGTATTCTCGTCGGACGAAGAGCGCAACAGGATGTCCGGTAGCACGTCCGACGGGTACTTTCCGGTTGCAACTCGCCACACGACGTACGCCGGAATCAGATAGATGAGCGTGAGGCCGATGGCATTTACGACTGTATTGAATGAGGATGAATAATATGGTTCGGGAAAAATCTCAAAAAATATGAAGACGATGAACCAGAGCTGTGCACCATTGAATAGAACGCCTTCGTTGTCCATTTATCGTTTCAGAGCATCCTCGGGGTCATTGAACTTTCCGATATCCCACAGAGTATCGGCATCAGTGTTGATATCTATGCTCAGGGGGTCTATCCCGATCGACACATTGTCGATTGGAATACTATGCTCAACCCAAAATGCTTCTGTGTGTTTGTAATACCCCAATATTGAACCTGCAACACCATCCAAGTTCTCTAATTCAGCATAGAGTTCAACGTATGAATTGTTTGGGAGAACTAACGGATCTGCCGATAAATTGATTTCTCCAACAAGTCCTCCTCCGCTGCCACCTGTGGAATCAGAAAAGAAGCTTGCTGAATGAGGATTCTCGGCGTAGACATCCGGCTCACCTACCAACGACCAGTGGTCACCATTAAACGCCATCCCGACGGCATCATTTGCATATGTCGCTGACCCTACTGAAGACTCGACATTCTCAAGATCGACCATCACATGGACGCTTATTTGATCTGTATGCGGAATCGTAACGGAAGCCACACTTAATTCCGAGTCACTTTTTTCATATCGATCCATCGTAGACACTTCATCGTCCGTCTCAAAGCTACTCTCTGGCGTGCCGGAGTCATGTACATATGCTAGATCGGCACGTTCCAACACGGACTCCACTTCATCTGAACCTCCCTCTCGAAATGCTGAACTCATTTGTTCGTGTAGCTCACCATTCGCTCCAGAAGGTCTGAACGCGGCTCCTTCACCTGGGGAATGAGACCTTCCACTGTTTTCTCTTTTTCCGCTTGCGATACCAATACTACTAATCAGTGAAAGTGAGCCGACTGATTTGATGAATTTTCGTCTTCTCTCTCTCTCATACATCAACAACCAAAAACAAATACACATATAAATACTATCATTCGAATATAGTTAAATAGTTTATTCTCATGGTGACGATCGTTCACAATTGGTCATCCCCGTGTAAGGGAATGACGTACGCCTCGACAAACGTGACCAACTTCTCGACCAGTTCCTCGCGAGTCTCGAAGTACATGAATCTGAGGTCGTAGGCGTCGTCCATCTCGTCGATAGACGCACTACTGAATCTCGGATCGTACGTTCCGTTGTCTCTTCGTTCCCCCTCTGCGAAGATGCAGAACATCCGTGGATCCCGCAGGGACTCGCCGGGTTTCCGGAGTCGAAAATGTTCAGGGATCGCACCCGTTTCTGCTCCGACACCAGTCGTGAGTCCTGCCTTGGTGAACACGAACGCGTTTCCTGCACTTGCTCTGGCAAAGGCCACGGACTGATCGATGACGGCCATCCCTGGCTCGTCCAGCCCTTTGTCCGCTACTTCCTTCCGCGTCGGGATATCGACGTCACTCGCGATGAACGCAGTCGCCGCTGTTGCCTCGGAGATTCGCGATGCTATCTCCCGGAGAGTCGTCTCGATGAGATCCGGCTGTGGAACCTCATTACTCGGCGCGAGCGGATCCGTCGGAAGCGGGAACTCCCCCTCTGCATAGACGTATTTCGGATCCAACAACCGATACGGCCCCATCAAGAACAACAGTGGTGCTGACTCAGGGGCAGAAATAGAACGCTCGATGATGTCTCCCACCGACTCCCCCCGGTATCTCATCTGCTCCATCGACATCGTTTCGAGAGAGTCCCCCCAATATATAAATTAGTGTTGGAGACGCGTCTTAACCAGCGTTAAGATTTTAACGATAGGATCACGAGTAATCAGTATGAGCGAGCGAGAGACAGTTCGAGACGACCGACCAACTGCGCGCGAGCGAGTCGAGGAGGAGTTGCTCGGGGAGGACCTCGATCTCGGACGAGAGGTGGCTCGGCTCAGCGCGATGGGTGAGGCGACGCGGTTTACGATTCTCTATCTGCTCGCGACCGACGGTGAGACCTCCAGCGGCGAACTGGCGACGTTGCTCGACAGACGCCAGAACGACCTCTATCACCATCTGAACAAACTGGAAGAAGCGGGGCTCGTCGGGAAGTACCGCGAAGGTGGCGATCGCGTGTACGAACTGTCACCGCTGGCAGAAGCGATCGTTCCACAGATATTCGACTCGATCCGGGATCGGGCAGTCGTCGCCTGACTTGCCCTACTGAAGTGCGGTCAGGTCGCTGATAGCTGGTGGGCGTATCACTCTGCCAGCAGTGCCGTCCGCAGGCCTTCGGCCACGTCCGCGATCGCTTCCGTCGAACGGTCGATCTGATCGGTCATCGAGACGAACCCGTGGATCATGTCTTCGTACTCGACGTGGCGGACAGCGACGCCCGCCGCCTGGAGTTGTTCGGCGTAGGCACGTCCGCCGTCTCTGAGCGGGTCGAACCCGGCCGTGATGACCGTCGCCGGCGGCAGTCCCGAGAGATCACAGGCTCTCGTGGGGTCGGCGTAGGGGTTCTGGAGGGTGATCTCGCTGCCGTAGTAACAGTCCCGAAACCACTCCAGGTCCGCGCGCGAGAGCACGAGATCGGCGTGTTCCCGAACTGACTCCTGGTCTTCTCTGGTCCCGACACCCGGGTAGATCAGCGCCTGGTAGTCGATCTCGGGGCCGCCGCGGTCGCGGGCGGCCAGTGTCGTGACCGTAGCCAGATTCCCGCCCGCGCTGTCGCCGACGACCGCCAGTTGGCCCGTCCCGCCAAGGGAGTCGGTGTGATCGGCGACCCACTCGGTCGCGGCGATGGCGTCCTCGACAGCACCAGGAAACGGGTGTTCGGGCGCGAGCCGATAGTCTACCGAGACGACGACACACTCGCTCTCGCGGGTCAGATACCGACAGAGGGCGTCGTGACTCTCCAGATCGCCGCTGACGAACCCACCGCCGTGGAAGTAGACGATCGTGGGAAAAGGTGTCTCACCCTCGGGGCGGTAGATTCGGATCGAAATCTCGCCGTCGGGACCGGCGATCGCCCGGTCGTGGACGGTCCCGACGGATGGGGCGTCCCGGAGCCACGCGCCCAGGCGTGTGAGCCAACGGAGCCCCCGGACGCTCTGGTCTGGCAACAGGCGCTGCACCCGCCGCTGACGTCGGACCATCGTCGCTGCCTGCGGGTGGAGGCCGTCCGGTAGCATCGGCTAGGCGAGTGTGACTTCGATTCGACCTCGCCGGAGCCGGTGAACGACGGTCTCGATCTCGACGCCGGCCGGCAATTCCTCGATCAGCGTCACGACCCGGGCACGGCGACCGGGTTCGATCGTCACCGATCGGGTGTGACAGCCCGGCCCGAACCGATCGGGGTCCAGCGAGAGCGACGACGGCTGGTAGGTGTAATCGTCGGTGCCGAGAAACCGTGTCCGATTGGGATTCCAGCGTAGTGGCTCGTCGCCGGTGTTCTCCAGATCGAGCAGTATCAGCAGTCGCTGCTGGGCTTCCTCGGCCGCGTCGAGCTGGTGGTCGTAGGCGACTGCGCCGAGTTCGACGTTTGGGACGGCCAAGATCGTTCCCGAGATGCCGTCCGTCCGGATCGCCGCCGAGCGGCCAGCCAGTTGTCCGGCCAGTTCGGCGTTCGACCGACCAACGGGGCCGGTGGCCTCCCGCGACGGTTCCCCACCGCTATCGTGGAAGTCGACGCGCCGGACCGACCGTTCCGGTCCGGACCCACGTCCCTGATTGCGTCGCACGTGTTGGCCATTCACACGGCCCCTATGAATATCCTCCGGCGTCGCACTCTGTGGACGGTTCGGCCGCTATGGGAGGTCTTTTTACTGAGAGTGCCGGACAGGGGAATATGACCGCTCCGCCACGCAACGACGAGTACGAACCGGGTGCCCTGGAGCACAAGTGGCGCACCCGCTGGGACGAACAGGGGCGCTACGAGGCCGACCCCGAAGAGGGCGAGGAGGACCCCACCTTCATCACGGTCCCCTACCCCTACCCCAGCGGCGGAATGCACATCGGCCACTGTCGCACGTTTACTGTGCCCGACGTCTACGCCCGCTATCGCCGCCTGCAGGGCGATAACGTCCTCTTTCCGCTGGCCTGGCACGTCACCGGCACGCCCATCATCGGCGCTGTCGAGCGCCTCAAAGAGGGCGAGGAAGAACAGCTGTCGGTCCTGCGAGACACCTACAACGTCCCTGAGGACACCCTGCAGGACCTGGAGACCCCGATGGGCTTCGCCCGCTACTTCATCGAGAACCACTACAAGAAGGGATTCAAGCAACTCGGCCTCTCGATCGACTGGCGCCGGGAGTTCACCACGAACGACGAGCGCTACTCGAAGTTCATCACCTGGCAGTACGAGACGCTCAAGGAGCGCGGGCTGCTGGAGAAGGGGCTCAATCCGGTCAACTACTGTACCAACGAGGAGCAGCCGGTCACGACCCACGACCTCCTCGAAGGTGAAGACGCGGAGTTCCAGGAGTTCACGCTCGTGAAGTTCGGGGCCGAGATCGACGGTCAGGAGGTCGTCGCGCCGATGGCGACCCTCCGGCCCGAGACGGTTCGCGGTGTGACAAATGCGTACGTCAATCCCGGCGCCGAGTACGTGCTCGCCGACGTGGACGGAGAGACGTGGTTCTGCTCGGCCGAGGCCGCCGAGAAGTTCGAGTTGCAGGCCCGCGACGTCGAGATCAGAGTGGAGGTCGCTGTCGAGGACATCATCGGCCAGACGGTCACCAACCCCGTCACCGGCGACGAGGTGCTGATCCTCCCGGCGGACTTCGTCGACGCCGACAACGCCACCGGGGTCGTCATGTCCGTGCCCGCCCACTCGCCGGACGACTACGTGGCGCTGCAAGAGGCGAAAGCTGACGACGAGCGCATGCGCGAGTACGGGATCGACCCCGACGCTGTCGAAGCTATCGAACCGGTCCCGATCCTCTCGATCGAGGGCTACGGCGAGATCCCAGCGAGGGACGCCGTCCAGGCCGCCGGAATCGAATCCAGCGACGACCCCAAACTGGAAGACGTGACCGCGGATCTCTACCAGGACGAGTTCCACGCTGGGCGACTCCTCGATTCCTACGGCGAGTTCGCGGGCGAGGTCATCGAGGACGTCCGGGAGCGGTTCCGCGATCACTACCGTGACGAGAATCTGTTCGACCTGATGTACGAGTACACCGAAGAGGTCGTCTGCCGGTGTGGCGGCGACGTCGAGGTGGCGCGTGCGGACACGTGGTTCCTCCGCTACAGCGACGAGGAGTGGAAGCAGAAGGCCTACGACGCCGTCTCCCAGCTGGAGGCGATCCCAGAGAGCACCCGCGAGCAGTACGACCACACCATCGGCTGGCTCGAAGAGTGGCCGGCCATTCGTAACTACGGCCTCGGCACGCGACTGCCGTGGGACGAGGACTTCGTCATCGAGCCCCTGAGCGACTCGACGATCTACATGTCCTACTACACCGTCGCCCACCGCCTGCAGGACGTGCCCGTCGAGGAGATGGATCACGACTTCTTCGACACGCTGTTCTACGGCGAAGACGCGGTGGACGAGCCGGACGAACGGGCGCTGGACCTTCGCGAGGAGTGGGACTACTGGTACCCCGTCGACTTCCGGTGTTCGGGCAACGACCTGATCCAGAACCATCTGACCTTCTACCTGTTCCACCACGCCGAGCTGTTCGACCAGGCCAACTGGCCCCAGGGGATCACCGTGATGGGGATGGGCCTGCTCGAAGGTGAAGCGATGTCCTCCTCGAAGGGGCACGTCGTGCTCCCCGGTGAAGCGATCGACGAGTACGGGGCCGACACCGTCCGGTTCTTCCTTCTCAACAGCTCCGAACCGTGGCAGGATTTCGACTGGCGAGCCGACCAGGTCGGGACGACCCGGAACCAGCTCGAACGGTTCTGGTCTCGGGCCCAAGAAGTCATTCAGACACCCGTCCCCGAGGGCGCTCGCGACGAACTGAAACACGTCGATCGCTGGCTGCTGTCGAAACTGCAGAGTACAGTCAGGGAGGCTACGGGGTCGATGGATCGTTTCGAGACGCGCAGTGCCTCCCAGGCTGCGTTCTACCAGTTCGACGAGCACCTGAAGTGGTACCGCCGCCGGACCGACACCGACCGGCCGGGCGCGAAGTGGGTGCTGCGCGAGGTATTGCGGACCCGGCTGCGGCTGCTGGCTCCGTTCGTCCCGTTCATGGCCAACGAACTCCACGAACAGCTGGCGGGCGAACCCGTCGAGGACGCCGCCTGGCCCGAACCCGACCCCGAGTTCGAGTCGAAACGCACCGAGGTCGAGGAGTCGCTGATCGCCGACGTCACCGACGACGTGGCCGACATCGTCGACGTCACCGACACCGACCCCGAGACGATCCGGCTGTACGTCGCCGCCGACTGGAAGCGGACGGTCTTCGATACCGTCGTCGAGACGGGCCCGGACGTCGGCGCGGTCATGGGGAAGGTCATGCAGCACGAATCGCTGCGGGAGAAGGGGAACGAGGTCAACGACCTCGCTCAGGAGATGGTCAGCGTCGTGCGCGAGCGCGACGACGAGACGCTCCAGGCGATGGGCGAGATCGACGAGCAGTCGGTCTACGAGGCCGCCCGGTCGTTCCTCGCCGGGGAGTTCGACGCCGACGTCGAAGTGTACGCCGAGGACGAAGATCCGTACGACCCCGCCGGGAAGGCGAGCCAGGCCGAGCCGTTCCGGCCGGCCGTCCACCTCGAATAACTACGCCCGAGGGAGTTCGACCCGGAAGACTGCCCCGGTCGGCTCGTTGTCGGTGACAGTGATCGTCCCGTCGTAGCGATCGATCAGCAGATCCACGAGATACAGCCCCATCCCGGTCTCGGGGGCTTGCCCGCTCGTCGCGTCGCTCTCGAACAGTCGCTCTTTCTGGGTGTCCGACAGCCCCGGCCCGTCGTCGGCGACTCCGAGTGTGACCGTCGCAGCCTGTTGCTCGACCGAGACCGTCACCGTCGGCTCCTGGCAGTCGTTGTGCCGGATCGCGTTGTCGAGCAGGTTCGACACGACGGCGTCGAGGAGGTCGTCGGCACGGACGGCGACAGCCGGGAGGTCACGACAGTCGATCGTCGCCTCGGGGTAGTGCTCGCGCGCCTCGTCGATGGCCGCCTCGACGATCGGCCGGAGGTCGACTGCGGCCAACTGCGGTTCCTCCTCGGCGTCGATGCGATCTGCCAGCCGCCCGGCAGTCTCGGTCAACTCGACGATGTGTTCGGTGGCGCGTTCGAGCCGCGCGAGGACGTCGTCGTGATCGTCGTTCTCCGCGCGGAGGTGTTCGATCCCACCCCGGATCGTCGTGAGGTCGTTGCGCACGTCGTGGCGCAGGAGTCGATTCAGCAGCCGTAGCTGGTGACTTCGGCGTTCGAGGGTCCGCTCGTGTGCTCGCTGGTCGGTGATGTCCCGCCCGATCCCGCAGGCGACCTCGCCGAGTTCAGGGTGCTCGAATGCGTGGGTCCTGAACGAGAACGGAATGCGATCGCCATCGGCGCTCTCGATCGTCCCCTCGGTGGTAGCGGCCCCGGTCTGGAAGACTGTTTCGAGGTACGTCTCGACAGCGTCGGCGTCGGTCTCGGCGAACAGCGACGCGACGTGCATGTCGGCGATCTCGGCGTCGGTATACCCCGTGACAGCGGTGAGGCGGTCGTTCCAGCGGTGCAGCGACCCGTCGGGGTCGACCAGGTAGAACACGTCGTCGATGGTCTGGACGACGGCGTCGGCGGTCCGGGCCTGCGTCTCCAGTTCGTTCCGAAGATCGGTGATGTCTCGCGAGATCCAGACGACGTGCTCGCGGTCGGCGCTCGTCTCGATCGGGGCGACCCGCGCCTCGAACCAGCGCCGCCCCTCGACGACCTCGAGCGGGTAGCGGATCGTCTGAAACTGCCCTGTCCGGATCGCGTCGCTGATGACGTTCATGAACCGCGTCGCCGTCTCCGCGGGCAGCAGGTCGGGGATTCGCTCGCCCTCGAGGGCCTCGGGATCTTCGTAACCCAGTGATTCGGTCTCGGGACCCGCCAGCACCTCGACGTAGGTCCCCTTCTCGTCGAGGACGAACCCGATGTCCGGGAACGTCCGGAGGACGGCCGTCAGCAGTTCGTCAGTCGTCGCCGGCGGCTCTCCCATGTGGTTGCCTTCCGTGTCCACCCGGTTGAAAGTATTGCCCAGACCAGCGCCAGTCTTTATGCTCCGACCCGACCTAGCTGCACGTATGAGTGCTTCCGAGATGGAATCAGCCGACGAGACGCCGGCCCCGGTCGTGAAAAAGATCATCAGGACGGTGACGCCGGGGTACGGGAGTCACGAGGACGCTGGGATGAACGCCGTCGGGTGGACCCTGTTTCTCGGGCTAGTGATCATTATGCTCCCCTTCCTCCCGCTGCTGGTCATCGTCTGGGCCATCTCGAAGCTGCTGGAGAAACTGTGACTGCAACGCGAATACCGCAGGAACACCCTCGACTCGCTGGCTCGGAATCGATGACAGCAACACGAACAAGCAGGGCTTTCGAGAAGGTGGCTGCAGTAGTGACGGTTCCTAGCTCAGCCAGTCAGTGAAGTCGCCGTCGACGAGCGTCGCCTCCTGTTCGCGAATGTACTGGGCCTGCATGCCCCAGATCGCCTCCGCAAGCGGGACACCCTCCTGCACCCGGCGACGGACGTAGCCGAACTTCCAGCGCGCGGGCGTGATCCGGCGGTCGACGCGCTCGCGCAGCGGCCGGATGTACCGGCGGGCGGCCTCGGTCGAGAGGCCGTGCAACTCCAGGCCGTCGCGGGCGTGCTCGAACAATTCGCCGTATATCTCGTCGAGATCGGTCGTCTCGCCGCCCCCGGTGATCCAGGTGAGGTGGGCGTCGAGTCCGTCCCGCATCGCGTTGTAGAAGTTCGCCTCGGCGGTTTTCCAGTCGAGCGTTCGGACAGGGTGCTCGCGCCGAACCAGACTCTCGAGCAGGCCGGCGAACACGGCCTGAAAGGCGATGGCGTCGCGGATCGTCGGCTGGCCGGGCAGGGGTCGAAACTCGATGCGGGCGTTGGCCTGCGAGCGGGTCGCGCCGTCGAAGACTGGTCGAATCCACCGCCAGTACGAGCCGTGTTTGTGCCGGACGTGGGCGAACTGGTCGTCGAAGCGCTCGCCGTGCGTCACCTCCATGGGGACGATGGTCTCGTCGGCGACGATCGAGTCGATGGCGTCCTCGACGCTCTCGAAGTCCGAGGGGAAACACACCTTCTTCGGGACGGACTCGTCGGTGGCGTTCAGCACCGACTCGAACACCGAGATGCGATGTTCCATCCAGGCGTCGTCCAGGATGGTCGCGTCGGGCACGTCGTCGTAGAGATCCGGCGGGAAGAAGGGTGAGTTGACACCCATCGCCAGCAGCGGGCCGGCGATGCGCAGCGCGTAGGCGAAGTATTCGGGGAGGTCAGGTGCGTGGGGGACCTGGACGTGGGGCTGGATCGACGTGATGAGGCTCTCGGGCATCACAGTGTCTGCTTCGAGCGTGACGTTCGGGGCGTCCAGACACAGCCCGGAGGGGTAGTCCGTGTTGGCCATCGCGTGGTAACGAACGGCGTCGGACATGTTGGTCCCGATCCTGACGCCGTCCTGTTCGATCGAGTCCGAGAGGTACTGCCGGGCGGTCTCGCCCGTCGGCGGGACTGTCCACATGCCGTCGCTGACCAGCCGGATGTTCTCCGCGCGGGTCCGCTCCTGGGCGGGCACGAGATTGGCCTGCAGTTCCCGCTCCTGGGCCTCCAACCCGAAGGAATTGAGGGGCTGGGGACTGGTCTGCATCTCGGCGTTGTGCAGCCCGAGTTCCTTCTCGAAGCCGATTCGCTCCAGGAGGGGTCGTGGGACGCGCTGGAGGGCGTCAGTCCGGTCGTCCACGGCGTAGAGTTCGAGTTCGAGACCGACGATGGCCTCGCTGTTGTCGAAGGTCCCCTCCCGCACCTCGTCTTTGAGCCACTCGGCCTCCGCGGCCGCCCGTTCCTGGAAGGATTCAGCGTCGACTTCCAGTGATTCCTTGACGGCGGCCGCGAGTTCGGATGCCGACATATCCCCGGGTTGTGCGCCGGAGGTGTTGACTGTGGCGGTCGAGTGACGGCTGTCCCCGAGCGAACTACACCGGAACGACCACGACTGGCCGGTCTGTCTCGCCCGCGACCGCCGCGACCGTGCTCCCCAGGCCTGTCGTCTCGCCCTCGGGGTCGCCGCCGCGCTGGCCGAGTACGAGTTCGTCAGCCTCGACGTCCGCCGCCAGATCGAGAATCTCCGCGACGGGGTCGCCCTCGCGCTGTTCGCTCCACACAGTAGCGGGCGCGAGCCGCGCCCGGGCGACGTTGATCGCGTCGCCAGCGTCCCGTTCGGGGGCGTCAGGTTCGGCAACGCCGAGCACCATCACCGTGTCCTCGTCGCCCAGCCGGTCGGCGAGGTAGTCACAGGCCGCCGCGCTCGTGTGGACGGAGCTACTCGCGAGCAGGTACGTGGTCATGGTCGAGACGAAGCGTGCCAGGCCCATAGGCGTGACCGCCGGTCGCGTCGTGGCTGTCACGCCCGGCGACCACAGGCCGTCACGACCGCGATCCCGAGCAGCGAGACGGCCAGGATCGCGACGCCAAGGCCGTATCCCGGGCCGAAGCCGCTGCCGGTCTCTCCGTTAGCGTCTCCGGATTGCTGTTCGTCTCCGTCGAGACTCGACGAACACGGCGAGTGCACGAGGACGATCCACTGGACGTCCTGAGCGATCCCGGTCTGGGCGATGGTGGGTACTTTCGCCGACGCGACGAGGTAGCGCTCGCCGCGGAGACCGTATTCGGTGACGCGACCGTTCACCTCACCGCTCAGGATGCCACTGGCGGGTTCCGGTGCTCGCTGGACGGACGTCTCGCCACCGCCGGCCGCTCGCGCTTCGAGGATCGGCTGTTCCCACGCGCTCGCCGAGTAGCTTCGAAGCTGCAGTCCAGTCGATCCGGTGTGGTCCATGAGGATGCGGTTCTGTGCGTCGACGACCATCGTCACGCCGCTGTCGCCCGGTTGATCCAGCAACTCACTGGCTGCCGCGTGTGGCGCGACCGAGTAGACGATGGCGCGCGTCGTCTCCGAATCGCCAGCGATCACCTGGACGAACGAGACCCGGACGGTCCCCGACTGGTCGACGTAGGCGTCCGTTCGGCTCACGCCCTGACCGATCCGTGCGTCTTCGAGGACCGCACTGAGACTGTTGTTCAGCTCGCTCGTCGAGGAACCTTCGTAACTGGTCGGGTCCGTGCTCGCAAGCACCTCCTCCCGGTCGAGGTCGACGTAGTGGACCGTCGCACCCGACCTACCCCAGTCCGCGTTCTGGTTTCGCTCTGAGAGAAACCACGACTGGATCTCGGAGGCGTTGCCCCGCTCGACGATCGGCTGCCGTCCCAACTGGGCTACCTCCTGGCTCTGGGTTCGAATCCACCGATTCACCGCATCGGCCGCGTTGCTCGCCTGTTGGCTCGCGGTCGCCTCGACCTGCTGCTCACAGACCGTCTCCTGTCCTGCGTCCGAACTACCAGCGCTCACGACCCCGAACGACGCCACGAGCACCGACAGAAGCATCACGACCGCCAGTGATCGACGGCTCGCGATCCCCCACTCAGATACGTTCATATCCACTGCCACTTCACCCCATCTGATAAATCGGCCGAAAGCGAGAGCGCGAGATTTACGTCCCCCCACGACCCAGGAGTGGTGTGCGCGTCGAGAACAGCTTCATCCCGGTCGAGGGTGTCGGCGAGACGACCGAGCGACGGCTCTGGGAACAGGGGATTACTCACTGGGAGGACTTCGACCCCGACGCTGTCGGCGAGACCACGGCCCAGCGAATCCAGTCGTTCATCGACGAGGGACGCCGCCATCTCGATTCGGATAACGCTGCCTTCTTCGGCCAGACGTTCCCCAGCGCCGAGCAGTGGCGGCTGTTCGAGACCTTCCGCGAGAACGCCTGTTTCTTCGACATCGAGACCACCGGCCTCGACCAGCATCGGAACGACGTGACGACCGTCAGCGCCCGCATCGGCGGCGAAACCGAAACCCTGGTCCAGGGCCGGGACCTCCACGCCGACGCCCTGTCGGACCTGTTCGGCGACGCCGACCTGCTGGTCACCTTTAATGGCAAGCGCTTCGACGTCCCTTTCCTCGAAGCGAACTTCGACGTCTCTCTCGCCGAGAAGCCACACCTCGACCTCATGTATCCCTGCCGTCGACTCGACCTCACTGGCGGGCTGAAGACGATCGAGCAGGAGATCGGAATCGAGCGCGAACGCCCGGACATCTCCGGGAAGGAAGCGGTCGACCTCTGGTATCAGTACGAGCGCGGCGACGAATCTGCATTGGAAACGCTGGTCTCGTACAACCGCGAGGACGTCGAGAACCTCGAACCCCTCACCGAACGGGTCAACGAACGCCTCGAACGGACCGTTCTCCCGGACACGACGACTATTTGACTGCTCTTGCTGTCGGATTCTAAACCCCTTCGATTCCGTTGGAGATTTCGATATATGAGTCGTGGTGGCATCCGACGAGAGACGGTATCGGGGCTGGTCGCCAGCGCGGGATCAACGGCCCGGTACGTCGGTACCGACCCTGTCTGTCGGCTCCGGTTGGCCGGGCCGGAGCAGGTGGTCTCGGCCGGCGACGATCCCGAGCACGAGGCCAGTGAAGTGTGCAATCAGGGCGTCGCGCTGGCCCGCGGTCACGACCGTCAGGACGACAGCGACGGTGACGATCGCGAGCAACTGGGTTCGCGGGCGGATCGAGATCCCGGACGCGGCGGCTTTCGTCAGGCGATTACCGGCGAGCACGTAGCCGAAGAGTGCGAAGACCGCGCCGCTGGCCCCGAGGACGGCTGCCGGCTGGCCGAGGACGTGCGTGGCGACCGTGACCTGCATCACGCCAGCGACGATCCCGGTCGCCAGGAAGAACGTATAGAACCGTATCGGCGAGGTCCGGCGTTCGAGCAGTAGTCCGAGTATCGCCAGCCCGACCAGATTCGTCAGGAGGTGACCGAACCCGGCATGGGCGAACACGCTGGTCACGAGCGTCCAGGGTCGTTCGGTGAGCGGCCAGGCGAGGGCAAACGTCCACGGATCGACGCCGAACAACCGGAGGAACGTCTGGACCGCCACGACGACGACCATGAGGAGGGCCAGTGTCAGGGTCGGACTCGCTGAATCGTCCATACTCGTTCCACGTGGTCGACGGGAAAAAAGTGGGTGGTCACTTCGGCCGGATGCGCTGTCCCAGTTGCTCGAAGAGGCTGTCACAGGCGTCACAGTTCGAACACCCGATCTCCCCACAGTCGAGTGCCTCCCCACATCGCGGACACTGGAGCCCCCGCGAGGGATCGAACTCGTAGTCACAGGTCGGGCAGTTCATAGGACCACCGCCAGCAGGCCGCCGACGCCGAAGGCCGCGATCCACGACCCGAGCCACATCACCAGCGCGCTCCTGGCGTCGCGTTCCTTGAGGATCATCACCATCGAGAGAATACACGGGACGAACAGCGTGATCACGACCAACCCGACGAACACCTCGGCCGGCCCGAGTGCCAGATCCGTCATCCCCGCGGCCGCGAAGTCCCTGCGGATCAGCCCCAGCAAGAGTACGCGCCCGAACTCCTGTGGCAATCCGAGCATGCCAGTGACAGGCGAGAGTGCCCGCTGGATCGCTGCGAGGCCACCGACGTACGCCAGCGCCGAGACGACGAGTGCCGTCGCCCCGAACAACGGGACCGCCTCCCGGAGGAACAGCTTCGTCCGGGTGGCGGTCTTCCGGAGGATGTTCCGCGCTCGGGGGACGCGCATCCGTGGGAGTTCGGTCACCAACGGTGTGCTCTCACCCGGCAGCGTCCGGTCGAGGAACACGCCGGCCACGCCGAGGACGACCAGCAGCACGCCGACGTACCCGAACCACCAGACGAGCCCCAGGCCAGCGAGCAACCCCATGATCACGCCCAGCTGGGCCGAGCAGGGGACCGCCAGCCCGAGCAACCCGGTCGAGATGAGTCTCTCGCGCCGGGAGCCGACCATCCGGGTCGTGATGATCGCCATCGTCACACAGCCGACGCCGACGATCATCGGGACGATCGCCCGACCGTTCAGCCCGATCCGAGTGAGCCCGCGATCCGTGAGAACGGCAAGCCGGGGCAACACGCCCGAGTCTTCCATGACGGAGATGACGAGATAGAACGCCACGACCAGCGGCAGCAGCACGCCGACGAGATACTGGACGGTTATCGTCAGCAGGCCGAGGTTGTCGTTGAGCAGCAGGAACTCGATCGGCTCGGCCCAGCTCGCGTTCGGGAGCAGTCCGCCCACGAACGATTCTACTGTAGGGTTGTAGTATGCCCCGAAGACCGTCACTTCCATGAAGTCGACCAGCCGCTGAGCGACCAGATCGCCGATGAGGTAGTAGATCACTCCGAGCATCGCCAGCGCGATCGGCGTCCCCGTCAGCGGATTCAACATGTAGTCGCTGAGCCGTTCGGCCCACGAGGACCCACGCTCGCGCCGTGCAACAGCATCCGCGACGACGTCTTCGACCCGACGTCGCCGATGGGTATAGACGTCCTCACGCTGGCCCGCGTCCACGAAGGTCAGAGCACCGCCGTCGGCCACGATATCGCCGTCAGCCACCTGCGAAGCCGTCGGTTCGTCTTCCTCGACAAGCAGCGTCTTCTCGGCTCGTGTCGCCCCGACGTCTTCCGGAAGGTCGTCGAACCACCGCTCGATCGGCGTCGACTCGGGCGCTGTGGCCTCGGGAAGTCGCGCACGCAGCCGATCGATCCCCGTCCCATCGACCGCTACCGTGGGAACGACCGGAACGCCCAGAGACTCTTCGAGCGTCTCGGCGTCGATGTCGATTCCGTCCGCGTCAGCCTCGTCCATCATATTCAGTGCGACGACCGTCGGGATCCCCATATCCAGCAATTGTAACGTCAGAAAGAGATCACGCTCGAGGCGAGTGGCATCGACGACGTTGATCGCGACGTCAGCCTCGAGAACGATCTCACGAGTGATCCGCTCTTCCTCGTCGAAACTGGAGACGCCGTAGACGCCGGGCGTGTCCGTGAGTTTCGCGTCCTCGAAGGCCGCCTCGGTGACGTCGACGGTCGTCCCCGGGTAGTTCGAGACGTCGACGTAGCGCTCGGCCAGCGCGTTGAACACGACGCTCTTGCCGACGTTCGGACATCCAACCAGCGCGATCGTCTCCTCGGCGTCGACCTCGGTGGGGCCGTGGTCGTGACAGCTCATCGATCGTCTCCTGCGAACGTGATCTCGATCTCGCGGGCCAGATCGGCTCCGAGTGCGAGTTCGGTCCCGTTACGACGCAGCACGATCGGCCCCTTCCGGAGCCGATGGCGGCACTCGACAGCCCCGTCGAGAAACCCCAGCCTGAGCAATCGCGCTCGGACGTCGTCGTCCGGAACGCGCTCCAGCATTACTGTCTCGCCTGGAGTTGTGTCCGCAAGTATCTCGGACATTTAGGTTCACCTAAGAGTACCTACTCCGTACCCTCGATTAAGTAGCGGGCCGTGTTCCCAGCGACTGAGAAGGGTCGTCGCAGCCGTTTTCGTGCCGGCGGCCACAGTGGCGTGTATGGCGAGCGGGACCTATACCCTCTTGATCGATCTCCCGGAGGCGGCGACGATCACGTTCGGCGCGGCTGGCGAGCGCGACCTCGACGAAGGGATCTACGCCTACACCGGGAGCGCGTTCGGCCCGGGCGGTTTCTCCCGGATCGATCGCCACCGCCGGGTCGCGACCGGCGACAACGACGCCCGCCACTGGCATGTCGACTATCTGCTCGGCCACCCCGGAACCCGGGTCGCCGCCGTCGTCCGCTCGGTCGACGCCGATATCGAGTGCGCCGTCAGCCGGCGTCTCGCTGGCGAACCCATCCCCGGAATCGGAGCCTCCGACTGTGACTGCGATAGCCACCTCGTCTCCTGCGGGCAGGGGTCAGGAATCGTCGGCGACGTTCGACGTGTGCATGCGGCCGTGCGAGAGTCGTCACGCCCAAGGTGATCGACGGCTTCACGCGCGAGTCAGCGAGTACAGGATCAACCCGAGACCGACGATATCCAGTAGTTGATTCACCAGTCCGGCGAGGGCCGACCGCCCAGGCACGAGCGCGACGCCGAAGTAGATCGGGCCGAGGATCAGGAGTCCGAGCGCCAAGAATAGCATCGCGCGGCTGTCGTTGCGTCGGTACCCGCGGACGGCCTGGTAGACCACGACGCTGCCGACGAGGACTCCAAGCAGCTGTATCAGCACCTCGACCACCCCGATATCGAAGGTGAACTGCACGATCTGGCCGACGACGCCCGTCACGACCGCTCACCTCCGGCCGGGGCTGTCGCTCCCGCAGGCGGGCGTTCCTCGACGGCCGTGACGGTGTCACTCCCGAGCATAGATCGTTCCCAGAATTATCGCGAGTCCGGCCACGCGGCAGGTCGCGGTGAGCACGCCGATCGTCGGCGTCGAGACCGTCGTCGCCGTCGCCAGCCCCAGGTTCGCGAGTTTGGGGACGGCGACGATCAACAGCAGCCCGCCGCTGAGCGCGAGTAGCCGTGGACTCCGCGTCCGCCGGTAGCCACGATAGGCCCGGACCGCGAGCAACAGCGCCAGCACGATCGAGACGAACACGCCGGCGAACAGGCTCACCACGACGAGTGCGTCCCCGCCGACGGTCGTGATCGATGCCATAGCTATCTGAGTTCGTCGTAGAGTTTGGTGAACCGGTCGGCCGGATCCGTCGTGCGCGTCACCTCGACGGCGTACTCGCCGGCGTCGAGTTCGACGGTCACTTGCTCCAGATTCGCCGCGTAGACTTTGTAGTGGTGGCCGTCCGGGTCGAGCTGTTGCTCTTCGGTCAACAGGTCGTGTTCGTTCAATCGCTCGATGCGGCGGTAGATCGTCGGCGGCGAAGCCCCGCAGGCGTCGGCCAGTTCGTTGGCCGACTGGGCCTCGACGCTCGTGTGCGCGAGGATCTCTCGTGCGTAGTCGTCCTCCAGCAGGGAGGCGATCGCCACGAGGTCCTCGTCACTCATCGACCACCCCTTCGAAACGATCCGACAAAAAATCCCCACACGTCGATCGACCCACCTACCGCTGTGCGATCCGCAGTCGACGCTGTCCGCGACCGTCGTTCGGTCTGTGCCCACACCCTGTGCAACGGCACCCACATATAAAGGCAAGCGACCAGACTTTCAGGGTCTGAAAGTCGGTCCTAGTCGGCCGCGTCGTAGACTTGTATCGCGCCGGGTTCGAAGTAGATCGTGATCTCGTCGCCCTGCTGGAAGTCGCGACTGGGCTCGGTGTGAACGATCAGGTCGGTCTCGCCGAACTGGACTGTCACCTCGTAGCGCTCGCCGAGCAGTCCGTCGGCAACGACCGTCCCGGTGATCTCGAGGATGTCCGTTCCGCCGGGATCGAAGCGGCCGATCGAGATATCGGCTGGCCGGACGAAACAGCGGACTGACCCCGAGCCGACGTCGTCGGCCACATAGTCGCCACTGGACAGCGGGAACTCGATGAAACCGGCATCGACGCGTTCCTCCTCTGGCGTGGTCCTGACGGTACCCGTGAATCGGTTTCGATCGCCGACGAACCGGCGCGTGAACGACGATTTCGGTCGCTCGTACAGCTCTCGGGGGCTGCCACGTTCGACAATTTCTCCGTCGCGCATGACGAGGATCCGGTCGGCCAGGTAGAAGGCTTCCTCCTGATCGTGGGTCACGTACAGCATCGAGACGCCGATCTCGTGCTGGAGGCGCTGGAGTTCGTAGCGCATGTGCTTGCGCAATCCCTTGTCGAGGTTGCTCAGTGGTTCGTCGAGGAGGAGCAGTCCAGGATCGTGGACCAGCGATCGGGCCAGTGCCGTCCGCTGTTGTTGGCCACCGCTGAGATCCGTCGCCGGCGAGTCCTTCAGGTCGCCGATCTCGACGAGGTCGAGGATCTCCTGGACGCGTTCCTCGTAGCGATCTTTCGGCACGTCGTGGTCGGAGTGTTTCAGCGGGAAGACGACGTTCCCGTAGACGGTCTTGTGCGGCCAGATCGCGTAGTTCTGATAGACCATCCCGACGTCGCGAGCCTCGGGCGGGATCGAGACTCCGTCGCCCTCGACGAGATCGTCGCCGACATGGATCGTTCCATTGTCCGGTGATTCGACGCCGGCGATACATCGCAGTGCCGTCGTCTTCCCGCAACCGCTGGGGCCCAGTAACGCGACAATCTCGTCGGTTCCGACAGTGATATCGACTCCCGAGAGCTCGAACTCCTCGCCGAAAGACTTTGTGAGTCCTGTCACAGCCAACTGTGGATCCGCGGCCATCGTGTCGGTCCCTATACGCCTGTCCCCACAAAAGGCCTATCGACGATTCTATACACGCTACAATACAGTTCATTTGAACATCACTAAACACATTTGTTAAATTACTAAACGGGTTTTTGGTTATATGCTAGCGTTCGAACCCCATTCGCTAGAAAACGGGGGTCTGTGTTCCTATTAAGACAGAATTTCCCCAAATCCTTTTATGTTATAGAAAAAATGGCTCTGGTATGACTAATCGGCCCAACCACGATCGGCGAACGTTCCTCAAGATTGGCGGCTTGTCGGCAGCGGTCGTCACTGCAGGCTGTCTCGGTGGGGATAATGACGAGTCTGGCGCGGAGACGACTCCAGACCGTGATCAAGACCCCGAAGAGTGGCGTGCGGAAAAGAAAGAACAAGCACGCGAGGAGCTGAGCGGGGATAAGCTACAAGTCTGGATCGAAGGTGCGAGTTCTGAGGACATAGAGCGGTCCGTTTATAATGGACACCCAGTCGATTCGTTGCCGGAGTCGATGCAAGGGGAGCCACTGATCCCGGACGGGAGTCCGTGGGAACCGCTGAAGGACAACGTAGAGGTCATCCCCCTCAATTCACAGGAGCAAGCGAGCCGCTACCGACGTGAGCAACAATCCGGCAACGTGACTGCAGATATCCTGACGACGGTGTATCTCCCACGGCTGATTTCGAGAGACATCCCGCTTGCGAACCTCTCTGGCGTCCCTGGTTGGCAAGAAAACGTCCCGGAGGAACTCCAGTCGAAGACGTCCCGAATCGGCTACTATCAGCAACAAGTCTACGGCACCTTTTATAATAGTTCCACGGTCGAGAGCGCCCCAGAAACCCTCCTAGATCTTCTGGACCCTCAATTCAGTGACGATAGTATTATCCTGGACGTGACGCCCAATCCCGCGTCAGCCACGCCATTCATAGGCGAGGAGTACGTCGACAGTGTACCGCCTCGCTTGGAGGCGGTCGATTCAGACATGACCGGCGGCGAATTCATCGAAGCGCTGGCGAATCAGAACCCGAAATTCGACGAGAGTGCTTACGGGATGACACTCGATACCGCCCAAGGGGGCTCGGACATTACGTTCCTCGGGCCGCTGAGCGTGATGTACGACCAGCAGGCCGAAGGCCTACCGATCGAACCCCTGGAACATCCGAGCGGCTACGTGTTCGTTCCCTCGGGGATCGGTGTCCCCGACGACCCACCACACCCCAACGCCGCGAAACTCTTCGCCGACTACCTGCTGTCGACCAGGGGTGCCCAGGTATTCCAGAAGGGAATCGTCACGGCCGACTTCGAGATGTCGAACCCCCAGGGAGCGCTCGATTGGCTGTACGCTGACTGGCAGCAACCGTACGCGCAACTGGATATCGATCGGGACCTCTCGGAAGTCGAATCCGAGTGGAAAGACTACTTCGGCGTCCCGAACGTATAGACGAGGCCCGAATATTCACAGGTCGACTGTCTGAAGTCACTCACTTCCCCGTGGCTGATCGTCTCATCCCGGCTGCTCTAGCCACGGCACGTCGGCTGTTCCAGACCTATGGATAACGACACATTGAAACGGTTTGCGAGGGCGTTCGACAGCTTGCAGACGTATCTTCGGTCGGCGCTAACCAGCCGGGTCGGACTATTCTTGGTCCCCTTCGTCTTCCTCCTGACGCTGATCGGGATCCCCCTCGCGTTCTTCTTCTGGAGTTCGCTGTGGACGACGACTCCCGGGTTCGGCGGCGAGGTCACACTTTCGGGGTACGAGACGCTGTTGACGCACCCCGACGTTCACCAGACGTTGTGGAACACAGCGATCCTCACCATCTTCGGGACGCTCGTGGCGCTCGTCATCGGGATAAGTGCAGTGATCTTCACACTCAAGATGGATCTCCCTCGATGGGTGCAGAGTACGGTTAGCGCGCTGATGATCGTGCAATTTCTGATCCCCGATTTCATCCAGGGCTTGGCTTGGGATTTTTACCTCGATCCGTACGGTCCGATCAATCGGATACTCGTGTTGTTCCCGATGATCAACGAACCGGTCGTCAGCGCGAACAATATCTGGACGATCGCATTCATCTTCGGGACGCACTACGCCGGGCTCGTGTACCTTCTCACGAGCGGGGCTGCTCGCTCGATCCCGCCACAGCTCGAAGAGATGTCACTCATCTCCGGTGCTGGTCGTCGCACGATCTTTGCCCGGATCGATCTTCCGCTGATCGTTCCTTCACTGCTCGTCGCGACCGTAATCGTCTTCGTCCGCGGTGTTCAGTCGTTCTCGTTGCCGCTGGTACTCGGCCTCCAGAACCAGGTATATACGGTCGCGAGTCTGATGTACCTCGAACTGTCTGAGTTTCCGGTCAATTTCACCTTCGTCGGCTCGTTGGGCGTGACGATCTTGTTCGTCAGCCTCTGGCTGTTAGCGATACAGCGCCGGCTCGTCGGGAGCGACGCACGCTACGAGACGATCACCGGCCACGGAGAACACACTGATTCGTTCCGTTATTATCATAACAACTACTTCACCGTCTCCTTCGTGCTTCTGCTAGTAATTGTATATATACTACCGATCACGATGATATTTATCGGGAGTCTCCAACGTGCCTGGGTCGGATTTCGATTCGAATTCGTTCAGTGGTCGCTGGAAGGGTACCGTGGACTCCTCTTCGGGACGTGGACAGATGTCTTCCAGGAGTCGTTGCTCAACTCTGCGATAGTAGGTGTGGCTACCGGCACCCTGGCGATTATACTCGGTCTCATCATCTCGTATCTGAGTGTGAAGACTGACTGGGGTGGTGGAACGGTGTTAGGTTATCTGTCGTACGCTCCGATCGCGATTCCAGGCATCGTCCTCGCCTCGGCGCTCCAGTGGCTGATACTCGAGTACAACGATCTACTTGGCTTCCTCTATGGGTCGCTGATAATCATCGCGATAGCCTTTGCCGCAAAGTTCCTGGTCTACGGCGTTCGCGCCGCGAACTCCTCGCTTCGATCAATCGGCTCGAACCTAGACGAAATTGCGCGGGTGTCGGGGGCAAATCGATCCGTATTGCTACGGGAGATATACGCGCCACTGATTGCACCTGGATTACTCGCTGGATTCATCATTATCGTGGTAGATACAACCAAAAGTCTGTCAATTCCGATAATCCTGGGCGGAAATCAGGATATGATCGTCCAATCTGCGATCTGGTACTTTATTTCACAGGGTGAACTCAACGTCGCAGCCGCGTACTCAGTGTTGTTGATCTCTGGTGTAACACTTCTCTACATGCTCGCGTATCGACTCGGATTCGACCTGACGAGTATTTGACCGGTGCTGCGAGGCGATTCCCACATTCGTACGCTGCACACTGGTTTTTATGTAGGTTCCAGATCATCTCCGACCATGACAGTCGATCTCTCGATTGCGTGTTGGCACCGAGACCTCTCCCACGCACTACAGACTGGCGAGGTCGAATTGGAGGGGATCGACACAACCGTCCTGTCGGAATACCCTCCAAAACGCCATCGACGGTTCTTCGAACGCGGGGATTACGACGTCGCGGAAGTTTCCCTGGCTTCGTATCTCTCGGCTCGCAAAGACCGCGAGCGATATCCGTTCACGGCGATCCCGGTGTTCCCCGCAAAACGGTTTCCACACTCGTTTTTCTACAAACGGACGGATACGGATATTCAGAAGCCAGCTGATCTCGAAGGAAAAAAGGTGGGGATCCAGTCCTGGCAGACGACCAGAGACGTCTGGATGCGCGGGATCGCACGTGAATATTACGACCTTGATCTCACCAAAGTCCACTGGTATCAACGGAAGGAGAACGACGTTCCGCTCTCGATTCCGGACCGCTATGATATCCAACCACTCCCCGAGAAGCCTGAATCGGTCGATGATCCGGATACGATTACCGAGGTGTTCTTCGATGGGGAGTTAGACGCTGTCATCGAACCCGCGGGGCGGCTATTCTGGGACGTCGTCGAATCCGACGTTGCAGAACTCTTCTTTGACGATCCACTGACTGAAGAACGAGACTACTTCCGTGAAACCGGCATCCATCCCGTGTTGCACGTGATCGCATTACGCGAGGAGATCGTCGAAGAGCATCCGTGGGTTGCGGTGAATCTCTTCGACGGATTCTGTGAGGCCCGCGACGTGTGTCTGGATGGGCTCAAAAGCCCCGCCAGGAACACTGCGATCACCTGGAACCATCTCCACCTCCGGGAGCAACGTGAGGTACTCGGCCCTGACGCGTGGGAGTACGGCCTCACGGACCGAAATCGACGGGAAGTGAGCAAGTTCATCGAGTACGCCGACAATCAGGGATTGATTCCTCGTCCGTACGATGTCGACGAACTGTTCGTCGATTGTTCGGTCGCCAGGGACTGATCGTCGACAGGCACCGTCTGGGTATTTCGGACCGATGGAAGACCCTGGCTCTCCGAGACTCCTCTGTGTCGGGCTTCTGAGTTTGCTCTCCGTGACCCAACAGTCTATCCTGGACCGGACGAAGGCTCACGTCGCTCGTCTTCTAGGTTCGAATCTCCGACGATATTTACGGCTCACGAGTTTGTTCGCCGAAAAGTAGTCCTGGGAGGATTCGAACCTCCGTCGTAGCCCCCAGAAGGCTACATGATTGGCCACTACACCACAGGACTGCATTCGTGAGAAGACCGTGGGTTTACTAAATCCTGTCGCTTTCACCCGCTGCCGTCTCTGGAATTGTGAAGTGTTCTTTTCGATGGCAATTCGCACACAGGACGACACACTTCTCCATCTCCGCACGAACGTCGGTTTCAGGACAGCTGTTCGCGATCATCTCGCCGACACCCATTCGCTTCGACTCGACGTGATGGAATTGAAGACAGACGGGGTCTGTCTCCGAACAGCGCTGACATCCCCGGGTCCGTTTGTACTTGCGCGTCATCCTCCGAAGTCGCTGTTCGTTCGTCGCTGGCTCGCCTCCAGGATCCGGCGACGACACCGACGCGTGTTCTTTCCGATGGCAATTTGCACACAACAGTTGGCACTTTCCTATCTCCGCTTCGATATCGGCTTTCGAGTAACCATACGGAACCATCTTGTTCACGGCCATCTCCTTGTCCGATGGCGATTCGTGATGGAAGTCCAGACAGGCTGGGTCCGTCTCCGCACAGCGGCTGCACCCTTCGCTTTCGGCTTTCTTCCTGTGGATCCACTGCCGAAGTCGTCGTCGACGTTCGAGTGATCGTTCTGTATTCCACTCGCGATTCTTGTAGTGCCAGCGTTGGTATTGTGTGAGTTCGTCCCACTCTTTACCCTCCGGTAACTCGACATCGTCGGGCTTCGGCTGGACACGCGAGCCGGATGATGGATTCGTCTCCAGCCCCGCCGCTTCCTTCGCCTCGTTCCAGCCGCCCATCACGCGCTGGATCGTCCCTGAAGCGGGCGTCAGCCCCAGCTGCTCGTACTGGGATTTCGTCGGCGACTCGCCCAGCTGTTCGGCGGCTTCGCGCAGCGCCCCGATACACTCGGCTTCCGTGCGCACGGCCCGGAGTGTGCCGACTTCGTATATATACCTCGGGACGAGGGGGTGTGATTCCTTCACAGTACGGCTCGGGACCGATACGTCCTTGCCAGCGGGGCCAGCACAGAGAGATATGTACGTCGGACGATTCGTGGTCGTCGGCCCGGAGGTCGGCGCCTACCGCGTCTCCTCGCGCTCGTTCCCGAACCGCCAGGCCGTCGCCCGCGACGGCACCGTCACCATCGAACCCACCCCGGACGCACCGCCGTCGGACAACCCCTACATCTCCTACAACGGGCTGCGCGTCACTTCGCGGGGCGCGGTCGTCGGCAACGGCAGCCACGTCGACCCCATCGCCGAGAAACTCGAACTCGGCTATCCCGCCCGGGACGCGCTCGCCGAACCGCTGCTCGCGCTGGACTTCGAGAAAGACGACTACGACACCCCTCGTATCGCCGGCATCGTCGGCCTGGAGGACGATCCCACCGCCGACGACGCGGTGATCGGGACGGTCCGCCGGGACGCCCTGTTGGTCGAGGAAATCACCGAGCCGACGCTAGTCGCGACCTACGAGAAGAACAGTCCTGAGTCGTTCGACTTCGAAGCGGCTGACGCCGCCAGCGCGGCCCGCGAGGCCTACGACCTGGAGTTCGAACACGCCGTCTGTGCCGCGGGCGTCGCGGTCGACGACGACGGCTTCGAGACGAGTGTCGTCAATGAATCGCTCGCCGGACACCACGACTGACAGCTATCACCACGGAGAACCCGGGGGAAATACTAAACGGTTACAATACCGACTAGCCGATAGTGGTTACTGATGTCATCGGGTATTGATCGTCGCCTCTCGACAGGCGTGGCTGGTCTCGACGAGATACTGCAAGGCGGACCCCTCGCTGGCCGGAGCTATCTCGTCAGGGGGCCGCCCGGGGCCGGCAAGACAGTGCTCGGCTACGAATTCCTCACGGCCGACCCCGAGGCGGACGCGCTGTGCATCAATCTCGAAGAGAGCGAGGACGACGCCCGCGCGAACGCCGATTCGCTGGGATTCGACCTGTCGAACGTCTCGTTTCTCGATTTGAGTCCCGAGTCGGACTTCTTCGCCGACGATCAGTCCTACAGCGTCTTCGCACCCGAGGAGGTCGAACAGAACTCGCTCACCGACCAGATCGTCGACGCAGTACGGGATCGTAAGCCTGATCGGGTCTTTCTCGATCCGGTCACGCAGTTTCGCAATCTGACCAGCGACGAGTTCCAGTTCCGCAAACAGGTCGTCTCTTTCATGCGCTTTCTGACCGAGTCAGAGGCGACAGTACTCTTCACCTCCCAGCGGACGCCGAGCACGCCCGACGACGACCTGCAGTTTCTGAGCGACGGCATCGTCGAACTCGACCAGACTGACCACGGCCGGACGATCACGGTCCCGAAGTTCCGTGGGTCGGACCGCCGGGAAGGCACCCATACGTTCCGTATCACCGGCGACGGAATGGTCGTCTTCCCCAGACTCGTCCCGGACGAACACGGGGCCGCGGTCGATACAGAGGCGATCGGCTCCGGACTGGACGGGCTGGACGCGCTGCTCGGCGGCGGGATCGAGCGCGGGACGATCACGATCGTCAGCGGTCCGACGGGCGTCGGCAAGACGACGACGGCGACGCTGTTCGCCCAGGCTGCGGCCCAGCGCGGCGAGCGGGCGGCGATCTACATGTTCGAGGAGTCACCGGCGACGTTCCGCCAGCGATCGAGCGCGCTCGGGATACCCGTCGAGGACCTCGAAGCGAGCGAGGACCTGCACGTCCAGGAGGTCGAGCCGCTGACCCGCTCGGCCGAGGAGTTCGCCCAGATGGTCCGCGAGCAGGTCGAACAGCGGGACACGGAGGTGGTCGTCCTCGACGGGATCAACGGCTACAAGCTCTCGATCCAGGGCGACGAGGAACCGCTGATCCGGAAACTCCACGCGCTCGGTCGGTATCTCAAAAACATGGGCGTGACGGTCATCTTCGTCGACGAGGTCGACACCGTGACGGGGAATTTCCAGGCGACGAACGTCGGGATCAGCTACCTGGCGGACAACGTCCTGTTCCTCCGGCACGTCGAACTCGACGGCCGGCTCCGAAAGGTGATCGGCGTCCTCAAAAAGCGAGTCAGCGACTTCGAATCCACACTCCGGGAGTTCGAACTGGCCGAGGGTGAGATCAGCGTGGGCGAGCCGATGACCGACGTTCGCGGCCTGCTCCGGGGGACGCCCGAACGCATCGGCGACAGAGGTGAGTAAACACGGGATCGATGTCGACGGTCACGCTGTTCGTCGCCGAGGACCGCGACCGCCAGCTCCTCGCGGAGTGGCTCGGCGAGGAATACGAGGTCTCGACGCCCGTCGAGCCGCGCGTCGGCGTCGGCACGGATCTGGTGATCGTCGACGCCGCGTCGTTCCCGCAGCTCAAAGACGGGCTCCGCGAGTGGAAGACGGAAGCCGAACCGGTGTTCGCGCCGGTGTTGCTCGTGGCCGAACAGGCCCAGAGCGAGGCCTTCGATCCCAGCGACTGGGAGACGATCGACGGGCTGTACATCGTCGACGACATCGTCTCGATCCCCATCGAGAAGGCCGTGCTCTACCGACGGATCGAGAACCTGCTGGAGCGGCGTGACCTCTCGGGACAGCTGGCGAGTCGCTATCGGCGGAGCGAACGGCGCTTCGAGCGGCTGTTCGACGGCGTTCCCGATCCCGTGTTCGTCCTCAGCGAGGACGGCGCGCTCACCTCGGCCAACGAGGCCTTCCGGACGCTGACGGGGCTCGACGACGTGCCGGAGCGATCAGTTCGGCTCGCGGACGTCGACGTGCTCTCGGCGACGACCGCCGACCGGATCGAAGAGCAGGCTGCGGCCGCCTTCGCTGACGAGCCGTTGCCCGACCAACAGCCAACAGTGCGCCTGGAGACGCCTGACGGCGAGGTTCGCTACGCGTCAGTATCGGCGGCGACGCTGGACGTCGAGGGTCAGCGAGAGGCCGTCGTCGTCCTTCGGGACGTGACCGAGCGCCGAGAACGCGAGCGCGAACTGGAACGGATCGAGCAGCGCTTCCGCCAGATCGCAGAACACGTCTCGGAGATCATCTGGCTGACGACCATCGACGGCGACCTGCTGTACGCCAGCCCGGGCTACGAGGAACTGACGGGCCGCAGCGTCGAGGACCTGGCTAGCGATCCGGGGGAGATTGCGCTCGAACACGCCCACCCGGACGACCGGGAACGTCTCGAATCGTACATCGATCGAATTTTCTCCGATCCGGGCCAACAGGACGTCCACACGATCGAGTACCGGCTGCTGACCGCCGACGGCCAGACGCGCTGGATCGAGACGGACACCTACCCCGTCTACGGTCCCGACGGCCAGGTCACGCGACTGGTCGGCATCCTCGAAGACGTGACCGAGCGCAAGCGACGCGAGCGCCGCTTCGACGCGATCTTCAACCAGACCTTCCAGTTGACCGGCCTGCTCGATCCCGACGGACGCGTGGTCGAGCTCAACGACCAGGCCGTCGCGTATCTGGATCTCGACCGGGAGGCGGCCGTCGGGGCCCGCGTCTGGGACGCTGCGAGCGGCATCTTAGACGCTCAGCGGCGCGATCGACTCGTCGAGCACGTCGAGCGAGCCGCTGCGGGCGAGTTCGTCCGCTACGAAGAGCGCGTCGTGGCCGCCGACGGCGTCGCCACACTCGACGTCTCGATCAAACCGATCAGGGACACCTTCGGAGAGGTCGTCCTGCTCGTCGTCGAGGCGCGGGACGTCTCCGAGCGAAAAGAGCGCGAACGCGAACTCGCCCGCCAGAACGAGCGCCTCGAGGAGTTCGCCAGCATCGTCAGCCACGACCTGCGCAACCCCCTTCAGATCATCCGCGCCCGACTGGGCATCGCCCGGGACACCGGCGACCTCGATCACCTCGAACCGGCCGAGGACGCCGTCGACCGGATGGACCGACTCATCGACGACCTGCTGGATCTGGCCCGCCACGGCGACCTCAGTGTCGACGTCGAACCCGTCTCGATCGAGGAGGTCGCGACCCGGGCCTGGCTGAGCAGCGACGAGGGCGACGCGACGCTCGACGTCGCTGCGCCCGAACCCATCCGGGCCGACCCAGACCGGGTCGCACAACTGCTCGAAAATCTCTTTCGCAACAGCGTGGAACATGGTTCCACGGGCAGTCGGACGCAGTCCGACGACGCCGTCGAACACGGCGGGACGAACGTCACCGTCCGGGTCGAACAGACCGCCGACGGCGTCGCGGTCGTCGACGACGGTCCCGGGATCCCGCCCGAGGAACGCGAGTCGGTCTTCGACCTCGGGCACACGACTGCCACTGACGGAACCGGCTTCGGACTGGCGATCGTCAAAGAGATCGTCGACGCCCACGGCTGGTCGATCGCCGTCGAGAACGATCCCGAGACTGGCGGGGCTCGCTTCGAGATCACCGGCGTCGAACGCCTGGAGTAGGGGTCAGACACCCACTCAGGCGCGCGTCTCGGCCGGAATCGCCGCCAGGAAGTGCGAGAGGTGCAGGCGCTCGTTCGTCCCCTCGACCAGATCGAAATCGATCTCGCCCGCCAGCCGGTGGACTCTGGCCAGTTGCGGGCCAGTGTATCGCGAGCGCGACGCCCGGAGGATCGCTTCCATCAACTCCGCGCCGCTGTAGCCCTCGTCGACCAGGAGATCGTCGAGCGTCGAGCGCGCGTCGTTGAACCGCCCGTCCTCGGCGGCGTCGAGCATCGCCTCGACGTCGTCGTCGGCCTCGATGTCGCCCAGCACCTCGTAGGCCGTGTTCATCGTGATCTCGCCCTCGGCCTCGGCCGTGGTCTGGGCGCTCAGGATCGCCGTCCGGATGTCGCCGTCGGCGTAGCCCGCGACGTACTCCAGCCCCTCCGCGTCGTGAGCGACGCCTTCGGCCTCGACGATCCGTTCGAGGACGGAGACGAGTTCCTCGTGCGTGGGCGCACGGACTGGGACCGGGAAACACCGCGAGCGGATCGGTGCGATGATCGAGGTGGGCTGGCGCGTCGCGACGACGAACTGCGTGGCCTCGTAGTACTGTTCCATCACCCGGCGGAGGGCCTGCTGGAAGTCCTCGCGCATGGACTCGGCGTTGTCCAGCAGGATCGTCTTGTACGACCCCGACATCGGAGTGTAGCTCGCGGATTCTTTGAGGACGTAGTTGATCATCTCCCGCTTGGTGAGGTCGCTCTTGCCCTGGAGGAAGGATCGAAAGCGGGGGTCGTTTTTGATCTCGGTCTTCGAGCGGTCGAAGAAGTCCGCGACGTTGAGTTCGATGAAGTCGTTCTCGGGGTCGTCGTGGACCGATTCGGCGAGTGCGCGGACAGCGGCGGTCTTGCCGCTACCCTTTGGACCGTGGACGAAGAGGTTCATCGGCTCCTCGCGAGCGCGTTCCAGTCGCTCACGAACCGTCGACTGGGGCAGGTCCTCGATCGCCGGCGCGTGCGTCTCCGTCCACAGCGGCCCGTCCATCGATTCCTCGTAGGTGATCGGGTGTGATGAATCCTGCGAGCTAGGACTCGTAGCTACTGCCCTCGCCTACTCCTCGAAAGCGCGAGCGAGGTTCGCCCTTTCATCCGCCAAGAGGACAGCGTTGCGAGCGCGACGGAGCGCGCTCGTGATATTCCACCACTCCTCCCCGGTCGCTCGTCATCCGACGAGCGACACGCTTCCTGACCGTCCCGCCGTGGCCGAGAGCGAGTGTCACGACGACAGTCGTGACCGACGACCCGGGGAAGGGCAGGCCTGCTGTGCGGGTGCGGTGCTGTCCTGGCGGATTGAAAGGGCGAGACTCGCTTGGGCCGAACGGAGTGAGGAGCGTCGCTGTGCAGGCTTTATCTGAAGGATGCGAGGGCGACCGGAGGGAGCCCTCGATACGGAACGGGGAGCGAAGCGACCCGTGGAGTGAGTGAAACGAACGAAGATATCCTGCACAGCGACCCCGAGCGAGTCGAGGGCTTTCCCGAGTTGCTGTCAGCGATGTTGTAGCCTAGCCAGCGAGTCGAGGGCGTTCCCTGCTTGGTGGCAGTGCTGTCTCTGTCTCCTAGCCAGCGAGTCGAGATCGATCACGTAACGAGCCGACGAAAACAGAAATCCCATATCGAAGTGGTCTTTTCCGGCCGCGACAGACCACGATCCAACGTGACCTGCAGCCGACTTCGCGTCCTCGCGATCGAAGGCACCGCCTGGGCAGCCTCGGCTGCGGTCTTCGAGACGACCGACCCCACCGAACGAACCGACGACGAACGAGTCGACATTTTCACCGACGCCTACGCGCCCGACAGCGGCGGCATCCACCCCCGCGAAGCCGCCGAGCACATGCACGAGGCGATCCCCAAAGTCGTCGCACAGGCTCGCGAGACGGCCGAAACATGGGCAGCCGAACACGACGAGCAGACGCAGAATCCCGTCGATGCAGTCGCATTCTCCCGCGGCCCCGGCCTCGGGCCGTGCCTGCGAATCGTCGCCACCGCAGCGAGAGCGACGGCCCAGCGATTCGACGTCCCACTCGTCGGCGTCAACCACATGGTCGCTCACCTGGAGATCGGCCGCCACCGCTCGGGGTTCGAATCGCCCGTGTGCCTCAACGCCTCCGGAGCCAATGCCCACATTCTCGGCTTCCGGAACGGCCGCTATCGCGTGCTCGGCGAGACGATGGACACCGGCGTCGGCAACGCCATCGACAAGTTCACCCGCCATCTCGGCTGGTCCCATCCCGGCGGCCCCAAAGTCGAGCAGCGAGCCAAAGAAGGAGACTTTCTCGATCTGCCGTACGTCGTCAAGGGGATGGACTTCTCGTTTTCGGGGATCATGAGCGCCGCCAAGCAAGCGGTGGACGATGACGAGCCAGTCGAAGACGTCTGTTTCGCCCTGCAGGAGCACATCTTCGCGATGCTTACGGAGGTCAGCGAGCGTGCCCTCTCACTCACTGGTAGCGGCCAGCTCGTCCTCGGGGGCGGAGTCGCTCAGAACGCCCGCCTGCGGGGGATGCTCGAATCGATGTGTGCCCAGCGCGGGGCCGAATTCTACGCGCCCGAGCCGCGATTTCTGCGGGACAACGCCGGCATGATCGCCGTCCTCGGCGCGAAGATGTACGACGCGGGCGACACCCTCCCGATCGCGGAGTCACAGATCGATTCGAACTTCCGGCCCGATCAGGTCCCGGTCACCTGGCGCGAGCGAGAGGCGTGGACGGCAACGGGCGACAACGTCCGGGCCGGCGACGCTCTCCAGGGCGCGGAAGCGACGGTCACCTTCGAGGACGGCATCGTCACGAAGCGACGCCTCCCACGCGAGTATCGCCACGAGATCCTCGACGCGCGACTCCGCCGGACACGGACTCGACTGGAGGCCCGACTCACCAGTCAGGCCCGGCGCGCTGGCGTTCCGACGCCCGTCCTCCGGGACGTCGACCCCGATGAGGGCATGCTGGTCTTCGAGAAAGTAGGCGAGGCCGACCTGCGCGACCGACTCACCGAGGCGTCCGTCCGGGACGTGGCCGGTCACCTCGCGACGATCCACGACGCCGGGTTCGTCCACGGCGATCCGACGACTCGAAATGTGCGCGTCGACGGTGACAGGACCTATCTCATCGACTTCGGGCTGGGCTACTTCACCGACGATCCCGAGGACTACGCGATGGACTTGCACGTCTTCGACCAGTCGCTGACCGGGACTGCCGACGATCCCGAGTCGCTGATCGCGGCCGCTCGCGAGAGTTATGAACGCGCCAGCGCCGATCCCGAGTCCGTCCTCGACAGCCTCGCCGAGATCGAGGGGCGCGGCCGGTATCAGTAGCCCAGAAGGCGCGACAGGTATCGGAGACCACCGTCGACAGGTGCCTCAGAAGTCGAATAGCTCTCGGTAGAGCGCGAAGACGTCGCCGGCAGTCCCGCTCTGTCCGTCACCGTCGAAGTCGAACTGCGGCGGAGCCGAACGGATACGGTCGCCGTCACGACGTTCGAAGTAGGTGAAGACATCCGAGATCGTCGCCTTCCCGTCGCCGTCAATGTCTTCGAAGTGGCCATCGCCGTCGATATCCTGCGGCGCATTAGTGCCGACGATCGGGCCGTCCTCGACCGTCGCGTCCCCGACAGTGCGATAGGGGATCGTCGCGGGCTGGTCGTCAGTGTGGGCGAGCGCCTCGGCGTTGCTCGTCCCGTCGGGCGTCATCAGATCGATGACGTTCGGCGCGTCCTCGCTGCCAGCGCCACCGAAGCGCCAGGTGCTGGCCTCGCTTTCGACGGGGCGGACGTTGCTCTCGGTGTGGCCGTCGTAGCCCAGCACGAGGACGGCAAGCGCGCTCGTCGAGAGGGGCCCGACCGCGTCGGCGGGAACTGTGAGGACGATCGTCTCGGTGTCGACGCGGGTGCTTCCGGTCGCGATCTCCTCACCGTCGGGAGCCTCGACGGTCACCCCGTGTTCGCCGTTCGCGAGGATGCGACGGTGATACGGTGCCTCGAAGGCCGCGTCGACACCGGCTCTCGCGTCCGTGGTCCCGCCGGATCGTGCAGGGTCGCGGACGTACACCTGGAGGAACTGTGTGCTGAACCCTCCCTCGAACTGCCAGGGATTTTCGAGCGTTCCACCGATCGAGACGCCGATCTCGTAGCTCGCGCCGACGCGATCGATTGTGACGCGCGTCAGGTCGAACGACCCCGCAGTGAATACGTGATTTCCAGGGTAGGTGTAGCTGCCCGGCCCGTGGTCGTCGCCCGTCGAGTCAGACCAGTCGGCGAGGCGGTCGACGCCCTGGATCACGGCCGTCTCGCGACAGCGCTCGTCGGCGTTCCGTTTGGGCACTGAGACGGTGATCGAGTTCTCGCCCGCGGTGATCGGGACCGCGGCGCTGAACTGTCCGTCTTCGACAGCGGGTTCGAAGACCGAGTCACCGACTTCGACCCTGACGGAGTCGGCGTCGGTCGTTCCCGAGATCGTGGTCGTGCCGACGTCTGCCCGCTGCGGTGCGTCGACCGACAGCGACGGGCAGTAGGGCACGTCGCCCTCGGCGGGGACGAGCCGCATCGCGTGGCCGCCCCCGCGTGCCAGCTCGACCGTGATCGTCTCGCCGCCGGAGACGGTGCGCTCCTCGACTGCGACCGCTTCTGGGTTGCTCCCGAGGCTCGTCTCGGGTGCGTCGGCGTAGATTTCGGCAACGTAGGCCTCGTCGTCCAGAAAGTCGAGCGCGAGATCGAGTGATCGGGACTCCCCGGACTGGGTGCCGACGTACCAGACGCCCTCTCGCTTGCGGGCGATCGAGACGTACGAGCCGAGTTCGGTGTCGACGACCCGGGTCTCGTCCCAGCTTGCGGGCACGTCCGCGATGAATTCGAACTCGGGGTAGACCTCGCCGTCGTCGTCGCGGTAGTTCTTCGGGAGGTCGGCGACCATCTGCAAGCCCGAGAAGAGGACGGGATAGTGGCTGAGCTGGCGGGCGCGCGTGCTGTTGACGTTGCTCCCGTCGTCGGTCAGGTCGAAGATTCCGGGCGTGTAGTCGACCGGCCCGGCGAGCATCCGGGTCTGGGCGACCAGGACGCTGTGATTGGCCGGCAGCCCACCAGTAAAGTTCTGATACTCCATTCCCTGGACGCCCTCGCGGGTCATGAAGTTGGGCCAGGTCCGGCGCTCGCCGGTTGGTTTGATCGGCTCGTGTGCGTTGATCATCACCTCGTTTTGGGCCGCAGTGGCCACCATCCGCCGGTAATGCTTGACGGCCCACTGCGATTGCTGTTTCTGCCCGTTGTGGAACGGCGGATTGACGTAGCCGTTCTTGACCGCCGGAATCCCCCACTCGTTGTACTGGGCGAAGATGTCGGCCATATTCTCGTCGTAGCGAGCGGCCTGTGCGCCGGTCTCGTTGTGCGCGACGAAGCTGACGCCGCGCGAGCCGCCGTAGTCCAGAATCTCCTGCAGGTCGAAGTGCTCGGTCGGCCTGGTAAAGTCCTGGTCGTCGAAGCCCGCGAGTCCGCCGGGGTCCCAGCCGACGTTCCAGCCCTCCGCCAGCAGGTTCGGGATATCGTGGGCGGCACAGAAGTCGATATACTGTTTGGCGTTCTCGGTCGTCGCACCCACGCGGTCGCCGGGATGCCAGGTCGACTCGCCGATGTGTAGCTCCCACCAGATGCCCATGTACTTGCCCGGCTCGACCCAGCTCGGATCCTCGATTTTCGATTCCTGGGCGAGATTGACCACGAGATTCGACTCGATCAGGTCGCCGACGCCGTCGCCCACCTCGACAGTGCGCCACGGCGAGACGTGCGGGGCCGTTCCCCGGACTTTGGTCACCCCGTCAGGCCAGGTGACGAGAGTGGACTCGAAGGTCGTCCCGCCGACAGCGGCGAGTCGCATCGCCGCGTAGTCTGTGAGGTCGGCCTCGTGGATCGACAGTGCGGGGCCGTCGTCGAGGGCCATCGTGATCGGCGTGTTCGCGCCGCCGACGTCGCTGATCGCTGTCTCTCTGATCCGCTGTTCGTACTTGTTCGGGTCGTCGTTGTACCACGCCGCGTCGCCGTCGCCCGCCACCGCGAACGTCGTCCGCTCGTCGACGATCTCGAAGTCGTCCTCGCCGTGGATCGTGTACCGCAAGCCGACGCCCTCTTCGAAGACGCGAATCGTGACCGTTACCGTTCGCTCGTCCTCGACGGTGACGGCCAGTTCGCGGTAGCGTTCGCGGATCTCGCTGTAGCGTCCCCACGGCGGCTCCCAGGTCCGGTCGACGCTATCGGTCGCCGAGCCGAGGACGGTGGCGTCGGTCCCGAAGGTCGATCCGTCGGCGAATTCCAGGCCGAGTTCGGAGTCCTCGATGACGGGTTCGCCCGCGCGCTCGACTCGATAGGACAGCGCACCGTCGTCCGCGTCGAGCGTCACTGAGAGCGTTCCGCCGGGTGACTGTATGGTCTGGGTCGTCGCAGTCGGGCCGGACGTAATCGGGTCGGGGTGGGAGATCTGCTGGCCGATCTCCTCGGGGGCGGTCGCCATCGCAGTCGGGAGTAGCGTCGCCCCGCCGGCAGCCGCGAGCGCTCCGAGAAAGGTCCGCCGACGAAGTGGTGATCGCTCCGCCTCGCGTGCGCACATGGAGCGAAATCTATCGGGCCGGTCCCAATAGCCTGTCGAAGTGCTGGAGGACAAACGACTTAGTAGAGGCCGACCTATCATCGCGCATGGCAGACAAACCACAGTCTGGAGAGATCTTCGGCGTGCCGTACAACTTCGAGCGACCGAGTCTGCGCCGCCTGCTGTCCTCGTACTGGCAGCCCGGTGAGGGCATGCTCGTCAAGAAGCCCTTCGGGATCGGCTACACGCTCAACCTGGCCAACTGGCGCTCGTGGATCGTGCTCGCGGCCGCCGGCGCCCTGCTCTACCAGGAACGCGGCAAGTCCGAGGACAGCGAGTCCGAGGAGCTCGAAGACGAATCCGACGAGCCCGTCGAAGTCATCGTCGACTAGCTGTTTCGTCCCGATCCGGATATCGACGTGTCTTTTTGAGCGCCCTCCCATCGAGCAGGCATGCTGCATTTCGTCACGGGCAACGCCGGGAAAGTCCACGAGGTCCAGTCCCTGCTCGACGCCGAGGTCGAGCAGTTCGAGTTCGACTACACGGAGATCCAGAGTCAGGACCTGCGAGAGATTGCTGCCCGCGGGGCGCGCGAGGCCTACCGAGAGGTTGGCGAACCGGTCATCGTCGACGACTCGGGGCTGTTCGTCGAGTCGCTCGACGGGTTCCCGGGACCCTATTCGGCGTACGTCGAGGATACCGTCGGCGTCGAACGGCTCTGGCGACTCGTCGAACCCGAAGCCGACCACAGCGCAGCGTTCCGGGCGGTCGTCGCCTACTGCGACGGCGGGGAGTTCGAAGCAACGCCCGAACCGGTCGACCGTGGCGAGCGACGCGGCCCGGATCAGGCTGCCGCCGAGCGATCGAGCGCGACCACTGACGACCAGGTCGATGCGGACGACCTCTCGGTCAAGTTCTTCGAGGGGGTCGTCCCCGGCGAGATCGTCGCGCCGCGGGGCGACGGTGGGTTCGGCTACGATCCCATCTTCGAACACGGCGGCCAGACCTTCGCCGAGATGGACACCGAACAGAAAAACGCCGTCTCCCACCGCGGCCGCGCCCTCGCACGCTTTGCCGAGTGGTACGAGCAGTCCTGATTCTCTCGAAGGAAACCAATCACGTAGTATTCCGATACCGTCGAAGGAAACTACTCGTCAGGTCGCTCGTCGATGAGGACGACGGCCTCGCCGTCGATGACGGCTTCTTCGCCGTCGGTGACGGTCGTCGTCAGCCGATACTGGTTGTGACCGAGGTCCTCGACGATCTCACACTCGGCGGTGACGCGGTCGCCGATCCGGACTGGGGCGTGGAATTCGAGGTCCTGAGAGAGGTAGATCGTGAGGCCGGGCAGGCGCGCGAGCGCGGCGCTGATGAGGCCGCCGACGAGTGTCCCGTGGGCGATCCGGCCCTTGAACCGTGTCTGTTCGGCGAACTCCTCGTCCAGATGGAGGGGGTTGGTGTCGCCGCTGGAGAGGGCGAACCGGCGGACGTCGGCGTCCGAGATCGTCTTCGAGAACTCGACACCGTCACCGACGCTGAGGTGATCCTCGGCGTCGACCGTGACGTGCCAGGTCGGCAGGTCCTCTTCGGCTTCGATCTCGGGTCCGCTGGCAGGGTCGTCGCTGCGAGCGCCGACGCCGAACGCAGCGAAGGCGGCCCGGTTGGCCTCCATCATGCTGTTTACGACGTGTGAGGAGGTTTCTGTCCAGGTGTTCAAAAGATCGTGAGGTTCCGAACTCATTGCAATGGCGTTTGGGACCACCGCTAATAAATCATGCCCCTGTGGGCCGTTCAGGTACAACAGCCGTGAAAATATCCCACGTGCGCGGTCTGCGTGCCGCCTCGGCGGCCCCAGACCGCTCGGCTCTGTGGCCCAGTTTGCGACTGGATGGTTTCTTTTGGTACTGAATGGTAGCAGATGGTATTCAACGCAATCTTTATCTGTTTGGCGGGAGTATCTGTAGGTACGAGATGACGGAGAGCAACGACGCGATGGACATGATGTGGCCGCCTGCGATGTGGAAAGAAATGCAGGAAGCCGGCGAGCAGGCCGTCGAACAGCAGCAACAGATGATGCAGCAGCTGTTCAGCGGCTCCGCGAGTGGGATGGACATGAGTAGTCTGGGCGCGATGCGCCAGTTGGCGACGTTCAAGACACGCGTCCAGAGCGGGGGGCGTATCAGCATCCCCGACGCCGAGCGCGAAGCCCTCGACATCGAGGAAGGCGACATCGTCCAGGCCGTCGTACTCCCCGTCAAACGTAACCGAGATGATACAAATGAGTGACGCATACACCACGCCCGTAACGACCGCTTTCGAAATGCAGCGCCGCACGATCGAACAGAGCCAGCAGGCCTTCAAGCAGAGCCTGGCGTTCCAGCAGAACGTCAACCAGGCGATGCTCGACAGCCTCGACAGCCAGGAGTCGGCCCAGCGCCGTGGCGTCGAGCTAACCCAGACGATGTTCCACAGCTACCTCGACGCCGTCGAGGCCGCCGTCCCCGGTGTCGATAGTTCCGTCGAGGAGCTTCGCGCCACCGTCGACGAGCAGGTCGCGTTCCTGCTGGAGAACCACGAGGAGGCGTTCGACACCGTCGAGAGCGAGTTCGCCGAAGGCCTCGACGCCTACGACGAGCTTTCGGAGGACTACGTCGCCGCCCTGGACGAGCAGGTCGAACTGCTGGTCGAGGCCCACGAAGACCTCGAAGGCCAGTCCGTCGAGGCCGTCGAACAGCTCGCAGACCAGTTCGAGAACCTTCAGGAACAGGTCGAAGAGGTTCAAGAGCAGGTCCGTGACGTTCAGGAGCAGGCCGCCGAGGCCGTCGACGTCGAAGCGTAAAACCGCCGTTTTTTCTTTGCGCACGCACGAGATACACCCATGAGCGATACAAACGACGTACAAGAGGAGTGGAGTCGAATGGTCGAACAGATGAACGACGCGGTCGCGGACTCCGTCGAGCAGAACATGCAGGCCCAGGCGGCCTTCATGGAGTCGTGGGCCGACGCCGTCGAGGATTCGGTCCCCGAAGAGGACGTCCTCGCGGAGGGAATGCAGGGCTACAACAAGGCCTACGAGGTCTGGATGGACGCCGCCGAGCGGATGTTCGAGCGATCCACCGACGCCGCCCAGGGCGAGGACGTCGAACCCAGCGAGTTCCGCGACATCTGGCTGCAGTCGGCCAACGAGGCCTTCAAAGAAGTGATGGGTACGTCCGCCTTTGCCGCCGCGAACGGCCAGCTCGTCGAGTCCATGCTGGAGATGCGCCAGGAGGCCGACGAGATCGGCCAGGACACGATCTCCCAGCTCGGCTTCCCGACTCGCGACGACATGGACGAGGTCGGCGAGCGCCTCGTCGAACTCGAGCGCCGCCAGCAGGCAGTCGAACAGAAGCTCGACCGCGTCCTCGACGCCCTCGAGGAGTGATCTCGCCATGATGAATCCGCTCAGTGCGGCCCTGGACATGCAACGCCAGGGCCTGGAAGCGATGACGGGCGCCAGCGAGAAGAGTCAGGTCCTCGACGACCGCATGGAGACCCTCGAGAGCGTCGAGGTCGGCGAGACGCCCAGCGAGGTCGTCTACACCGAGAACAAGCTCGAACTGCTGCACTACAAGCCCGAGGACGCCGGTATCGAGGTTCCCGACGACGAGAAAGAGCCCGTGCCGATCCTGATCATCTACGCGCTGATCAACCGGCCGTACATCCTCGACCTGCAGCCCTCCCGCTCCGTGGTCCGACGCCTGCTCGAAGCCGGCCACGACGTCTACCTCATCGACTGGAACGAGCCGACCCGACTCGATCAGCACCTCACGCTCGACGACTACGTCAACCGCTACATCGAGAACTGCGTGAACGAGGTCGCCGAGCGCTCCGGCCAGGATTCGATCAACATCCTCGGGTACTGCATGGGCGGCACCATGTCGACGATGTACGCCGCACTCCACCCCGAGAAGGTCAACGCGCTCGGCCTGATGGCCGCCGGTCTCTGCTTCGACCAGACCGGCGGGATGCTCGAAATCTGGGGCGACCAGGAACACTACGATCCCGAACTACTGACCGAGACCTACGGGAACGTCCCATCGGAGATGCTCGACGTCGGCTTCGCGCTGATGGACCCCGTCAACAACTACGTCTCCAAGTACATCCGGCTGTACGACAACCTCGAGAACGAGGGCTTCGTCGAGAACTTCGCCCGGATGGAGAAGTGGCTCGGTGACGGCGTCGACGTCGCCGGTGCCGCCTACGAGCAGTTCCTCGAAGACATCTACCAGGAGAACAAGCTCTACAAGAACGAACTCGAACTCGACGGGAAACACGTCGACCTCGGGAAGCTGGAGATGCCGATCCTCCAGATCATCGGCGAGTACGACCACCTCATCCCGCCGGGCGCCTCCAAACCGTTCAACGAGGTCGTCCCGAGCGAGGACGTCCGGACGATCGAGTACTCGACCGGCCACATCGGCCTGTCGGTCTCCTCCTCGTCCCACGAGAACGTCTGGCCCGAGGTCTGTGACTGGTACGCCGCACGCAACGAGGGCGGTCCCGACCACGTCGAACCCGACGAACCCGACCTCGACGCGTCCACCGACGAGGCCGTCGAGGCCGAAGAAGCCGAAGACATCGCGGAAGCCGCCGACGTCGAGAGCGTCGCCGGCATCGGCCCGACCTACGCCGAGCGCCTCCACGAGGCCGGCATCGAGACCACCGAGGATCTCTACGAGAGCGACGTCGACCACGTCGTCGAGGTCTCGCAGGCCTCTCGCAGCCGCGTCGAAGACTGGTTCGAGCAGGTCCAATAGGACCACTCGCGTCACTCATTCTTTTGTCACCGCGTCCCGGAGCCACGGCTATGCGTGTTTCCGTCATCGGGAGTTCGAGCGTCACCAACGAGCACTACGCCACCGCCCGCGAGGTCGGGCGGCTGCTAGGCGAGCGCGGCCACGAGATCGTCTGTGGCGGCCGCACAGGGGTGATGGAAGCAGTCTGTCGCGGCGGCCAGGAGACGGGGGCGCACACCATCGGTATCCTCCCGGGCGAGCACCGGAGCCAGGCCAACGAGTACGTCGAGACGGCCATCGCCACAGGGCTCGGAAACGCCCGGAACGCGCTCGTGGCGCTGAACGGTGACGCCGCCATCGCAGTCGACGGCTCGACGGGCACGCTCTCGGAGATTGCCCTCTCGCTCGACCGCGGGATTCCTGTCGCGGGGCTGGATAGCTACGAGATCGAGGGCGTCGAGAGCGTCGCGACGCCTCAGGAGGCCGTCGACTACGTCGAGAGCGCGCGGGATTAGCGCCTGGTGGCGACTGGTAATTGTGTGGTTCTTCGGATCTGCCTACAGACGCCACCGATAAGGCCCGGGCGGCCGAACCACCGGTATGGTCGTCGATCGCAACGAAGCCGTCTCCACCGAGGACGACGAGGAGGAAGACGGCGATCCTTCGCTACTCGAGCGAGTCAAGAACTACTACCGAAGCGTCTTCTCTCCCGCTCGATACTGAGGCGCAACGGCGAGAACGAAGCTGTCGAAAGCGACGGCGTCGCTATTCCCACTCGGTATAGCCGCACTTTCCACAGTGCAGGCGGTCGCCGTGGTCGGCGAGGAACGAGTCGCCACAGCGGGGACACTGTTCGCGGTCGCTGGTGCCGTCGTCGTTGTAGAGTTCGTGTCGGGGCATCTTATGCCTCCTCGGCCTCGCTGTCGCCGTCGGCGGTGATCTTGTTGCGTTCGAGCATGTGCTCCTGCTCGACGTCCAGGGCGGCCTCGGGACTGTCGTAGACCTTCGCGTAGCCGACGGTCTTGCGCATGCCGAACTTCGTGTCCAGCTTGTGGACGACGACTTCCGCGGAGTCTTTGTTCAGTTTCGCGGCCAGCGAATCTCGGACAGAGAGCCGCGACGGCGTCGCTTCGTCGTGGACGACCTCGAAGCGGACGTCCGTCCGGTGCAACATTGGATTCTCGTCTTGCTCGATAATATCGACTTCCATGGTTCGTTGCCCATATCTACCCCTCGAAACGCCTAAAAGGATTTCGAAGCCGCCGACAGCCCCGTCTCGCCCCAAAACCCAAGTTTCGTGCCAACGTATACCACAATATGGCCGCGGCCTGGCTGTGGGTCCTGCTGTACGTGCTCGCGTTCGTCGCGTTCCAGTTGCTGCTCTATCGGTACCTCCAGCGCGGGAGCGGGCCCACGGTCGAACAGGCCGCCCCGGACTACGGCGAGGGCGAGTCAGCGCCACAGCGGCCCGCCCAGTCGGCCGTCGAGGCCGACGATCAGGAGGGTGTTCGCTGTCGCCACTGCGGGACTCTCAACGATGGCGAGTCATCCTACACGTTCTGCCGGGAGTGTGCCGAACGGCTGCAGTGACAGCAGATAAGTACGCCGGACACCAGCGACGGGTATGCGCGCGATCGCCATCAACGTCGGCGCGAACACCAACGAGCCCGGTTTTCGCGGGCCGGTTACTGGGGACGGGCGCTTCACGTATCTCCCGATCCCGGAGTCGAAACCGACCCGCGAGTCCGTGCCGACCTACGGCGATCTCGATCCGCAGTTGGATTTCGACGTTCCCGAGCATGTCCACGAGACGCCTGTACATCTCGACCCGGAGTTCGCTGGCTATCCCGGTTGTGAGCGCTACACCTACGGCGACGAACACGGCGTGAAGGCCGGCCCGCTCTCGACGCTCGAACCCGGCGACTATCTCTTCTTCTACGCGACGCTCACAGTCGAAGAGGCGGCCAACTGGCTCCCGCCGACGTGGGGCGCGTTCGTGATCGGGCACTTCCGGCTGGCTCGCGAGCCCACGAGTAGTGACGCACTCGGCGAGGACGAGCGAGCGGTCTTCGCGAACAACGCCCACCAGAAGCGCGACCAGCCCGACGCAGCGGTCCTGATCGAAGGCGAGCCCGACGAGTCGGCGCTGTACGATCGGGCGATCCCGCTGAGTACGCCCGAGGCCGGCACGAGCGCGAACCGACTGGTGACCGAGTATTCCAGTGATTCCGGGAAGGGACCGTGGTGGCGTCGCGTCCTCCGGTACGAGACAGGGGGAACCGAGCGACTGCTGGACGCTCGGCGTGAGGAATGGACGCCGTCCCGGTGATCGTCCCCACGAGAGTTATCAGCCCTGAGAACGGTGAGGAAACATCTATGACTGGCGGCGACCCTCTTTGTGGATATGCGCGTTTCGAGCGGCGTTCCGGGGTTCGACGAACTCGTCCAGGGGGGGCTGTTGCCACGGCGGCTCTACGTCGTCAGCGGCCCACCTGGCAGCGGGAAGACGACCTTCTCCTCGCAATTTATCACCCAGGGCGCAAAGCAAGGCGAGAACTGCCTGTACGTGACGATGCACGAGACGAAAGAGGAACTGATGCAGGACATGGCCGGCTTCGACTTCGGCTTCGACAAGGCCATGCAGTCCGACGCCGTTCAATTCCTGAATCTCGTGACCGAGAGCGGCAAGCGCACCATCACACAGTTCGGTCATGAAGGTGGGCTGACGAATCGCCTCGTGGCTTTCCTCGATTCGAACGATATCGATCGGGCCGTGATCGACTCCACGATGCTCTTGCAGCACTTCTTCTCGGACGCGAACCAGGAGATCACGGGCTTTCTCTCCGCCCTCAAGCAGACCGACGCGACGATCCTGCTCATCTCGGAGATGACCGATCCCACGGCGTATTCGGACGAACACTACCTCGCACACGGGGTCATCTTCTTCCACAACTATCTGGAGTCGGGCGGGATGACCCGCGGGATTCAGGTCATCAAGATGCGCGGGACGGCAATCGACTGTGACATCCGTCACATATCGTTCAGTGACCGCGGCTTGACGGTCGATCCGGACACGAAACTCCAGGGGTAGCATGTACGAGCAGACCTACGACACCGACTGGGATTCGCTCGACCGTGACGAGGCGATGAGTCGCGCGTTCGCCATCGGTGTCGCAGCGTCGCTCGGCCACGACCACGCAGAGGAGTACGACCGGATTGTCCAGTCGATGGATACCTCCTACAACCGAAGTATCGTCGAACTGGCGTTCGAGGAGGGCAAGAACAAAGCGAAAAAGAAGCAGTACGAGAGCGACGACGACGAAGCCGCGGTCTGGTCGGAACTCGTCGAGGGCGAGAAAGTCACCGTCGAGAAAGACGACGTTCCTACTGGCGGGCAGAACAGACTCCCCGCAGCGCTGGACAAGGCGAAGATTCTCGACCGGCCGAAAACTGACAGTCGCGATCGGGTCTCGCGACCGGACTTTCTCGAAAAGTAACTACAGCGACACCGGGTCGGGGCCGTTCTCACCCGGTGCGATCGGGTCCCGGTCGCTGTAGTGCTTGCGGCCGATTCCCTTGCTCGAGACCACGCTGTAGGCGGCCGTGTTCGCGTCTTCGGCCGACTCGAAGGTCTCGCCGGGCAGCCGACCCAGAATCTCGCCCAGGGTCTCGGTCCCATTGGCCAGCGTGAGTTCCGTCTCGCCGAAGGCCTCGATCAACTCCTCGGTCGTCGCCGGATAGCTGTGTGTCTCGAACTGCTCTGTTGCGTCTGTGAGTCGCATGGAAATAGAGAAAGATGGTGGTCGATGATAAACCTTCACTATTAATCATACGAGTTTGTGGAAAGAATGGCTATGTGTATAAGGTTCGCGGCAGTCGGAACTCGCTTGGCGCTGGCGCGGGAAGCGATGGTATGGTTCTGGCGGATCTGCACGTGCACACGACGGTCTCGGACGGGCGACTCGAACTCGCGGACGTGCCGGCAGCCGCCCGGGAGGCAGGTGTCGATATCGTCGCGCTCACCGACCACGACCGGATCCAGCCCGCACTCGACGCACCCGTCGTCGAGCGCGAGGGGGTGACGCTGATCCACGGGATCGAGTTGCGCGTCGACGCAGGCCAGCAGAAAGTCGACCTGCTGGGGTACGGCCTCAAACCGACGGCCGCTCTCGAATCCGAGTGTGCACGCATTCAGGAAAATCGCGTCGAGCGCGCGCGAGCCATCGTCGAGCGTGTCGAGGATAGCCTCGGGGTCGACCTCGATCTCGACCTCCACCCCGGGGTCGGCCGGCCCCACATCGCTCGGGCTATCGACGACAGCGACGCCGACCTCACCTACCAGCAGGCTTTCGACACGCTCATCGGCAGCGACGGCCCCTGCTACGTTGCCCGAGAGATCCCGGACTTCGAAACCGGACGGGGCCTGCTCGCGGAGGCCTGCGCGTTCGTCGGGCTGGCCCATCCGCTGCGGTACGGCGACACCGAGCACGCGCTCGCGCTCACGGCGGATCTCGACGCCGTCGAGCGATACTATCCCTACGGCCGCGAGGTCGACCCGGCGCCGGTCGAGCGGGCGATCGAGCGCCACGACCTGCTGGCGACGGGCGGCAGCGACGCTCACGATGACCAGCTCGGGATCGCGGGACTGGGCAGCGAGGCCTACGAACCGATCCGCGAGCGCCTGCCGCGTTCGACTCGTGGATGAACCGTCCCGCCGTCCGACTCACGGATGATCGATCGCGTCGGACACGCGGCTGACGACAACGCAGGGTTCAATGTGGTTCGCGTTGTACCCCGCTATATGAAGTGTCACTACTGCGACCGCGACGCCGACATCGCGGTCGAGAAAGACGGGATCAAGGTCGGCGTCTGCAAGGAGCACTTCCGCGAGCAGATGGAGGACCTCGCGGACTCGGAGTGGCTCCAGGGCATCGACGAGGACCTGGACATCGACCGGACTGAGTGACCCGACCCTTTTCTCGCTGGCCTGCGGACTGCGGTCTATGGAACGCATCGCGATCGACGACGTCGACTCGTACATGGGTCCGGCCGACGTCAAGCGCCCGCTGACCGACGCGCTCGGTGCGAGTGACCTGGCGATCAACTACTACGAACTCGCGCCGGGCGAGAGTTTCGCCTTCGGTCGCCACCGCCACGAGAATCAGGAGGAAATCTTCTATATTCAGGAGGGCACCGCCATCTTCGAGACCGGCCCGCCCGAGGCCGACCCCGACCGCGTCACGGTCAAGTCCGGCGAGGCGGTTCGCTTCGGGCCAGGCGAGTGGCAGCGTGGCGTCAACGAGGGTGACGAGCGCGTGGTCGCACTGGCGCTGGGCGCACCGCAGGAGACCGGCGAGACGACCGTCACGCGGGAGTGTCCCGACTGCGGCGAGCGCACCGAGGCGACCATCGAGATGGCCGACGACCGAGACGCCCTGGTCACGAGATGTGTCGAGTGCGGGGCCGAGACTGATCGATTCGACTGACTGGGGAATCTCTCCATCCGGTTCCCGTCGTGTGAGAAGAACAACCGGTATTCTTCGGCTCCGGACGCGTCTAGGGAGCGATGACTACCACCCTGCAGAGCGACGAAACTGAGGCACAGCCCCCGGCGTACGGCACGGCCGGGACCGCCCGGATCGACCGCTGGCTCGCCGCCGGACTCGTCGTGCTGGCGGGCGCGCTCGCCCTCAACACGCTGCTCGGTCCCCTGTTCGCCGACGCGATCGCCTACCCCTTCTCCGAGACGATGGTCAACCAGACGCTCGGCCTGGAGGTCGTCACGCTCTTCGTGGTCGCGCCCTGGGCGCTCGTGGCCGCGACCCTCCTCTCTCGGGGTCACCGCGCGGCCCCGTTCCTGGCGATCCCGCCGGCCGCCTACGCCGCCTACATGTTCGTTCAATATGTGCTCGGCCCGACCTATCTGACTTACCAGCCGGCCGTGGTCTTCCACCTCGGAATCTTCGTCTGTAGCTGGCTCGTGCTCGCGGTGGCCTGGCGGCGGACTGCCGACGTGTCGCTCCCAGCCTGCACCGCGCGATGTGCGCGCCGGACCGCCATCGGGCTGGTCGCGCTGGCCGCGTTCACTACGTTCCAGTACGTCCCGACGTTCGCGGGATTCCTCGACGCCAGTCCCCTCTCAGCGGAGGCCGCCGCCGACCCGACGATGTTCTGGTCGATTGTCTTCCTCGATCTCGGCGTCGTCGTGCCCGCCACGATCCTCGTCGCCTGGGGCCTCCTTCGCGAAGCCGGGTGGGCTCGCCGGGCGGCCTACGGCGTCGCCGGCTGGTTCGTCCTCGTCCCCATCTCCGTCGCGACGATGGGGCTGGTCATGCTGGCCAACGACGACCCCAACGCCGCCGTCGCACAGGTCGTCGTCCTCTCGGTGGCTGCCCTCGCGTTCTCCGCCTTTGCGGTGTGGGTCTTCCGACCGCTGTTCGGCGGCGACTCACAGCCGGCGACGGAATCGGACGCCCAGGGTGCCGAGTAGCCCCGGGCCGACGAGGACGACGACGCCCCACGCCAGCCACGCGAGGACGGCCGCTGCACCGGAAAGAAAGGTGATGTTATATCGTGCGAAGCCGCCGGGCGCGACGAACAACGCGAAACTGCCGGCGAGCGCGACCGGCCAGGCCGTCACCGCGACACGGAGGGCGTCCTCGCGCTCGATCCCGGTTCGCCATCTGACGACCCCGCGGCCGACGAGCACCGGGATCACTGCCAGTCCCAGAAGGGCTCCCTGCCCGGCGAGAAAGAGGACGATCCCTGCCCGCCATGACAGTAGCGCGAATCCGGCGGTCGCGCCCAAAGTGACGATCCCGGCCACTGCGCCGACGATCGACCCGAGCGCGGCCGTGGTCGAGCGCCGCCGTGAGAGGAGGACGATCGCCAGCGCTAGCACTGGCGACAGCCCCACCGTGAGCACGTAGACGAAGAAGACGAGCGTCCACAGGATCGATTCGGCCATCGGTTCAAATTTCGGTCCCGACCAGCGAGAACAGTGTGCCGGCGTCGACGGCCTCGGCCTGCTCGTAGGCGACATGAGAGGCCGCGACGTCCTGGATCGCCAACCCCGTCGAATCGAAGACCGTCACGCCCTCCGGGCCGCCGGGTTCGCCCCGCCCCGAGACGGTGTCGGTGACGATGTCGCCCAACTCGGCGTAGATGTCTTCGTCGTCCAGTCGGCCCTCGCTCCAGGGGACGTTGATCTCCCCGGAGTGGGTGCACTGCTCGTAGTCGTCGATCACGATCGCGGCGTCTTCGAGGACCGAATCGGCGATCTCGTGTTTCCCCTTGGCGTCCGCGCCCATCGCGTTGACGTGCGTGTTCGGCCCGACGTCGTGGACGATTGGCTCCTCGACCGGCGTCAGCGTCGAGACGATATCGCAGGTGGCAGCTTCCTCGATCGATCCGCCTCGGACGTCGTAGGCGTTCTCGAAGACGTCGACGAAGTCCGCGACTGCCTCTGGATCGACGTCGGTGACGACGACCTCGTCGATGTCTCGTACTGTGGCGATCGCCTCGAGCTGGGCGTATGCTTGCGTCCCCGCACCGACGAGCCCCAGCGAGGACGCGTCTTCGGGCGCGAGATGGCGCGTCGCGACCGCAGCGGCCGCGCCCGTCCGCAGCCGGGTGATCGTCGTCCCGTCCAGAAGGGCGAGGGGGAAGGCGTTGCGCGGGTCCGAGTAGACGATGACGCCCATCACCGTCGGCAACTCGAAGCGGTCCTCGTTGTCGGGGTGGACGTTGACCCACTTGACCGCGGCGGCGTCCCACTCGCCCGCGTCCATGTAGGCGGGCATCGACCGGAAGTCGCCGTTGTACCGGGGCAGGTCGATGTAGGACTTGGCGGGCATCTGGACGTCCCCGCGAGCGTAGGCCCCGAAGGCCTCTTCGACGGCGTCGACTACGTCGGCTGTCGTCGTGTGCTCGGTGACGTCCGCGGCCGAGAGCAAGCGCGTCTGCATGGTCGTGGGTCGTTCTGGAAGCGACTTATAAATAGGGTCGAGTTACGCTCGAACAGCTACCACGTGATTCCTTCGTAGGTGAGCCCATCGCGGCGCTCGATCACACGGCGGCCGTCGATCACGACGGGATCGGCCATCGCGTCGAACTCGCCGTCGAGAGCCTCGAACTCGTCCCAGTCGGTCGTGACGAGCGCGGCGTGGGCACCCTCCAGCGCCGCAGCCGCCGAATCGGCGTACTCGATGTCGGGGAAGTGCTCGCGCATGTTCTCGGTCGCGACGGGGTCGTAGCCCACCACGTCGGCTCCCCGCTCGATGAGGCCCTCGATGACGGGGATGGCTCGCGATTCGCGGATGTCGTCGGTACCGGGCTTGAACGCTAACCCGAGCACTGCGACGCGCTTGCCCGCGACGTCAGTGTGTGTATCGAGCAGGCCGAGCAAGCGCTGGGGCTGGCGCTCGTTGACGGCGACGGCGGCCTCCAGGAGTTCGGGGGCGTAGCCCTTCTCGCGGGCGGCGTGGATGATGGCGGCGACGTCCTTTGGAAAACACGATCCGCCCCAGCCAACTCCAGAACGGAGGAAGTGCGGGCCGATCCGGTGGTCGAGCCCGATGGCGTCGGCGACCTCGTAGGCGTCGACGCCGTACTCCTTGCAGATGTTTCCTAACTCGTTGATGAGGCTGATCTTCGCCGCCAGGAAGGCGTTGTTGGCATATTTGATCATCTCCGCTTCCCGGAGGCCGGTCTCGACGACGGACGCGTCGTGGTCGGCCAGGATCGGCTCGTAGACCTCGTGGAGGGTGTCCAGCGCGCGCTCACCGGCAGCCCCATCTTGTACGCCGAGGACGATCTTGTCCGGCTCCTGGCAGTCGTAGACTGCGGTTCCTTCCCGGAGGAATTCGGGGTTCATCGCGACGTCGAAGCCCTCCCCAGCGGTCTTGCCCGACGCCTCCTCGACGGCCGGGACGACGACCTCCTCGGTCGTGGTCGGGACGACTGTCGACTTGACGACGACGAGGTGGTCGCCGTCCTTCTCGGCGAGGATCTCGCCCACGGATCGCGAGCCGGCGCGCATCGCCGCGAGGTCGATCTTGCCCTCGTCGTCGGTCGGCGTGGGCAAGGCGAGGAAGGTCACGTCGGTGTCGGCGATGTCGTCGTAGTCGGTCGTGGCTCGCAACTGCGTGCCGGCGTGTTCGGCGACGAGTTCGTCCAGTCCAGGCTCGAAGATCGGCGCGACGCCGTCGTTGATCTGGGAAACGATCTCCTCGTCGAGGTCGACGTTCACGAGGTCGTGGCCGGCGTCGGCCAGCACTGCAGCGAGTGTCGTCCCGACGTAGCCGCTCCCGATGACGCTAATTTGCATGCCACGACGTACGCCGCCCTGCTATTTGTAAGTAGGCGAGTAGCAGTGGGGATCAGCTGTACGCCTGCGAGCGGATCCGCAGCGCCGCCGACTCGATCGCGTAGGCCAGACTGTACAGCGTCGTCAGTGCGAGTGGGACGAACGCCAGTGCACCCGCGGCGACGACCAGCAACTCGGCGTTGGCTGTCGATTCGAGCGGGTGCTGGACCAGCGGCGCGCTCGCGAGTACGTCGGCGTAGGCGTCGAACACGGCCGGCCGGAACGTCGCGAGTACGATCCCGACGCCGGCCAGCGCGGCGGCGGAACTGGCCAGCCCGAACGCGATCGTCGCGACGCTGCGACAGAGCAACGACAGCAACCGCGGCGCGCCGACGTCCATCGCCGCCTGGAAGGTGAACAGCGTCAGGACGGCGGTGAGGGCGATCCCCGGCCGCTGGGACAGTGCCGACTGGCCGACGCCGACGAACAGCGCGCCCGCAAGCGCCGGCAGGACCAGCCCGAAGACGAGCCAGGCGTCACGCGGCAGGGCAGTCTCTTTTCGCTCGCGGATCGCGGGCACGACATAGCGGGCAGTCAGTCCCGCGGGAACGCAGACTAACAGTCCGGCCGCCAGATAGTGGACGACGCCCACAGTAGAGAGGGGCGCGTCGACCGCGACTAGCGGGACGCCGCCGACCGCGAGGCCGCCGGTCGAGGACTCGAGTAGCAGCGCCGCCGCCAGCAACGGGACGAACAGGACACCGACCAGCAGCGAGCCGGCGACGCCACTTCCAGCGGTGCCGAGGAGGCTCCCGCCGGTCCAGAGCCCGGTCGAACCGACGTAGGTGAGGACACTTGCGAGGCGTTCTGCCGGCGTCGACAGCGCCGAGGTGACCGCAGTCAGGTGGCCATCCTCGTCGGTTTCGGATTCGGGAGTTGGGTAGCCCGTCGTGACCGAGCCGGCGGAACTGGGATGTCCGAGGCTGATCTGGGTGGCCGGGGTATCGTCGTCTTCGACCGTGTCCTCCTGCTCGGGGACGCTGGCGGGACCGTTGTTTCGGAGCGAATCGAGCTGGTCGTCGATCGACCCGGGTTCGAGCAGGGCCGTCCGCCAGAGCTGTCGACCGCCGGTGAGCCACAGCGAGAACTCGCTGGGCTGTTCGGACTCGTGCCAGCTCCAGGCGGCGACGCCGAAGCCGACGTCGTCGACCGCGTAGCCGTTCGGCAGGTCGGTGTCTCCGATGTCCTCGGGGATCGGTGTCGAGAGCTGGTCGTGATAGCGTTCGAACTCCCGGGAGCCGGCTTTCGGGCCGAGTACCTCGACGAAGCCGCGGAGGTGGTCCAGGAGCGTCTCGCTGTCGCGAACGTCGTCGACGACCCCAGTAGAGAGCGTCTCGTAGGCGAGCGTGCCGTTGATCGGGCCGAGCGCGTCGTAGCAGTCGTCGTATCGCGCTCGCTCTTCGGGGTCTTCGAGGACGGTGCTAGCCCGGTTGATCTGCATGTGCCGCTTCTCGTCGGCGTCGGGACTGGCCCCCATCGGAGAGAAGCGCCGGTCGGCCTGCTTGCGCCGTCGCTGGATCGTCTCGGCGTCGGCCTCGCGACTCGCGCCGATCCGGGCGTAGTAATCGACCGCGTCGGGATCTGGGTCTCGCTCGCGCATGCGGGGGCTGTCGTTGTGCTAGTTCGGATAGCACCCACCGTAAAAGCACCCGATCCAATCGGCCGAACAACGAAAAACCATTTACGATATGACCGAGCACGTACCGATATGGTAGACGGGTACACAGTGGGGATCGACCTCGGCACGACCAACAGCGCGATCGCAGCAGTGACTGGGGATCAACCCGAGATCATTCCCAATAGCGACGGCGAGCGGACGACACCGTCAGTCGTCATGATCGACGAGAACGACGAGACGGTCGTCGGCCAAGCCGCGGCCAACCAGGCCGTCAGCAAGACCGCTCGCACAGTACAACACATCAAACGCCACATGGGCGACGAGGACTTCGTCGTCGAGATAGACGGCGAGGAGTACCGACCCGAACAGATCTCGGCGCTCATCCTCTCGCGACTGCTGGCCGACGCCGAGGCCTACCTCGGCCGGGACGTCGAGTCCGCGGTCATCACGGTGCCGGCGTACTTCGGCGACGCCGAGCGCCAGGCCACCCGGAGCGCGGGCGAGATCGCCGGCATCGACGTCGAACACGTCATGACCGAGCCGACCGCCGCCTGTCTCTCCTACGGCCTGCAGGAGGCCGCCGACGCCGACGACGAGGAGACCCACGAGCAACGCCACGTTTTCGTCTACGACCTGGGTGGGGGCACCTTCGACGCGACGCTCGTCGAGATCGACCTCGAACACAACCACATCGAAGTCAAAAACACCGACGGCGACCGTGACCTGGGCGGCGAGGACTGGACGCAGCGAATCGTCGACCACCTCGCGTCGATCGCCGCCGAGGAGGGTGACGTCGAGGTCGCCGGCGACGCGGAACAGGAGCAGCGCCTCTACGACGCTGCAGTGCGGGCCAAACACGACCTCTCCAGTCGCGAGCAGACCGAGATCACCGTCCCGTACCTCGGGCCGGACTACAACCTGGAGACGACGATCACTCGCGAGACGTTCCAGGAGCTGACCGCGGACCTGCTCGATCAGACGATCGACTCGGTCGACGAGCTGTTCGAGCGGTCCGAACTGGAAATCGAGGAGGTCGACGAGGTGTTGCTGATCGGTGGTTCGACCCGGATGACCCAGGTGCAAGAGACCGTCGAGAGCTACTTCGGGATGGAGCCGCTTCGATCCGTAAACCCTGACGAGGCCGTCGCGCTCGGCGCAGCCACGCAGGCCGAACTGATGTCCGCGGGCGGCGAGACGACCGCTGACGACGTGCTGCCCGGCGACGAGGAGGACCTGCTGCTCGTGGACGTCACGCCCCAGCCGATCGGAATCGAACTCCACGACGGCGACTTCGCTGCCGTGGTCGACCAGGACGAGAAGGTGCCGATCAGCCAGAGCGACGACCGCTTTACCACCGTGATGGACGACCAGACCGGAGTTCGGTTCCCGATCTATCAGGGCCAGTCCGAGGCGGCCGAGGAGAACACCAAACTCGGCGAGATGGTCCTCTCGGGGATTCCGAAAGCGCCCGCGGGCGAACCCACACTCGAGATCGACTTCGAGGTCCAGTCCGACGGGACCCTGGAAGCCTCCGCGACTCACGTCGAGTCCGGTGAGTCGGTCGATACGACCATCGAATCCGGTGTGCGCCTCTCCGAGAAGGAGATCGAGCAGATGAAAGAGGCCCTCCCGACCCTGAAGGATCGGGACGTCGCCGGCGCAGATCAGAAAGAAGCCTGAGCCGCGCAGCGAGACGCGAACCGACTCACATTCGAACCGACACACGCTTTTCCGGGCGCACAGGATAGGTAGCTATGACCGAGGACGACCCCACTGTACCGATCATTTGCGAGGAGTGTGGGACCGAGACACGGGTCCCACTGGAGACGCTGGCTGACACCCTGGAGCGGCACAACGACAATCGCCACGACGGCGAACAGGTCGCACAGGTCGACCCCGACATCGCCGACCGGATCGCCGATCTGGTCGCCGACGATCTGGGGCTGCTCGAAGACGCCGAGTGATCGCGCGAACGTTCACCGACGCTGAACGACCGACGGCGGAACCTTCTCACCGAATCCAGCTCGGAACAGACTGCTCCGTGCAGCTATATAGTGCTATATCACGAACATTCGAGTCCGTCCGAGAAATAGTGGTATGTCGCCCTCGTACCCGAAAATACCCCTATTATAAGCGGTTTTATTAGTCACTCACCCCCGTACAGGTGATGGCAGACGATCCAGACCAGTCAGACTTCGTATCGCGACGCAAGTTCATTGCCGCGGGCAGCGTGGCAGGCGTTGCGGCTGTCGCCGGGTGTGGCAGTGGTTCGGGCGACGGCAACGGAAACGGCAACGGGAACGGCAACGGCGGCAACGGGAACGGCAACGGCAACGGCAACGGCAACGGAAACGGCAACGGCAACGGGAACGGCAACGGCAACGGGAACGGCAACGGCAGCATGAGCCAGCAGGACACCTCCGTGCTCGAATCCGGTGGGTCCTCGACGGTCTACCCCGTCGCCAACACCGCGGCTTCCTACTGGCAGGGTAACCGACCCGCCAGCGACTCCGAATACTGGCCGTGGCAGGAGTACAACATCGACAACAGCGACGAGAAGGCCCTGGCCGATTACTGGGCTGGTCTGTACGGTTTCGAGCCGAGCGACGGCAGCTCGCCGCCGTTCAAGTGGACCGTCGGCCTGAGCCACTCCGGGACGGGTGTCCGAAAGGTTCGTGACGGCCTCTACGACATCGGGAACTCCTCGGGGAACGTCGAGGACGAACTGCCGGATCGGGACTCCTACGAGAAGTTCGTCGACCACGTGGTCGCCGTCGACGGCCAGCCGATCGTCGTCTCCAGCGAGATCGCCGAAGCCGGCGTCGACCAGATCACCGGTCAGGATCTCAAGGACCTCTACAAGGGTCGTATCGACAACTGGAGCGAACTCGGCGGGCCGGACAAGCCGGTTCGCGTTCTCGGTCGCGCGAAAGACTCCGGGACCCGGACGTCGTTCGTCAGCAACGTCTTCAACAACCCCAAGGAGAACACGCAGGTCGCGACCCGCTACGGCCAGAACCAGCGCCTTGCGCAGGCGATCTCCCAGGCCGACAACGCGATCAGCTACCTCGCGCTCGCCTTCCTCGACACCGACGGCGTCACGCCGATCGCCCTCGAGTGGGAGGGGACGACCTACGCCTACGAGGACCCCGAGAACGGCCTCGACTCCAAGCAGTACCCGCTCAGCCGTGACCTCCACATGTACACGTGGGACGGCACCTCGATGAAGGAAGCGTCGGTCGTCAACATGATGCTCTCGGACTTCGGTCAGGACACCTTCGTCGCGCCGAACAACTACTTCACGCTCAACGATCGCCGCCTCGAAGAGCAGAAGGCGAAGCTCCCCGACCAGAACCCGGTCTGATCCCGCCGGCAGTGAATCGCTGAGAAGCCACCAAGCGGGACCATCTATGATTTTCAGTACGATATCATCGAGACGGGACACACGGAGGGAATCGTGAGACGAACATGGGCGCTGCTGCTCGTCGTGCTAGCTGTGCCGACGCGGATTGTGGGCTATCTGCGCGAGTTACCTGGACGCGTCGCGGCCTACCTGCAGGCGCTGCCGGGACGGCTCCGGGAGGCACTGTTGGACACCTGGCGCGTCCTGGTCGGCAGTGACTCGGGCCCGATAGAGATCGCGTTCAGCCTGTTGTTGCTGGCCTCGATCGCGGGCGTCGTCGGGACGTTCCTGTTCGATCAGTCCCTGGTCGCCTACCCGCTCGTGGGGATGGTCGGCCTCGCCCTGCTCGGCTGGGGAACCTACCAGGCCCGGACCGCGAAGTTGCTGATGCTGTTCGCGACGATCGCGACGGTCCTCACCGTCGGCTTCATCACGTACTTCCTCTTCGAGCGTGCGTGGACCCCGATCCAGGAGTTCGGACTGGAGCTGCTGGCGATCCCACGCCATCAGCAGACCGGCGAACCGCGGTGGTTCTTCTTCCTGGACTGGCTGAACGTGCTCCCGGTCAGCGAGATCGAACTCGGCTCCGGCTGGGACCCGCGAAACGGCTACTACTCGCTGCTCGCTGCGGCGTGGGCGACGATCGTCGTCACGATCATCGCCGTGCTCGTGGCGGGTCCACTGGGCGTCCTCGGCGCGCTGTTCATCGCCGAGATCGCCAGCGCTCGCGTGCGCAGCCTGGTCAAACCGGCGATCGAAATCCTCGCGGGGATCCCTTCGATCGTCTACGGGTTCATCGGCTTCGCCGTGCTGCGGACGTTCACGTCTGATGTCTTCCTCGATCCCGGGGCGAGTTTCCTCATCGCGGGCCTGGTCGTCGGGATCATGGCGCTTCCAACTGTGGTTTCGATCTCCGAAGACGCGCTTTCGGCCGTCCCTGACTCGATGCGTGACGGCTCGGCCGCGATGGGCGCGACGAACTGGCAGACGATGAAGAGCATCTCGATCCCGGCGGCGTTCTCGGGCATCTCGGCGGCGATCATCCTGGGGCTGGGACGTGCCCTGGGTGAGACGATGGCCGTCGCGGCGATCATGGCCGGCGGGACGAACTTCGCCCGGCCGCTGTACGACATCTTCGACCAGAGCGTGACGCTGACCAGCCGGATCGCGACCAGTTACGGGAGCGCGACCGGCATGACCATCGACGTCCTGTTCGTCGCCGGCGTGATGCTCTTTAGCATCGTCGCGGTGATGAGCCTCCTCGCACAGTACGTCGAACGGCGGATGGAACGCAAACTGCAGGGGAACCAATGAGCGACGCATACGCACAGGAGACGGAACTCGTTCGCGAGGACTCGAACTACGTCGACCGAGCGCTGGACACGACGATCGCACTGACGATCGTGAGCTTCCTCCTCGGGCTGGTGACGGCGATCCAGGTCGTCGGCTTAGAGACCAGCGGGGGCGCGCTGACGACGCTGCACCTGCAGTTGCTCGCCGTTGTCGGCGGCGGCGTCGGCACTGTCGGCGCGCTGTCGTGGCTCGGAGTCGTCCCGATCACCGACCAGCGCGTTCGTGGAATCGGGATCGGGCTCGTCGTCTCGCTGCTCGGGCTGACGATACTCTCTGTGGCCCTCCCGGTCACGATGGCGAATCTCCTCGGGATCGTCCTCCTGCTCGAAGCCGGTGCCGTCCTCGCGGCCGGTATCCTCTCTTGGCAGGGTCTCTTCGACACCGATCCCAGTCCCAGTGCCGGCCTGCTGGCCGGCATCGCATTCGGGATCATCGGGTTGCTCATCGGGGCCGCCTTCGGCGGCGCGTTCCTCCCGAGTATCGCGTTCTCGCTCGGCCTGCCGGACGGAGCACAGGTCTCCATCGACTTCGCGCATCTGTTGCCGGCGCTGCTCGTCGGCCTGGTGCTCGCCGCGATCACCATCGCCCCGCCGGAAGACCTCGGGACTGCGATCCCGACCGCGGTGCTGGTCGGTGGCCTTGGCCTCGTCATCCTGACGGGCGCGATCGGTCCCGGCTGGACGTGGTCGCCCGGCGAGGACATCGACGGTGCGTTCACCGGACAGATCGTCATTCCGCTGTTCGTTCTGACCGGTTCGATCGTCTCTAGCTGGGGCGCGGCGAAAGCCCGCGCGGGCTACGGTGCGGTCGGCCGGCAGTTCGGCTCGTATCTGGTGATCTATCTCAACGCGGCGATGATGGTCGCGATCATGATTTCGATCGTCGCGTTCGTCCTGATGAAGGGCCTGAACTACGCCTTCCACGGCTTCACCATCGGCGCGCTGTCGGCGCTGGTCCTGCTGGCTCCGTTGCTGGCAGTGGTCGTCGACTGGGCACGGACGCCAGCGGGGACGCCCGACTGGCACTCCGGCGCTCGACAGGCCGTTCGCGCGATTCCGGTCGTGCTCCTCGGCGGGCTGGCCGGCTGGCTGGCGTTCCTCCAGGTGACCGGCGGTCGCTTCGCGGCTCCGTTCGAGTACACAGTCAAACTCCCGAACGAGAACACGACGAAAGTGCTGGACACGGCCGCGTCGATCACGACCGAACCGACGGTCGGGACGCTCGTGGTCGTCTTCTCCGGGCTGTTGCTGACGTGGTACTTCCTCCGCAAGTACGGCAGCCTCCGCAGCGTGGGGACCCAGACCGAGCGACTGGCCGCCGTCGAGCGCTGGGTCGGGATCACCGTCGGTCTGACGCTGTTGCTGTCGGCGATCCTGCTGGCGCTGCCGCCAGTACTGGAACTCGGCGTCCTGTCCCTCTGGCTGAACGTCGACACGTTCGCGCAGCCGATCGTGAGCGTCCTCGTCCCGGTCGGTGCGGTCGCGGCAGTCGGTCTGGCTGCCCTGGCCGTCCAGACACTGGCGGTCGGCAGTGGTCGGATGGCCGAGCGCGCGATCGAGGGTGCACACCGAATTCGCGTCGGCCTGCTCGGCGGCGTCGGACTGCTGGCGGCCGTCACGATCGCCCAGCCGAGCGTCGGGGTCAATCCGCGAGTGGGTCCGTGGGATATCGTTCCCGCGGTCGCACTCGTCGGGGCGGGCGTCGCGCTGGCCGTCGCGATCACGACGGCAGCGCTGGCCCGCTCGGAGGCGGGCCGACTCGAACGAGTCCTCCGCAAGCAGAGCGCGCTCGGTCTGGCGGCGACGTCGGCCTACGTCGTCGTCGCGGCCCTGCACGTCGCGGTGACGTGGGTCGACTTCACGGTCGCGGGCGTGACCGTCGGCGTCACCGGGACGCTCTCTTGGCCGATGACGATGTCGGCGTACATCCCGCTGGTCCCCGAACCGGGCGGGATCTTGCCCGCCGTCGTCGGAACGACCTGGCTGGTCGTCGGGGCTGCGCTGTTCGCCGTCCCGCTGGGCGTCGGCGCGGCCGTCTTCCTCACGGAGTACGCCGAACAGGGCAAGTTCACCGGGCTGGTCGAGGTCGCGACGAACTCCCTGTGGAGTACCCCGAGCGTCGTCTTCGGGCTGTTCGGGGCCGCGTTCCTCATCCCGCGGCTCGGCGAGCAGGAGTCGCTTTTGACCGGGATGCTCGTGCTCGGATTCATGCTCCTGCCGCTGGTGTTGATCACCAGCCGAGAGGCGATCAAGTCGGTCCCCGACGAGTATCGGGACGCCAGCGCCGCGCTGGGCGTCAGCAAGTGGGAGACCGTCAAGAGCGTCGTTCTGCCGGCGGCAGTGCCGGGCGTGATCACGGGCGTCATCCTCGGCGTCGGCCGGATCGCAGGTGAGACCGCGCCGCTGATCCTCGTGCTGGGATCGACGCTCAACGAGACGTCGGCCGTCGACGTTCTCGGCGCATTCAAGTTCGTCGGGCATCCGCCGTTCGTCGCCAACGACATGCTGTTGAGCAGTTCACCGGCGGTCCCGACCCAGATCTGGGCGATCATCTCCGCCGGCGTCGCCGGCTCGACCTCGATGGGATGGGGCTCGGCACTGGTACTGTTGCTGATCGTGCTCACGTTCTACGCCGTGGGTATCGTCACGCGGACCTACTTCAGGAAGAAACTCAACTATGAGTAACGCACTCAACGAAAGCAAGACGGAATCGAGTAGCGAATCGGCGGGCGTCACAGCAGACGTCTCGACGGGCACGACCACCGCGGGCGAGAGCGACGAGCAGATCCGAGAGGAGTGGTCGAACTACCACTTCGACGGGCCCGCGAAACTCTCCGTCGAGGATCTGAACGTCTACTACGGCACCGACCACGCCCTCAAGGACGTCTCGATGGAGATTCCCGAGAAGAGTGTCACGGCCCTGATCGGCCCCTCCGGTTGCGGGAAGTCGACGTTCCTGCGGTGTCTGAACCGGATGAACGACCGGATCAAGACCGCCCGGGTCGAGGGCTCGGTCGAACTCGACGAGACGGAAATCTACGACGCCAACGCCAACCTCGTCGAACTGCGCAAGCGGATCGGAATGGTGTTTCAGCAGCCCAATCCATTCCCCAAATCGATCCGGGACAACATCTCCTACGGCCCGCGCAAGCACGGCGACATCGACACCGGCCTGCTGGCGCGACTGCTCGGCCGCGACGACACCGAGGAAGAGTCCGAACTGGTCGAGCGTTCGCTCAAACAGGCCGCTCTCTGGGAGGAAGTCTCGGATCGCCTGGACGACAACGCGCTCGGGCTCTCCGGCGGGCAACAACAGCGTCTCTGTATCGCCCGCTGCCTGGCGGTCGATCCCGAAGTCATCCTGATGGACGAGCCGGCGAGCGCACTCGATCCGATCGCGACCTCGAAGATCGAGGATCTGGTCGAAGAGCTGTCGAAGCAGTACACGGTCGTCATCGTCACCCACAACATGCAACAGGCTGCGCGGATCTCTGATCAGACCGCCGTGTTCCTCACGGGCGGGGAACTGGTCGAGTACGACGACACGGACAAGATCTTCGAGAACCCCGAGAGCCAGCGCGTCGAGGACTACATCACCGGGAAGTTCGGGTGATCGCGATGTCCCGTGAATCCTATCAGCAGGAGCTGTCGGCCCTCCGGGAAGGAGTCGTTGCGCTCAGCGAGACCGTCGTCGACCGTCTCGAACTGGCGCTGTCGAGTCTGGCGACGGGCGAGACGGCAGCCGCCAGACGAGTCGTCGATGGCGACGGCGAGATCAACGACCGCTATCTCGAACTGGAGGGCGACTGTATCGACCTGTTCGCCCTCCAGCAACCGGTCGCGAGTGACCTCCGGTTCGTCGCGGCGTCGTTCAAGATCCTGACCGATCTCGAACGGGTCGCGGATCTGGCGACGAATCTCGCCGAATACGCACTCGAAGCGAGTCGTGAGGTCTTCCCCGAGGTCGACGTCCAGGCGCTGGGCGTCTCGGCGATCGAGATGGTCGAGTTGGCCGTCGAGGCCTACACCGAGGCCGACACGGCGGCCTGTTTCGCTATCGACGAGTACGACGACAGCCTCGACCAGCGATGTGCGGAGGCGTCCGACGCGGTCGTCCGCCACCTCATCGAACGCGAGACGGCGATGGCTGACGACGATACGGTCCAGCGCCTGCTGGACGACGCCTCCCGGCTACTGCTCACGATCCGGGATCTCGAACGCGTCGGCGATCACGCCGTCAACGTCGCCGCCCGAACGCTGTACATGGTCGAGAACGACGACGCACTCATCTACTGACATGGATACCCGCAAGATACAGTCCGTCGGCGGGGGACATACACCGTTTCGCTGCCGAAAGACTGGGCGCAGTCGGTCGACATCGCCGCCGGATCGGTCGTCGAACTCCACACGCACATCGACGACCTGCTCGTGATCCAGCCACGGGAGTGTGAGACGGACGCCGTCACGACGATCGAGATTCCGGTGGTCGACGACGACCCGACCCACGTCGAGCGGATGCTCCGGGCCGCCTACGCGACTGGCCTGCGAGAGATCGTCCTGACGGGGGCACTGATCGATAGCCAGCGCCGGACCGTCGAGCGCGTCACACGGACGCTGACCGGCGTGACCGTCGCCAGCGAGAGCCACGACCGGGTGGTCGTCCAGTCGATGCTCGACGCTAGCGAGGTGTCGATCCAGCAGTCGGTCCGGCAGTTGCAGTTCGTCGCCCTCTCGCTCCATCGGGAGGCGACGGCGGCGCTGACCGGCGGGTCCCGAATCGACGACCCTGCCGAACGCGACGATCAGGCCGACCGACTGTACGCGCTGGTGGATCGATACTTCTGGCGCGGGCTCTCGCGACTGGACGAGGTCGACGCGCTCGATCTGACCCGCCCGGAACTGTTCACGCTCTGGTCGACCGCGCGCGAACTCGAACGGGTCGCCGATCACGCCGAGCGGATCACCAGACTCGCCGCGGCAGCGACGGCCGAGGAGGCGACTGCCGCCGAACTGCAGCGACTCGCTGCGGACGCCCGCTCGGTCGTCGAGGACGCCGTCAGCGTCGCATTAGGCGACACGGGGATCGACACCGCCAAAGCGGCGCTGGAGACACGCCAGCGCGTCCGCGAGGACGCTCCCGCGCTCGAACGGCGGCTGTTCGAGGCCAGCGACACCGACTACCGGCTCGCGCGGATCCTCGACAGCCTGACGCGAACGGCCGAACACGGCGGCAACATCGCGGAGTTGGGGCTGCAAAGTGTCATCCGCGAGGACGGGCTGGTCGAGGGTGCCGAACTGAGCACGGCGTGAGCGCGGTACTCGTGGATCGATTCTCGCACGCGTCGCGGCTGTCCGGCCTGACGGCTGTGTCTGGCTGTCGCGCTCGCCGAAAATACCGTCCTCTATCGCCTGCCTATCGTCCCGTCTCGGCCTCTGGATTGTTCTTCCGGCGGTAACTCCCGACCATCTCCCAGAGGGTCGCCTCGATATCGTCGTCGCCGGCCTCCGTTTCTAACTGCCGGTACAGGTCTTTCGACACCGATATTTCAGGCATCACCAGATTCTTCACGGCTAATAATTATAAATCTGTTCGTGGACGTCTCAATGGCGAAATTCGTCCCGGACCAAACTATTATTTTACTGCTGCTCGATTTCGGAATCGAATGGGTGGGAGAGTCGGTCACCGTGGGCGGGCACTGGTCTTCTCGTCGTCTTAGCCCGTCCGGAAGGACAGATCCAGCGTCTGCGCGGAGTGAGTCAGACTGAATTACTACTCCGGACGGCGACGATTCGATCGTCGGTGAGCGCGTACACGTCACCGAATGCGACGGCCGGCGCGCCTCGTAGACGCAGGTCTTCCTGCCAGCGAATCTCGCCGTCGGTCGCGTCGACGATTGCCAGTCCCTCGGGGCCGCCGAGGACGACAGCGTCGTCGGCAACTACCGGTGGATACGCCCAGGCAGGATCGCCAATCAGATCTCGGAGTGGCTCGTCCAGGCTCCACTGGCGAGACCCACTGGACGTGGCGAGTGCGATCAGTCCATCGTCCTCGTGGGGTGCGTACAGCGTCTCCGTGTCGACGCCGACACCGATCCTCGCACCGGAGAGATCAGCTCGCCAGTTCTCAGAGCCGTCGTCGCTGTCGAGTGCGACGACCGTGCCGGGTTCGGAAGACGGATCAGGTCCACCGCGGCTGCCGTCGGTGAGCACGAATACCTGACCCTCGTGTATCGCTGGTGCTTCGTAGATCGGCTCGGTGAATTGCTCTTCCCACTCAACACTCCAGTCGTCGGTGTCGAAGCCGACGACCAATCCGGATCGACTGCCGTCGACACGCAACGCGTGGGCTGCGACATCGTCCCCGACTGCGAGGCCGCCGTCGCTTCCGTTCTCGCGAGTCCGTTCGGTCGAAATGGAGTTCCCCGTCTCGGGATCGATACGTGCGACGGACCCCGAGAGGTACAGTTTCTCGTGATTTCCGGTCAGCCTGTCGCCGTATAAGAGCCCTGTCTCGTCCGTCCAGACCAGTTTCTCCTCTGCTGGGTTGATTCGGTCCCGTCGATACTTACTGTGGATGAAGACCTCACTTCCGGCGACGACAGGTGCCGGTGTCCGGGCGAACGCTGATGATTTGAGGTCGTCGTCAGCGATGTCGGTGAGGCGCCACAGCTGTTCCGGCTCCGTGCGGTGGACGGCCGTCGGCTCGTAGTCGGTATCGACCGCAGTCGCGTAGACGGCGCGGTCTGTGACTGCAATCCCGGGTCGAGATACGTAGTCCAGCGATCGGTGATCTGGGATCGTCAGTGACTCTCCGTATCCCCAGAGTCGTTCGACTTCGTAGGGAGCTTCAAGCCGTGTTTTCGCCTGACCGGTCTGGGCGAGGTCGCCTCGATACATCGGCCACTTTTCGGTGTCGGACGCATCAAGCGGTTCTCCCGGGGTCTCTTTGCCTGAGAGCATCGAACACCCGGAGAGCGTAAGCATCCCGCCTGTTGCGAGAACTTGCCGACGAGTTAGTAGCCTCATATATTATATAGTGAATTTGACTTGATCCATTAGATCAATGAAGTGCGAATCAATATATCGGTTAAAATCCATTCCTTCTAATTCATACCATGTTGCTTTCGAGTGGACCCTGCCAACTGGCTGGTATGATCCAAACCAAGAGCTTTTTTGAACCGTTCTATCAACATCAGCCAACGAACCAGGATTAACGCTAGCTGTGTACTTCTGGGTATGGTTGCTTCCTATTGACACTCTCCATTTGCCAAGATCTTCCCATGGATCACTCTCGTCGTAAGTTTGCACATCGTGCTGAGTGTAGGTGTTGCTGGTAGACACATTGATTCCCGGAGGCCAGGAGATACTAATTCCTGCACTCCAAGTTTCACTCACTTGGCCAGTCACATCCGACCTAGGGTATCGACTTTCATGTTTCATATCTGCATTGTCGTCCCATTCGTGCTCAAGTACCAACTCAGTATTTCTGATTGAGTCATCAACACCATCCAGGGCTCCACCACCCATCTCTGAGAAGGAAACAATTCCGTATGCATCGTTTTCAGTGTCAGATTCGTGATACCTATAACAATCCACCTTGGTGAAGAATTTCCCGTAATCTTCGACTGTATTTGTTTCTATAGTTTCTGTAATCTTGTTCCAGTCGTTAAAGTCACCTGTTGAACTTGTTCCAATACTGTATTCAGATTGTGTTTGTAGTCTATCTGAACCACTATCTCGGGAGCCAATTCGATCAAGGTGTTTATCAGCTTCGTTAAATGTGTCTTCTATTTGTTGTTTGTTAGTCGTTAGCTCCCGTGATCGCCTCCCATTATCCCTTCCCTGACGTGAGGCTGGTATGTCATATCCAATGAATTCTTTGATAATCCCATCATCCACCCCAAGGTTGTAAGCACGAATTGGTTTTTGCTTGGGAAGCGAAAGCGCAATCCCATCGTTGTTCAAATCACTTTCTTCGACAAACTCGTCAAAGTACTTGGCTCTGATAGTCTGTAGGTTTCGCCGTGAAAGCGGTATCGAAGGCGCACGGGACCGGACAAAGGCTTTCCCATTTCGCTTGACGATAGGTGCTTCTTCACTCTTTCCTGGTCTGGCCTCGGCAGCACCGGTCGTGCCTATTGAACTCACAAACAGGCCAAGGCCCGTTGAGCCCAATAATTTGAGTGTCTTTCTACGGTTATAATTGTCTTCAGACATCAAATGGCAATTTAACAAAGAGTGAAAAAATGTTTCTATATGAGTCTAATATATTATGTTCTGGGTGCTCTTCTATTTAATTGCTCTACAGTACTACAGTAGCAAGAATTTGAATTGAAAATCCGATAGCCAATGATGTTCAGCGAAGCCTCACAACCCGCCTGACCGGAAGGACAGATCCAGCGTCTGCGCGGAGTGGGTCAGACTGCCCATCGAGATGACGTCGACGCCCGTCGCCGCGTAATCGGGCACGTCGGCGACGGTGATCCCGCCGGAGGCCTCCGCGAGCACGTCCGCCTCGGCCGCACGGAGTCGCTCGACAGCCCGCTCGGTCTCGTCGGGGGACAGATTGTCCAGCAAGACGATATCTGCGCCGGCCTCGGCGGCCCGAGGCGCGTCCTCAGGGCTCTCGACCTCGACTTCGATCTTGGTCGTGAACGAGGCCCGCTCTCGAAAGTGCTTGATTGCTCCGGTCAGCCCCATCTCGGCGACGTGGTTGTCCTTGACCATCACCATGTGCGAGAGATCCAGCCGGTGGGTGTCGCCGCCCCCCGCCACGACCGCCCGTTTCTCGATGCCGCGCAGACCGGGCGTGGTCTTTCGAGTGCAGGCGATCCGGACCGACTCGTCGACTTCACGAGCGCGCTTGACAGCCTCGCGCGTCTTCGTCGCGACTCCGGAGGCGTGTCCGGTGATATTGACGGCAACGCGCTCGCCCCGGAGCGTTTCCTGTGCAGGGCCGTCGGTCCTGAGAACGACGTCACCGGCGTCGGCTCGGTCGCCGTTCTCGACAGTCGTCTCGACGTCGACGTCGAGATACTCGAAGACGGCCGTCGCGGCGTCGAGGCCGGCGACGACGCCGTCCTCTTTGGCGACGAGTCGACCCTGCGTTTCGCCTGGAACGTGGTTCGTGACGTCGTGATGGCCCAGGTCTTCCTGAAGCCAGCGTTCGATTGTGCTGTCTGGAATCATCGGCGTGTCAGTCCGCGGTCGTCTCAGCGGCCTCGGCGAGGTAGTGCGTGCCGCGGCTTTCGGGGTTCTCGCTGGCGGCGCGAGCGATCAGGAGTGCGGTGATCGAGGCGTGGCGGAGTTCGTACAGCGAGCGCGATGTTCGAGTGCGGACGTAGGCGTCGACCTCGCCCTTCAGGCGGCGGAGGACGCCCTGGGCGCGGTTGAGATCCTCGGGCGTGCGTTCGAGTCCGACGTACTCGTCCATCACGCGGCGGAGGCGGTGGAACTTGTCGCGGGCGAACTTTTCGGGAAGTTCGGGGTCGCGGTTCAGGAGTTCCGGTGCCTCCATCGTCTGGACCTCGCGACCGACCGCGTCCTCACCGGCGCGGAGACCCCAGACGAGGCCTTCGAGCAAACTCGTGCTGGCGAGGCGGTTCGCGCCGTGGACGCCCGTGCGGGCGGTCTCGCCGACGGCGTACAGATCGTCTAGCGAGGCGCGGCCGCGGTCGTCGACGGCGACGCCGCCACACAGGAAGTGCTCGGCAGCCGCGACCGGGATACCGTCCGTGTAGTCGATCCCACCGTCCTCGCACAGCTCGACGAGGTCCGGAAACTCCCTTTCGAAGTCGAGCGGCGAGACGTCGAGCCGGACCTCGCCCGTCTGCTCGCGTTCGGTCTCGACGGCTCTGGCCACGACGTCCCGCGGCGCGAGTTCGGCGTCGTCATGATAGTCAGGCATGAAGCGCTCGCCGTCGCCATTCTTGAGGAGCGCGCCCTCGCCGCGAACCGCTTCGGAGACGAGGAACTGTTCCTCGGCGTCTACGCATACAGTCGGATGGAACTGGACGTACTCCATATCCGCGACGTCCGCACCGGCCAGCGCGGCCATGCCGATCCCGTCGCCGGTCATCCCCACGGGATTCGTGGAGTTGGGGTAGAGTTCGCCGATCCCGCCCGTGGCGAGGATCGTCGCGCCCGCGAAGGTGGGTTCGACCTCGCCGTCGTGTTCGAGCATCGCACCGTAGACGCGACCTTCGTGGCGAACGAGGTCGAGAGCGGCGGTGTCCTCGCGGATCTCGACGCTGTCGTGGGCGTCCAGATAGTTCAGGAACGGGACGTGGATCGCCTTGCCGGTCGAGGCGTCGACGTGCAGGATGCGCTCGTCGCTGTGGGCGGCCTCCTGACCGAAGTCGAGGTCCTGTTTGCTCGCGGGTGAACCCGCGCCGTCAGCCCGGTCGAATTCGACATCGAGCGTCTCCAGCAGGACGTCCCGGACGGCGTCGTTGGCGTTCTCGACGAGGACGTCGACGGCGTCGGGGTCGGCGGTGCCGTCGCTGGCCTCGATGATGTCTGCTTTGAACTGCTCGGGGTCGTCCTTCGAGACGGCGATGCCGCCCTGGGCCCACCACGACGAAGAGCCCTCGGGCTGGGTGGCTTTGGTCGCCATTGTCACGTCGGCACCCTCACGGACAGCCGCGAGCGCGGCCGCACAGCCGGCGATACCCGAGCCGATCACGAGGACGTCGGTAGTGGTCTCGCTCATCATCCCATCAAATCTCCAGCATCCGATCGAGGGCCAGTTTGGCCAGTTCCTTCTCTTCGGGCGCGACCTCGATGACGTTGCGCTCACGGCCTTCGACCAGCTCTTCGAGCACCCACGTGAGGTAGTTGGGGTCGATCTGGCGCATGGCGTTGCAGTCCATGCAGGCCTCACCGCACAGCGGCAGGACGTTCACCTCGGGATGCCAGCGCTGGAGGTGGTTGGTGAGGTGGATCTCGGTGCCGATCGCCCAGGTGTCACCCGGATCGGCGTTCTCGATGGTCTCGGTGATCGTCGCGGTCGAGCCAGCTTTGTCCGCCGCTTCGACGACTTCGCGGCGGCACTCGGGGTGGACGATGACCTTGGCGTCCTCGTGCTCGGCGCGGATCTGCTCGATGTGGTCGACCCGGAAGCGCTCGTGAACCTGACAGTAGCCGTCCCAGAGGATGACGTCGTTCTCGACGGCCTTGGCAGCGTCCTTCGATTCGGGGTCCCAGGGGTCCCACTCCACGGTTTCATCTTCCATCCCCAACCTGTGGGCGGTGTTCTCCCCGAGGTGTTTGTCCGGCAGAAAGAGGACCTTGTCGCCCTTCTCGAAGGCGTACTCGAAGGCCTTGTGGGCGTTCGAGGAGGTACAGACCAGTCCGCCCTGCTCGGCACAGAACGCCTTCAGGTCGGCGTAGCTGTTCATGTAGGTGATCGGGATGATGTCGGCGTCGGTCTCGGCAGTGATCTCGGCCCAGGCGGCGTCGACCTGCAGCGCTTCGGCCATGCCCGCCATCGGGCAGGAGGCCTCCATACTCGGGAGGATCACCGACTGGGAGTCGTCGATGATGATGTCGGCGGACTCGGCCATGAACGTCACCCCGCCGAAGATGACGTACTTCGCGTCAGAGTTGGCGGCTTCCTTGCTCAACTGGTAGGAGTCGCCGATGAAGTCCGAATGATCGACGATCTCCCGGCGCTGGTAGTTGTGCCCCAGGATGACGACATCCTCACCCAGTTCCTCCAGGGCAGCGTCGATCCGGCGGGTTCGCTCGTCCTCGTCGAGGTCCCGGTATTCCGGCGGGAGCTGTTCGAGGTTGTCGTACTTGAACAGACTCAGATCAGTCTCGAACGCCGCCGTTTCCATTGCTGGCATTACAGGTCACCTGTGATATCTCGCCGTACGGACTGGCCGATTGAAAAGATTTTGCCTTCAATATCGAACTCGGCAGAGTATTTTTCACCTCGTGTCGCTATCGAACACGTATATTTTGGCACTCACTCACACGGGAGTTGACACTCAAGATGGCCGTTTCGCGAACGGGTCGAGAAGGGGGCGTCCTACTGCTCGCGGTCGGATTGGCGCTGTTCGATCTCCTCGATGGCGGGGTCTTTGACGCTATCGCCGTCGCGGCCGTAGACAAAGAAGACGGGGAGGAGGAACGCCGCAAGGCCGGTGGCCGACAGCGCGAATGCGATCTCCCACATACCAACTCCTACTGTCGCGAGCGGGTTAGCCGTTTCGAACGACGATCTCGCCGTCGACGACCGTCATCGCCACGTCGATCCTGCCGATCTCGGCGTCCGGAACCTCCCAGGGAGACGCATCGAGCACCACGAAGTCCGCCCGCTTGCCGCCCTCGATCGTGCCCAGCCGGCCCTCGTCGAAGCCCGCGTACGCGCTCCCGAGCGTGTACGCCTGCAGCGCCTCGGTCACCGACAGTCGCTGGCTCGGCTCGGGTGCCGTGACGGCCTGTTCGATCCCGTAGAGCGGGTCCAGGGGCATGCAGTCGCTGCCGAACGCCAGCGTCGCGCCCGCCGCCCGGAGCGCGCCGAACTGATTGGTTCGCTCGCGTCGCTCGACGCCCAGGGCCGTGTCGTAGAGCCCACCTTCGCGCGCCCAGCGGTGGAAGTTCGGCTGTGCCGAGACGACGACCTCGTTCGCCCCGAGCCGTTCGATCAACGCCTCGGTCAGTACTTCTGCGTGCTCGATCCGATGCCGTCGAGGGTCGATTCCGTCGTAGGTATCGAGCGTCGTCTCGATCGCCTCGTCGCCGATGGCGTGGGTCGTCATCTGGAGTCCGGCGGCGTCGACCCGGTCGGCCAACTCGCGGAGCTCGTCGGGGCCGACGACCCACGCCCCAGTGTCGTCGGTGTCGGCGTAGGGCTCCGAGAGTTTCGCCGTCCGGCCGCCGATCGAGCCGTCGGTGTAGGTTTTGATCGCACCCGTTCGGACGCGGTCGCTGCCGTGGTTGGTCCGCAAGCCGGCCTCGCTGACGGCGTCCAGAAAGTCCGACCAGTAGTTGCAGCGCACCCGAAGGTCGAGTTCGCCTGCGAGATCGAGATCGCGGTAGATCCCGGGGACGTGGGGGTTGCGGATCATGTCGTGGACGCCGGTGACGCCGCGTTCGAGCGCGACCGACTGGGCGGCCAGCAGGTACTCCCGAGTCGTCTCGGCGTCGGGCGCGATGGCGTCGGTGATCACGCCGACGGCGTCTTCGACGAGGACACCAGTCGGTTTGCCATTGGTGGTACGGACGTCTTGCTCCGGTAGATCCCCGGCGAAGCGATCGAGGACGACGCTGTTGACCGAGACGACGTGCAGATCTTCCCGGAAGGCCGCGACTGGGCGCTTCTCACTCACGCGATCGAGATCCTCGCGGGTGAGATAGCGCGACTCCTCCCAGGTCGACTCGTCGTAGCCGAACCCGAGCACCCAGTCGTCGGCGCCTTCGGCGTGGGCGGCGAACGCGTCGACTGCCTCCTCGGGTCCAGCCACGTCGGCGAGGTCGGCCTCGACGGTCCGCCGGCCGAGGACATCCATGTGAGTGTGGGCGTCGATGAAGCCAGGGAGCAGCGTCCTGCCGCCGAGGTCGACGACGTCGGTTTCGACGCCCTCCAGGAACTGGACCTCCGACGCCCGGCCGACGCGGACGATCCGGCCGTCCCGGACGGCCACCGCCTCGAAGCACTCGTCGGGATCGGTGAGCGTGTGGCCGTCGGCGTTCGTGAAGATGCGGTCTGCGGCCGCTGTCATGTCCCACTCGCCGTGGCCGAGCGACTTACCCCTTGTGCCGGGCGGGCGGTTGGCGAATGTCGGCCCTATGTTGGCGCAATTCTAGAGAGTCTTTGCCGCCACTCTGCACAAATGTTGAAAATTTTACTTGAGGTGGGCTGTCGTCGGATAGGGTGCTATGGCAGAACACACGAATCGGCGACGGTTCATCGCGCTGGCAGGAAGCACGGCGGCAGTCGCGATCGCTGGCTGTCTCGATGGCGGGTCGGACGAGGAGACGACCGAGGGTCCGATGGACACCGGGATGACCGAGTCTCCTGGTATGGATGGCGGTATGACCGAGACGCCAGGGATGGACGACGGCATGACCGAAACCCCTGGAATGGACGATGGGATGATGGAAGGGCCGGTGACGGTCACGGTGCGGATCGAGAACGTCGCACCGACGGACTACTACGACTCGATGACCTCGACCAGCGGCGCGATCTGGCTCACTCCGGGGGCGTTCGCGATCCACACCGGACAGAACCCGATCTACACCGAGGGCGAGGCCGCTTCGATCGGCCTGGAAGCACTCGCTGAGGCGGGTCTGTCGACTGGCTTCGAGGGCGAGACCGGGCTGGTCGAGGAACTCCAGGGCATGGAGATGGGCGTCCAGTCGGCCGGCGCGTTCACGCCCGCAAACACGGTCGCGGATCCCAACGACCCGATGGGCGAGGTGCCCGGCGCGCCGCCGATCGCTCCCGGTGGCGCCTTCGAGTTCGACGTCGAGGTCGAACCCGGTCAAAAGTTCTCTTTCGCGATCATGTACGTCCCCTCGAACGACCTGTTCCTCTCGCCCGATCCTGCGGGGATTCCGCTGTGGCCCGAAGACGGCGAGCCCGTCTCGGGAGACGTCACCGAGCACGTCGCGCTGTGGGACGCCGGCACCGAACCCAACGCCCAGCCGCCGGGCGAGGGTCCAGATCAGGCACCCGCACAGGACAGTCCCGACCAGGGTGACGACGAGATGGGGACCGTCCGGCGCGTGAGCGGGATGATGGACACCTACGACTACCCCGCGGTCGAGGACGCGATCCGGGTGACGCTGACGCCCCACGAGACGATGGACGGCTGAGCCCCCGCAGGCGCCCCGGTCAGCGGACGCGCGTCGTCCGATAGAACGCCGCCGTCGCGAGCGCGCCGACGACCGCGAGCGCCGCCAGTGCCCGGGCGAACGGATCGAGTGCGACGCTCCCGGAGAAGCCAGCGTCGACGGCGAGTTCGGTGACGGCGTGGCCGGGGAGGTACGTCGCGAGCCACAGCTGGTCGTCCACGGTCGGGTTCTGGAGGAAGAACACGTCGAACATCGGAACGAACAGCATCGTGTAGACGCCGGCCAGCCGCCCGAGGACGAGCCCCACGAGCACGCCGACGAGGCCGTAGGTCAGGCCCGCGAGCACACTCGCCGCGACGAATACGGCAAGAGATTGGGGGACGTACCCGACCGCGAGGACCGCCAGCCCGACCGCCGTGGCGACGACGCTCGCGACGACGAGTAGGCCGATCCGCGCGGCGATCACCTGTGCAGGGTGGTAGCCGGCGAGGACGAGCCGTCCGTCGGCCTCGCGAGCGGCCTGCATCAAGAACAGGCCGGCGATACCGCCGATCAACCCGGCCAGCAACGGGATCAACAGGACGCCGTACAGATCCGCCGTCGCGACGACGCGCTGGCCGTCGCCGGGAACGGTGATCGCCATCTCGCTGGCGGGCAGCACGTAGACGAAGATGCCGACGAAGTACACCGGCAAGAACAGCAACAGGGCGAGCAGGACGGGCGTGCGGGCGTACTCGCGCAGCCCCATCTCGAAGGCCCGGCTCACCCTGGCGACGCTACCCACGCAGGACACCTCCGTTTCCGGTCACCCGGACGTAGACGGCGGCGACGACCCCGAGCAAGCACAGGATGTACGCGCCCGTCACCAGCGCATCGCCCGTCGCGATCGAGCCGTCGACGGCCGACTGGAAGACCTGGTGTGGGTGATAGAGGGGGAACAGTTCGACGAGTCGGGTGTCGATCTCGACCATCCCCGAGGAGAGAAAGTCGTCGGCGTCGACCAGAAAGACGAGGACGAGCGACCCCTCCAGCGCCCGGGGGAGGACCGCGCCGACGAGCATCCCGAGCAGGCCGTAGACCAGTGCCGCGGCCGCGAGCGCGAGAAACGCGACCGCCGGCAGGGCCACGTCGACGCGCCAGAGCAGCACCGCCAGCGAGACTGCGGCGACGATCAGGCTCGCCGCGAGCACCGTCGCCAGTCTGGTCACGAACAGTTCGGCTCGCGAGTACCCACACAACTGCAGCCGTTCGTCGGCCTGGACGGCGCTGATGACCTGGAACAGTCCCATCACGCCCGAGAGGAACGCCGCGGCGTAGATCGCGCCGTTGAGTCGCCCCATCGTCTCGGCGTTCATCTCCATGAACGGGAACTCCGGAAACGCCGTCATCGCGTAGCCGTACCCCTCGATCACGACCAGCGGCAAGGCGAGCAAGACGGCGACCTGGATCGGTTCCCGGAGGAACGCCCGGACCGCCGCGCCGACGCCGACGCTGATCCGGTCGGCGCGACCCACGTCAGTCACCGGCGTTCACCCCCGGCGTCGACCCGTCCTCGCTCGCGGCGACGCCCGAGCCGCGACCGCTCGACGCATCGGGCTCGCGGTCGGTCACGTCCGTCAACGCGCCGTCGGCGAGTTCGACGATCCGGTCGAAGCGCTCGCGCTCGCTGACGAAGTGGGAGATGATCGCGATGGCGGTTCCCTGCTCGGTCAACTCCTCGGTGAGGTTCCAGAACGCCAGATACGTCTCCCAGTCGAAGCCCGTGTAGGGTTCGTCCAGCAGCAGGACGTCCGGGTCGTGCATGAGCGCGACCGAGAGGTTGATCTTCTGTCGGTTGCCGCCGCTGAGGTGGTCGACCCGGTAGTCCAGGAACTGCTCGAAGCCCAGCAGGTCGGCGTAGTGATCGCGTGCCTCGGCGATCTCGCCGTCGTCCATCCCGTAGGCGGTCCCGAACAGTCGGAACGTCTCGCGGACGGTGAGTCGATCGTACAGCAGCGGCTCCTGGGGACACCAGCCGACCGCGCCGTCGACTGCGACCGCGCCCTCGTCCGCGCCGAGCGCGCCGACGAGGATCTGCATGAGCGTCGACTTGCCCGCACCGTTCTCGCCGACGATCCCGACGATCTCGCCGGCCTCGATCTCGACACCTGCACCCTCCAGCACCTCGACGGTCCGCCCGACGAACGGGAGCACCGACTCGTAGGTCTTCGAGATCTCGTCCGCGCGGAGCACGACCTCGCCGTCGAGTTCGCTGTCGCCGTTTCGAAGTCGTTTCTCTATATTCGGCATATACCGAATATTCTGTACAAAACGATTTATTACTTGTGGTCACCTAGGTCCGGCCATGAGCGAGACAGACGAGGCAGTCGCGGCGGCACGCGAGGAGGTGATCGAGGCGCTGGCCCGCTCGGCCGACGTCTACGGACTCAAACGGAGTTACGGCCGGCTGTACGGGATCCTCTTTTTCGCCGAGGAGCCGCTGAGTATGGACGACCTAGCCGAGCGCAGCGAGTACGCCAAATCGACGGTGAGCACGGCGATGAAGACGCTCGAACGGTATCACTTCGTCCACCGTCGCTCGATCCCGGGCGAGGGAAAGAAGGCCTACTTCGAGGCCGAGACGGACTTCTGGCACATCTTCCAGGAGTTCCTCCAGCGCGAGGCCACCCGCGAGATACAGATCATGACGCGCGCGCTCGACTCGGCGGCCGAGGAGTTGGCAGACGCCGACAGCGACCAGGCCCAGCGCGACCTCCAGAAGATCCGGAGGCTCCAGTCGGTGTACAGCCAGTTCGAGACGCTGGTGAACGTCTTCACGAGTCAATCGACGGAGCGAGTGATGAGCATGGTCAAGAAACTGCGGTCCTGATAGTGGTCATCGCGGTGGTCGGTACTGTTCGGCCTCGTAGATCGCGCCCGCAATCACAGCCAGCACGAGTATCAGTCCGACGAAGAACTCGATCGCCGGCAGATCGCCGCTGTTGAGCCAGACGAGGACGTCCTCGAACCCCAGGATCACGAACAGGATCGCCAGCAGGATCACCCCGTGTCTACCGATGTGTAGATCGACCATACTTGGCCTTGGTCGCCGGACCACTACAATCCCACTCCCCGATCCGAGACGTATTTCCGAACCCCTATGGTGGTCCCGGGGCCACACACAGCCAATGAGTGACATCGAGAGTCTCAAGGGCTTCTACGATCGCTACCCCGAGGAGTTCGCTGCCTGGCGGGAAGTCATCGACGTCGTCGAGACCACCGCCGCGGAGTTCGGCTTCCGGGAGATCAACACCCCTGCGGTCGAGCGCCAGAAACTCTACGAGATCAAATCCGGCGAGGAACTGCTCGAACAGACCTACTCCTTCGAGGACAAGGGCGGCCGGAAGGTGACGTTGACGCCCGAGCAAACCCCCACTCGCGCCCGGCTGGTCCAGCAGCGTAAAGACCTCAAAACGCCGATCAAGTGGTACGACACCTCGAAACGCTGGCGCTACGAGAACGTCCAGAAAGGGCGCGATCGCGAGTTCTTCCAGACCGACATCGACGTCTTCGGCATCGAGAGCGTCGAGGCCGACGCCGAGGTCATCGCCGTCGCCGCCACCATCTACGAGCGTCTCGGCGTTGCCGACCGCGTGGAATTTCTGATCAACGACCGCACGCTGCTCGACGCCCTGCTCGACGCCGAGGGGATCGAGAATACGGACGAGGTCATGGGCGTCATCGACGACAAGGAGAAGCTCTCCCGCGAGGAGTTCCTCACTGCGTTGCGGAACGCGGGCGTCACTCACGAATCCGCCGAGCGAGTGGACGAACTTACCTCGATTCGGGGACCGATCGCCGAGGAGGTCGACCGGTTGCGCGACCTCGCACCCGACGACGAGGCCGCTCAGGATGCAGTCGACCGGATGGCCGACCTCGCGGCGGCCCTGGAATCGTACGGCGTCGCCGACGTGTGCAAACTCGATCTGTCGATCGTCCGCGGCCTCGCGTACTATACAGGACTGGTGTTCGAGGCCTTCGACAGCGAGGGCGAGTTGCGGGCGCTGTTCGGCGGTGGGCGCTACGACGACCTCGTCAGTCTGTTCGGCAGTCAAGACGTGCCGGCCGTGGGCTTTGCCTTCGGCTACTCGACCACGCGCGAGTTGCTCAAAAAGGAGGGCGAGTGGCCCGCCGAGGAACTCTCGACGGACGTCTACGTCGCCGCCGTCTCCGCGGACGTTCGGGACGAAGCACTCTCGTTTGCCAGTGATCTCCGGATGGAGGGGCTGGTGGTCGAGACCGACCTCGCGGACCGCGGCCTGGGCAGTCAGTTCGGCTACGCCGACAGCATCAACGCCGACACCGTCCTGATCGTCGGCCAGCGCGACCTGGACAACGGCGAAGTCACGGTGCGGGACATGGACAGCGGCGACGAAGAACAGGTCCCGATCGAGGATCTGGTCGACGAAGTGGCCTAGTCACGCCGTTTTTTGACACTGCCGCCAGTCTCTCTCACCAGTGAGCGACGACCGCGACCAGTCTACGGCCAGTGACGGCCGCGACCAGCCAGACGACACGATGCGCGAGCGTGCGAGCACCAGCGGGACGTGGTTCGACCTGCTCGTCGAGACGAATCGCCTCCTGCTGGTCGCGGGGCTGTTCGTCACCATCTTCGGGGCGCTGCTGGCCCTCGGAGTGGTCATTCCCAGCGCGGGCCCGCTGTTCATCAGCGGCGACCCGATCGAGACCGCCTTCCAGGCGTTCGTCGGGGCGACGATCACCGGCGTCACGCTCGTGGTGACGCTCAACCAGCTCGTGCTCTCCCAGGAGTTCGGGGCTGTCGGCGACCAGCGCGAGCGCATGGACGCTGCCGTCCAGTTCCGCGAGGACGTCGAGTCGACCCTCGACGCGGCGATCAGCCCGCCCGAACCCGCCGCCTTCCTCCGGGCGCTCGTCGACGTCACAGGCGAGCGCGCCGAGACGCTACGCGAGCGCGTCGCCGAGGACGACTCGCTGGACGAGGCGGTTCGCGACCGAGTGACGACGCTGGCCGCGGACATCGCCGCGAACGCCGACGCAGTCGGTGAGGCGCTCGACGGTACGCAGTTCGGGACTTTCGAGGTGGTCTCTTCGGCACTTGATTTCAACTACTCCTGGAAGCTCTACAGTGCCCGCCGCGTCCGGGCCGAAGACGGCCAGCAACTCACCGACGAGCAGTCCGAAGCGGTCGAGGAGTTGATCGACGCTCTGGAGTTGTTCGGCCCCGCCCGCGAGCACTTCAAGACGCTCTACTTCCAGTGGGAACTGACGGCACTCTCGCGGATCATCCTCGCGGCCTCGCTGCCGTCGCTGGTGGTCTCGGTGTCGATGGTGCTGTTCTACGATCCGGCCGCAATCGCCGGGTCGATCGCGGGCGCTCCTCTTTCGCTGTGGATCGTCGCAGGCGCGGTCGCGGTCGCGCTGGTCCCGTTTCTCGTCTTACTCTCGTACGTGCTCCGGATCGCGGTCGTCACGCAACGGACGCTGTCGATCGGGCCGTTCACACTCAGGGAGACCGATCGCGAGGAGTCGATCGACTGGGAGTGACTCCCCGGAGTGGCTGACGGGCGTTCACTTTCCGAGGACCGCCCGGGGGATTTATACACGGCCCGCCTAGAGCCTCACACATGCCAAAAGTCGAAGTTTCGTTGCCGGATCGGATCGAGACCGAGATCGCTCGGCTGGTCGAACAGGGCGAATTCGTCAATCGTGACCAGGCCGTCGAGGAGTTGCTGACGATGGGCGTCTCCGCGTACGACGTCGAAGAAGAGTCAGAGACGACCGTCGAGGAAGACCTGTTCACCCAGACCGTCGAGGACCAGCAAGATCCCGCGATGCACGACGAACCGCAGGACGACGGCTACACGTTCTGATCGTTTGGGTCAACAGTCAAGAGGAACACGCCGTACCATCAGCCGTGGACAGAACTGCACTCGAAACGGAACTCCAGGACATCTTCGACGCCGACCAGCGGGCCGCTCGCGTCGTCGCTCGCCAGGCCCGTGACCTCGCCGACTCCGGCCGGTTCGCCGACGATCTCGGGATGGAACTGTCGGTCGAAATCGTACGCTCGAACCTCGAAGACGCTCCCGCCGACTATTCCCTGGTCGAGCGGTGGAACTGGTGGCTCGGCTCTCTCGAACTGTCTCACGGTGGCTACGAACGGTTCCAGATCCGTGACGGCGCAGTGTAGCGCTCCCTGTCCGGCGTCGCCGGGTCCGATACCTATTTTGGCCTCACAACGAAATCACAGGTATGGATCTACAGGGAAAGCGAATTCTCGTCACCGGGGGTGCGGGACTGATCGGATCGCGACTCGCGACCCGACTCGTCGCGGACAACGACGTCCGCGTCGTCGACGACCTCTCGAACGGCATCCGTGAATCGGTGCCCGAGGCCGCCGAGTTCCTCCAGGGCGACCTCACCGACGAGGCCGTCGTCGCCGATGTCGTCACCGAAGACCTCGACGCAGTCTTTCACCTCGCGGCGGACAAGTACGTCAACACTGACCGCCCGCGCGAGCAGATGGAAGTCAACGAGGCGATGACGTTCAACGTCCTCGAACGCATGGACGAGGTCGGCGTCGACAACGTCCTCTTTACCTCGTCGTCGACAGTGTACGGCGAGGCCCCGATGCCGACGCCCGAAGACTACGCGCCGCTGGAACCCATCAGCGTCTACGGCGCGAGCAAACTCGCCGAAGAGGGGTTGCTGTCGGTGTACGCCCACAGTCACGACGTCACGGTGTGGAACTTCCGCTTCGCCAATATCGTCGGCCCGCGCTACGGCGCCGGGGTCGTCCCCGACTTCGTCTACAAACTGCAGCAGGACCCTGAATCGTTAACTATCCTCGGGGACGGCCGCCAGGAGAAATCGTACATGCACATCGAGGAGTGCATCGACGCGATGTGTCACGTCGTCGAACGTTCTGAGGGAGAGATGAACACCTACAACCTGGGGACGCGAACGACGACGTCGGTCACGCGGATCGCCGACATCGTCAGCGAGGAGATGGGGATCGACCCGGACTACGAGTACACGGGCGGTGACCGAGGCTGGACTGGTGACGTCCCGAAGATGCGACTGTCGGTCGAGAAACTGTCGGCGATCGGCTTCGAGCCCGAGCTATCGAGCGACGAATCGGTCCGGCGGGGCGTGCGTGACTTACTCGATGGTGCGGAGAACGAGCCCCACCTGGGCTGATCGCTCCGAGACGTAGTTTGAAGGGGAGAAGTACGGTGACGTGCCTCGGCACGTCCTGAACGGATCGTATCCAGCGCGTATCCTGGCGCTCGACTCGCGTGTCGGCCCTGGCGGGCGAACGCCCGTCGGGCCGACCCAACGTGTAGCCGGTATGCGCCGGTGGCGTACAGACCGGCGCACCACCCACGACGCCGACACCTGGGGGGATAGGGGGAGAGCGTCCCGGGATCTGTCCGGCCGCAATCACTGGATTCGATCCATCCGAGTCGACTGTCCCCGCGACATTAATTCCCCGTCAGCGTTTTCTCGTTGTGAAATGACCCAGTGGGTGAACAATCCTTTTTTGCCCTCTCGCATGAAAGGGCCACTCGTGTCCGACGACGACAGGAGTATCGAAGAGATCCTCGATACCATCGGCGATAAACACGCCCGACGGGTCCTCGCCGCAATCAGCCGCGAACCCAAGTCCGCCAAGGAGCTCAGCGAAGAGTGTGATCTGTCGCTGCCGACGGTCTACCGACGAATCGAGATGCTCGAAGAGTACAAACTGGTAACCGACCGAACGCTCGTCGCCGAGGACGGCAATCACTACAAGGTGTTCGAGTCGAACTTCGAGAGCACCGTCATCAGCCTCGAAGACGACGAGTACAAGGTCCGGATCTACCGCACTGAGAACCTCCCCGACCGCTTCAGCCAACTCTGGGACGAACTCGGCTCGGAGTGAGAGCACTCGCCCGTCTGACGCTCGGCTGACGCCCGTCTCCCGAGCGATGGAAATAGCTTAGTGGCTCACGAGCGCTTCTTCACGCAGACGATTGGTATGGCCGACATCACTATCTGGATCGCGAGGGGCGTACTGATCCTGCTCCGGCTGGCGCTGTTCGGACTCTCGTTGGGGCTGACAGTCATCAGTTTTCAGGCCTACACGAAACAGCAGAGCGAGCGCTTGCAGTACGCGTTCGTCGGATTCGCGTTCATCAGCATGGGCGTAGCCGTCAGCAACGTCATCGCACAGATCGGCTGGATCGCCAGCGACCAGGAACTCGTCCGGATCTTCTTCCAGGCCTCCGAGACCATCCCCTTCATCGTCGGGTTCGCCATGCTGTATCTCTCGCTGTACCGCTGATCTGTGAGGAAATTTGTAACGAAACTTTCTTTACTGATACTGTTGACTCTCGGACAACGGGGTGAGGGAGATGCCAGAATGCCAGAACTGCGGTTCGTTCGTCACGAAAGCGTACGCACGAGTGTTCACGCCACGTGGGGTGACCGACCCACGCGTCTGTCCCGACTGTGAGGACAAACTCAGAGACGGAGCCGATGTCCGCGAAGCGCGGTCGCCGCGCCACTCCTGACGGCGGGGCGGTCGCTCGCCGACATCGCGTCCAGGTGGGGACACACAGGCGCCCGTAGCGGCGCTGGAACCGGGAGCCGAAAGTCACGTTGCTTATGAAGGAGCAGCCCGTTTCTAGGTGCAATGACTGAGGCAAGTCCCCAGATCGTCCGCCTGTTCGGCGGACCGGGGAGCGGGAAGACCACTGCGCTACTCGACCGCGTCGAGGAGTTGCTCGAAGACGAGGACGTCGACGTTCGGGACGTGCTGGTCGTCTCCTACACCCGGGCGGCCGCCGCGGAGATCCGCGAACGCCTCGCCGAGCGCCTCGACATCTCGCCGCGGACGCTGAAAGGCAACGTGTGCACGATGCACGCGAAAGCTTACGAACTGCTGAATCTCTCTCGCGGCGACGTCGTCGGCGAGAAGGACAAAAAGGAGTTCTGCGAGCAGTTCGGCCTGGATTTCGAGGACGAGTACGAGGGCGCACGCCGCCGGACCGCCCGCTCGACGACGATGGGGAACAAGATTATCGCCACGAGCCAGTGGCTCCAGCGCACCCGCCGTGACGTCGCCGACTGGTACGACGTCCCCTTCCAGTGGAACGACGAGGAAGTCCGGCTGCCACCAGACATCGACGACAACGCCCAGACCGGGAACAAGTATACTCCCACGTGGCCCTCAGACGACGACCGGATCGACGTCCCCGAGGCCATCCGCGGGTGGCGAACCTACAAGGGCGAGAACGGGCTGGTCGGGTTCGCGGACATGCTCGAACGCGTCAAGCAGCGCTCGCTGCTGCCGAGCGTCGATTACCTGATTATCGACGAGTTCCAGGACATCACGACCCTGCAGTACGACGTCTACGAGGAGTGGAAACCCCACATGCGGAAGATCCTCATCGCGGGCGACGACGACCAGGTCGTCTACGCCTGGCAGGGCGCCGACCCCGACCTGCTGCTGGACGAGGACGTTACGGACGACGAAATTCTGCCGAACTCCTACCGCCTCCCGTCTCGCATTCTGAACGTCGTCAACCGGCAGGTCAGCCACATCGACAAGCGCCAGGAGAAAGACCTCAATCCCCGCAAGGAAGGCGGTTCCGTCGAGGCTGTCCAGAGCCCGTCGATGCTCGATCTGTCGCGAAACGTCAAAGCGACCATCGAGGAAGACGAGGACGGGACGGCGATGGTTCTCTTTCGGGCGCGCTACCAGATGTTCCAGTTCATCGATGAGTTCATCGGCGAGGGCATTCCGTTCAAGTGCCTGACCGACCAGCGGATGTGGACCGACCGGCTCACCCAGTACGTCCGCGGGATCGAACATCTGGAGGCCGAGGAGCAACTGACCGCGCTGGAGGCGCGCCGACTGGCTGATATGCTGGTCGACTCGGCCTTTGGTACGGGTGAACGCGACGATCTGTTCGACGCGATCGACGAGATCACCGACGCTGCCGAGACCGAGGATCTGGAGGAGATCGCGGTCAATCCCGACGTGATCAGCGACCACGTCCCGTTCGCGCCCGACGCCGCAGCGGCCTCGGACATGCTGCGGAAGGTGACGAGCTTCCAGGAACGCACAGTCGACGCGTACTTCGGTGGCGACTACGAGGGGATGGACCCCAACCGCCTGCGCCTGGGGACGATCCACTCCGCGAAGGGTCGCGAGGCCGATCACGTCTTCGTCGCGACGGATCTGACCGAGAAGGTGGTCGAGCAGATGGCCGCGACCGTCGAACAGGAGGGAATCGATGTCCCGGAAGTCGAGGAGTTCACCAAGCACACCTCGCCCGTCCCGACGCTGACCGACAACGAACGGCGTGTGTTCTACGTCGGGATGTCCCGGGCTCGCGAACGCCTGGTCATCCTCGAGAACCTCGTCGACGGCGCGCCGACGCTGCCGCTGGACGTGCTGCTGGACAACGAACCCGTCGAAATCGACCCGCAGCAGTTACTCGACGAGGCTCAGGGGATCGCCCCCGCGAAGTAGGTCACTCTCGGGCTACGTCGCGAGCACCGACCTCTGATTCTTTCGCGACTTCCGTCCACGCCCCGCTGTAGAACCGCCCGGTGTTGACGGCTGCTTTCACGTAAAAATCGGCCACGATCGCGACATAGATCGCCGGCAGACCGAATCCGAGGCCGACAGGGACCGAGACCCCGAAGACTGCGACCGCGAACCCGGCCGGCAGCGCCACGGCAGCGATCGGGAGTCTGACGAGGTATGTCCCCAGGAACGTCCCGTAGAGTGGGAATCGAGTGTCGCCGGCTCCGCGGAGGCTGCCGCGCATGGTTCGCGAAATCGAGAAACCAGCGATCGCGACACCGAAGACGCGGACGAACGTCACCGTCAGGTCGACGTGGTCGGTCCCGAACGCCAGCGCGATCGGACGGGCGAAGAAGACGATCACGACGCCGATCAGCAACTGGGAGATCAGCGCGATTCGGAGGGTCTGCCAGCCGTAGTCGGCGGCTTCCTGATCGTTGCCGGCGCCGATCGCCTGGCCGACGAGGGTCGAAGCGGCGGTCGAAAAGCCCCAGGCTGGCATCAGCGCGAGCAGAACGACCCGGCGACCGATGGCGTAGGCGGCAAGCACGGGCGTCCCGAACACCCCGAGAACGAACAGGAAGGGGAATCGGCCCAGCGACTGCAACAGCCGCATCCCCGCGAGCGGGCTGGCGACGCGGGCGATCTCGCCGAGGAGGTCGAGATCGAACAGGGGACGCTGGAGGCGTAACTGGACGGTGAAGCGCCCGGAGGCAAGCAGCGCGAAGAAGACCACGGCGGCGACGGCGTTGGCGACGGCGGTCCCGATGGCAGCGCCGGCGATCCCGAGTCTCGGGGCGGGACCGAGCCCGAAGATGAGCACGGCGTTGAGGAGGACGTTCGTCGGGAGAGTGAGCAGGCGGACGTACATCGGCGTGCGGGTGTCGGCCCCGCCCGCCAGCGCTCGGGAGGCGATCAGGCTGAAGAACCGAAAGGGCAGCGAGAGCATGACGATCGCGAGGTAGGTCGCGCCGAGAGTGACCGTCGCTGGGTCGTCGGTCAGGACGCCGATCAGGGGTTCGGCGTAGAGCCAGGAGACCGCGGCGAGCGGGAGCGAGATGGCGAGCGAGAGCCACAGCGACTGGGTGACAGCGAGGTCGGCGCGGGCGTGTTCCCCTGCGCCTTTCAGTCGGGAGACGACGCTGATCGTGCCGCTGGTGACCGCCAGCGACAGACCGAAACCGACGAAGTAGTACTGAAAGCCGAGTTCGAGCCCGGCGATGGCCGTGTCGCCGAGCGCGAGCCCGACCATCAGGAAGTCGGCCATCCGAAGGAGCACGCGCAACCCACCGGTGACCATCACCGGTGCGGCCAGATCGAGCGCGTCCGTGGCTTTGACCCGGTCGAGAAGCCCGAGCCGGGACAGGGCGGCGGGATACCACTCCAGCACGGCGCGCAGCGACTGACGAATCCCCATTCACTCGCGGATGGGACGGCACCGACAGGTGTCTTTCGACATTTCCGAATCTGAAACTGCACGAGACGCTTATACGCTTCGGGGCTGAGGTTGGGATAGGCTGATGGCAGGAGATCCAGTGGTAACCGTCCTCGATTTGGACGGGCGGCTCGACGAGATCGTCGAGGCGACCCGCAGAGGTGGGATCGAGGACGTCCGGACGGTAGCGACGGTCGAGGGGATCGACGAGGCAACCGACTGCGTGATCGTCCCGGACTCGAAGTCCGCTGGCGTCGACGGGATCGAGCTTTGCCGGCGGGTCCGCGAGTTGATCGGCGACGTTCCTGTCGGAGTGTATGCGTTCGAGGGAGAGATCGACCACACGTTCGGGCTCCTCGAACACGGTGCGGACACGGTCGTGTCGGTTCCGCCGGAACGACCGGCGTTGCTGGCCACGCGAGTACGCCGGCTGGCCGGTGTCGCAGACACCGAACCGCTCGAACAGCAGTTCCGATCCTTTCTGGAGCACTATCCCGAACAGATATTCTTCAAGGACCGCGAAGGGACGTTCGTCAACGCGACGCGGTCGGACGTCTTCGACGGCTACGACATCAGCGCCGAGGACGTGTTCGGGCTCTCGGACTACGAACTCTACCGCGACGAACTGGCGGAAGAACTCTTCGCGGAGGAACAGGAACTCCTGGCACGTGCAGAGAGCCTCGACGGCAAGATCGAACACTATCTCGAAGACGGCGAGGACAGGTGGGTCTCGACGACGAAAGTCCCGCGATACGACAGCGACGGGGAGTTGCTGGGGCTGGTCGGCAACGTCCGGGACGTCACCGACATCAAGCGTCAGGAGCGGACGATGGCGGCGCTGCACGAGGCGAGTCGGCGACTGGTCAGAGCCGAGACCAGCGAGGACGTCGCGCGGACGGCGATCGACATCGCCGCGGAGAGTGGACTGCTCCCGGAGGCCCGTGTCGATCTCTTCGAGACGGGAACGTTACAGACGGTTGCGACGACGGATACGGCCCTCGACTGGGACGACACGTCGTTCCGTCGGGCGGGAGCCGCTGGCGTCGCGCAGTACCGGACAGCGACTGATGCGTTCGTCTCGATCGACGTCGACGACCACGATCATCGAGAGTTGTCGTTGCCGGCGGGAATCGAGTCGGTGGTCGGACTCCGGATCCCGCTGGGCGAGCACGGCGTTTTCGGCGTGGATACGACTGGGGAGACTCTCGATCCGTTCACCGTCGAACTGGCGTACGTACTCGCATCGAATACCGAGGCGGCGCTCGACCGAGCCGTCCAGGAGCGACAGCTGGACCAGCAGGCAGCACGCCTGGAGGAGTTCGCAGCGTTGAGTTCCCACGAGCTACGCAATCGCCTGCAGATCGCGCTGGGGACTGCAGAGCGCGCGCAGGCGCAGGGGGACCTCGACGCGGTCGAAGACGTGATCGAGACGCTGGGACGGATGAATCGGCTGGTCTCGCAGTTGCTCGCGCTGGCGCGAACGGGCTCTGCGGCCCGGGGTAGCGAGTCGATCGCGCTCTCGGGGATCGGCGATGTCGCCTGGACTGCCGTCGAGAGCGCGACGGCGACGCTGACCGTCGAGAGCGACGGAATTGTCACGGCTGATCGGGACGGGCTGTTGGAGGTACTGGAGCTGGTGTTCCGGACGGTCGTCGACGGCGGTGGTAGTGACGAGGCCCGAGTCGGGACGCTCGAGGATGGCTTCTACGTCGAGGACGACGGGACTGCGATCACGCCCGAACAGCGAGAGGAGTTGCTCGAACCGACTTACTCCGCCGTCAACGAGGCGACTGGCGACAGCGTCCACCTCGTGGCGACGATCGCCGACGCCCACGACTGGGAGGTCTCCGTGACCGAAGCCGGCGGGAAGACCCGGATCGCTTTCCGGAACGTGGAGATCGCACACGTGAAGTAGCAGTCCAAAGTGCACGGCCGGCCGACAGAACGAAGTGACCTACACCCGGGGCAGAATCGTGACGTGAAACGGCCCGAGAACTTTTTGCTATCGTACTGCGAATACGAGTCACTGCCTCAATGACGGCGGGCGAATTACCGGGAGCGCTAGTGGTGGTCGATCCGGATGGTCGACTCGAACCGATCACCGAGGCTCTCGAACTGGCCGGGATCGAGCCGATACGATCGGTCGAGCGACCGGCGGGCGTCCCTCGATCGAACGTCGCGGCAGTTCTCGGTATCGACGCGCCAGCGAGTGGGACTCTCCCGAAACAGGACGGTCTCGACCTCTTCAGGCGGGTCCGAGACCACTTCGACAGCCCGCCACCGATCGCACTGTACGTGCTCCGCAGCGAGCGCACGCGGATCAACGAACTGCTGGACGCGGGTGTCGACGACGTCATCAGAGTCCCGCCGAAGCGTGAGGCGTTGCTGACGGCCCGCATCGAGCGCCTCTGTGGACTCGATCCGGTCGAACCGCCCGAACAGCAACTGGAGTCGATGCTCGAAAGCTATCCGGAGACGGTGTACATCAAAGACCGCGAGGGACGGTTCGTCAACATCTCCGGACACTCGCTGGACAACCGCGAGATGACTCGCCCCCAACGGGTCGGGCTGACCGATTACGAGCTGTTTCCGGGCGACCTCCCGGATAGACTCTACGAGGAAGAACAGGAGTTGCTGGCCCGCGAGGAGACGCTGTTCGAGAAGATCGAACACTGGGTCGAAGACGGCGACGATCACTGGGTGTCGACCACGAAAGCACCGCGATACGACGCCGACGGGGAGTTGCTGGGGCTGGTCGGGGACGTCCGGGACGTGACCCACCTGAAACGCCAGGAACACGCGCTGGCGGCGCTGCACCAGGCTAGCAGGCGGCTCATCCGTGCGGATGACCGAGAGGAGATCGCCGCGGTGACGATCGATATTGTCGCGGGGATCGATTCGCTGCCTGCCGCCCGGCTCGTGCTCGACGCCGAGGATGGCGAGGGAGACGGGCGTGCTGTCGAAGGCGGGGGCGAGACCGGCGAGGACAAACGGATCGAGGAACGCTCCGAGAACGGGGAAATCGCCTGGGACGAGACGTCGTTCGAACGGGCGGCGACGAGCGGTGAGACGTTGTATCTCGCCGACGACGGATCGGTGTTGACCGGGCCACAGCGACGGGAGTACGAGGACACCTGGATGCCAGATCGCGGTGTCGTCGGGGTTCGACTGCCGCTTGGCGAGCACGGCGTCCTCGGGATCGAAACGCCCGAGGGACTACTGGAGCCGTTCACGATCGAACTCACGCACATCCTGGCGGCGAACGTCGAGGCCGTTCTCGACCGCCAGCGCCAGGAGCGGCGCGTCACGCGACAGGCCGACCGGATCGAACAGTTCGCGCGGATCGGCTCGCACGAACTCCGGAACAACCTCCAGATCGCGATGGGGGCGGTCGAGCGAGCGCTGGCGGGCGAGGACGAGGCCGGCGAGCAGGCGCTGGCGACGCTCGAACGGATGGATCGACTCACCTCGCAGTTGATGACGCTCGCTCGAACCGGCTCGATGGTCCGCGGGAACGGCCAGGTCGATCTCTCTGAGGCCGCCGGCACGGCCGCCGAGTCGATCGACGGCGATCTGACTGTGCTGGCGGACACCAGCGCGACGGTGCAGGCAGATCCCGACGCGCTGGTCGAGGTGCTGTCGGTGCTGTTTCGCAACGTCGCCGATCGCGACCCGGCGGCGACTATCGAGATCGGTGTCATCGACGAGGGGTTCTACGTCACCGACGACGCGCCGACGCGACTCGATCCCGACGCGAGCGACCTGTTCGAGCCGGTCTACTCGGAGACCTCCGGCGAGAGCGATGGCAGCCTCTATCTCGTGTCGGTGCTGGCGGAGGCGCTCGACTGGGAGGTTTCGATCACTGCCGAGGACTCCGGAACGCGGATCGCTTTCGAGGGCGTCGTCGTCGACTAGAGCAGGTCACGGACCTCGGAGTAGAACATGTCGTGGCTGTCGACGGCGTCGATCTCGCGGGCGATCTTGACCGCGAGGGCGTGCCAGCACAGTTCGGTCGGGTCTTCGGGATCGAGATTGTACTCGGCGTCCTTGCAGGTGCAGCCGTCGTCTTCGACGATGTACTCGTCGTCGTAGCCTACGACCACGGTAAAATCGTTGTAGGCTTTGACCCGCCCCTCGGCGACGGCTTCGATGGCTCTGACGCCGCGGGAGCCGTGGACGGAGGTGATACGGTCGACTACGTCGGCGTCGAGTTCTCCCGCGTCGGCGAGGGCCGCTTGCCACTGCTCGACGGCGTTCACGCACTCGACTATGGAAGGCCGGGACAAAACGCTTCGGTGCTGGTGTCGGCGCGACTCGTGAAGTGACAGACTACTGGCGAGCCTGCTGGACCCAGTCGGGTTCCTCGACGGTCGTCGAGCCGACGTTCGTGACGGTCAGCTCCCACTCGAACCACTCGGTCTCCCCGTCGCTGTTAGTCCCCTCGACCTCGTAGAACTGGTAGCGCGGGACGCCGTCGCGGTCGACGAGCAACTCGAAGCGAGCGCTACTCACGTCGAACTCCGAGTCGGGAGCCTGCCCGCCGAGGTACTGGTCGGTCGCCTCGTAGACGTAGCGGCGGACGGTCACGCCGTCGTAGGTCTCGGTGCCCTGATCGGTCCATTCGTCGAAGTCAGACGTGTCGTAAGCGAAGCCGTAGCCCCAGATGGACCCACTTTGCTCGAAGGCGGCCTCGGTCTGCATGTACGTGGCGTCCGACCCGTCACCGGAGCCGAACCGGGTGTACTGGAAGCCGTCGGCGTAGTAGTAATCGATGCGGCTGTTCTCCTGGCCGCCGACTTCGATCGTGTTGTACGCCCGCTCGGCCCCGAAGTCGACCCGGGTCGTGAACGTCATCTCGTCGGTGTCGTCGACGTTCGAGCGCCAGGTCCAGGTGCTGGTGTAGCTCCCGGCCGACTCCAGTGCGGTCTGGGCGTTGGTGCGTTCCCACTCGTCCGGTTCGTCGGTGGTCGGTGGCTCGTCAGTGGTCGGTGGTTCGTCAGTGGTCGGTGGCTCGTCGGTGGTCGGTGGTTCGTCGGTGTCGTCCGTGGTCGTCGTGACGTCTGCCGGTGACGAACCGTTCCCCCCACCGCCGGCACAGCCCGCTAGCACGACGACGAGTCCGAACAGCAATGCGACTAGAACCTTTCGTGACATACACGCTATACACTCCGCGAGAATATAATATTTCTTATATTAGATCGCATAGGAATTCCGCGGGCAGGAGACGGGTAGACCAGTTCCGTCTCGGCTGGGTCCGTGCCGCCCTACCCCAGAGCGCAACGGCTTTGCACGCCGCTCTGCGAGAACGGATATGCGCGTCACGGAAGGGAGCGTCGAGATCGAGGTCCCCGAGCAGGCCGATTCGGGCGTTGGTGAAGGTGTCTTCTACAATCCCGTTCAGGAACTCAACCGCGACCTCACGGTGGCGGTCCTGCGGGCCGCCCAACAGCGCTTCGAGTACGCCGATTCGTATCTCGACGCGACTGCCGCGAGTGGTATCCGCGGCGTCCGAGCGGCCGCTGATGGCTGGGACGCCGCCTGCTGTGACCGGGACGCGGACGCGGTCGAACTCTGCCGAGCCAACCTCGAACGAAACGACCTCGCGGGCGAGGTTCACCAGCGCGACGCCAACGCGCTCATGCACGAACAGCGCTTCGACGTGGTCGATCTCGATCCGTTCGGGACGCCGATCCCCTTCGCCGACGCCGCCAGTCGGAGCGCGATCGACCTGCTCTGTGTGACTGCGACTGATACCGCGCCCCTCTGCGGTGCCCACTTCGAGAGCGGCGTCCGATCCTACAGCGCCGTCCCACGGAACACGGAGTACCACCAGGAGATGGGCGTCCGGATCCTGCTGGGAGCGATGGCCCGGACGGCCGCCCGCTACGACCGCGCGGTGACGCCGATCCTGACCCACGCCACGAAACACTACGTCCGGACCTACCTCGCCCTGAACGACGGCGCGACGGTCGCCAACGAGGCCCTGGACGAACTCGGCCACCTGCATCACTGTCAGCACTGCCTGTGGCGAACGCACGACTTCGGACTCGTTGCCGACCCACCCGAGTCCTGCCCACACTGCGACGAGCACCTCCAGACGGCGGGACCGCTGTGGCTCGGCCCGATCCACGATACCGATTTCGTCCGTGCAGTGGGTGCGTCCGTCAGCGAGGACATGGGGACCGCCGAAGAGGCACGCGACCTGACCGAGCGGCTCGCGGGCGAACTCGACACGCCGACGCACTACGATCAGCACCGACTCACCAAACGCTGGGGGACGGGCGCGATGGCGATGGACGAGTTTCTGGACTGTCTGCGGGCGGCCGGCTACGCGGCGTCACGCACGCACTACGGCGGGACGACGTTCAAGACCGACGCCGACGTGACCGAGATCCGCGCGGCGGCGATGCCGACAGGTAGCTGAACGGCAGTCGAGTGAGCGCGCTACAGCGCGCGATTGAGCCGCGTGAGCAGGCCGCCGACGAAGAAGTAGAGCGGCCGCAGCAGGTAGTTGAACATCCCGATCAGGCCGACGACAGCTCCGAGCGTCTGCAGTTCCGCTGGTGCCGCGTCCCGGTAGAGGGCGAAGACGGCCGCGGCGACGAGCGGGCCGACCCAGGCGATCTCGAGATGGGGGCGGACCCACGACGTGTCCGAGAGAGCGACCAGTCGGTCCCGGTAGACGAACGTGAGGATGGCGAGTCCGAGCGCGACGGCGGCGAACCCGAGCGACGAGCCCACGCCGGCGAATCCGGGCGCGAGCAACAGCGCACAGGCGACCAGCGAGACGGATGTTCCGACGCGGGTCACCCACTCGATGCGGTCGTTCATGCCCGGGTCTTGTTCAGTGGAGGCGAAACCGGTTTCGGTCCGTGGACCGCGGCTCGTCTCGGCGATCCGCAGGTATTTGCCACCGACGAACGACACGTCTACACGTGCACCAACGGATCGCGCGGCCACTGGCCGTCGGGACGACGCTGCTACGCGTCGTGCGTCGCTCGGAGGTGACGCTGCTGGCGGCGGCGATCGCCTACTACGCGCTCGTCTCGCTGTTTCCGCTCTTGCTGTTGAGTCTGGTCGTCGCCTCGACACTCGGCGGGCAGACGTTCGCCGATACCATCGTGGCCTCACTGGGGAACGTGCTCTCGCCGAGCGGCGAGACGCTGGTCCGGGACGCGCTGACGAACGCACGCGGTCGTGGCGGGGCGACCGTCGTCGGGATCGCGCTCCTGTTGTGGGGCGGTCTGAAGCTCTTTCGCGGGCTGGACGTGGCGTTCTCGATGGTCTACGGCGAGCACGAGGCCGAGCCACTGCTCGAACAGTTGCGGAACGCGATCGCCGCGCTGGCAGCCGTCGGCGTCGCGATCGGCCTGACACTGGCCGTCGGGATCGTCGCGGGCGCACTCGGCTTCTCGTTCGGCGTTCTCGGCCTCCCGGTCGTGCTGACGGCGGCGTTTCTCCCGCTGTTCTACATCTTTCCCGATACCGATCTCACGATCGGGGAGGCGCTGCCGGGCGCGGTGTTCGCGGCGGTCGGCTGGACGGTGCTGAGCGCGGGCTTCCAGATCTACGCGGCCACGGCCGACAGCGCGGCGCTGTACGGCGTCGTCGGCGGCGTGCTCCTGCTGGTGACGTGGTTCTACCTCGGCGGGATCGTCCTCCTGCTGGGGGTGATCCTCAACGGCGTGCTCGCCGGCGACGTCGAGCAGACGGCCATCGAAGACCGGCAACTACAACACGATCCGCTTCGAGATGTCGGACAACGAATGAGCGAGACGGGGGCCGACACCGCCGACGACGCGACGGCGTCCAGCGGAGACGTCGACGTCGCGGAGCTACGTGCCGAGATCGACGAGCTCGAATCCCGAATCGAAGAGCGGACGCTCCACCGCGACGAGATCGAACGCGATCTCAAACGCTACGTCCGAAAGCGCGTCCGCCGCGGCCACGCCACTGGCTGGGGCCCCTACCTGGTGTTGCTGTACGGGACGGCGATGACGTTGGGGGCCTTCTACTTCCTGTCGGGCTGGGTCGCGTTTCTCACCATGCTGGTCGTCTGGCTGTCGACGCTCGGGCTGTACGTCATGATGTTGCTGGTCGGCGTCACCGTCAACGCGGTCGGACTGCCCGGCAAGCTACTCGACAAAGTCCGTGACTTCCGTCGCTGACGATGGCACAGTCCACTCTCGGGTCTGCCGCCCGTGAGATCGGCGCGATTCTAGCTGCGCGCGGCGTGGGCGTCGAATCGCTGCTGTCGTCGCTCCCGGGACTCGTCGTCGTCGCGTTCGCGCTCCTGACACAGCTCGGTGACGTCTGGTTTCTCACAGCTGTCGTGACACTGCTGTACTGGCTCGGGCCGCACACGCCGCGGCTCGGTGACGCCGTCGACCGCCAGCGGGGTGGGCGGCTCCTCTCCGTGCTCGTGCTGTCGGTCGTCGTCGTCGCCGTCCTCAAGCCGCTGCTGGCGTTCCCACGGCCGCCGGGAGCAGCCGTTCCACCGCACGCTGATCTCGTCCCGGAAGCACTGACAGGAGTCTACGAGTGGCTCTCGACCAGCGAGAGCTACGGCTTCCCGAGCGGCCACGCGTTCGGCTCGACGCTGGTCTACGGCGGGCTCGCCTGGACGATCCGGGTCGGATCACGGCGCGCCAGGGCAGCCTTCGCGGCCGGAATGGTCGCACTGCTCTCGGTGTCGCGGCTCGTCCTCGGACTGCACTATCTCGTGGACGTCCTCGCCGGAGCGACTCTGGGAATCGTCGTGCTCGTGGTCGCGATGGCGCTCCGGACCCGGGACGTGTTCGGTATCGCGGCCGTCGTCGGGCTCGTCGGTGCCGTCACCGTCGAGCCGTCGACGAAAGTGCTCGGCGCGGCAGGGCTCGCTTCGGGATGTCTGCTGACGTGGCTGGCAGTCGGCGACTCGATCCCGAGCACGCCCTCGCGGACGAGCGCCCGGGCAACGGTGGTCCTGGGCGTGATCGTCGGCGGAGTACTCGGCGTGGCCGGATTGCCGGGTCGTTCGGTGGCACCGGCCGTGCTGCTGCTCACGCTAGCCGGTGGCGCGAGTCTCGTCGCGATGCCACTGCTCGGCGAGCACGTCGCAAAAAACGGGCGTAGGTAGCCTTATAGTGATTCCTGTAGCGATTTACCGGTACGACCGCACAATGTCGTGCGGTCGATCCGGAACAGACCTACAGTAATTACTATCAGAAGGTCTCGAGGTAGCGGTCGAGTTCCCACTGGGAGACGTCGACGAGGTAATCCTTGAACTCTTCGCGCTTGGCTTCGACGAACTTCTCGGCGATGTGCGGGCCGAGAGCGTCGCTGACGACCTCGTCCTTTTCGAGCTCGTCGACGGCCTCGCCGAGGTTGGTCGGCAGCGTGTCGATGCCGTACTCCTCGCGCTTGGCTTCGTCGAATTCGTAGATGTTCTCCCGGACGGGGTCGGGGCAGTCGAGCCCCTGCTCGATGCCGTCCAGCCCGGCGTGGATGAGGACCGCAAACGCCAGATACGGGTTACACGACGGGTCGGGGAAGCGAGCCTCGATACGCGAGGCGGCCGGGACGCGAGCGGCCGGCTTCCGGATGAGTGCCGAGCGGTTGCGGTCGCTCCAGGCGACGTAGACGGGTGCCTCGTAGCCGGGCACCAGGCGCTTGTAGCTGTTGACGGTCGGGTTGGTGACCGCGGCCAGCGCGGGCGCGTGTTCGAGGATCCCGGCAGTGAACTGCTTTGCCGTCTCACTGAGGTTGAACTCGTCGTCCTCGTCGTGGAAGGCGTTGCCGTCGTCGTCGAACAGCGAGATGTGGGTGTGCATGCCCGACCCGTTGATACGCGGGATCGGCTTGGGCATGAACGTGGCGTGCAGGTCGTGTTCGGCCGCGATGGCGCGGACGACCGACCGGAAGGTCGCGACGTTGTCAGCCGTCGACAGGGCGTCGTCGTAGGTGAAGTTGATCTCGTGCTGGCCCTGGGCGACCTCGTGGTGGGAGGCCTCGATCTCGAAGCCCATGTCCTCCAGGCCGTAGATGATGTCACGGCGGACGTCGCTGGCGAGGTCCTTCGGTGCGAGGTCGAAGTAGCCACCGGCGTCGTTGGTCTTGGTCGTCGCGCGGCCGTCCTCGTCTTCCTCGAACAGGAAGAACTCGGGCTCGGGCGCGGCGTTGACCTCGTAGCCCATCTCCTCGGCGCGGGCGAGGGCGTCCTTCAGGACGCCACGCGGGTCGCCGGAGAACGGCTGGTCGGTCGAGGTGTCGTGGACGTCACAGATGAGTCGGGCGCTGTTGCCGCCCTCGATGTCCTCGCGGCTGCGCCACGGCAGGATCGAGAACGTCGACGGGTCCGGAACCAGACGCATGTCCGACTCCTGGATGCGGACGAAGCCGTCGATCGAAGAACCGTCGAAATAGATCCCCTCTGTAAATGCTTTTTCGGCCTGTTCAGCAGGAACCGAGACGTTCTTGACGACCCCAAGGATGTCCGTGAACTGGAGACGCAGGAAGTCTACGTTCTTTTCCTCGATCTCCTCGAGGACTGCCTCTGCCTCCGCTGAGAGTTCGCTTGTCATGGTTATCGACAGCAGAGAGATATACTCCCGTCATAAAAACCCTGCTGTTTTGCGCAATTCTCAGATTAGGTATCGACGGAAGTGGATATTCGTAAAATTCTAATGGGTGGGTGCCGATGACGCTTATAATGACGTACGAAAATCTCGACCGGAAGTTAGTGAATGCCCTGCTGGGCGACGGGCGCGCAAGCCTCCGGAGTCTCGCAGACGACCTGGATGTGTCAGTAACGACCGTGTCGAATCACCTCTCGAACCTCGAAGACGAGGGGATCATCCAGGGGTACACCCCGAAAGTCGACTACGACAAACTCGGTTACGACGTAACAGCCATCGTCCAGCTAAAAGTCGAAGGGAGCGCGCTGCCGGACGTCACCGACAGCCTCTCCGAGCACGAACAGATGGTCAGCGTCTACGAGGTTACCGGCGACTACGACATCATCGCCGTCGGGAAGTTCCTCGACACCGACGACATGAACAAGCAGATCAAGAACATGCTGACCGACCCCGAGATCAACGAATCGAACACCAGCGTCGTGCTCAACGCCGCCAAAGAGCACGAACAGTTCACTCTCGAAGTCGAGTAGCGACCGAGAGCGCGGGCGGTCGCCCGATATCGTGTGTTTTTATCGCTGGGACGGCCATCCGTCAGTACTGATGTGTGAGTTATTCGGGGTGGGGTTCGTCCTGCTCCCGTTCGGCGTGGCGCTCGGGCGCTACCCGTTCGAGATCGCCGAACTCAGCGAACAGCACGACGCAGTCGGGAGTTTGCGGGACGTCGACGACGTCGAGCCCGCCGACTGGAAGGTCAGCATGACTCGGGCGGGCGGGTACGGGCTGCTCACCATCGCGGGGCTGCTGCTGGTCGCCGGCCTGGGCTGTGCGCTCCTGTCTGTGTGATCAGTCCCTCCCTTCGGGCTGTTCGATCGCCGTCTCCCGATCGGTACGATAGGCAACTCGGCTGATTGTCCGGCAAAATCCTTATGCACAAGATAATATTATCGTATGCATAATGATCGACAGAGACGACCAGCGCGAATGGTTGGAATCGCGACTGAAGGACAGCAGTCGGGACGTACTGGTTCTGTATGGACGCCGTCGCGTCGGAAAAACGACGCTTGTAACTTCAGTCCTCGACGCGATCGAGACGCCATCAGTCTACTACCTCTGTGACCAGCGCGGGACCGAATACAACGTTCGTGCGTTCGCGAACCGCTGTGCCGAGCGACTCGACGACGTTCCGCCGGCGGTCGACGGCTTCGAGGGCGCGTTTCGGTATCTCGCTGGACGAGTCGAGGGGCCATTCGTCGTCGCGCTCGACGAGTTCTCGTATCTCGTCGAAGAGGATGAGGGGATTCCGTCGGTGTTCCAGCGGGTTGTCGACGACGTGCTCGCCGAGACCGAGATTTCGCTCGTCCTATTGGGGTCGTCGATCTCGATGATGGAGGAGGGGGTTTTGAGTTACGAGAGTCCACTGTACGGACGACGAACCGGCCAGTGGCGACTCGAACCGATGTCGGTCGGTGACGCGTCGGGCTTTTTCCCAAACTACGATCCAATAGCGTTGATCCGTACCTACAGCGCCGTCGGCGGAATCCCGGCGTATCTCGAACAGTTCGATCCCGATGTCGATCTGCTATGTAACGTCGAACAACATGTACTCTCGAAGGGTGCGTTCCTCTACGAGGAGCCGGAATTTCTCCTCAGACAGGAACTACGAGAGCCGGCGACGTACATGGCGATCCTCGAAGCGATCGCGAACGGTGCAGCACGCGTCACCGAGATCGCCGGCGAAATCGACCGCGACGCCAGTTCACTGTCACGGTATCTGGACAACCTCACCAGACTAGCGCTCGTCGAGCGGGAGACGCCAGTAACGGACCCCGATGGCCGGGGAGTTTACCAGGTGACCGACCATTTCCTCCGGTTCTGGTTTCGGTACGTCTCTCCCAACCGCTCACAGCTCGAACAAGGTCACGTCAAACCCGTCAGTGAGTCGATTATCGCGACATTCCCCGAGCACGTGAGCTATACGTTCGAGGACGTCTGCCGGCAGGCCGTCCGCACGCCTGCGTTTCCGGTCGCGTGTTCGCGCGTCGGGCGATGGTGGTACGACGGTCAGGAGATCGACATCGCCGGCCTGAGTGCAGAGACCGAGACGCTGCTGCTCGGGGAGTGCAAGTGGACGAGCGACCCCGTCGGCACGGGCCTGCTCGATGATCTCGAAGCGCTCGAACCGGAGGTGCGCTGGCACGGCTCGGAGCGGTCGGTCGTCTACGCGCTGTTCTCGAAGTGTGGGTTCACGGATTCGCTCGAAGCGACCGCGGCCGAGCGAGACAACCTCGTTCTGTTTACTCCGGGAGACGTTCTCGAACTGTTCGGTTGATCAGTCCGCGCCTTCGGGCTGTTCGGCGACCGCGAACTTCGAGAGGTCCTGTTCTTCGACGTTCTCCACGGAGTCGTAGGGTCGATTGACGACGATGTTGCCCGCGCGCTGGCGACCCAATCCGGGAATCGCCTGCAGTTCGTCCATCGACGCCGAGTTGAGGTCGAGCGGATGGGGAACACCGGTCACGGAGCGATAGCCGTGGTCCGTGACGGCGACGTCGAGCACCTGGCCGAGTTCGCGCTCTCCCGGGATCGCCACCAGGAGCGGATAGGTCCCCAGCTGACGGCCGAAGGTCTTGCCGTCCTGGTGGTATTCGAGGTGGACGTCGGGCAGGACCGTTCCAGGCGGCGCGACGCGCTGGAGCATCGGGTTGTCGATCGCTTCCCGTACTTCCTTCTTGTACTGTTTGAACAGCTGTTTGTGGTCCCTGGCGATCTCTGCCCCCGTCTCGGCCATGTCGGTACCCTCGAACGCCATGACCTGCCGGATGTTGACCCGCCGGAGCAGCAGGCCCGCGTCGAGCACGCGCTGGAGGAAGCGCTTGTTGTGCTCGAAGGTCTCGGCGGTCTCGCCCTTCAGACCGTGGACGAGGTTGATCCCCGGCAGGAGCTTCGGCAGGCGCGGGGCGGCGTCCTCACCGAAGTTCGGGGCCGACCCCTCGACGTCGGTCCGGGGGTCGCCCGCACCGCCGGGTCGCCAGCCCGCGACCTCGTTGACGATCTTGACCGCCTCGAAACACTGGTCTGCGGTGACGTTGAGGTTGTTGTCGCTCATCACGGCGGGATCGGCGGATTCGAGGCCGAAAGCGGCGGTGTCCCCGGGCGTGTTGTGCTCGGCGATGATCCGGATCCCCTCTTTGGCCTTCTCGGGCCACTTCACGATCGTGATGGGGTTCATGTTGTCCAGATGGAGGGTCTCCAGATCGGGCGCGACCTCGCGAATCCCGCCGTAGAGTCGCCGGAGCGCCTCGGGATTCGGAGCCTCGCCGTCACCACCGTAGGCCAGGATGTCGGCCTGCCGGCCGAGTCGGAAGTGTTTGACGCCGTGATCCGAGAGCGCGTCGACCTCGTCGACGACACTTTCCGGTGGTCGGAAGTCCGGATCGCCGTACAGTGGCTCCGTGCAGAACGAACAGCGGTACGGACAGCCCCGGGAGGTTTCGAGTTCCGCCAGCAGGTAGTCGGGATGATTCGGATGCTGTTCGACGATGAAGGCACCGTTGCGCGCCCACCGCGTCTCCTCGGGGATGCCGCGATATCGGGGCTCGAACCCCTCCAAGCCGTTCTCGACCAGATCGAAGACTGCAGCCTCGATATCGGCACCGGCGACGAAGTCGAAGTCCAGGTCGTCGCGCTGGGTTTCGCTGGCGCCGACGTTCTCTTCGCCCACGCCGAAGCGGACTGGGCCGCCCATGATCGAGGTGCCGTCGGCGGTCCAGGCGATCTTGCGCACCTCGTCGGGTTCGGCGGGGGTGCCGCCGACGTACTTGCCGGGGACGGTCATGCCGCCGACGTACACCGTCAGATCGGCGTCGCTCACGTCCCGCCAGCGGGTGGTCTCCTCGCGCAGCGCGTCGATCGTGTGGTAGGTGATCCGTTCGCGTGGGACGCCCGCGTCGACCAGCGCGCCGGCGACGTATCGAGGATACGTCGAGATGTAGGGAGGGACGCCGAAGTGAGCGGGTTCGTCGACGTAGCCGTCGACGATCGTCACCGAGAGCGCCGCAGGGTCGGTCATCATCCCTGCTTCTCGCTCGACGGCCAAAACGGTGTCTCATGCGAGTCGACGGCCGACAAACTGGGAGTCAGCACCGACGCGACATGATCGCCAACTATTATTTACGGAGCGTGTTTTCGCCTCTATATGCAGAGACGTTACGGAGACGTGCGGGTGGGACGATGAACAAGTACGGGGTGTATCTCGCTGTGGGATTGGCGGTGACTGCTGCACTCGTGGGCGGTCTGATCACTATCAACGGCTCGGTCACCGAACTGATAATGTTGGTTCGGCTCCTCGGGGCGGGAATCGTTCTCGTGGGGCTGTCGGTGGTCACACTTGCGGTCGTCGTCCTCCGACAGCACGATTGATCCGGACCGATCCCCGAGGATGTGGCTGTCCGCTTTCCTACCGGTGGAATCTCGAAGAATTTTTCATCCGTTGCTGACAGGGTACGGACAGTGGATCGAAAGCGGGTCATCGTCTTCGGGGTGGGACTCGTCTGTGCACTCACGTTAGCGACGGCCGCAGCGTCTATCGCTTCCGAGTCGTCAGGTTCGTTCGCTGGATCACCGACGGTCGACGTCGAGGGCGGGCTGTTCGGTGATCTGCTGGGAGCGCTCCAGTTCGACGGCGGTCCGGTCGCGAGCGTGCTGAACGTGCTGGTCTTTCTCCCCGGACTCGTCGGACTGGCGGTCATCGGCTACGGGATCGCGAACTATCTGGGCGCCGCGGAGATGGCTGGGCCAGTGGTGATGGTCCTGTTTGGGCTGGCTGCGATGGCGCTGTTCCCGATGGCGAGCGTCAGCCAGGATTTTCTGCGGAAGGCGGAGGGAACAAGCGGCGAACTGGCCCCGACTGTCGAGTCGGCGGTCAGCAGTGGTCCCGAGATCACGGTGTTTCTGACTCCACTGGTCGGGCTCGTCGTACTCGTCGGCCTGGGCGTCGCCGCGGTGGTGTTGACGCGCGGAGACGAACCCGAGGACCCGTCGACGGAGCCGACGGAGCTGCGAGAGATGCGCGATCTCCAGGGGGTCGGTGCGGCCGCCGGCCGCGCTGCCGAGGAACTGGCGGCCGACGAATCGTTCGAGAACGCAGTCTACGAGGCCTGGACGCGGATGACGCGGTCGCTGTCGGTCGAGAACCCAGAGACGACGACGCCCGGCGAGTTCGCCGACCACGCCGTCGCGGCCGGAGTCGATCCCGGCGATGTCGAGGAACTGACGCGGCTGTTCGAGGTCGTCCGGTACGGACAGACACCGGTCACCGACGACCGCCGTGAACGTGCCCGGTCGGCACTCGAACGGATCGAGGCGACCTACGCGGGGGACGACGGGACCGACACGAGGGAGCACGATGAGTAAGTCACTGTTCGACGAGGCGTCGGTCGAGGGAGACGAGGAACCGTACCGGTACGAACCCGCCGACGCTGACGAGAAAGCAGATGACGAGACCGTCGAATCGACCACGGAATCGCGGTTGGCGACCCGGCCGGTCCTGGCGTTGCTCACCGGCGCGGCGTTCTGTCTGGTCGGGCTGGTCGTCGGCGTCGGCTCGCTTCCGGGGTCGTCGCCGACCCTCGAAGTGTTCGTCGTCCCGACGATCGGCGTCGTGGCCGTGCTCTTCGGCCTGGGCTGGCTCGCAGACCAGTTCGGCGGGGCGGGCGGCGGTGTGGATCTTCCGGCAGTCGAACGGATCGAGACGGTCGTTCCCGGAGCCGACATCGACGAGACGCTCGCGGCCGAGCGAGCTTCGCGAGCACCGTACAGCGAACGGACAGCAGTGCGAAAGCGACTCCGGCAGGTCGTGCTCGCGGCGCTGCAGAAGGCCGGTCACGACCCCGAACGGGCCGAACAGTTGCTCGACGAGGAGGCCTGGACCGACGACCCGCGCGCGGCGTCGTTTTTCACTATCTCGGGGGCGACAGCTTCACGCATGGCCCGGATAACTGAGCGGGTACGCACCCGAATCCGGCGGCTACTCGGCCGTGACTCGCCGTTCGGGCGCGACGCCAGATACACGGTCGACGCGGCGGCCGAGTTGGTCAGCGTCGGTGAGCGGGCGTGGAACGACCCCGAGAATCCGGACGTGATCGACGAGACGGCAGCGGAGACGCGGCGGACCCGCGACCTGCAGCCGGGCCTGGTAGCGACACAGCGCGTCCGACTGGTCGGCGGTCTCGTCCTGGTTGCGGTCGGAGTTGGGATCGCGCTCCAGCAGCCGGCGCTACTGCTGGTCGGGGCCGTCGGGACGGGCGTGCTCGCACACCGGTACGCCGGTGGCGTTCCCGACCCCGACCTGCACGTCAGGCGGACCGTCGCGGCCGAGGACCCGGACCCAGGTGATGTCGTGACTGTCACCGTGACTGTCGAGAACACGGGCGAGTCGACGCTGTTCGACCTCCGACTGGTCGACGGCGTCCCGCCGACGCTGGAAGTAGTCGACGGGTCGCCCCGCCGGTACACCGGTCTCAGACCGGGCGCGAGTGAGACGATCAGCTACGACGTGACCGTCGAGTCCGGCCAGCATACGTTCGACCCGCTGGGCGTCGTCGCTCGCAGCGCCAGCGGGGCGGTCGAGCGAGCACTGACTGTCGGGGTCGATGGCGAGACGATGCTCACGTGCGAGACGTCGCCGACGCCCGACGTCGAGCGGCCGATCTCGGCGACGGTCGATCGCACGGTCGGGAGCGTCGTGACCGACACGGGCGGGGCGGGCGTCGAGTTCCACTCCGTCCGGGAGTACCGCTCGGGCGACCCGCTGCGGCGGATCGACTGGCGGCAACTCGCGAAAGGGGGTGAGCTGGCGACGAGGCAGTTCAGCGTCGAGCGCTCGACGACGGTCGTACTCGTCGTCGATACGCGAGCCGAGGCATTCGTCGCATCCGGGCCGGACGCACCCACGGCCGTCGATCGGAGCGTTCACGCCGCCGCCAGCATCGTCCACGAGTTGCTCTACAGCAACGACCGGGTCGGGCTGGCGACGGTCGGCCCCCAGCGGTGCTGGGTCGACCCGCGCGGCGGGGCGAGCCAGTGGCCGCTGCTCAAGGAGGCATTCTCGACTCACGAGGCGTTCGTCTACCCCACTGGCGAAGAACGATTCCTGCGGTTGAGTACGCTCCACTGGCTGGAGACGCGGATTCCCGACGGCGCGCAACTGGTCTTTTTCTCGCCGCTGACCGACGACGGGGGACTGCAGATCGCACGAGGACTGCAGGCCCGTGGCTACCCGCTCTCGGTCGTGAGCCCGCGAGTGACCGGCACGGAGTCGCCAGGCCGGCTCGTCGCTCACCTCGAACGACAGCTCCGGCTGTCGCGGCTGCGCCAGTGTGGTCTCTGGGCGGCCGATTGGCGGGCTGACGAGCCTCTCGGTGCCGCGTTCGACCGTACCGAACGCCGGAGGCAACGATGACTGAAACGTACGAGTCGAGGCGGAACGCCGACGCCGGGGCGACGACCGACGAGTACACACCGTCGACGGCAGGAATCGGTCTGACGGTGGCAGTCGGTCTGTTCGGAGCGGTGAGTACACTCCTGGCGGGCGTCTGGCTCGGGCTGGCCGGCGTCGTACTCGCGGGCAGCGGTGTCTATCGAGGGTCGCGACAGCTCCTGGGCGTCGGCGTCGTCGTGCTGTTCGGTAGCGTCGTCGTGGCCGGGTTACTGTCGGTTCCTGGCGTCGTGCTGGTCCCGGCGATGGTGGGGACGGTACTTGCGTGGGACGTCGGCGAGAACGCGGTCACCGTTGGTGAGCAGTTCTCCGCGGCGGCCGAGACCTGGCGCGGCGAGCTGGTGCACGCTACCGTCAGCGCGCTCGTCGTCACGTTGTTCGCCGTCGGCGCGTTCGCCGTCTACACGATCTCGACCGGCGGCTACCCGCTCGCAGCGGTGGCGCTGGCTGTCGTCGGCGCGCTAGTCGTACTCGTTGGGCTCGGTCGCTGAAGCGGGAGAACAGACTGGACGCGGGCGGACGGGCCTGCGCGGTCGCCGTTATGTGCCTACCTCGAGGGCGTAGTTCGACTGTACCCACGCGTCGGGGTTGTCCCGGTCGTAGATCATCGTCTCGCCGTCGCCGGTCTCGATGGCGGCGTACCGTTCGTCTTCCGTCACTTGCTCGCTCGCGTCGTTCGTGGTCATAGTTCGATCCGGTGTGGCATTATTTAGCACACCACACGTGTCTGTTCCTTTGCGACCGGTCGATAAAACCTTTCTGGCTGTGGCAGCGTTCGCGTCGGGTGGTCCAGGGAGATACCGGGGCAAAACCGACAGCAAACGCGGGGAATCCCGCTGCCGTCACGCGCTCGTCTGACGTGACTTTAAGTTCAATCGCAGACACCGACTCGATGGGCGCGCACCACCGGCTTCGGTATGCCTCCCATCCTCCCAGCGCGCCCGGGCACCCATTACCACCCCTCTCGTTTCCCTTTCTCTCGGGTGGTTCGACGACGCCACCTCACGCGCTCGCGCCGAGCCCCTGCCGGACCTGCTGGAGCGTGTCGGGATCGGTCATCACGGCGATGCTGTCACCGGGTTCGATCGTCGTCTGTGGCAGCGGGATCGACATCGGTTCGTTCTCGCGACCGTGGGCGTAGATCCGGGCGTTGCCGGGGAGTTCGACCTCGACGACGCGCCGGCCCACGATATCTGCGTCTTCGGGGACGTCGATGGTCGCGACCGAGAGCTGTTCGGTCAGATCGGCCAGGACGTTGAAGTTGCCGCCGAGCAGCGCGGTCTTGGCCCCTGCCGCGCCGAGTTGTTCGGGGTAGATCACCTCGTCGACTTCGCCGGCGTACTTCTCGTAGATCTCCTGGCGATAGTCTTCGTCGATGCGCATGACCGTCCGCGCACCGTAGTGCTTGGCGATCATACACGCCGAGAAGTTGACGTTGAGGTCGCCCGAGAGCGCGCCGATGGCGTCGGCATCAGCGACGCCGGCCGCTTCGAGTAGCGACTCGTCGTCACCGCTGCCCTCGTAGGCTTCGAATCCCTCTTTGTGGGCGCGTTCGACCTTTTTGGGATCGATCTCGACGATCGCGACGTCGTGGCCCTCGCTGCCGAGGATCCGCGCAGTGCGCATGCCGACCCGACCGAATCCGACGATGACGAACTTCATGCGTGTGGGGTACGCCAGCATGGGTAAAAACACTAGGCCCCTCCGGTACGTCTGGAGACGACCGCGATCAGTCCTCGCGGCGGTCGGTCTCCTGATCGGTGCCGGACTCGCCGGCGACTGGTTTGAGGATGTACTTCCCGCTGTTGCCGGCTTTGTGGACCGTGATGTCGAAGACGAAGTCCACGCTGGTGTTCGGGCCGAGCGTAAACGGTTTGTTGAGTTTCAGCCGCCCGCTCGGGAGCTTGACCCGCTGGTCGCTCCCGTCCGTCAGCGTTGCGTTAATCTCGCCGACGACCAGCCGGACCTGCGTGTACTCGCCGGCCGGCACCGAGAAGTTCTCCAGCAGCGTCGCGTTCGCGCCCTGCAACTCGGTCAGGTCGATCGACGTCCCGTTGACTTCACGGGTGATCCAGCGCCCCTCGCCCTCGCTGTCGTCGTCATCGTCCGCACTCGCTGCTGACTCACTCTCTTCTTCACGCTCCTCGTCGGTTTCCGACTCGCCCTCTTCGTCGGCGTCGTCGTCCTCGCTTTCGTCGTCCTCGACAGTCTCAGCGTCGTCATCCTGGGCAGCAGCGGCCGCCATTCCGGGCGTCGTCGTGGCCGTAAGCACCGGCGTCGCTTCGGCGGTCATCTCTGTCGTGGTCGGCTCTGGGGTCACCGTGCCCGTCGGCTCCTCGTCGGAACCGTTGCCGGCGTAGTGGAACTGGACTTCCGTGACGGTGACGTTCAGGTATCTGAAGTCGTCGATGTCGTTCGGGTCGTCGCTGAGGTAGAACGCGACCGTTCCCGACTGGGTGCCGTCACCCGTCTCTCCGGGTGTGTCGGCGGTCGAGTCGTCGGCTGGCCCGCCCTCGGTCGGGGCGGCGCTGTCGGTTCCGGGGCCCGCGCCGGCACAGCCGGCGAGGACGAGCATCGTCGCGACGGCCGCGAGGAGGACTGTTCTGCGCATAACTAGAGAAGGTGAGTGCAGTCTGAAGGCCGTTGTGGCCGATCTGACAGTCGGCCTGCATTCGCGACCCGCGATTCGAAGGGCGTTTACTACGCGGCGACCGAGCAATGGCACACGATGCGCGTGACGTTTCTGGGAACCAGCGGCGCCGTCCCGACGGTCGAGCGCAACCCCTCGGCCGTCCTCCTCCGGCGAGAGGGCGAGCGCCTCCTGTTCGACTGCGGCGAGGGCACCCAGCGCCAGATGATGCGCTACTCGACCGGCTTCGGGATCAGCCACATCTTCGTCACGCACCTCCACGCCGACCACGTCCTCGGGATTCCCGGCTTGCTCCAGACGCTCGATTTCAACGACCGGACCGAGCCGCTGGCTATCCACGCTCCGCAGGGGACGCGCAGGCGGCTCGAAGACCTGATCACGGCCGCCGGCGACCGCCCGACCTACCCGCTTCGCATCAATCAGGTCCAGCCCGGCGAGACCGTCCTCGACCGCGAGGACTACCGCGTCGAGGCCTTCGAGACCGACCACCGGACGACCTCGGTCGGCTACGCGCTCGTCGAAGACGACCGCAAGGGGCGGTTCGACCGCGAAAAGGCAGAGGAAGAGCTGGGCTTGCCGCCCGGGCCGGAGTATTCGAAACTCCACGCCGGCGAGCCGGTCGAGCACGACGGACGGACGATCAGGCCCGAGCAAATCGTCGGCCCGCCCCGCCCCGGACGCCGAGTCGTCTACACCGGCGACACGCGGCCGACAGCGGCGACGGTCGAAGCCGCCACCGATGCCGATCTGTTGATCCACGAGGCCACCTTCGCCGAGGACCGTCGCGACCGCGCTGGCCAGACGGGCCACACGACCGCCAAACAGGCCGCCGAACTGGCCAACCGGGCCGGCGCGAAACAGCTCGTCCTGACGCACATCTCCACGCGCTACGCCGGCAACAGCGACCAGCTCGAACGCGAAGCCCGCGAGGTCTTCGAGGGCGACCACGCCGAGGTCGCCGACGACGGTCTGAAACTGGACGTCCCGTTCCCGAGCGAGTGAGAACGCCACGTCCGGCAGGCACCCTCACTCCGCGACCAGCGGACAGAGCGGATCGCTGCCGAACGGATCGCCGGTCGCGGCGTGGGCACGTGATCGGGAGCCGCCACACAGGTCGCGATACTCGCAGTCGCCGCAGGGGCCCGAGAACGTCTCGGGGTCGCGCAGCCGTTCGAACAGCGGCGCGTCGCGGTACAGTTCGACGAGACTCTGTTCCCGAACGGAGCCGGCAGACTCGGGGAGGAACCCGGAGGGATAGACCCGGCCACGGTGGCTGACGAAGACGAACCCCGATCCCGCACGGGTCGAGCCGACGGTGACGTCGCCGTCGATCTCGCGGGCGACTCGGCGGTACTGGGGCGCTTCGACGGTGATCACCCGATAAGGGACCTCTCGCTGGTGGCGATAGAGCCAGGCCAGTACCTCGTCGGCTTCAGTGGGAGACAGCTGGTCGAGGTCGGCACCCCGGCCCGTGGGCACGAGGAAGAATACCTCCCACATAGCCGCACCCAGTCGCGAGACGTGCTCGGCGATCCCGGGGAGGCCGGTGACGGTCGTCGCAGTGACAGTCGTGTTGATCTGGATCGAGAGGCCGGCCTCGCGGGCCCACTCGGCCGCGCGCTGGATCCGCTCGTAGCTCCCGGACTCCCCACGAAAGGTGTCGTGACTGTCCGCGTCCGGGCCGTCCAGCGAGAGGGCCATCCGACGGACGCCAGCTTCGGCAAACCGCTCGACGACGTCCCGGGTGAGATTCCCGGTCGGGGCCGGCGTGACCGCCGTCGGGAGGCCGCGCTCGTCGGCGTAGTCCAGTAGTTCGAACAGGTCCGGTCGTTCGAGGGGGTCGCCACCCGAGAAGACCAGGACGGGCGCGGGATGGCCGAACGATGCGACCTGATCGATCACCGTCCTGGCCTCCCCGGTCGTCAGTTCGTCGGGGTCGCGTTCGGGTTGGGCCTCCGCCCGGCAGTGGTCACACTCCAGCCCGCAGGCCTGCGTGGTCTCCCAGGAGACGATCAGCGGCGTTCGGGCGAAATCGCGGGCGACCGGCGAGCCGCCGGGGTGGCCGTCCGTCTCCGCCCCGTGGTGGTCGTGTCTCATGGCCGTCCCTCACGGCCGTGTAGTGCTGTGTGTTCGGGGGATTCCCACTCGCTGGGACACCAGCACGCTTACAGCCCCCTCTCACCACGGGTCGTACATGAGCCGAGGACTCACAGACCCGATCGTCCGTCGCGAGCTGGGCGCCTCGGTTTCGAACGCACTCGTCGGCGTCTTGCTGGCGCTGGTCGTCGGCATCGCGCCGACGCTCACGTGGCTGGTCCCGGTCGTCGCCGGGTTCGCCTTCGGCGTCGCGGCCGTCACCGATCGCGCTCCCGGCGGGATGGGGCTCTCGTACTCGGTGATCGCGCTCGCCGCGCTGCTGTTCGCGGGGCTGTGGCTCACCGGGCGACCAATCCTCGGGGCCATCCCGCTGGTGCTTTTCGGGACCGCCCTCGGGTTCGGCGGCAATCGACTCGTCTTCGGTCTGCTCCTTCCGGTCCCGGAATCGCGTCGGGCGCACGTACGCGAGTGACCCAGCCCCGCAAGAGGTTTATATCGATTCGAGACCCTACGTGGAGGCGTGAGCACGCGAACAAGTGCCCTCGACGCGCTCGTCTTCGGGGTGGACGTCCAGAGTGGGGACGTCCGCGGCGACGCACCCTCCTACGCACTCGTGGTCTTCGACGGCGAGTCGATCGACCGCGACGTCGTCTCTCACCGGAAGCTCCGGCGGCTGATCGACAGCGAGGAGCCCGCCATCGTCGCCACGGACAACATGTACGAACTGGCCAGCGACAAGGACGCGCTGGTCCACTTCCTCCGTAACCTTCCTGCAGGGACCAGACTCGTGCAAGTGACCGGTGACGAGCGACCCGAACCCCTTTCGAGAGTTGCCAAGCGCCACGGCGTCCCCTACGGCAAGGACCCGATGGACGAGGCCGAGGCCGCCGCCCGTCTCGCGGCCGCCAACGTCGGCTACGAGGTCTCGGCGTTTACGAACACGACCGAAGTCAAGGTCGCCCGCGGGCGCTCGACCGGCGGTGGAGGGGGCTGGTCGGAGGATCGATACACCCGCAAGATTCACGGCGCAGTCAAGACAACAGCGAGGGAGGTCGAATCCGAACTGGACGACGCCGGCCTCGAATACGAGAAAGACGTGACCGAGAAGTACGGCGGCTATTCGAACGCCATCTTCGAGGTCGAGGGGCGTCCCCAGGACATCCCCGTCAGCGAGCACCGCAGCGGTGACACCCGAATCGAGATCGAACGCGAGCGCCGGGACGGCATCGAGTTCCGCCCCCTGGCCAAGCGTCGGGATCACGTTCTCGTCGGGATGGACCCCGGGACGACGACCGCCGTGGCCATCGTCGGCCTCGACGGTGAGGTGCTGGACGTCTACTCCACCCGGACGGACGACGCCGCCGCAGTCACGGAGTGGATCGTCGAGCGCGGCCGCCCGGTCGTCGTCGCCGCCGACGTCGAGCCGATGCCCAACACCGTCGAGAAGCTGCGACGGAGCTTCGACGCCGCGGGCTGGATCCCCGACTCCGATCTACCTGTGGACGAGAAACAGCACCGCACGCGCGAGGTGGCCTACGACAACGACCACGAACGTGACGCGCTGGCCGCCGCCCTCTACGCCTACGACGACCACGAGGACCAGATCGACCGCATCGCGAGCAAGGTCCCGCCGCAGGAGGAGGTGGGGCCGATCGTCGCGGACGTGATCGCGGGCGAGCACTCCGTCGAGAGCGCGCTGGAGGCCCGGAACGAAGACGACGGCAGCGGGAGCGACGCGGAATCGAAGGGGCCCGAACCGCGGGAACTCACCGACGAGGAGAAGAAGATCAAGCGCCTCGAGGCACGGGTCGAGCGCCTGGAGTCGCACGCTGACGATCTCAAGGACACCATCTCGCAGAAGAACGACCAGATTCAGGAGTACGAGCAGAAACTGAAAGAGGCTCGTAGTCAGGAGCGCACCGAGGCGCGAAAGCGCCGGGAAGTCACCCGTCTCGAACGCGAGAACGATCGGCTGGAACGCGAACTCGACGAAGAGCGTGATCGCGTCGAGGAACTCGAAGGCAAATTAGAGCGGCTCAAGGCGCTCTGGAAGCTGGATCACTCGAACTTCGCGGACGTCTCGGAGAAACAGGAGGGGCTCGTCCCCGTCAAAGTGGTCGAGAAGTTCACGACCGAAGCCATCCGGGACGCCGAGGAGCGCTTCGGCCTCGCCCGGGACGACATCATCATGTTCCGGGACGCGACCGGGGCCGGCGAGTCGACCGCCGAGCGACTCGCTGAGATCGAACCCCGGCTCGTGCTTCGCAACGGTGGACTCTCCGACGCCTCCGACGAGGTGCTGTTCGAGGAGCGCGTTCCGGTGGCGGATGCGGAAAAAGTCACAGTCCAGGAGGTCGACGAACTCGCTGTCGCGCGCGAACGCGAGGTCGAGGACGCCATCGACGACTGGGACGACTGGGTCGAAGAACGCAAGGAAGAGCGCAACAAGGAGATGGTCGACCAGATCATCAGCGAACACCGGGCGTCGGATCGCGGCGAGGGCTGATCGAAACGGATTTTCCACAGCCGGCGGGCCTTCCGGATATGCTTCCGCCACCGTTCCACTCGATGTCGCCGTCGCTCCTTGCGGTGTTCAGCCTGCCCGTGATCGTTCTCCTGGGGACGATCTTCGGCGGGATCGGCTACGCCGTCTACCGCGATGCTCAGGGTCGCGAAGTCGGCCCGCCCGAACTGTGGGGTGTGCTGCTCCCGAGTCTGCTAGCTGCGGGCGTGGTTCCGGGGATCGTCGCCGGGATCGGCTATCTTGTCGTGCGGTAGGCACGCCGACGGTTGCCCCCCGAGTTATGTGCCCGCCGCCCCACCACCCGAATATGGTCGTCGGAGACGTCACGACAGGGACGGACGTACTGGTGATCGGCGCGGGCCCAGGCGGCTACGTCGCCGCGATCCGCGCCGCACAGCTCGATCTCGACGTCACACTGGTCGAGAAGGACGCCTACGGCGGGACCTGCCTCAACTACGGGTGTATTCCGTCGAAGGCACTTATATCTGCCACCGACCGCGCGCACGACGTGCGCGAGGCAGAACACATGGGAATCTACGCCGACCCCGCCGTGGACGTGGCGGCGATGAACGAGTGGAAAGACGGCGTCGTCACGCGACTCACCCGCGGGGTCGAGGGTCTCTGCAAGCGCGCCGGTGTGAATCTCGTCGAGGGTCGCGCGGAGTTCGCCGGTGAGAACCAGGCCCGGATCGTCCACCTCGGCGAGGGCGAGGGCTCTGAAACCGTGGAATTCGAACACGCCATCGTCTCCACAGGAAGCAAACCGATCGAACTCCCCGGACTCGAATTCGACGGCGAGCGCGTCCTCACTTCCCGCGACGTGCTCGCGCTGGAGTCGCTGCCGGAGTCGATGATCGTCGTCGGCGCGGGCTACATCGGGATGGAACTGGCGACCGTGCTGGCGAAACTCGGGACCGACGTGACCGTACTGGAGATGGAAGACGACGTCCTTCCGGGCTACGAGGACGACGTCAGCAAAGTCGTGAGAGAACGGGCCGAAGACCTCGGCATCGAATTCCGATTCGGGCTGGCTGCGAGCGGAGCCGAGCGTACGGGCGACAGCATCAGAGTCGAGGCAACGGACGAGGACGACGAGCACACTGCCTTCGAAGGTGACAAATCGCTCGTCGCGGTCGGTCGCCAGCCCGTGACGGACACGCTGAACCTCGACGCAGTGGGACTCGAACCCGATGAGCGAGGGTTCCTGGAGACCGACGAGCAGTGCCGGACGGACGTCGAGCACATCTTCGCGGTGGGTGACGTCGCTGGCGAGCCGATGCTGGCACACAAAGCGAGCGCCGAGGGCGAGGTCGCCGCCGAAGTGATCGCCGGCGAGCCCGCGGGCATGGATCAACAGGCCGTGCCGGCGGTGGTCTTCACGGACCCCGAGATCGGCACCGTCGGGATGACCGAAGCCGAGGCCGAGGCGGCGGGCTTCGAGGTGATCGCCGAGACGGCCCCGCTCCGCGGGAACGGACGGGCGCTGACACTCGACGATCGTGAGGGGTTCGTCCGGATCGTCGCCGACAGCGAGGACGGGTTCGTTCTGGGGGCCCAGATCGTCGCGCCGGAGGCCTCGGAGTTGCTGGCGGAACTGGGGCTAGCAGTCGAGATGGGCGCACGACTGGAAGACGTCGCCGCGACGATCCACAGCCACCCGACGCTCTCGGAGGCCGTGGCGGAGGCGGCCAAAGGCGCACTCGGGCGGGCGATCCACTACTGATCTCTCGATTCCATCTCGGCAGCTAGCCCCGTGTGCTTGATCCCGGTCACCTCGTCCACGTCGAGTGCGTAGATCTTGACGTTCCGTGACGGGCTCGCGATCTGGAACAGCTCGGGTCGCCACGCGCCTTCGAGCACCTCACCCAGGTCTCCCCAGCGGTGCGGCGGAATCTTGCGGAACTCCCCCTCGAGAAGAACACTCCGCCAGTTGAACCTCGTCTCGGCACTGTAGACCAGAAAACTGGCTCGCTCAGAGTGGTCGGTCAGTCGCTCCTTGCGACTCTCGTCGCCGAGGAGGTAGGTGAAATACAGCGACTCACCGTCGTAGCCGTACGACAGCGGGAGCAGATATGGCACCGGACCATCTATCAGTCCCAGGACACCGACCGACTGGCTGTCGAGAAACGTGTCGATCTCCTCGCGCCGCATCGTTTCGAGGCCGTAGGGCTTGAGCTCCGGAACCGTCATACAGTACGTTCGAGCCAAGTCATGAAAACCATCTATTCGATTGTCAGTGTGTGAGAACTGTTCAGCGACGTCTCGCCACTTCTCCCAAAGAGCTATAACAGAATACGCTAATATTAGTAATATCTAATATGGGCGCAGAGAGTGAGCGAGAAACGACGTGTTGTGAGACAGTCGGACGAGTCGACGCCGAGGCGCTCGCGACGGACGTGCAGTTGCTCTCGGCGATGGGCAACGATACGCGCTACGAACTGTTGCGGCGGATCGCTGGAGCCGATGGAGAGGTCTGTGTCTGTGACCTCGAAGCCGCAGTGGGTGTGAGCCAAAGCGCGGTCAGTCAGGCGCTCTCGCGGCTCTATACGGCTGGCCTCGTGACGCGTCGCAAGGAGTCGAACTGGCGGTACTACGGGCTGACCGAAGACGCGCAGGTCCTGCTTGCCGCACTCGATCAGATCAGGGGTGAAGACTGATGACCGACGACGACGAGACTCGCCAGATCGTCCGGGAGCGCTACGCCGAGACTGCCAGTGAGGGGTGCTGTGGCGGGGGTGTGGAGGCAGCAGCGCGAGCGGTCGGCTACGACGACAGCGAAATCGCAGCCGTCGACGGCGAGGCCAACCTGGGACTCGGGTGTGGCAATCCGACCGCCATCGCGAATCTGGCAGCGGGCGAGACGGTCCTCGATCTCGGTTCGGGGGGTGGCTTCGACTGTCTGCTCGCCGGCCGGGAAGTCGGCCCCGACGGGCAGGTCATCGGCGTCGACATGACGCCCGAGATGGTCGAGAAAGCTCGCGGGAACGCCCGCGAAAACGACGCCGAGCACGTCGAGTTCCGCCTCGGCGAGATCGAACACCTTCCGGTGGCGGACGAGACGGTCGAGGTGATCATCTCCAACTGTGTCGTCAATCTCTCGCCCGCGAAGAGACAGGTCTACCAGGAGGCGTTTCGAGTGCTCCGGCCCGGCGGCCGGGTGGCGATCTCCGATCCGGTTGTGGTCGGGGACCTTCCCGACGGTGTCCGGGACGATCCGGGCTCGCTGGCGGGCTGTATCAGTGGGGCCGAATCGCCAGAACGTCACCGCGAGCTACTCGCAGCTGCGGGGTTCGAGGCTATCGAGATCACCGTCGATCCAGAGAGTAGCGACGCCATCGACGAGTGGCACGAGACGTACGACCTCGGTGGCTCGTTGCTCTCAGCCCGGATCGAAGCCAGAAAACCGCCTGCAGACGATACCTGACTACCGCTCGACGCAGTACTCGACGAAGTTCTGGAGAATTCGCAGTCCCGTCTCGCCACACCACTTTTTCCTCCTCGGGTTTCCTCGGGCCTGGGGCCCTGCGGGAACCCCTCTCTGCTCACGGCGGCGAAGCCGCCGTTCGCATGGTATGCGAGAGCTTTGCTCTCGCACTAGTCAGAAAAACGTGGGGAAAACTGCCGGACGCTCCTTTACAGTCACGTCCGGTGAAACACCTCACTTCGTTCGGTGTACGCTTGCCCTCTTACCGCTCGACGCAGTACTCGACGAAGTTCTGCAGGATCTGGAGCCCCGTCTCGCCGCTCTTTTCGGGGTGAAACTGCGTCCCGAAGACGTTGCCAGCGTCGTTGGCCACGACGCTGGCGAACTCGGTGCCGTAGTCCGTCGCGGCGACGACGGCATCACTGTCTTCGGGGTCGGCGTAGTAGGAGTGGACGAAATAGGCGTACTCGCCATCGACGCCCTCCACGAGGGGGTGCTCGCGCTGGACGTCCAGTTCGTTCCAGCCCATGTGGGGAATCTTCTTCTCGCCCGTGAAGCGGCGGTTTGCCCCCGGGATCAGGTCCAGCCCTTCGACGTCACCCTCGCCGGCGTGGTCGGCTTCCTCGCTCGTGGTCAACAGCATCTGCATCCCGAGACAGATCCCGAAGAGCGGTTTGCCCTCGGCGGCGAGATCGACGAGTGTCTCCCGGAAGGGGCCGGCGTTGTCCATGCCCTCGGAGAACGCGCCGACACCGGGAAGGACGACACCATCGGCCGCGTCGAAGTCGGCGGGGTCCTCGCTCAACGCGACGCTCGCGCCGGCGCGTTCGAGTCCGCGCGTGACGCTGCGGAGGTTCCCGAGGCCGTAGTCGACGACGACCACCTCGGCGGCAGTCTGGCGAGTCGTGCTCATACGCCTGCTTGGTGGAGTACGCTGAAGGCCCTTTCCGTTCGCGCCACGTCTTGCCGCCTCGGAGCCGACACGAGCAGAGACCTGCGGCTACCGTACTGGTTCGATAAAAAAGCGAGGGTCGAGTGCCCGACTTACAGGTCGCGCGGCTGGACCGTCTTGCGGTCGTTGGCCTCGGCGCGTCGCGCTGCGTCTTCGAGCAGCTCGTCGACTTCCTCGTCGAGGGCATCGTAGAAGTCCGAGGCGACGTTCATGTCATCGAGCGCTTCCTTGACGGCGGCTTTGACGATTAGGTCTGCCATACAGGGCAGCTATTCCAGAGGGTGATTTATAAACGTTCCCGTTTGTCCCCGCTCTCGGGGCCGCTCGCGGCGGTTTGCGACCCCGATTGCCGGAAAATATAAAAAGCGATGGGGCGGAGTGGCCCCAACACGAATGCGCGACCTCCTCGAAGCCGTCGCCGCGGGCGAGCTCAGCCCCGAGGCGGCACAGGCACAGCTCCAGGGCTACGTCGTCGGCGAGTCCGGCCGTTTCGACGCGACCCGCGAGACCAGAAGCGGCGTCCCCGAAGCAGTCCTCGCGGAGGGCAAGACACCCACGGAAGTCGCCGATCTGATAGCGACGGGCCTGGAGACGACCGGGCGCGCGATCGCGACGCGCCTCACCCCCGACCACCGCGAGGCAGTCCACGACCACCTCGACGAGAGCCACCCCGGGGCAACCATCGAGGACGACCAGCGCGCGCGAACGCTCGTCGCGCGCGCTCCCGACTTCGAGAGCCCGAATCTCGACGCCACGGTCGGCGTCGTCACCGCGGGCACGAGCGACGCGATCCCCGCCGGAGAAGCCACGACGCTCCTCGAAGAGATGGGTGCGTCCGTCGAGCGAATCGACGACATCGGCGTGGCCTCGCTGGCCCGTATGCTCGACCAGCTCGGCGTGCTCCGCGAGCAGGACGTTCTGATCGTCGCAGCCGGCCGCGAAGGTGCACTACCCACCGTGATCGCCGGCCTCGTGGACGTCCCCGTCATCGGACTCCCAGTCTCGACTGGCTACGGCCACGGCGGCGAAGGTGAGGCTGCACTCTCGGGAATGGTACAGTCCTGCACTGCGCTCTCGGTCGTGAACGTCGACGCGGGGTTCACCGCGGGCGCACAGGCCGGCCTGATCGCCAGACAGCTCGACGACGCCCGGGAGTCGTGATCGTCTGTGTCACTCGTTCTCGATCCTGAAGCGTTCGCATACCCAATTATGTTGGGGCAACGGTATTCCCGATACGTATCCAAAGAAACGTGCCGGGAACGTCCGGTGGTGACGAATGCCAAAGTGCAATCATTGCGGCGCGCACGTGTCGGACCAGTTCGCACGCGTGTTCGCCGACGAATTCGGCGACGTTCGCGCGTGCCCGAATTGCTCAGCGAACGCCGGAATCGCAGAAGTATCGCGAGAGCGAACCCGCGAGGCGTGAATCGATGACGGGGGACCACCACGTGTACGTCCTCGAATGTGCGGACGAGACGCTCTACACCGGATACACCACCGACGTCGACAGACGTCTGGCCGAGCACGAGGCCGGTGACGGAGCGAAGTACACACGTGGCCGGACCCCCGTCGAACTCGTTCACGTCGAATCCTACGCGAGCCGCAGCGACGCCATGTCCCGCGAATACGAGATCAAACAGCTCTCACGCGCCCAGAAAGAGCGACTCGTAGAGTCGAAGTAGGAACCGTAGCGACATCGACGCCCAGTGACGACGCCTACTCCAGTGACGTCAGCGTGATATTACGGGCCTCGTAGTCCTCGAAGTACGCGCCGGTCCCGCCCATAGTGACGCGGCCGTCGTCGGTGTAGCCGATGAGTCCGATCTCGCCGAAGAAGGAGTTCGTACTCGGATCGACGAAGCTCTGGCGAGTCGCGGTGAGTTGTCCCTGGAGGGATTCCCAGGTGTCGTCTTCCTCGGCAGGTGCTTCTCGAACGTCCGCATCGAAACCAATCTTGTTCTCTTCGCGGAGATGCAGCGTCGCGTTCAGAGCCGCATCCCGGAGATTGGCACACTCGTAGGGTAGGTCTCGCGCGGGCGTGACGTAGACTTCCTCGCCGTTGTCCCACTGCTGGGACATGAACTGCAACATCGCCATCCCGTAGAGACGCTCGGTATCGTACTCCAGGCCGACGACGTCTTCCTCCTCGTCGGGCTCTAACAGCTGGCCGACGACGCCGCGCTCGTGGTCGACGCTGACCATAGTATCGAGTTCCTGCTCCCACGCCCGGACCAGCGTCGCCGTGGTCTCGTAGTCGTACTCGGCAGCCGCCTCGGGGTCGCTATACAGACAGAGCGCGATGAACGTGCCGCTCTGATAGCACTGTTCGAGGCTGTCCTCGATCCGCTCTAACATCTTCGGCTGGGTCGCGATCAACACCTCGCTGTTGGCCGACTCCAGCTGTTCGCGGACACTGCGCACCAGCGCGTCGTTCGTCGTGAGTTGGTCGACTTTCATTCCGCGGATACGCTCGCCTTCTCCGAGCGAACGAATAAGCGTTGCCGTGCCAGTATCGATTCTGGTTCCCGCCCCGGTGCTGACCGGCCGACAATCAACGACCACCGCCGATCAGACCTGATAATCACGGACACGCTTTATGTATGGTGGCGTGCAACGTCCGCCAATGGCCGCGAGCACTGGACGGGTTCTGGTCGTCTGCCGACCGGACAACGAACGGGAGGTCCTCGAGACGATCGAACCGGCGACGGGCACGGTTCCGGTCGAGACCGTCTCGTCGATCCCCGAGGCCGAATCGGCTCTCGAAACGGGACAGGTCACCTGTATCGTCTCCTTCATCGAAGTCAGAGACGAGCGGGGCAACGAGTGGATCAGCGGGATCAAATTCTACGAACGGGTCGCCGACCGCGAAGAGAACGTCCCGTTCGTCCTCATCTCCGAGACGGGCAACGAAGACATCGTCGAGACCGCTCTCGACGCGGGAGTTTCGAACCTCGTCCGGCCCTGGCCGGGCGAGCGCGCCGAGCGCGACCTCACCGAGGCCGTCGAGCAGATCGTCACCCGGCGGCGGATCTTTACGACTGTAGACGCCGTCACGCAGGGCAACCTCGACGTCCGCGTCGACGCCTCGGATCTGGAAGGGGACTTCCGGGAGATCGCGATGGGGATCAACCGGATGATCGACTCCATCCAGGCAGACGTCAACCGCCGCGAGGACGTCGCACACGATCTGGAAGGGTCGATCCAGGAGCTTCGCTCGCGATCTGAACAGGTGGCCGACAGCTCCGCGGAGATCACCGACGCGACCGAGGACATGACCACGCGGATCGAACAGGCCAACGACGAGGTCTCGACGCTGTCGGCGACCGTCGAAGAGATCGCCTCGACCTCCGACGAGGTCGCGAAGACCAGCGAACAGGCCGTCGACGCCGCCGACACCGGCCAGGAGTCCGCCGAGAGCGCCATGGACGCCATGGAGAACATCGACGAAGCCGCCACCGAAGTCGCGGAAGACGTCCGCAGCCTCCAGCAGCGCGTCGACGAGATCGACGAGATCGTCGAGTTGATCAACGACATCGCCGACCAGACCAACATCCTCGCGCTGAACGCCAACATCGAGGCCGCACGCGCCGGCGAGGCCGGCTCCGGGTTCGCCGTCGTCGCCAACGAGGTCAAGAACCTCGCGATGGAGGCCCAGGACCACGCCGAGACGATCGAGCGGATGCTCGACGGCGTCCAAGAAGACACCGAGACCACCGTCGAGAGCCTCGAAGAGGCGACCGACGAGATCGAGACGGGCGTCGAAGAGGTCGAGTCGACGATGGACGCCCTCGACGAGATCGCCGAGACCATCAGGGACGCGACCACCGGGATCGAAGAGGTCGCGAGCGCGACCGACGACCAGGCGGCTTCGGCCGCGGAGGTCGCCTCGATGATGGACGACATCGCCGAGATGGCCGACGAGACGGCCGACGAGATCCGCGAGATCGCCGACGCAAACGGCGAACAGGTCCAGGAGATCGGCCAGATCGAACAGTCCATGCGACGGCTCGTCGAGGACGAGCAGGCGGAGAGCGAAGCCCGCGTCAGTGCGGGAACGACGGATTAGGCGGCAGGTGGGGGTGGGTCACGGGCCAGTGACGGCAGCTTTTTGCTCGCGGACGGAGCACGTCTGAGTATGGGAGACGACGCTGACGCGATCACGTTCGGGACCGACGGCTGGCGGGCGACACTGGACGTCTTCACCGAACCGCGGGTCCGGATGGTGGGACAGGCCGTCGCGACGTACCTCGAAGAGACGGGTCAGGACGCGCCCGTCGCCGTCGGCTACGACGCACGCGAAACCTCGCGCGGCTTCGCCGAGGAACTCGCGCGAACGCTGGCGGGAAATGGCTTCGATGTCCTGTTGAGCGCCGAGGACTGCCCGACGCCCGTGGTAGGCTGGACCGTCCGCGATCGGGACCTCGCGGGCGCGCTGATGGTCACGGCCAGTCACAACCCACCGGAGTACAACGGCGTGAAGTTCGTGCCTGACGAGGGCGCACCCGCCCTGCCCGAGGACACCGATCGGTTGGAAGACCTGCTGGCCGAACCCGATCCCGTCGACGAATCGGAGTACGGCACGATCACCGAGGAGGATCTGGTCGAACCCTATCTCGAACACGCTCTCGAGTACGTCGATACCGACCTCTCGGGGCTCACAGTCGCCTACGACGCCATGCACGGCAGCGGCCGCGAGGCGACCCCGGACCTGCTCGAACGCGCCGGTGCCGAAGTCACCGAACTTCGCTGTTCGCTCGACCCCGAGTTCGGCGGGACGCCGCCCGAACCCGAGGCCGAACGCCTCGAAGAACTGATCGACACAGTCCAAGCCGGCGAGGCCGATCTGGGGATCGCCAACGACGGCGACGCAGACCGGATCGCCGTCGTCACCCCCGAGGCGGGATTCCTCGACCCGAGCCTCCAGTACGCAGTACTGTACGACTACCTGCTCGAAGACGACTCGGGACCCGCAGTCCGAACGGTCTCGACGTCCAGTATCATCGACAAGGTCGCGCGCGCCCACGGCGAGGAAATCGTCGAGACCGCCGTCGGCTTCAAGTGGGTCGCCCAGGCCATGAAAGAGCACGACGCCCTGATGGGCGGGGAAGAATCGGGTGGATTCGGCCTGACCGACCACCTGCGAAACAAAGACGGCGTCCTGATCGGGCTGCTGGCCGCTGCCGCGGAGGCCGAACAGTCCTTCGACGACCGGATCGCCGCGATCCACGACGACCATGGAAAAGTCCACCAGGACCGCATCAGCGTCGCGTGCCCGGACGATCGCAAGCAGCCCGTTCTGGACGAGCTCGACGGCTCGCTGCCCGAGATCGTCGCCGGCGCGGAGGTGGACCGGATCAACACCGTCGACGGCTTCAAGATCACCTTCGTCGACGACAACTGGCTGCTCATCCGACCCAGTGGTACGGAACCCAAACTCCGGGTCTACGCCGAGGCCGACTCACTCGACCGCGTCGAAGAACTGCTCGAAGCAGGGCGCGAACTGGTCGAGCCGCTGGTCTGATTCGGTTCTGTTATTCGACTATCCATACGCCTCGGTAGCGCTCGGCAGTCACGGGTTCAATCTCGAATCCCAGCGACTCGTAGAACGGCCGCACGCGATCACCAAACTCGGCGACTGCGCGGTCGTTGCGGTTCAGCAGTGCCTCGACCAGCGCCGTGCCGATCCCCTGGGCCTGCCGGCGCTTGCGCACGGCGATCGCTTCTATTCGAACGCCCGACTCCGCGGGTACGCAGACCGCAGCCCCCAGCAGTCGTCTCTCCTCGACGGCGACGACCGCGCAACCACTCGCGACGCTCTCGCGGGCCAGCTCACGGTCGGTTTCGAGTGCAGCGGCGTCGAGCACCTGCAAGACGTCGTCGATATCGTCGCGAGTCGCCGTCCGGGTCTGCATTACTGTGCCTCGTCGATTCGGTCCAGAAAGTCGTCGATACTCGGTCGGTCGAACGTCGAGCGACCGCTGTGGGTCCAGACGATCTCAGGGTCGTCGCGAACGTCGAGCAGGACGGCCTCGGGCATCCGGCCCAGGAAGTCACTCCACTTGCCCAGGATACCGAATCGGACGGGCTGATCGTAGGCGTCGCCGACGGTCGCCTCGGGATCGGCCAGCAACGGGAAGGGGAGGTCGTACTGAGCCTGCCAGGTCGCGACCTCCTCGGGGGAGTCGGGGACGATCGAGACGACGGCCGCATTTCGAGATCGAAACTCCTCGTAACGATCCCGGACCTGCCGGACCTGCTTGCGGCAGTTCGTACAGTAGTAGTCGCGCTGGAGCAACACGAGCAGGAAGTCGAGGTTCTCCGCGGCGACGAACTCGCCGAAGGTGAACGGATCGGGGCCCGAACCGACGTTCGGGAGGCTCACGTCGGGAAGTGGGGGCGACATCGGCTTTCTCTAGCGGCCCCGGATACAAGATCCTTAGCCGCCCTGGACCAGTCGCACCAGTGCGGCTGCCTTAGCCGCCCTGGACCAGTCGCACCAGTGCGGCTGCCTTAGCCGCCCTGGACCAGTCGCACGACCCGGACTTCCTCGACCTCGACCGGCTGGTCCTCGGGGACTGGACGGCCGTCGACCATGAACGACACCTGGTGCTGGCTGTAGTCGGTCGGCTCCAGCAGGTCGGCGTAGGTCGCCTCGTCGTCGACCTCGATCTCGTAGGTCGTGTCTCCGATCACGTCGACGGTCACGCGCATGGATAGACGGTACGCACGAGCAGGTATGAGCGTGTCGCTGGCTCGCGGATCGTCCCTCCCCGCTCGCCCGTTTCGAGACGCTCCCTCTGGTCGCGTCTCGCTACCTCGCGGGTCGTCCCTCCCCGCTCGCACGTTTCGAGACGCTCCCTCTGGTCGCGTCTCGCTACCTCGCGGGTCGTCCCTCCCCGCTCGCACGTTTCGAGACGCTCCCTCTGGTCGCGTCTCGCTACCTCGCGGGTCGTCCCTCCCCGCTCGCACGTTTCGAGACGCTCCCTCTGGTCGCGTCTCGCTACCTCGCGGATCGTCCCTCCCCGCTCGCTCGCCCCGAGGACTCCCTGCGGTCGTCCTCGCGGGCTTTATACCCAACCGGGGCCTCACCTCGACCATGAGCGAGGCCGACTCTGAGTCGCGGGCGGGCCGGGAGGAAGTCTGGATCGAGAAGTACCGCCCCCAGCGACTGGCAGACGTCGCAGGCCACGAAGGAATTATCGAGCGCCTGCAAAGCTACGTCGACCGCAACGACCTGAGCCACATGTTATTTTCAGGTCCAGCAGGTACTGGAAAGTGTATCAAAGGTGAAACGCCAGTACTGACGAGTACAGGACTTTCGCGAATCGAGGACGTCGTCGGCGATTCCGACGGTTTCGAGTCTGCCCCATCGTCTCTTCGTGTCCTCTCACTCAGAGACGACGGCGAGTTCGAATACACATCACCCTCTCACGTCTACAGTGACTCGACTGAGACTAGTATCAAAATCACCAGCAGAGACGGTGCGGACGTCACCACTACTCCCGAGCATCGGTATCTGGTACTCGACAACGACGGCCTCTCGTGGCGTCAGGCCGCCGACCTCGACGAGGGTGATCGGATCGTCCGCCCGCTTCGAGCGCCACTCCCCGAACCGAAATCGGAGCTCGATTGGATCTCTGCAATGGACGGTGAACGGACACTCATCCACCTCACAGAGGAGTTCGCACAACAATACGAGATTCCGCCCGAAGAACAGTTCGTCGGCCAGAAGAAAACGATCGTCCGAGGACTGCGATCCGGACAGGAGCCAGCGACGATCGCAGCCGGCTCGGAGATAACCCGCAAGTATGCCACCGCGGTCCGGCGTCGGGTCGACTCGTCAGTGTTCGACGCACAGAACACTATCTGTTCGCTGTCGTATCTCCGCGATCTCGACGTCTCGCGCTCGGATCTCGAATCCAACGTCGTCGCGATCCAGCGTGTCTCGCCGTCGAACGGCGAGCGATCGCCGCCGGTCGCTCCAGTCTGGGAGGTGACGCCCGAACTCGGGGAGTTCCTCGGACTCGCAGTGAGTGAAGCTCGGATCGAGAGCGGGCGCATCAAGTTCTACAACACGGACGATCGACTGCTCGACCGCTTCGAGTCACACGCGGAGACACTCTTCGATCTGGAACCGAAGCGGGGAACACAGAAAGAGGTCCCGTACGTCAGCGTCAACACACGGTCGCTCACGGCGTTCCTCGAATCGTGTTTTGACGTCTTCGCTTCGAAAATGGGTACCCAGGACGCTATCGGAAGCCGATTTCTCCGTGCGGACGCAGAGACGAGAGCGGCCTTTCTCCGCGCAGTGTTCGATTCCGAGGCATACGTATCCAGCAATGGGATCATCGAACTCACGCAGAAAGACGGCGACCTGATCACGCTACTGTCGTACTTGCTTTCCGGGTTCGGGATTCCGAGCCGTCGGAAATCCGAACACAAGCGTGCCACCAACGGATCCAATACCGACCGCGAATACGAGACGTTGCTCGTGTCCGGTGCGTCGCATCTCGCGCGGTTTGAAGACGAGATTGGGTTCTCTATCGACGAAAAACGTGAGACGCTGGCCCACCACGCGTCAAAATCCGGGAACCCGAACCACGACACGATGCCGGTCCAGACAGCGGTCGAGGAACTATGTGCAGAACTCAACCTGTCGAAATCGGAATTGGTCCCGAAGTCGCTGAACCCGGAAACGCCCGGCCGGGAGCTGTATCGAGAGGTTCTCGACGATGTCGTCGACGCCGCCTCAGAACGACTCGAAGCCGCACAGGAAGTCAAACGCTCACTTGCCGCGGTGCGGTCGGAGGTTCAGCGTGTCTCTGCAGTTCCAGCGCAGTGGTCGCAGTCACGAACGGGGCTCACAAGCGAGTCGACGAAGTCGGTCGTGGCCGAGTCCACAGGTGTCAGTGCGTATCGGCTCGGAGAATACGGTGCGGGTGAACGGACTCCGTACGCGAATCGAACACTCAGTCTCCTCGACGAACTCGAAGCGGCAGCAGTTCCGGATATCGAGCGAGTAAAACAGACGCTTCGAGAGGCAGTCGAGTCACTCTCGATAGAATACAACACAATCGCTGAGGGGACCCACTTCCGTGGGACGGACGTCATCAACCTCCTCAATAACGACGATCACGCGGTGAAATCTCTCACCCGGTTCGAGACCGTCGCAACCCGAATCGACGAGGTTGCGTCCGAGATGTTGTCGACGAAGGGGATCGAATTACTCTCGGTGCTCGATACACTCGCGACATCCGAACTGTACTTCGACGAAGTGACCGACGTGGAGATCGTGGAGGAATCGACGCAGGTCTACGACCTCACGGTGCCCGATCATCGTAACTACATCGCTGGAGCAGTCCCGACGGTCATGCACAACACGACCTCCGCCATGGCCATCGCCAAGGAACTCTACGGCGAGGACTGGCAGGACAACTTCCTCGAACTGAACGCCTCCGACCAGCGCGGGATCGACGTCGTCCGGGATCGGGTCAAGAGCTTCGCCCGCACGTCGTTTGGCGGCTACGAGTACCGAATTATCTTCCTCGACGAGGCAGACGCGCTTACGTCTGATGCGCAAGCAGCGCTCCGCCGGACGATGGAGCAGTTCTCGAACAACGTCCGCTTTATCCTCTCGTGTAACTACTCCAGTCAGATCATCGATCCCATCCAGTCGCGCTGTGCCGTCTTCCGGTTCTCGCCGCTGGGCGACGAGGCGATAGAGGAACAGGTCCGCCGGATCGCAGAGGCCGAAGACATCGAAGTGACCGAGGACGGCGTCGACGCGCTGGTCTACGTCGCCGGTGGCGACATGCGCAAGGCGATCAACGGCCTGCAAGCGGCGTCGGTGACGGGATCGATCGTCGACGAGGACGCCGTCTTCGAGATTACCTCGACCGCACGCCCGGAAGAGATCACCGCGATGGTCGAGAAGGCCATCGATGGCGACTTTACCGCCGCGCGCTCGGATCTCGACACGCTCCTCACCGACCAGGGAATCGCCGGCGGGGACGTGCTCGACCAGATCCACCGCTCTGTCTGGGAGTTCGACGTCGACGATCGGGCCGCCGTCCGGATTCTGGACCGCGTCGGCGAGGCCGACTACCGGATCACCGAAGGTGCGAACGAGCGCATCCAGTTAGAAGCACTGTTAGCGTCGCTAGCGCTGGACGAGTGATCAGTGGACGACTGTCTCGATTTCCTGAACGGATTCGAAATCAGCGTCGCCCGTGTGGAGTGCAGTGCAGTCGAGTAACCCGGCTGTGGCGATGTGGATCGCGTCAGCATAGGAGAGTTCGTTGTCGCGGCGCTCGTAGTATTTTGATCGAAGCCGGGACGCGTACAACGAAATCTCTGCGGACACGGGGACGATGTGGATCGCATCGAAGTCTTCGATCGCACTCGTGACAAGATCCGCAGTCGTTCGGTCGACCTCTCGGCTGAGGATGTAGTCGATCTCCGTCAGTGCGATCGTCGACACTGCACCACCATCGGCCAGTGCGTCGTCGATGCTCTTGCGCGCACCTGTCCACTGGTCACCCCGAAGTCCATACTCCAGCCAGACCCACGAGTCGAGATAGATCACGGGAGACGCTTCCACTGTTCTCGCTCTCGTTCGATCAACTCCTGGGCGTTTAGTTCGAGCGACGCCGCACGCTGCTGTGCCGCATCGAGTCGATCCATCGGCTCAGCCGGCACACCGACGAGACGCACACCCCCCTCCTCGTCGAAGCGGAACAGGACTTTCTCGCCCGGCTCGATGTCGAGCTGCTCGCGAACCTCTTTGGGAATCGTGAGTTGTCCCTTGCTCGTGACGGTTGCTTCGTATGACATTCGCCAATTCTCCTTACGAAAAATTTTCTCGCATTCTATATAAACCCTCGCTGGCGGTCTGCAGTAGAGCTATCGGCGGGACTGCTCGTCACTCGCAATCGCCAACGCCGTCCCTGGTGCTCAGCAGCGCGGCGGCCAACCAGATGGCGAGTCCCGCGGCCCCAGCACCCAGACCCGGGCCGCTCCCCTGCCCGCTCGGACCCGTCGTCCTCGGTTCGGAGAACGTCTCAGTGGGCGTAGTGGTCGACGTGACCGTGCCGACCCGTACTGCCGTCCTCGTCTCACCGACGCCGACTTCGGAGCTACCCGCCGCGTCCAGCGTGACGGTCGTCGTGACCTCGGTTGTGGAGTCGCTGCCGAGGACGACGATCACCGTACCGACCCGGCGACCGTCGACGGTGATCGGCATGGTCGCCCTGGCTGGCCGCTCGGCCGGATTGTTGATCGTCGCAGTGACCGACACCGTCGCGCCCGGATCGACCGACTGTGGCGTCACGGAGACGGACTCGACGGTCACGTTCCGGACGGGCTCGACGACCGCGACGGACAACTGTGCGGTCGGATTGTTGCCGAAGACGGCGACGAATCGATTCGTCGACCCGACGGAGACGTCGAACGGATGGGTCCACGTCCACCCAGCCGGGAGATATCCCGAGACGCGCCGTCTGTCCGCCGCCTCGCGAGGCGTCGTCCGGAAGGTGACGTCGTACTCGCCAGGTGCGTCGCCGTCGTTGCGGACGACCCCGTCGACGACCAGTCGCTCGCCGGGGAGCAACTGCAGCGGCGATCCCTCGGCGGTGAGATTCCGCGTCCAGTTCGGGCCGACGGCCCGTGGATTCCGAAATTCGTACTCGAACCGGGCCGTCTCGTAGCCGAAGCGGCGTTCGTGGACAGACTGTGTCCACGGCTCCGGAGTCGCTGTCGTCGTGACGTACCGTCGGGCCGCCTCGCCCACGCCGGGTGAACTCACGTTCGCGACCGCCCGGGCGAACGTCTCAGCGTCGACAGTGCCGTCGTGTCGCTGCAATCGTCGAATCGCGTCGGCGAGCGTGTGGTCGCCGTCGCTGGCGGCGCGGATCCGCAGGTCGAGTCTCCCCAGTACGAGCGCGCCCTTCTGGTAGTCCGACTCGTAGTTCCAGGTGCTTCGATTGGCGAGCCGGACGCTGGTGTGGGTGGTCCCCTGTTCGAGCGTCGACCGGAACTCGTCGAAACCGATCAGCCGCTGGCGAAGCGAGGCCTCGGCCGCGTAGTAGGTCGCCAGCGCCTCGGTGAGCCAGGCCATGCTCCGGCCTGTGGCGATCGACTCGCGGGTGTGGACGTACTCGTGGATCCAGACGTTGCCGGCCGTCCGGACTCGCGCGCTGTCCCGGACCCAGAACGTCCGCGGCCCGGTCGCCGTCCCCGATATCGCCCAGTCTACTGTCGAGGGTGCGACCAGCCCCGTGACAGTCTCGTCTCGGCCGCCGATCCTGATCTCCCGGGAAGCGTTAGTCAGCGTCTCGAGCACGCGTCGCGGATCGTCGGCCATTGCCGCCGCCAGCGGGACGACCAGCCGGATGGTCTGGTCGCCAGCCCACGTCTCGTAACTGCGGTACGGCCCGAGATAGACGAAGCCGTCTGTCACGACACCCTCGCCCGCGACTGTGTAGGACTCGACGACAGCCGTCTGTCCGTGTCTGATGCGCGTGACGCCGGGTGCGTAGCTCACGGGCGCACGCGGCGGCGAGAGAATCGCCCACTCGCCCGTGTCTGCCGCCGTGACGCCCGCCCCGAGGAACGCGTCAGTCGACTCGTTGACAGCCAGATGATAGGTGAAACTCGGCCGGTCGGTCCGGCCGTCCCAGCGGTACTCGTCGCCGCGCCGTTCGAACCCCTCGGTCTCCAGCACCGTCACCGCCTCACGGGAGTCGATCCCGAGTAATACCACGTCGTCGGGATTCCTGACGGTCGCCTCGACAGTGATAGTGCCGGTGTTGTCGGGCGCGACTGAGAGCTCCATCTCGACGTGGAGTTCGTTCTCGGCCTGACCCGTCGTCGCGACAGGTGACGACCACTGTCGATCCGCCGCCGCTGTCGCCGGGGGCTGCTGGTCGACACCCGACAGCGGTTGCTCGGACGGCCGGATCGCTGCCCCGGCTGGCAGGGCCGCGCTCGCGAGTATCCCTACGACGAAGACGGCCAACAGGACGCGACTACCCGGACGCCGCTCCATAGCCTCACGATACCGGGCCGGCTGCCATCAACCTCTCGGTGGCCTCACTGGCGAAGCGACCCACGCGCTCACGCCGCCAGGACGACCGCGTTTGCGACCGAAATCGTCGTCCCCTCGGCGACCGGCTCGCCGGTGACGAGGTCGGTTTCGCCGACGGGCCCGGAGAGTTCGACCTCGGCCGTTCCCTCGCCGAAGTGCAGGACGACGACGAGTCGCTGCTCGCCGTCGTCGCGGGCAAACGCCGTCACGCGCTCGTCGTCGCCCACACTGACGTCGCAGTCGACGGCTTCGACCGACCCGTCGACCAGCGCCGCCGTCGACGCCCGGAGGTCGATCAGCGACTTAACTCGCCGCGAGAGTGCGCGGTCGCCGTTCACCCAGTTCATGTCCGCTCTCGTCTCCCGGAGACCGGTCTCCTGGCCGTAGTAGACCATCGGAACGCCCGGGAGCGCGAACGTCGCCGTCACCGCGGCGACGAGTGCGTCGCGGCCGCACTCCTCGACGTAGCGGTCCTCGTCGTGATTGTCGACGTAGCGCATGGGGACGTAGTCCTCTCGGATTCCGTCGACAGCGGGGCTCTCCGCAACGTCGAGCAAATCGTCGGCGGGCCGCTCGCCGCGGCCAATCTCCCGCAGCCCGTAGTAGTGGCCGGTGTCGTAGTGCAGGTCGAACTCCAGTTCGCCGTAGTGAGGGTCCCGCGGGACGGTTTCGTCCAGCAACAGAAAGTCGCCATCGACGGCGCTGTGTTCGGTCTTGACGCGCTGGCGGACCTCTTTCCAGAAACCGTGAGGGACGCCCCAGGCGACGTCACACCGGAAGCCGTCGACCGTGTCGGCCCACTCGTCGACGATGTCGAGAACGTGCTCGCGGACGGCCAGGGAGTCGTAGTTCAGGTTGGGGAGCGTCCACCAGTCGAAGTAGTGGTCGTAGACCCGTTCGACATCGCCGGTCGACTGCTCGCGTACGTCCTCAGAGACGAACGCATCGTCGGCGTCGACCCAGGTGAACCAGTCATCGTACTCGGCCACGCCACGGGCGCTCTGCTGGAAAGCCGGGTGCTCGCGGGAGGTGTGGTTGATCACCAGATCGAACAGGACGTGAATTCCCGCGTCGTGACACGAGTCGACGAACGACTCGAAGTCCGCCCGGGTCCCGAGATCAGGCGCAACGTCGAAGTAGTCGACGATGTCGTAGCCGTGCGGGCCGTGCTCGGCGTCCTCGCCCTGGGCCGCGCTCCGGGATTCGAGGATGGGCGTCAGCCAGAGCACGTCGATCCCCAGCCACTCCAGATAGGGGACCCGTTCTTCGAGGCGCTCGAACGTGACGCCCGAATCGCCGACGAACGAGCGGACGTAGATCTCGTACATCGTCGCGCCGTCGAGCCACTCTGGCGGTTCGTTCGGCCGGGCGACACTGCCATCGGATTCGATCCGGACGGTGTCGCTGACGCCGGGGCGCTCGCCGACTGTCACGGCGTGGACTCGCAACTGATCGTCGACGGCGTCGAGCGAGCAGCGTGCCTCGTGGCCGTCGACTGTGAGGCCGTCGCCGGACGCCTCACTCGCGCTGGCCGAGGCGCATAGCGCCTCGCGATCCCGGTCGTCCACGTAGAACTCGACGTCCAGATCCTCGGGGTCGGCGTCGCTGTGCGGTCCCGGCATGGCATCGGCCTCGATCACGATCTCCTCGTCGTCGGCGCTCGATTCGACCCTCGCGTCGAGTCGAACCCGGGGTCGTTCGGGACCGTCGACGACGATGCTCCCCCAGTCCCCACCCATGAAGTCGTCGCCGACGGTGATCGCGTAGTTGTATCGGCCCGGCGACACGTCGTCCTCGTAGACGTAGGTGTCGTCGATCAGTTCGGGCTCGAGTTCGCCCACCCGAAAGTCGTTGAACGTCGTCGTCACCCACACGTCCCCTGGATCGTGCTCGGGCAATTCGGCGGCGTCGTATTCCAGACGAAACGGGCGGGTGACGTCTTCGAACGCCCGAACGGTGAGTTCGTGCGTGCCGTCCGGAGCGCCGAGTTCGAGGCGATAGACGCCGGGTTCGTCGGGCACGAGGTGTTCGACCGCGCTATTGCCGACGGTCGCCTCGCTGTCGTCGGGGCGCTCGGCGATCGACCAGGCGAAGTCGGCGTCGGACTCGGGTCGTCGGGGCGCGAGTTCCACGTCGTCGCCGACGGTGACGAACCGCGGGGGGCCGGGATGGTGCATATCCGTAGCTGTCCCCTCGGACACTTACCTTTTCCTCGACGATCAGCCGGCCGGGTTCGGCTCGAACTGCCGGCCGACCAGCACGAGACTGCCGAGCAACAGCAGGACCGACAGCGGAAGCAGGAACTCGAACAGCGTCAGCATGGTACTGGAGGCCTGAATCCCGAACGCGAGGAAGACGACCGGGCCACAGCAGGCGCTGCCCGACAGGAGCGCCGGCACCGACGCGACCAGCGGCGTCGAGCGCTCGCCGATCCCACAGGAAGCGGGCTGGCGCCAGACGAGCGTCGTCAGCGCCATGTTCAAGCCGACGAGGACGGCGACGCCCAGTCCGATGACGGTGTTGAACGAGAACAGGTAGGTGAGCGGACCCAGTCGGACGCGCGCGACCGGCCGATAGGACAGCGGCCCCAGCGCCGGCTCGAAGAACTTCGAGAGCGGGTCCGCGACGACGAAGACATCCCAGCCGCCCAGGCCCGGCGCGAGGTGGCCGAGCGCGTAGAGATACGCCAGCAGGTAGCCGACGGAGGTCACCACCAGCACAGCGAGCCCGTCCCGCCTCCCTAGTGCTGCGCCGAGACCGGCCCGCGTCCGCGAGAGTGCGCCGGGCACGGCGCTCGGGGGAAGGGCGTGCTCAGGCATAGACGGTGGTCCAGGGGTAGAAGCCGCTCCAGGCGAACCACATCGCGTCGAAGGTGTGGATGCGTTCGAGCGGCAGCGCGTCCGGGTCGTACGCTTCGCCATCCCCGGCTCCCGTCTCTCGAACCGTCTCGCCCGCGTGCTCGAATGACAGTTCCTCGGGGTTTCGATAGACGTAGCCCGTGTCGAGTCGCGGGTCTGAGACCGCGAGAACGGGCGTCTCACAGAGCCGTCCCTCCATCAGTCGCTCGTCGAGCAACCGTTCCTTGCGGAACGCGACGGCCCCGCGGGGCGTTCGAGCACCCAGGAAGACCTCTTTCGGGTGGAAGCGGTCGTTCTCGTTGAGCTCGGGAAAGAGCGTGTTCTCGCGCACGTAGTACCCATTCTTGGGGTTGTACGCGCCATAGGGATCCTGGGCGTAGTTGCGCGCGGAGCCCGTCTCGGTCGTGAGCACGCGCGTGTCTGGATACGCGCTCCGCCACTGCTCCCAGGTCGTCCAGACCACGCGGAACTCCCGCAGCGAAACGGCCGGCGGGTCCTCGTTCCAGGGTCCCGGAATCGCCGTCGCCAGAACCTGCGGCCACCACGCCTCGCTCGCCCGATCGTACATGATCAGGTTGTTGTTGATCAGCCGGCCCGAGACGCCGAAGGTCGTCTCACCGCGTTCGAACCCCAGTACCGTGCCAGTCAGCGGGCAGTAGGTAACCGCGACCGGATTCCCGGCGATCCGGTCGTTGACGATCTCGTGATGGACGAGGATGTTCTGCGGATAGGCCTTCGCCTCGCCGTCTCGTGCGAGTCCGAAGACCGGATCGCCGTCATCGAGGAAGTCGATCCCGTCGACGCCCGCAAACTGGGGGTCGTCGATCGCGGGGATGCCGTCCTTCGAGGGGCCGCCGTGAGTGGCCTCCGACCGCAGTGCCGACGGGTCGAGTGGCAACGGAAGGGGATCGGTGGCTGTCGGGACTGCCACGTCGCTGGCAGCGCCGACCGTTCTGGGCTCGACACAGCCGTTCTCGTCGCTCGCCGTCGGCCCGTCGCCGTTCCCCCCGCCGTTCCCGTTCTCCCCGCCGGGGTCGTAGTTGCCCCCGCCGCTGTCGCCGGTCCCGCAGCCGGCGAGTGCGCCAGCCCCGGCGACCGCGAGGTACCGCCGTCGCGTGAGTCGGTTCATCGTCTGTACTGAGGGCGAGCGCGAACCTAAGCGTTCAGCGGCCGTGCGAACGTGACACACGATCACAGGCACACGAGAGCGCGCCAACGGGGCACACGCGAGCGCGCCAACGGAACTGATTTAGGCGCGGGCGGGGCAAGAATACGCTAATGAGCGACCTCAGCGAGGAATACCGGCTCGACTATTTCGAGGAGCACGGGTTCCGACGCGCCGAGTGTCCGGAGTGTGGGGATCACTTCTGGACGCTCGACCCCGAGCGTGAGACCTGCGGCGAACCGCCCTGTGAGGAGTACAGTTTCATCGACGACCCCGGCTTCGAGGAGGACTTCGAACTGGGCGAGATGCGCGAGGCGTTCCTCAGCTACTTCGAGGACCGCGATCACACCCGTATCGACCCCTACCCCGTCGCCGCGAATCGCTGGCGCGACGACGTCCTGCTCACGCAGGCGTCGATCTACGACTTCCAGCCGCTGGTCACGAGCGGGACGACTCCGCCGCCGGCCAACCCCCTCTGTATCAGCCAGCCCTGCATCCGGATGCAGGACATCGACAACGTGGGTAAGACGGGCCGGCACACCATGGCCTTCGAGATGATGGCCCACCACGCGTTCAACGCCAAAGAGGAGGTCGGCGACGAGTACGCCTACGAGGGCGAGGTCTACTGGAAAGAAGAGTGTGTCCAGTACTGTATCGAGTTGTTCGAGGAGCTGGGTGCCGACCCCGCCGACGTGACGCTGATCGAGGACCCGTGGGTCGGCGGCGGCAACGCCGGGCCGGCCTTCGAGGTCATCTACAAGGGCGCCGAACTGGCGACGCTCGTGTTCATGCAGTTCGAAGAGGATCCCGACGGCGACTACGAGATCAAGGGTGACACCTACTCCGAGATGGACACCTACATCGTCGACACCGGCTACGGCCTCGAACGCTGGACCTGGGTCTCCCAGGGCACTCCTACTGTGTACGAGGCGGTCTACCCCGATATGATCGACTTCCTCACCGACAACGCCGGGGTCGATCTGAGCGACGAAGAGGAAGCCATCGTCCACGACGCCGCCCGTCTGTCCGGCAATCTCGACATCGACGACGTCGACGACGTCGAAGCTGCGCGCGGCGACATCGCCGACGAACTCGGCGTCGAGGTCGAGTCCCTGCGTGACCTCGTCGAACCGCTCGAAGACGTCTACGCCATCGCGGATCACTGCCGCACGCTGGCGTACATGCTCGGGGACGGCATCGTCCCGAGCAACGTCGGGTCGGGCTATCTGGCGCGGATGGTCCTCCGCCGGACCAAGCGGCTGGTCGACAACGTCGGCGTGGACGCACCGCTTGACGAACTGGTCGACATGCAGGCCGAACGGCTTGGCTACACCAACCGCGACACGATCCGTGACATGGTTCGGACGGAAGTCGAGAAGTACAGGGAAACCCTCGACCGCGGGAGCCGCCGCGTCCGCCAGCTGGCCGAGGAGTACGCCGAGAAAGGTGAGCCGATTCCCGTCCGTGAGCTGATCGAGCTGTACGACTCCCACGGCATCCAGCCGGACATGGTCGAAGAGATCGCCGCAGAGCACGCCGTCGCCGTCGAGACGCCGGACGACTTCTACTCGCTCGTGGCCGAGCGACACGGCGGTGGGCAGGCCTTCGAGGAGGAGGACGGACTCGGGTACGCCGACCGCATCGCCGAACTCCCCGAGACTGACAAGCTCTACTACGACGACCAGCAGCGCACCGACTTCGAGGCAGTCGTCCTCGAAGTGTTCGAGCGTGACGACGAGACCTTCGACGTCGTGCTCGACCAGACGATGTTCTACCCCGAGGGCGGTGGCCAACCCCCGGACCACGGGACCCTCTCGACGGACGACGTCACCGCCGAAGTGAGCGACGTCCAGATCTACGACGGCGTAGTCGTTCACACCACCGACGAAGACCCCGGCAAGGGCGAGTTCGTCCGCGGGCAGATCGACGCGACGCGACGCCGTCGCCTGATGCGACACCACACCGCCACGCACGTCGTCATCCACAGCGCCCGGCAGATCCTCGGCGAGCACATCCGGCAGGCCGGCGCCCAGAAGGGCACCGAGTCGGCGAGAATCGACGTCAGCCACTACGAGTCGATCACGCGCGAGGAGGTCAAAGCGATCGAACACCGCGCCAACGACCTCGTCATGGACAACATTCCCGTCAACCAGTCGTGGCCCCACCGCCACGAGGCCGAGGAGGAACACGGCTTCGACCTCTACCAGGGCGGGATCCCGCCGGGCGAACAGATCCGCCTCATCCAGGTCGGCGAGGACGTGCAGGCCTGCGGTGGCACGCACGTCGCCCGCACTGGTGACATCGGCGCGATCAAGATTCTCAATACGGAGCGCGTCCAGGACGGCGTCATCCGGATCACCTTCGCCGCGGGCGACGCCGCTGTCGACGCGACCCAGCGGACCGAAGACGCCCTTTACGAGGCCGCCGAGACGCTCGACGTCAGTCCCGAGGAAGTCCCCGAAACCGCCGAACGGTTCTTCGAGGAGTGGAAGGCCCGCGGCAAGGAGATCGACGACCTCAAAGAACAGCTCGCGGAAGCCCGCGCCAGCGGCGGCGCGGACGCCGAAGAAGTCGAGGTGGCGGGGACGACGGCAGTGATCCAGCGGATCGACGCCGACATGGACGAACTCCGCGCACAGGCCAACGCCATCGTCGAACAGGGATCGATCGCCGTGCTCGGCGGCGTTGCGCGCAGCGCAACGGGCAGTGCGAGCGGGACGGAGTCCGGCGAGCAGGAGGGTGCGGACGGCGCGACGTTCGTCGTGGCGGTGCCCGACGGCGTCGAGGTCAACGCCGGCCAGGTCGTCGGCGAACTCGCGGGGCGGGTGGGCGGCGGCGGTGGCGGCCCGCCCGATTTCGCCCAGGGTGGCGGCCCCGACGCCGAGAAGCTCGACGACGCGCTGGCCGAGGCGGGAGAGATTCTGCAGGGACTGACCGCCTCCGAAGAGTAGCGGGATTCTGAGCGCCGCGCGGAACCTCGAAGCGAAGAGCCTCCGAGAGAACGGTCTACTGCTCGTCCAGCACTACGGGCACTCCGGACGACGCCACGTCGGCCGCGAAGGCCTTCGAATCGATCTCCTGGGTCGAGAAGGTGTTGTAGTGCACAGGCAAGACGAGCCGCGGATCGATCGTCGCCGCGAGTTTCGCAGCCTCGTGGCGGTCCATCGTGAAGCGCTGGCCGATCGGCGGACAGAACAGCGAGCAGTCGATCGTTCGATGGCCGGGCAGGACATCGGTATCGCCGGGGTAGAGCACCCGCGTCCCGTCGACGTTCAGAACGTAGCCACAGCCGAAGCCCTCCGGATGATAGGGCGTGCCGTCGGGACGCGTGTTCGGCCCGTCCTCGACGTTGTAGGCGGGGATCGACCACACTGTCACGTCGCCCACTTCGAGCGAATCTTTCGTGCCGACTCGGCGAATCTCGTAGGGCAGTTCTTCGAGCGTCGGGAGGTCTCGACCCGGGGCCTGGGCGTCGATACCCTCGTAGGCAACGATCGTCGCGTCCTCGCTGGCGACACGTTCGATGCCGTCGGGGTCGTAGTGGTGGATGTGCGTGACGACGACGACGTCGCCGTCCTGGGCGCGGTAGTCGCGACTCGGTGGGTGGCGAATGTCTTCTGAGTCGGGTTCCCACTCGCCGGTGAGGACGCCGTAGCGGCCAGGATCGATGTAGACGACGACGTCCTCGGCAGCGAGTCGCAAGGTGGCGTAGCCGAGCCAGTCGACGGTGAGACCCTCGTGTCGGACCGTCATTGTACACGATACAGGCTCGCAATCACATAAGTCGGCTGTTTCACTCGACGTACGTCCGGTCGATGTATGCCAGCACGTCGTCGACGACGGCCGCCTCGAAGGTCCAGAACCCCTCGTACTCGTTGTCCCCGGTCTCGACGGCGACCAGTGCGGCCTTGCGATCGTCGTCGCCGTCACCGTCGTGGACGACGAACCACGTGTTGGGTATCTCGCCGTCATCACGAGCGTGGATAGTCACGTCCTGGCCGAAGGGATCGTCCCAGTCACCGTGGCCGTAGACGTGGACGTCGACGCCACGATCGACTAGCTGGCGGTAGGCTTCGGTCGTGCCGCGCTCGTCGGTGATCCGGGAGAGTTCCTGAAAGCCGGTGTGGAGGACGCCACCGCCGGTCTCGTGAGCCATCGCCTCGACGTGGCGGGAGATGTGGATCAACAGGAACTTGCGCTTGCCGGCGACCGAGAAGGTGACCTCGTCGAGATTGGCGACCACGTCGGGCGTGTCGATGTCCTCCAGCGTACGGGTGCCGGTGACGTACAGATCGGAGTTGACCATCAGCAGCGACCGTTCGACGTCCTGCAGCGGCGAGGTCGCGATCGCCGGCTGCTGCTCGTCGTGAAGGAGCATCACGTCGGCCGGCCCGGCCGGATCGCCGCTCGTCTCGGTGACCTCGACCGAGTCGGCGTCGAACATCGACTCGACCATCCGCTGGATCGGGTCGACCTCCGCGCGATTGATCACCGTGAGAGACTTCTCACGGTCCTCGACCCGGTCGACGAACCTGGCGAAACTGTCCGCACGAACCATGCGCGAGTAGGTCGACGACTCGGCCATAAATATCTTCGCCGCCGAATCTCGCTTACGAAACCGGAATTCACAGGGTCGCCGCCCATCTATCGCCAGACATGCCGACCGCACACAACGGCGACGTCGCGCTCCACTACGCGACCGCCGGCGATGGCGAGCCGATCGTCTGCTGTGGAGCCGCCGGCCTCGGAGCCTGGCAGTGGAGCTATCTCACGACGCCGCTGGCCCGCGAACACGAAGTCGTGGTGTGGGACTACCGCGGGACAGGCGACTCCGACGCGCCCGGCGGCGAGTACACCTTCGAGGACCTCGTGGGCGATCTGGACGCCGTCTGCAGCGACCACGGCGCCCGATCGATCCACCTCCTCGGCGCCGGACTGGGCGGGATGGTCGCCGTCGAGTACGCCCGCCGGTCGGGCCGGGTCGAGTCCCTCGGGCTGGTCGGGACGCCGATCTCGGGCGCAAACGTCGATCGCGACGCGCTCGAACGCTTGCGGGCACCCCGGGACGACTCCGACGCCCTCCGCGAGTCGCTCCGAGCCGGACTCACGCCCGAGACGATCGACGCCTATCCCGAGGAGATCGACCGGATCGTGGGCTGGCGACGCGAGGACGACGCCTCACAGGTGGGGTGGGACGGCCAGGTGGCGGCCATGCTTGCCGGCGACCTCGACGATCTGTACGAAGTGACGACGCCGGCGCTGGTCTTCGAGGGCGTCGCGGATCGGATCGTCGACCCCGGAACCGGCGAGCGACTCGCGAACGAACTCCCGCGCGGGGAGTACCGCCCGGTCGAGAGCGGCCATCTCGTCCACGTCGAGGAGCCACAGGTCGTCGCCGACGAACTGCTTTCGTGGCTCGACGCCCAGCGAGAGTGAGCACTGGCCGGCCCGCACGACTGCGGGCGTTCTCGGCGTCGCATCCGAGAGCACGGCAGGTACTGCCGCCGGCTGGAGGGTTTTTCAGTGGGGAAGACATTGCAGTGAGTGATGAGTCGCCCGCGAATCGCGTTGCTCAACGCCGCCCACGACGGGGCCGACAACAGCCGGAACTTCCGGCGGGAACTCGACGCCGAGGTCGTCGAGTTCGACGTCGTTTCCGGTGAGCTTCCCGACGGCTTCGGCTTCGACGCCGGGGTCGTCACGGGCTCGCGAGCCTCCGTCTACTGGGACGAACCGTGGATCGCCGACCTGCAATCGTGGGTCGGCGAGGCGATCGACCGCGATCTATCCTTCCTGGGCGTGTGTTTCGGCCACCAGTTGCTTGCGGACGTCTGTGGCGGCACTGTCGAGGCGATGGGCGAGTACGAGATCGGCTACCGGACCGTCGAACACCGCGGCTCGCGGCTGTTCGAGGGGGTCGATTCGGAGTTTACGGTCTTTACGACCCATTCGGACAGTGTGGTCGAACTCCCGCCTGGCGCGGAACTGCTGGCCGAAAACGACTACGGCGTCCACGGCTTTCGCAAGGGCGAGGTGTACGGGGTCCAGTTCCACCCCGAGTACGACACCGCCACTGCCGAATCAGTGACCCGTGGCAAGGACCTCGATCCCGAGCGCAAACAGCGCGTGCTCGAGGGAATCGATCCCGCGACCTACCGACGGGCCTGTGCGGCCAAGCGGTTGTTCGAGAACTTCGTCACGATCGTCGACGAGCGGACGGTGACCGCTGCGCCTCGTGCTGCGGCCGACGATTGAGGGCCTACCGGTTGTAGATCGCGAACGCGAACGGGAGCGACGCGAACAGCGTGATGATCCCGAAGATCGGTGAGAGCAGTAGCACGAAGAGGTTCATCACGGCGACGATCCCCAGCGCGAGGAGTTTCTGGCCGAGCGAGAGCATACGTCCAGACCCACGAGACAGTCAGATGAAACTTTCTATTCTCCCGGCTGGACTCGCGTGCCGAGCGGCCGAAGTGGCTGGGTGAGCCTGTGTGCCACCAGCAACGACGCGACGGCGAGGACGATGACCACACCCTCGATCGGGGTGGTGAGCAGGCCGAGCGAGACGATCAACGTCGTCGCACAGGCGGGCGGATGTCGGGTGTCGGTCGCGACCATCCCGACAGCGGTCAGCACGAGTGCGAGCGAACCGCTGGCGACCAGCGCGAGCGCGGCCGTCGACCCGCCGACCCTCGTCGCGACGGCCCCGTCGGCCAGCAGGTGGTAGGTCGCCATCCCGGCCAGCACGCCGATCGCGTGCCCGCCGAGGACGCGCCGTGGCGCCGCCGTCGCCGAGTCGGGAGACATCGCGAGGACGAACGCCGACGGGCCGAGACTCGGGAACAGAAACGGCAACCCCGTCAGATAGACGAACGCACCGGGGACGACCAGGAGTGCACCACTGGTCGCTCCGACCGACAACGACGCGGACAGTCGCTCGTTCATCACTCCTGGTCTGTCGAGTCCGACCGAAAAGCCCGTCGGATCGGATCGGGACGAGTTCTCTCAAACGACCGATTTCGGGCCGCCACAGCCCGCTATCTCGCCCTTCCGATTCGATCAGTCGGTCGGATAGACGACCAGGAGACTGCCCTTCGACAACTCGTTTCGACGCCTCTCCCACGGATGGTCGACGATCAACGCCGAAGACGTGAGATCGACAACCGCCCCTCGAAGGGGACACGTCGTTTCGGCTCGACGTCCCTCTCGGCCAGCAAACTTACTTTACTGATGCCCGAGACGTCATGCACGAACGATCATGAGCGACGAGGACGAGACAACCCATCCTTTCGAGGAGGCGGCGGGAGACACAGACGACAGTGACGACACCGATCCGATCGGGAGCGCCACGGTCGAATCCGACGACGAGACCGATCCGATCGACGACACCGACATGACAGACGACGGGGAGACCGGGGGAATACAGACGAAATCCGACAGCGACGACGACCGCGAACGCGAACTCGAAAAGTGGGAGGACCGGCTCGATCAGCGTGAAGAAGGGCTGGATCTCCGGGCCGAGAAGCTCAAAGACCGGGCCGAGGAGCTAGACCAGCGCGAGGCCGACATCGAGACCGAGCGTGCGAACCTCGAAGACTGGCGCGCTGACCTCGACGACTGGGAAGCCCAGCTCGAACAGCGCGAACAGGATCTGGACGACCGAGAGGCGGCGATCCGCGAACGCGAGACTGAACTGGCCGAGCGTGCGGCCGACCTCGACGAGAAAGAACAGACGCTACACACCTACGTCAGTGACAATCTCGGCGACGTCGACGCGAAGATAACCGACGCCGTCCGTGAGTCGATCGGCCGGGCCATGCAGGACATCGAACCCGGCAAAGCCGAGGTCGACCAGGAGTCGGTCGATCAAACTGTCTCCTCGGCGATCGACTCGGCGATGGCCGACCACAAGAAGGGGCGGTTCGGTACCCCCGGCAACGTCGTCTTCGGGCTGCTCGGGCTGGCGCTGGTCGCCGGTGGCGTCTCGGTCGTCTTCCTGGCCGAGTCCGCGAACCTCACTTCGCTGTTCGCGGAACCGATGTACAACTACGGGGCTGCCGCCGCGCTCGTGCTCGTCGGACTCGCCGTCAACATCACCGCTGCCGCCGGCCGTCTGTGAGGACGTGACTACCAGTGGGTGACCGTCGCTGCCGGCGGGACAGTTTTGGTCCGTGATACCCATGTACAGGTATGCTCGACTACCTCGACCTGCAGGCCGATCTCTCGGGCGAAGATCAGATGATCCGCCACACCGCCCGGGAGTTCGTCGCCGAGCACGTCACCCCCGATATCGGGGCGCTCTTCGAGGACGGTCGATTCCCCGAGACGCTCGTCACACGGATGGGCGAGTTAGACTTCTACGGCCCGAACCTGGACTGGGGCGACCTCCCGAACGTCTCCGAGACCGCGTATGGACTCCTGTTACAGGAACTCGAAGCCGGTGACTCGGGCGTGCGCTCGATGGCCAGCGTCCAGGGCGCGCTCGTGATGTATCCCATCCACGAGTACGGCAGCGAGGCCCAGCGCGAACGCTGGCTCCCGGATCTCGCGTCGGGAGAGGCCGTCGGCTGTTTCGGCCTGACCGAACCCGAGCACGGCTCTGATCCGGCCAGCATGGAGACCACGGCGACGCCGGACGGTGACGGCTTCCGGCTATCGGGAACCAAGACCTGGATCACCAATTCGCCGATCGCGGACGTGGCGCTCGTTTGGGGGCGGATCGACGACGACGCAGATCGAGACGACGCCGGCGAGATCCGCGGCTTCCTCGTCGAGACCGATCTCGATGGTGTGGAGACGCCCGCGATCGATGGCAAGCTCTCGATGCGCGTCTCCGAGACCGGTCAGATTCACCTCCAGGACGTGTTCGTTCCCGCTGAGGCGATGCTGCCGGACGTGCAGGGGATGAAGGGGCCGCTATCCTGCCTGACGCAGGCCCGCTACGGCATCGCCTGGGGCGCAGTCGGGGTCATGCGCGACTGCTTCGAGACCGCTCGCGAGTACGCGACCGACCGCGAGCAGTTCGACCGCCCGATCGCCGCGACGCAACTCCAGCAGGAGAAGCTGGCGGAGATGGCGACCAAGATCACGACGAGCCAGACGCTCGTGTTCCGTCTCGCGGAATTGAAAGAACGGGGCGACCTCCGGCCACAGCAGGTGTCGATGGCCAAACGCCAGAACGTCCGGGCCGCACGCGAGGTCGCCCGGACGGCCCGCGAGATGCTCGGCGGCAACGGCATCACGACCGACTACTCGCCGATGCGCCACCTCGCGAACGTCGAAACAGTGTACACCTACGAAGGGACTCACGACATCCACTCGCTGATCCTCGGCGAGGATCTCACCGGGTTCTCGGCGTTCTGATGGGGCTTCGGGCGGCTACTGGGTCCGGTAGACTCGGGCTTCCCAGGGATCGAGCTCCAGTGGCTCCGCGTGGCCGTCGCCGTTGGTCCTGTCGTGGGTGTCGAGGACAAGTGAGGGCTCGGGTCCGAGATCCAGCCCGCCGACCGTCGCCGACTCGCTCGACCAGTTGAGCACCACGACGGCACGCTGCTCGCCGAGGGTACGCTCGTAGGCCCACACTCTGTCGTGGTGAGGGACCAGCAGGCCGTACTCGCCGTAGACCAGCAGGTCCGAGTCGCTCCGGAGGTCGATCAGGTCGCGGTAGTGATGCCACACGGAGTCGGGATCCTCTCGGGCGGCTTCGACGTTGATCTCGGTGTGGTTGGGGTTGACCGCGAGCCACGGCTCACCGTCGGTGAAGCCCGCCTGCGCGTCGTCGCTCCACTGCACGGGTGTCCGAGCGTTGTCCCGACAGCGGTAGCGGACGATGTCTTTCACGCGCTGGAACCCCTCATCTTCCAGGGCGACCCGTTCGAGTTCGGTCAGCGACCGCGAGCGAGCGTCGTCGAGGATGAACCGGATTCGCCCTCGTGTCTCGGCGTCGCGGATCTGGTCGATCCGCTCGAAGGGAAAGTTCGTCATCCCGATCTCGTCGCCCTGCAGGAGGTAGGGGGTCCCCTGCAACGTGAACAGAAAGGTCGCGAGCAGTTTCGCGGATTCGCGGCGATAGTGCTGGGCGTCGCCCCAGCGAGAGACGATCCGAGGCCAGTCGTGGGTCCCGAGGAAGATCGTGTTCCAGGCCTCGCTATCTTCGAGTTCGCGCTGCCAGCGCGAGATGACGTCCCGCAAGTCCCCGACCGACCAGTCGCCGACCTCCCACCAGCCGCCGTCCGAGCGGAAGTCGAGCATCATGTGCTCGTAGTGAAAGACCATGCTCATCCCGCCGTTGTCGGGGTGGCAGAATCGCTTTGCTCGTTCTGGGTCGGCGTCGATACACTCCCCGACGGTCATGGCGTCGTAGTTGCCGTAGGTCTCGTCGTGGAGTTCGTCGAGGTAGTCGTGGACTCGCGGCCCGTTGGTATGGTGTTCCATGCCCGTCCAGCCGCCGGGGTGGCCGTCGGGCAACTCGGGATTCTTCGAGATGAGGTTGATCACGTCCATCCGGAAGCCGTCGATACCCTTCGAGAGCCACCAGTCGACCATGTCGTAGACGTCTCCTCTGACCTCCGGATTCTCCCAGTTGAGGTCGGGCTGTTTCGAGTGAAAGAGGTGCAGGTAGTACTGCCCGCGGTCGACGTCGTAGGTCCAGGCCGGCCCGCCGAAACTGGAGGTCCAGTTGTTCGGGAGGCCCCCGCCCGTGGAGCGCCACCAGTAGTAGTCGTCGTAACCGTCTTCGCCGCGCTTCGACTTGGCGAACCACTCGTGTTCGTCGGAGGTGTGGTTCACGACGAGGTCCATGATGAGGCGCATGTCGCGGTCGTGCATCCCCTCCAGCAGTTCTTCCCAGTCGTCCATGCAGCCGTATTCGTCGTGGATGGCCCGGTAGTCACGGATGTCGTAGCCGCCGTCGACCTGCGGGGAGTCGTAGACAGGGTTGAGCCAGACGACGTCGACACCGAGGTCGTCAAGGTAGTCCAGTTTCTGGATGATACCGCGGATGTCGCCGATCCCGTCGCCGTTCGAATCGTTGAAACTCCGGGGGTAGATCTGGTAGACGAATCCTTCTTTCCACCAGGCGCGTTCCTCCTCGGGGACGAGGTCGGTCGGTCGCGTGCCCGAATCGGGCTCGGTCGCCATACACTCGTCACGCAGAGCAGCGGTAAATATGGTCGGCTTACTGTCGATAGTTCGATCCTACCGCTCGTCGAAGACACGGTCGGAACCGGCCGGACTTTTGTCGGCGGCCCCGGTAGCACGACCATGCACCTCGCGGAGGCCACCTGGACCGACGCCGACGACCTGGAGACCGACCTCGCGCTCCTTCCAACTGGGAGCACCGAACAGCACGGCCCTCACGCCCCGATGGGGACCGACGCACTCAGTGCCGAGACGATCGCGAGCGAGGCCGCCGCCCGATTCGACGGCGAGGTCGTCGTCGCGCCGACCGTTGCCGTGGGCGTCTCCGAGGAACACCGCCACTTCACGGGCTCGCTGTGGGTCAGCGAGGACACCTTTCGATCCTACATCCGCGACACCGTCGCCAGCCTCGCCAGTCACGGCTGGGAGCGCGTGGTCGTCGTCAACGGCCACGGCGGCAACACCGACGCGCTCCGGGAGGTCTGCGGGGCGATCACCCGGCAGGACGACGCCTACGCCGTTCCCTGGACGTGGTTCGACGCGCTCGACTTCGAGGAGTATGGAGTCGACCTCGGCCACGGTGGCCCGGCCGAGACGGCGTTCGTCCAGGCTGTGCGGTCCGACCTCGTGCGAGAAGAGCGGTTCGACGAGGCCGCCACGGGCGCGGGCGACGCCTTCGGGGAGTTCGAGCAGGGGTCGAATCTGGCCTACGACTTCGCGGAGTTTTCCGAGACCGGCAACATCGGCGATCCGTCCGATGGCGACGCACAGCTGGGCGAGCAGTTGCTCGCGGACGCGACCGAGTCGCTGGTCGCGCTGCTGGAAACCGTCAGCGAGCGCGATCTGACGCGGCCGGCCCACCGCTGAGTTGGGCGCTGTCCAGTCGTCGCGGCGAGGATCAGTCCTCGTCGTCGTCCGCGGCGTCTTCGAGGGCGCTCTTGATCGCCGGGATCGTCCCCGTGAGGTCGCCGACGGCCTCGTGAGCGTCCTCGATGTCTTCGATCAGGTCTTCGACCTCGGCGATTGCGTCCTCGAGGTCGTCGGCGTCCTCGAAAGCGTCGGCACGCTTGCCCATGGTGTACCACTTCTTGGCGTCGCGCAGGGCGCCTTCTGCGTCACCGACGTCCAGGGCGTTCTTCAGGCCGTTGAGCACGCCCAGCGTGTTGTCGGCGTCGGTCTCCCAGACCGAATCGGCGTCCGGGAGCGCGTCACGCGCTTCGTCGAGGCTGTCCTCGACGTCGGCTCGCATGTCGCTCGCGGCCTCGTCGAACAGTTCGTCGTCGTCGAGCGTCGCCTGGCTCATACTGTGCGATTCGACACCACGCACCCTAAAGGATTGCCCGAAAGTGAAAGTGAAATCAACCCGATGGGGTGCTGTCGAATTCGTCCTCGATCGGGGGTCGGATCTCGCCCAGCACGTCGAAGTCGGACTCGACGTCGCCGACGAACAGCAGCGCGAAGTAGCGGTGGAACGACTGGATCGGGACGTACACGAGCGCGCTGACCAGCGCGACGGCGAGGAAGAACACCAGTGCGAGCACGACGATCCCGGCGACGACGGGAGCGGTGAGCGTTCCGTTGAGGATCGCACCCAGCCCGAACAGAAGGCCGACGATGACGAACGGGATAGCCAGCACGACCGCGACGATGGCGATGGCGATGCCCCCGGCGATCGACGTGGCGATCCGCAGGCCAAAGGCGAGAATCACGTAGACGGCGTACTGCTTCCACTCGGCTTTGATCGTCGGCCAGAGGTGGCTCCAGCCCGCGAGGACGCCACACTCCCGGGCCAGCATGACCGGCACGACGAACTCGGTGGTGAAGCCGTGGATCAACACCAGCGGGATGCCGAAGACGATCCCCGCGAGTACGAGCAGGCCGATCCCGACCGCGATCTGTGAGCCGGTGATCGTCGGATCGCCCCCATCAAGAAGGGTCGTGATCGGCTCCCAGAACAACGCCAGTGCGAGCCCGACGAAGACGGCGAGCACGACGAACAACAGCGCGAGTCGGAACGACAGCAACCGGAGTCCGCGGCCCCTGTGCCGGCCGAAACCGCGGCGGATCGAGAGCGACTGCTCGCCCAGCGCTTCGACGAACACGAACTCCATGGTCGAACCGATCCAGGCGAAGACGAGCCACACCAGAAACAGTACCACGGCGATACCGGCCAGGAGGGCGATGATTTCGCCGGGGATCGACGGCACGTCGACGGAGGTGCCGGTGCCGGGGACCGACGCAGCCGTCGAGGGACCGTTCGAGACCGACGTGCCGACGTTGCCGCCGCCCGAACCCAGGCCGAGGAAGAACACGACGACGGCCAGCCGTGCCCACAGCCCGAACTCGAAGGGAAACAGCAGCGATCGCGTCAGCGAGACGGCGTCGTCGATCCGCTCGATTGCATACCACGCCATATTGGTCCTGCGAGCGCCTGCCTAAAAAAGACCGACCGCGAGTTTCCCGGTGTGAAACGCTACTCGACCCGGTCGAGCGCCATCAGCGGATACCCATCGTCCATCTCCATCCGTGCGACGACCTCGCTGTCCTCGTAGTCGACGACGATCTCCACCTCGGCGAACCGGCCCGTGAACTCGGTGTAGTCTGCCGGTCCCTCCGAGAGGGCGGCTTCGAGTTCCTCGCGCCGGATCTCGACCGTGACGGCCTCGCAGTAGGGCTGGTTCTCGATGGCTTCTTCCATCGCGGTCGCCAGCGAGTCCGCACTGTCGAGACTGATCGGCGTGCCGGCGAACTGGTGGTAGAGCGATCCGAACTTGATCCCGGCCTCGAAACAGGCCTGCTCGGCGTCGGTGGGCATACCGTCTCTCTGTCGGCGGCGTCTAATATGTGTGCCGTCCTACCGGAGCTTCCAGAGCAGCGATCTGAGTTTGTAGCTCAGTGATCCGTTCTGGTAGCCGCGCCAGCCGCTCATCCCCCCGCGAAGCGTGGCCGCGTCGTAGCCCTCACCGTCGAGCAGCCGCGTGGCTCGCTTCGCGACGATTCCCATCTTGCAGACGACGACCACGTCTCGGTCGCCCGGGATCTCGTCCAACCGCGCTCGCAACGTGGACTCGTCGCCGCTCCGCAGGTCGTCGTAGACGGGGACGTTGCTGCTCCCCTCGATCGCACCGGCCCGATAGTTCGATTCGGGGCGGATGTCCAGCACGAACGGGTCCTCTCCCGAAGCGAGACGGTCGTCGAGTTCGTCCGGACGGAGTTTGCTCATCAGTTCGATGTTGGAACGGACGGGCAAAACCGCGGTGGTTCGGCACTGGTCCAGAGAAGTGGCGCACGCTGTCGGCTGTCCGGGCAGCCGACAGCAGCGTGCGAGGGATGAGTCCACAACCATAGGGAGTGGACGAATCGGCTGGGGAGGCGTGTGGCGGTCGCGGTGCTGTAGCGGTGCGGGAGTCGCCAGCGTACGCGCCGCAGGCGCGTTTTTCCGTCAGAGCGAAGCTCTGACGACGTTCACGTCGTTGCACTCCGTGAACCCCCGGAATCGCCCTGAGAAGGCGATTCCGGCCTTTTTCCCCAAGTTTTTCGGCCGATGGGTTCCCGCAGCGAGCGTCGTGGCGCTCGCGAGGAAACCCGAGGCCGAAAAAGTGGTTCAGAAGAACTTGAACAGATCGTCCCGATTCGCTTCGTGCAAGTGTTCACGAACGGCCTCGTTCAGGGCCGCGATGTTGCCGCGCTTGGCCGAGATGGGTGCGATGGTGTCTTGCCACTGCTTCCAGGGGGGATACATGCCGAGTCGCTCGGCGAGGTCGTTCAGCCGGTCGTCCTCGTCGTCGACCTTGTCCATCTTGTTGACGGCGACCACAGGAGAAACGCCGACGTCCTGCAAGAAGTGGAACATCTCGACGTCGTGGGGGATCTCGTCCTCGCCCGAGTGGCGGTCGATGATGTCGATCACACTTTTTCCGTCGACGACGAGAATCCCCACCAGAATCTTCTCGGCGTTCGATTCGACGTAGCGTACCACGTCGGTCTTGATATCTTCGCGGACGTCCTCGGGGACGCCTTTCATGAAGCCAAAGCCCGGCAGGTCGGTCAGGACGAAGTCCTCGCTGGTCCAGTCGTAGTGGTTGGGCGACCGGGTCACGCCGGGGCGCTGACCCGTATTAAAGGTGTGGCCAGTGAGTTCGCGCATCAGGGTGGACTTGCCGACGTTCGACCGCCCGAGGAGGACGACTTCGGCGTCGCGGTCCGGCCGCGTCTCGAACATACCCATCCTAACCCGTCGAGAGCGAAAAGACTGTCTTGTTGGGCTTCGAGGCCCGAGACGATGTCGCTCGGTCGGACCATCGGCTACGGCCTGCTCGCGCTCGTCGACGCAGTCGTCGCGACGGTCGTCGCGGTCTTTCTCAGCGGGTTCGGCCTTCTCGGTGTCGCACCCAGCGCCGAGTCTGCGGTCACGATCGCTCTGGGGATCGGTGCGGCGACGTTCGTGGCGACGCTGCTGGCGAGCACGATCAGCCACTACCGCGGGGGCAAACCCTTCGCGTTCACCCGACTCTCGAAAGTCGTCGTGAAGTACACCCTCTTCTATTCGCCGTGGGTGGTCTGGCGGCGCCGCAATCAACGTCGCTGACCCGCTTACTCCATCGCCGTCGTCAGCACCCGGACTTCCTCGTCGTCGAAGGCAGTGTAGTAGAGTCTGATCTCGTCGATCTCGCCGTCGAGATAATCGCCGTCGAACTCGACGTCCTTGCCGATCGTCAGGTCGCCCATGCTGATCTCGCCGCTGTAGTCGCCGGTGCTCGCCTTCTCGCCGTCGACGTAGAGGGTGTGTTCGCTCCCGTCGAACGTCCCGACGAGGACCTGGCGCGTCCCCGCTTGCGTTCCGGTCCCAAAGATCTGTTCGTCCTGATTGCCACCCGCTTTGTCGACGCTGAAGACGGGACTGTAGTCGTCGCCGGCGGAACAGGTCCCGCTCGGGACCTGTGCGTTCGAGCACGGTTTCAACTCGACCAGCCAGTTGTCGTCGGCGCTCTTGTGCTCGAGCAGTTCCTGTTTCTGGCTCCCGTCGTCGGTCCGGTAGGTGACGGCGACGGTAAACTGATCGACGCTGTCGACCGGTGTATCGAAGTCGTCGACGGCCACGTAGTCGCCCGACCCATCGAACGCGAGTGAACGTGCCTGCCACGCGGGATCGCCCTGCAGCGCGCCGTCGTTGCCGTTGCCCGAGCGATCGACCAGAGTCGGCCCGCTCCCGGCCCCGAACGTGTAGTACGCGATGAAGTTGCCGATCTCTTCGCGGTCGTCGATCGCTCTGTCGACCAGCACCGACTGCTCGCCGTCTCGCGAGACGACAGCGAGGCGGTCGCCGGGGGCGGTCGGGACCAGGACGGATTTCCCCGCAGATCCCTCGTCGAAGGTCGCGACCGGGCGGCCGTTCAACTGCACGGAAACGTCAGTCCCGATAGCCGTCGCGGTCATGCGGAGGCCGACCGGCGTCTGTTCGTACTCGAACGACGCCTCCGCGGTGGGTGCGCCGACACCGTCGAGAAACGTCAGCGACAGCGTTACCAGGACGACGCCGATGACGATCGCGACGCCGACGAGCAGGACGTTGCCCACTACTGGGGTCACGGCTCGATCGTCACCGGTGGCGAGAGTCATCGACTCGTCAGTATGCGCTCCGATCGAATAAAGACTCTCTCCACTGACCCGTCGGTTATTTGCCCGCGCCGGCCGATCCAAAAGGCGTGCGACTCCTGCAGGTGACCATCCCCGCGGGCAAGCGCCAGGCCATCGAGCGGGCGCTCGACGACGAGGGCGTCGACTACGTGCTGACCGAGGAGACCAGCAACCGGGAGTACACCGCCGTCGCGTACGTCCCGGTCCCGACCGCTGCCGTCGAGCCGGTGCTGGAGCGGTTGCGCGAGGCCGGGCTGGACGACCAGGCCTACACCGTCATCGTCGAGGCCAACACAGTCATCTCCCAGCACTTCGAGGAACTCCAGGACCGCTACGCCGAGGAGGAAGACGAAGAGCGGATCGCTCGCGAGGAACTCCGCTCGAAAGCCGGGGAACTGGTCCCCAGCAGGGTCAACTACGTCCTGTTGACGATGGTCAGCGCGATCATCGCGACGGCCGGCCTGCTGCTGGACTCGCCGGCGGTCATCGTCGGCTCGATGGTAATCGCGCCGCTGATCGGCCCGGCAATGGCCGCCAGCGTCGGCACCGTCCTCGACGAACACGACCTGTTCACGCAGGGGACGATCCTGCAGGTCGGCGGGCTCGTCCTGGCGGTCGCCAGCGCCGCCGTGTTCGCGTTTCTGGTCCGGACTGGACTGTTGATTCCACCGGGTACTGAAATTACGGCGATCCCCTCGATCCGCGAGCGTCTCCTGCCGGATTTCCTCTCACTGGCGGTCGCGCTCGGGGCGGGAATCGCCGGCGTCGTCAGCCTGACAGCGGGCGTCTCGACGGCACTGGTCGGCGTCATGATCGCCGTGGCGCTCATCCCGCCGGCCGCCACGGTCGGAATCGGGATCGCCTGGGGCCAGCCGATGGTCAGCCTCGGTGCGGGGATCCTGACGCTAGTCAACGTCCTCTCGATCAATCTGGCGGCCATCGCGCTGCTGTGGTATCGCGGCTACCAGCCCAGCGAGTGGTTCAAGATTCGTGGTGTGCGCCAGACGGCGCTGCGCCGCGCGGCCTTTCTCGTCGCCTCGATCGCGCTGCTGTCGGTCTTTCTTGGTGTCGTCACCTACGACTCCTACCAGCAGGCGACGACCGAGCAGACCATCGACGACACCGTCGCCCAGACGCTCGCCGAGTACGATGACGCGAGCTACGAGTCGCTCCGAATCGACTACTCCGAGGGCGTCGTCCTCCGTGAGCCACGGCAGGTCGTCGTCACCGTCGGGCTCCCGCCGGACGGCACGCCACCGGATCTCGCCAGCAAGCTCGACGCGCGGATCGAAGCCGCGATCGACGCCGAAATCACGACAGACGTCCACTACGTCACCGTCCAGTCGGCGTGAACTACCCCACCCTACTTCGCTCACCGCAGACGCGGTTCGCTCGTTGAGGGTAGCGTGGGACCTCGGTCCCACGGACCATGCGAACGGGCCTGCGGCCCGTGAGCAGATGGGGCTTTGATGTGGACTCCCGGCGATTAGTCAGCAGGCTCCACCTCGAAAACGCTGAAAATCGATTCGGTGCAGCTATTCTGACCGCTACTCTTCGAAAGGAAGTTCGGGCTCGTAGTCGATGGCGTCGACTGCGGCGTGCAGCACGGTCTGGACGTTCTCGTCTTCGGTGACGCTCATGTAGTAGTCGGCCTCGACTTCACGCGAGCGGTCGGCCTTGTTGCAGACCGTCAGCACGGGCGCCTCGTCGAACTGCTTGACGAGCGCGTCGCGGAGTTCGAGTTGGACTTCGATGGGGTAGCCACACTCCCCGCTGGCGTCGACGAGGACCAGCACGCAGTCGGCCAGGTGCTCCAGTGCACTCACGGCCTGGCTCTCGATCTGGTTGCGATCCTCCGGCGGGCGGTCGAGCAGCCCTGGCGTGTCCACGAGCTGATAGCGAACGTGGTCGCGCATCGCGGACCGGTCGGTCCGCGCTGATTCGGCGGACAGGTCCGCCCCCTCGAAGTGCCCGACGTTGATCTCGGTAGTAGTAAAGGGGTAGGAGTTGATCTCGTTGCTCGCGCGCGTCACGCTGTTGACGAACGACGATTTCCCGACGTTGGGGTAGCCCGCGACGACGATGGTCGGCTCGTCCGGTTTGATGTCCGGGAGGTCACGCAGGGCCTCGCGCGCCGCCGCGATAGCCAGCAGCGAGTCTTCGACCTGTTCGACGACGTCCGCGAGTCGTGCGAAGGCCTGCTTGCGGAGTTTGCGTGCGTGATCGACGTCGTTGGCGTTGCGGAGCTTGGAGTGATATTCGCCGCGGATGTCGGCACACTTCCGGGAGGCCCAGGTGACCTCCGAGAGGTGCTGGCGGAGTGCGCCCGTTCCACGCTTTTCCTCGTTGCCGATGGCCGTCTCCCCGGCGATGACGGCGTCGGCGAGATCGGTATAGAAGGGGTCCAGATCGTCGAAGTCCGGCCACTCGGTGACGACGTTTTCCAGATTATCCGAAAGGATGTTGGCGGCGGTCTGGAGCATCGACGACTGGGCGTCGAAGCCCTCCTTGGCCCGCCCGGCACGGGAGGCCCGCGAGAAGGCTTTGTCGACGAGTTCCGACGATCGCGGGGTCGTCGGGAGGTTCTCGAACGGTTGGCTCATTGGCCACTCCTACCGGGCCAGGCCGGAAAAGGACCGCGAAACGGGCGCGCGAGCGGACAGAAACGATTTTTCCCCCGCGCCGGTAACGCCCGGACATGGCTCAGCACGACGTCGACGATATCGTCCCGCCCGGGCTAGTACAGCGACGCGTCATGATGGGGCGAGTCAGCCAGGTCCATCGCCCCGACCGGCCTGCCGAGGAAGGCGACATCTTCGAGATCAACGGCGCGACCTACGAGATCACCGACGTCACCGAACGGACAGTCTCGGATGTCGGGATGGGTGACGCCCGGACGGAGGCGGCCAGTTCGCTCGGGGAATTCCGCGAGCGAATGGTGATGATCGACTCCGACTTCGAGTGGGTCCCCGACAGCGTCCTGTATCGCTACCAGTTCAAACGGAAGCTCCCGAGCGACGAGGACTAGGCCGGTCCGGTGGTCGTGGTAACGCGACACTCGCAAGCCTTACATATCCCCCGCTCTTCCAGACAAAGGCAATGGCAACCGGTACGGTTGATTTCTTCAACGACACAGGCGGTTACGGTTTCATCGAGACTGAAGACGCGGACGAAGACGTTTTCTTCCACATGGAGGACGTTGGCGGTCCGGACCTCGAAGAAGGACAGGAGATCGAATTCGACATCGAGCAGGCCCCCAAGGGTCCGCGCGCGACTAACGTCGTCCGACAGTAGATTCGCACTATCGCTTCACGGCGATTCCGTTTTTATCGACGCCACAGGTGAGAGCGACAGCGCTGTCCACCCGGACGGTCGCTGCCGCGGAGCCATCGCTTTTGTCGACGCGGCCCGAACAATCGGCCATGACTCACCGAGACGCGACCGAGATTCTCCCTGGCGAGCACCTGATCGAGAAGGTCCACAGCGGCGAGATCACGCAGATGCACCGCGGGCAGGCCTACGCCGAGGAGGGCGACACTTTCGACATCGACGGCGATACCTTCGAAGTGACCGACGTGACCGAGCGGACGCTGGGCGATCTCACCGACGAAGACGCACAGCGCGAGGGGTCGCCTGATCTCGAGCACTACAAGAAACGTCTCCAGCACGCCCACGACACGTTCGAGTGGGACGACGACAGCGAGGTCGTTCGGCATCGGTTCGAGCGAGTGGAGTGAGACCACTTTTTACTCCTCGGGTGGCCTCGCTCCCGTCCGGTGAAACGTCCCGCTTTTCGAGATTCCTCGCTCTGCTCGGAATCTCGTTATCACCGTCGCTCAGCCAACTCCGCCCGCAGATCCTCCAGATCCATGTCCTTCATCGACAGCAACACCAGCATGTGATAGACGATGTCGGCACTCTCGTAGGCGATCTCCTCGCGGTCGTCGTCTTTGGCGGCGAGGACGAGTTCGGTCATCTCCTCACCCAGTTTTTCGAGGACCGCGTTCTCGCCTTTCTCGTGGGTGAACAGCGAGGTCGTATAGGAGTCTTCAGGGAGGTTCTCCTTGCGGTCCTCGATCACCGCGAACACCTCGTCGAGCACGTCTGCGTCAGTCATACCCGGGGCGAGGTGGCGGGTGGACAAAAACCCCGTCAGTCCGTGATTCCACAAAGAATTTAGCCGTGCTTGTCGGCCCGTGAACACGATGGCTCCGAGTCGCTCCCGTCTCGTGCTGGCATGTGGAGTGCTGGTACTCCTGACTTCGGTGGGGGCCGCCGCCGTCGACGGCCAGGCCAACGCGTACGGGTTTCGAGCGCAGCCGGACACGACTGTCAGTCACTCGGAGGCGTCCCAGCCAGTCGAGACGTATTCGTTCGAGTCACTCTCCCCGGAGACACAGGCGGTGGTCCGGCAGGCCATCGGAGACGATTCATACACACTCGTCACCGTCTCGGATCCTCCATCGGAGTTTACCTATCTCACTGATTACAGTTCGTCTGAGCGCGGCGACTACCACATCCGCTATCAGGGGCAGGTGTACCATCTGACCGCCAGCAACTACGGCAGTCTGTTTCGGTTCTTCCGCTCTCTCATTACTATTCTCGTCCCCGGTGTCGTGGTCGGACTCCTGCTGGTCGGTCTCAGAGGGTTGACGAAGGGAGCGACGCACTCACTGGTCATCGAAGGCGGTGCGATCGGTCTCGGACTCGTCGTGTCCGTCCTCAACGTTCGGTGGGTGGTCTCGCTGACTCGCGTCGACCCACTTCCAGAGCCCGCGCTCTGGGAGAGTCACCTCGTCGCAGCGTTGCTGCTCTCGCTCGGAGTCTGCTGGATTCTACTTCGCGCTCACTCGAAGAAAGCCAGATCGTGAATCCGCGAGTCGCCCGTCAGTTCGGGGTGGAAGGAAGTCCCGAGAACGGGCCCGTCCCGAACGGCGACCGGGCGGCCGTCCCACGAGGCCAGCACGTCAGCGTCGCCCACCTCGTCGATGACGGGCGCGCGGATGAACACCGCGTGGAAGGGGTCGTCCAGTCCGTCGACATCCAGGTTCGCCTCGAAGCTGTCCTTCTGCCGGCCGAAGGCGTTGCGCTTGACGCTCACGTCGAGCAGATCCAGGGTATCGACGCGGTCGTCGTTGGCGTCGCTCGAACAGACGATCAGGCCCGCACACGTGGCCAGAATCGGCTTGCCGGCCTCGACGTGCTCCTGGATCTCGGGGGCGATCCCCTCCCGATGAAGGAGCCGCGAGATGGTCGTCGACTCGCCGCCCGGGATCGCCAGCAGATCACAGTCCGGGACGATCCCCGACTGGCGGATCTCGACGACCTCGGCCGTCTCGCCGTGTGACTGTGCGGCCGATTCGATCGCCCCGGCGTGCTCGCTGACGTCGCCCTGTACGGCCACGACGCCGGCTGTGAGACTCATTGGCGGCCCTAGCCGACCGACTGCGAAAAATGGCTCGTTCCGCTCTGTCCGCCCCGCGGGGTCGAGACTGCTACTCGTCCGGCTGAATTGCCGACCGAGACTTCTAGTCGTCTGCCGCGGTCGGTTCGCCCGACGCAGCCGTCTCGATCGCCGCCTCGTCCTCGTCGTCTTCGGGCCCCGGCGGTGCCGAGTACATCATTCCGCGACTGGCGCTGTAGCGTGTCATTGCCTCCACTGGGCCCGTCACGTCACATAAACCCACCCCTGAAATACATAATGTTCTTTAGCCACATACTAGGGCGGGCAAAGTCATTAGGGTCGAGGGTCCGTGGTCGGTACATGGACAGACGGCGGGATCCGGTCCAGGCGCGAAACGACGAGGGGCTCGATCTGTACGACGTCGTCGACTGGGAGCAGCGGACGGCACTTGACTCGCTCGCGGTCGCGCTCCACCGGGCGATTCTCTACACGGCGCGGGCGTTCGTCGTCGTGCTCGCGCTGTTCATCCTGCTCGGCGAGGTCGCGCTGGGGACGCTCGGGAGTCTGACCGAGCCCTGGATCGGGACGCTCGTGGTGCTGTCGGCCGTCCCCGCGCTCGGATTGGCGGTGTTCGTCTGGCGGACCGACATCACGACACCAGAACCGCTGTCGCTGCTCGTCGGGACCTTCCTGCTCGGCGTGCTCTTTGCGGGCTTCGCCGGCGTGCTCAACTCGATACTGCCGGACATCTTCGCCTCGTTCGGGGTCGAACTCACGCTCGTCGCCTTCTTCTTCCTGGTCGTCGGGCCCGTCGAGGAGTTCGTGAAGCTCCTGGCCGTCCGGCTCTATCCCTTCAGAGACGACCGCTTCGACGCCGTCATCGACGGTGCGGTCTACGGTGCGGTCGCCGGACTCGGCTTCGCGACGATCGAGAACGCGATCTACATCACGCGTAACATCGCGGCAGCGGGCGGGGCTCAGAACGTCATACTGGCCGGGACCGGAATCTCTACCGTGCGCGCGATGGCCGGGCCGGGCCACGTCATCTACTCCGCGTTCGCGGGCTACTACCTCGGGCTCGCGAAGTTCAACCCCGACGACGCCGGCCCGATCGTCCTCAAGGGACTGCTGATCGCTGCGGTCCTGCACGCCAGTTACAACACGATGACGCTGTTCGCGCCGGATCTGTTCGCCGACCTCGCGGGAACGAACTGGTTCGGCGGCTTCCTGCTGTTCGTGATCGTCTTCGACGGCGTCTTCGGCTACCTGCTCTACCGGAAACTCCAGGCCTACCGGCTGGCGTACAAACGCGTCCACGACCAGCTCCAACCCCGGTCCGAGCCGACCGAGTTCGACGCCTGACTCGACTTCCGCGCTATTCCTCAGCCGCGCGCTCGACCCAGCCCGGCTGCTGGTCGTCGGCTTGCAACATCCGCTCGACGTACTTGGCCATCACGTCGACCTCGACGTGGACCGGATCGCCGACCGACTTCTCGCCCAGCGTCGTCACGTCGTAGGTCTCGGGGATGATCGCCACCTCGATCGAGTCGTCGTTGCGGGCGGCGATCGTCAGCGAGATGCCGTCGATCGCGATCGACCCCTTCTCGACGAGGTACCGGTCCTGTCCGTCGGGAACCGAGAAGGTAAAACGCCAGTCGTCGCCCACTTCCTCGATGGCGAGAATCTCGGCCGTCGCGTCGACGTGACCCTGCACGAAGTGGCCGTCGAAGCGCCCGTCAGCCGGGAGCGCACGTTCGAGATTGACGCCGTCACCCTCCGAGATCGTCCCGAAATACGTCCGGTCGAGCGTCTCCTCGGCCAGGAACACCGAGAACCAGCCCTCGCCGAAGTCTTCGACAGTGAGACACGCGCCCTCGACGGCGATCGACTGTCCTTCAGTCAGTCCCTCGAACGGCGCGTCGATCCGGAGGCGGCGGCCGCCTGCCTGATCGTCGATTGCCGATACCGTGCCCGTCGTCTCGACGATACCTGTGAACATGTCCGCTCCTTCGAACCGCTGGGGCGAAAGGGTTCCCGTTCGATCCCGGAGAGTGAGAACGGCTCACGACGCTGGGCTTTTGTCCCTCGGTGGCCAACTCCGGGCGATGGCGCAGGGAATCTTCGATACGTTCCAGCAGATGGGCGCGATCTTCATCGCAGTTATGCTCGCGCTCCCGGGAGTGGACTTTCTGCTGTTGCAGGGCGAGCCAGCCACCGGAGCGGCGCTGCTCGGACTCGCTGCCGTCGTCCTGCTGGTCTCGAAGTACGTCTCGACGCCCGGCGACGCGGCCGGCGGGCTCGGCCAGCGGATCGTCGGCTGGGTCGTGAAACCGCCCGAAGACGACGACTAGCTACTCGACCGGGATCGACCGACTGTCCTCGTCGGGCGTCTGTTTTGGCAGCGTCACAGTGAGGACGCCGTTGTCGTAGCCGGCGCTCGTCTCCCCGTCTTCGACCGCGTCGGGCAGTGAAATCGTCCGTTCGATCGACTCCTGCGTTCGCTCACGCCGGACGTAGACCCCTTCTTCTGTCTCTTCAGTTTCGCTCTCGCGCTCTGCGTAGAGGTGGAGCGTCCGCTCGTCGTTCAGCGTCACCTCGATATCGTCTGTCTCGTAGCCCGGCAGGTCGGCGACGACGACGATCGCGTCGCCCTCGTCGCGAACGTCGACGGCGATGGCCCCCATACTCCCGAGTTCGACCGGGTCGAACTCGGCGAACTGGTCGCTCAGACGGTCGAACATCCGCTCGATGTCGTCGAAGGGATTGGATCTAGATGTCATACCTGGGTGACAGTACGACGGCCCGGAACTTACTGTTTGTGGCGAGAGGACAGAATTCGGGTGTCGACTACGAGACGACGTGTTCGGTGTCGTACGATCCCAGCCGCTTGACCCAGCCGTCTTCGGCCAGGGCTTCGATCTCTGCGAGTGCGCCCTGGGTCCGATCCTCGTAGAGCCCAGCTTGAAAGTCGACGTGGAAGACGTAGTCGCCGAGACGCTCGCCGCTCGGACGAGATTCGAGTCGCGAGAGGTTGATGTCACGCTCGGCGAACGGCTCCAGCAGTTTGAGCAGGAGACCGGGATAGTCGGAGTTGGGATAGATGACGATCGAGGTCTTCCCACCGGCCTCCGAGCGGTCGCTGGCGGGGCCGATCGCGACGAAGCGGGTCGCGTTGGAGGTCTGATCCTGGATGTCCTCGGCGAGTACCTGGAGGTCACCCTGGACGTTGTCGGGGTGGGCGATCGCGGCAATCGAGGGGTCGTCGAGCGCGCGCTGGACTCCGCGAGCAGTGGAGGCGACAGCTTCGAGTTCGACGTCGGGGTAGTGTTCGTCGAGGTAGCCCCGGCACTGCGCGAGCGCCTGGGCGTGGCTGGCGATCGTCTCGAAACTCTGGTCGTGAGCCAGCAGCGCGTGGCGGATCGGCGTGATGATCTCGCGGACGACCGCGACGTCGTACTCGGCGAGGGCGTCGAGGCTCTCGGTGACGCTGCCCTCGATGCTGTTCTCGATGGGGATGACCCCGCGGTCGTACTCGCCGTTGGCGACCGCCTGGACGATCTTGGTGACCGACTCGGTGAAGGCGATGTCCTCGGAGACGGCCGTCGCCGCGCGGTGTGAGTAGGTCCCGCTCGGCCCGAGCGTGAGCGTCTGCATACCCCTCGATACCTCGGCTCACGTGAAAAACCACCCGGTGTCTACGCGGTGAGCAACACGATCCCCGCGAGTGTCATGTAGAGACCGACGAGCCCCCCGACGAGTCCGATCACCAGCAGCACTCTCTCGGAGAGATCCGGCGTCGACAGCCGATCGGAGTCAGTCACGACGAGTCCGCCGATCGCGACCAGCGTCGTCCCCATGACGAGCTGGATCAGCGACAGCGTCGGGAGCTGCGAGCCGTTGACGAACTGTCCCAGGCCGTAGCAGACGTTTCCGACACCCAGAACGAACACGCCAGCACCGTAGACGAACCGCGGCGAGAATCGATCGGAGAGTCGCCCGTCCGGGAGTGCCATATCTGCGGATGTCGCGGGCCAATCATAAATCCCGACTGTTCCAGTTCGCCTCCGCGCTCACTCGACGGCGTAGCCCCCTCTGGCAGAGCGGCCGTCGATCAGGGGTTGCCAGTGGCTACCGGACGGCAGGCGCGCGGAAAAGTGCTGTCTCGTCGTTCGAGACTGGTGGAGCCGGCCCAGTGTTCGGTTCTCAGTGTTCGGGTTCTCAGTGTTCGGGTTCTTCGACCGGCGCGCGCATGTCGTCGATGACCAGCACGAGCACGTTGTTCGTCTCGTCTTTGCCGTCGATCGTGCCGATGATCTGCAGCTTCGACGATGGGGTCGGACCGGCAGTGATCGTATCGCCCGGCTCGAACTCCGCCATCGACCCGCGGAGGTAGATCTCCGCGCGGCACTTCTCGGGGTGGTGGACGCTCGTGAGATTGATCTCGGTCACGTTGGCGTCTTCGACGTACTCGTTGTTGTGATAGAGCGCGACTTCGGCAGCCTTCTCGATATCCTGGATCTCCAGGGCGTCGTAGGCTTTGGCGGTCGGCTTGTAGCCGCCTTTCGGACCGGGGACGCCTTCGACCAGCTGCAGCGCCTTGAGGCTCTGCATCTGGTTGCGGATCGTCCCCGCACTGCGACCGATCTCGTCGGCGATCTTCTCGCCTTTGACCGCGCTGTCGCTCTCGCGGTAGCTGTTGACCAGTTCCTGCAGGATCGTCTGCTGACTCGTGGTGAGTTCGATTCCCGACATGGTTGGTAGTTCCTAGCTCCAGACCGACGGCCTAAACTGTTGTCGTCTCCAGGCGAGCGTCCCGACACGACCTGCGTGGTGCTATTCGAACCCCTGATCGTTGTCTCGCTACACTCGATAAATTGCTATTCGCGATATAGAATCATCGACGACAGAACAGTAGCGTCGAAACCGAGTCTGCACTCCGCACGAGTATCGTCCCGAGGATGCTCGTCACCAGCACGTACCTGACCGTGAACGCGGGGATTGTCTCCAAGAGAGCGGGGGGTCGTCCCAGCAGTGGCAAGGAACGCCGCGATGACGAGCGAGAACTCGCCTCGCGGTGTGAGCGCACAGCCGAAGCGAATCGATCGGTGCCTGTCCAGTCCGTAGGCGCGGCCAGCGAGGAATCCACTCCCCCAGTTGTCCCGACGTGGTCACGACGCTGGCGACGAGCACGAACCCGAGTACGTCGGCCACTACTCCGGGATTGGTCTGCAAGCCGACCACGAGAAAGAACATCGCGGCGAAGAGGTCCCGGACGGGGACGGCGAGTCGTTCGGTGTGGCTGGTTCGACCGAAGGCCGTTCCGACCAGAAACGCGGCGACGGCCTCGCTCACGCCGACCGTCAGCCCAGCGCCGGCGACGACAGCACCGACACCGAGCAAGAAGAGCTCGGCCGAGTCCGTGGTGAACAGCCGCCCCAGCACACCAGAGCCATAGTACGCCGCAGCGAGCAGTACCACCAAAAAGAGGACCGACTGGGCGATCGAGAACGCGACCGCCGACGAGAAAGACCGACAACACCGCGAACCCCAGGGCCGTCAGGATGTCTTCGATGACGATCACGCCGAGGATCTCGTCGCTCTCGGGGTTGGCGATCAACTCGAGATCGATGAGTGACTTCGCGATGCTGACCGTCGAGGAGTTGAACACGATGAGAGCGATGAACGCGGCCTCCAACCACGTGAAACCGAACGCCAACCCCAGTGCGAAACCGACCGGCAAGCTGATCCCGACATCCATCGCGCCGGCGCGGGCGAACCCGACGCGGTTCGAGAACAGCTGGTCGAGACTCAACTCCAGCCCGACGAAAAACAGCAGCAGGACGACGCACAGATCAGCCAGCACCTGAACGAGACCAGCGTTCTCGACGACAGGCACATTGTATATCGCAAATATTGATTTATCGAAGGTGTGCGTGCGTTCGAGGGGACAGAGTTTTATATCGCTGCCGGACGCCCTGTAGGGCATGAAACGGATCGTTTCGACCGACGACGCACCGGCCGCGGTCGGCGCGTACAGCCAGGCGACCGAAACTGACGACCTGATCTTTACCGCGGGGCAGATCCCGCTGACGCCCGACGGCGACCTGCTCGACCACACCGACGTCGACGTCCAGACCGAGCAGGCGCTGGAAAACGTCCAGGCTATCCTTTCGGAGGCAGGCGCGGGCATGGACGACGTCCTGAAGGTCACCGTCTACATGACCGACGTCGAGAAGTTCGAGGCGATGAACCAGACCTACGAGACGTTCTTCGAGAGCGAGCCGCCGGCCCGCAGTGCGGTCGAAGTGGCGGCTCTCCCGAAGGAGGTCGACATCGAGATCGAGGCCGTCGCGACGAAATGACGCCCGACCGAAAGCGAGCGTTGCTGTGGGGCGTGATCGGGGCGCTGGCGTTTCTCGTCCTGTTGCAGGGCTACGAGCTGTTGGCCGACCGCCGGGTCGACTGGCTCGTGAAGTTTGGGGTCGCGCTGGTCGTCGGCGTCCTCGCCACCGGGACGACCCGGCTGTTGCAGGGTCGGGTCCCCACGCAGTCCTAGAGCGGGCGCACTCTGACGTCGCCGTTAGTCGAGACGGCGGTGAGTTCGTCGCCGCCCGATCCGAGCGTCCCCCGGATGCGCCTGGAGCGATCGACCGACCGTTCGAAGTCCAGGCCGCTGACGCCCACGTCGCCGTTGGTGGTCCGAAGCTCGACCACCGCGTCGAGGTCCTCGGGGACGGCGACCCGGACGTCGCCGTTCGTGGTCTCGATTCGCGTGTCCCCGCGGATCGACGGGATAGCGACGTCGATGTCGCCGTTGATCGTCCGCGCCCCATCGAGTCCAGTGATCGAGCGAGTGGTGAGGTCGCCGTTGCCCGAGTGAAGCGTGAGGAAGCCGTCGACGCCGTCGGCGCGGACGTCGCCGTTGGTCGTCCGAAGCGTGGCATCGCCCGAGATATCGACGACCTGGACGTCGCCGTTGTCGGTGCGGACGCTGTCGACGGGCACGTCCGCGGGCAGATACAGTGTCAGGTCGACGCTGACGCTCTGGCCGGGCGGCGTGTCGTCGATCGTCTCGACGTGAAACTGTTCGTCTTCGACGCCCGTTCGGACCGTGACTTGGTCGAACAGGTCGGCCCCGTAGCGGGTCGACTTGCGGATCTCCAGGGTCGCGGTGTCGCCGCCACCGTCTTCGATCCTGACGTCGCCGTTGCGGTTCGTGACCCGAAGCGGCGCCCCTGCGGGGATCGATACCTCGTCGCTCGTCTGCTCAGATTCCAGGACGCCCGGGAAGGCACAGCCAGCGAGCCCGGTCGCGGCGGCTCCGCAGGCGAAGAGGACGTGTCGGCGATCGGGATCGACCATGGTGGCGGTTCGTCTGAAGTGGTCAAAGGTGTTGTCCTGGGGGTCGTAGACGGCCGAACAGTAGTCGCTCCGTACTACACGAGCCCGACTTGCATGAGGACGAACAGCAACACGAGCACTACCGCGACAGCACTGCCCGCCACGAGCGGCGGGTTCTCCATCGCCTTCTCGTGGGCGGCCATCTGTTCGTACTCGCGGCGGAACTGCTCGCGATTCCGTTCGTCGTAAAAGTACTTCCGTTTCAGCGCGAAGCGCTCGGTCACCGCACAGCCCGTACAGATCGGCTCCTGCTCGACACGCTCGGTCTTGGTGTGGCTCTCGCAGTTGATCGACCCGCAGTTCTCACAGAAGGTGTAGGTTTCACCCTGATCGCTCGTCTCACACTGCACACACTCCCTGATCCCGTCTTCGATCGTCGTGTGCGACGGGCCGGCGACGTAGCACTCGTAGGGGTAGCGGTACTCCCCGAGCTGGGCTTCGATAGACACCTTCGGGACGTATACCGGATCGATCGACTGGACCGAGATATCCGACTGTTTGGGCTCGCAGATCTTCTCGTAGTCGACGTTGTTGTCACCCGTGTAGTGGACCGTGTTGGTGTATCGATCCCGTAGCTCGTCGACTACCCAGTCCTTGTATTCTGTTTCAGTCCTGTCGAAGTGCTCGACGTCGACTCTGTCGAACCGCTGCTCGAACGCCTCGGCGTCCATGTCCACGGCCTGGGCTCGGTTGTTGCGGACGAGACGATCCACCGACGAGGAGAGGGTGGTCGGTCGACCGCGATCACCGGCGATCGAGATGTCCGCCGTCGTGTCGATGTCGTGGATCACGCCGACGCTCGTCTCGAAGGTGGCGTCGACCGCCGCCGAGACCTCCAGCGTCGGTTTGAACACCGCCTCGCAGTGCGTGTCGCCGATCTGCTGTGGATCGAGGTTGTCGATCTCGCGGAACGCCTCGAGAGCCGGTTTGTCCCGCGGGCCGGTCGGATGAGTCGGGCGGAGCGTCTCCTCGCAGATCACTTCGATCCGGCCGTTGTAGAGGTCGAGTCCGATCTCCTCGCCGATCTCCCGCAGGTCCGTCCCGTCGAGCAGTTCGATACTCCCGTCGTCACCGCCACGCTGGAGGTCTGCGGCGTATTCTGTGGCCGGATTGGTGAACGTGCCAGTGGTCACGACGATGCCGCGGCGCGGCCCGTCGTAGTCGAACGTCGACACGGCCGAGTGGAGTTTCTGGATCACTGGCCGGCCGACCCGCGTGGTGTGTTTACACTCGACGACGACCGCGCGCGTCTGCCCGTCGACGTGCTCTTCCATGATGATGTCCCGGCCTTCGTCGGCCGTCTTCGAGGCCTGGCGGACGTTTTGATAGCCGAGATTCCGAAAGACGTCCTCCATCAGATCCTCGAATTCGAAGCCCGAGAGGTCGTCCAGCAGTTGCGCCATCGCTATCGCACCTCAGTTCCGCAAAGTGAGATTGATCGGCCAGTACCGCAGTTGGGGGGAACGCCAGCCATACTGCGTGATCGTATGAGGCTGTCGACATAACTGTGCAGGAGCGATTTCTCGAACTGAAAGACCGCGTGGGGGCGTCGTCTTCGTCCCTGCCGTTTGCCGGATCTGCGGGAGTTCGACGTCGAAATTGTATCAACGGAATCGCCAGAAGCCGCAGTTTGGGACGACCTTGTGTCAGTCTCAGCGGCCCGTCGCCGAAATCCTGTATCATCCGAATCTGTGAACAACAGCACTTCTACTGGACAAACAGGATTGTAACCGATTCGGGCTGCAAGGAAATGGCGCTGGAGGATTTGCGAGCGACAGAACATGGGCGCTGGAGACTCTGGTTCGCGACGCGAACGAACTGACCTCTGAGACGTGAGGCGGTCACATTCGGAAGGTCTGAAAATCGGGATTCGACGTGGTTTCTGCGTCGTTCATAGCAAAGACTACACCGGTCCGGTATCGATAATAAGTTGCATGGCAGACTCGTTGTGGTATCCGTCAGTTGAAGACGTTCTCACCATCCACGACGACATCGTTTCGGAGTATCCCGATACTCATCCCGGCGTGGCGAACCGCGGGGACATCGAATTCGCGCTGGACTACATCGAGGAGGGGAGCTTCGATGCGGCACCGGAGACGATTCACGAGAAGGCATTTCATCTTCTTCGGCTCCTCGTTGCGAATCATCCTTTCGTCGATGCGAACAAACGTACCGCGCTCAACACTGCGGCCGTGTTCTATTTCCTCAATGGCTATCGGTTCGAGTACGACGACGAAATCAGAGAGATTCTGAAACGACTCGGTATCGACGAGGCGACCGTCGATGAGAAAAGAACTATCGAGTATCTTCGGTCTCATACAAAAGAGCTGGACCTGATAGGCGAAATCGAAGACTGGCGCGAGGACCTCATTCAGTACGGACTAGAACAGTTGAACGACGATCTGTCGGACCCGAACGATTAACCGCGCTCAGGACATCTACTCGGATATGGCCACTGAAGAAGGGGCAGAGTCCGCTTCTCCGCTCGACGAAGTGATGGAGGACATCCGTCGGGAGTTAGTTCGGCGTATCGCAACGGCCGATCGAGAGTCGAACCGAGACATCTACGACGCGCTCGAAAACGAGTAACTCGTACCCTTCGACCTGTATCTCCATCCTCTCTCGTGGCTTCTGCCTCAACTGCCTCTATTGACTCGATAGTCGCCACGAAGAGCTTCAATCGACGGTTGATTTTCTCCGATCAGACCAGTTTGGCTGTACGCGAACCCAGGTGGAACCCACTCGGAGATTCGACGATCGAACGAAAGCAACCCCATTGCGGTCTCGACGAGATCCGCGCCGCCGCTGTATTGCGGTTTGTGGGGCAAAAAGCCGATATGGGCGCTGGAGGATTGTGAACCCTACTGCGAGACTCGCTAGCGCTCGTCTCGCGTGGTTCAAATCCTCGCGGTATACTTCTCGCTCCTCACGTTCGTTCGTTGCAGAGAAGTGGGCGCTGGAGGATTTGAACCCCCGACAGCTTGGTCCGAAGCCAAGTACTCTGTCCAGACTGAGCTAAGCGCCCTGCACTCCTTTGTTACCCACGTTCCGGTTTAAACAACTCGGTTCGATCCGGCAGCATCTTTTTGCACTCGCTGGCCGTTTCTTTGGGTATGCCTGTCACAGACGACGAAGGACTGAGAGAGATCCTCGACAGCGACACCATCGCCGTCGTCGGCTGCTCGACCTCACCCGGGAAAGCCGCCCACGACATCCCGAAGTACCTGCTGGAGCACGGCTACGACGTCATTCCAGTCAACCCCTTCGCCGACGAGATCTTCGGCCGCGAGGCCTACGACTCACTGGCGGACGTTCCCGACGAGATCGACATCGTCGACGTGTTCCGGCCGAGCGAAGAGGTCCCCGGAATCGTCGACGCCGTACTCGAACGCGAGGACGTCGAGACGGTGTGGCTCCAGTTGGACATCACCGACGACGAATCGGGCGAGCGCGTCGAGGAGAGCGGCCGGACGTTCGTTCAGGATCGCTGCATGAAAGTCGAACACCAGCGTCTTCGCGGGTAGTTACTCGGCGGTCGCGGTCCCGTCGCTGGCGCTCTCATTCTCGTCAGCAGCGATATCCTCGATGTTGGCGTCGGCGATGATCGAGTCGACGTCGAGGTCCTGTTGTTCGGCCAGTGCTTCCAGCAGCGCACGCTGTTCGGCCAGATCGCGCTCGATGCCGTCGACTTGCTTGCTCGTCGACTCGACCTCGTTGCGGAGCTGAGAGAGCTGTTCGCGCAGCTCGTTCATCTTCTGGTAGCTGTCTTCGGCGAGCGAGGCGACCTTCTGGAGCTTTTTCGCAGTGCCTCCGAGTCCCATAGGCGAGTATTGACGGTGGGGTGTTGTGGGCGTTGCGGTGTCGGCCGCGACTGAACGAGCGGTGCGAATACGGCGGACTCGCCGGGAGTGAGCAAACCCGGAAGGGTTTGCGATGGTCGGCGAGGCCGCGACTGAACGAAGTGAAGGAGCGGACTCGCCGGGATTAAGACCCACGCCGCCCGAGCACCGACTATGGAACGCTCGCGTCGGATCGCGCCGCTTGTCGGGATCGTGGCCTGTCTGCTCGTCCTCGGCGTGCTGGCAGTGCCGTACGCGCTAGCGGACGCGGCGACGGTCAGACTGTACTACGATTCGGGGATGTTGCACCCGCTCGTGGCAGGCCTGCTCGCGACAGTCTCGATCATCGTCTTCGCTGCTGGCCGCCAGGAGCGGACCGATCCCGAACTCGCGGCGGGCGTGACGCTGACGTTCGGGCTGTTCACGGTCTTTCTGGCGCTCGCGTGGGCGCTGACCGTCCGCGTCGACGTCGCGGGGCCGGAACTCGCAGAGCATCGATGGGCGCTGGTCGCCGTTGCCCTCGGGGTCCCCGGGGCTGCGGCGTGGTACGCGCGCTCGCTCGGTCTGCTTTGAGTCGGGTCGTGCCGAAAGACCCTTACGTTGCACCCGGCTACGAGAGGATGGACTAGGTCGGGCGGTTAGGCCCCGCTCGTACTCCCGCACTATGGTCTTTAGCGGGGGCCGAACCCGGGGGCGTCCGGTCTGACGGGCGCGGACCCCGCAAGCTAACGTGGAAGCCTCGTCCGACGGGGGTAGCGGTCCACGGGAGTTCACCTGCAGGGGTGATCTGCCGTGGTTTACCGCGGGCAATCCGCCAGGCGCGGAAGCGAGCAGCGGACCCGCGGACACCTGCCGCTCGTCGGGTCGCGGGGTGGAGGAGGCGCGCGGGACTATCCGTGCTCGAACGCCGGGCAATCCCGTTGTCCACCCATTCATACTGATTCGCGAGACGCCGAGCGTAGCGAGGGGTCTCGGATGTGCGAGCGGCGATGGAAGAGCCGCGAGATAGCGTGATTCCGAACAGCGTGAGGAATCTCGGAAATCGAACGGTGAGCGACAGCGACCCGTGAGCAGCGACACGAGAGGCACAGCTGCCCGAATAGCAGTTTTTTTGATAGAGAACCGTGTATACAGGAGTGGCAGGGGGTACCATGAAACAGTACATCTCGTATCAATTAACAGGGGTAGTGTCGTTCCTGGTGGTGTCGATCATAGCGTTCGCCGCCAGCGGCGTCTTCGGGAGTGGGTACACCGCGGGGCTGGTCTTCGGCTTCGCGATCGGGCTGGCAGTCGCGCTGTTCGAGTACGGCGTCGTCGTCGAGACGGAAGTCCGATCGAGCGGTTATCCCGACGCGATCAAGCGGAAGATCGATCAGGTGTTTGAGTAGTGACGTGGTTCCGAACGAAGTGAGCGTCTCGGAAAGAGCGCTCGCTCATCCACGTACGCGCCAGCCGGCGTAGCACAGGCCGGCGAAGCCGTGGACGGCGACCAGTGCGCCGAACAGCCAGGCAGTGCTCCCGAGGGTGAACAGCGTCGAGAGCCACAGCCCAGCGACGAGCAGGCAAGCGCTCGCGACGAGGAGCAGGGCGTGGCGGTTCACACGCAGTGGTGGGACGGCCATCGACACGGGTGTTGCGGTCGAAGGGTTAGTGATGGGTGGGTTCTTAGGGACGGGTATGAGCGAGGCTACGCTCGTCTACGATGACGACTGCGGGTTCTGCACGTGGTGGGCGGACTACATCGCCGAGCGATCGGACGTCGAACTGGTCGGCTTCTCGGAGCTGACCGAGGAGTTGCTCGCGCAACTGCCCGAGGACTACGAGGAGTGTGCCCATCTGGTCGTCGACGACGAGGTCTACTCCTGTGGCGAGTCGATCGAACAGGCGCTCGGCCGGTCCGATCTCGGAGTCGACTTCGAGCCGCTGTTTCAGTTCTGCCGGCAGTTCGACGAGTACTCGCGGTTCCGTGAGTGGGCCTACCGCGAGGTCGCAGACCGCCGAAGCCTCTGGGGAAAGATCATCTCGAAGGACCCGCCGGCCCGGTCGAACAGCCGGGAGTGACCGACAGCCAGGCAATCAGGACTCGTAGAAGTCCCGGAGTATCTCTAGCCCGCGTGCGGTTTTGGTGAATTCGGCAGTCGGACGGACAGCGTCACAGTGGTCACAGACGAACGACTCGTCCGGTTCGGGGAGGTCGGCCGGCGTCGCTTCCCACGACTCGTTACATTCGGGACACTGCAGTGGAATCCACGACTCCTGCATGCGTGAGCGTCGTGGGCCACGCCGCATGAAGATTGGGGCTACAGTCTTTGGCACTCCCTCGTACGTCCCTCACTGGTCCACGGACGCTGGCGTACTCGACACAGCGACCGTCTTTATGTGTCGTGGGGGGGAATCACACACTAGCGTGCCATGAGCATCGACGAGGCGGACCCGCGCTGCCCGGAGTGTGGCGAGCCCATCGGACAGACGGCGACCTACTGCATGCACTGCTCGGCCGACCTGACCGACTACCAGGAGACGGTCGAGGACGACGAGCTGTCGTGGGACGGCACCGACGGCGAGTCGGGCGACGATGGGACGACGACCACGGACGCTGTCACCGAGAGCGCCAGCGGCGTCGCCGACGCAGCGGGCATCGGGACCGAGGACGGACAGATTCTCGATCCCGATGGGTTCGTCGACAACACGCTCACGGTGATCGTCGGGATCCTCGGCGGGATCGTCGTCGGGTTCGTCGGGACGATCGTGTTGGTCGCGCTCACCGAGAGCGGCTGGGCGCTGCTGTTCGGACTGATCGCGTGGCTCGGGTCGACGGCCTATCTCGTCCGGCGGCGGACGGTTCAGGGTGCGGTCTCGAAGACCGGCTACGCGGTCGCGCTCGTGCTGTTGCTCGTCCCGGTGATCGCACTCAGTCCGGTGTTACAGATCGACGGCGGGCTCGAAAGACGGGGCGAGTTCTTCGGAGCGATGTTGCTGTTCGTGCTGATTCCGGCGCTGTTTTCGACCGGTATCGGGTGGGTCGCCGGGAAGTTCGTGCCCGAGAATCGCGGGGGCAGTGAAGGCTGAAAAACGGTCTCGAAAAACGACGGCGCGATCAGTCGTCTGCCTGGGCGACGGCCTCGTAGCCCTCGATATCCAGCGAACCGCCGATCGTGCGGTTCGGGTAGGGGATGTTGATGTCTTCGGCGTCGAAGCGCTCTTTGACCGACTTGACGTACTCGGCTTTCGTCTTCACGAAGTCCGACCGCGAGGGATTGTCGATCCAGATGCGCGATTTGAGACCGACCGACGAATCGCCGAGCTCGGTCAGTCGAACGGACGGCGCGGGGTCGTCGAGGATGTCCTCGTGCTTTTCGGCTTCCTCGATGATGATGTCGGTCGCTTTGTCGATGTCGTCGTCGTAGCCGATGCCGAACAGGAACTGCAGCCGAAGCTGATCCTTCGCGACGGGGTTTTTGATGACCCCGCTGGTGAGGTTGGAGTTCGGAACCGTCAGCAGTTCGTTGTCGAAGGTTCGGACACGAGTGACACGAAGGCTGATGTCCTCGACGACGCCGGAGTTGCCGTCCCACTCGATCCAGTCGCCGAGACGGAACGGTTTGTCCGTGTAGATGAACACGCCAGCGACGAAGTTGGCGATGACGTCCTGCATGGCGAACCCGATCGCCAACGTGGCGGCGGCGGCGATGGTCGCCAGCGACGTGAGGAAGTTGCCGTACCCGGCCACGCCGAAGGCGACTGCGATCGCCGCGAAGACGATCAGGATCGATGTCACCTTGCGGATCGGCGTCCGGGCGTGTTCGTCGAGTCCGCGCCGTTTGAGCACGCGACTGACCAGCGGGAGGACGATCGCTTTCCCGGCGAGATACAACACGAAGAAGGCGATGACGAACGTGATCGCCGAGCCCAGTGGGTTCGCGATTCCCACGTCCAGGCCGGCGTCGACGAGTGCGTCGGCGACGGGGCCGTTGGTGACCTGCAGCGGTATCATCGCTTGAACACTCCCGTGTGGCCGCGCGTCTGGACGACCTCGGCGTTGGCGAGGTCGGCGAGTTCCTCGGCCAGTTCCTCGGTCGTCGTCCCGCCACGCGATGACCGCAGGAACTTGACTTTCACCAGATCAGTGTTGTCGAGCTGGTCGGACAGTTCGTCGGCGACGGATTCGACGCCGCCTTTACCGACCCGGAGTGTCGCGTCCAGGTCGTGAATCTTGCGCTGTTGATCAGCGTCTGTCATGTACTCGTTCATCTCTCGGGGACGGTTTAGAGTCTTCGGCCCAAAGAGTTAGGGCGATTTCTTTACTCCTACTGTTCAGTCGTACCGATAGCGAGCCTGCGCGCCGCAGTCACACGTCACGACGACGTGACCGTCCTGAGTGCGGATGCGGGCGTTCTTTCCCGGGATGAAATAGGCGTCGCAGGCGTCGCAGGTGAACCGATCGAATTTTTTGGGGAGCGAGAGCCGGTTGCGCTCGGCGACCCGCCGGGCGCGACGGACGTACTCGCGAGCGCGGTCGTGGTTGCCCTCGCGCGCAGCAGCCGCTGCACGCTCGTGGAGGACCTCGATCCGCTCGCGCGCGATCGTCTCGCTCGATCCCATCTACCCGACCGTTCTCGACCGGACGGGTTAGACGTGTCGTTCGGATATCGCTCGCTCTGCCCGAGATTCCGACAGCACTAATTTCCCGGGTGGCGAGCCACAGAGTGTGCGCGTCCTGAACTATCTGGAACTCGAAGGTCGACTCGACCGAAGTGGGATCAGCACGTCGGTCGACCACCAGCGCGCCGCGCTGGAACAGTCAGAAGCGGACGTGACCTATCTGACGACGCCGTGGTACGGCGGCGACATGAAGCTGGCGGCGATCAACCGTGTCGCCCACGGCCAGGGTCTGGCGAGCTTCGACATCGCTCACTGCAACATGATCGGGCCGGGCAGCGCCCTCGTCGCCCGCCAGGCTCGCAAAAAAGACATCCCGCTCGTCCTGCACGCTCACGTCACCAGCGAGGACTTCGCCGAGAGCTTCCGCGGGTCGAACCTGCTGGCGAAACCGTTGCGGCGCTATCTGCGGTGGTTCTACTCGAAGGCCGATCTGGTGCTCTGTCCCAGCGAGTACACCAAAGAGACGCTGGAAGCCTATCCGATCGACGCGCCGATCCGGCCGATCACCAACGGGATCGACCTCGAATCGGTGGCGGGCCACGAGCAGTTCCGCGAGGAGTATCGCGAGCGCTACGACCTCTCGGGGATGGTCGTCTTCGCGGTCGGCAGCGTCTTCGAGCGCAAGGGCCTGACGACGTTCTGTGAACTCGCCCAGCAGACCGACTACGACTTCGCGTGGTTCGGCGAGTACGACGGGAGCCTCCTGGGCTCGCGCACGGTCCGCAAGTGGACGAAGAACCCGCCGGCAAACGTCACGTTCACGGGCTGGGTCGAGGACAAGCGTGGAGCGTTCGCCGCCGGCGACGTCTTCTGTTTCCCCTCGAAAGTCGAGAATCAGGGACTCGTCGTTCTGGAGGCGATGGCCTGCGGGAAGGCAGTCGTTCTGCGGGACATCCCCGTGTTCCGGGAGTACTACGAGGACGGCCACGACTGCCTGCTCTGTTCGAGCGAGGCGGAGTTCCGCGATGCGCTCCAGCGACTCGAATCGAACCCCGACTTGCGCGAGCGCCTGGGAAAGAACGCCCGGGAGACGGCCGAGAACCACAGTTTAGAGCGTGTCGGCGAGGAACTGATCGACGCCTACGAAGAAGTCGCAACAACTTAAGTACCGCTCGTTCAATCGTTGGACGAATGGGGACACCAACGGTCGCCGCGTTCACGGACACCTATCTGCCGACGGTCAACGGCGTGACCTATACCGTCAAGTCCTGGCGGGAGTGTTGGGAGAAACGTGGCCACGAGATGGACGTCGTCTACCCGGGCGGTGACGAGTACGATCCGAGTGACGGCGAGTATCCGGTCCGGAGCGTTCCGTTTCCGTTCTACGAGGGGTTTCGAATCGGCGTCCCACAGGTTCCGGACGCGGTCGAAGACGCCGACATCGTCCACTCACACACGCCCTTCGGCGTCGGGTTGAGCGGGTTGCGTCTCTCCCGCTCGGAGGACGTGCCGCTGGTCGCCTCTTATCACACGCCGACGAGCGAGTACGCCGAGTACATCTCGTTCAACGGCGCGATCGAGCGCACTGTCAGGCGGTGTGCCGAATCCTACGAACGGTGGTTCCTCGAACAGACGGATCTGGTCGTCGCCCCGAGCGAGCGCACGCGCCGGCACGTCGTGCAGGAGGTCGGCGTCGACACGCGCGTCGCGGTCGTCCCGAACGGCGTCGACATCGACCGCTTTCAGCCGGTCGACACTGCCGCGTTCCGCGACCGGTACGACCTCGGCGACGGCCCGCTGGTCGGCTACACCGGCCGCCACGGCTACGAGAAGTGCCTGCCCGACATCGTCGCCGCGACCGAAGACATGGACGTGACGGTCGTCTTCGGCGGGGACGGGCCCGCGCGTGAGGATCTGGAGGCTCGCGCACGCAAAGCCGACCTCGATATCCGGTTCCTCGGCTTTCTCGACCGCGAAGAGTTGCCGGCGTTCTACTCGGTGCTCGACGTCTTCGCGTTTCCCAGTCCCGTCGAGACACAGGGGCTGGTCGCGCTGGAGGCCAACGCCTGTGGGACGCCCGTCGTCGGCGTCGACAGCGGCGCGCTCTCGGATACGATCGAAGACGACGCGACGGGCTATCACTACCCCCGTGGCGACATCGACGCCTTCGGTGAGGCGATCCAGCGGGCACTGGACGACCGCGAACGGCTCAGCGGGACCTGTCTCGACAGCCGCGAGCAGCTCAGCGTCGAACACTCGGTCGATCGGCTCGAAGAGCTCTACGACTCCGTGCTCGAACGGACGGCAATCGCCCCGTAGCGGCCCGTTTCTCAGCGTTCCATCCGCGACTGCCGCTCACGTAGCGCCGCGATCCGCTCGTCGGGCGCGGGATGTGAGCCCGGCAAGAGTCGATCACACAATCGGTCCCACCGTCGCTGGAGTCGGCCGAGACGGTCGTCCGGGAGGTCCTCGTCGGTCGCATCGAAGGCGTACGGAAGGACACACAGTTCTCGCACGCCCGTCTGGGCGGCCCGGAGGTCCGTCTCGGGCCGCGGGTCGGTCGTCAGCGTTTCGAGTGCATTCGCCAGTGCCGCTGGCGAGCCGCTGATCGCGACGCCGCCGGCGTCGGCAGCGTACTCGCGGATTCGCGAGAGCAACCGGTAGCAGGCCGTGCTGGCGAGATAGAGAGTAGCTGCGATCGGTACGGCGACGACCGCAAACACCAGCAGCGGGAGCTCAACCTGTGGCGCGCCGTAGGTCTCCTCGGCGTCGAGATCCCAGAGCCAGTTGAGGAGCATCGAATGGCGGAGCGAGCGGCCCATGCGGGCGATGAACTGTTCGCTCACCGTCGGCAGGAACGCCGCCGCGGTCATCACGAAGGCGTCGCCGTTCTTCAGATGGGCGAGTTCGTGCGCCAGGACCGCGTCCAACTGCTCGCCGTCGAGAGTATCGAGCAATCCTGTCGTTACGAACAACGTCCGCTCGCCGGGCCGACTCGCGACGTAGCTGTTGGGCGTGTCGGTGTGGACCAGCCGAATCGTCGGCGGTGCGAGGTCTGCGGTCTGGGACAGACGCGCCACGCGCTCGCGGACGGGATGGTCCGCAGACGGTTCGGTCACCTCGACCGTCTCGCTCTCGTCGTCCTCGTCGTCGCTGCGGTCGGCCAGCACGACGTTCTTCAGCGACTTCTCCGGGCCGATGTTCCCCTCGGTGACGTCCCGTAGCGTCAGCCGGTAGCCGAACACCGACTGGACGACCAGCGTCAGCGGCGTCCCGACCGCCAGCACGAGCCACAGCGGGACCAGGTCGAACTGTAGCGACCACAACCCGAAGTGGGCGAACTGAAAACTCACCAGCGGCAACAGCCAGACGGCTACGTGCCCGAGGACGTACACCGCCGCGACGAAGACCACGTCGAACGCCAGCAACACCGCCGCGAGTGCGACGATTCGCAGACGATGCCGGAGAGTGGAGGGCTGGAACGACATCGTGTGAACTGTCTCACGACGAAATCAAAAACGTGTCGGATATCGTGATCGTAGACGGTGGTGGAGAGACAGCAGCCACGTCACAGGGTGGAACCGGGAAACTCATACCAGTTGGTGTCGATAGCGTGACGTATGGAGGGTGGCCCGAACGCGCTGACCCGGGTCGGGGCCTGGGGACAACTCGCCGCGATCACGCTCGCAAGTGTCGGCTGGGTCGTCGGCTCGACAGCAGTGCTCTATCTGGCCTGCGGCGGGTTTCTCCTCGTCACAGTCGCCGGAATCGCCGGGATCGTCGAGGCCGAGTCGATTCCGGTCCACGGGCCGGTCATCTATCCGTTCGTGGTTCCGGGGTTCGTCCCGCTCTATCACTTCGCGATGCAACTGTAGGTCGCCGTCTCGGCGACCAGAACTTCCAAGCATGGGGGCAAAAATGACGAACACATGGGACTGGTCGCCGAGTTCGCCATCCACTGCCCGGCACTGCCGCTGACCGAGATTGCGGCCGCCGTCCCCGGGGCAGACGTCGTCGTGGAGCTGCAGTACAACCACGGGCGACGCCCGCTGTTCGTCACGCACGTCACCCACGACGACCCCGCCCCGGTCGAAGCGGCCTTCGACTCCAGTGAGTTCGTCGCCGAGTACGTCCTCGTCGGCCGGGCCGGCGAGACGCGGCGCTACCAGATCGAACCCGCGCTCTCGCTGGCGGAAACGCTGGGCGACGCCCTCGAGGATCTGGACGGCCTGCGGGCGCTCGCCACGGCCGAAGCCTCGATCGACCGCATCCAGGTCACTCCGGAGGGGTGGATCCAGTCGGGCTGGTTCGCCGACCGCGCGGCGTTCGACGACTTCCGGGCGTTCTGGCAGGCCGAGGCCGGTTTTACGTTGCGGCGACTTACCCGCGACGGCGACCCCGAACCCCCGGGCGAGGGCCTGACCGACCGCCAGCAGGAAGCGCTGCGGACGGCCTACGAGATGGGGTACTTCGAGATCCCCCGAACCGCGTCGCTGGAGGCGGTCGCCGCCGAACTCGACATCTCGGCGTCGTCGCTCTCGGAACGGCTCCGGCGAGCCCAGACGCAGATCATCGAGACGAGCGTGGCCTCGACGTGGCCGCCGTTGCCCGACTAGTACTTAAGCGGCCGGACGACTGAGAGACAGTCGAATCCCGGCGGCCGTCCAACTCAGAGATCCAGTCATGCAGACAGTCACTGCCGCAGACGGCACACGTACCGCATACGAGACACACGGCGACGGCCCACCCCTCGTACTCCTCTATGGCGGGGGCGGCCGGCGCTTCTGGGACCCGATCGTCCCTGCTTTCACCGACGAGTACACCGTCGTCGTCCCGGATCGGCGAGAACACGACGAGGGCGCGCCAACGGAGGGGTACATCCAGCGCGAAGTTTCGGACGTCGAGGCCGTCATCGACGCCGTCGACGGGTCGCCCGTGCTGTTCGGCCACTCCTTCGGCGGCCTCAAAGCGATCGAGACCGCCCGCGTCGCCGACGTCCGGGCGGCTGTCGCCTACGAGCCCGCCTACCTCGTCGGAGAGTACCGCCAGCAGGCCGACCTCGCGGCGCGAATGCAGGAACACCTCGACGCGGGCGAGCCCCGCGAGGCGATGAAACTCCACCTGAAGGAGGTCATCCACGGCGGCGACATCGCGGACTTCGATTCGTGGCTCGAAGCCTGGGACGGCTGGCCCGAGGCCGCCCGGAACGCCGAGCACGCCGTCCGGATGGACCGCGCACTCGAACAACACGAGCTGGCCGATCCGCTGGACGTCGACGCCCCGGCGCTGTTGCTCGCCGGCAGCGAGGGACCGTCACACCTCCGAGACAGCGTCCGGACAGTCCACGACCGCCTGGCGCACAGCCGGTTCGTCGAGTTCGACGGGCTGGGCCACCTCGGGCCGGTGACAGGGGCAGAGCGCGTCATCGCGGCAGTCGAGTCGTTCCTCGGAACGAGTCCAGACCTGACGAAGTAGCGACCGGACTCGTGGCGTCGCTGCCCGGCCCTCAGCTGTCGATCTTTCCGTCGAGGTACTGGAGTTGTCGGGCCAGCACGTCCACTTTGTCGGCGTTCGCCCCCCAGGCCCCGTAGAACCAGACCCGGTAGAGGTGCAGCGTCAACCCGTCGACCTCTGTCGTCGTCAGTTGCAGTTCGTGGGGACCGCCTTCGGACTCACCACCGAAGTACTCCAGCGCACCCTGATAGGTCTTCACGCCGAAACAGACGACGTGATACGCGGGCTGGTCGAGCAACGCCAACTGTGACAGCAGCAGGTCGGCGTCATCGTCGGTAACCGTCACTGTGTCGGCGTTCGGTTCGACCTCGTCGACGAGGTCGGTCATGTACCCGCCCCAGAGCCGGCCCAGTTCGGCGTCCTGGACGAACTCCTTGAGCCGATAGTCGTAGTGCTGGCGCGTCGGTGCGTGGAAGTTCTGGAAAGGCGCGTCGAGGTCCGCTGACCGGTTCAGGCCCACGAAGACGACGTCCGGCGTCAACGCGGCTCGGTGGATCTCGAAAAACGACAGCAGGTCTTCAGGCGTCGCCTCGACACACTCCTCCTCGGGGAAGCGGTCGTCCCAGAGAGCCCAGCTGGCCCACGGATAGGACTCGGCGATCCGACCCAGGGTCTCGCTGTCGATCATACGTCACTCTTGACCGCGAGATGCCGTAGTAGTTGGCCGTCCTCAGGCCAGCGCACTCCCCGCCCGGATAATCTCTCTCTCGCCGAACGCCGGCCCGACGATCTGCAATCCAACTGGGAGACCGTCGTCGGTTTCACCTGCGGGCACCGAGATCGCCGGGAGGTTCGCGAGGTTGACGGGAGTAGTATTGGCGTCCGCGAGATACATCGTCAGCGGATCGTCCAGACTCTCGCCGCGTTTCATCGGCGGGACGGGCATCGTCGGCGACGCGAGGACGTCGGCCTCCCCTAGTGCCTCGTCGAAGTCCTGTTTGATCCACGCGCGGGCGTCCTGGGCCTGTTTGTAGTACTTGTCGTGATAGCCCGCAGAGAGGGCATACGTGCCCAGGAGAATCCGGCGTTTGACCTCCTCGCCGAAGCCTTCTTCGCGCACTTTCGCGAACTCCTCGTTCCAGTTGCCCTCGTACTCGGGCGTCGGTCCGTAGCGCACGCCGTCGAACCGCGCGAGATTCGAGGAGGCCTCGGACATGGCGATCACGTAGTAGGCCTCGACGGCGTGCTCCAGGGATTCCATCGACACCTCGTGATAACTCGCACCCTGGGCTTCGAGGTCGGCGATGGCGTCCCAGAACGTCTCGACGACCGCCTCGTCAGCCCCGTCGAGCAGTTCCGTCGGGACACCGATGTCGAGTCCGTCGACGTCGCCGTCGGCGGCCTCGGCCAGACCCGTGCCGACATGTTCGTCGAAGTCCCGAGTGGTCGCGTCGTGATCGTCCTGTCCGGCGATCACGTCCAGCAGCTCGGCGGCCGCCTCGACGGAGGTTGCGATGGGGCCGATCTGCTCCAGGCTGTTGGCGTAGGCGATCAGGCCGTATCGGGAGACGAGCCCGTAGGTCGGTTTGATCCCGACCACGCCGCAGAAGGCGGCCGGACAGCGGATCGACCCGCCCGTGTCGGTCCCGAGCGCGAGGTCTGCTTCGCCCGCGGCGACTGCTGCGGCCGACCCCCCCGACGAACCACCGGGGACGTGCCCTTCGGCGGCAGGATTCTCGGTCGGGCCGAACGCGGAGGTCTCGGTCGTGGTCCCCATCCCGAACTCGTCCATGTTGGTCTTGCCGGGGATGGTCGCGCCGGCCTGTTTCAGGCGCTGGACGACCGTCGCGTCGTAGGGCGGGACGTAGTCTTCGAGCATCGCCGACCCGCAGGTCGTCCGCACGCCCGCAGTGGAGATGTTGTCCTTGACGGCGACGGTCTTCCCTGCGAGGGGGCCCTCGCCGCTTCCCTCGATGGCCTCTCGCGTGACGAAGGCGTTGTAGGCGCTCATCTACGACACCTTGGGCCCTTTGAAGTAGCCCTCTTCGCTCTCGGGGGCGTTCTGGAGGGCCTCCTCCTGGCTGAGACAGTCGTGCGTCTCGTCGGGGCGCATCACGTTCACGAGGTCGGCCTCGCTCTCGACTTCGGGCACTTCTTCGAGGGCCTCGAAGGCCGCGAGGATCTCGCCGAACTGGTCGGTGAACCGCTCGACTTCCTCCTCGTCGAGGTCGACCCGCGCGAGATCGGCGACGTGGCGGACCTCCTCGGGATCGACGGCGGATTCGCTCATGTCTGTCGCGAAGGCAGGCCCAGCGGTAAGGATTTCGATGCCGCCCGTGTCAGCTTTCGATCGGTCGTGCAGAATCGACACACAAACACCGATCTTCGACTTGCGTTCCTGACGAACGAGATCCATCGAACGGAACATCGATTTCCGAAAGTGGAAATGACTTTTTGGCTAGCCAAAGATTTAAGTCGCCGGGTCCACAACACAATTACGAAGTCAGGTAATTCTTCGGGCGCGTGCCCGTTGCGTACCCTCCAAAACCAATGACAGACACGACCATCAGACGTCACGAGCGCACCAGCGAGCGAGAGGAGTCCACCGACGAGCAGGCGAACGAGGAGTTGGTCTGCCCGGAGTGTGGTGGCAAGCTTGCAAGCGACTCCGAGCGCGGCGAGACAGTCTGTACCGAGTGTGGTCTCGTCGTCGAGGAAGACGAGATCGATCCCGGGCCGGAGTGGCGTGCGTTCGATTCGAAGGAGAAAGACCAGAAGTCCCGTGTCGGTGCACCCACCACGAACATGATGCACGACAAGGGGCTGTCGACCAACATCGGCTGGCAGGACAAAGACGCCTACGGCAACTCACTGTCCAGCCGCCAGCGCGAGAAGATGCAGCGGCTGCGCACCTGGAACGAGCGTTTCCGCACGCGCGACAGCAAAGAACGGAATCTCAAGCAGGCACTGGGGGAGATCGACCGCATGGCCTCGGCGCTCGGTCTCCCGGAGAGCGTCCGCGAGACGGCCTCGGTCATCTATCGCCGCGCGCTCGACGAGAATCTGCTCCCCGGGCGCTCGATCGAGGGTGTCGCCACGTCGTCGCTGTACGCCGCCGCCCGTCAGGCCGGAACCCCCCGGAGCCTGGACGAGATCAACGGTGTCTCCCGGGTCGAGAAAGACGAGATCGCTCGGACGTATCGCTACGTGGTTCGGGAACTCGGGCTGGAAGTGGCACCCGCCGATCCCGAGAGCTACGTGCCGCGCTTTGCGAGTGATCTCGAACTGAGCGAGGAGGTCGAGCGCCGCGCTCGCGAACTCCTGAGCACGGCCAAGCGCCAGGGTGTCCACTCGGGCAAGTCCCCGGTCGGACTGGCCGCTGCGGCGGTCTACGCCGCCTCGCTGCTGTCCAACGAGAAGGTGACTCAGAACGAGGTCAGCGAGGTCGCCAACATCTCGGAAGTGACGATCCGCAACCGCTACCACGAGCTGCTCGAAGCCGAGGACGACGTCCCCGCCTAGGAACGTTTTTGCCGCCGCAAGCGCAGGCCGCGGTATGGAGACGACTCGGCACTTCGTCGCGACAGTGTACGTCGTCAGCGACGGCGCCGTCGCGCTACACGACCACGACAAACTCGACATGTGGCTGCCGCCCGGCGGCCACATCGACCGCGACGAACTCCCCCACGTCGCCGCCAGACGCGAAGTCCGCGAGGAGATCGGCCAGGACGTCGACCTGTTGGCACCCGAGGGTGACCTCTCCTCGCCGACCGTCGAATCGATCCCCGAGCCACAGCACTTCCTGCTCGAAGACATCAACACCTGTGACGGCGAGGTCGGCCACCAGCACATCGATTTCGTCTTCTATGGCCGCGCCGAGAGCCAGGAGATCGATCCCGGGCCCGGCGAAGCGCCACCGGAAGCGTGGGAGTGGTTCAGTCCTGCGGAGTTGCGGGACAGTCGCGACCGACTCGAACCGGACGTCGTCGAGATCGGCCAGCGCGCGATCGAAGCCGTCTCGGAGTGAGGCAGTGGGCGCGACTTCGACTAGCTGTCCATCACGAGGATTCGACCGAAGATCGCGACGCTGGCCATGAACAGCCCGCCGAAGATGACGTACAGCAGTACTTTCAGCGCGAACGGCAGCGGCATGAAGAACGTCGCCAGTGCCATCAGCAGCGCTGCCACCCCAGCCGCGGCCCCGAAGACGACGATACGCGGTGCCATCTGCTCGTGAGTGTGCGGGCTGGGCGTATCAATCTATCTCAATAGGCGTTTTCGAGCACGCCCGCAATCTCCTCGACTGTGGGTTCGAATCCCGGCGGCGCGTTCGCCGCAAACGAGTCAGCCAGGATCGATCGCGCGACCCCCTCGAACTCCTCCGGTTCGGGTCCCTCGACGTCCCGAAGTCGGGTCGGCAATCCGAGCGCGTCCCGAATCTCGATCACGCGCTCGACCACCGCCGTGGCCAGCTCGGCGGCATCGCCCACACCCAGACTCTCGGCCAGTAAGCCACGGCGGGCATCGACCTGTGCAAAGAGGTATTCGAGGACGTGCGGCGCGATGACGGCGTGGGCCGCGCCCTGCTGGACCGGGTAGGTGCGGGTCAGCCCGTGACCGAAGGCGTGGATGAGAGACATCTTCACGCCGTCTGGTCGCCAGATGCCGTACTGGACGAGCAGCAGGCCCTCGACCACGGGTTCGAGTGCGGCGGCGTCGACTGCCCCGTCTTCGAACGCCTGCAGACCGTGGGCCAGCAGTTCGAGCCCGCGCCCGGCGGTCGCGTCGGTGATCGGCGTGGCGTTCGCGGCGTAGAGGGTCTCGATGCCCTTGTCGAAGCCGTTCATCGCCGAGGCAGCCAGTATCGATTTCGGGGTCGTCGCGACCAGTTCGGGGTCGGCCAGGACGGCCCGCGGCATCAGTTTCGGGTCGGAGATCCCGCCGCTCGCGGCCGAATCGACCAGCCCCGAGGCGGGATCGGCCGTGACACCCGCGCCCTGTGAGAGGTCTGCTCCCGCCAGCGTCGTCGGGACGGCCACGACCGGGGCGGGGTCGTCGGGAACGCTGATCGTCCCCGTCTCCACGAGTTCGTCGGCCACCGTCTGGATCGCGCGGTCGTCGCCGGCCAGGATAGCCGTGAGCTTCGCGACGTCCAGACTGGAGCCGCCGCCCAGACCGACGAGCACGTCGGCATCGTGTGTGCGATAGGATTCGACCGCGGCCGCGGCCGTAGCCAGCCGTTTCTCGGGCGTCGTCTCCGCGAAGACGCCCGCGAGTCGCTCACCCAGGCCCTCCGTGACGGGATCGATCACTGTCGGTGTCGAGCCGACGGTCGAGCCACAGACCACCAGCGCGCGCTCGAAGCCCTGGCTGGCGAGTTCGGCTTCGAGATCGCCGATACAGCCCCGGCCGGCACGAATCACGCCCGGCTCGTACGCGAAGCGAAAGCGCTCACTCATGAGCGCTCAGTACCCCGGGGCGGATCGAACGGCGGGAGTTGGGCTTCGATCTCTCCGCGTTCGTCTTCGAGCCAGTCGGGCAAGACGAGCCGCGATCCCAGTTCGGCGACGTCCTCGTCAGCGGTAAATCCGGGGTCGGGCGTCGCGAGTTCGAAGAGGATACCGCCGGGTTCGCGGCAGTAGACCGACTGGAAGTAGGTGCGGTCGATGACGCGACTCGACCGGAGGTCGTGGTCGGCGAAGTCGCCGCGCCACTCCGCTTCGGCGTCAGTATCGGGCGCTTCGAAGGCGACGTGGTGGACCGTCCCGACGCCCATCCGACCGCGTGGCTGGTTCGTCTCGACGAGGTCCAGCGGTTGGCTGCCGGCGGGCGTCCGGTAGCGCCGCCGGTCCCCAGCCTCGGCGTCGAGTCCGTATCCCAGTACCTCGGTGAGAATCTCGTGGGTCGGCTCGAAGGTCTCCACTGCGAGGGTCACGCTGTGGAAGCCGCGCAGTTGATGCTCGGCCGGGACAGGGCTGTCCTCCCAGGCGACGGTGTCGGCGTCGAGTGCCGACTCACTGGCGATCAGTTCGAGACCGATCCCGTCCGTGTCCGCGAACGCAAGCACCGGCTCGTCGAATCTGGTCGTCTCCTCGACGTCGACGCCGCGTTCGTCGAGGCGGTCGCGCCAGTACACCAGTGACTCGGGTCGAATACGGTAGGCAGTCGCGGCGGTCTGGCCCGCGCCGAACTCGCCCTGACGGCCCGTCTCGCCCCAGGGAAAGAACGTGATGTTCGTTCCGGGTGTGCCAACACCGTCACCGAAATAGAGGTGGTAGGTCCCGGTGTCGTCGTGATTGACAGTCCGTTTCACCAGGCGCAACCCGAGCGTCTCGACGTAGAAATCGGCGTTTCGCTGGGGATCGCCCGCGATCGCCGTCACGTGATGGAGGCCAGAGGTCGTGGGAGACATACTCGGCCTTCGCGTTCCAGCGTGGAATGGTTTGGCTGTCGTGGCCGCACGCGGTCACTCCTGGTCGACCGAAAGCATCGCCTCGACGTCGTCCCAGGAGAGGTACAGCCGCGCGCCCAGTGTCCGGGCCGCAAGCGCGCCGCAGGCGTTGGCGACCGCCAGTGCCTGCGCTGTCGTGCGGTCCTCCCGAGCGGCCAGAAACCCGGCAGCGAAGGCGTCGCCCGCACCCGTGGTGTCGACCGGCTCGACCGGAAAACCGAGGTGAGAGACGGTCGTGGCGCCTTCGCGGACCTCCGCACCGTCGGCTCCGTGTTTGACCACGACCGTCCGGACGCCATCGAGGAGTCCCTCGCTCTCGACAAGGTCGGCCTCGCGGTCGTTCACGAAGAGACAGTCGGTCAGTTCGACGACGGGATCGTAGGCACGATCTGCGATCCGTCGCCCGGGATCGAAACTCACCGACACGCCGGCTTCGACCGCTGTCTCGGCCAGTTCCAGCGCCGTGGCCGGCCGCTGATTCGTGAGGTGGAGATGATCGGCCCCGCGGATCGCCGCGACGTCGACGTCGTCCACGGAGTAGTGTTCGTTCGCGCCCTCGTTTCCCAGCACCATCACCTCGCCGCCCCGGTCGACGACGAGGTATTTTACTGTCGTCTCGCCTTCGGCCACCTCGACGAGGGCTGTCTCGACGCCGAGGGCGTCCATCTCCCGGCGGACGAGGTGGCCGTGCTCGTCGACGCCGACACTGCCGATCAGCGTCGTCTCGACGTCGAGCCCTGCCAGCACGGCCGCGGCGTTCGAGGCGCTGCCGCCGCCGGCCTGGCGCTGGCCCGTGATCCGGGCCTCGCCGTCGGCCTCGGGCAGGCGGTCGACCTGCAACGTGACGTCCCAGTTGACGTGGCCGGCACAGACGATCCGGGTCACGGATCGGTCCCCGCATCGGATCCAGTAGACCGTCGATCCGCTGGTTCGGCCCAGGGCTCGGTCGTCCCCTCGCCGAAGAGTTCGCGCATGAGCGTGACGATACTCTCGGGCGGGAACTGCCCGTGCTCGGTGACGATCGCGTCCAGATAGCGCGGCGGCGTCACGTCGAAGGCGGGATTGTCGACGGCGATCTCGCCGATTGCCCCGCGCTGTTCCTGACTGATCACCTCCGATTCGTCGCGCAGCTCGATCTCGACGGTGTGGCCCGTGAGCGTGTCGGGGTGGAGTTTGATCGTCTGAGCGGCGACGACGATCGGCGTCCCGCGGTCGCGGGCGTTGACCGCCAGCCCGGACGTCCCGATCTTGTTGACGACGCTGCCGTCGGCGGCGATAGCGTCCGCGCCCACCATGACGTGATCGACGTCGTTGAGGTAGCGACGCGCCGCCGAGTCGACGATCAGCGTCACGGGCACGTCCAGGTCCCGGAGGCGCTCGGCAGTGATGTGACCCTGATTGCGAGGGCGGGTCTCCTTGACCACGGCGGTCAGTTCTTTGCCCTGCTCGCGGGCGGCTTCGACACACGCCAGGACGTCCGTCGAGTGGCAGTGAGTCATGATACAGTCGCCGTCGCGCAGTCGATTCGCCCCGACCTGCCCGAGGTCGTCCTGCGCGCGATCGAGTTGCGAGCAGAAGGCGTCGGCGGCGGCGAGCGTCGATTGCCGGAGTGCCTCGACGGTCTCGCCCTCGACCCGCCGGAGGACGTACCGGAGGGCGTTGGGCAGCGAGACGGCCGTCGGGCGCGTATCCAGCAGGTGTCGAGCCGCGGCCCGGAGTTCGGCCCGAAACGCTGCGGGCGTCTCGGCGTCGCTCTCGCGGGCCTGGGCCCGGAGCGCGTCGGCGGCCGCGTCGGCGATGGGTGCTGCGCCGCGTGTCTCCATCGCCGCGATGTCGGCGGCGACCGCCTCGACCGTCGGATGCACGTCTGCCATGCCAGTCACGTAGGGGACCGACTGGCAAAAGTGTGTGACTGATAGTGATTACTGTAGGTCTGTTCCGGATTGGCCACACACCTTCGTGCGGTCATACCGGTAAATCGCTACAGTAAGCACTATGAATCGCTGTGACAGGCGGAAAAACAGCGGGGTCAGGCCATCGCGATGCCCTGCTCGGCTTCGAGCAGTTCGTGATAGCGATTGCGGATGGTGACCTCGGAGATGTCGGCGACCTCCGAGACGGCGGCCTGCGTGGTCTTCTCGTTGGTGAGCAGCGAGGCGGCGTAGACCGCCGCGGCTGCGAGACCGACCGGGGATTTCCCCGAGTGGACGCCCTTCTCTTTGGCGTTGGTCAGCAGTTCGCGAGCGCGGTGCTCGGCCTCCTCGCTCAGTTCGAGATCACTCGCGAAGCGCGGGACGTAGCTCTCGGGATCGGCCGGCTTGACTTCCAGCCCGAGTTCGCGGACGACGTAGCGGTAGGTGCGGGCGATCTCGTCTTTTTCGACGCGGGAGACCTCGGTAATCTCGTCCAGCGACCGGGGAACGCCGGCCTGGCGCGCGGCGGCATAGACGGCGGAAGTCGAGACGCCCTCGATCGAGCGACCCGGCAAGAGGTCCTCGTCGAGCGCGCGACGGTAGATGACCGAGGCCGTCTCGCGGACGTTCTCGGGCAGCCCGAGCGCCGAGGCCATGCGGTCGATCTCCCCCAGTGCCTGCTTGAGGTTGCGCTCTTTGCTGTCGCGCGTGCGGAAACGCTCGTTCCACTTGCGCAGGCGCTGCATCTTCTCGCGCTGGTTCGACGACAGGGAGTTGCCGTAGGCGTCCTTGTCACGCCAGTCGATGTTCGTACTGAGTCCCTTGTCGTGCATCATGTTCGTGGTGGGTGCACCGACGCGGCTTTTCTCGTCTTTCTCCTTCGAATCGAACGCACGCCATTCGGGGCCGCGGTCGATCTCGTCGGCGTCGACGACCAGTCCGCAGTCGTCACAGACCGTCTCGCCGCGCGCGTCGTCGGTGATCAGCCGGCCGCTGCACTCCGGACAGCTGAGGTCGTTCTGTTCGTCTGTCTCCTCTTCTACGTTTCGTGCTCGGGTTCGTGTTGTTTCGCTCATGGTGGTGGCTCCGAGGGCGGACGCTATCCGGGCAGGAATTCCCTGGAAAAACCCGGACGCTCGTTGGCTGACCAATCGGTTAGTCGCAACCCTATAAATCAGTTTCGGTATCTACAGCTGTAGTGGTGCTCTCGGCCGTTATCGTGATGTTTGGTGTCGGGTAACATGCTATTGAAATAGGAGCCTAATTATAGAGCCGGGGGCTGATAGTGGTTACTGTCGGTCTGTTCCACAGCGACCGCCCGACTCCGGACGGTCGTAGCGGTAAATCGCCACAGTAATCACTATGAGACGGAGTATGGAGGTCGCAGTCGGGAGCACGAATCCGGTGAAGGAGCGGGCAGTCGAGCGCGCGCTCGCCGGCAGGGCAGCGAGCGTGCAGGCTCTCGCCGTCGAGTCGGGCGTCGCCGAGCAACCCCGGGGTCGGGCGGAGACGATCGCGGGCGCGGACAACCGGGCGCGGCGTGCGCTGGCGACGGTCGAGGCCGACCTGGGCGTCGGCATCGAAGGCGGCGTCGCGACCGTCGAGGCGGTGGACGGGCACTTCCTGATCATGTGGGCGAGCGTCACCGACGGAGAACGACTCGAACGCGGTGGCGGTCCCTCCATCAGACTCCCCGAGTCGATCGCCGACCGAATCCGCGCGGGCGAGGAACTCGGCCCCGTACTCGACGACGTGCTCGACACCAGCGGTGTTGCGACCGAGCAGGGCGCAGCCGGCGTGCTGACTGATCGAATCGTCGATCGGGAGTCGTCGCTGGTCCACGCTGTGGCGGGTGCGCTCGGTCCGTTTCTCACCGAACAGTACTAGTCCTGCCCGGCGGCGGCCTCGACCTCACTGGCGTCGCGGCTCTCTTCTACCGCAGTAGTGAGCGAAACGTTGAGCCAGGCCATCGAAACGAGGCCGCCGGCCAGCGTCACGAGGTTCTTGACGGCGTGGTCGACGATGGCGACGCTGATCGCCAGCGCGCCACCGAGCGGCGTCAGCCCGACGACGATGATCGCGAACGCGCCCTCGTACAGCCCGAGACCTGCAGGCGTGAGCGGCAGCACCTTCGCGAGGTTGCCGACGCTGACCGCGAAGAAGGCCACACCGAGCAGGAACGGCGTGAGTTCGACGCCGAAGGCGGCGAGCACGACGACCGCAGTGAGGACGTCGATAGTCCAGATCAGCAGGCTCGTCGCCCCGACCAGCGCGAACGCCCGGCGGTCGCTGGCCACCGTCTGCACGTCGCCGGTGAAGCGTTCGATCACGCCCGCCACGTAGTCGGCGTAGGCGTCCGAACTCAGCCGGGAGACGGTCGCCCGGACGTAGTTGCGCTCGCTACGCGCGCTGAGGACGATCACGACCGTCGCGAGCACGGCGGCGACGCCGACGCCCGCCGCGACCAGCATCGCCGTCTGCCCGGCGGCGACGCCGACGCCCGCCGCGACCAGCATCGCCGTCTGCCCGGCGGCTTCCTGGCCGCCAGCCAGTTCCGCACCACCGATCGCCGACTGAATCTCCGCCGGTGACATCGTGATTGCCATGCCGACGACGACAGCGCCCGCGAGAAACGCGATCGTCAGCAGATCGAAGACGCGTTCGATCGCCAGCGACGCGAAGCCCGATGGATAGGGGACTGACCGACGTGCTTTCACCACGTACGCGCGAACGGCGTCGCCGAGCCGTGCCGGGAAGACGAGGTTGCCGGTCTGACTGATGAATATCGCACCCGTCAGGAACGCAGGGTCGGAGCGATACCCGAGTTTCGAGAGGATGTCCCGGTAGCGAAGTCCGCGAAGCGGCCAGGAGGTGACGTAGACGACTGCGGCGAGCGCGACCAGCGCGAGATCCGCGTCCTGCATGTAGCCCCAGACCTCGCCCGGATCGAGGTAGGTCGTCATGAGCAGGAGGGCGACGAACACCAGCAGGGTGCCGGCGGCGATGCTCACCCGGCGGTCGATCCGCGGGCTGACCGCCACCTGCCACCAGGTGCGGACGATCTGGCTGCCCATCCCGAAGACGTCCCGGACGAGATCGACTTTCGAGTCGCCCTTGGGCGCCCACTCGACGGGGAACTCCCTGACGTCGTAGCCCGCCCGCTGGGCGCGCACGAGCACCTCGGTGTCCCAGAACCAGTGGTCGTCCTCGACATCGTCGAGGAGGGAGAGTAGCGCGTCGCGGTCGAAGGCCTTGAAGCCACACTGGTGATCCTGGAGGTCCGAGCGCAGGAAGAGTCGGACGAGCGTGTTGAACCCCTTGCTCGGGATGTCGCGTTTGGCCGGCCGATCGGCGGCCTCGCCGGGGAGCAGGCGCGACCCCGTCGCGACGTCGTACCCCTCGGTGCGGACGCTCTCGACGAGTTCTTCGAGATGTCGCATATCGGTGGCGAGATCCGTGTCGAAGTAGACCAGCGTCTCGCCGCGGGCCTGGTGGAAGGCGTATTCGAGCGCGCCGCCGCGGCCGAGGCGCTCGTCGCTGTGGACGTGGCGGACGCGGTCGTCCGCCTCGGCCATCCGGCTCGCGATCTCGGGTGTGCGGTCGTCACAGCCGTCCTCGGCGACGATCACCTCGAACGAGCCTGCGGGGAGAAAGGTGGCGAGCGTCTCGAGCGTGATATCGACAGTTCGCTCGATGGTGTCCTCCTCGTTGTACGCCGGGAGGACGACGCTCACCTCGACCGCACGGGTCATGACACCTACTAGCGGCGACGCGAGGTAAGAAGTTTCTGTTTGGTCAAAACGGAGTTTGATCGGCTGCGCCTGCACAGGGGAACCTTCTTTGTGATCCGGGAATCACCTACAGCGTATGTCAGTTCGGGCCGCCGGTAGCGTCGTCGTTCAGATCGACGCTATCGGGGGATTCGTCGGCGAGCAGCCCCTTGTCGTCGCGGCCGCCCTCCTCGCAGTCGCCCTCCTGGCTGGCGTGGGCGTGTGGGGACTCAGTCGACTGCGCCGGTCGGCCGGCGAGCGCTTCCAGCGGCTACTGGGTGCCCACGACGCGGTCACGGTGTTGATGCACCCGAATCCGGACCCCGACGCGATGGCCTCGGCGATGGCCGCCTCGGCGCTGGCCGAAGACGCCGGCGTGACGACGACCATCCAGTATCCGGGGCAGATCCGCCACCAGGAGAACCGCGCGTTTCAAACTGTGCTCGACCAGAACTTCGAACAGATCGAGACCGCGGGCGACCTCGCCGATGGGGCAGTCGTCCTGGTCGATCACAACGAGGCCAGAGGATTCCCCGGCGCCGACGGGATCGATCCGATCGCCGTCGTCGATCACCACCCGGGCGAGGGAGAAGGCGAGTCGTTCACCGACGTCCGCGACGACTACGGCGCGTGTGCGACGATTTTCAGCGAGTACTTCGACGACCTCGGCTGGGAGCCCAGCCACGACGAGCGGAAGCTGACGCCGATCCTGGCGACGGGGATGCTCTACGGAATCCAGTCGGACACCAACCACCTGACGAACGGGTGCTCGCGCGCGGAGTTTCAGGCCGCGGCGTACCTCTACGGCGGGATCGACGAGGACGTCCTCGACCGGGTCGCAAACCCCGAGGTCGACGCCGAAGTCCTGGAAGTCAAAGCCCGGGCGATCACCAACCGCGAGGTACGCAATCCCTTCGCCGTCAGCGACGTCGGTGAGGTCGGCAACGTCGACGCGATCCCGCAGGCTGCCGACGAACTGCTCCGTCTGGAGGGAGTGACGGCGATCGTCGTCACCGGTACCTGCGACGGGACGATCCATCTCTCGGGCCGGTCGCGTGACGACCGGGTCCACATGGGCAAGGCGCTGAAGGCCGCGACCGAGGGAATTCCGATGGCCGAAGCGGGCGGTCACGCCCGGATGGGTGGCGGTCAGCTCTCGGTGGATCACATGGAGGGGATCGGGCCCGGCGACGGCGTCTCCTTCGAGGAGTTCACCGAGCGGCTGTTCGAGGCGATGACCGGCGAGTTGCAGTAAGGATTTTGTGTCACCCCGCCGGAACGACAGTATGGTCCACTGCCCTGAATGTGACGCGACCTTCCAGACCCCCGAGGACGTCGTGTTCGTCGACACTGACTCTTCGCTGGGATTCATCTCGGCCTCGAAGCGCTACTACACGATGGAGTGTGCCCACTGCGGCGCGGTCATCGGCAGCGGCGTCGCCGGCGCGAAGTCCAACGCCGGCGGCGGCGCGACCTGACCAAAAACATTTCAATCCACCGACCACACCACCGCATATGGCACACTGCCCTGAATGTGACGCGACCTTCCAGGCCCCCGAAGACGTCGCGTTCGTCGACATGGAATCGGAGACGAAGATTTTCGGCGCCTCGAAGCGATTCTACATAGTCGCCTGCGACCACTGCGGCGCGGCCATCGGCGGCGGCGTCGCCGGCGCGATGTAACCGAATCTCGACTCGATAACACGTCCTTTTCCCCTCCGCGCGCCAACGAGGAGTATGGCGACCTACGAGGGAACCTGGGCCTATCGCGACCGCTTTCACGAGGACTTCGCCCGCACCTACTTCCGACCGTTCGGCGACTTCGCGCTGTCGAGTATCGGCGTCGGCACCTATCTGGGCGACCCCACAGACGAAGCCGACGAGCAGTATCACGAGGCCATCGTGACGGCCCTCGAATCGGGCGTGAACGTCATCGACACGGCGATCAACTACCGCTGTCAGCGCAGCGAGCGCGTCGTCGGCGCGGCCATCGCGGACAGCGAGAGTCAGCGCGACGAGGTGTTCGTCGCGACCAAGGGCGGGTTTCTGCCCTTCGACGGCTCACAGCCCGACGATCCCGGGCGCTACCTCCACGAGAAGTTCGTCGACTCCGGGCTCGTCGACCGTGACGACCTCGCGATGGGCCAGCACTGCATCGCGCCCGACTACATCGACGCGATGGTCGACCGCTCGCTGGACAACCTCGGCCTCGACAGCGTGGATCTGTACTACGTCCACAACCCCGAGACACAGTTGGAGGTGCGCTCTCGTGAAGCGGTCTACGACCAGCTCGAAGCCACCTTCGAGGTGCTCGAACGCCGCGCGAACGACGGCGATCTGGGGGCCTACGGCCTGGCGACGTGGGAGGCGTTTCGAGTTCCCGAGGGCGACGATAGTTATCTCTCGCTGCCCGAAATTCTCACGCGAGCCGAGCAGGCGGCCGCGACGGTCGGCAACGAGGAGTCACACTTCGAAGCGATCCAGTTGCCGTTCAACGTCTACATGGCCGACGCGTTCACGACCCCATCCCACGACACCGACGCGGGGCCGAAGAGTGTCCTCGAAGTCGCCCACGAGGCCGACCTGCACGTCTTCACCTCGGCGAGTCTCATGCAGGGCAGACTCACCAGTGAAATGCCGGATCGTGTCGAGGCCGAGTTATCGGGCGAGACCCGCGCCCAGCGCGCGATCAACTTCGCCCGGAGC